>CAWEHO010000008.1:0-220428 GCA_963808905.1 uncultured Actinomycetota bacterium
CGTCCGCGACGAGCGCATCGAACTCATCGTTCGAGATGAAGTGGTAGTGCACGCCGTCGACTTCACCAGGACGTGGCGGCCGAGTTGTGACAGAGACCGAGACGAAGATCTCTGGATGCTCCCGACTCAGGCGAGTGACCACGGTTCCCTTGCCCGCTGCGGTCGGTCCGGAAAGTACGGTGAGGCGGGCCCGCGTCACAACCGTTGAGACGACGGCGGCGTGGACCGATCCGAGAACTCGGCGATCAGCGCGGCGGTCTGATGCTTGCCAGGCCTCGCAGCCTGCGGTTAGCAGCGATGTCGAGCCGTTCCATGACCTTGGTCGCGCGCACCTCGCCCACTCGAGGCAGTGCCTTCAGCACATCGACGACCTTGGCGTGGGCGATGACGTCGTCGGTCTCGGCGAGATCGAGTACCTGAGCGAGGTTTTGTTCGCCGGAACGCAGAGCCTTCTTCATCTCGGCGCGGCGGCGTCGAGCCTCGGTCGCGGCAAGCCGCGCCTGCTGACGTTGCTCATCGCTCAGCGGGGGTATCGTCACAGCGCGCGTCCTCATCTCGCGGCAAGGCATTTCAGATCCGCCAAGCCCTGCGGCGAATCAGTGGAGGCTAGAGAACTTACCTCAACCCGAGGGCAGCTTTCATCTCACCCAGCATCCGTGTCGCAGCAGCCTGCAGTCCCGCCGGTTCTGGTCCGGCGGACATGACCTCGCGACTGGTGGATGGCAGGACGAATCGGGTCGCTTCTCCGAAGACTGCTGCGAGATCCGCGGCGGTACCGCCTTGGGCTCCGATTCCCGGGGAAAGGATGGAACCACCCAGCGCGGCGAAGTCGGTGCCGGTCTGTCCGATGGTCGCGCCCACGACGACTCCAACAGGGCCGAGGGCAGCGCCATCCTTACGGCGGGCGGCATTGCGCGCAGCCGCCTCGTCGATGATCACCTGGCCGACCGCACGACCGTCGGTAGTTTGAGCATGCTGGATCTGTCGACCTTCGGGATTGCTGGTCAGGGCCAGAATGTAGACCCCGCGGCGGCTCCGATCTGCCAGTTCGATGGCACCATCCAGCGTGCCGAAGCCGAGATACGGGCTGAGCGTGATGGCGTCAGCGGCGAGCGGTGAGCCGTCGCTGAGGTATGCGGCCGTGTACGCATCCATGGTTGACCCGATGTCGCCGCGTTTGACGTCGAGCAGTGAGATGGCCCCGGCCGCTTTGATGTCCGCCAAGGTGCGTTCCAGCACAGCAATTCCCGCCGCACCGTACGTCTCGAAGAATGCCGACTGGGGCTTGAACACAGGCACGATGGTCGCGAGGGCCTCGACCATGCCGCGGGCACAACGTTCCAGGCCTACGACATCCGCCGCAAGGCCCCACGTGGTAAGCACACTGGGGTGCGGATCGATACCCACACAGAGCGGACCGCGTTCGGCTACCAGCGCCGCGAGACGTTCACCGTAAGAGTTGATCAGATGCTCCATGCCTGATTGCTCCGCTCGCTCCGCTCGCTCTGTCTTATGGCTCGCTCCGCTCGCTGCGATGTTCGCCGGGAAGCCGCCGTCTTCGTCGGACCCGGCGAAATGACTGTGTCGACGAACCAGCTTGGTTCTCCATTCGTAGCGTCGGCTCCTCCTGTAGATCGGCGGCGCGAACATCGCGGCGCGGATCGCGCTTGGTCGCCGCCTACTTCGTCGTCGCTCGGGGACGAAAAGCGTGTCCCCTCGCTTCTCCTCAGCACGGCGGCGCACGATCCGGTTCTAACCGGTTTAAATGGTTGACCAGTGCTGGCCCCGCGTAAATGTATCCGGTGTAGATCTGCAGCAGGCTGGCGCCTGCGTCCAACATGGCCTGGCCGTCGTCGCGGCTCATGATGCCGCCCACGCCGATGATCGGCAGCTTGGTGCGCTGGGTGAGGAAACGGACGATCTCCCGAGCCCGTCTGGTGAGTGGGGCGCCGGATAGACCTCCGGACTCGGTCGCGAGTGGCTCGCCCGCGGCGAGGCCGTCCCGGACCAGGGTCGTATTAGTCGCGATCAGGCCCTCTGCTCCGGCATCGCTGCACACCTGGACCACGTCCTCGAGTGCCGGCTCCGTCAGGTCGGGCGCCACCTTGATGAAGATCGGTATCGGCGGAGCGCCTGCCGCGAGACGCCAGGCCTCGGTCACCAGTGTCGTGATGAGGTCGGCCAACGGCTGGGAATCTTGCAGCGAGCGCAGACCGGGCGTATTGGGGCTTGAGACATTGATCGCGAGATAGTCCGCGTACGGGGCAAGCGCACGCAGTGAAGTGAGGTAGTCCTCGGTCGCGTCCGCCAGCGGAACGCTCCTGGTCTTACCGATGGAGATGCCGAGCGGGAGGCCCACCGCCATATTCCCCCGGGCGACTCCCGCGCCAGCAAGTCGATGGGCGAGGACCTGGGCGCCGCGGTTGTTGAAGCCCATCCGGTTGATGATCGCCCCACTTCCCGGCAGCCGGAAGAGCCGGGGCTTGTCATTGCCCGGCTGGGGCTGCGCGGTGACTGTGCCGAGCTCAACAAAGCCGAAGCCCAGGGCGGCCCAGGCCTCGAGGCCGACTCCGTCCTTGTCCATACCGCCGGCCAGCCCGACCAGGCCTGGAAACTGGATTCCGGCGACGGTAACCGGTCTGCGATGCCGGGCGCAGAGGGCGGCCAGCGCGCCGCGACCTGGTCTGCTAGCGCCGAGCCGGCTGATCGTCGCCAACGTCTGGTCGTGAACACGCTCGGCATCGCCACCGTACGCGCGAAACAGCAGTGGCCGCAGCACGCCGCGGTAGCCGAGTTCCGCGATCACGGATTTTTCCGGCTCCAGGACTGCAGCGAGCGCACGCCCACATTGCCGGCGATGATCGCCTCGATGCCCTGAACCGCTGCCGCGAGGCCCGGTACCGTCGTGACGCAAGGAATGCTGCGAAGCACCGCAGCGGTGCGAATCTCGTAACCGTCGAACCGCGGGCGTCCGTCACTGCTCAGTCCGTGTGGAGTGTTGAAGATCATGTCGACCTGGCCGTCCAAGATCGCCTCTACGATCGTCTTCTCCCCGTCCGGGCCCACACCTTGGCTGAACTTGCGCACCGTGGTCACCACCACTCCGTGGCGCCGGAGCATCGAAGCTGTGCCTGCGGTTGCCAAGATCTCGAAACCAAGATCAGCGAGGCGCTTCACCGGGAAGATCACAAACCTTTTGTCGCGGTTGGCAACCGAGACGAACACCGTGCCCTTGGTCGGCAGCGGCCCGAAACCGGCAACCTGACTCTTGGCGAAGGCGGTGCCGAAAGCGACGTCGAGGCCCATCACCTCGCCGGTCGACCTCATCTCAGGACCGAGGATGGTGTCCACCGAAATGCCGTCAACGGTGCGGAACCGGTTGAACGGCATCACCGCCTCTTTGACCGCGATCGGTGCCGATGAGTCTTCGGTAGAACCGTCACCCGGTGGCCCGCAGCAGACCCTCGGCACGCAGCTGCTGGACTGTCGCACCGAGCATGATGCGCGCCGCCGCCTTGGCCAGTGGCGTAGCGGTCGCCTTGGAAACGAAGGGCACCGTTCGCGAGGCGCGGGGGTTGGCCTCCAGCACGAACAAGGTGTCGCCGGCCTGAGCGAACTGGATATTGATCAACCCACGAACCCCGACGCCGCGCGCGATGGCCTCGGTCGAGGATCGAATCCGGTCCACGACCTCCGCGCCCAGAGTGATCGGCGGCAGCGCGCACGCCGAGTCGCCAGAGTGGATGCCCGCCTCCTCGATGTGCTCCATTACGCCGCCGAGGTAGAGATCGGTGCCGTCGTAGAGAGCGTCGACGTCGATCTCCACCGCGTCGTCGAGGAAGTGGTCGACAAGCACCGGGTGAGCCGGCGAGACCTCGGTGGCACGTTCGATGTAGGCCGACAGGGTCGATTCGTCGTAGACGATCTCCATGCCGCGGCCCCCGAGCACATAGGACGGCCGGACCAGCACGGGGTAGCCGATGTCATCGGCGATGGCCTTCGCCTCGTCAAAGGAACGAGCCAGCCCATGCTTGGGAGCCGGCAAGTCGGCTTCGGCCAGAACGCGGCCAAAGGCGCCCCGCTCCTCTGCCAGGTGGATCGCCTCAGGACTGGTGCCGACGATCGGCACACCCGCGTCCTTGAGCCCCTGTGCCAGCCCCAACGGCGTCTGTCCACCGAGCTGCACGATCACACCTGCCACGGGTCCCACCGCCTGCTCGGCGTGCACGACCTCTAGTACGTCTTCGAGTGTCAGCGGCTCGAAGTACAACCGGTCGGCGGTGTCGTAGTCGGTGGAGACGGTCTCGGGGTTGCAGTTCACCATGATCGTCTCGTAGCCGGCAGACGATAACGACATCGCCGCGTGTACGCAGGAGTAGTCGAACTCGATGCCCTGACCGATCCGGTTGGGACCGCTGCCCAAGATCAACACAGCTGGCCTGTTGCGGAGGGCGACCTCGGTTTCAAGGTCATAGGAGCTGTAGTGGTACGGCGTGCGGGCGGCGAACTCCGCTGCGCAGGTGTCAACGGTCTTGTAGACCGGCCGAATCCCTAGTGCCCAGCGCACCCCGCGCACCACGTCTTCGCTGAGGTGCCGCAGGCTCGCGATCTGAGCGTCTGAGAAGCCGTGACGCTTCGCTGTGCGCAGCAGATCTGCCGTCAGCTCTGGCGCGGAGGTGATCGAGGTCGCGATCTCGAGCAGCAGCACGAATTGATCGACAAACCACGGATCGATCTTGGTCGCCTCGTGGACTTGTTCCGGGGTAGCACCTGCGCGTAGCGCCCGCATGACCAGATTGAGCCGCCCGTCGTGGGGGCGAGCGGCACGCTCCAGCAGTTCGTCAACTGACTCGGTGATCTTGGTGTCGAACTGCAACGGCGCCTTCGGGTCCTCCAGACTGCGTAGCGCTTTGCCCAATGCCTCGGTGAAGTTGCGGCCGATGGCCATTGCCTCGCCAACACTCTTCATGTGGGTGGTCAGCGTCGAATCGGCCGCCGGGAATTTCTCGAATGCGAACCGGGGAACCTTGACTACGACGTAGTCCAAGGTCGGCTCGAAGCTCGCCGGCGTCTGCTGGGTAATGTCGTTGGGGATCTCGTCGAGCGTGTAGCCGATGGCGACCTTGGCGGCGATCTTCGCGATAGGAAACCCGGTCGCCTTCGAGGCCAGTGCCGAGGAGCGCGACACCCGAGGATTCATCTCGATCACGATCATCCGGCCGTTCGACGGATCGATCGCGAACTGGATGTTGCACCCGCCGGTGTCCACCCCGACGGCACGGATGATGCCAATGGCAACATCGCGCATACGCTGAAACTCGCGGTCAGTAAGGGTCATCGCCGGAGCCACGGTGATCGAGTCGCCGGTGTGCACGCCCATCGGGTCGAGGTTCTCGATCGAGCAGACGATCACCACGTTGTCAGCCTTGTCGCGCATGACCTCGAGCTCGTACTCCTTCCAGCCCAAGATCGACTCCTCGATCAACACCTCGGTGGTCGGGCTGGCGGACAGCCCGACGCCGGCCATCCGTCGAAGATCAGCTTCGTCATGGGCGAAGCCGGATCCGAGTCCGCCCATGGTGAAGCTGGGCCGCACGACGAGCGGGTAACCAAGATCATCCGCAGCACGCAGCACATCCTCCATCGAATGGCAGATGCGGCTCCGCGCCACCTCCGCCGGGCCGCCCGGAATGCCCTGCAGCGCCTCAACGATTGCCTTGAACTGCTCTCGGTTCTCGCCGCGCTGAATAGCCTCGATGGAGGCGCCGATAAGCTCCACGTCGTAGCGCTCCAGGGCGCCGTTCTCGTGCAGTGCGACCGCGGTGTTGAGTGCGGTCTGGCCGCCGAGCGTGGCCAGCAGCGCATCCGGCCGCTCCTTGGCGATGACCATCTCGACGAATTCAGGCGTTATCGGCTCGATGTACGTTGCGTCGGCGAACTCGGGATCGGTCATGATCGTTGCCGGGTTGGAGTTGACCAAGATCACCCGGAAGCCCTCGTCCCGCAGCACGCGACAGGCTTGGGTGCCGGAATAGTCGAACTCGCAGGCCTGCCCGATCACGATCGGACCGGAGCCGATGACGAGAATCGAATCGATGTCTGTACGGCGTGGCACTATGACTCCCGCTCGCCGACAGATCCGCGCTGAGCTTGTGGCGCTGAGCTTGTCGAGCCATCAAATCGGCAAATCGATCGAAGAGATAGCTGGCGTCGTGCGGGCCGGCAGCGGCTTCCGGGTGGTATTGCACAGAGAATGCCTTGAGTCGACCCGCCGGATCTCTGAGCTCCAGACCCTCGACCACGTTGTCGTTGAGGCAGATGTGGCTGACCTCAGCGGTGCCGTACGCGGTGTGGTGCCGCTCCCCCGCCGCAGCAGCCACGGCAAATCCGTGGTTATGCGCGGTCACCTCGACCTTCCGCGTGGTGAGGTCCATCACCGGCTGGTTGATGCCGCGATGTCCGTACCCCAGCTTGAAGGTGCCGAAGCCGAGCGCCCGGCCAAAGAGCTGGTTGCCGAAGCAGATGCCGAAATAGGGAATGCCAGCCGACAGAACGGACTTCAACAGCTCGACCTGTTGGTCTGCGGCAGCCGGATCACCTGGGCCATTGGAAAAGAACACCGCATCTGGTTGCAGTGCTTCGATGTCGGCGAATGTGGTGGTCGAGGGAACTACGTGAACTTCGAAACCTCGTTCGGCCATTCGTACCGGGGTCATCGATTTGATGCCAAGATCCACCGCGACCACCCGAAACCGCGGTTCACCATCTGGCCTCACGACGTACGGCTCGCTGGTGCTCACCTCGTCAGCGAGATGCGCGCCGATCATCGAAGGCTGGGCCTGGACACGCTCCAGCAACGCCGCCGCGTTTGTTTCCACACTGGAAACGCCCACCCGCATTGCGCCTCGCTCCCGGATGTGGCGGGTCAGGGCGCGAGTGTCGACGTCGCACATCCCGACAATGCCCTGCGAACGCAGCTCGAAACCCAGATCTCGACGCGAGCGCCAGTTGGAGGGGAGCCGGGCGGCGTCGCGTACCACATAGCCAGCGACCCAGATCCGGCCAGATTCGCCGTCCTCGTCGTTCCAGCCGGTATTGCCGATGTGCGGAGCGGTCGCGATCACCACCTGGCGGTAATAGCTGGGATCGGTCAGGGTCTCCTGATAGCCGGACATGCCGGTCGCGAAAACCGCCTCGCCAAAGGTCTCACCCACAGCGCCAAAGGCCCGCCCGTGAAAGCTGCGTCCGTCTTCAAGCACCAGAAGCGCCGGCGGATGCGACTCAAAGCCGTCCAAGATTAGGCACCGAGATTTCCGGGCGCAGTATGGGCTGCGAACATGACCGCCCCTCTCGTTATCTCGCGGGTCCGGACGTTGGTAGACCGCAACAGAGGCTATCAACGAATTCGACGACCGCCAGGACCGCGAGACAGACTTGGGCTAGTTCGCCATTGCTGGCATTGGGTTCTCCGCGGCGCGCCAGATTTTCTCGGCGAAGTCGGTGTTGCCGACTGGATGGGTGCCTGAGGCGTTGACGAGGTAGATGCGGCTGTGGGGTGATCGCCATAGCCAGGTGCGGGTTCGGGTTGCCGAACCTGCCAGCCACCATGGGTCTTGAGTCTGTGATTCCGCCGGACGTGGGGTCCGAGGTTGCCGATTCTGGTTTGGCCGGGCGGGCCACCCCGATCCAAACCCAGATAGGGAATCGTATGGTCAACATCGATGCTGCGACTGACCCTGGTGGCGTATCGGAACACATCGGCCGGGTTGCATAGTAAGAGCTGTTCGCGGAGGCTGGCGGGGATTTCGTAGCTGTCGACAGCGATGTGGCCGGCGGGTAGATCGATCACCGGTGTCGGACTGATCGCAGACCGGTTCCCGGCGGTATCCAACTCGACGAGATCATTTTCGAACACACATTAATATAGGGAAACGGCTGCCACGACACCGGGATTCCACTCCGACCAGCACAGCGGACAACACCCCAGCAATCCGGACAACACTTGTCCGGCTCGGGGTCAGGGCTGAGATACACGCTTCATCAGGTATTTGCGCTCGACGGGGTTGGTCACGAGGTCGAGCGCTCGTCGATACGCGACTTGTGCCTCGCTGGTGCGCCCAGTGCGGCGCAGGAGGTCAGCCCGGGCTGCGTGGAACAAGTGATAGCGGTCGAGCTCGTCAGCAAGCGGCTCCATCAGGACGAGGCCGGCATCGGGTCCGTCGGCCATTGCGACCGCAACTGCTCTGTTCAGCTCGATCACCGGTGATGGCCACATAACCCTCAGCCCACGGTAGAGCGTCGCGATCTGTGGCCAGTCGGTGTCCTCTGGCCGTGGGGCTCGGGCGTGCAATGCAGCGATCGCTGCCTGCACCTGATACGGGCCCGGACACTTGGCCGCTATCGCCGCATCGATCATCGCGAGACCCTCATCGATCATCTCCTGGTCCCAGCGAGCACGGTCCTGGTCCTCGAGCAGAACCAGATCGCCCGCGTCGTCAACACGAGCATCGCGCCGAGAGTGTTGCAGCAGCATCAGGGCGAGCAAACCCATCGTCTCCGGCTCCCCGGGCATGAGCCGGTCCACGACACGCACGAGCCAGATCGCTTCGTCGCAGAGCTCGATGCGCAACAGCTCTCCCTCGGTCGAGGCATACCCCTCGTTGAAGATCAGGTACAGCACGGCGAGCACCCCGCTCAGTCGTTCCGGGAGCAGTTCCTGCGGCGGCACGCGATACGGGATCCCCGCGTCTCGGATCTTCCGCTTCGCCCGAACCAGGCGCTGCTGCACTGCCTGCTCGGTGAGCAAGAACGCGCGCCCGATCTCGCGCGAGGAGAGGCCTCCGACGGTACGAAGCGTGAGCGCAACCCGCGCCTCCATCGGTAGAGCGGGGTGACAACACGTGAAGATCAGTCGAAGCCGCTCGTCGGGGAACTGCTGCAGGTCGTCGCCCAGCCCCTCTAGCGCGCGCAGCTCCTCCGCCTCACCCGCCTTGGCAGCTCCCACGCGCTCGCGTCGCAGCCGATCAATGGCCTTGTTACGAGCGGTGAGGATGATCCACGCCGCTGGGTTGTTGGGCACGCCCCGCTCCGGCCAGGTACGGAGCGCCTGCACGAATGCGTCTTGGACTGCCTCTTCGGCAAGGTCGAAGCTGCCGGTCGCTCGGATCAGGGCCGCGACCGCCCGTCCCGCCTCGCGGCGGAACAGGAGGTCAATGTCGGAACGTGTGTCTTTCGTGGTCTCAACCCTGCGATTGGTCCGGAAACTCCTGGATCGGACGTAGCTCGATCGTGCCGTACATCGCGCCGGGACAACGGTTTCCCGCTTCGATCGCCTCGTCGACATTGGCGACATTCAGCACGTAATAGCCGCCGAGCTGCTCCTTCGTCTCCGCGAAGGGCCCGTCCGTCACGATGGGCTTGCCGTCGACAGGGCGGACCGACGTTGCGGTCGATGTCGGCTGCAGCGCGTCGCCGGCCACAAACCAGCCCTTCTCGGTAAGCCAGTCCCCATAGTCATACCAGGGCTGGATTTGCGCGACTTGCTCCTCAGGCGTGGCGTTCGCCATTGCCGCCGCAGCAGCTGCCTCGTCGTTGTAGATCAGCAGCAGGTACTTCATGCGCGCTCCTTCGCTCGCGATGTGATGGATCCAGGGCGGGCCATTCCGCCCTCTCACCCTAATGACGAACGCGCATGCCGTTCCTCGACTGGTCGTTACACCTTGATGAAAGAAAGGATCGCCGCTGCCGTGCGATCCGACCCCTCGCCGAGCCAGAGCAGGTGCGTCGGCGTATCGACCTCGACCAGCGTTACGTGGCGCAGCGTGGCGGCGAGAGTTTCGGCATGATCGAAGCTGACCGCCCCGTCGTTGCGCGTGGCCAAGATCAACGTCGGCTGTGCGACGTCGCCGCTGACATCGGTCGGGGCGCGAAGATCTACCAGGAAGCCCCGACCGGACTGGCAGCACAGGAGAAACTCGTTGATCTTGCTCACGTCTCCCCCGAGCCGGCGCACTGCTTCTTCTCCATCGAGTGTGGTGAGATTCTCAAGAATTCCCGCCAGGTACTTCTCGGGGGCCTTGCGCAATCGGCGATGCAATGTCCCCCAGGTCGCGCGTTCCACACCCGGCGGAAAGACCGCGTACGCAATGCGCCGGCCACGCGCACCAGGCCATGCCCGGAAGCTTGTCGGGCACATCAGGATCACTCGCTGTACCAGCTCGGGGTAGAAGGCCGCCAAGGTCATCGCCGATCGGGCGCCTAGTGATATGCCGACGACCGTCACCTCGCCCACCCCGAGTTTGCGACACAGACCTGCCAAGCGGATCGCAAACTCCGGCACGGACGGTCCAGCACCGACAGCCGTTCGACCATAGCCGGGTCGGGAGGTGACGAGTACCGAGTAGCCCGCGTCGAGGAAGAGCTCTTCCCCGAATCGACACCGTGCGGACATGTGCCCCCCATGCAAGATCAATACGGTGGCCGCGCCGCGGCGCTCAAACCGGTATTCGATCGGGTAGCCATCGATAGTGATCACACTCGTCGGCGGGACGTCACTCATGGTCAGATTCTGCTTGCTCCCAGCTAGTCTGGTCGCCTGGGAGGCAACCAAGATCATGCGGAGCCAAGTTGCCGGGCTCGGAGCCGGCCTTCACCTGAACGGATCGAGCCGCGCGTGAGCACATCGAACACAGCACATGATGACACATCGAACACAGCCATGAGCACATCGAACACAGCGCCGGGCCCGCGTGGGTCGCGCTGGCTCGGCATGGCGCCGGAGCTGCAACGCGACCAACTCGGCACCTATGAGCGGCTCGTCGCCGAGTACGGCGATGTGGTACGCCTCGTCGTCGGCCCGCCGGGATTGCGCCGAGAACTCTATCTGGTGACCCACCCGGACGGCGTCCAACAGGTGCTCGCCGGCGACCCTGACGGCTACTCGAAGAACACGCCCTACTACGACGAGATTGCCGCGTACCTGGGCAACGGGCTACTCACCAGCGGCGGCCCGGGCTGGCGGCAGCAGCGCCGGACTGTGGCGCCGCTGTTTTCGCACCGGCGCATTGCCGGTTACGTCGACGTGATGGCTGAGGAGGCCGCGCGGCTGGCGGATCGGTGCGGTGTGGCCGCGGAAGCCGGCCTGTCGATTGACATCAATGCAGCGATGGTCGATTACACGCTGCGTACGGTCGGCCGGATCCTCTTTGGTGCCGACGTCGACGACGCGGTGCCGGTGGTCCGTGCAACGTTCCCGGTGCTGAATGGGCACATACGCCGCCGGGGCCTGACACCTCTGCGGCTCCCCCGGCGCTGGCCGACGCCTGCGCAGGTTCGAGCGGCTGCGGCCCAGCGGGCGCTGTACGGCATCGTCGATGACATCATCGATCGGCGGTCCGGCGTGCCGACGTCCGGTCCGGATCTCATCTCCCTGCTGCTGGCGGCCCGCGATCCGGAGACCGGGGCGCCGATGAGCCGTCAGGAGATACGCGACCAGGTGCTGATCTTCTTGCTGGCCGGGCACGAAACGACATCGACCGCACTGACGTTCACGATGCAACTGCTCGGTCTCAATCCCGACGTGCAGGCTGCCCTGCACCGCGAGATCATCGATGTGCTCGCCGGCCGCGCGCCGCACGCCGACGACATTCCCCGACTCACGCTCACCGAGATGACGGTAAAAGAGGCGTTGCGGCTCTATCCACCGGCGTACGCACTAGGCAGGCTCGCCGAGCACGCCATGACCATCGGAGGACAGCGGATCCCAGCCGGGTCGATCATCCTGATCAGCCAGTGGGCGACCCATCGGCGCCCGGATCTCTGGCCGGACCCCCAGCGGTTCGATCCGGCGCGATTCGAACCGGCTGCCGAGCAGGCGCGCCCTCGATACGCCTACTTCCCGTTTGCCGGCGGCCTTCGCGGCTGCATCGGGGGCCACTTCGCTATGACAGAGGCGGTTGTCGCCATAGCCACGCTGCTGGCACGGTTCTCGGTTGCGTCCGAGTCGTCCGACATCCCCTTGCTCACCAACATCACGCTCCGACCCGCGGGTCCGGTACGGTGCCGGCTCGAACTCCGGCAGCCCGCCCGCGCATGAGCTGTGGTTGAGTGCTGGCATGGCCGCCTTATCCTCGACCGACTTCACAGTCCGTCCCATTGGACGCGTGAAAAGTTCGCTCACCTCAGCGGCGGACGCTCCGCGACAAGGCGACGAAGGTGCACCAGACGCGTACTTGATCTTGGACGCCGCCGTTCAAACTGCTCTGGACGGTATCGCTGTCGGAGACGAGATCATCGTGCTCAGCTGGCTACATGAGGCGGACCGCAGCATCTTGAAGGTCCATCCGCGAGGAGATCTGAACCGAGCCGAACAGGGCGTGTTCAGCACCCGATCGGCAAGCCGGCCCAATCCGATTGGTTTGCACCGGGTACACGTGCTCGGCATTGATGGGATACGGGTGCACGTAGGCGGCCTCGAGGCAATCGACGGAACACCCATCGTCGACGTGAAGCCGGTTCTCGGCAGCATTGAGGAACGCTAACCTCACACGCCACTCAGCCAACGGGTGAGGTCGTGATCGCCCGCAGCACACCGTTCACGAATGCCGGCGACTCGTCAGTAGAAAGCTCCGAGACCAGCTGAACCGCTTCAGCAACCGCAACGGCATCGGGCACTTCCCCGTAGTCGATCTCGAAAACCGCGATGCGAAGCGCGCTGCGATCCACCCGTGGGATCCGCGCCAAGGTCCAACCGGGAGCCAGGCAGGCACTGATCCGCGCGTCGATCTCCTCGGCGTGGGCGGCGACGCCGCGTACCAGCTCAGCCGTGTACTCGCGAACCGGCGGATCTGCTGCCTCGGTGCGATCCGCCAAAGTGGTCAGAGGGTCCAAACCGCGTAGCTCCGCCTCGAACACGATGTCCAGCGCCCGCTTGCGCGCCTTGCTACGGGTCGAGCTGCCACTCATGATCAGCTGCCGACGCGGCTCAGGTATTCACCGGTCCTGGTGTCGACCTTGACCTTCTCACCGGTGGTCAGGAAGAGCGGAACCTGAATCTGCAGGCCGGTCTCGACCGTGGCGGGCTTGGTGCCTCCGGTGCTGCGGTCACCTTGCAGGCCGGGCTCGGTGTAGGTGACCACGAGCTCGACAGAGGCGGGCAGCTCAAGGTACAGCGGAGTGCCGTCATGCATGGCGACGGTTGCCACCTGCTCCTCGAGCAGGTAGTTCTTCGCCTCGCCGACGGTCTCGTCCGGGATGGTCAATTGGTCGTAAGTGCTGGTGTCCATGAACACGAAGCCGGAACCGTCGTGGTAGAGGTATTGCATATCGCGCCGATCCACGTTGGCCGTGTCGACTTTGGTGTCGGCGTTGAATGTCTTGTCGACGACCTTGCCCGAGAGCACATGCTTCAGCTTGGTGCGCACCACGGTGTTGCCCTTGCCGGGCTTGTGGTGCTGGAACCACACCACGGACCACAGCTGTCCGTCCAGGTCCAAGACCATGCCGTTCTTGAGATCGTTCGTCGACGCCACGCCAGTTACCTTTCCAACTCCGCCCTGATCGGCAGCGGCCCAGTTTAGACCCAAGCGGGACGTAGTCAGACCACGCTGAAACCGGGCCTGAGAGCGGCTCTGCCGGTGAGTGCCAACATGAGCTCGACGCCACCACCACGCAGCACGGCGGCCGTGGCGGCTACCCGCGCGACCTCGCTGAGCAACTGATCGCTGAACTCCGGAGGCTCGATGTCGGGCACGGCAGCGGCGATGTCCAGGCTGTGCACGACCAGCTCGAAGGTGCGAGTGGAGAGATAGTTCTCGAGGCGCATGCCGCCTGCCGCGGTATGAATCAGCGGATTGCCGGCAGCTTCCACCTCGGCAAGAACGCGTCCCGCGAGTGCGTTCACGAACTCGACGGGATTGTCGCCGAGAGCTTGGCCCGCTTGCCGGCCCCGGTGCGCCACGGCCGCATTGTCGAGGTCGGCGATGGCAACGTAGTAGGCCGCAGGGGTGGGTACCTCTTCGGTGTCAGCAGGCTGGCTCAGGTAGGTCTCTACCGTTATCAGCGACCTCGACGTGTGCCCCACGAGGGAACGCAGATCCCACTCGCCCAATCCGGGACCGTTCCAACGACCTTCTGGGATGCGGGGAACCAGGTCGGCGAAGGTACGCGCCGCCTCTGCAAAGGTTTCCCGGACATTGAGCTCTCCCCACGCTTCGATCATGCGTGACCCCCTTTCTAGTGCGCTGCTCGCGCCTCGCGCTTGGAATCCGCCGCCGTCGTCGTCGCTCGCAAAGGATAGAACGCCTTCGCTCTCTCCTCCTCCGTGCGTCGGCGCGCGATTCCCGACGCTCGCAGCGCCTAGCTTGCAACGGCGGCATACGCCGCGCGCAGCAGGTCCTCGTCCGGTGCCGCGAGAATCTCCGCGCTGGCCAGCCCATTCAAGATCACGAACCGCAAGGTCGAGCCGCGGGCCTTCTTGTCCACCGCCATAGTGTGCAAGAGCTCGTCGAATGCGTCGGCCGCGTAGCGTGTCGGCAATCCGACCTGCGACAGCACCGTTCGATGCCGGACCGCTGTTTCATGATCGAGTCGGCCGGCCAGTCTGGCCAGCTCGGCGGCGTACACCATGCCGACACTGATGGCGTCGCCGTGCCGCCATGCGAAGTGCTCTCGACGCTCGATCGCATGACCGATGGTGTGACCATAGTTGAGCAGCTCCCGGCCGACCGCTGATCCGGTTGAGGTGCTCTCTCGAAAGTCGGCGCTGACGACCCGTGCCTTGACCGAGACAGCGCGCTCGACCAATTCGCGAAGCATCTGTGAATCGTGCCGGAGAGCGGCGGAATGATCGGATTCGATCATGGTCAAGATTTCGGGGTCGGCGATGAATCCGCATTTGATCACCTCCGCCAGGCCGGCAATCAGGTCGGCAGCCGGCAACGTCGCCAGCGCATCAAGATCACAAATTACACCGCCCGGCTCGTAGAAACAGCCGACCAGGTTCTTTCCTTCCGCCGTGTTGATGCCGGTCTTGCCCCCGACTGCGGCGTCCACCATGCCGAGCAGGGTGGTCGGGACCATGATCAGCCGGACGCCTCGCAACCAGGTCGCCGCCACGAAACCGGCCAGATCGGTGGTCGCACCACCACCGAGGCCGACAACCGCATCGGAGCGGGTGAATCCGGCATTCCCGAGAATCGACCAACACCGCTCCGCGACCGCGACACTCTTCGCGTCCTCGCCGTCGGGCACATCGATACGGACCGGCTCCAGGCCCGCTGCACTCAGCTGGTGCGCTAACTGCTCCGCCGTCTTGATCATGGTTGGTGGATGGAGCAATGCGACCCGTCGTACGTCGGGACCCAGCAGGGCGGGCACCTCGGCCAGCAGTCCGTTTCCGACCAGCACGTCGTATGGCCGCTCCGCTGTGACGCCGATCCTCGCTGGCTCAGTGCTGGGTGACATGCGCGTTCATGATCATGTCCGCGACCTCGGCTGCGGTGTTGTGATCGGTGTCGATGACCTCGGTGGACACCTCACGGTAGAGCACGGCTCTCTCATTGAGCAGTTTCAGCAGCTGGCCACGGACGTTTCCGAGGAGCAGCGGCCGCGCTGTATCAAGGCCGACGCGCTTCACCGACTGCGCCAGGCCGACCTTCAGCCAGACCACCCGATGACCACGGAGCGCGGCCCGTGTCGTCGCGGACAGTATGGCCCCGCCGCCGAGCGACAAGATACCGGGCAGTGGCAGAAGTTCGGCAGTGATCTCCTCTTCGAGTGCTCGGAATGCAGGCTCGCCGTCGTCGGTGAAGATCTCGGCGATCGACTTTCCGCTTCGCTCCACGATGACCGCGTCAACGTCGCGGAAAGCTACGCCAAGGCGCTCGCCAAGCAGCGCACCGACGGTGCTCTTGCCGGAACCGGGAGCGCCGACGATGACGGTCGGGCTTTCCACAACCTCAAAGCTCATGATTGGGACCGCACCTGGAGTCCTCGATCGGCCACCTGCTTGAGATAGCTCTCGCAGTTACGCCTCGTCTCCGCGACCGAGTCGCCCCCGAACTTCTCAAGAGCCGCATTGGCTAGCACCAGCGCAACCATCGCCTCCGCAACCACGCCGGCCGCCGGCACAGCACATACATCGGAGCGCTGATGATGTGCGACTGCAGCCTCCCCTGTGGCAACGTCGACCGTACGCAGCGCCCGAGGCACGGTGGAAATCGGCTTCATCGCAGCACGCACTCGTAACACCTCACCGGTACTCATGCCGCCCTCGGTCCCGCCTGAGTGCTGGGACGCGCGGGCAATGCCGGTCTCACCAGGCACGATCTCATCGTGGGCCGCACTGCCGCGGCTGCGGGCGAGTTCGAATCCATCGCCGATCTCAACACCCTTGATGGCCTGGATACCCATCAGCGCGCCCGCCAGCTGCGCGTCCAAGCGACGGTCCCAGTGGACGTGCGAACCCAACCCAGGCGGGAGGCCCCAGACGACGACCTCCACGACACCACCGAGCGTGTCGCCGTCCTTCTGCGCGCGCTCGACCTCGGCGACCATCTCAGCGCTGGCTGTCGGGTCAAAGCAGCGAACTGGGTCGTCATCGATCGCGGCCAAATCTGCAGCGCCGGGTACCACACCGATTGGAGCCTTGGCTGTCCCCAGCTCAACCACATGACTCAGCAGGTTGACGCCGAGCGCCTGCTGCAGGAACGCGTACGCCACCCGGCCCAGAGCCACGCGTGCCGCTGTCTCGCGGGCGCTGGCCCGCTCCAAGATCGGTCGCGCCTCCTCGAAGTCGTACTTCTGCATGCCCACCAGATCCGCGTGTCCTGGGCGGGGTCGGGTGAGCGCCGCATTCCGCGCCTGTCCTTCCAGCTCGTCTGGTGCGACCGGATCCGCCGCCATCACCGATTGCCACTTCGGCCACTCGCTGTTGCCGATCTCGATCGCAATCGGGCCGCCTTGGGTCTCGCCGTGCCGAATCCCGCCGAGGATGGTCACAGCGTCCGCCTCGAACTTCATCCGCGCTCCGCGCCCAAACCCGAGCCTGCGGCGAGCCAGAGCAGCGGCGATGTCGCTGCTGGTGATGGTCACGTGAGCTGGCACCCCTTCAAGAACTGCCACCAGTGCAGGACCGTGCGACTCGCCGGCCGTCAGCCATCTGAGCATGATCAGCAGTCTTCCACGAGCGCGCCGTAGAGAATGTCGGCGGCAACGGTATGGCCGGTCATGAGCTCGATCTGCAGCATCGCTTGGCCGACGAGCAAATCGCGACCGCTGACGACCGCACATCCCGCTTGCGCCGCTGTGGTTGCGAGGACGGTCGGCCACGGATCGTAGATGACATCGACGATCACGGGCGCGCTGTCGGCCACCGCATGCGCAATCGTGTCGGCGACGCCCGAGACGACGGTCGAAACGGCAAGGTCGGCATCGGGAAGTCGCATTGACCAAGGCCTGATGTCAAGATCGACACCGAGATCGAGGCTCAGCGCCCGCAGGGGTTCGGCACGGGACGGCATACGCGCCACAAGACTCACGCGCTGTGCGCCGAGCTGGGCCACGGCGACGAGGGCGGCCCTCGCGGTCGCTCCCGCGCCCAAGATGATCACGTGCGACAGCGGCGTTGCAGCGACCCGTCCAACTGCCCAGGTCAAGCCACCGACATCGGTGTTGTAGACCCGTCGCGAGCCCGCTTCCAAGATCAAGGTGTTGCCGGCCCCAGCCAACCGGGCGAGCTGGTCGACTTCGCCCAGTCCTAGGACCGCGACCTTCAACGGCATGGTCAAGCTGAGCCCGCGCCATGATGCATCGAGGCCGTCAACCCACGAAGTGAGGCCCTCGGCATCGACTTCGACGCGGTCGTAGATCCAGTTCAGGCCCAGGCTGGCGTAGGCCGCGCGGTGCAGAGCGGGCGAAAGCGAATGCTTGATCGGCGAACCGAGAACCGCGCAGCGACGCAAGCCGTTGAGCAAGTCGAGCTCAGGTATCACAGCGACCGGGATGGGCCTGGCACCAGGCCTGGAACTCCAGCCGGATCTTCTCGAAGTCCGCCTGGTTCTCGGCAAACTTCGTCTCGCCGGTATCGAAGTTGACCGTAACGAAGTAGAGCCACTTGCCCTTGTCAGGGTTCGCGGCGGCTTCGAGCGCGGCCTTGCCGGGCGCCGAGATCGGACCAGGCGGCAAACCCTTGTGGCGGTAGGTGTTGTACTTGGACTTGCTAGCTCGATCCTTCTTGGTGGTGGTGTTCGTCTTGAGGTCTTCGGCGTAGATCACGGTCGAGTCCAGGCTGAGCTTCATGCCCTTGTCGAGCCGGTTATAGAGCACCCGCGCCACCTTCGCGCGGTACTCCTCCTTGTTCACCTCGCGCTCGATGATGCTCGCGACGATGAGGACCTCGTACGGCGAACGCTTCAGTTTCTTCGCAGCCGCCTCGAACTCGATCTCCCTGGTCACCGACTTGTACTGGCCCACCATCTGCTTCAGGGTCGACATCGCGCTCGAATCGGCGGTCAGCTCGTAGGTGTCGGGGAAGAGGAAGCCTTCCGGTCGTTTCTTCGCGTACTTGGGCAGCCTTAGCGATTTGGGCTTCGCCAAGACCGATTGGTACGCCGACTTCTTGATCTTGGTGCGCTTGGACAGCAGATCCACTTGGTCACTCAGCCGGAGCCCTTCGGGGATCGTGAACTGCAGCCGGATCTTCGAGCTACCCGGATTGATCAGCAGCCGCAGAGCGTCGATGGCCTTCATCTGCGTCTTCATGAGGTACCTGCCGGCTTGCACTGTGGTGGCGCGCTCCTCCCCTCGCACAGCGCGATCCCAAGCTTTCCTCGACTTGACGACGTCCTCGTCGATCAGGATTCCGCCGATCACATCGAGGGATGCGCCCCCGGGGACATCGACGAGGATCTTGGCGTTGCCGGGTCCGGGATAGTCCGGGATCTCGCCAAAAGTGGACAGGAACGTGCTGGTTTTGTCCCAAACCAAATAGCCGCCGACGATCAGCACCACAGCAGCGACGAACGCAGCGAGGCATCCTTTGCCCGTGCGAATCATCTCTTTCGTCTGGCTCGGCGGGACCTCCGGGTCGAGCATCGATGACACGCTGGCTGATCTCCCTCAGGTCTGCAGAGGCCTCTCCTGCCCTGGGCCGCCAGGTAGGCCCGGCCCGTCGGTGACCGGGCCGCCAAAAGCTGATACTAACTCTCCCGGAGGCTCTCCCCGCGACTGCTCGAACTTGAGAGCCAGCTCGAGGATCGTGACCGCGGCCGCACCATCGATCAACTGCCGCTGTGCCTTGGCGCTCTTCCCACTCTCGGAGAGCCGCTGGGAGGCCGTCACAGTTGTCAGCCGTTCGTCCACCAGCCGGACCGGCACTTCCACCACTTCAGCCAACCGTCCCGCCCGCTCGCGAGCCTTGGCTGCCGCCGGTCCCTCGGCCCCACTCATGCTCCGGGGAAGGCCGACGCACACCTCGATCGGTTCGTACTCCGCGACCACATCGACCAGCTCCGCAATCTCACCCGCACCGGCCCGAACCGTGCTCACCGGATAGGCCAACACTCCGTCCGGATCACACGCTGCAACACCTATCCGCGCGTCACCCCAGTCAAGGGCAATCCGTACGCCGCGTCGCATGCGTCATCCTCTCCTGCATCCTCACCCATCTGGTCGAGCTCCCGCTATCTCGAAGCTAGCCCACGCGTCGTCCCGATCCTTCTGATCAGTTGCGTTGCCGTCCTCGCCCTCGCGCCCTGATCTCCCGTGGCCCCAACCGCGCATTCGCAGCTGACTGGACCGGGACCGACCAGCGCGCACACGCAGCAATCGTCCTAGTCGCGCGGGCTAGCCAAGGCGAGGAGCTCGTTGGCAGGTCTGCAAAACCTAAGATGCTTGAACCGCACGGACCACCAAGCCGAACCCTCCGCCAAACCGAACCACCATGTTTTGCAGACCTGCCGACGAGCTTCTCGCCGCAGGCCCGTTGCGCGCGCCTAGGACGACTGCAGCGTGCGCCCGATGGCGTACTCCACGGCTTTCAAGGCATCCTCGGCGCGCGCCCCGTCGGTGCCTCCACCTTGGGCGATGTCGTCTCGGCCGCCCCCGCGACCACCAAGCGTTTCGCTGGCAACGCGTACCAGATCGCCCGCGTTGAGACCGCGATCCCGGGCGCGCTGGGTGGTGACGATCACGACGCTCGGCTTGTCGACTGCTCCGCCTACGACGGCCACCACCGACGGCGTGTCCTGTACTCGGTTGCGAACCTCGAGTGCGAGGGTCCGCAGGTCGTTGCCTGCGACGCCGTCGGCACGATGGGCGATGTAACCGACGCCCCACATGTCGTGGCTCTTGGCAACGATGCTGCCGACGTCGGCCAGCACGGTCTGGCTCTTCAGGTCGGCAATTTGCTTCTCGGCCGCCTTGAGCTGCGCGAGGAGCTTGCTGACTCGGTCGGGGAGCTGCTCGGGCTGGACCTTGAGCGCCTCGCTGAGGCCCATCACCAGCGACCGTTCCTTCGCGAGGTACCTGAAAGCCTCGATCCCGACGAACGCCTCAACCCGACGTACGCCTGATCCCACGCTGGCCTCGCCGGTGATCGTGACCAGCCCGATCTGCGAGCTGTGCTGCACGTGGGTGCCCCCGCAGAGTTCTCGTGACCAGGGGCCGCCCATCTCGACGACCCGCACCGCCTGCTCGTCATATGTCTCACCGAACAGCGCCAGCGCACCGATCTCGCGCGCCCTGGACAGCGGCATGATCGTTGCGCTGACGTTCAGATCCTTGCGGATCGCCTGATTGGCCGCCTCTTCAACATCGGCCCGAATCTGCTGACTCAGCCCGCTCTGCCACGCAAAGTCGAGGCGAAGATAACCGGGCTTGTTGTACGACCCGCTCTGCAGCGCGGTTGGGCCCAGTACTTGCCGCAGCGCGGCATGCATGACGTGTGTGCCCGAATGGGCCTGGCAGGCTCCGATACGCCATTCGCCGTCCACTGCTGCCAGCACGTGCGCGCCGCTGAGCAATTCGCCCTGCTTGACGCGTACGCGGTGCACGATCAGGCCCTTCACCGGGCGCTGCACGTCCACGACCTCAAGCTCGACTCCGTCGCCGATGATCCGTCCTGCATCGGAGTCTTGCCCGCCGGATTCTGCATAGAACGGGGTCTGCTCCAAGACGATCTCGACCAGATCGCCCTCTTCGGCGGCCTCTGCGAGCAGGCCGTCGACGACGATGCCACGGACCTTCGACTCGGTGCTGAGCTCGGTGTAGCCGGTGAAAGGGGTCGCTCCTTGGGCGCGGAGGTCACGGTAGATCTCGACCGCCTGAGCGCCTGCCTTCTTCGACTTGGCATCGGCTTTGGCACGGTCCTTCTGTTCCTGCATCAACCGCCGGAAGCCGGACTCGTCGACGCTCAGCCCCTGCTCGGCAGCCATCTCCAGGGTGAGATCGATCGGAAAGCCATAGGTGTCGTGCAGCTGGAAGGCCCGCTCACTGCTGAGGACGGTTTGCTGTTCGCGCTTGGCGTCGGCAACGGCGAGATCGAAGATCTGCGTGCCGGTCGCCAGGGTCCGCCGGAAGGCGTCCTCTTCGGCGTAGGCGATCTGGGCGATCCTGGCCCAGTCGGCGGCGACTTCGGGGTAGGACTCCGCCATGAGATCGCGGCTGATCGGCAGCAGCTCGGGCAGGACCGGGTCGTTGACGCCAAGCAGCCGCATCGCGCGTACCACTCGACGCAGTAGCCGGCGCAGCACGTAGCCCCGGGCCTCGTTGCCTGGCGTAACGCCGTCAGTGATCAACATCAGTCCCGACCGGATGTGGTCGCCGACCACGCGCAGCCGTACGTCGTCGGTGTGTTGCTCGCCGTAGCGCCTGCCCGCCAGCTGCGCCGCATGATCAATAACGGGGTAGACCTGATCGATCTCATAGAGGTTGTCGACGCCCTGCAACAGGTAGGCCACCCGCTCCAGGCCCATGCCGGTGTCGATGTTTTTTCGCGGCAGGGGTCGTGCGATGTCAAAATCGTCTTTCTTACGGACGGCCGATAGCTCCTCCTGCATGAAGACCAGATTCCAGATCTCCAGGAAACGATCTTCGTCCACCACGGGGCCGCCGTCCGGGCCGTACTCGGGGCCGCGGTCGATGTAGATCTCACTGCACGGTCCGCCGGGTCCGGGAACTCCCATGTGCCAGTAGTTGTCGAGCAGCCCGCGCCGCTGGATGCGCTCAGGTGGCAGGTCCGCGATGCTTTCCCAGAGCGCCGCGGCCTCATCATCGGAGTGCAGCACGGTGACCCAGACCTTGTTGGGGTCGAACCCGTAGCCACCGGCCTCCTGTGAGCCAGTGATCAGATCCCACGCGTACCGAATCGCCTCGGCTTTGAAGTAGTCGCCGAAGGAGAAGTTGCCATTCATCTGGAAGAACGTGGCATGTCGGGTCGTCTTGCCGACCTCGTCGATATCGAGAGTCCGGACGCATTTCTGCACGCTCGTGGCGCGATCGAACGGCGCGGCCTCGGCGCCGGTGAAATACCGCTTGAAGGGCACCATGCCGGCGTTGACGAACAGCAGTGTCGGATCGTTGTACAGCAGCGGCGCAGACGGCACGACCTCGTGATCACGTGCTGCGAAGAAATCCAGGAAGCGGCGCCGAATCTCGGCGGTTTTCATGACGTATTCCTTGGGTGGATGAACGAGTACCGGCTAGCGAGGAGGTTGATTTTCGGGCATGCCGAGCGTTTCGCGGAGCTCTGTTTCACGCTCCGCCATTCCGGTGCGGAACCGATCGATGAACTCGCGGGCCGACTCGCTGATGCCGTTCGCAGTGTCGCCAACGCGTTGCCCCAGGGCTTCCGGTGAGACTTTCCTCATCGACTGCCTGATCTTCGTATAAACGAAGATCGCGATGCCCGCGCCGATGGCGAACCAGAGCAAGCGCCGCACCATCAGCTACTCCGCTTCTCTTTGCGGGAGCCGTTGCCCTTGATCGCCTTCCGGATGCCGTAGCTGAAGGCGGCGGTCTTGACCAGCGGTCCACCGAGAGTGGCGGAGAAAAGATTGGTCATCTGGGCCGCATTCTCGCTCACGACGGTCGCGTTGCGGCTCACCTTGGCGGCGTCCTCAGTCACCACACTCAATTTGACGAGCTCATCGTTCGTCGCGCGTACAGTGCCTCGCAGCTCGGTCAAAATCGGCACGGACTCATGACCGAGGTCACGCACGGCGAGTCGAAGCTCCTCCAGTACGCGCCCGAGCTTGAGCAGCGGCACGGCCGTGAACGCCACCAACGCAACGAATGCGACAGCGGCGATGAGGCCTGCGATCTCCCCTACGGACATCGGATTTCCTTCGAGTTGTTGATGGTGTTGAAGCGCGCTACGCAGCGTGACTATGCGACCTTACCCTGTTCGGTACCTGCGCTACCGGCACTGATAACTGGTGGAGCCGGGCGGCCACCGTTCACCAAGAGTTCACCGTCCCGTGTCGAGACATTCGCTCAGCCCAGGTGCTTAGCTGGTTCGGACTACTGTGGCCGGTCTGGGAGCCGCTGCAGACGACAAGAGAGGATCCTGACGTGAGCAGCACAACACCGCAGGTGGACGGTGGCACACGTCCCGAGGCGGAGGAGAGGTCGCACGAGTCGGTGATCAAGCGCGTCCTCGGCTGGCTCACAGTTGGGTACCCGAAGGGTGTTCCCCCGACTGAGCGCTACGCGCTGATCGCGTTGCTGCATCACTCCCTTACTGCCGAGGAAGTGCAGGAGGTCATCGCCGCTCTTACCGCAGAACATTCTGCGGCCCTCGAGGACGGGGTGATCACTGAGGACGAGATCCGCGACATGATCACGAAGGTGGTCGCCGATGCGCCCAGAGACGAAGACCTCCGGAAGGTGTCCGCGCGACTAGCGGCCGCCGGCTGGCCACTCGAGCGACCTGCCAGGAAGGCCCAATAGTCTCGATAGTCTCGCCAGTGACGTGCACCAGCGCCATTCGAAACACCAGCAGCCCAACAGGTGAATTCTGGATGAACGATGCAACTGGAGAAGGGCTGAGGGGTGGCTTGTTTCGTCCGCGGCCTAGGACGATGTGTGGGTGACCGAGGCCTTCTTCATCCTGTGCGTGGTGGTGGCGACAGCGCTCGCCTTCGACTTCACGAACGGCTTTCATGACACGGCCAACGCGATGGCGACCTCTGTTGCCACGGGGGCGCTGAAGCCGAAGGCAGCTGTGGGCTTGTCCGCGATCTTGAATCTGGTTGGCGCCTTCCTGTCGATCGAGGTCGCGCTGACGGTGAGCAACAAGATCATCTCCATCCAGGGGCCGAACGGGGAGCCCGTGCCGGGTCTGATGGGCGTGCCAATGCTGGTGATCATCCTGTCCGGGCTTGTCGGCGGCATTCTGTGGAATCTGGTGACCTGGCTCTTCGGTCTGCCGTCGTCCTCTTCGCACGCCCTGTTCGGCGGCCTCATCGGCGCGACTATTGCGGCGCTCGGCCTGGGTGGCATCAAGTGGGACGGCGTGATCACCTCGATCGTCTTGCCTGCGCTCTTTGCTCCCGTGGTCGCCGGGTTGGTCGCCGGCCTCGGCACCTGGGTGGTCTTCAAGCTCGTGACAGGCGTCCCGGAACGGCGGCGCGATAACGAGTTCCGCTGGGGGCAGGTTGGGTCGGCTTCGCTGGTATCACTCGCTCACGGCACCAACGATGCCCAGAAGACCATGGGCGTGATCACCCTTGCGCTCGTCGCGTACGGCGGTTGGAGCAACCTGCATGCCATTCCCCTGTGGGTGAAGATTGCATGTGCCTTGGCGATCGCTGCCGGCACCTGGGTGGGCGGTTGGCGGGTGATCCGGACTCTCGGCAAGGGACTGGTGGAGATCGCCTCGCCGCAGGGCATGGCGGCCGAGACCTCATCGGCGGTGATCATCTTGTCGTCGAGTCATCTCGGCATGGCCCTGTCCACAACGCAGGTCGCGAGCGGCTCCATCCTGGGGTCCGGGGTCGGCCGTCGGGTTCCGGTCCGGTGGGGCGTATTCGGCCGCATGGTTGTCGCTTGGGTCCTCACGCTGCCGAGCGCAGGGATCGCCGGAGCGCTGTGCTGGTTCGTGGCCAATGGCATCGGCGGCGCCCTTGGTGTCATTGTGGTAACCGCCATCTTGGTGGCCAGCGCCGCGTTCATGTTCCTCCGGTCCCGCCGCACCGCCATCAACCCGGAGAACGTCAATTCCGAGTGGGAGGGCGGGCTGGCACCTGCACCCGCACCAGAGCGCGCCGAGATCGTTAGCTGAGGAGCAACTATGGAGATTTTGGTCAAAGCATTCGCTGCACTCTGGCAGGTGCTGCTGGTCAGCCTCCTGTTGGGAGTTGGTCTGCCGGCGCTGTTCGCCCTGGGTGTGCGTTCCCTGAACAGCAATCGAGTGCTGGTGAGCGTCGGAGCCGCCGGCGAGGAGGTCACCAAACCCTCGGCAGCCGGGCGGGTGGGTGCCGTTGTCTGCTTCGGGGTGTGCGTGCTGGCCGTGCTGTTCGGCATTCTGGTCATCGTCTATGGCAAGCAATTGTTCGGGGTCTGAGCCTGATGCCGCAGCTTTCTTTGCCCTCGTTCTTGACATCTGTCATCGACTGGCTACGGGAGGGTTACCCGAACGGGATTCCCGAGCAGGATTACGTGCCGTTGATTGCTCTGCTCGCCCGGCGGCTTAGCGCTGAGGAAGTCGCCGCGGTCGCCGCGCAGTTGCAGGAGGACGGCAAGCTGCCGGTCACCGATACTGATATTGGCGAAGTCATCATTGGGATCACCGATGAGCTGCCACGGCCTGAGGACGTGGCGCGGGTACGCGGTCACCTGGCGCTTGGGGGCTGGCCACTCGCGGATCCACGCACGGCGTCAGACCATCCAGACGACCTGTAGGCGGATGTGGGTCTGAGCTCGTCGACACGGGCACCCACACCACCTGTCAATCCTCAGCGCGACCGAGTAGTTCCTCGATGCGCGCCAGACGCGACTGCATTGCAGCCTCCGCACCGTAGTCGCTGGGGATGTAGTAGCGTGCGCCGGCAAGCTCGTCGGGAAGGTACCGCTGCGCTGCAATCGCGTGCGGCTCGTCGTGCGCGTACGCGTATTCCTGCCCGTGCCCGAGTCGTTTGGCGCCCGGGTAGTGAGCGTCGCGAAGATGGCGCGGCACCAGGCCGATCCTCCCGGCGTTCACGTCGGCGAGCGCGGCGTCGACAGCCTTGATCACCGCGTTGGACTTCGGCGCCAGCGAAAGAGCGATGACCGCCTGGGCGAGGTTGATTCGGCCCTCCGGCATGCCAATGAATTCCACGGCTTGGGCGGCCGCCACGGCTGTCGGCAGTGCCGTTGGATCAGCCAGACCAATGTCCTCCGAAGCCAAGATCACCAGCCTACGGGCGATGAAGCGTGGGTCCTCGCCTGCGGCGATCATGCGGGCAAGGTAGTGCAGAGCTGCCTGGACATCCGACCCCCGAATCGACTTGATGAAAGCGCTGATCACGTCGTAGTGCTGATCACCGGCACGGTCATAGCGGACAGCAGCCTTGTCCACGGCGCGCTCGACCATCTCGGTCGTGATCATGGTCTGATTCACGGCTGCCGCACCTGCGGCCGACTCCTCGAGGAATGTCAGGGCACGTCGCGCGTCGGCTCCGGCGAGACGCACGATCACGGCACGAGCGTCGGGCGCGAGTTGATACACCTCAGCCAATCCGCGGTCTTCCTGCAATGCGCGATCGAGCAGCACCGAGATGTCCTCGTCGGTGAGGGGTTTGAGGGTCAACAGCAACGATCGCGAGAGCAGCGGCGAGATCACCGAAAAGCTCGGGTTCTCGGTGGTCGCGGCGATCAGGGTCACCAGCCGGTTCTCCACCGCGGGTAGCAGTACATCTTGTTGCGTCTTGGAGAATCGATGCACCTCGTCGACGAACAGCACCGTCTGCCGCGCCGTACGCAGATCCCGTCGGGCCTGGTCAAGCACGGCGCGGACCTCTTTCACCCCTGCAGTTACCGCGGACAGCTCGACAAATCGCGAGTCGCTCTGCCGGGAGACGACCGCGGCGATCGTGGTCTTTCCGACTCCCGGCGGTCCCCAGAGGAACACCGACATCGGTTCTCCGGCAGCAAGCCGGCGAAGCGGGGAACCCGGCGCCATCAGGTGATCTTGCCCAACGATCTCGTCCAGCGTGCGTGGTCGCATGCGTACGGCGAGCGGAAGGCCGGCACGGTCGGTATCGGCCAGGCTGCCACTAGGTGTGGCGGTCTGGCCGCCGACGGTGCCGCCGAAGAGATCCTCGCTCATCGCTAGCGATACTACGGACAGCGTCCCTGCACCAGGAGCATGATGCCCACTGTGAGGGAGGTAATCCTGCGCGTTCAGTCCTAGCCGGTAACCGGGTGATTGGACTTGAAGACGTTGTCGGGGTCGTAGCGCTGCTTGACCTCGCGAAGGCGTTCGAGGACATCTGACGGGAATATCTGAGCTATGTCGAAGCTCTCCTCGACAAAGTTGAAGTAGCGCCCCGCATCGTAGGGTTCGAGTGCGGCCTTGAAAGCGCCGAGCCAGGCGCGGGTCGGCGCCATCGCCTCTGGCACCGGAACGAAGCCGACCCCAAACGCGAGGAAGGCACCCGGCAGGGTGGCGAGGGCTCCGGCATCCTGTGGCGCCCGCGACAGAGCGGCACCTCCGTGGCGTACTTCGACCGAGACGAGTTGCGAACCAGATCCTGGGCCTACTGCAGCAAGCAGCGAGTCGATCGCCGACGCCGGCAGTTCCTGGGTCAAGATCGACTCGCTGGTGTAGGGCACCGGCGTCGGCGGGTCCATGTGCAGCTCGGCGATTCCCGCCGGCGGCTGGGCCTGGATGGTGTCCATCTCGGCGCTGCCCAATTCCCGCAGCGGCGCCACCAGCTCCTCACCGTCGGCCGGGTCGCCACAGTAGATTGCCTCGAGGACGGCGAACGATTTGCCGCGGAATGGCTCTGGCACCTCGGGAACGGGGGGAAAGTTCATCAGCCGACCAACCGACATCATCTCCTCAGGCACGCCAGCGGTCCACTCGCGCCATCCATGCAGAACCTCGCCCGCCTGTTCAGCAGGGAACAACAGTGCGCCCGCGAAGATCTCGGGCAACGGAAGCAGATCGAACTCGAGCGCAGTGACGACACCAAAGCTGCCCCCGCCTCCGCGCAGCGCCCAGAACAGGTCAGGCTCATTCTCCGCATCGACGCGGATCTGCTCACCGCCGGCAATAACCAGCTCGATCGCCGTCACCCGATTACAGGCGAGGCCATGCTTGCGGTCGTAAAAACTAACGCCGCCGCCGAGTGTGTAGCCGGCGATGCCAACGTTGGGGCTCGAGCCGTGGAGCGCAGCAAGACCTAGCTCAGACGCCTTGGGCACGATGTCTCCCCAGAGCGCGCCGGCGCCGACTCGGGCGCGGCCAGCTTCGGCATCGATCCGGACGCCGCCGAGGCCGGCTGTGCGCAACAGCACGGTGCCTGCGAGCGAGCCGAGCGGCGCCGCATTGTGACCGGTGCGCTGGGCGGCGACCCGCCTGCCGTTCGCGGCGGCCGCGCGGACAACCTCACTGACGTCGTCTGCGCTCCGCGGCAATGCAATGCCGAATGGCTGCTGGTCGACCAGGATGTTGAAAGCCAGACGCTCCAGGTTCCAGCTGACGTCTTCGGTGGTCAGCAATGTTCCGGCCATGCGTGCTCCCTCAATCGATTGGTGAGACCTGGCCCGAAATCTACTGGATTGCGTAGGAAATGACGATCAAAAATGTGCTGCGAGCGCCGCTGGAGCCTCAGATCTCCGGCTGGACGTCGATTCCGGCCTCTTTGCGTTGCTCGGCGGTGATCGGGGCTGGAGCACCCGTCAGCGGGTCCACGCCGCCGCCGGATTTCGGGAAGGCAATCACATCGCGGATCGAGTCGCTTCCCGACAAGAGCGCGCAGATCCGATCCCAACCGAACGCGATCCCACCATGCGGCGGCGGACCGTAATTGAATGCGTCCAGCAGGAAGCCAAACCGTTCTTGCGCTTCCTCCTTCGGGAGGCCCATTACGGCGAACACCCGCTCCTGAATGTCCCGTCGATGGATACGGATGGAGCCGCCGCCAATCTCGTTGCCGTTGCAGATGATGTCGTAGGCATACGCCAGCGCTGACCCGGGATCCTTGTCGAAGCCTTCCAGGTCCTGCGGAGTGGTAAACGCATGGTGCACCGCTGTCCAGGCGCCCGCGCCTACCGTCACATCTCCGGCAGCCATGGCGACGCTCGCCGGCTCGAACAGTGGCGCGTCGACCACCCAGCAGAATGCCCAGGCGTTCTCATCGATCAGCCCGACTTTTCGTCCAATCTCGAGCCGCGTGGCACCGAGGAGGGATTGCGCAAGGGCGCGCGGACCGGCCGCAAAGAAGATGCAATCGCCAGGTGCGGCACCGACCTCGGCAGCAAGTCCGCTGCGTTCTGAGTCCGCTAGGTTCCTCGCCACCGGTCCGCCAAGCTCTCCGTCTTCGCCGATCAAGACGTATGCCAAGCCGCGGTGCCCTCGCTGCCTGGCGAACTCCTGCCAAGCATCCAGCTGCCTGCGCGGTTGGCTGGCGCCACCCGGCATGATCACAGCGCCGACGTACTCGGCCTGAAACACCCGAAACGGTGTCTCAGCGAAGTACCCGGTGAGCTCGACAATCTCTTGCCCGAACCGCAGATCCGGCTTGTCAGTGCCGAAGCGGTCCATCGCGTCGGCGTAGGTGAGCCGTGGCAGGGGCGGTACGACCGTGACGCCGATCAGGCGCCAGATTGCCGCGATCAGCGACTCGGTCAGCTCGATCACGTCGTCTTGGTCAACGAAGCTCATCTCGACGTCGAGCTGGGTGAACTCGGGCTGCCGATCCGCCCGGAAGTCCTCGTCGCGATAGCACCGGGCGATCTGGTAGTAGCGCTCCATGCCGGCCACCATGAGCAGCTGCTTGAACAATTGGGGACTCTGCGGCAGCGCGTACCAGCAGCCAGGCTTCAGTCGCGCGGGAACCAGGAAATCCCGCGCTCCCTCCGGCGTGGACCGGGTCATCGTCGGTGTCTCGATCTCAACAAAGCCACGTTCGGCGAGCAGCGTACGAGCCACCCGATTGACTTCGCTGCGCAACCGAATAGCTGCAGCCGGGGCTGGGCGTCGTAGATCGAGGTAGCGGTACTTGAGCCTGGTCTCCTCACCCACGCTGACACGCTCGTCGATCTGGAAGGGCAAGGGCGCAGACGGACTCAGCACCTCGAGGTTTTCCACGACGACCTCGACCGCACCGGTGGGCAGATCAGGATTCGTATTGCCGTCGGGTCGTGGTTCCACGACTCCTTTGACCAGGATGCAGTACTCGTTGCGGAGATCATGAGCGCCGGATGCCGCCAAGGTCTCGTCGCGCACGACGACTTGAACGACGCCAGATGCATCTCGAAGATCAATGAAGGCAACGCCCCCATGATCGCGGCGGCGAGCCACCCAGCCGGTGAGGGTCAGTGGAGTTCCGGCATGCTCGGCACGCAGGGTGCCGGCGCCGTGGGTGCGCATCACGAGCAGTGGTCCTTTCCGATGACTCGAGCGACATTCGATCCTACGGGCCGCTCGCCCCTGGCCCGAAGCGTTAACGCCGACCGCTCGTTCATCGGGCAGAGGCGTTGTGTTCCGACGCAACGCAACCGAGACTTGCCAGGTGACCACGCTTACAGTGCGGCTGATCGCGCTGGTGGCCTCGGTGCTGCTCGGCACGTATTTCGCGCTCATCGACACGACGCAGGCGTTCGCGTGTAGCTGCGCCGGCATTTCGACGAATCGGGCGCTGCGGGAGGCCGATGCCGTCTTTCGTGGCACGGTGATCAGGAAAGACATCATCGGCCGTGGTGACGCCGCTCGCACCGACATCCGCTTCGCAGTCGATCGTGTCTACAAGGGCACGGTGTACAGCGAGCAGGTTGTCGCGTCCGACCAAGATGCCGATGCCTGTGGCCTGGACCCAGACCTGGGAAGCACCTGGGTGATCTTCGCCGTCGAGGGCATCGAGGGCGAGGGTGACCGGGCTGTGAACCGGCTGATCACGACATTGTGCAGTGGCAACCTGCCCAGCGGTATTGCGCCCATCGTGCTGGGCAGGCCCACACGACCGCTGGGTGGAGCATCGGATCGTGAGGAGAGATCAACCAACACCGATCGCGTCGTCACTCGCGGGCTTGCGTATGCCGGAATCGGCGCGCTCTGCATCGGTGGCATCGCCGTGATCGGCCTTGGCGTGCTTTGGCGACCTGGCCGCTCCGGCTGATCTTGAGCTGAGGCCTGATCAGGGGGCTGATCTTGATCAGGGGCGAAAGGCTGAACCTGCCCGCTGCAGTGCACCTTCGGTGACGGGAAGCTCTCCGCGACGCACGGCCTTCACCAATGTCGCATGGTCGGTCTCGGTCTGGTCTGCATATGCTCGGGCAAACTTCGCCAACGCCCGGTCCAGCTTGTCACTGCCCCCGGCATAGCCGGCGATCATCGATGCTCCGCTCGTTCGAGCGTGCCCCTTCGCGAGCAGGTGGCCGACAATACCCGCGTAGTCGGTCAGCGCGGCTGCATCGATCGCATCGAGCGGGATGGTGCCCTTCATGTTGCGGAACTGCCGGACGTAGAACTGCAGCTCGCCGATCGTGGTCCAGCCAAGCAGCGGGTCGCTTACGGTCTGCAACGCCTGCTGGTACTCCACCACACGCTGGCCCTGATGTGCGTGCCACGCAGAGTCGCCGTGCACATAACGCGCCAAGACCGAACGACGGGCCTGTTTGAGCTGTAAGAAGATCACGTCATCCGGTGTGCTGCCTTCGAGCAGCGCCACGTATGCCCGCAACCCGACGCTGCCCACGCCGACGACCTTGTGAGCAACGTCGATGAGGGTATAGCCACCCACTACCCGCCGCCAGTGTGGCGCGATTGTCTGGAGGTAGTCGTCCAATGACACCGCGACTGCTTCATAGTCCTGGGCGTTCAGCCGGGTGATCAACGGCGGCTCCTCGATGATGTGCCGCTGCCCTTCTTGTTTGATCGTAAAGCGGGGCAGCGCGCGATCACTGGTGCGGGAGCGGGCCCGCTTGGCCGAACGCTCGATCTCCTGGCGCAGCGACTTCTCAGTCGCCGTTTCATGGAGCCGACCGACATCGAGACGGTTGTAGCTGCGCATCAGCAGCGGCTGCTCGGCCAGGAACTGGACTTCAGCGCGGTACGCAGCGACACACGCCAGAACCGATGCGTGACATTGATCTTCCGCGGCGCCGTTTTCTCGTCCGGCCACCCAGATGCTGGCGACCAGCCTGCGCAAGTCCCACTCCCAGCAGCCGGGATGGGCTTCGTCGAAATCATTCAGGTCAATCACCAGCTCGCCCTCGGGCGAGGCATAGAAGCCAAAGTTGCCCAGGTGCGCGTCTCCGCAAACGACTGGATTGATCCCGGTCGCAGGAAGTCGCGCGACATCATCCGCCATCACAATGGCCGTGCCGCGCAGGAACCCGTATGGCGAGCTGATCATCCGTCCCACGCGCACCGGTATCAGCCAGTCGAGCCGACCCTCATGCGACTCCTTGATCAACTGGACAGGGTCGGGACGATCGTCGGCGGCTCGCCAGATCCCCAGGCTCTTGCGCGGAACCTCACGCCGCAGCGCACGGCCCATGGCGTAGCGCTCCGCGCGGGAGCTGGGACGCCTGCGGACCGAGGCGTACACCTCGCTATCCGCCGAGGCCAGAACGGTATGGCCGGACGACCGCACGGTCACGATCTTCTCCTCGCGTCGCTTGCCCCTGCCTCAATTGCACGTCACACTATCGGGCTCGGCTTGCTCCCTGCGAGCGTCGGTTGGCGCCCGCTGATGACCGGAGGAAAGATGAGCGAAGCATGCCCGCGAGCGGAGCGAGCAAAATCAAACCCCGTCGTTTCGCGAAGAGTGACGACGGACCAGCTGCCCGTGGCGCCGCGCGAGCAGAGAGTCAGGGGTCAGCCCGTGATCGTCAGCTCCAGGTCCTTTGCGGCGAAAGCTGCCAGGTCCGCGGCTGCGGCCGCGATCAGGCGGCGCGACTTCGCCTCAACACCCCGGGCCAGGGTGATCTCCATGATCATCTTGCGGCTCTGCAGCGTACGCCGCCAAAGACCCACGTTGGTCTCGGCAAGGATCACGCAACCGACGAACAGGTCGGCACCCGGCGGATGTGGATGACCGTTTGCCTGCGGAAAATTGATCGCGGGATAGCTCAGAGTCACCTCGTCGTACAGAGGCATCAGCAGCGCACCGGAAGACGGGTTCGGCGCTGGCGTCTCTGGGCCGAACCACAGCTCAACACCCTCGACACTCATGCAATCCAGCCGGTCCTTGCCTGCTTCCACAGCGTCCCGGCATTGGCCGATGGTCAGCGAGGACCAACGAGCCAGGTCCTGGATGCTGGCCGGGCCATGACCCAGGAAGAACCGGCGAGCGAGTTCTGCGATGTCTCCGCCGACGTCCGCCGAACGCGGCACCCGCTCGTCCAGCAGGGCATAAGTCTGTTGCGCACCGCGCACGGGTCCACTGCAGATCACACCCTCGAGCTCGGCATTCATGACGACGTAGGCCAACCCGATGCCCTGGCTGACCAGGCCTCGCCCGGCAAGCGCCTGAGCGAGCTCGGCTCGGGTCCGGTGCTGTCCGCCCTCCAGCTCGTCAGCGATGACCGCGACGCCGCGGTCGAGAGTGGCCTGATCCAGGCCGTGCTGACGGTAAATCGTCTGGTTGAGCTTCTGCACCCTGGGCGCTGTGAGCTCCAGGACCCAGCGGATGTCCGCTGGTGCCACGAAATGCCAAGTCGGGCGCAGGATGTGTGTCCGGAGAAAGTCGCCGCGGTCGAACTCGGCCTGCACGCCAGCCGCCGTCAGCCCGGAGGTCCGCATGCCGAGCGACCACAACGCATGTGCGTACTCCTGGGACTGTACGCACCCCAGCAGCCTGACGACGTCCGCCGCCGTCGGCAGCCCGCCGCCGATCAGCCGCTGGGTTATCAGACGGCGGCGCAGCACGTCTTGTCGAGTTGATTTCGTCACGATGTGGGGGACACTAGTCGACGCCGCCGACGAAGCCAGGCTGGCGCTTTTGCGACCCGATTCCGACACCCGGCGCGTCTTTGCCGTTTTGGGCACGGCGCAAGTTTTTCTCGCCTAAACTCCCCAGGGCAGGTTCCACCCAGCCGCGAGGATGCCCCCCTGTATGCCTCAAATCCTGATTCGGGCACATAAAAACCCGTTTACCGTCGCCGACGCCGATACCACGTATCGGCAGAATCTCATCGGCAACAACACGGGCAACCTGGTGTTCAGCCAGGCTGTGTATCGGTTGTTGTCCGCAGCTGACAACGACCTAGAAACATCGGGTCTGGCCAAGAGCAACCCACGCGTCGTCAACTCCCGGTTCGACCATGTCGTGATCCCGCTCGCCAACGCGTTCCGGCCTACCTATCTTGAGACGCTCGATGCGCTGAGCAACCTCATCGAACAGCTGACCGTCCCGGTCACCGTCCTGGGGGTAGGAGAGCAGGCCTCCTTGGGTGGCGTCTACAAGGGCGCCGATAGCGTCAAGCCGGCGACGACCCGGTTCGTCCGCGCCGTTCTGGACCGGTCACCATCAATCGGAGTCCGGGGTGAGCGGACGCGGGATTACCTGAAGTCCCTCGGCTTCGGCGATGAGCACGTCAAGGTGATCGGCTGCCCGTCGATGTTCATGTACGGGCCGGACCTGAACGTGGAAAAGAAGGTGGAGTCGCTCTCCTCCGATTCCACGATCGCGCTGAACGTGTCGCCGTACGTGGCGGAGATGGGACCGCTTTCCCTGTACGCGGCGCAGCACTTCCCGCGTTTGGTGTACATGGCCCAGAACATCCAAACTCTCGAGCTGATGCTGTACGGCAGCTACCCCAAGGGCAAGCGGATGAATGCCGCGGCCGCCAAGGGGGCGCCGATCACCCTTGACCATCCGCTCATTCGATCCGACCGCGTCCGGTTCTTCCTGGACCCGAAGACCTGGTTCGATCACCTGGCCCAGTACGACTTCTCGTTCGGCACTCGGATCCACGGCAACATCGCGGCGCTGCTCGCCGGAACTCCGGCCCTGCTGCTCGCCCATGACTCGCGCACCCTCGAACTCGCCGAGTACCACGAGATCCCGCATCGCACGATCAACAGCATCGAAAACGATGCCGATGCCATCTCGCTGTACGCCGAGTGTGACTGGAACAGGTTGAATAAGGCTCATCCTGATCGCTGGGATACGTTCGAGACGTTCTTGCACGACCACAACCTGACCCATGTCTATGACGAAGGTCAGAGCGCCAACGCCTTTGACGAACGTCTCGCCGGCACCGAATTCCCGCCCCCGGTACGCACCCTGATGGGCTTCTCACCGGAGGAGCTTTACGAGATGCGGCGTACTGTGACCGACCTCGGCCGGGAACTGCACATCGCGTACAACGACCTCAACGCGAAGAGGCCGCCGAGCTCGCGCAAATTCCATCACCGTGCGTTGAACCGGATTCATCGAGTCGTCCGCAGCCTCAGCATGATGGCGTGAGGCTGAGGACCCTCGGTTTCAGGTCTTCAGTGCTCGGCATCCACAAGGACGGGTCGGCCGACACCTGTTCCCCTGTCCGGATGTCCTTGATTTCGCCGCCAACGGTTCCGCCGAACCACACGAACGGGATGCCGCGCCGGTCGGCGTAGCGGATCTGACGGCCGAACTTCTCGGCCCGCGGCGCCACCTCGGTCGGAATCCCGCGGGAGCGGAGCCGCTCCGCGACCTCGATCGCCGTAACGCGGGTCTTCTCACTGTCGACGGCCACCAGCACTGCCGTGGGCACTGGTCGAGACGCACGGAGCAATCCCTTGGCGAGCAGCGGCGCCAGGAGCCGCGTGACACCGATCGACAGGCCGACGCCGGGATAGGTGATCCGCCCATCACTGGCCAGTGAGTCATAGCGGCCGCCGGAAGAAATCGAGCCCCAGGACTCGAACCCGACCAGCTCGGTCTCGTAGACCGTGCCGGTGTAGTAGTCCAGCCCGCGTGCGATCTTCAGATCGGCAATCAGGCGCCCGGGCACGTAGCGCGCAGCCGTCATTACCACCTCAGCCAGCAACTCGAGTCCCTCGCTGAGCTGATCATGCTCGACCCCCAGGCGCCGCACCTCGTTCACGAAAGACGCGTCGGCAGAGCGAATCTGAGCCAGCTGTACGCACCGCCGAGCCTGCCCTTCGCTGATCTTGACTTCGTTGATCAGCTGCTCGACCACCTGATCAGGGCCAATCTTGTCGATCTTGTCGACCTGCCGCAGGACAGCAGCGGGATCGGCGATATCCAAGCCGAGATAGAAGCCCTGTGCCAGCTTGCGGTTGTTCACCCGCATGAGCACCGGTGGCAGACCAAGATCAACGTGAAGTCGCTCCAGTGCGGCCAAGGTGACCAGCGGCAGCTCGACGTCATGGTGCGGGGCCAATCGCTCCGCGTCCACGATGTCTACGTCAGCCTGGGTGAACTCCCTGTAGCGGCCCTCCTGCGGACGCTCGCCGCGCCAGACTTTCTGGATCTGGTAGCGCCGGAAGGGAAACACCAGCTGGTGGGCGTTCTCGAGCACGTAGCGGGCGAACGGCACCGTCAAGTCGAAGTGCAGGCCAAGATCAGCCGGCGCGTCCTCCCCGTGCAGCCGCCGCACGGTGTAGACCTCCTTGTCGATCTCACCCTGCTTGGCCAGCCGATCCAGCGGCTCCACCGCGCGGGTCTCGATCGAGGCGAAACCATGCAGTTCGAAGGTCTCTCGCAACCGATCGAGCACGAACTGTTCGATGATCCGGGCTTCCGGGGTGTACTCCGGAAAACCGGACAGCGGCTTAGGGCGACTCACGCTACTCCTTGCTGTCAGCCGTCCGCAGAGCGGCCGGAGGGGAAAGCTCTGCGAGATTCTGCAGATACGGGTTGCCGGCGCGCTCGCGGGCCATGGTCGTCTGCGGGCCGTGCCCCGGGAGCACGGCGACCGTGTCGGGCAACGGCAGCACCTTCGTACGCAGGCTCTCCAGCATGTCGGCCAGGTTTCCGCCTGGCAAGTCAGTTCTACCGATCGAGCCGGCGAACAAGACGTCGCCGCTGAAGACCACCGAATCGATGGTCGCGCTCGCCCTGATACGCGGTCTGAAACATGGTCGAGCCGGGCGTGTGGCCGGGCGCGTGGATCACCCCGAAGGTGAGGCCCGCGACGGCCACCACGGCACCGTCGGCGAGCTCACGTACGTCGTCCGGTTCGACAAAGGCGGCCGTACGGGCTGTCATACGCTCCACCACCAGCCTTGTCTCAGCCTCCATCGCCCTGAGCGGATCGCTCAACAGCACCCGATCCTTCGGATGCACCCAGCAGCTCGAGGCGTACGCGCGGCAGAGTGGGGTGACGGAGAACATGTGATCAAGATGGCCATGAGTCAAGATCACCGCCACCGGCTTGAGCCGATGCTCCACGATCAATTCGGCGACACTGTCGGCTGCATCCATTCCCGGATCGATGATCACGCACTCCTCGCCGGGCTGCGGCGCGACGAGGTAGCAGTTGGTTTGCCAAGGCCCAGCAGGGAATGACGCGAGGAACACGCGTTCGAGACTATCGAGACAATCGGGCAGGATTGAGCTATGACCGAACGCGCTGGGCCTGAACACGTGGGCCCGGCCGCCTTTGGACGGGTCGACAGTGACGGCACGGTCTTCGTTCGCACCGCGGCCGGAGAGCGGGCCGTCGGCCAGGTGCCAGGGGTTCCCGCCGACGAGGCGCTGAGCTTCTTCACTCGCAGGTTCGAGGCACTGGAGATCGAGGTTTCGTTGCTCCAAAGGCGGATCGCCACCGGGGCTGTGTCGCCCGACGACGCCGTGTCCTCGATCAACAAGCTGCGCAATTCAATCACCGACGCGCGTGCTGTAGGCGATCTTGACGGGCTGAAGGTTCGGTTGGATGCGCTGTCTCCGGTAATCGCAGACCAGCGCGCTGCGCGCAGGGCCGAACGAGCCCGGCAGCAGCAAGAGACTCGGGAGGCGAAGGAGAGGTACGTTATCGAGGCCGAGCGTCTCGCCGCTGGGAATGACTGGCGCGGCGGAGTCAACCGGTTCCGCGCGCTGCTCGAGGAGTGGAAGGCACTGCCACGACTCGACCGCGCCACCGATGACGAGCTGTGGCATCGCTTCTCCAGCGCACGTACCACCTACACCCGGCGGCGCAAGGCGCAGTTTGCGCAGCAGAACGAACAACGCGAAGCTGCCCGAGTCATCAAGGAGCGGCTGGTCACCGAAGCGGAGGAACTGGCGACCTCGACCGACTGGGGCCCGACAACTGGTGCCTACCGTGATCTCATGGCGCGCTGGAAGGCGGCCGGGCCGGCACCGCGCGATGTCGACGAGCTGCTGTGGAAGAGGTTCCGCGGAGCTCAGGATCGCTTCTTCATGGCCAAGCAGGCGGCGCTCTCGGAACAGGACACCGAGTTTCGACTCAACGCCCGAGCCAAGGAAGGACTCTTGGCCGAGGCTGAGGCCTTGCTGCCGATCCGCGACCCCGGCGCTGCCCGCTCCACGTATCGAGACATCCTCCAGCGATGGTCAGCCATCGGCAGAGTGCCCCGGGATGCGATCCGGCCGCTGGAATCTCGGCTGCGCGCCGTAGAAAGCGCCATCAAGGCTGCCGAGGAGGAGCGGTGGAGGCGGACCAATCCCGAGGCGAAGGCGCGGGCCGAAGATACCGCCGCAAAGCTGGAAGCCCAGATCGCTGCATTGGAGGAGCGGGCAGCGAAAGCCGAGGCTCGCGGCGACCATCGAGCCGCACATGAGGCGGCCGCTTCGGCTGCCACCTATCGGGAATGGCTCGCCCAAGCGCAGCGGACCGTAAGCGACCTAGGCGGTTGAGCGCGATCCGCGGCGAGCGGAGCGAGCAATCGAACATCGGATCGCGCGCCGCCGTGCTGAGGAGGAGGGAGCAGACGCGCTTTTCGTCGGACGAGCGACGGGAGCAGGCACGCTTTTCAGTCTGCGATCCGCGAGCGAGCGGAGCGCAGCAATCGCAAGCGTCAGACTCGCGCGCCGAGCGAGCAATGCAGCAGGAGGGAGCAGACGCGCTTTTTCGTCGGCGAGTGACGACGAAGTAGGCGGGTTCACAGCGCGATCCGCGGCGAGCGGAGCGAGCAATCGAACACCGCTATTGATGGATGCGGTAGGCCTCATAGACCGCCGGCACGCTGCGTACGGCGCGGAGGACATGGTCGAGGTGCGTTGGGTCGGCGGTCTCGAAGGTGAACTTGGCTCGGCAGATGCGGTCCTTGCTGGTGGTCAAGCCCGCCGACAAGATGTTTACGTGCTGGTCCGACAGGGCTCGGGTGATGTCGGACAACAGCCGATTCCGGTCGAGAGCCTCGATCTGGATGGCCACCAGGAACGAGCTCTTCGCGTTGGGCGCCCATTCCACCGGGATGAGACGTTCGGGCTCGGTTTGCAGACTGGCCGTATTGCTGCAGTCGAGGCGGTGGACCGAAATACCGGAGCCGCGAGTGACGAAGCCCAAAATGTCGTCGCCTGGCACCGGGGTGCAGCACTTCGCCAGCTTGACCAGCAGGTCGCTCGCGCCGATCACGCGGATTCCACAGTCGATCGCGCCACTGCTGCGCCGCCGCCGGCCAGTGATGACTCGATCTTCGCTGATCTCCTCCGCGACGGTTTCGTCGCCACCTTCGACGGCGATCAGCCTGTTCACTACCGATTGTGCGCCCACCGTCCCTTCGCCGACCGCGGCGTACAGAGCGGAGACATCTGCCAGCTTGAAGTACCCGGCTACGGCGGTCAGGTGCTCGAGCGTCAACAGCCGCTGCAGTGGCAGGCCGCCCTTGCGCAGCTGTCGCGCGAGCAAATCCTTGCCGCCCTCGATCGACTCATCGCGACGCTCTCGTGTGAAGTAGTGACGGATCTTGTTACGGGCCCGCGGGCTCCGGACGAAGCTCAGCCAGTCCCTGCTGGGTCCTGCATTCTCCGCCTTCGAGGTGAAGATCTCCACCACGTCGCCGTTCGCAAGCACCGACTCCAGCGGAACCAGGCGACCGTTGACGCGAGCACCGATCGTTTTGTTGCCGACCTCGGTGTGAATGGCATATGCGAAGTCGACCGGCGTCGACCCCTGTGGAAGCGAGATGACGTCGCCTCGTGGAGTGAAGGCATAAACCTCGTTGGTGTTGATCTCAAAGCGCAGCGAGTCGAGGAACTCCCCCGGGTCTGCCGTTTCCCGTTGCCAATCGAGTAGCTGCCTGACCCAGATCAGCTCGCCGGCGTCGTCAGCGCCCTTGACGGGCAGACCAGTACCCTTGCCTTCCTTGTACTTCCAGTGAGCTGCCACGCCGTACTCGGCACGACGGTGCATGTCATCGGTTCGGATCTGGAGCTCGACCGGCTTCCCCTCCGGCCCCAGAACCGTGGTGTGCAACGACTGATACATGTTGAATTTCGGCATCGCGATGTAGTCCTTGAACCTGCCTGGGAGCGGGTTCCAGCGGACATGCAGCACGCCGAGGGCCGCGTAACAGTCGCGGTTGTTCTCGACCAGGATGCGCAGACCCACCAGGTCGTAGATCTCTTGGAAGTCTCGACCGCGGACCACCATCTTCTGATAGATCGAGTAGTAGTGCTTCGGTCGCCCCGTGACGGCCGCTTTGATCTTGGCCGCGCGAAGGTCGGAAAGTACCTGGTCGATGACGCGGGAGAGGTACTGGTCGCGACTCGGAGCAGCCTCGGCCACCAGCCGGACGATCTCGTCGTAGACCTTGGGATACAAGGTGCCGAACGCCAGATCCTCAAGCTCCCACTTGATCGTGTTCATGCCGAGGCGATGGGCCAGGGGAGCGAAGATCTCCAGAGTCTCGGATGCAATCCGGGACTGCTTGTCCGGCCGCAGATAATGCAGCGTCCGCATGTTGTGCAGCCGGTCGGCGAGCTTGATCACCAGCACCCTGATGTCTCTGCTCATCGCGACGACCATCTTGCGGATCGTCTCCGACTTCGCGGACTCCCCGTATTTGACCTTGTCCAGCTTGGTGCACCCGTCGACCAGCAGTGCGACCTCCTCGCCGAACTCGTGAGTGAGCTGAGCGAGGGTGTAGTCGGTATCTTCCACCGTGTCGTGCAGCAAGGCCGCGCACAGCGTCGCCTCGGTCATACCCAGCTCGGCGAGGATGGTCGTCACGGCGAGCGGATGCGTGATGAAGGCATCTCCGCTTTTGCGCGCCTGGCCCTCGTGCAGCCCTTCGGCCCTGCGGTATGCGCGCTCGACGAGACCCAGGTCGGCCTTCGGGTGATTGGCGCGGATGATGCGAAACAGCGGATCGAGCGCGGGCGTCTGTGGTCGACTGGAACCGAAGCGCGCGATGCGCTGACGCATCTTGACGCGCTGCTGCGGAGGGCTGGGGCCGGACTCGGTGCCGGTGCCATCAATCTCGGGCTCGGGGACAATGAGAGCGCGGCGCGGCTCATGGGCGACGTGGCCTCGCGGCCCCGACGGCTTGGCGTCATGGATGGACGACCGTATGGCCGCCCCGTGATCGCTCACAGCGCGTTCCTCCCTCAGCAGAATGCCATTCTAGACAACGAGTTGCTTCGGCCGGCACACGTCAGGGCCTAGGCAGCTTGAGAACAAGACTGCCAGCGTCCGCTGAGTGCTCGATTTTGGATCGCTGTGTGCTGTCGGTGAGTTTGCCGAGAGGGTGAGATCAGGCAGAAGGATCTGCCGTCAACGCGACTGCTCGACCCGATTCCGACGGGCTGCGCCAATGGCCTGCTGCTCGATTTCCTCGGCCGCTTGGCGAACGACGACGACCTGATCTCCAGCCTCGAGTGTGGCGACAGTCGGATCGTAGAAACGGCGCAGAGTCTTGTTGCGGACTACGGCTATCACCCGTTCTCCGTTGACCTCGCTGGGAGAGCGACCGATCTCGGTCTTGGTCACCGGTCGCTCGCTCACCTCGAGACCTTCGTTGCTGGAGAGCAGGTCCTCGATGATGGTTCCGAGGTGAGGGCTCACCGCCGAAAGCCCGAGCAGTCGTCCAACCGCTTCCGAAGACGTCACCACGGCATTCGCACCTGACTGACGCAGCAGGGATGCGTTGTCGTCTTCGCGTACGGCCACCACGACATGCGCGGTCGGGTTCAACTGGCGCACCGTGAGCATGACTAGAATCGCCGAGTCGTCGCGGTCGACAGTGATGAGAACCTCGCGCGCCTTCATGACTTCGGCGCGACGCAAGATTTCCCGCCGAGTGGCATCCCCTTCAATCGCTGCGTAGCCCCGCACGTTCGCATCGGTGATCGCCGACGACCGGCTGTCGATGATCACCACTTGCGTGGGATTGGTGCCGTTGTCCTTCAGGGTCTCCACCGCGCTTCGGCCCTTGGTGCCGAAGCCCACGACCACGATGTGATTGCGCATCCGTTTCCTCCAACGTGCGTCCTTGAGGATGCGACGGCCATGATGTGCCAGCACCTCAAGAGTGGTCCCGACCAACAACACCAGGAACGCGATCCGTAGCGGCGTGACAATGATGGCGTTCAAGAGCCTGGCATGCGGCGCAACTGGCGTGATGTCGCCGTACCCCGTCGCGGTCAGTGTCATCGTCGCGTAGTAGAAGGCGTCGAGGAGACTGACCTCACCGTCGTAGGAATCGGTGTAATAGGCCCTGTCGAACCAGACAAGCAAGATCACGATCAATAGCAGCAGCAGCGCCAACAGTCCTCGGAGCAGCAACTCCAGTCCCGGGGCCGTACGGGTGGGCAGGCTGACCAGCGCCTGCTCTCTCAAGGACCGATTCGACCCCTCACGGCTACGCGCCGGATCGGCCAGGCTCATCTGCCTACTTCTTCCGCTGGCTGCGCGGTTTGTTCTGTGGCTGGGGACGCTTGGCGGCCCCAGGCCGAGGGGATCGTACGTCCGGTTTGACAGTCACGTCGACCGAACCGACCCGCTTGACGCTGCCGTTTCCTGCAGCCGAAGCCGCTTCGGCGAGTTCAGCGTTGCTCGGTTCGGTTGCCTCAGTGAAGTTCGTGGGCGCTGGCGTCGTCGCTTGCGTAGGCGAGGACCTGGCAGTGGCGGCGACACGCTCTTTGTCGGCTTCCTTGGCGCGGCGTGCTCGGACTCGCGCTGCCAGCTTCTTCATGTCGGGCTCCCGCTCCTTCATCTGGGCCAGCAGCGGCGTTGCGATGAAGATCGACGAGTATGCCCCGGACACCATGCCGACGAACAGCGCCAACGCGAGGTCCTTCAGCGGGCCCTCCCCCAAGATGACCGCCCCTGTGAACAGCAGTGCCGCAACCGGCAGCACACCGATCACCGTCGTATTGATCGACCGGACCAGCACTTGATTGACAGCGAGGTTCGCCGCGTCGGAGTAAGTCCTCGTCGTACTCGCGCGGAGGTCGCGGACGTTCTCACGGACCTTGTCGAACACGACGACGGTGTCATAGAGCGAGTAGCCAAGGATCGTGAGCACGCCGATCAAGGTCGCCGGACTAACGGTAAAGCCGACGAGCGCGTAGATGCCGATGGTCAAGATCAGGTCGTGACCCAGCGCGATGAGGGCGGCCGCCGACATCTTGACATCTCGGAAGTAGATCCCGATGACCAGCCCGACAAGTACCAGGAACACTACGAGGGCGATGAGCGCGCGCTCGGTGATCTGACTCCCCCAGGAGGCGCCGATCAAGCTGTACGCGACTTGGTCGGGCGGGATGCCCACCTCGCTGGCGATCGCACCACGGACCTTCGGGACCTCTTCGGTCGGGTCGAGCGTGCGGGTTTGCACCCTGACCTGGCTGTTGCCAATGGTGTTGACGGTCGCTTCGTCAAGCTCGGGAACGCCGGAGTTGCGAAGCGCCTCTCGCATCGAATCGACGGTCTGGGCGGTGACCTTGGTGGTCGCCTTGAAGTCAGCCCCGCCCTTGAACTCAATACCGAAGTCCAGGCCGCGCCATGCCAACGCGATGATGGAAACGCCGATCAAAATGGCCGAGACGATGTACCAGCGACGACGGTGGCCAATGAAGTCGTAGGAGACCTCACCGGTATAGAGACGGTGTCCGATCGAGCTCAGCTTGGACATCACGCAGTCCCTTCGCTGCTCGCAGCTGCTGGACGGGGAACGCTCGGCCGACGTGACCGTGTCCCAGGCAATGCCTGAACCCCAAGGTGTTCAGGATCGAGCCCAGACCACTTGTGGCCGCCGCCGAAGAACTTGGTACGCGCCAGCAAGGTCATCAGGGGCTTGGTGAAGAGACAGACCACGATCACATCGATCAGCGTCGTCAGGCCCAAGGTAAACGCGAATCCCCTCACTGACCCGATGGCCAGCACGAACAACACCAGAGCCGAGAGCATCGAGACGGTGTCCGCGATGAAGATCGTCTGCCGAGCTCGCCGCCAGCCGGTCTCGACCGCCGTCCGCAGACTGCGGCCTTCACGCACCTCGTCACGAATCCGCTCGAAGAAGATCACGAAGCTGTCCGCGGTGATACCGATTGCCACGATGGCGCCGGCGATGCCTGGAAGGTTGAGGGCGAAACCGACCGAGCTGCCGAGGAGCACCATGCTGGAGTAGGTGATGATCCCGGCAATCGCCAGTGACGCAACCACCACGATGCCGAGGCCGCGGTAGTACAGGAAGCAGTAACCGACGACCAGTACCAGACCGATGATGCCGGCGATGATGCCGGCCTTCAGCTGCTCGCCACCCAGGGTGGCAGAGACGTTGCTGACCTCAGAGACGTCGAAGGCGAGAGGCAACGCCCCGTACTTCAGCACGTTCGCCAGCTCGGTCGCGCTCTGCTGGGTGAAGTTGCCGGAGATCTCGGCCCGGCCTCCCGGGATGGCCTCGTTGACCGATGGAGCCGAGATAGAGACGCCATCCAGAACGATCGCAAACCGGTTTTGCGGCTCGCTCCGCTGAGAAATCTCCCGCGTAGCTTTCTCGAAGGCCGCCGAACCGTCGGCGTTGAACTCCAGGTTCACGACCCAGTTGACGTTGTTCTGCGGGATTCCGGCGACGGCCTTGGTGAGTTGATTCCCCTCGATCAGGGTGGGCCCGAGCAGGTACTTCTCGGTCTTCTCCTGGTTGCAGGCGAACAGGCCTTGATCGGCGACCTCGGTGACCTTGGTCTCGCAGGTGAATTCGGCAAATGCTGCCTGACAAGCTTCCGTTGGCTGCCAGTCCAGCGCCTTCTCAGGCGGAATTCCCTTGCCATCAGCCGGCACGCAGGCCTTGTCCACCGGGAGCGGCGGCGCGGTTGGGAGCGCGGGCAGCGGCTTGTTGTTGCCCGCCTTGGTCTCACTTGGTTGTGGGCTGGGTGGGGCCTTGGCAGTTTCGGAAGCGCCGGAGTTGGGCTGACCGCTCGGCTCGGCTGTCGGTGCCTCACTGGGTTGGCCTGTCGCGCTTGGCGGCGGCGCCGGAGGTTGCACCTGTTCGGCGGCAGACACCGCTCGGAACCGCAACACCGCAGTCTGGCCAACGAGGCGTACCAGCTCGTCCTGCTGCACGTTCGGCACAGTCACGATGAGTTGATTGTCGCCAGATGTGGTCACCTCGGACTCGCCGACACCAAGGCTGTCAACCCGGCTCTGAATGATGGTCTTCGCGAGCTGCAGGCTGTTGGGATCCACGGCCCCGGTGCCGGTGGTGTTCCTGGCGGTCAGGGTAATAGTGGTGCCGCCTCGAAGGTCCAACCCGAGCTTGGGGGTCCAGGTGCCGCTGACCGCCATCAGGGTGATCAGCCCTGCGACCAGCACGGCCAAGACGATCAAAATACGGCCTGGGTGGCCAGTCGTGGTTGCCACTCGCGTGTGTTTCCTAGCGTCCCTAGCTATTGAGAAAGCTCAGTCGGCGGTCGACGGCTTCGAGTCACGAGCTGATGATGAGGAGTCCGGCTCAACGGCAGGCTCTGGAGCGGCTGCCACTGGCGGCTCATCGATCGGACGCTGGGGCAGAGGCTCGGGCAGGGGCTCGTGTAGCTCCTCGATCGCCGCGTCCGCTGTGACCGCGTCCTCCTCGTCCAGCTCGTCGTGCTCGTCCACATTGTCCTCATCCTCGGCTGTGACGATCCTGCTAATCGCCTGTTTGAGCACTGTGAGCTCTGAGCCGGGTGATGTTTCGAGCACGACCTGCTTCGGTCCGACTGAAACGACCGTGCCGAACAAGCCACTGGCGAGCATGACCCGGTTGCCCGGACTGAGCGCATTCATCGTCTTTTGGACTGCCTGCTGACGTTTGCGCTGTGGACGCAAGATCAAGAAGTAGAAAGCCAACGCCAGCAGGGCGATGAAGATCAGGGTTGTGTATTGCTGCATAGCTCCGGCATCCGATTGTGGGGTGCTGGGCGGGCGAGCGCAGCACCGATGAAGTTGTTTGCTCCGTCTTGGGCCTTCTACTGAAAGGCACCGACCGCCGTACTCTACCTAGTCTGCGCCGAAAACCTGCATTGCTCAGGCGAAGAGGTCAGGCGTTACGTCGACACCGGGTGGCGGGCCGGGAGGAGTCAGCCCGAGGTGGGTCCACGCGGCTGGGGTTGCGACTCGCCCGCGCTGGGTGCGCATGAGGAAGCCCTGCCGGACCAGAAACGGCTCAGCGACCTCCTCGACGGTCTCGCGCTCTTCGCCAACCGAGATGGCAAGCGTGGAGAGTCCCACCGGGCCACCCCCGAACCTGCGGCACATGGCATCAAGTACAGAGCGATCCAGTCGATCGAGACCAAGCTCATCCACCTCGTACAACTCAAGCGCATCCTGTGCGATCTCGCGTGTCACTCGCCCATCGGCTCGAACCTGGGCGTAGTCGCGCACCCGGCGGAGCAGCCGGTTGGCGATGCGAGGAGTGCCGCGGGAGCGGCGAGCGATCTCGACAGCGCCGACTGGATCCAAAGGGACGGTAAGCAGCTCAGCGGAGCGGTGCAGGATGTGCTCCAGTGCTGCGGCGTCGTAGAAATCGAGCTGAGCGGTGAAACCAAAGCGATCTCGCAGTGGTCCGGGCAATAGACCCGCTCGAGTCGTGGCTCCAACCAGCGTGAAGCGCGGAATTTCCAGGGGGATGGCGGTTGCTCCGGGGCCTTTACCGACGACGACATCTACGCGAAAGTCCTCCATCGCGAGATAGAGCATCTCCTCCGCCGGGCGGGACATCCGGTGGATTTCGTCGAGGAAGAAGACTTCGCCCTCGACCAGGCCCGACAGGATGGCAGCGAGGTCGCCCGCGTGTTGGATTGCCGGGCCGCTAGAGATCCGTAGCGGAGCATTCATCTCGCTCGCGATGATCATCGCCAAAGTTGTCTTGCCGAGCCCAGGCGGGCCAGACAACAACACATGATCTGGGACCCCACCACGATGCCTGGCCGCTTCAAGGACCAGCCCGAGTTGATCGCTTACACGCGACTGGCCTTCGAACTCGGCCAGCGTCGTGGGACGGAGCACGGACTCTGCGGCGCGCTCCCCTGGATCGGCGGTCGGGCGTACGAGCGCGGCAAGGTCCTCATCGCTCACAGGACTCATCGGCTCCCCTACCTTCGAGCCAGGCTCTGCAGCGCCGCGCGCATCAAGACCGCGACGTTAGCGTGCGGATCCTCGAGTGCCAGGTGCTCGACCTCGTCGCAAGCGGCATCGGCGTCTCTGGCCGACCAGCCAAGGCCCTGCAATCCCTGGGTCACTTGTCCGCGCCAGGCTGCGGGCGAGCCGACCGCCGATACGGTTTCTTCGGTCTGGGCGACGGCGTTGATCTTGTCCTTCAACTCGATGACGATGCGTTGCGCTCCCTTGCGGCCGATCCCTGGGACCTTGCACAGCTGGACCAGGTTCTCGGTGGCAATCGCTCTTCGAAGTTCATCGGGACTGAGCACCGCCAGCGCGGCTTGAGCCAGCTTGGGTCCAACGCCGGTGGCTGTGAGCAGCAGCTCGAAGAACTCGCGTTCATCGGCGGAGGCGAATCCGTACAGCGTCAGCGAGTCCTCGCGGACGACGAGCGAGGTCGCCAGCGTCGCTCGCTGCCCGAGCCGCAGTCCGGCCACGGTATTGGGGCTGCAGACCGCCTGAATGCCGAGGCCGCCGACCTCGATGACTGCCGACGTCGGACCGATCTGGGCGACCAAGCCGGTCAGCTGTGCGATCATTCCTGCTCCCTCGATGGTGGACGCTGCTCCCTCGATGCTGGACGCGGGCGACCGAAGGCGCTGCGCTGTCGCTCAGCATGGTTGGCGGCAGCCTCCACCGCCGCGTTGAGCCGGGCTGTGGTCCTCCCCCGCCATACATGACAGATCGCAAGGGCCAGGGCATCGGCCGCGTCTGCTGGCTGAGGCACGCCTTCGAGCTTGAGAATCTTCATGACCATGGCTCCGACTTGTTCCTTGGGAGCGCGTCCGGAGCCGGTGATCGAGGCCTTCACCTCGCTCGGAGTGTGCAGACTCACCGGAATCCCATGCTTCGCAGCCGCCAGCATCGCAACCCCGGCGGCCTGTGCCGTTCCCATCACTGTCTGCACGTTGTGCTGCGCGAAGACCCGTTCAACCGCGACGGCCGTCGGGCGATAACGCGTAATCCAGCCGTCAATCGCCTCCTCTATCGCCAGGAGCCGATGCGCGACATCCAGGTCGGAGGCCGTACGTATGACGTCGACCGCGACGAGCAAGGGCTGGCGGCCGGGGACGCCGTCGACCACACCGAGACCGCACCGGGTCAGACCCGGGTCGATTCCCAGCACCCGCATGCGATCCCCTAGCAGCCGCGTGACCGGATCGCCCACGCGATCCCCCCTGCCTTGAAAAATAAACGAACAGACGTTCGGTAGCCTAGGTGGTGCTCCTGACGTTGGCGACTACGACACGCCCTCCGTTCGCAACTAGTGTTGCAGCCACGTTGTGTTCGAGCGCGGGGGTCTCCTGATATGTCGTTGGTCCCGGGCCCTCGCCATTGGGATCGACGAGCGGCCTAGAGGCAAGCGGTGTGCAGACCATCAGCTGATGCTGGCCAGCACCTCGTCCGAGGCATCGAAGTTCGCATAGACGTTCTGAACGTCATCGGAGTCCTCCAGCGCGTCGATGATCTTCATCAGCTTCTCGGCGGTCGCGGCGTCGACCTCTTGGGTGTACTCCGGCACGAAGGAGACCTCGGCCGACTCATAGTCGAGGCCCGCGTCCTGCACTGCGGTGCGAACAGCCACAGTGTTGCTCGGTTCAGTAATGATCTCGAAGCTGTCATCAAGATCGTTGATCTCTTCCGGGTCGGCGTCCAAGGCGGCCTCGAGAAGATCATCTTCGGTGACACTGCGACCGTCTTGCTGCTTTGCGACGATCACCACGCCCTTGCGGTTGAACATCCGCGCCGTAGAGCCGGCGTCGGCCATGGTGCCACCGTTCCGCGTCACGGCGACGCGCACGTCGGATGCCGAGCGGTTCCGGTTGTCGGTCAGGCATTCGATCAGCAAGGCAATGCCCGCCGGTCCGTACGCCTCATACATCAATGTCTGGTAATCGGCGCCGCCGGCTTCGGCACCCGAGCCGCGCTTGACAGCACGGTCGATGTTGTCGTTGGGAACCGAGTTCTTCTTGGCCTTCTGGATCGCGTCGTACAGCGTCGGGTTTCCGGCTGGGTCGCCACCCCCGACGCGAGCCGCCACCTCGATGTTCTTGATCAGTTTGGCGAACAGCTTGCCGCGGCGGGCATCGACCACGGCCTTCTTGTGCTTGGTGGTGGCCCACTTGGAGTGACCGGACATATGCGAAATCCTATGCCGACGCTAGCGTCGCCAGATGTGCAGCTCGCGCGGCTTGCCGCCCTTCACCGGCGGATCGCTTTGCTGCCAGATACGCCGCCAGCTCGCCGCGGGCGGGTCGGGTACGGTGGCCTTTCCGCTTAGGGTCTGCCACCACGAGGCGGCATCCTCGGCCAACAGCTGCTTCACCGCCTCCGCAATCTTGGGCGCAAGCTCCTGAGCCGTCTCCGCGGGTCGGGGAACGATGGGCGTCCCGTACCGCACGCTGACCCGAGGACGCCCCGGCAGCGGCCAATAGCTACCCCGAGGCATCGCCGCGTAGGTGCCGAGGATCCCCACTGGGATCACTGGAACGCGGCACTCAACCGCCAGTTCAGCAGCATTCATCCGGAATGGTCGCACGAACCCGTCGCTGGAGCGCGTGCCCTCGGGAAAGACGACCACACTCCAGCCCTTGGCGAGCAACGTCGCTGCCTTACCTGTTGGCACCCCATGGTTCTCGATGGGAAACGTGTTGAACGCGATTGCCGACGCGCTTGACCGCAGCCAGCTATCGAAGAAGTAGTCCCCGACCACCCCAACCGCCGTACGACGACGGCGTTCCGCGGGCAGGGTCGACGCCAAAACGGCCGTGTCCAAGTGCGAGGCATGATTGGCCACGATCACAGCGGGCCCGACAAGCTGGCGCAGCTCCTCGAGTCCATAGACCTCTACGGAGAGCTCGTTGCGCATCACATTCTTGACGCCGACGAGCTGGACGAATCCGCGCAGCCCACGCACCGGCGCCGTGCGTGCCCAACCTGTCCGTCTCATCGCCTGTGTTCTCTCACGCGATGTCAATCAGGACCTGCGGCGGGGCGTGCAGATAACTGATCAAGGGCGCGCGGCCGACCGTCGATGCCACTATCTCAAGGGCGTCCGCAAGGGTGGAAGCGGCCCGGAAGCCCAACCGAGCTGCGCTCTCGCGGTCGGCACCCACCCATACAACGTCGGCGCAGTGTTCTTGAGCTGCCGCGATCTGGTACCACAGATACATCGGATGCACACCATGGAACGCCTGACTCGTCCGGTACAGATGGACATACCAGGAATCTCCTGCGAACTTCTCCTCATAGTCGTTCGAGATCTGTTTTGGATCATTGGTGACGGTCAAGACGTCAGCAAAGAAGTCGACGTACGACGGATGGTGCAGCGGGGAGAATTCGGCCGGCAGCGGGTGATAGATGATCAAGGCGCCACCCTGGCGTACGAACGGCGTGCCGGTGTGCGAGCCGAACACATTCGCTAGCCCGCTCCAGGCAGCGAGCACCGGGTTGGTCACCGAGTCGACGCTGTACGGGGTGTGTGCGCCCACCCCGAGCACGCCGACATCGGCCGGCGCCGGCACCTCGACGAGCTGCTGTGCCGTTATCTGAGCCAGGCTTGCCTGCTGGACCGCCGCCGGCGCTCCAGCTACCACCAGAGTGGCGTGGCAATCACCCTCGACGCGGCTCATCAACCGCCGCCGAGCCCGCTTCCGAGTCCACTCCAGACCGTGGCGTACGGCGGACCATGTCGCCCTGTCCTTCAGATTCCAGTCCCATTCACGCTCGCCCAAGAACGCTAGCGGCGGCGCAAAAGCGTCGTTGTCCAACACCGCATCGATTTCGAAGATGCGCACGGCAGAGGAGACCAGGTCCGCAACCTCGGCTGCGACCGGATCACTCCCCTGCGAGTGCAGTCCCCTCAGCTGACCGACTGTCGCAGTAGAGCCGAGTCCGGCCGAGATCTCCGCCGGCCCGCTGCGGCTGGTCCCGTCCACGAGATGGACGAAGATCAACAAGTCGGAGCTGGCCGCGCGCGCGTTGAGTGCGACGTCACCGCCCCCGGTACTCCCGATCGCGGTCAGATTGCCGGGATCCTCGGCATCGTGATTCGTTAGCAGGCCGTCGGCGTAGAAAGAACGGAAGACGCGCTCGCCGACGATGTACTCCAGCTCAGCTGCCGTCATCCGTCGGTTCAGTCCGTTTGCGCTGACCAGCGCGACGTCGTCCACGCCTGCCGCGGCGGCCCGGGTCAGTACGGTCTCGATCACTTTGCCGCGGATATCGGGTCTCTGCATTCTCGGGTTCGGAGTGCCGATGTCGTCGAAAGCGATCGTCAACCGCATCGACGGTTCGAGCAGAGCCGACAACGGCTCGGACTCGATCGGCGCATCGAGTGCAGCGTTGATCGCCTCACCAAGATCGGGCACCTGGGGCAGCGAGTCGGCGGGATAGATCACCCTCGTGCCCAGCGGAAACCTCTCCACGCGGAAACGGTCGCCGTCGGGCACGAGCAGCTGCGGAGTGCGCTCGTCGACCTCGAGGACGAAGCCGGGTCGGCTCATCTAGGAATCTCCCTTACGTCGGCAGCGCCCAGCGCGGCGTGATCGGCTTGATCTTCCACTCCACGACCGACCATCGGTTGCGCGTGGCGGCGCGCATCAGAGCGATGTCGGGGCTGACCGCGACGGCGTTGGCTACGGTTTCCAGCATCGGAAGATCCGAATGGGAGTCGGCGTAGGCGAAGCTGCGGTCCAGGTCGATCGCATGCTGCGCCGCATAGTGCTTGAGCCACGCCGCCCGCGACTCCCCCACCACGGGCGGACCGGTCAAAAAACCGGTGCAGCGGCCCTTCTCATCGACGGCAAGATCGGCAGCGACGATCACGTCGAAGAGTGGCTGGATGGGCCGGGTCAGCGGGCGCACGACGCCAGTGATCAGGGCGGTGGTGTGGCCGGCGGCCCGGTGCTCCCGAATCCTGCGCACGGCCTCCGGAGACAGCCGGTTCAAGATGTGCGGCGCCATCGATGTATCGACGAAGCGTTCCAAAGCCGCGAGATCGGCTCCCCGATAGCGGCGGTAGACCGCTCGCAGGAAGGTACCGCGGTCGCGCTGCTCGGCGCGGAGATAGGACGGCAGGCGCCGCAGGACTTGTCCCACCTCGGCCAGCTGCTGCGTCCGTGAGAGCTCCGGCAACCGGGCCCAGAGATACTGCTCGATGACGTTGGTGGACATGATCGTGCCGTCCAGGTCGAAGATCGCCAACGCCGTGGAGCCAGCGGTGTCCTTGTCCAAGTCCTTGATCGTTGTCGGCCGGCTGCCGCGTTGGCTGCGAATTGCATCCATCCGCCGCAGCGGGGCAGTGATGGATGGGCAGTGCACTTCCTGGATGTAGGTCTTCCAGTCGAAGACTGCGGTGTCGAAGGCGAACGCCGCTTGATCATCAGGATGCAGCGCCCGGGTGAGAGCGAGGGTGTTGTCGTCGACGAAGTGCAGCTCCGACTGCGCGTACTCCTTGTACAGCGTGTGATAACGCCGCAGGAAATCCAGGCGTACCCGGGTGCGATCCAGATCCTTGGCGATCTTGCGGGTCCGGTCCGAGCGGGGGGTCTGGGCCAATACTCGATCGGCGAGCTTGTGCGCGCGCTCTGAGGTCGAGAGCAGGCGCTCGATGGAGGAGGCACCAGGAAACTGCCACTGGGGCAACCGGGCAGCCCCGCGTGGGCCCCCTTCGAAGGGGTGGGCCAGAAAGTAAGAGCGGATGTAGCTGTAGGTGTCCTTGAAGGTCAGCGGGTTGCGAGCGCCGGAGTTCACGTGGTAGTACTCCGGACTCCCGATCTCAGGTTGCGTGGCGCACACCGCGAGGATGGCGTTCACGACATGGTCACAGGGGACGATGTCGACGACCGCCTCCGGCGTCGCCGGGAACTCCGGAAGCTCGCCCCGCCCGTACGCCAAGATCAGCGGCTCCGCCATCTTGAAACCTTCGATCCAGCCGGGATACGGATGCACCAAGGACGACTCGACGATTGCTGGCCGGACGATCGAGACGTGTACGTCCCGACCGATATCGGCTACCACCCGCTCGCCGAGAGCCTTGGTGAAGGTGTACGCATCGGTCCAGCCAAGCGAGCGTGCTCGCTCGGTGCCGGCCTTGACGAGTTCGGCCTGGACCCACTCGAGACGGCGGCGCTCGGTATCGGCTGCGGTCGTCAGGAAACCGGCCTGCCGGTGCTCGCGTTCTGCCTCCTTCCGGAGCTTCGCGAGCTGTGCCGAGGTGCGCGACTCCTCCTCGATGAGGTCACGCATGGCGATACCAGCGGCAGCCTCCTCGTCGTAATCGATGTCATGGACGTGAGGCGCCTCGAGAATGGCTCCGCGCCTGCGGCCAGCCGTGTAGGCGGTGGAGATGTGGACGTAGTGCGGCACCGTGCGCCGCATGCCGTTCTCGTCGGTGACGGCCTCCAGCATCCGATCCATCAGTGCCTTGGTGCCGATCACGTTGGTCCTGAAGGCTTGGTCGATCGGCGGGTCGAACGATACGTCGCCGGCGCAATGCACCACGACGTCCAAGTCGGTAGGCAGCAGCGGGACGTTGGGCAGGTCGCCCTCGATGACGTCAATCCTGCTGTCGAGAAGCTCGGCTGCTCCCCCAGCAGCGTCGCGAACGTCATCGAAGATCGGCTTCTTCACTACGCCGATCATCCGGTCGCGGGCAGATGCGGAACCCTTGCGGCGCACCAATACCGAAGGTCTGGTCTCAGGCAGCTCTGTCAGGATCTTCCACAGCAGCTGCTCGCCGATGAAACCGGTCACGCCGGTCATCACGATCTTCTTGCCGGCAAGCAGATCTCGCAGCCGTCCATCGAGGTGTTGAATGTGGAAGCGGCCGGTCTCGACAGGCGCTGCGGTCATGCTTGTTTGCTCCCTGGGGTGCTGTCCAGCTGCGCCGCCACAAGGGCCTCCTCAATGGTGAAGCGTCCCACGTAGAGCGCGGTGCCAATGATCGCACCTTCCACTCCGAGCTCGACCATCTCCCTGAGGGCAACGAGGTCTTCCAAGGTTGATATCCCGCCACTCGCGATGACCGGCCGGTCCGTCTCCTCACACACCCGCCGCAGCAACTCCAGATTCGGACCGCCGAGCATGCCGTCGGAGGACACGTCGGTCACCACGAAGCGGGCACAGCCCGCGCGATCCAAGCGATGCAGCGTCTCGTACAGATCGCCGCCCTCTCGCGTCCAGCCGCGAGCGGCGAGCTTGCTGCCTCTGACATCAAGCCCGATGGCGATTCGGTCGCCGTAGTCGCCAATGATCTCTTCGCACCAAGCGGGTTGCTCGAGTGCCGCCGTGCCGATGTTCACCCGGGTGCATCCGCTCGCCAGCGCGCGCTCGAGAGACTCGTCATCACGGATGCCGCCCGACAGTTCGACGTTCAGCCGCAGGTGAGAGGTGATCTCGGTGACGATCTCGGCGTTGTCGCCTCGCCCGAAGGCAGCATCCAGGTCAACAAGGTGGATCCACTCGGCTCCAGCATCCTGCCAGCGCTCGGCGGCTGCGCGTGGATCACCAAACCTTTGCTCCGAGCCTGCACGGCCCTGAACCAGCTGCACGGCCTGTCCTCCTGCGATGTCGACCGCCGGCAGCAGGACCAGCCGGTCGGCGCGAGATGCAGCGTGGGAGGGACTTGCCGAATGCACCAGATGACCCTATCGCCACGAGCCAGCTCTACCGACTGCGCTCTGACCGGCAGTCCGCCGGATTCGCCTCCTTCGTCGCTCGCGAACATGACGAGCCGTCACACCCGAGCCGCAAGCTCCCCCAGTCGGCGAAGCGGGCTGCATTCATTCTCAAGATCAACGCTCATAGTGCGTTAGGCCGGACGCCTGGACTTCGGCAGCTTCGCCACGATCAGGTCGTACGAGGTGTCGATCAAGTCTTGGATCTCGTCGAGCGGGATCGTCCCATCGAGCGCGAACGTGTTCCAGCCATGTTTGCCGATGTAGGCCATCTTCGTCGCCGCGCCGCGATAGCGGTCGAGCAGCAGGTCGGCGGTCTCGCGGTCGCCACACTTCAGGCCGATCGACGCCTGGTTCTCGACCGCGCCCAGAAAGGCGAAGATCTTGTCCCCGACCTTGGCGACGACGTCACCCTCCCACGGCTCGTCCTGCCACGCGCCCGGCTTGCCGAGGCAGTAGTCGAGCCACGGTGTTCGGCTTGCCATTGGGTCAGCCCCTCTGAAAATGCTGCTCGCGCGTCGCGCTGGAAGCCGCCGTCGTCGTCGCTCTTCGCGAACAACGGTACTAAAATTGCTCGGTCCGCTCGCGGGCGGGTTCGCTCATCGTTCCTCCGATCGTCGGCGCGCGATTATCGACGCTCGCAGCATGTCACAGGGTTCGGACCCAATTTCGAATCAGCTGGGCGCCGGCGTCACCCGACTTTTCCGGATGAAACTGGGTCGACCACAGCGCGCCGTCCTCCACCGCAGCCACGAAGAGGTCGCCGCCATGCTCAGCCCAGGTGATCCGTCGTTCGGCCGTCGCGGGCATCGCACGCACGCCATAGCTGTGTACGAAGTAGAAGCGTTCTGATTCGATCCCGGCAAACAACTCGCTGCCCTCGGGCGCCTCAACCGTGTTCCACCCCATATGGGGCAGCCGTTCGGCGTGCAGGCGCTCGACCAGCCCTGGCCAGACGCTGCAGCCTGCTGCGCGTACACCATGTTCGATGCCAGCCTCGAAAAGCACCTGGTGACCCACGCAAATGGCCAACGTCGGGCGGCCGGCCGCCAAGCGGCTGGCGATGATCTCCGGTCCGCCAACAGCAACCAGGCCCGCCATGCACGCGGCGAACGCACCCACGCCCGGGACAACCAGACCATCGGCCACCGCCGCGAGCCGCGCTTGATTCGTCACTGTGACCTCTGCGCCGGCACGCGCGACCGCCCGTTCCGCCGAGCGGATGTTGCCTGAGCCGTAGTCCAGGACGACGACGTTCTTCACTGCGAGCCTCGGCCGCGCGAGCAGTTCCGAAGAATCCGTCACAAAGCTCCCTTGGTGCTTGGGATGTCGTCGATCCGCGGGTCGAAGGCGACCGCGTCACGGAGTGCCCGGGCAACGGCCTTGAACTGGCATTCCACGATGTGATGCGGGTCGCGGCCCGAGATGACTGTCAGGTGCAGGCAGATCTCGGCGCGATAGGCGAGAGTCTCCATGACGTGCCGGGTCAACGAGCCGACGTAGGGCGTGCTCACCGGAGCACCACCGGCGCCCTGCGAGCCGCCGATCAATACATATTCCTGACCTGGCGGCTCACCCGTGTGTACGCAGTACGGTCGTCCGGAAGCATCGACGACCGCCTGAGCGAGCGCCTCGTCCAACGGCACGAAGGCATTGCCGAATCGCCGAATCCCCCGCTTGTCGCCAAGCGCGGACCGGAGCGCCGAGCCGAGCACGATGGCGGTGTCCTCGACGGTGTGGTGGGCGTCAACGTGCCAGTCGCCGGAGCTTTCGACATCGAGATCGATCAATGAATGCCGCGCGAAGGCCGTCAACATGTGATCGAAGAATCCGACCCCGGTCGAGATCTGAGAGCGACCCGTGCCGTCTAGGTCGAGGCTGACCCTGACCTTCGACTCCGAGGTCTGTCGTTCCAGAGTGGCAGTGCGAGCCTCGCTCATGACATCTCCTTGCCCCTTCTTTTTACTTCTTTTTCGAGCACTGTTTCGGTTTCGAACACGGCCACCAGCGCGTCTTTGAAGGCTTGCATCTCCACGGGCGTACCGGCCGATACCCGAAGCCACCCTTCAGGTCCGGTCTCTCGAATCAAAACCCCGCGGTCGAGCAGGGCCTGCCAAACCGCGTGCCGATTGGGGAACCGCCCGAAAAGGACGAAGTTGGCGTCTGATTCTGCAACCTCGAGTCCATGATCGGCGAGCCAGCGGGCCAGGTCGTCGCGGGCCTGTCGAAGCTGATCGACTTTGGCCAGCATCTCGGGAGCATGCGCGAGTGCGACGCGGGCGGCGGCTTGGGTGAGCGCTGAAAGGTGGTAGGGCAGTCGGACGATCTGGAGCGCTTCGATGAACGCGGGCGCCGCGGCAAGGTAGCCGAGCCGCCCGCCGGCGAAGGCAAAGGCCTTCGACATGGTCCGGCTCACCGCAAGCCGCGGATAGTGCGGAAGCAGTTCGAGCGCGCTTGGAGTACCGCTGCGTGCGAACTCGTAGTAAGCCTCGTCGACGACCACTACACCGCGCGCGACGTCGCAGATCGCGCGGATGGTTGGCAAGCTCACTGCGGTGCCCGTCGGATTATTCGGGCTGGCGATCAGCACGACGTCCGGCTGAGTGTTCAGTGTCGCAGTGACGGCTGCATCTGGGTCGATGGTGAAATCGTCGCGACGCGGAAAAGTGCACCACTCGCTGTGGGTGTCGCGGGCGTATTCCGGATACATCGAGTAGGTCGGCGCGAACGAGAGCACTCGCCGACCCGGACCGGCGAACGCCAGCAGCACGTGCAGCATGACCTCGTTGCTGCCATTGGCAGCCCAGATCTGCTCGGCCGTCAATCCGTGACCGAGGTAGCGAGCCAAGTCCTCACGCAGGTCTAGCGCGTCGCGTTCCGGGTATCGGTTCATCGACCGACCGGCCTCGGCGACTGCGGCCGCGATCTCGCTGATCACCTGCTGGCTCGGCGGATAGGGATTCTCGTTGACGTTCAGGCAGACAGCGACATCCAGCTGCGGGGCGCCGTAGGGCCTCTCACCGACCAGCTCAGGCCGCAGCGGAAGCTCACCGAGCGTCGGAGTTGCCGTGGCTCCCCGACTTCTTTACGAACGGAGGCATTACTGCGCGCGGGTCGATGGGAAGAAACGACGGGCGATCGCAGCGCCGTGGGCGGGCAGATCCTCGGCGTCGGCAAATACCTCTACCTTGCGGGCGACCTCGGCGAAGGCAGCTTGGGTGTAGCTGACCACGTGCATCATCTTGAGGAAGCTCCGCGCGTTCAGCCCGGAGGAGTGGCAGGCGCACCGTCCGGTCGGTAGCACGTGCGTACTGCCGGCACAGTAATCGCCTAGCGATACCGGCGACCACGGACCCACGAAGACCGCGCCCGCATTGGTGATCATGGATGCCACCCGCTCGGCATCGGCGGTCTGGATCTCGAGGTGCTCAGCCGCGTAGCCATTGGCCACCTCGATGCCCTGCTCGATGTCGTCCACCATTACGATCGCCGACTGGCGACCCGCCAACGACTGCGTGATTCGCTCCACATGCTTGGTCGAGGGCACCTGCGCCGATAGTTCAGCCTGAGTCCCCTCAGCGAGCTCGTCGGAATCGGTGATCAACACCGCCGCTGCGAGCGGGTCGTGCTCTGCCTGCGAAATCAGATCGGCGGCAACGTGGACCGGATCGGCGGTCGCATCGGCGAGCACGGCAATCTCGGTGGGCCCGGCCTCGGCGTCGATGCTGACGCGACCCTTGAGCAGGCGCTTGGCCGCCACGACGTAGATGTTGCCCGGCCCCGTGATCAGGTCCACCTGAGGGCACAGGCCGGGAACGCCGTAGCCGAACATGGCGATGGCCTGGGCCCCGCCAACCGAGTAGACCTCGTTCACACCGAGGATGTGACACAGGGCGAGGATGTTGGGGTGCGGCAGGCCGCCGAAGTCGATCTGCGGCGGTGAGGCGAGCGCGATCGACGGCACGCCAGCGACCTTCGCCGGTACGACGTTCATGATCACGCTGGAAGCCAGCGGCGCCAGGCCGCCTGGGACGTACAAGCCGACCCGGTTGATCGGAATCATGCGTCGGCGTACGACAGCCCCGGTGGCGACGCTGACCTCGCCCCCAGTGTCACCCAGCTCGGCTTCGCAGACACGACGCCGTCGTTCGATAGCCGTGGCGAAGGCCTTCCTCAGATCTGGGTGCAGGCGAGCGGCGGCGTTTTTCAAGGCTCCGGGCGGCACCCGGAAGTCGATAGGGCGTACGCGATCAAAACGCAGTGAGTAGTCGGCGAGCGCGGGAATCCCACGGTGCGCGATATCGTCGCAGATCGGCCGAACAACCTCCATCGCAGCGGCTACGTCGAAATCGGCCCGGGGCACGATGGCGGCATAGTCAGGCCGCTCGCCAGCCGCTCGCCGCCCGCGAAGATTGATCACCCGAAGCACGGACAGATTGTACGGCCCAGGCGTCATGCACCGGCTTCGATAATCATTGGCCTGTCCGAACCGCGGATTAACATCTCATCCGTCGGAGCGCCAGCTCTCGAGAGGGAGGTCCATGGAAGAGCCGCTGCCAGAGCGCGGCAGGATCCTGAAGGCCGCAATCGGCATCGGCCTTTACGCGATGGCTTTCGGCGCCTCCTTCGGCGCGATCGCTGTTGGGTCGGGATTGACGCTGGCCCAGACGATGGCGCTGAGCTTGGTCATGTTCACCGGAGCTTCCCAGTTCGCGTTCGTGGGAGTGGCGGCATCTGGCGGATCGCCCTTCGCCGCGGTGCCCGCGGGTCTGCTCCTTGGAGTTCGCAACGCCTTCTACGGCGTGCCCCTCTCGGAGATTCTGCATCCACGCGGATTTGCCCGGCTGTGGACCGCGCACTTCGTGATCGATGAGACAACCGCCATGGCCGTCAGCCAAGCCACGCCCCGAGCTCGGCGGTTTGCCTTCTGGGCCACCGGGCTGACCTTGTTCTCGCTCTGGCAACTGGGCAGCCTCGCCGGCGCCCTCATCGGCAGTGCAGTCAACCCTCAAGAAATCGGACTGGATGCTGCAGCGCCAGCGGTCTTCTTGGCCCTGCTCTGGCCCTCGCTGCGGCGTCGTGAGGCGCGCTGGGTCGGGTTAGGCGGCGCAGTGATAGCTCTCGCGTTGGTCCCCATTGCCCCGCCCGGCATCCCGGTCGTCGCGGCCGCCGTAGCGGCGTTGGTCGGCGGCATTCTCCCGGATCGGGCGGCCGCTCAGCAGATCGACGAATCGGGCCACTCATGACGCCGCTCTGGCTAGCGATCATCATCGCGGCGGTCGGCTGCTACCTGCTGAAACTGGCCGGAGTCTCGCTGCCCGAATCGGTCTTGAATCATCCCAAGGTGCAGCGGGTTGCCCAGTTCCTGCCGATTGCGATGCTGTCGGCTCTGGTGGCTGTGGAACTCTTCGACGGAGGCGGCCGCTACTCGCTGGACTGGCGCACTCTCGCCGGTGTTGCGGCAGGGGTGATCGCCTTGTTGCTGCGACGTGGCTTTCTGGTGGTGTTTCTGGTGGCCATCGGAGTTACCGCCTTATTGCGACTCGTGACCTGAGCGGGCCTTCCTGCGCCGCAGGGGGCGCGGCTCCTCCTCGTCGCGGCCGAGGGAGGAGCCCAGCAGCACCGGAATGACAGCGAAGAACGGCCAGGTGAGTAGCGACGCGCGGGCACGGAGCGTGAGCGGGATGGGCACCAGGTCTCCTGGTTGAGCCGCGGCCAATCGGGCGGAGAAATCGCCTGGTCCGAGCCGATAACCGACCAGCCAGCACGTCAAAGCCGATGCGACCGCACAGACAACGACCACCAGCACCACAGACCAGCCAAGGGTTCGAAGCCACCGCCAGGCCGCAATGCCGATCAGGAGGCCAACGACAAGACCAATGACGCAGAACCACGCGTCAGCGGCAATGAATTCCGCGAGTCCTCGCTCGGATGTCGTCGCGCCCCCGTTGCTGTTCAGTTCGTACGCCGGGGGCTTCACCAGCAACCACCAGACGACCCCAGCGGCCGCGCCCAAGCCCAACGAAGCGGCCGCGAAGCCGCCGAGCCGGGCAACCACCCGCCACGTGTGCCGGGTGGGAGTGGGAGCGGATTCGGTCACGAGACGAGACACGACGGCCCCAAGAGCGCCTTCAGGTCGGCCATCAGCGGCTGCGACGGCGTTACGCGCAATCGTTCGTCGAGCTTCATCACTGTCGTTTTCTCGGCGGACTGGAGTCGCAGCCGGACCTCGGTGAGACCGGGATGCGACGCCAGGACATCGCGGAGCTGCTGCACGACCTGCGGTGTGCACCGCGTCGCCGGTAGCGAGATCACCACTGGACCACTCGGTGCCTGAGTGATGTCGGGGAGGCTCAGCTCGGAGGCGTTGAGCGAGACCACATCATCCTCGACCTTCACCTTGCCCTTGATCTTGACGACGGTGTCTGTAGCCAACACGGTGGACACCATCTCGTACGCCCTGGGGAAGAGCAAGACCTCGACGGATGCCTCCAGATCCTCGACGGTGATCACCGCCCAGATATCCCCGCGCCTGGTCGTCTTGCGAGTGATATTGGTGATCATTCCCGCGATCGTCACCATGCTGTCTCGCGGACCGTCATCTGCCAGCAACTCCCCGATGCCGATGTCGCGCTCCGCAGCCAAGATGTGCTCCAGGCCTTGCAAGGGGTGGTCGCTGACGTACAGGCCGAGCATTTCGCGCTCGAACGCCAGCTTGGTGCGCTTGTCCCAGTCGGGCAGGTCGGGAACACTGCCCGTCAGCACCGGATCGGTCTCAGTGAACTCGCCGAACAGATCATCCTGGCCGTTCGCCTCGTTGCGCTTGAGATCGAGCACCGCATCGACCGCCGCCTCATAGATGCTCATCAGTGCGCGGCGGGCATGTCCCATTGACTCGAAGGCTCCGGCCTTGATCAACGACTCGATCACTCGCTTGTTGCAGACCACCAACGGCACCTGATCCAAGAAGCCGTGGAAGTTCACCGCCTTGCCATGTGCCTCCCGAGCAGTGACGATCCCCTCGACCACGTTGTGGCCGACGTTGCGTACTGCCGTCAGACCGAAGCGGATGTCGGCGCCGACCGGGGTGAAGTTCGCTGCCGACTCGTTGACGTCTGGCTGCAATACCTGGATCCCCATCCGGCGGCACTCGTTGAGATAGACGGCCATCTTGTCCTTGTCGTCGGCCACCGAGGTCAGCAGCGCCGCCATGAACTCGGCTGGGAAGTTGGCCTTCAGATACGCAGTCCAGTAGGAGACCATCCCGTACGCCGCGGTGTGGGCCTTGTTGAACGCGTAATCGGAGAAAGGCACCAAGGTGTCCCAGAGAGCCTTGATCGCCGCGTAGGAGTACCCGTTAGCCCGCATTCCCTCAGAGAACGGCACGAACTCGGCGTCAAGAATTTCCTTCTTCTTCTTGCCCATCGCCCGCCGCATGTTGTCGGCCTGGCTCAAGGTGAAGCCGGCCACCTTCTGCGCGATGGCCATGACCTGTTCTTGGTAAACGATCAGGCCGTGCGTGGTGTTCAGGATCTCGGCGAGCGGCTCGGCGAGCTCGGGGTGGATGGGCGTGATCTCCTGCCGCCCGTTCTTGCGCAGCGCATAGTTGGTGTGGCTCTCGGCTCCCATCGGGCCAGGCCGATAGAGCGCCAGCACGGCGGAGATGTCTTCGAAGTTGTCCGGACGCATCAGCCGTAGCAGGGAGCGCATCGGGCCGCCGTCGAGTTGAAAGACGCCAAGCGTCTCGCCCCTGCCGAGCAACGCGTACGTCGGCGCATCGTCCAGCGGCAGATCTTCGAGCACCATCTCGAATCCGCGGTTGAGCGAGATGTTGGCCACCGCATCGTCCAGGACGGTGAGATTACGCAGGCCAAGAAAGTCCATCTTGATCAAGCCCAACGCCTCACACGTCGGGTAGTCGAACTGGGTGATGATCGCGCCGTCCTGCTCTCGGCGCATGATCGGGATGATGTCGATCAACGGCTCACTCGACATGATCACGCCGGCGGCGTGCACGCCCCACTGCCGCTTCAGACCTTCCAGGTCCTTGGCCGTATCCACGACGGTCTTGACGTCGGGATCGACTTCGTAAAGGGCCCGAAACTCCGCGCCCTCTCCGTATCGGGGATAGTCACGGTCGAACAGCTTCGCTAGCGGGACGTCCTTGCCCAGCACAGGTGCCGGCATGGCCTTGGTGATCTTCTCCCCGACGCCGAACGGGTAGCCCAGCACGCGAGAGGCGTCCTTGACGGCCTGCTTGGCCTTGATCGTCCCGTACGTGACGATCTGGCTGACCCGGCCATCGCCGTACTTCTCGGTGACATAGCGGATGACCTCGCCCCGCCTACGCTCGTCGAAGTCGATGTCGAAGTCCGGCATCGAGACACGGTCGGGGTTGAGGAACCGCTCGAAGATCAGTCCGTGGACCAGCGGGTCCAGATCGGTGATGCGCATCGCGTACGCGGCGATCGAGCCCGCACCGGAGCCGCGGCCCGGGCCGACGCGAATGCCATGCTCCTTCGCCCAGTTGATGAAGTCCGCAACCACGAGGAAGTAACCGGGGAAGCCCATCGAGATGATCACGTCGATCTCGAAGTCAGCCTGCTTGCGCACTTCGTCAGGGATTCCGCCGGGGTAGCGGCGATGCAGGCCCGTCTGCACTTCATGCCGGAACCAGGACTCCTCAGTCTCCCCCGCTGGGCAGGGGAAGCGTGGCATGTAGGTGCCATTGCCTTCGGTGAACGACACTTCGCAGCGCTCGGCGATGGCCAACGTGTTGTCACAAGCTTCCGGCAGATCCGCGAAAAGTGCGCGCATCTCGGCCGGGGACTTGAGGTAGTAGCTGTCGCCTTCGAACTTGAACCGGTTTCCATCGGCCATGTTGGAGCCGGTCTGCACGCAGAGCAACACCTCATGCGCTGCGGCCTCCGACTGGTCGGTGTAGTGCAGATCGTTGGTGGCTACCAGCGGAAGATCGAGCTCGTTCGCGATGCGCAGCAGGTCTTCGCGGATCCGGCGCTCGATCGTGATGCCATGGTCCATCAGCTCGACGTAATAGTTGCCGGCGCCGAAAAGATCGCGGAACTCGGCAGCACTGGCGATGGCATCGTGATAGCGGCCTAGCCGGAGGTAGGTCTGGACCTCTCCACCTGGGCAACCGGTGGTCCCGATCAAGCCACGGGAGTACTGGTTGAGGAGCTCGCGGTCGACCCGCGGCTTGTAGAAGTAGCCCTCGAGAGAGGCAAGCGAGCTCAGGCGGAACAGGTTGTGCATTCCTGCGGTGTCCTGCGCCCACAGCGTCATGTGAGTGAATGCGCCGCCGCCCGAGACATCGTCGCCGCTGTTCTGGCCGGATTTGGCATCACCCCAGCGCACTCGCTTGCGCTCGGAACGGTGCGTCTTGGGGGTGACGTAGGCTTCCATGCCGATAATCGGCTTGACGCCGCTCGCCTTCGAAGCGCGGTAGAACTCGTAGGCACCGAAGGTGTTGCCGTGGTCGGTTATCGCGATAGCAGGCATGCCGAGCCGCTCGCAACCGGAGAACAAGTCGCCGACCCGCGCCGCCCCATCGAGCATCGAGTAGTCCGAGTGCACGTGCAGGTGGACGAACGAGCCGTCCCCAGGTTGCGTGCTTCCCGGCATAACCGCACCAACCTCCAAACTCAAAAACCAGCAGTGCCGTGCTATTCACAAGGCTGCTTGCTATTTACCAGGCTGTTCGTTATTCACAACGCTGTTTACAGCAAGGGGAAGCTCAGCAAGCGCCTACATTAGTCGCCCGACTCCCCTGCCAGTCTGCGCCGCGCCTCTGACAGGTCGATCTCGACGGCATCTGGCGACGCGTGAGCGCTTGACCTCTCATGCTGCCCTACTGGGCCTCTGCGCCGAAACGCTCAAGCGGAGAAGAACTCCCGAAGAGGGCGTGCCACCACGTCCGGCCTTCCGCCAAAGCGGGCGTTTCCCGTAGCCCCGTGGCCAAGTTTCGGAAATGTGATCCGGCGTGCTGTCGGCAGGGCGTCGGAGACGGCATCCATCGCCGTTCGCAGGTAGGCCGCACTGGATGCGCCGCCGAGCAAAAGTACCTCGGCGGGTGTGCCTGAGTACACGTCGAGCCGGTCCCGTGCCTGCTCGACGAGCCCGAAGTCATAGCCGAGGGTCGGTGCCAGCATCCGCATCGAAACCTCGTTTGGGCCGAGCGTTCGCTCCTGGCGCCGCATCGCGGCAACGGTCAGAGCACGCAGCAGGGGCCGTGGGATGTACTCGAAGATCGCCGGTCCCATCTTCGAGCCCTTCATGCCGGTCACCAGCGCGGAAGGCAGGTCGCCGCGGCCAAGTTCTTCGCGATAGCGAGCGATGAATGATGTCGACAACGAGTCTCCGACGATCAGCGGAGGCTCGAAGATCGCCACCCGATGCAGCTGGGGCAGTCGCAGACTGGCCTCCAATGCGATGACCGCTCCCGAGCTGACGCCAAGAACGTCGGTTGCGCCAGTCCCGGCCAACACGGCGGCGAGATCGTCCACCTCGGTGTTGATGTCGTGATTCGCACGGTGTGGACCGCTCATCCCCCGGCCGCGCCGATCCGGGAGGTAGACCGTATGCGAATCGCTGACTTCGGCAGCCAGCTCCGAGTGGCTGGACGCCGACTCCATCGCCCCGTGCAGGATGACCAGACCAGGTCCTCGCCCGATCACTCGGTACCCGATCGATGTTCCATCGGCCGAGGTCGCGGCCGAAATCAAGCCGATTGACATGATCATCCCCTAAGATGACAATTATTTAGCTCAATGAGTATCTTGATTAATAGCTTAATGATTGAGGGAACTAATGTCAAAGTCCAGTGATCAACGGGAGAAGTTGATCGCGCGTCTGCAGCTGCTCGGTGAGCAGGAGAGCACCGAGACGGCCATGTTCCATCAGGCCGCGGCCGCGTCGTACGGGCTCGGAATCACCGACATGAAGGCACTGCAGATCGTGCTGCGGGAGGGTCCGCAGACGGCGGGCCAGCTTGCGACGCGGCTGCATCTGACCACGGGCGCGGTGACCAGCGTCTTGGATCGTCTGGAGCGTCAGTCGTTGATCATTCGTAGTCAGCACCCCGAGGACCGACGCAAGATCATTGTGAGCGCGAACACAGAGACCCTGACCGACGGCGACAACGTGTACCGGTCGATCGGGGATGCGTACGCCGCCATGCAGCGAGGCTTCACAACCTCTGAGCTGGAGTTTCTGGTGCGATACTACGAGGGGTCGATCGAGGTGACTCGGCGTGAGATCGCCCGGCTCGGAGAGAGCGCCGATCGGCGCCAGAGAGCGCGGCGCACTCGATGAGCTAGCCCCCGCACATCTCGACGATCTTTTCGATCGTGCGCACATTGCGGACCGTCGAGCTCACCCCGATGATCGTGCTGAACTTCTCGGCCAGCTTGCTCCTGCCAATCCCCTGGGAGTAGTTCACGTATACCTCCTGACCGGCGAAGGTGAACGGCTCGTAGTCCTTCGCGACCGCGGCCACTTTCTGCTTGGCGTCCGCCGCCGGCGCCTTCGTCAGGAAGGCAACCGTGACCTGGCTCGGATTTCCGTCCGGGTAGGGGTTCTCAGCCAAGATCTTTTTTAGTTGCTCTGGTGTTCGCACGGCGACATCGATCGAGCGGCCAAAGGTGTCATTGATCGCTTTCGAGATCTCCCGCTCCAGCGTCGCGGTCTTCTTCGGTGAGGTGATGATCAGGTTGCCACTGTTGATGTAGGTCGCGACATCGGTATACCCGAGTTCCACGGCCATGGCGCGCAGTGCTGGCATAGCGATCTTGTTGCTGGGACCGAGATTGACGCCCCGCAGAAAGGCGACGTAGGTAGCCACGCCGCCATCATCTCAGCCCACAATCATGGGGCGGGGACACCGGCTCGACGCCGAGCGGATCGGTGAGCTGAGCCGAGTAACTGTCGACAGACTGCATCCGCTTGGCTTCCGCTCAATTCGATGCAGTCTGCCGACACTCTCTGGACGCGAATCAGACCATCATTTGCCGAGCAGTGGGTGGAATGGGGCGCGGCAGCTTGGTGGTGCCCGATAGGTACTCATCGACACCGGCAGCACAGGCGCGTCCCTCCGCGATGGCCCAGACGATCAGTGACTGACCGCGACCGGCATCGCCGCAGACGAATACCCCCTCTACATCAGTCGCGTAATTCTTGTCCCGCGCCACATTGCCGCGCTCGTCCAGGGACACTCCCAGCTGGGAGATGACGGTGTTGGTCTCCGGGCCGGTGAAGCCCATCGCCAACAAGACGAGTTCCGCCGGGATCTCCTGTTCGGTGCCCTCCACCGGGACGATCTTGCCTCCCTCGAACCTCACCTCCGACAGTCGGAGCGAGGCCACGTTCCCGTCGTAGTCACCGATGAACTCCGATGTCGATACCGAGTAGATCCGCTCCCCCGCCTCTTCATGGGCAGAGGAAACGCGATAGATCATCGGGTAGGTCGGCCAGGGCTGGTGCGCCGGCCGCTCGTCCGGCGGCGTCGGCATGATCTCCAGTTGCATGATGGACTTCGGCAGCTGCCGGATCGCCGTACCGAGGCAGTCTGCGCCAGTGTCTCCGCCGCCGATGATCACGACGTGCTTGTCCGTCGCGGTGATCTGATTCTCGACCTGGCGCCCCAATGCGACCCGGTTGGCCTGTGGCAGGAACTCCATCGCCTGATGGATGCCGTCGAGGTGCCGGCCCGGCACCGGCAGATCCCGACCGATGGTGGAACCGACCGCGAGCACAATGGCGTCATAGCGCTCCTGTAGCTCAGGCCCAGTGATCTTGACGCCGACCTCGACGCCGCTGTGGAAGTTGGTGCCCTCGTCGGTCATCTGCCGAATGCGGCGGTCCAGGACCGACTTCTCCATCTTGAATTCCGGAATGCCGTACCTCAGCAGGCCGCCCGGCTCGTCCGAGCGCTCGAAGACGGCCACGGTGTGGCCGGCGCGGGTGAGCTGCTGGGCGGCCGCAAGCCCGGATGGCCCAGAACCGACGACCGCCACCCTCTTGCCGGTATGCCACTCCGGCGGCTGAGGAGTGACACGGCGCTCGTCCCAGCCCTTGTCGATGATCGCGACCTCGACGTTCTTGATCGTCACCGGTTCGCGGTTGATTCCCACCACACATGCTGTCTCGCACGGCGCCGGGCACAGCCGACCGGTGAATTCGGGAAAGTTGTTGGTTGCGTGCAGCCGTTCCAGCGCCTCGTCCCAGTCGCTGCGCCAAACCAGGTCGTTCCATTCCGGAATTAGGTTCCCCAGTGGGCAGCCCGTATGACAGAACGGAATGCCGCAATCCATGCACCGACCCGCCTGCTCGGAAATGATCGGCAGCACGGCCCGCCCGGGCGTACCGGGATAGACCTCTTTCCAGTCGTGTATCCGCTCTGCGACCGGCCGTCGAGTTGCTATGCGTCGCGGCGTCGTCATGAACCCTCTGGGATCAGCCACGCTGAACTCCCTTCAGCTGGAGAGGAGCGCCCGGGCTCTGCCGCTCGGGCCGATCGGCGAAACCTAAGATGCTTGCATCCCGGCCCCGACCAACCGCACGGAACCGCAAGACGCTACTGACGTGTTTCGCCGGTCGGTCTGAGCGGCGGAGCCCGGCCGCGACGAGCTCACCCATGAGCCGCTTCCATCATCTTGCTTGTCGTACCCGCCTCGTCGAGCCCCTCGGACTCGGCCTCTTGACGCGCGGCCAAGACCCGCGCGTAGTCGCGCGGCAGCACCTTGGTGAACCGCCTGGCCGAGGCATGCCAGTCGTCGAGCAGCGACTCGGCGACTTCCGAACCGGTCTCCTCGCGATGCCGGATGATCAACTTCCGGAGCAGCTCGAGATCGGCATCGGATGGCACGAGCGCGTCAACCATCTCGATGTTCAGCAGCGTCGGGTCGAGATCGAGAAAGTAGCCAATGCCGCCGGACATGCCCGCCGCCACATTGCGGCCGGTCTTGCCGAGCACTACAGCGATCCCGCCGGTCATGTACTCGCAGCCGTGATCGCCCAGCCCCTCCACAACCGCCACAGCACCGGAGTTGCGGACACAGAACCGCTCGCCGACCTGCCCGCGGATGAACAGCTCACCGGCGGTTGCGCCGTACGCGATCACATTGCCGGCAATGATGTTGTCAGCCGCGACGAACCGAGCCGTGCGCGCCGGCCGGACCACGATGCGGCCGCCGGAAAGTCCCTTGGCCAGGTAGTCGTTGCTATCGCCTTCGAGCCGCAGCGTGATTCCCGCGGGCAGGAAGGCTCCAAAGCTCTGTCCCGCCGAGCCTTCCAGGGTGATATCGATCGTGCCGTCGGGCAATCCCTCACCGCCCGTGGCCTTGGTCACTTCATGGCCCAGGATCGTTCCCACCGTACGATCGACGTTGCGGATGGCGATCGAGGCGCGAATAGCCTCGCCGGTCTCCAGTGCCGGACGACAGATCTTGATCAATTCCTGATCCAACGCCTCGGCAATCCCATGATCTTGAACCATGACATTGTGCAGTACGGCACCTTCCGGAAGATCAGGCTTGTGCAGGATCGGCCGGAGATCCAGGCCATGGGCCTTCCAGTGCTGTTCGGCCCTGGTGGTATCGAGTACTTCGACGTGGCCGATCGCTTCGGCGAGCGTCCGGAAACCTAACGCTGCAAGGTGTTCGCGCACCTCCTCGGCGATGAACTCGAAGAAGTTGATCACGAACTCCGGCTTGCCGGAGAACTTCGAGCGCAGCTCGGTGTTCTGTGTCGCCACGCCCACGGGGCAGGTGTCGAGATGGCAGACCCGCATCATGATGCAGCCGCTGACTACCAGCGGTGCGGTTGCGAAGCCGAACTCCTCGGCACCGAGGAGTGCGCCGATGATCACATCGCGACCGGTCTTCAGCTGGCCATCGACCTGCACCACGATCCGATCTCGAAGACCATTGATCAGCAGCGTCTGCTGCGTCTCGGCAAGACCGAGCTCCCACGGGCCACCGGCATGCTTCAACGACGTCAGCGGTGCCGCTCCCGTGCCGCCGTCATGGCCGGAGATCAGAACGACGTCCGCCTTCGCCTTGGACACACCGGCAGCGACCGTCCCCACGCCGACCTCGGCGACCAATTTGACGTGCACCCTTGCCGACGGGTTGGCGCATTTCAAGTCATGAATGAGCTGCTTGAGGTCCTCGATCGAGTAGATGTCATGGTGTGGCGGCGGTGAGATCAATCCCACACCAGGTGTTGAGTGCCGAGTCCTGGCGATCCACGGATAGACCTTCTGGCCGGGGAGCTGTCCACCCTCACCGGGCTTGGCGCCCTGCGCCATCTTGATCTGCAAGTCGCTGGCGTTGGTCAGGTAGTCCGAGGTCACACCGAAACGGCCGGATGCGACCTGCTTGATCGCGCTGCGCCGCTCCGGGTCGTAGAGCCGGTCCTTGTCCTCACCGCCCTCTCCCGTGTTCGACCTCGCGCCAAGCCTGTTCATCGCGATCGCCAGCGTCTCGTGCGCCTCTTTGCTGATGGAGCCGTACGACATTGCCCCGGTCGAGAAACGCTTGACAATCTGGCTGACCGGCTCGACCTCGTCGATCGGGATGGGCGTGCGTTCGGAGTTGAACCTCAAGAGCCCGCGCAGCGTCATGAGGCGCTCGGACTGAGTGTCGATGTGGTGGGTGTATTGCTTGAAGATGTCGTAGCGCCCCGAACGCGTGGAGTGCTGCAGCCGGAAGACGGTCTCGGGATCGAACAGATGCGGCTCGCCCTCGCGGCGCCACTGGTACTCGCCACCGACCGACAGCGTGCGGTGGGCCAAGGGGATGCCGTCGAGAGGGTAGGCGGTCAGATGCCGCTTGCGCACTTCCTCGGCTATCTGCTCGAGGGTGACACCGCCGAGCTTGCTCGTCGTGCCGGTGAAGTAGCGGTCGACCACCTCTCGGGATAGCCCGAGCGCCTCGAAGATCTGAGCCCCCGTGTAGGAAGCGACGGTCGACACGCCCATCTTGCTCATGACCTTGAGCACGCCCTTGCCGAGGGCCTTGATGACGTTGCTGACCGCCTTCTCCGGGGTGACGCTGGTGTAGACCTGGTGCCGCGCCAAATCCTCGACCGACTCGATGGCCAGATAGGGATTCACCGCAGCAGCGCCATACCCGATGAGCACAGCGACGTGGTGGACTTCGCGTACGTCGCCGGCCTCCACGATCAATCCGACCTGGGTGCGGGTCTTCTCCCGAACCAGGTGGTGGTGCACGGCCGCGGTCAGCAGCAGTGACGGAATCGGTGCCAGCTCGGCGTTGGAGTGCCGGTCGGAAAGCACAATGATTCGCGCGCCGTCGGCAATGGCTGCCGAGATCTCAGCGCAGAGCTCATCCAGCTTGCCGGTCAGCGCCGCCGCTCCCTCCGCGACGTCGTACAAGCCGCGTGACGACATAGGTCTGGTATCCGGGTAGGTCGCCTTCCCGGTTGATCTTCACGATCTTGCTCAGTGCATCGTCGTCCAGTACGGGGAACGGCAGCACCAACCGGCGGCAGGAGGCTGGACCGGGGTCGAGCAGGTTACATTCCGGTCCGATCGTGTTGTACAGCGATGTCACCAACTCCTCGCGGATCGCATCCAGCGGTGGGTTGGTCACCTGGGCGAAGAGCTGGGCGAAGTAGTCGAACAAGAGCCTGGGCTTGTCACTGAGTGCCGCCAGCGGTGTGTCCGTGCCCATCGAACCGAGTGGTTCGACCCCATTGGAGGCCATCGGCGCCAAGATCAGCCGCAACTCCTCCTCGGTGTAGCCGAACACCTGTTGGCGGCGAGTCACCGACGCATGGGTGTGGACCACGTGGTCCCTGTCGGGCAGCTCGGACAGCAGCATTCTGCCGCCGATCAGCCACTCACCGTACGGGGCAGCTGCAGCGAGTTGGGCCTTGATCTCCTCATCGGAGATGATCCGATGCTGAGCAAGATCGACAAGGAACATCCGGCCCGGTTGCAGTCGGCCCTTCTGCACGATCTTGTGTTGCGGAATGTTGAGAACTCCGGCTTCGGAGGCAAGCACGACCAGGCCGTCGTCGGTGACCCAGAAGCGTCCGGGACGTAGGCCGTTGCGATCGAGCACGCCGCCGACAACGGTGCCATCGGTGAAGACCACGCCGGCAGGACCATCCCATGGTTCCATCAGACAGGAGTGAAAGGCATAGAAGTCTCGGCGCGACCACATCCATCTGGCTGTTGTTCTCCCAGGCCTCCGGGATCATCATCAACATCGCGTGCGGCAGCGACCGTCCGCCCAGATGCAGCAGCTCGACCACCTCATCGAACGAGGCCGAGTCCGAGGCGTCGGGGGTGCAGATCGGGAACAGCCGTTCCAGATCACCCGGGATGACATCGCTGGACAGCAACGCCTCCCTGGCACGCATCCAGTTACGGTTGCCCATCACGGTGTTGATCTCGCCGTTGTGGGCAATCATCCGGTAGGGATGAGCCAGTTCCCAGGCTGGGAAAGTATTGGTCGAGAAGCGCGAGTGGACGACGACAAGTGCGCTGGCCATCCGCTCGTCCAGCAGCTCCGGGAAGACCTGTGGCAACTGCTGCGTGGTCACCATGCCCTTGTAGACGATGGTCCGGCACGACAGGGAGGCGAAGTAGATGCCGGTCTCGTGCTGCGCCCTGCGGCGTAGACAGTAGGCCATTCGGTCAAGGGCAATTCCCATCATGGGGGCGCCCTTGGCCGTAATGAAGAGCTGCTCGAAGAAGGGCATGTTCGACCGGGTGACATCGCTGAGCGATGCGTCGCTGGTCGGAACTCGGCGCCAACCGATGACGATCAAGTTCTCTTCTGCGGCGATCTGCTCAATGCCGGCCTTAGCCTTCCCGGCGAGTTCCGGGTCAGTGGGAAGGAACGCGTTGCCGACTGCGTAAGCGCCCTGTCTGGGGAGCTCGAAACTCACCTCGCTGCGGAAGAAACGGTCGGGAATCTGCAGCAACATGCCAGCGCCGTCACCGGTCTTGGGATCCGATCCGACCGCGCCACGATGGTCCAAGTTGCGCAATGCCTCGAGGCCCTGGGCGACGATGGCATTACTGGGAATTCCGCTCAGGGTCGCGACGAACGCCACGCCGCAGGCGTCATGTTCGAACGCTGGGTCGTAGAGGCCTTCGGCCTTGCGGGCCCTCGAAAACGCATGAGCGGCTGTCATGAGACAAACTCCCGTCGTCGAAGCCGATAGGCAGAGTCGGGGCTCCTCTGCACGGGGTCACGGCTGCGCGGGCACGGCCTTGCGAATGAACGTGCGCGCAACAGAGCTTGCAGGACAACATTGGCCCAAAGTTGATGGAAAGGGTAACGCACGTAGCCGGGATCGTGGTACGCAAAAATCGCCCAGAAATCAACTAGGCCTATGGCGTGACGGTCGGGTCCTTGGTCGACGCCTGGCCTGCGGTGTCCTCGTCGTCGGCAGTGGCTGAGGCAGCACGTGCACGGTCAGCCGGATCGGCGCCAGCGGCTGCCTCCGGCACATCGCTGTCGACGGTGTCGGTCTCCTCAACAGACTCCACCCTCGGCAGCCCAATGCCTTCGACAACCTCCTCGCGACCGGGGCGGTTGCGGATCAGCCAGATCAGCCACACCAGCGCGACGATGAAGCCGATCAGCGCGGTGTAGTTGTTGAGCCGGAAGCCGCCGATCTCGTTCACCGTGTCGATCCGGAGCGCCTCGATCCAGAAGCGACCGGCGGTGTAGAGCAGGACGTAGAGGGCGAACACCTTGCCGTGTCCAAGTCGGAACCGGCGATCCAGCCACACCAGAACAGCCGCCGCGGTGAGATCCCACAGCATCTCGTAGAGGAACGTCGGGTGAAACGTGGCGAACTGTTCGTAGCCAGGCGGGCGGTACTGCGGTGCGATTTGCAAAGCCCAGGGCAAACTCGTCGGGCGGCCGAAAAGCTCCTGATTGAACCAATTGCCCAGCCGGCCGATGGCCTGTGCAACGAGGATCGCCGGCGCTATCGCATCGAGTACAGCCGGAAAGGCAATTCTGCGGCGCCGCGCGACCAGGTACCCGCCGAGAACACCAAACGCGATGGCGCCCCAGACGCCGAGGCCACCTTCCCAGATCTTCAGCGCGTTCAGGGGGTGCCGACCTGGGCCGAAGTAAAGCTGATAATCGGTGATCACGTGGTAGAGCCGGGCGCCGACGATACCGAACGGTACGCCCACCACGACCATCATCTCCATGCTGTCGGAGGTGCCGCCTCGGGCTTCCCAGCGCCGGGTGGCGATGATCATTGCAACGATGATGCCGGCGATGATGCAGAGCGCGTACGCACGGAGCGGGAATACGCCGATGTGCCAGATGCTGGTGCTCGGGCTGGGGATGGAGAGGACGGCGTACGCCCACATGTCTGTCACCACAGTGTCCCCATCACGCCTGCTAGTACTTCTTTCTCCGTCTGCCTCGTTCGGCTTCTTCCCTCGCTCGCGCTCCGGACGGGCAACCTACGTTAACCCAGGTTCCCTACGCTCTGCCCAGCTTGCAAACTGTGCAGACCGACGAAAGCCCTGCGTGCCCGTAGCTCTGAGGCGAAGGCGAGCCGGTAATGCGGCCGCTACTTCTGGGCGGCGGTGCTGATCATCGCCCGGAGAGAGTCTGGAGTTAGCGACTCGATCTCAACGTTCTTGCCGTTGATCAACATGGTCGGGGTCTGCTGCACGCCTTTTTGATCAGCCGCCGCGTTCATCGAGGTCACCCAGTCGGCGTGGGCCCTCCTGGTCACGCAGGTCTTGAATGCGTCCGACGGCGATCCTGCAACCTTGGTTGCCAGCTCGATCAGTTGCGGGTCACTCCACTGCAGCGTGTGGTTGGCGAACAGCCCGAGATAGTAAGCCTGACCGAAGCCTGCTTCGGCAGCGCAGGCCATCGCGTTGGCCGCTGTTATCGAGCCCTCGTCGATGAAGGACATCGGGTAGAGCTCGACTCGCGCCGCCCCGCTCTCCTGAGCCTGCGTAATGGTTGGTCCGAACTCCTCCTCGAAATCGGCACAGTGGGGGCAGTGGAAGTCCTCATACAAGGTGATCGTTACCGGAGCATCGGCCGATCCGAGAGGGATGGGCTTCCCGTTGGTGATGGTGACCGGAGCCGCCGATGATGAGGCCGACGGCGCCGCAGATGGCGAGCGGCTGCTACGCCAGCCCTGGAAGAGGATCCCGCCAGCCACCACCAGGACGACGAAGGCCGCGACTACGGAGATCAAGATCCGCTGATCGCGCTTGCGAGCCGCGGCCTGTTCCGCCGCCAGCCGGGCACGCTCGCGTGCATCGGGATTCTTCGAGCTACTCATGCCGATTCCCGTGTTTGATGCCCGGCGCTGGAGAACCGATCCAGCGTAAACCGGCTGCCCGGCTGCCACACCAACCACACAGCCAGGAGGAGCAGACCAATGTCCCGAAGGATCTCGATGCCGTACGCGGTTTGTCCCGGGGCCACTTCTCCGCCTCCACCGAAGCATCCGCAGTCGATTGTGAGGCCACGTGCTGCGGCGGAGGCGACAGCGGCGATGAAGATGACGAGCAAGATCGCGCTCGCCGCCGCGACGACGCGCGTGGCGATGCCGGCAAGCAGCAGCAACCCGAGAGCGATCTCAGCGAACGGGAGTCCCCAGCCGACGATGGTCGTCAGCGAAGTGGGCAGCATGCGATACGCGCGTACGGCAGTAACTGAGGACTGCGCGTCAACGACCTTGAGCGCTCCGGCTATCAGTAAAACCGCGCCGAGGACGAGCCGGGCACCAGTAGAGATCCAGGGAGCGATGGCGGCAAGCCGCGGTCCGGCGACGACGGGTGCGCTCAACGCGATCGTTCCACGAGCAAAGCGAAGTCATGTTTGAGTGCGGCGATCGGCGTGCCCGGCGTCCACAGCACGACACCTGAGTTACGACTGAAGCCGATCACTTGCGCAGAGTGCCCAACCTCATAGCCACCGCTCGGAAGTTTCTTCATCCCCTGGATGTCCACTCCGACATCATCGGCGGCCCGTTTTATGGTCGGCAAAGGCGCGGTGAGGCCGACGAATGAAGGATTGAAGCGATCGAGATAGCCGCGGATCTGCTTCTCCCTGTCGCGAGCGGGGTCCGTCGTCACGAAAACGAGCTGGATCTGATCTCGATCCGCCGGTGTCAACCGCTGCAAGGCCAGCGAGACGTCGGAGAGGACGGCGACGCAGACGTCAGGGCAATGGGTATAGCCGAAGAACAGCAGGGTGACCGGCTTGGATGGTGTCCTTGCGAGGTTGTAGGGCCGCCCGGACGTGTCGGTCAGGGAGATCTCTGGCATCGTGTACGGCTCGGGTAGCGACGATCCGCCAAGGTAGCCGGCGGGGTCGGCATTCGTCTGGCCGCCCGGTGCACTGGGTGCCATCGTGCAACCAGAAATCATCACCAGCAGTACACCGAGGGTCAACAGCGAGCAGGCCGCGATGCTGATCCGTGCCATTCCGGTAGGGCGGCTAGCCAGCCCTGTCCTGCCGGATCGTACGGAACGACTCACGTCCCGACTAACCCGGGTGATCGGTGTGAAGTTCCCGATTCTGCTGAACCAGCCGAGGGGGCTGGCGAACGTTCGTCATCTCCCGGGCTGCGGCCGGCCCGTACGCCCCCGGCGAGGTCGGCGACGAGGACGCGTAGCCCAGTCAGGTCATCCGGATGCCCGGCGTCTTCAGCGTCGAGCAAGGTCTTCACCAGCGCGGAACCGACGATCACCAGGTCAGCGAAACTTGTCACTTCCCGCGCCTGCGCCCCGTTCGATACGCCAAGTCCGACGCCGACCATCGCAGACGGGTCGATCTCACGCACGCGCCGTACCAGCTCTGGAGCCGCCGTTGAGGTCTGCGCCCGAAGCCCGGTTACTCCCATGATCGAGGTGGCGTAAACCCAGCCGCGGCAGGCCGCCACAGTCGAGCTGAGGCGTTCATCGGTGGAAGATGGCGAGACGAGAAAGATCCGGTCCAGATCGTGATCGTCAGAAGCCGCGAACCACTCTCCCGCCTCGTCCGGGGTGAGATCCGGGGTGATCGCTCCGGCGCCTCCGGCGGAGGCAAGGTCACGCGCAAACCGGTCGGCACCGTAGCGTTCGATCAGGTTCCAGTAGGTCATCACGACCGCCGGAGTGCCGCGCCTCGCCACGGCTTCGACAGCCGCAAAAGCGTCCCGAGTTCGTACGCCGCGCTCCAGCGCCTTCGTGCCAGCACGTTGGATCGTGACCCCATCCATCACCGGATCGCTGTAGGGCATGCCAACCTCGACAAGGTCGACGCCCTCAGACTCGCCGTCGCCAGTCAGCGCCGTGATGGCCCGCAACGAAATCTCCACCGTGGGGTAGCCGACATGAAGGAAGCCCGCCAAGGCTCCGCGGCCCTCCGATCGGATCCGGAGAAGCTGTTTCCCGGTGTGCCCAGGTTTGCTGCTCACTCTTCGCGCCCAGTGCCGGTCGCGGGCGCCGCGGACTCCGAGGAAGTACCCGCGGTATCCAGACCGAACCAGGTGACTGCGGTATCAACGTCTTTGTCGCCACGCCCGGAGAGATTGACCAAGATCAGCGGAGGCTTGCCCCCTGCGGTTGCGGACAGGCGGGGACCTAGCGTGAGTGCGCCGGCCAGAGCGTGCGCCGACTCGATTGCCGGGACGATTCCCTCGGTGCGTGAGAGCAACCGGAAGGCCTCCATCGCCTCGGCGTCGGTGATCGGCAGATACTCTGCACGGCCAACCTCGGCGAGCCAGGAGTGTTCGGGGCCGACGCCGGGATAGTCCAGGCCGGCGGAGATGGAATGGGAGGCCATGGTCTGGCCGTCCTGGTCTTGGAGGACGAACGTTCGCATCCCATGCAATACGCCGATTTCTCCGGCAGAGATCGTCGCCGCGTGGCGTCCACTGGCGATGCCTTCGCCGCCGGCCTCGAAGCCGTATAAAGCGACATCAACGTCAGGAATGAAATCGGCGAAGATGCCCAGGGCGTTGGAACCACCGCCAACACAAGCCGCCACCGCGTCGGGCAGCCGGCCGTAGCGCTCCTGCAGCTGGGCTTTGGCCTCCGTACTGATCACCCGCTGGAACTCGCGAACCAGCATCGGGAAGGGATGCGGACCGGCGACCGTGCCGATCAGGTAGTGGGTGTTGTCGACGGAGGCGACCCAGTCCCGCAGCGCGTCGTTCATCGCGTCCTTCAGGGTCTGGGTTCCGGACTCGACAGCGATCACCTCGGCCCCGAGCAGCCGCATTCGGGCGACATTGAGGGCTTGCCGCTCGGTGTCGATCTTGCCCATGTAGATCGTGCAGTCGAGCCCGAAGAGTGCCGCAGCGGTCGCGGTCGCAACTCCGTGCTGGCCGGCGCCGGTCTCGGCGATGACACGAGTCTTTCCCATCCGCCGCGTCAGGAGTGCCTGGCCGAGGACATTGTTGATCTTGTGTGAGCCCGTGTGGTTCAGATCCTCGCGCTTGAGCACAATCGTCGGAAGTTCTCCGGTGGGGGTTCGAGCCGCGTGTTGGCCAAATCGACGGGCCTCGGTGATGGGGCTCGGCCGTCCCGTGTAGTCGGCCAGCAGCTCGCCGAGCTCGGCCTTGAACGCCGGGTCAGCCATGGCCGCATGGAATTCTTGCTCCAGCTGCAGCAGCGCGGCGTACAGCGCCTCAGGGACGAATCTGCCGCCGAACCGGTCGAAGTGGCCGCTCGCGTCCGGCAGTGACCCACCTCCGACCGGCAGCTCCGAGGTCGCCGTGAACTGCCTGGACAACTCGGTTCCTTACTGTGCTGTGCCTGAGTGTGATGTGCCTGAATGTGATGTGCGTGAGTGTGATGTGAGGACAGCGCGGGTCTAGGGCTTGTGCACCGCCGGGTGTGCCCCCGCGGCCACCAAGTCAGCCACGCCGCTGCGTGGATCCCGACCTGTCACCAAAGCCTCTCCGACGAGGACTACGTCCGCGCCGGATCGCGCCAAGTCGATCACATCACGCGGTCCGCGCACCCCGGACTCCGCTATCCGGACAATGTTGTCGGGGATCAGCGGCGCCAGCCGGGCAAAGATCGAAGGGTCGACGTTGAGCGTCTGCAGATTACGCGCGTTGACACCAATGATGGACGCGCCGGCCTCGACCGCACGGCGTACCTCGTCGGCTGTGTGCACCTCGACCAAAGGTGTGAGCCCGATGGAACGAGCTCGCTCGACGAGCGATACCAGCTCAGGGTCGGACAGAGCGGCGACGATCAGCAATACGAGGTCGGCTCCCGCAGAACGCGCCTCGAACAGCTGGTACGCGGTAACGATGAAGTCCTTGCGCAGAACCGGGATGTCAACCACGCAGCGAACGCGCACAAGATCATCCAAGGATCCGGCAAAATGCCGTTGCTCGGTCAGGACCGAAATCGCCGCCGCACCACCGGCCTCATATTCCACTGCCAGTGCCGCGGGGTCGGCTATCTCGGCGAGTGTGCCCTTGCTCGGGCTGGACCGTTTGACCTCCGCGATCACCGCGACGCCTGGGCCGCGGAAACGCGGCATCGGATCGATGGCGGGATCGATGTGCTGACAGCGTTCTTTCAGCCGTTCCAGCGGAATCCGTGCCTGACGGACCGCGAGATCCTCCCGGACTCCGGCAAGGATCTCATCTAGGGCACCCATGATCGGACCGATCAGTTCGCCCCGTAGCCCATGCGTTGCAGGACTACAGTCGCGATCAGGGCCACGACGATCAAGCCGGCCGACACCCAGAACAGGGGCCAGCCCCAGGGTGCCTTCTGGGCCACCACCGCGATTCCACCAAGGATGAACGCCACCAGAGCAATGCCGGCTCCGGTCCACGCCGCGAGGGTGCGGCCATGGTGTATGTGCTTGCCGCGCCGGTTGGTCACATAGGTCATATCTGACTGCTGCGCTGTGCTTGCCATGGTTCCTCGTTTCCGCCGATCGGGATCTGCATTCCGAGCACGTACCGTCCAGGACTGCGCTAGGCCTCGCGCTCCCGCCGACTGCGCTCCACGGGATCCGCTAGGCGGCTCGTGGGCGACCAGGGTAATTGTTGCGCCTGTCCGGTGCCACCCATTGTGTCTCCTAGGCTCCGATCGCGCACCTCGGGGTCGTCAGGTGTCGGCGTGTCGTGATCATCTGCCGTGGGGTCGAGTCCTGCATCCATCGCCTTCCAGAGCTCGGTTGAGTCTTCGGACGTGGCAGGACCCGTTCGGCTCAGCCGCGGCTGGAAACGGTCGGATCGCGATGGCCAGCTGGCCGCAGTGATCATGGTCACACCAGCGCCGACCGCGATCAATACCCCAGCAAACGCGAAGATCCACGGCCAGGTGGTGGTGTTCAGGCGGAATGTGTCGGCCAAGCTGGCCTGGTGCGCCTGGATGCGAACTGCGTCGGGGCTGGGCCGCAGTCGGAGTCCTCCAACGAGGGCAAGCCCCATCCCGACGAGGACCAATAGCGCACCGACCACACGGCGGCCACGGGTACGCAGTGCCAGCAGCAGCAGTGTTCCAGCGAGCGCGACGATCGCTAGTGCTTGACTCAATCCGGCCGTGGCCTGGGTTCCGGTGAACTTCACGGCCGCACCGTCGCCAGTTGCCCGCCACCAGGGTTGCGCGCTTGCCACCAGCGCCAATGCGCCGCCGATCAGGAGGCAACCGAAGGCGAGTGCCCTGCTTCTCATCCCGGTTTGGCTCCGCCCGTGAAGGGTGATCCCACCTGGACCTGGCCGCCAGGCGGCGGTGTGACGCTTGTGAAGCTCTCAGCCACCGAAATTGCCTGAACCACCGCCGCGGCTTTGCTCTGAGTCTCCTGATCCTCGGTCGGCGGGTCGGAGTCGGCAACGATGCCGCCCCCGGCTTGCACATAGGCCACGGCGTCGCGTAACACCGCGGTACGAATCGCTATGGCGGCATCGGCATCCCCGGCGAAGTCCAGATAACCCACCACGCCGCCATAGAGGCCGCGACGGGTGACCTCGAGCTCGTCGATGATCTCCATCGCGCGGACTTTCGGTGCGCCGGACAACGTGCCGGCCGGAAACGCCGCCAGGACAACATCGAGCGCGGTCGCGTCCTCAGCGATCGTGCCGGTGACGGTCGACTCCAGATGCATGATGTGGCTGTAGCGGCGCACTTCCATGAACTCCACCACCTCCACGCTCCCGGGCTGGCAGACCCTGCCGAGGTCGTTGCGGCCCAGATCGACCAGCATCACATGTTCGGCCCGCTCCTTGGGGTCCCCCAAGAGCTCAGCCTCCAAGGAGGCGTCCTCGGCCGGTGTGGCGCCACGCGGCTTTGAACCGGCTATCGGATGGGTGACCGCCGTTGACCCTTTGACGGTGACGAGGGCCTCAGGGGATGACCCCACGATGTCGAAATCGTCGAGCCGCAGGAGGTACATGTACGGGCTCGGATTGGTCAGACGAAGTACGCGGTAGACGTCCAGGGCGTCGGCTGTCGTGTCAACCTCGAACCGCTGGCTGACGACGATCTGGAACGCCTCGCCGGCCTTGATTTCCTCGACTGCCGACCTGACGGCCCCCTGGTACTCCTCGGAGGTCCGCTGCCGCCGAATTGGCAGAGGGGTTCGATCGAAGCTGGCCGAGACCACGCCGGCCGGGGTCGGCTGAACCAGCAACTCCGTCATGGACTCGACTCGAGCCGCCGCGTCGGCGTACGCCTCGTCGACTCGTTCGTCGGTGTTGTCGAAGTTGATCGCATTGGCGACCAGCCATACCTCGCCGTTGTGGTGATCAAGCACAGCGAGATCCGAGGCTAGGAGGAACGCGAGCTCGGGAATCCTCAGGTCGTTCACACACGAGTCAGGTAGCCGCTCCACGCGACGGACGGCGTCGTAGCTGAGATAGCCGACCAGCCCGGATGTGAAGGGTGGCAGGCCCTCGCCACGAGGAGTGTGCAGCAGGCGCAGAGCCTCGCGTAGGGCCACCAGCGGATCACCTCCGGTCGGCAGCCCGACTGGGGCATGGCCCTTCCAGATTGCGGCTCCGTCCTGTTCAGTCAGGGTTGCCGCCGCGCGGACCCCGACGAAGGAGTATCGCGACCAAACGCCTTGCTCAGCAGACTCCAGCAGATACGTGCCCGACCGGTTCCGCGCAAGTTTGCGATATAGCCCGATCGCCGTCTCGGCGTCGGCGAGCAGGCGCCGATAGACGGCAATCACGCGCCGCTCAACGGCCAACTTGCGGAACTCCTCGAGCGTCGGCGAAAGCTCGGTCACGAAAGGTCACCTTCGGCTTGTGGAGCGACCACCGCCGGCAGCCGGCGCGCATCGAAGCAGGTCCTGTCGCCGGTGTGACAGGCCCCACCCTCCTGGCGGACCTTGACCAGCACGGTGTCGCCGTCGCAGTCCAACCGGACTTCGCGTACCCACTGCCGGTGACCGCTCGTCTCACCCTTGACCCAGTACTCGCCGCGACTGCGCGAGAAGAACGTCGAGCGTCCTGTGGTCAACGTCTTGTGCAGGGCCAGGTCGTCCATCCAGCCCACCATGAGCACCTCGCCGGTGCTCACCTCTTGGATGACAGCCGTGACAAGTCCGGCCGGATCGCGCTTGAGCAGCGCGGCGACTTCTGGGTCAAGTGTGCTGCGGGCGACAGCCGGTGCTGGGTCGGTCACGCGCCCATTGTTCCAACAGCGGCTAGCGAACGCGACGATGCAAAGGGTTCCTGGCCGTGGCGCTACGATGGGCGCTCGTGACGTTTGCCAAGTCCGAACGGGCCGAGTTGTGCGACCTGTTCGACAAGGTCGGGCCGGACGCACCCACGCTCTGCGAAGGGTGGGATACGCATGACCTGGCCGCGCACCTGTGGATCCGCGAGACGGACCCGGTGGGAGCGAGCGGCATCGTCGCAAAACCGCTGTCCAGCCTGTACGAGCGCCGGATGGCCGAAATCAAGCAACGATGGGAGTACTCCAGAGCTCGTCGATCGGGTTCGGCGAGGTCCGGCGCGATTCTCCATCTTCGCGATTCCAGGCGTCGACGAAGGAGCGAATACCACCGAGTTCTTCATCCACCATGAAGACGTGCGCCGGGCTGGGGATTCCCCGCAAACCTCCCGGCAGCTCGGCGACGACGTCGAGGAGTGGATGTGGCGGCGGCTCAAGCTCCTGGGCCGGGCATGGTTCCGCCGAGTCCAGGTCGGGGTTGTACTCGAGCGCCTCGGCTCCGCCGCCGAAGACGGAGCGCCAGAGACCATTCGAGCTGTGAGTGGCGCGTCGACAGTCACCCTTGTCGGTAATCCGAGTGAGCTGATGCTGTACGCCCACGGCCGGACCAGCGTCGCCGAGATCAAGCTGGTCGGTGAGCCGGAGGCGATCAAGATCTTGAACTCGGCGGATCTGCGGACGTGACCGCCCTGAGTACGGGGGCCAGACCGTGGGAGTGATCCGGACCGCCGCGCAAGCCGGACGTCGGTGTATCCCTCTCCGGTTCGCGGCCGCGTGCGGTGCGTTGCTGCTGGCTACGAGCTGCTCGAACGCGGCCAACGAACCCAGTGCCGACACGCGGACCGCGGCGCCGACCGCAGCAAGCACATCGCCGCCCTCAAGCTCGCCATCCACCCGTCCTAGTTCCAGCGGCGTCGCGTCCCGCGGCGATCCACGCGTGCGGGAGATTGCCTCGGATCTCGAGGCACCCTGGGGTCTGGTGCCCCTCAACGACGGCAGCTTCCTGATCAGTGAACGCGACGCCAGGAAGATCATCCGGGTAGACAACGGCTCGAAATCAGTCAGTCAAGACCATCGACCAGGCCGATCCTGCCGGTGAAGGCGGCCTACTCGGCCTAGCGATCACCAAAGACGAAAAGACCGTGTTCGCCTATTACACAGCCTCAGCTGACAATCGGATTGCTTCGATGAGCTGGAATGGCCGTGAGCTCGGTACGCCCAAAGTCATTCTCAAAGGCATTCCCAAGGGTTTCATCCACAACGGCGGCCGCATGGTCGTCGGCCCGGACGGCTACCTGTACGTCGGAACCGGCGAGAGCGGAACCGGGCGGCTGTCCCAGAACAAGGATTCACTCGGAGGGAAGATCCTCCGAATCAGGCTCGACGGCCGACCGGCACCTGGGAACCCGTTCGACAACGAGGTCTTCAGCTATGGCCACCGCAACGTGCAGGGGCTTGCCTTCGACGATGCGGGCAGGCTGTGGGCGTCCGAGTTCGGCCAGAACCGCTGGGACGAGCTGAACTTGATCACAAAAGGTTCCAACTACGGCTGGCCGGTGGTGGAAGGGTCCGGTGACGCTCGAGGAATGACAAATCCGAAGGTTGTCTGGCGTACGAGTGAGGCATCGCCATCTGGGTTGGCGTACTGGCAGAACTCTCTGTGGATGGCCGGATTGCGCGGCCAGCGACTGTGGGAGATTCCGGTTGACGGCACGAAGACCGGCGATCCGATCGCGCACTTCCGCGGCGACTATGGCCGGCTTCGGACGGTCCAAGTCGCCGCTAACGGTGGCAGTCTGCTCTTGACCAATTCCAACACCGACGGCCGGGGCGATCCAACCGGCGACGACGATCGCCTATTCCAGATCACCCGATAGCAGAGGAATCCCGCATGCGATCCAAGGCTGCACGGACTACCAGCTTGATCATCGGTGGCCTTGCGGTGCTCGTCGGTGGCGTCTGGATCGGCCAGGGTTCGGGACTGATCAAGGGCAGCTTCATGACAGGAAGCCGGACCTGGCTCGCTATCGGGCTGCTGTGTTTCGTTGTCGGACTGCTACTGATCTTCCTTGCGTTGCGGCGTCGTGCGAGCGGCAGCGCCTAACTGTCGGCGCTAGGCATAGTCGGGCAGCTGCTGCACGGCCCAGCGGTTTCCGTCAGGATCGCTGAAGAACACAAATGATCCCCACGGCAGCACGTCGACGTCGCTCACCTCCACTCCGCGCTCGGCGAGCTCGGCTCGGGCTTGGTGGACATCGGAGACGACGACCTGAAGGGCGTCCATAGCTCCGGGCTGGAGCTGTGTCAGTCCTTTGCCGATCGCGATCGAGCACGCGGAACCTGGCGGCGTCAGCTGCACGAAGCGGATCTCCTCACTGACAGCGTGGTCGTGGTCCAGGGTGAAACCAGCTTGGTCAACGTAGAAGGCCTTCGCGCGGTCGACGTCGGTCACCGGCACTCCGACGAGTTCGAGTTTGAAATCCATGGTTCGACCGTATCGACGGCCTCGGACAGTTTCGGGCGGCTGTTACCTGATCCAGAGCTGCGTCTGTGGAAGCCTGACTCCATGACGGCCGTCCCGCGCATCAAGATCTGGTCATGGACGGTGATTGTCCCCGTGCTGGCAGCCGTCCTGCTCGCGCTGACGTGGGGGCGCAAACCCGGCATCATCATCCAAATCGTGGTGGCAGTGGCGCTCGCGGGGGCCGTCCTGGCCGCGGTGACTCACGCCGAAATCATTGCGCATCGCGTCGGTGAGCCGTACGGATCCCTTGTGCTGGCGATCGCTGTGACCATCATCGAAGTCGGGCTGATTGTGACGCTGATGATCTCCGGAAACCCAGGCAGTGAATCTCTGGCTCGCGACACGGTCTTCGCAGCGGTGATGATCACCTGTAATGGCATCGTCGGCATTGCACTCGTTATCGGTGCCGTGCGGTTCCACATCACGATGTTCAACGCTGAGGGAACCGGGGCGGCGCTGGCCACCGTGACCACACTGGCGACATTGAGCTTGGTCCTGCCGACCTTCACAACCAGTCACCCCGGCCCGGAGTTCACACCGGCGCAGCTCGCTTTCGCGGCGATCGCCTCGCTAGCCCTGTATGGGATATTCGTCTTCACGCAGGCTATACGACATCGCGATTTCTTCCTGCCGATCACCTCCGCTGGGGACGTGGTGGAATCGGAGGAACATGCCGATCCGCCGAGTGGGCGGAGGGCGCTGGCGAGCCTCGGTCTCTTGCTGCTGGCGCTGGTCGCCGTCGTTGGACTGGCAAAGGTCGAGACCCCCGCCATCGAAGCCGGTGTCTCCGCGGTCGGTTTTCCTCTCGTCGTTCGTCGGTGTCGTGATCGCCCTGCTGGTACTGCTGCCCGAGACGCTGGCCGCCTCACGTGCGGCCAATCGAGATCGGATCCAGACCAGTCTCAATCTCGCCTTCGGGTCAGCCATGGCCAGCATCGGACTGACCATCCCGGGCATCGCCATTGCCTCGATCTGGCTCAAGGGGCCGTTGGTTCTCGGCCTCGATGCCACGCAAATGGTGTTGTTGGCGGTGACCGTCGTCGTTGCGATTCTCACCGTGGTCCCCGGTCGGGCAACCCGGCTGCAGGGGGCGGTTCACCTGATCCTCTTGGCGGCTTTCCTCTTCCTCGCCGTCAACCCGTAGGCCCCGAGCTGCTCATCTATTCGGAGAAAGTGGTCGCGTCCGACCTCGGTGAATCGATCCAGCGCTGGCGTCTAGGACCACTTGCCGCCAAAGGCGCGGCAGCAAGAGATCAACCGATCTTTTCCAAGATCAGCTCGCGGACTCGGGCCGCGTCGGCCTGTCCGCGCATCTGCTTCATCACCGATCCGATCAGCGCACCGGCGGCTTGCACCTTGCCGCTCTTGATCTTGTCGACGATGTCGGGGTTGGCGTTGATCGCTTCGTTGACGGCCGCGGCGAGCGCATTCTCATCTGAGACGATCGCTAGCCGGCGCGCAGCCACGACCTCGGCTGGGGAGCCTTCACCCGCGACGACGCCCTCGAAAACCTGGCGTGCCAGCTTGTCATTGATCGTGCCATCCTCCACGAGTGACTGGATCTCGGCCACCTGTTCGGGAGTGACTCCCACATCCTCAAGATCAGCTCCCGACTCGTTCGCACGCCGCGCAATCTCGGTGAGCCACCACTTACGCGCCGATTGTGGTGAGGCCCCTGCGGCGACGGTCGCCTCAATTGCGTCGACCGCACCTGCGCTCACCACATCGCGCATTTCCAGCTCTGAGAAACCCCACTCGGCGCTCACGCGCTGGAGCCTGGCCGCCGGGGGTTCCGGCAGCGTGGCGCGGAGTTCTTCAACCCACTCCCGGCTCGGCGCGATCGGCACCAGGTCCGGCTCCGGAAAATAGCGGTAATCCTCCGCTGTCTCCTTGCTCCGGCCGGCCGTGGTGATGCCGGAGTCCTCATGCCAGTGCCGCGTCTCCTGAGTGACCCTGCCGCCGCCGGCCAGGACGGCAGCCTGGCGAGTGATCTCGTACCGCAGCGCTCGCTCGACACTGCGCAGCGAGTTGACGTTCTTCGTTTCAGTCCGCGTCCCGTATGCCGAGGTGCCGACCGGTCGCAGCGAGACGTTGGCGTCGCAGCGTAGCGACCCCTGCTCCATCCTGACGTCGGAGACCCCGAGCGCGCGGAGCAGATCGCGCAGCATGGTGACGTACGCGCGCGCCACCTCCGGCGCCTCAGCGCCGGTCCCCTCGATCGGCTTCGTGACGATCTCGATGAGCGGTACGCCGGACCTGTTGTAGTCCAGCAGCGAGTAATCGGCGCCATGGATGCGCCCCGTCGCACCGCCGACGTGCAGCGATTTGCCAGTGTCCTCCTCCATGTGAGCACGCTCGATGCCGATCCGGAAGCTCTGCCCGTCGAGAACAACCTCGGTCCAGCCGTCGTAGGCGATCGGTTCGTCGTACTGGGAGATCTGGTAGTTCTTCGGCATGTCCGGATAGAAGTAGTTCTTCCGAGCAAAGCGGCACCACTCGGCAATCGTGCAGTTCAACGCGAGCCCGATGCGTATCGCCGACTCGACCGCTTTGTGATTGACGACAGGTAGTGAGCCGGGCAAACCAAGGCAAACTGCGCAGACCTGGGTGTTCGGTTCGGCGCCGAACGCCGTCGAACAGCCGCAGAACATTTTCGAGGTGGTGTTCAGCTCGACATGTACCTCGAGCCCGAGCACCGGGTCGTACGCGGCGAGCGCTTCCTCATACGGCAGCACGGTCATCGCACCGCTCCCGTCTCGGGACCACCCTCGCGATCGCGAACGTCGGCATTGCGCGAGCCATCACCAAGGAAGGCCTGGTCGGCAGGACGCGGGCGATCAGCAAATATGCGGTCCAGTAGCGGTCCACCCCAATCCGACTCCAGTGCCGCCTCGAGCGCCGCACCGACCCGATACAGCCGATCGTCGGCGAGCGGGGGCGCCATCACCTGCAGACCCACCGGCAGTCCGTCCTCTGGGGCCAGGCCTACGGGAAACGACGCGCTCGCGTTCCCTGCCAGATTGGAAGGGATCGTGCAGAGATCGTTCCGATACATCGCCAGTGGATCATTCACCTTCTCGCCGATCTTGAACGCTGTGATCGGCGTCGACGGCGAGACCAGCACATCCACCTGTGAGAAGGCCTTGTCGAAGTCCCGGGAGATCAAGGTCCTGACCTTCTGCGCCTGCCCGTAGTAGGCGTCGTAGTAGCCGCTGGACAACGCGTAGGTGCCGATGATGATCCGCCGCTTGACCTCCGCGCCGAAGCCGGCCTCACGAGTCTCAGCCATTACCTGCTCCGCACTCGCGGTGCCGTCATCGCCTACCCGCAACCCGTATCGCATGGCGTCGAATTTCGCGAGATTCGAAGAGCACTCGGCGGGCAAGATCAAATAGTAGGCGGGCAACGCATAGACGAAATGCGGACAGGAGACCTCGATCATTTCCGCGCCCAGAGAGGCGAGCCGATCGACCGCCTCACTGAAGCGCCGTTCAACCCCCGGCGCATAGCCTTCGCCACCGAGCTCGGTCACCACCCCGATCTTCATGCCGGTGATATCGCCCGACCGGGCCGCTCCCACGACGTCGGGCACGGGTCGGTCGATCGATGTCGAATCACACGGGTCGTGGCCGGCGATCACCTGGTGCAACAGGGCTGCGTCCAGCACCGTACGAGCGCATGGGCCAGGTTGATCAAGACTGGAGGCCAGCGCTACCAGGCCGAAGCGCGAGCTGCCACCGTAAGTGGGTTTCACCCCGACTGTCCCGGTGACGGCCGCAGGCTGGCGGATCGAGCCGCCCGTATCGGTGCCGATCGCCAGCGGGGCCTCGAACGCGGCTACAGCGGCCGCCGATCCCCCTCCGGAACCGCCGGGGATTCGATCGGTGTCCCATGGATTGTGCGTTGGCCCGTACGCCGAATTCTCCGTCGAAGAGCCCATGGCGAACTCGTCAAGGTTGGTCTTCCCCAAGATCACCATGTCATGATCGAGAAGCCGCCTGGTCACCGTCGCGTCGTAGGGCGGGAGCCAGCCTTCCAAGATCTTGGAGCCACAGGTGGTCGGGGCGCCGGTATAGGTCAGGATGTCTTTCAAGGCGAGCGGCACGCCGGCGAGCGGCCCTACTGGTTCGCCAGCTGCGATCTTGGCATCCACCCTAGCCGCGGACGCCAGGGCGCGCTCACCATCTACGTACAGGAAGGCGTGTATCTCGCCGTCGACCTCGGCGATTCGATCAAGGTAGGCCCGAGCCACTTCAACGGCACTGAGCTCGCGGGATTTGATCTTGGCTGCAAGATCAACAGCAGTGTGCCGGATCAGCTCTGGAGTTGCAGCCTGACTGAGGCTCACGCCTCCTCCCCGAGAATCCTCGGCACACGAAATCGCATCAGCTCTGCTGCCGGTGCGCCGGCCAGGATCTGTTCTCGCGGCAGTGAGGGCCGGAGCTCGTCATCGCGGAAAACGTTGGTCAGCGGCAGTGCGTGTGAGGTCGGCGGGATGTCCTGCGCCGCGACTTCGGAGACCCTGGCGACCGATTCCAAGATCACATCCAGCTGGGGCGCCAACACCTCCAGCTCGGCCTCGGTGAGCTCGATCCGAGCCAACCTGGCCAGGCTCGCAACGTCATCAGCGGTGAGTGCCACCTGTGATCTCCTTGTGCATTGGGTCCGGCCAATCTTAGGTCACGGATGCCTTCGAGCCGCCCGACCTGGTGGCCATCATCGCCAGCGGTGGCTCGAAGATGACTGGGATCTTGGCGACAAGATCAACAGCGATTGCCGACATTGACAGGCCGGAGCGCGGCTGAGGATCAAGTATGGCCACGACGGGCTGATCTTGTTCGCCGCCCATGCGAAACCTTGACTCTTAGGGGACTTCGATGACAACACTGACCGCGTGGGCCTTTCCCGGTGCCGACGATGCCGAAACAGCCGTCGAACGGCTGCAGGCTTTGCAATCCGAGGCGGCCATCACCATCGACGACGCAGCCCTGGTCACCTGGCAAGCAGGCAAGAAGAAGCCCAAGACCCGTCAGCTGCACAACACCACCGGCGTAGGTGCACTGAGCGGCGCGTTCTGGGGCATGTTCCTGGGGTTCATCTTTCTCGTGCCGTTCCTGGGCGCCGCCATCGGCGCGGCGCTGGGCGCCTGGAGCACCTCGATCATCGACATGGGTATCAGCGACAAGTTCATCGACGATGTGAAACAGAAGGTGACGCCTGGGACGTCCGCCCTGTTCCTACTGACCGACGACACCGTCGTCGAACGGGTTGAGAACGCTCTCAAGGATATGAATCCCCACCTCATCGCCAGCAACCTGTCGGCAGAGCAGGAAGCGAAGCTGCGCGAGGCCTTCGCGGAAGAGTGACGCTTCGGCATTCATTCCGTCAGCGGACGTATCACGAAACCGGTTTTGAGCTTCGGCGTAAAGAACGTCGACTTGGGTGGCATCAGCAAGCCTTCGCGCGCGGTCCGCTCGATCTCGGCAACGCTGACCGGCCGAATCAATACGGCGGCCGAAACGCGCCCGCCATCGACCTCGACGAGCGTTTCTTCCAGCCCATGTTGGTAGTTGACCGTTAGTGGGACATCGGCCAGCGCAGTCTCCAACCAGCCCCCGTCGAGCGGGCGTACCCCATCGAAACGTCCTGGTCGAGCTCGCATCTGCCACGCGGCATCGCGACTGACCAAGATCAGAAGGCCTTGCTTCTGCAGTGCCGCAAGCGTCTCGCGGCTCGGCCGTTCAGTTGGAACGAGCTCGAACGATCGGCTCAGCGCATCAGCAAGATCAGTGATGTCGATCCCGGAATAGAGGCGATGGATAGCTGCCACGCTGAGCTGTTCTTCGATCAGCTCGTTGACGAACGCGAGTGTCAACTCCGCCGGAGAATCGGTCCGGCCGGTTGCCTCGCGGACTTCGTCACGGTAGGTGCGAGAGATCCCGTAACGGTGATGCCCATCGGCGATCAGCACGTCGTCGGCCGTCAGTCTGTCGCGGATAGCGGCGATGCGTTGCGGATCGGTGACCAGTTCCAGCACGTGCTCAACGCCATCGTCCATCACTGTTCCCCAGGGTTTGCCGGGCTCCACGAGAAGGTCCGTGAGGCCCTTGGACAGCGAAAGACCCCAGACAGGTGACAGGTTGGCTTGGGTGGCTCGAGTCAGGTCGAGCCGATCCGTCGAGGCTGCCGCCGTCGTCCGCTCATGGGGCAAGACTCCCCCAGCCTCCTGATCAACGACCTCGAGCCCGCCGAGCACACCCGCGATGTCACGCGGCACGCCCGCCGAGTCGGTGAAGCGCATCCGGTAGATGGTGAAGGACGGCTCCGAGTCGCGGGCCAAAGTGCCGTCGTTCAACCACGCTCGCATGATCTCGGCCGCACGTCCGTAACGGTCCTCGCCACCTCGCGGTACATCTATCCGCACGACGTTGTGGGCCGATCTCGCCTCAAGGACATCGATGTCCGCATCTGAGAGCACGTCATACGGTGGAGCAATGACCGATGCGAGATCGTCAGTCTCGTAACGGATCGCGGCAAAGGGTTCGAAGCGCGGCACAGCACAACCCTTCCACGGATCGCGCGCCGTCGTGCTGAGGAGGACGGAGGAGACATGCCTCGTCGTCGCGACCGACGGCGAAGTCGGCGGACTCCACGGCGCGATCCACAACGACTGCTAGCAAGCGATTGAACACTGGCTCGACAAACAACTGACTTTCGCTCAGAAGTCGGTACGCGACGTCCCTCTTCATCGCCCCGAAACATCCCAGTAATCGACGTAAGGAAAGATGTTCCCGTGTTCCTGATGCGGATCACCCTCCCGGACAGGCCGGGATCGTTGGGCTCCGTCGCGACTGCGATGGGCGGGGTTGGCGCCGACATCAATGCCGTCGAGATCGTGGAGAAGAAGGCTGAGGGGAGCGTTATCGACGACTTCATCGTCGATCTGCCTCCCAGCCAGTTGCCCGAAACAATCGTGACCGCCTGCCAAAAGTTGGCTGGCGTACGCGTGGAGTGGATTGCACGCTATCCAGAAGGCGGCGGGCTGCAGTCCGACCTCGAGGCACTCGAGCGGATGACCGCTGACCCGCCACACGCTGCGGAAACGCTGGTGTCGCTGTGCCCGGTCGTATTTCGCTCTCATTGGGCGACCATGCTTGACGTGTCGGACGGCGCGCCCAGGCCCAGCTGCTCAACCACTCTCGCGCCGGATCTCACTCCTGATCTCGCGGCGAAGTTCATCCCGTTCGATACCACCCATCGCACCGATCTGGATGCCGATTGGAGTCCAGGTTGGGGCGATACCACCGCGGTGGTTACGCCGCTGACTCGCGACCGGGCCATCATCATTGGCCGGCTAGGCGGGCCTGCCTTCCTCGAGTCCGAGATAGCGCGGCTGCATCACCTCGCGGCTCTTGTGAAGTAGCGTCCGCTCGACCTCGGGTACGGTCGGCGAGTGATCGCATTTGGGTGGGCAGAGCTCATCGCTTTGCTCACCTCGATCGGCTTCGGAATCGTGTCCGCGGTGATACCGATCGTCAACGCCGAGGCGTACATCATCGCCTCGCAGATGTCGGCCGTTGCTGGGCCAATTCCCATTGCCATTGGAGTTGCGATCGGCCAGACCGTCGGAAAACTGCTGCTGTTTTTTGGCGTCCGGGAGGGAAAGGAGCTCTCGTTCGTCAAGCATCGGCGCGAGATCCGGAAGCAGCGCCCGGTCGGCCCGACGCGTGCCCGGTTGCGCTCGGCGGGGACGAAGCTGCTCGACCTGATCGGCCAGGAACGCTGGGGGCTGCCGATCGTTTTCGTGGCCGCCGTCGTCGGCTTTCCTCCGCTGTACGCGGTTGCTCTCTTGGCCGGCGCGACGACGATGCGCCCCCTCTGGTTCGGGCTCACTGTACTGGTCGGCAGACTCTGCCGCTTCTTGCTCGTTGCTTCGGGCTTCCGCGGGCTGCACGACTGGTTCATCTGAGCTTGGAACCGGCCTGTTTCGACCGACGGCGTCGAGCCGTACGTTTCGACGGCTGGGATGAAAGGGGTAACTATCAGGAGCGCGTCATGCGCCCGTTTTCACGCCTGCGATGGAGAACGTGCCCTCAAACAGACGACTAAAGTGGTCGAGTGCCTCTGAAGATCTTCAGCAACCTCAACCTCCATGGCGCGACGCCGCCGCGCGTGCAGCCATCGGTTGGGGAATGGGGTCCGCTGAAGGTCCCGAGCACCAAGCACAAGAAGCGGATGCGAATCTGGGCGTCGCTCGCACTGCTCGGTGGGCTGATCGCGATCTTTCTGCTCGGCTGGTACGTCTACCACGCCATGACTGGGAGTTGGGGCTTCGGCATCGGCGAGAAGAAGCAGTTCTTCGAGATCTTCCTGCTCTAAGCCCACGAACCCCGGTCGGCTCCTCCGGCAAGTGATCACTAACGACGCAGATCCGGCCGAATCTTGTCGTCTCCGACCACTTGCTGGAAACGAACCCCGCCGCCGCCCACGGCGACAGCCGATTACTCTCCGATGGTCGCGACCTCGCGTGCCGCATCGGCCCCCCGCTCCAACAGCATGTCAAAAGCATCGGCACCGCTGAGCACGGGCACCTTCAGCTCCACAGCCTTGTCGTACTTCGAGCCCGGCGCATCGCCTACGACAACGAAACTCGTCTTCTTCGACACCGACCCGGCGACCTTGCCGCCGCGCGAGGTGATCGCCTCCGTTGCCGAGTCTCGGGTATAGCCCTCCAAGGAGCCGGTGACCACGATCGACAGGCCGGCAAGAGTCTGCTCTCGTGTGATCTTGGGCTCGTCCCGCATGACACAGCCGGCGGCCTGCCACTTGTGGACGATCTCGCGGTGCCACGGCACCGCGAACCAGTCGGTGATCGCGGTAACGAGCGTCGGTCCGATGCCCTCCACCTCGGCTAGTTGCTCCGCCGTCGCAGTGGCGAGGGTCTCGATGTCGCCGAACGCGGCTGCAATGTCGGGGGCGACGCCTTTGCCGATGTGGCGGATCGACAGTGCGACCAGGAACTTGTCCAGCGGCCGGGTTTTCGCCATTTCCAGATTGGCTAGCAGCTTGGCTCCATTGGCCGAGAGGGCTCCGGCCTTGGTCGTGAAGAAGTCGGTTTTCTTGAGCTTGTCCTCGGTCAGACTGAAGAGGTCGCCCTCATCGACAAGCAGGCCGGCATCGAGTAGTGCTTGTCCCGACTGATATCCGAGAACCTCGATGTCGAGAGCATCCCGGCTGGCGACATGAAACAGACGTTCCCGGAGCTGCGCCGGGCACGACCGGGCATTGGGGCAGCGCAGGTCGGCGTCCCCCTCTTTCTCCGGTCTTAACTCCGTGCCGCACGCCGGGCAGTGAGTGGGCATGACGAACGCCCGCTCGTTGCCGTCGCGGAGGTCGACCACAGGACCGACGATCTCGGGAATGACATCGCCGGCTTTGCGGAGCACCACCGTGTCGCCAATCAGCACTCCCTTGCGGACGATCTCGCTGGCGTTGTGCAGCGTCGCCATTCCGACAGTCGATCCAGCAACCTGGACTGGCTCCATGATTCCGAACGGGGTTACCCGGCCTGTACGCCCCACGTTGACGTCGATGTTGAGGAGCTTGGTGGTGACCTCCTCGGGCGGGTATTTGTATGCGATCGCCCAGCGTGGGGCGTGTGACGTCGAGCCGAGTTGATCTTGCACCGCGCGTTCGTCCAGCTTGACGACAACCCCGTCGATCTCATGCTCCACCGAATGCCGATGCTCGCCGAAGTACTCGATGTACTCCCAGACCTGACCCAGGTCCCGCGCCAACTTGCGATGCGGGCTCACCGGAAGTCCCCAGCGATCCATGGCGGTATACGCATCCGAGAGCCGATCTGCGGTGAAGCCCTCGAGAACGCCAACGCCGTGGCTGACGAAGCCCAGATTTCGAGAGGCCGTGACCTTCGGGTCCTTCTGACGCAGCGATCCAGCAGCGGCGTTGCGAGGATTGGCGAACGGCGGCTTCCCGCTCAGGACAAGTGACTCGTTGAGAGCGGTGAAGTCGGCTACCGCGAGATACACCTCACCGCGCACCTCGAGCGTGTCTGGAACGTCGGAGCCTGACAGCCGATCTGGGATGACGTTGATCGTTCTGACGTTCGCCGTGACGTCTTCACCCATGCGCCCGTCGCCCCTGGTCGCGGCGCGTACCAGCCGGCCCGCCTCGTAGACCAGGTCGATCGCCAAGCCATCGACCTTGAGCTCGCACAGGTATCCGGATTGGTCGAGCCGCTTTTCGCCAAGCTCACGAATCGCGCGCTGTGCCCAGCGGTCCAGCTCCTCACGGCTGAACGCATTGTCCAGGCTCATCAGTCGCTGCAGATGCTCGACAGGGGTGAAGGTGGTCGACGGCGGAGGACCAACCTGTTGGGTTGGCGAGTCGGGTGTGCGAAGGGTGGGAAACGCGTCTTCAAGATCGCTGAGCTCGCGCAGGATGGCGTCGAACTCGCCGTCGGAGAGGGTCGGCGCATCGAGCACGTAGTAACGCCACCGCGCGTCGTTTACGCGCTCGCTGAGATCTGCGTGCCGCTGACTCGCGTTCGCCTGAGAGGCTGAAAGCTCAATGTCTCCATCGCCTGAGGACGCTTTTTTGCCGTCGCTCATTGATGAAGAAATGGTCTCCTCCGCCACGTACGCACACTAACGCCCGGTCCTGACAGCCGCGGGCAGGACGCGGGCCCAGGCGGCGCCCCACACAGCGAGGAAAATAACGAACCATTAACGCGAGGTTTCACCCCAGCCGAGATTCCACCTGCGATCTTGGCGGAGTATGCTGCAGTCAGCGAGTTGCTCAGTCAGCGCATTAGTCAGTCGGCGAGCTGTTCGTCGACGATCCGGGCTGCGGAGCGCAGGGTCTGCAGCGCGCGTACGGCAGCACCACGCGGCGATGAGGCCAATCCGCAGGCCGGCGTGATCGCAACGCGAGCCGCCACAGGCGGCTCCAGGCCAAGATCGCGGAGGGGCAGAAGCACCCGACGGGCAACCTGATCAGGGCTGAGGGCTTGGTCGGTCGGCAGCGCACCCATGCCGATCCATACCCCTGCCTCGAGGCTTGCTCCCACCTCATCCCAGTCCGCGCTGGACAACTGGTCGATATCGACGAGCACGCCTGTAACGCCGGCTGAGCGGAGCAGTTCGACCGGCACACCTGCCGCGCAGCAGTGGACCACGACGGGTGTTGGCGCGAGCCGATCAACGACATGGATGATCGCGCCGCTGACCTCACTGACCTCCACGGCGCGATGTCGCAGCAAGCCGCTCGCGGTGGCGATCGCCCCGCCGAGCACTGCCGGCAGCATCGGCTCGTCGAGCTGAATCAAGGGATCGATGTCGGGAAGCCGGCGGTTCACTTCAGCGACGAGCTGGCCGATTCCCTCGGCAAGCGACTGGCTGAGATCGCGGCGCGCGCCCCTGTCGCCGAGCACCCGATCACCGCGCGGACGCTCCATCATCGCCGCCAGCGTCCAGGGGCCGGCCACCGAAAGCTTGATCGTTCCCTGGTATCCCTGGGCCAGCTCCTCGAGTACGTCAAGATCAGACCGAAGCATGCTGATTGCCAGCCGGTGATCTCGGCTGGACGCGTCCGTGAGCCGCCATCCGGCAGCTTGCAGGTCGACGGCCAGACCGGCGAGGAACGCAGTCGAGCGGCCGATCAGCTGCGCGTGTGGGCCCCGTGCCGGAAGTTCCGGCAGGTAAGGAAAATCAGGGCACTCCGCGAACGCGATCTTGATCGCATCCGCCACATCCGTTCCCGGCCAGGAGCCGATTCCCGTCGTGCGGATCGGCGGCAGCTCGCCGTCCGACGAGGTAGGTGAGGTAATGATCACGCTTGAGTGGCCGCTATGGTCGCGCTCCCGACGACTCGTGAGCCTGAGTAGAGAACCACAGCCTGTCCGGGCGCAACACCTGTAGTGGCCGAGTCGAGCAGCACCTCAAGATCTTGATCATGAACCCGCACGCTGGCGGCCATGGGATGTCCGTGTGCCCGAACCTGCACCTGGCCTGACCATTTTTCGTCCGGCCGCTCACCGGTCCACACAGGCCGGATAGCACTGATGATCTTGACCGAGAGCGCGTTGCGCGGACCGACGGTAATCGTGTTGGTGGTCGGCGTGATCGCGATCACGAAGCGCGGTTGGTGGTCGTCGGCTGGCGTGCCGAGCCGCAGTCCTCGACGCTGCCCGACGGTGAACCGATGCGATCCACCATGCTCGCCGACCTTCGCGCCCGCGAGGTCCACGATGTTGCCTGGTCGACGGCCGAGCTGCTTGTCGAGAAATCCCGCCGTGTCCCCGTTCGCAATAAAGCAGATGTCGTGGCTGTCGGGCTTCTCCGCGATGGCCAGGCCGCGATCTCGGGCTTCGGCGCGTACGTCGGCCTTGCGGGAAGAACCGAGCGGAAAGTATGACCGGCGAAGTTGATCGCGGGTGAGTACGCCGAGCACGTACGACTGGTCCTTGGCGGCGTCGACGGCCCGATGCAGCTCCACGTCGCTCCCGGTAGTGACAAGACGAGCGTAATGACCTGTGCCGACCGCGTCGAAGCCGAGCGCGACGCCACGGTCCAGCACGGCCGAGAACTTGATCTTCTCGTTGCAGCGCAGACAAGGGTTGGGAGTACGCCCAGCTGCGTACTCCGCAACGAAGTCATCCACCACATCGGCAGCGAAGCGATCCGAGAGATCCCATACGTAGAACGGGATGCCGAGTACGTCGGCGGCCCGCCGGGCATCGTGTGCATCTTCCTTGGAGCAGCAACCACGCGCCCCCGAGCGGAAGCTCTGGGGGTTCTTGGACAGGGCCAGATGGACCCCGGTCACATCGTGCCCGGCCTCAACGGCCCGTGCTGCGGCAACGGCCGAGTCGACGCCACCCGACATCGCGGCCAGTACCTTCATTCGAGTCCTTCCAGCCGCAACCGTCGGCATTGCGCGAGCAGCTCCCAAAATGGCTCCGCAAGTCTTACACGGGCCATGGTGGGCGCGCCAAGCGAGCTTACGCGAATGCGGCCGCTGCCTTGGCGCGCTGAACAGCTTCGGGGAGCGCTCGAGCGAGCGCCTGCACGTCGGCCAGGGTCGAGGTATGGCCCAGCGAGAATCTGAGTGCCGAGCGCGCCTCGGCCTCGCTGCAACCCATGGCAAGCAGGACATGGCTCGGCTCTGAGACTCCAGCGGAACAGGCCGCTCCGCTGGAACAGTCAATTCCGGCGGAATCCAGCAACATCAAGATCGCATCGGCAGAACATCCTGGGAACCCGATGCTTGCGATGCCGGGAAGGCGGTCCGCATCGTCGGCAGATCCGTACGGAACCGCCCACGGCACGGCCGCCAGCACCGAACCGATGAGCTCCCGACGCAGCTGGCGTAACCGCTGCTCTTCCTCGACGCGATTCCTCGTTGCGACCTCGAGCGCAGCGGCGAATCCGGCAGTAGCAGCTACGTCAAGGGTGCCGGAGCGCACGTCCCGCTCCTGACCGCCACCGTGCATGATCGGCGCCAGCTGAAGCTCGCGCCGCGCCAGCAGGGCACCAATCCCGTACGGCCCACCGAGCTTGTGCGCTGTGAAGGTCAGCATGTCCAACCCCGATGCTGCAAAATCGACCTTGCTGTGACCGACCGCCTGAACCGCGTCGCTGTGTGAGATCGCGCCCTCGTGGGCGGCGACGGCGGCGATCTCGCGTACGGGCTGCAGCGTGCCGACCTCGTTGTTGGCCCACATCACCGAGACCACACCGGTGTGCGCGGCGACAGCGCTTCTAAGAGCTGATATGTCCAGTCGGCCAACCGAGTCAACCGGCACGTAGCACACCTCCGCCGCCGCCGACTGACCGAGCCAAGCAACGGAATCCAGCACAGCGTGGTGTTCGATCGTCGACGTGACCACCAGCCGGCGCCCCGCCGCAGCGCTCGACCAGAAGGCGCCCTTGATGGCCAGATTGTCGGACTCGGTACCGCCGCTTGTGAAGATCAACTCTGCCGGACGCGCCCCCACCTGAGCCGCTATCGCCTCCCGCGACTCCTCGACGACCCGCCGCGCCGATCGGCCGGAGGCGTGCAGCGATGAGGCGTTGCCCACCCTGGTGAGTTCTCGGGTCATGGCCTCAATGGCCTCCGGAACCATCGGCGTCGTCGCCGCATGGTCGAGGTAGATCCGGCTCATGAAGCTCAAGTCTGCCTCAGTAGATCATCCCTTTCGCTTTTTGATCTCCTCTATGACGGCGGGCAGCACCTTGTGCAGGTCACCGACGATGCCAAGATCGGCAAGGGCGAAGATCGGCGCCTCAGGATCCTTGTTCACCGCGACGATGGCTTTGGACGTCTGCATTCCCGCCCGGTGCTGTATGGCGCCGGAGATGCCTGCGGCAATGTACAGCTGTGGCGCAACTGTCTTGCCCGTCTGACCAATCTGGTACGCGTAGGGATACCAGCCAGCATCGACGGCCGCTCGTGAGGCACCCACTGCCCCGCCGAGGACGTCGGCCAGTTTCTCGACAGCTGCGAAGTCACCACTGGTGCCGCGGCCGCCCGAGACGACCACCGCTGCCTCTGTCAGCTCAGGTCGTCCACTGGACTTCTTCGGCTCCTTGTTGACGACGCGGGCGGTCTTCGCTGCATCGGAGATGGTTACGGCGACCTGTTCCATTGCAGGTTCGGTAGGCGCAGCCTCAGGAGTTACGGCGTTCGGTTTGATGGTGATGATCGGAGCTCCGTGCGTCACCGAGGCACGAACCGTCCAGTTCCCCGCGAAGACCGACTGCGTCGTCGTGCTGTCTGCGGCGATCTCGGTGGCGTCAGTGATCAGGCCGGACCCGAGCTTCACAGCCAGCCGGCCGGCGATTTCTTTGCCCTCAGGCGTCGACGTGATCAAGATTGCTGCCGGCCGGATGGAGTCGGCGATCTGTGCCAGTGCCTCGGCTTTGGGCGCGACGAGGTAGTCGTCGATAGCTGGGTCGGTTACCGACAACACTCGGGTTGCCCCATACTCACCGAGCGCCTTGGCGACCGTGTCCTCGGTCTGACCAAAAACCACAGCGACAGGATCGCCGAGACGGCGGGCCAGCGTGAGGAGCTCGAAAGCTGGTTTGGATACGTGTGACTCAGCATGCTCAGCGACGATCAGTACTTCAGACATCGGTCCGCCTCTCAGATGTACTTTCCGGCAGCCAGGAAATCGATCAACGCTGGCACGCCGTCCTCCTCCTCAACCACACGGCCTGGTTCTTTTCCAGGCCGCGGGGACGTTTGCAGCACTTTGCTCCAGGCAGCGTTCAGGCCGACGGACGTAGGCTCGATACCAAGATCAGCAAGCGTCCACGACTCCACCGGCTTCTTCTTGGCTGCGAGAATGCCTCTCATCGATGGGTACCGGGCCTCACCAGATTGATCAGTGACGCTCACGATCGCCGGCAGGCTTGCCTCGATGGTCAAGCTGGCGACATCGTCGTCCCGTCGAATAGTGACTTGATCATCGGCAACCGCGAGCGTTGCGCCCAGAGTTGCCGCCGGCCAGCTGAGCCGTTCGGCGATCATGGCCGGGACGACACCCATGGTCCCGTCCGTGGATGCCATGCCGCAGATCACCAGGTCCGGCGCCACCTTCCTGATCGCCTCTGCCAATATCGCGCTGGTGCTCAAGGCGTCAGAGCCGTGGACGGCGTCGTCGATGATGTGGACAGCCGCGGATGCACCCATCTGCAGGGCGCGCTTGATGGCGTCGGCCGCGTCCTCTGGTCCGAGCGTCATGACGACGACCTCGACATCATCGAGTTCGTCGGCAATCTGCAGGGCTTGTTCCACGGCGTACTCATCTAGCTCTGACAGCAATCCGTCACTCGAGGCGCGGTCGACTGTGCCATCGGCGGCAAACGTGCGCTCCCCTGTCGCATCGGGAACATGCTTGGCCAGAACAACAATCTTCATCTCGCTCCACCCTTCTCATGCCTGCGTCGTAGGTGCAACTCGGTCACATTACTCATGAGTAACAAAGCTAACTCCTCAGGTCGCACTCGGCGATACGCGTGCTGCATCGTGCGCTGCGTCGGTCACGAAGGCGGCGAAGCGCTCGGTCCGGAGGATCTGTCGGTAGCGGTCTTCGCCGACCACAGCGCGCAGCGCCTCGGTTTGGCTGGTCTGCGCCGCCAGCGCCGCATACTTGCGCTCCAGGAGCTCGCCGGTCATCACCAGGTCGATGCTGAGCGGACCGGTCCAGGCCACCGGCGGCTCGCCGACAATCACGCCCAGCTCGATCCATTGCGCCAAATTATCGTCGAGCCACTCCTGGGTATTGGCGACGACGTGGAGGCTTCCGATGCGGGTGCGGCGTACGGCTTCCACCGTCCAGCGATGTACTGCGATGTGGTCGGGATGGCCCGTCTGACCGTCAGGCGGGAACGTCAAGATCGTGTCTGGCGCGACCTCACGAATGATTCGCGCAATCTGCTCAACTGCGACATCGAGGTCGACCGACGCGCATCCGCCGTCTGGATAGCCCAACCAGCGATGATCGGCAACTCCCAGGATCTTCAGACACGCGGCCAGCTCGACCTCACGTATGCCGGCGAGCTGATCAGGCGGCCACCTGGTTGGATCTGTTACGCCGAGCTCACCCCGGGTGGCCGTAACGCACACCACTTCAGAATGCGCCGCCGATGCCATCGCCATAATTCCGCCGCATAGATACGCCTCATCATCGGGATGGGCCCAGATGGACAGGATCGTCCCCAGCTCTCGGATGTCGCTCATGACCACAAGAGCAGTCTGCTGCCTCGGTTCACGTGCTGCCTATCTGGCTACTGAAGTCGGCGTGCGGCGCCGCCGCAAAGGCTCAGGTCTGCAACAATCACGGCATGCCCGCAGGAACCAAAGATGATCCGTGGGAACTCAGCACTGCACCGAGAACCTCGACCTACACCATGTGGGCGGACGAGACCGCAGATCCGCCGACGCTGTTCTGTCAGGTCGGAGCCACGCAGTTGAGGTATCAACTCAGATGTCTTGACGACCTCCACGCCTGGCTGGCCGAGCAGGGAGATTGGGTCGAACTCGGCGCCGCCGACGAACAGAAGCCCGCGAAGGACGGAACCGTCGAGGCTTGGGGCCGTTCGGCCGACAATCCTGTCGGCGGCTGGTACGGCCTCCGGAAGGGCTATCGCGGACGCTTTGGGATGTACGTCCCGCCACTCCTGGAAGCCCTGGGCAAGGTTGAGCTGACCCACGACGCACGCAACAACAAGGTTCGCGCTCTGGTGTGAAGCTGCTTTAGGGCTCAAGGCGTAGCCGCCTCCCTATTGACTTTGAGTCGAGCGCTCTACTCGCACCTGTCAAGAGGACCAACGCGCGGATATGCCGGATTCACGACCAAGATCAGGCGCGTTGGTGATGCGTGCCCGAATGTGTTGCATCGCCCCTGCGCTGCTGCTGACGGTGAGGTGCAACCGGTTGCTCATTGGTTTGGAGGCCCGGATCGGCGGTATGTATTACCCAGTTGAGGCAGAATGAAGATGTACTCCGCCCACGCGGGCGGAGTTAGTGATTTCATCCTGACCGGTCCAGAGCACGACATCCAGCCAACTGCGAAGGCTCGTACAGATGACGTCCACTGCGTTGCCCGTGCCGCAGGACACCTCGGTCCTAGGCGCGCGCATCCGCGACGGCGGTTGCTCATTTGGGCTCTGGGCTCCCCGGGCGACCCGAGTAGAGCTCGCGCTGGTCGATGAGGATCGCCATCAGTTCAACCACGACATGTCTCGCGATTCCGATGGCGTCTGGACCGTCTTCGTCCATGGCGTCGGTGCCGAGCAGCGCTACGGCTTCCGAGTCCACGGACCATGGGATCCGGCCGCGGGCGCGCGCTTCAACCCAGCCAAGCTGCTCCTCGACCCGTACGCCCGGGCGATCACGGGCGGCGTCGACTACTCGGGGCCGATCCTGGATCACGTAGCGGAGTCGGACTACGTGCCCGACACCACCGACTCCTTCGCCGATGTGCCACTCAGCGTCGTCGTGGCGGACTCCCCACCGCCCCGACCACTCGATCGGCGTCGGCCGATGTCGGAGACCGTGATCTACGAACTCCATGTCAACGGGTTCACACGGCTGCACCCGTTGGTGCCCGAGCACTTACGAGGCACCTACGCGGGACTGGCTTATCCGGCTGTCATCCAGCACCTGATCGGTCTGGGCGTCACCGCCGTTGAGCTGCTGCCAGTACACCATCACGTTTCCGAACCATTCCTGGTAGGACGCGGCTTGTCCAATTACTGGGGGTACAACACCCTCGGCTACTTCGCACCCCACGGCGCGTACGGCTCGGTCGGCACGCTGGGCCAGCAGGTACGGGAATTCAAGGAGATGGTCTCGGCGCTGCACGAGGCCGGGCTGGAAGTCCTCCTCGATGTGGTTTACAACCACACCGGCGAAGGGGGTCACGAGGGTCCGACGCTGTGCTTCCGTGGCATCGACCACCTCGGCTACTACCGGCTCACCGATGACCAGCACAATGACTATGACGTCACCGGCTGCGGCAACTCGGTGGATACCTCCGAACCCGGCGTGCTGCGGATGATTTTGGATTCGCTGCGCTACTGGGTCACCGAAATGGGGGTCGACGGCTTCCGCTTCGACCTGGTGAGCACCTTGATCCGCGACGAGCGGCATCACGTCGATCAAGATCACCCTTTCAAGCACGCGATCCGGGAAGACCCCGTGCTGAGCCAGGTCAAGATCATTGCCGAGCCCTGGGACATGGGTCCGTACGGCTACCAGGTAGGCGGATTCGGACAGGACTGGAGCGAATGGAATGACCGCTTCCGCAACCATGTCCGTGACTTCTGGCGCGGCAACACCAACGGCGTCGGTGAGTTGGCACAGCGACTGACCGGATCGCCTGACATATTCGATCGCGACGACAGGCCCGCCACGTCGAGCATCAACTTCGTCACCGCACACGACGGCTTCACGCTGCGCGACCTGGTGACCTACAACGTCAAGCACAACGGTGCCAATGGTGAGTCCAACCGCGACGGTTCCGATGACAATCGATCATGGAACTGTGGCGTCGAGGGTGAGGCTGACGATCCGGAGGTCAACTCTCTCCGACACCGGCAAAGCCAAAACCTGATGGCGACGTTGATCTTGGCAGGCGGAGTCCCCATGATCACCGCCGGCGATGAGCTCGGCCGTACGCAGCAGGGCAACAACAACGCCTACTGCCAAGACTCCCCGATCTCCTGGGTGCACTGGGACACCCTCGAAATCTGGAACGATCAGACCGAACTTGCACGCAAGCTGCTGCAGTTGCGCGCCGAGCATCCCGTCTTTCGCTGGGACGGCTACCGCCGCGGGGAGTTCCTGCTCGATGCCAAGGGTCAGCCACTAGGACGTAAGAACATCGCGTGGTTCGGTGGCCTCAATGCCGAAATGGCCGAGCACGAGTGGCGCGATGGCACACGACGCACACTCGGCATGTACCTTGCCGACGACAGTCCATACCGGGTCTGCGACGAGGCATTCCTCATCTGGTTCCATGCCGGTTCGGACCCGGTCCAGGTCGAACTACCGGACGGGCCGTGGGCGGACACATATACCGTGATCGCACACACCGGGCCTGACGGCGAACTGCCGTCGGAGAAGATCGAGGCCGGTTCGACCCTGAGGCTGCCCGGTCGCACGGTTGTCGTGCTGCAAGTGGACTAGCGCTATGTTTCGAGCGCCTCGCGCAATGCTTGATTGCTCGCTCCGCTCGCGAGGATCGCGCTGGTAGCCGCTGCCTTCCTCGCTCACTCGCAAACGAAGAGCGTGTCCGCTCGTTCGTTCGTCCAGGACAGCGGCGCGCGATCCTGGACGCGGGTAATCCGCCGCGGTCGTCGTCGCTCGCAGAGGAAAGACCGCCTCCGCTCGCTTCTCTCCTTTTTTTTCCCGACGCTCGCCGCTTACGGCACGTAGCTGGCGGATGGCGGTGTGGGAATGCTCGACGGTAGCGCTGCCAGTCCCATCTCCGCTTGGCTCGCGAGCAACGGGTGATACGGCACGACGCGTACGGTGTACCCGATCGCGCCAGCTCGCTTGGCCTCCACCCAGCCCTCGTAGCGCCGCAGCCCACCATCGACGTCAACGCCGGCTGGGAACGGGTTGACCCGCGGCTCATAGAGCCGGTCGTCGCCACTGACCCGACCAATGACGAGCTGCACCTGGATGTCGTCAGCAGTGAGTTCGCCGAGTCGAACCAGTGCGCTGACATGGATCTTCGCTCCGACCTCGATCTGCTCGCCCCCGAGCGCTTCCACATGCTCCACTGAGACAGTCGACCACCCGTCGCGGACTCTGCGCTTCCAGCTCGCGAGCGCGGCCGCTCCACCCGAGGAGGAGTCGAGGGCGAGATTGGATGCCGTGGCCGGCGCATAGAGCTCGGTGACGTACTCACGCACCATCCGCGACGCGACAACCTTGGGAGCAAGTCCGGCGATAGTGTTCCTGATCATCTCGATCCAGCGCTCCGGGAGCCCGCGATGATCAAGGTCATAGAACCGCGGCACGATCTCGTTCTCGATGATGTCGTAGAGTGCCTTGGCTTCAAGATCATCACGTCGCTCGGCGCCATCCACGCCCTCGGCGGAGGGTATCTCCCAGCCGTACGCCGGATCGAACCACTCGTCCCACCAGCCGTCGCGAATGGACAGATTTGCGGCGCCGTTGAGCGCGGCCTTCATCCCTGAGGTGCCGCAGGCCTCGTACGGGCGCAGCGGGTTGTTCATCCAGACGTCGCAGCCGGGATAGAGCCGCTTTGCCATTGCGATGTCGTAGTCGGGAAGGAAAACGATGTGCTCGCGAACCGCCGGGTCGTCGGCAAACTGCACCACCTGCTGAACCAGCGCTTTGCCACCCTCGTCGGCCGGATGCGCTTTGCCCGCGATGACGATCTGGATCGGTCGCTCCTTGTCGGTGAGCAATGCCTTCAGCCGATCCGGATCCCGCAACATCAAGGTCAATCGCTTGTAGGACGGGACGCGGCGAGCGAAGCCGAACGTCACCACATCGGGATTGAGAGCCTTTGCCGTCCAGTCCGTCGGCATGCCACGATTCGCGCTGCTGGCTGCGAGCCGCTCGCGCGTCATGGCGATCAGATCCTCACGCATCCGCCGCTTGAGCGCCCAAATCGTCTTGCTCTCGACATTGCTCAGCGCGTTCCAGTCGTAACCATCGCCCTCCGACGGACTGCCGCTCGGCGCCTCGAGCAGATCGAGCAACGCCCGATGCACCCAAGTGAGATGGTGCACACCGTTGGTGATCTGCGTGATCGGTACCTCGCTCGTGTCGAAGGACCGCCACAGTCCCTGGAACATCTCGCGGGATACCACGCCGTGTAGCGAGGAGACTCCATTGGCCCGCTGGGACAGCCGGAAGCCCATCACCGCCATGTTGAATTTCTCAGGGTCGCCGCCGTCGTAGTCTTCAGCACCCAGCGCCAGCACTCGATCCAGCGGGAGATCGTCGAAGCCAGCGAACTGATGAACGATGAGCTCGCGGGGGAAACGGTCGATGCCGGCCGGAACCGGCGTATGAGTGGTGAAAACGGTCCCTGCGCGGGTGAGTTCCAGTGCGGTATCGAAATCCACCCCGGTGTTCATGTACTCCCGGATTCGCTCCAGGCCCAGGAATCCGGCGTGCCCCTCGTTGGTGTGAAACACCGCTGGCGCCGGCGCGCCCGTGATCCGGCAGTAAGCACGGATGGCACGTACGCCGCCCATGCCGAGCAGAACCTCTTGCTCGAGCCGGTGGTCGGTCCCACCGCCGTACAGACGGTCGGTGATCTCACGCTCGTAGCCGGCATTTTGCTCGACGTCGGAGTCCAGCATCAGCACAGGCACGCGGCCCACCTGGGCCACCCAGACCTGGGAATGAAGAGTGCGCCCCGGGAGCGGAACCTCGATTCGGACCGGACCTTCGTCATCGTGCAGCAAGGTCAACGGCAACGAGTTCGGGTCAAGAAGCGGATAGCGCTCCTGCTGCCAGCCGGCAGCGTTCAGTGACTGCCGGAAATACCCCTGTCGATACAGCAGGCCAACTCCGATGATCGGGACTCCAAGATCACTCGCCGCCTTGAGGTGATCACCGGCGAGGATGCCGAGTCCACCGGAGTATTGCGGGAGCACCTCGGTAATGCCGAACTCCGGTGAAAAGTAGCCGATGCTCACAGGCGCTGTGCGATTCTCGGACGCGTAGCCCTGATACCACAGATCGCCGGCCAGATAGTCGGCAAGATCAGCCTGAATGAGGCGCAGGTTCTTGAGGAAACGCTTGTCGGTGGAGAGCGCCTGCAGACGCTCGACGGAGACGTCGGCCAGCATTCTGACTGGATCGCCTCCGGTGCTCTCCCACAGCTGCGGGTCCACCGACCGGAAGAGATCCTGCGTCTCGCCATGCCAACACCAGCGGAGGTTCCGGGCCAGGTCACCCAATGGCTTGAGGGGCTCTGGCAACACCGGACGAACAACAAAACGGCGAATAGCGCGCACCCAACTAACGTACCGGCGAAGCCTCGCTCGCACGGGGTTTCGGTGGCATCGGTGCTGTGAGCTAGACCTCCCGCGGTGTATGGATCCGAGCGACTCAGGAGCGGGTGCGCAGCCAGGGCATTCTGTCGCCGACCCCCTGCCGCGCGGCGAGCCCGGCCGATAGGTTGGCACACGTGACGGCAACAAACTCAGGGCTCCCGATGCCTGAGCGCGACGACGCGACTCAGTCAGGCTCCACAGAATCCTCGTCCCAGCCTTCCGCTGCACCGCCGGATACGCCGCCAGCCGGCAAAACCCTTGGCCAGCCACCCCTCGGGTCGATCTTCGATCGCATTCCGGTGCACAACGTCTCACCGGTGATCGAGGGCGGCGCCTACGCGGCCAAGGCCGTGGTGGGAGAGTCGATTCCGATCCGGGCAACGGTGTTCCGCGAAGGCCATGACGCGGTCAACGCGTCGGTGATACTCACCGACCCCAGCGGCAAGGAGCGGCTCGAGCCGATGCGCCCGACCACACCAGTGGGCTTCGACTGGTGGACGACCTCGGTGGAACTCGAGACCGAGGGGCTGTGGACATTCCGCGTCGAGGGCTGGAGTGACCCGTGGGCAACCTGGGTCCACAACGCCGAGATCAAGATTCCTGCTGGCATCGACGTTGCGCTGGTGTGCACCGAAGGCATCGCCTTGTTTGAGAGGGCCGCCAATGAGGCCGAGGCGGCCGGGGATTACCAAACCGGTGCGCTGCTCCAGGGCGCGGCCAAGAACCTTGACTCGGGCCAGCAGGTCGAGGATCGGCTGGAAGTCGTACTGGCAGCCGACGTACGCGCTGCAATGAAACGCTTCGGCCCGCGCGAGCTGATCTCGCCTACGCCCGACTACCCGATCTTCGTCGACCGCCGCCAGGCTTTGTTCTCGTCATGGTACGAGTTCTTCCCGCGCTCCCAGGGGGCGAGATGGGACGAGGAAAGCCAGACGTGGATCTCCGGCACGTTCGACAGCTCACACGAGCGCCTGGAGGCGGCGGCGGCGATGGGTTTCGACGTGGTTTACATCCCGCCCGTCCACCCGATCGGCCGGACGTTTCGCAAGGGGCCGAACAACACATTGGCTCCTGGTCCGAGCGACCCCGGCTCGCCATGGGCGATCGGTGGGGCGGAGGGTGGACACGACGCCATCCATCCCGATCTCGGCGACTTCGACGCATTCGACCGGTTCGTCGCCAAAGCCAAGTCGCTCGGGCTCGAGGTCGCCATGGATTTCGCGCTCCAAGCATCGCCTGATCATCCGTGGGTGACCGAGCATCCGGAGTGGTTCTCCAAGCGCGCCGACGGCACCATCGCGTACGCGGAGAATCCTCCGAAGAAGTATCAGGACATCTTTCCGATCAATTTCGACAATGATCGCGACGGCATCTATCAGGAGTGCCTGCGCATCATCAGGCTCTGGATGAGTCATGGCGTACGGATATTCCGCGTCGACAATCCCCACACCAAGCCGATCAACTTCTGGGCGTGGCTGCTCGGGGAGGTGCGTAAGACCGATCCGGATGTGCTTTTCCTGGCCGAGGCGTTCACCAAGCCGGCCATGATGCATGCCCTCGGCAAGGTGGGATACCAGCAGTCGTACACCTACTTCACCTGGCGCAACGAGAAGTGGGAAATCGAGGCGTACATGAAGGAGCTGACGACTGAGACGGACAGCTTCTACCGACCCAGTTTCTGGGTCAATACCCCCGACATCTTGCCGCACTTCTTGCAGTGGGGTGGCAGGCCGGCCTTCACCATTCGCGCGGTGCTCGGCGCAACGCTCTCGCCACTGTGGGGTCTCTATTCAGGTTTCGAGCTATTCGAGAACGCTGCGCTCGGCCAGGGCCGCGAGGAGTATCTGGACTCGGAGAAATTCCAGTATCGGCCCCGAGATTGGAAGGCCGCCGAAGAGAGCGGCGAAAACCTCAACATGCTTCTCGGCAGGCTGAACTACATCCGCAAGGAGCACCCTGCGCTGCAGCAACTGCGCAACCTGCATTTTCACCACGCCCCGCATTCCAATGCGCTGGTCTATTCCAAGCGAAGCGGCGATGACGTCGTCATCGTGGTGTGCAGCCTCGATCCCCACAACATCGTCGAGACCGAGCTCTACCTGGACATGGAGGCTCTCGGGCTCACCGCACGCGATGTCTACCTCGTGCACGATGAGCTCACCGGACAAACGTGGCGCTGGGGACAGCACGCCTTCGTCAGGCTCACTCACGACGACCCGGCGCACATCCTCACGCTGATTCCGTACGGCACGCGAAGCACAGGGTCGAGGCCGGCGGCTGGGCAGCCCCTGGGCGCTCAGGGTTAGGACGTCGTGAGCGGGAGAGCCGATCCTCAGGTTGCCGATCAGGTCCTGAGGTACATCTCCAATGCGCGGTGGTTCGCCGGCAAGGGTCGACGGGTGCAGTTCCGATCGCTGACACCGCTGCCTTGGCTGACCGACGTCTCGGATTTCTTCAGGCCAGCGGCCGCGCCGGGCGTTCGTTTCGAGATTGCCGAGCTCGCCTATCCGGCTGAGGAAGATCCCGAGCCGATCCCTGACGCGCGCGCCGAACTCGAGGACGACAGTGAGCCGACCCAGGGATCGGCATCAAACGAGCCGCCTGAGATGGCCAAGGAGATTGATCCGTCCCCCACCGAGTACTACCACCTGGCGGTGTCCTACCGGCCCGCTCCCCACGCAGAGCTGCACCAAGCAGAGATCGCTCGCTTCACCGATCCTGATCTTGGTCCGGTGATCGCCTACGACGCTGCTCAGGACCCGGACGCTTGTCGGGTCATTCTCAATGCGCTGTTGGGGGGTCGTCGGCTGCGCAGCCCGGACAGCGAGGCCCGATTCAACACGGCTGCGGAATCCGCCTTGAGCGCCGACCTGGAGCCACGCTTGTTCACGGGGCAGCAAAGCAACACCTCGGTCATGCTGGGAGAGTCGGCCATCCTGAAGCTCTTCCGGCGTCTGGAATTGGGCCACAACCTTGATATCGAGGTTCACGCTGCGCTCAATGCCGCCCGGATCTCCGATGTTGCGGGTCTGTATGGCTGGATCGAGGGAAGCTGGGTGTCTGGCGGCCGGCAACTGGACGCTGATCTTGCGATGGTGATCGAAAAGCTGGCCGGTGCCAGGGACGGCTGGGAGCTGGCACTCGACTCGCTGCGCGACGAGAACGCGTCCACCAAGATCGCGACCGTCTCGGGTTTCGCGGCCGACGCCGAGGCGCTAGGCAGGGCGCTGGCGGAGATCCATCATGCTCTCCGATCTTCTTTTTCCACTACGAAGATGCGTGGTGCGCGGACAGCGATGATCATGATCGGCCGGCTGCAGGAGGCAGCCAGCATCGCCCCGGCGCTGGCGCAATACGTTCCGGGTCTACGGAGTTGCTTCGACGAGCTCAGTGACGAAACGTTGGATACGCAGCGCGTACACGGCGACTTTCACCTCGGTCAGACGCTGCGCACACCCTTGGGTTGGAAGATCATCGACTTTGAAGGCGAGCCGGCGAAGACTATGGCGGAACGCCGTGCTCCGGACTCGGTTTGGCGAGACGTCGCCGGCATGCTTCGCTCTTTTGATTACGCGGCAGCGAGCGTGCCCGGACCGCAGAGCGCAGCCTGGGCGGCCTCATGTCGTGCTGCATTCCTGCACGGCTACGCCGCTGCCGAATTGACCGGTACCGAAGCGAGTCTGCTGCGCGCGTACGAGGCCGACAAGGCGATCTACGAGGTCGTCTACGAGATGCGGAACCGGCCCGATTGGATCGGTATTCCGCTCGGCGCACTGGCCGAGTTGGCTGCCGGCGATCACGACTCACCAAGTTCGGATCCGTCTCCGACCTTCGCAGATAGCAACCAGTTGCCCAGAGAACCGGGCGAGCCCCCGAGCCCGCCCAATGAACCGGGCGAGCCCGCGAGCCCGCCCAATCAACCCGCCGAGCTTGCAAGCCCGATCAGAGAACAGGAGTAGCACTCATGTCGTACGACCCGAGCGGCAGTCTGACTGGTTGGGATCTCACCGGTTTCCACGAAGGGCATGACACTGAGTGCTGGCGCCGTCTCGGTGCCCACGAAACGACCATCCAGGACTCCGAACGTGGGCAGATCTTCGGCACGCGATTCTCGGTATGGGCGCCAAACGCTCAGACCGTGCGTCTCGTCGGCGACTTCAACTACTGGAACGGCGAAGGGCCACTACATGCATCTCGTGCCCGGCTCTGGCGTCTGGTCGTTCTTCGTCGAGGGAGCTAGCACCGGAAGTCTCTACAAGTTCGAGGTGCTCGGCGCCGACGGCGTTTGGCGGCTCAAGGCAGATCCGATGGCGCGATTCGCTGAGGCCGCACCACACACAGCCTCGATCGTCTATGAGAGCCAGTACGTCTGGGGTGACGACGACTGGATGTGGTACCGCGGCCAAAAAAAGATGCATGCGGAGCCGATGACCGTCTACGAAGTGCACATTGGATCATGGCGTCAAGGGCTCACCTACCTCGAACTGGCCAACGAACTGGTCGAGTACGTCAGCTGGCAGGGCTACACGCATGTGGAATTCATGCCGGTTGCCCAGCATCCGTTCGAAGGCTCCTGGGGCTACCACGTCACCGGCTACTACGCACCGATGTCGAAGTTCGGGTCGCCGGACGAGTTCCGGCACCTCGTCGACAAGCTGCACCAGGCCGGGATTGGCGTCATCGTGGACTGGGTGCCTGGGCACTTCGCGACCGACCCCTGGGCGCTGCAGCGCTTTGACGGAACCGCCTTGTACGAGCACGAGGATCCACGGCTGGGATGGCACCCGGATTGGGGCTCCTACATCTTCAACTTCGGCCGTAATGAGGTGAAGAGCTTCCTGATCTCGAATGCCTACTACTGGCTGGAGGAGTTCCACATTGACGGGCTACGGGTCGACGGCGTCGCCTCGATGCTCTATCTGGACTATTCGCGCGAAGCGGGTCAGTGGGTGCCGAACAAGTACGGTGGCAACGAGAACCTGGAGGCGGTCGAGCTACTGCAGCGGACCAATTCCCACGCTTACGGACGCGAGCCTGGCTCTATCATGGTCGCCGAGGAATCCACGTCATGGCCGGGCGTCACGCAGGGCACCGATGACGGGGGTCTCGGCTTCGGATTCAAATGGAACATGGGCTGGATGAACGACTCGCTGCGCTATTTGGGTCGCGAGCCGATCTACCGGCAGTTCCACCATCATGAGATGACGTTCGCCATGGCGTACGCGTACTCGGAGAATTTCATCCTGCCGATCAGCCATGACGAGGTAGTGCATGGCAAGGGCTCGATGTTCGAGCGTGTCCCGCAGGACGAATGGCGAAAGTTCGGCACGTTGAGAGCCTTCTACTCCTTCATGTGGGCGCATCCGGGCAAGAAGCTGCTGTTCATGGGGACCGAGTTCGGCCAACGCCGGGAGTTCTCCGAAAGTCGCAGCATCGACTGGTGGCAGAGTGCCGAATGGGGACACCGCGGCCTGCAGCGGCTGATCAAGGACCTCAACAGCATCTACAAGGAGCACCCGGCGCTGTGGAAGCGGGACACTGACGCATCAGGTTTCTCTTGGATTGACGCCGACGATCGCGGCGGAAACGTCTTCTCATGGCTCCGCTACGACGGCGATGGCCAGATGATCGCCTGCATCATCAACTTTTCCTCTGAACCACGCCCAGACCATCAGATCGGTCTGCCGAGGGAGGGTGTCTGGAAGGAGATCTTGAACACCGACGCCGAGGTTTACGACGGCACGGGCTTGATCGGCAACCTCGGACAGGTCATCGCGCATCCAGTGCCCTCGCACGGCTATGTGGCATCCGCATCAGTCACCATTCCGCCGCTTGCTGCGGTATGGCTGCGGCTCGAGCCCGAGTTGGATGAGGAGCAGTCGATCGAGCCGGAGAAGGCCACTCGCGGCGTCATCGCGGCGGCAAAGGCAGCGTCCCCGCTTGCCACGACAGGCAACGGGGCATTGACCGGGCCAGCGCAGCCTCGGCGTGCCAAGCCAGCCGAATCGGCGACTGCCGAGGCTGGTGACGAGGCCCAGGCTGATCGTGCGGCGACCACTGCCGCGTCGACTGCGGCGGTCGGCGGCACGACCTCTGCTGCGCCAGAACCGGCTGCCGACTCGACGGGATCGCCAGACAGTCCGGATTCGCCCGATTCGCTGGACAGCCCGGAACCGCCCGAATCACCGGCGAGTCCCCCATCGCCTCCGGAGCCGTCACGCGCCGCGAACCCTCCGGAGTGAGCCGACTCGGTTCTCAGATCTCCTGGTGACGAGACAGCGCGCCGGGCTCCAGCTGGACCGGATCTAGGCTCGACAAGTGAGCGATCTGGAGCTGACCGTCGGACTCTCTGAGGGTGGACTAGCGACGCTCAGCTGGCGTGGATCGGTAAGCCCTGAGTCCTTGGAACGAGCGATCCGAGCCGCCGCAGACGACATGCTGGCCGGCGGCGGCCTCCGCCGCATCGAGGTCTCCGTTCCGGCCGACGATCTGGCCGCTCGACGTGCGGTGCTGCGGGCGGGCTTCCGCCTGGAAGGCGTACGCCGCCAGCTGGTGAAGCTGCCGGATGGTTCCTACGAAGACCTTTGTCTGTTCGCCCGACTCGCATCCGATCGAGTCGTCGGAAGTCACGGCTTCTCCAGCGTGATGAATTCGGCGCTACCCAAGAAGCGCCTGATAGCGCATGTACTCATGCGAGACGCACAAGATCGCGTGCTGCTGTGCGAGACGCAGTTCAAGGAAGACTGGGAACTTCCGGGCGGCATTGTCGAACCGTTGGAGCCACCGCGACTGGGGGCCGCCCGTGAGGTACGCGAGGAGCTCGGAATTGACCTTGATGTCGGCCGCCTCCTGGTAGTCGATTGGATGCCGCCGTACCTCGGCTGGGACGATGCCATCGAGATGATCTTCGACGGAGGCATGGTGGCCGAAAACGATCTTGCCTACTGGTCGCTACAGCCCGCCGAGATCAAGGCTGTCGCCCTGGTCGACCTGCCAACCGCGAGCGAGCTGGTGACTCCACTGGCCTTCCGCCGGCTGACTCTAGCGGTCGCGCTCGGCCCAAATGAGATGGCTTATACGGAGGATGGGCGCACGATCTGAGAAGATGCGACGGGATCGGGTCAGACCTTGCCAAGCTCGAGGCGCACGTCCTGAAGGGTGACGATCAGCGCGTTGTTGGCGCAAGCCAATGTGGCTTCGCCATCGGGTGCGAGCACATTGGCGACCTCTGATATCGGCAGCGACTTCTTCACCCCGCCGACACTGAGCGTGGCGGAGCCGGTGCTCTCACCGACCGTGAAGCGTGCCCGATCACCGTCCAGGTGATAGTCACCGCTGACAGTGCCGTTGACGAGCAAGCCAGCCGTCTGACCGGCCAGCATCAGCTTGATCGGATCTTTTCCTGCGCCGCGCAACGTGTATGACCCGTTGTTGAACGTCACGGTTACATCGCCGTCCTCGCCCGTGCCATAGGTTCCCTTCTCGCCGACACCGACGAACCGGACGAGGCGATACTGCCCACTCAAGCACTCGCTAACCGGGATCGAAGGGCTTTGCGTGCTTGGACCGGAAAGTTGAGGAGTTGCCGAAGCCTCCGGCGAGGTAGGACTGGACGCAGCGGAGTCGCTGGAACAACCAGCCAGCCCAAGCAGCAGTATTGCCAGTGTCGCGACGACGAGCCGCTTCATGATCCTCTTCCCCGGTCTCGCGGAACCGGGCCAGCATATGCGCCGGTTCGCCCGCCGCCGGGAGAAATCGGTCTGGAGCTGGAATGGCGGGGATTAAAAAAGCGCTGTCATGAGGTCGCGGCGAGCCTTGAGAACCCGATCGTCGGCATTGCCAAGCGTCTCGAATAGCTCGAGCAGACGTACCCGGACCTTGTTGCGGTCATCACCAGACAATCGCTTGACGAGGTCGATCAACCGGGCAAAAGCGGCTTCGGCCTGTCCGCTGATCATCTCCACATCCGCGGCTGCCAGCTGACTGTCGAGGTCGTCGCTGCCATTCGCCGCCAAGAGGGTCGTCCGGGGATCCAGCGTTGCGGCGCGGGCAAGGAGGCCAGCCTGCGCCTTGCCAGCCTGGGCCTCGACATCGTTCGGATTGGCCTCGAGCAGCTTGTCGAATTCGTCCCGCGCCTCCGCGAAGTCTCCACGTTCTAGCGCCGCGTCGGCAGCCGCGTATCGGGGATCGGCCTCGGGTTCTGGTTCGGTGTCCGGGGGTGCCTCCGTGCCGACCGGCTGCGCACGTCCGACCATCCCGTTCGCCACTGCTGCCTTCAGCAATTGATCAATTGCCGCGTTCACCTGATCTTTGGCCAGCACGCCTTGGAACAGCGGGGCGAGCTGACCGTTGATAAGTGCGATGACCGTCGGCACGGCCTGCAACCCAAGCGCCTGAACGATCCCAGGCGCGGTATCGACGTTCAGCCGGGCCAGCAAGAACTTGCCCTCGGAGGCATTCGCGATCTCGATCAACGCATCGGATAGCTGCCGACCCGTGGCAACGCGTGGCGAGTAGAGCTCGACAACCACAGGATGCTTGACGGACTTGCGAATTGTTTCGGCCTCGAAGGTCTGTTCGGTGACCTCCACGACATACGACCCACTGGCGGCTCGCGGTCCATTCGCCCGCGTGGCGGCCGACTGCTTTGCCTGCTGGGCCAGCTGAGAAAGATCAACAGCGCCTGGGCGATTGAAGCTCGACGAACTCATGCTGTCCATCCTTTCAAAGCTCAGCGATCTCCACTGTGCCGACCGAGCCCTAAGACCCGGGATGGCGCCCCGTCGGGCTGAGCCAGTCTGGCACGCCGCTGTCCCCGACGACCGAGGAGCATACGCGCTTGCTGCGAGAGAGGAAGGCAGCGGGCCCAGTGACGACGAAGTCGGCGGGTTCACAAAGCGCGATGCTCGGGGAGCGGAGCGAAGCGATCAAGCCACTGACGATCGCGACAGATGGTGAGAACGTGTTCCCGAGCCCACTGCTGACCCGGCGAAACGACGGCAGAATGTGGGCCATGGCTCACCCTCGCGCCGGCCAGCCGGCTCTTCCTGAAGACCTCATCGACGTCGACGCAGTCATCAGCGCGTATTACGACCTCGTCCCGGACCCCAGCGATCCCGACCAGCAAGTGGTTTTCGGCACCTCCGGACATCGCGGGTCCAGCCTGGATACGGCGTTCAATGATGCGCACATCGCCGCGACGACGCAGGCCATCGTCGAGTACCGCGCTTCCCAGGGCATCACCGGTCCGCTCTATATCGGCAAAGACACACACGCACTCTCCACACCTGCCTGGACAACAGCTATCGAAGTGCTGATCGCAAATGATGTGGCGGTTCGCGCTGCGGATGATGAGGACTACACGCCGACGCCAGCGGTCTCCCGCGCGATCGTCGTGCACAATGCGACTGCCCGTGCCAGCGACACCGCCGATGGGATTGTGGTAACCCCGTCGCACAACCCGCCCCGCGACGGGGGCTTCAAGTACAACCCTCCGCACGGCGGCCCGGCTGATACCGATGCGACGAGCGCGATCGCGGCTCGTGCCAATGCTTTACTCGCCGACGGCTCGGCCATCCGCAGACGGCCCTATGCGGACGTGTTCTCAGAGGTTCATCGCTTCGACTACCTGGGCGCCTACTGCGAAGACCTCGTCAACACGCTGAATCTCAGAGCCGTGCGGGATGCCGGTGTTCACATCGGTGCAGATCCGATGGGTGGAGCCAGTGTGCAGTACTGGGGCTACATCGCCGAGAACCTCGGCATCGACCTCACAGTGGTCAACCCCAAGGTGGATCCACGGTGGTCGTTCATGACTCTGGATACCGACGGCAAGATCAGGATGGATTGCTCATCGCCTAATGCGATGGCAAGCCTGATCCGCAACAAGGACGAGTACGACATTGCGACGGGCAACGACGCTGATGCCGACCGGCATGGCATCGTCACACCCGACGCGGGCCTGATGAATCCCAACGCCTATCTGGCTGTAGCCATTCAGTACCTCTACGCGAATCGCCCCGGCTGGCGACCCGATGCGGGGATCGGCAAGACGCTGGTGTCCTCGTCCATGATCGATCGCGTCGCTGCGAGCCTCGGTCGCACACTCGTCGAGGTGCCGGTGGGTTTCAAGTGGTTCGTGCCTGGCCTGCGTACCGGCGAAATCGGTTTCGGCGGCGAGGAGTCGGCTGGCGCTTCATTCCTAGCGATGGACGGGAGCACCTGGACGACCGACAAGGACGGCATCCTGCTCGCCCTCCTCGCCAGCGAAATCAAGGCCGTCACCGGCAAGTCGCCAAGTGAGCTCTACGACGAGCTCACTGCCCAGCATGGGGCCCCCGCGTACGCGCGTATCGACGCACCCGCCAATCGCGAGCAGAAGGCCAAGCTCGCCAAGCTCGATGCATCTTCGGTTACGGCCACCGAACTCGCCGGAGAGCCGATCACTGCGATCTTGACCAGAGCCCCTGGGAACGACGCCCCCATCGGCGGCGTGAAGGTGGCGACCGAGTCTGCCTGGTTCGCCGCACGGCCCTCAGGCACGGAGGACGTCTACAAGATCTACGCCGAGTCGTTCAAAGGCCCCGAGCATCTCGCCGAGGTCCAAGATGCGGCGCGAGCCGTCGTCTCCGCCGCTCTTGCTAGGGTTGGCCTTGCTGCTCGCGCATCGCGCGCTCGTCCGACGTCGTCATCGCTATTCTCGAACGACACTCTGATCGGCTCACGTCGCATCGCGAGCGTCGGCTAATCGCGCGCCCGACGATCGGAGCGAGCGATGAGCGAACGACGCTTGTAGTATCGCGAAGAGTGACGACGACGGCGGAGTGCCAGCGCGCGAGTGCGCGAGCGGCAAAGCCAAAATAGATCGTGCGGGTCGACGAGCTGGCGGATCTCCTTCGCTGGTGCGCGGCGCTGAGCACCGATCCGGCCGACCTCGCTGGAGCTGTGGTACTCGCCGCGGGCCCGCGTTGGCCGCGGCTGGTCGACTCACCCCAAGACTTGCGTGAGTTGACGGTACATACCTTTCTGCGCAGTGCCCAACCGCCCGACACGGTCCCTAGACAAGGCATTGATCGCATACCTGATGAACTCCGCGCCGTCGTCACCGCGTACGACAAGCTGCCGAAACTGCAGCGCGTGGTCGTGATGCTCAGCTGCCTGGAGGGGGTCACCTTCGCTGAAATCGCCGGCATCGTCGATCGGTCAACGGCGCGAATTGGTATCGAACTCGATCGGGCACTCGCGGCGATCAACGCTGACCCGTACGAAATCCGCGCTGCGCTCGACATGATCACCTGGCAGGTCCCTGCCCCTGTCGAGGTTTTCCGATCGCTTCGCCGGCATACCAGGACCCGCACGCGCCGACGGCGACGGATTGGGCTGACCGGAGTTGCCGCGGTGACCATGTTGGTCGTGTTCGTCACGATCAGCGCCGTGCATCGGCCGTACGTGGAGCCGCGGGAATCGGGAGCTTGGACGTTCTCCCACATCGTGCGACCCACACCGGGCTGGTCGGTACAGAGTCGAACCGTCGAGCGAGACTGGGAGACGACGATGCTGCGGGCCGATCCGCCCGACGGGAACCGGTGCGCGGTCTCGGTCGGCACCGCCGGAGCTAGCTGGGTACGGCAACTGCCCCGGAAACCCACAACGGTCCGGGTCGGCACTCGCAGCGCGTTCTACGCGGAGGGTGTCTGGCCAAACGGGGGCGGAGCCATGCTGTGGTGGGAGTACGCCGATACCGCATGGGTAATGATCGAATGCGGCAGCGTCACAGCCCCGCGAAAGGCGCTCCCTGAGTTAGCCAGCCACGTGACCCTTACCCCCGAGCCGATCCTGCTGCCCTATCGAATTCGATCACTCCCCCCGCACTATCAGGTCACGTCGATCACGAAGGGGCTAGTAAGCAACTCGACCGTTGCGTCGCTGGCTCGAAACGACTATCCCGAGGGCATCATCCAGGTCAGCATCCGCTATCCAGCAGGCTTGCCGATGTATGGGGTCAGCAATTCCAGCTCGGTATCTCGTTACGCCAGAGGCCGACACGCCTCCGTCTGCCGACCCTTCGCGGACAGCCACATCTGCGTACGCGGCGACCTGAGCACTCCCGATTCCATCGACATCGGGGCACAGCGCGGCGCCGTAGCGATGATTGATCAGATCGCGTCCAACCTCGAACTGGCGCGCAACCCCACAGACCTCGCGAGCTGGTTCGATGCCCGGGACGCCTTGCCGTCCTAAGCCGACCGGGAAAGATCAGCGCCGGCGGCCGAAGGCGATCACCGCGACCAAGCCAATGATGAAGATGACGCCCAACACCGTGCCCTCCACGCCGTGCCCAGTCGCGATCAGATAGACGCATGCGGCCAGGAAGGCCAGCGTGATCACGACACCGTAGTTGAGACCGCGCCCGTTGAGCCGAACCTCCCGCTGATCAAGGGCGGCGATGCGATCAAGCTCCTTCTCGATCACAGCCCGCGTCTCGGCATCAGCTTCTGCGTAGACCTGTAGCGGGTCCTGATAACGGTCGTATCGAGATGGCAGCTCAGTCATCTCTGCTCCTCACGTCGCGGTTGATCAAAGATGTTGACGGCCGACTCGCTGCCTACTTCTGGTGGCAGCTCGTCCGGGCCAACGAGATCCACCATCTGCTGCAGCGCCTGGCCCACTCGTTCCGGTGCCGCCGAGGGGTCGATTGCATCGACCCGAGCGATGGCATCCCCCAGCCGGCCCGCCACGTTGTGGCGAACATGCGCATAGCTCAGCGGCGCGTACAGATAGCTGAACCCCTTGAGCAGCGAGCCCACAGGTGAGCCGGCAGGAATCGCGAAGCGCGGCATCGTGAAACGTGGTGGGGAGACTCTAGGAGGGCGGCGACGCCGCTCGGACGGAAAGATGAGTAGCACCAGCAAGGTGCCGATCACCAGCGCGCACCCAATTCCGATGAGCAGCCAAGCCCCGGTCGGCACGTACACCTCCTACGGCCCACGCCGTCTCGTGCTAGCACGACACTAGCTAGCGCGTTCGGCCACCGCTGTCCGACGCGCGATCTCTTATTACCCGACTTGTCAGCGTCTCAACGGGTTATAGCCGGCTGCGATGCTGACAGGTCGGAATTGGGACGAATCGGACGTTGCTCAGAAGCGAGCCTGCTCGACGTACTCTCCCCACTCGGCACGCAGTGCGTTGCAGATCTCGCCGAGCGTGGCCTCGGCTCGCGCAGCTGCCAGCATCGGCTCGATCATGTTGCCATCGCTACGCGCGACCATGATCATCTCCGCCAGCGCGGCATCAACAGCTGCATTGTTCCGAGCTGCCCGCCGGTCTCTCAGGCTCGCACACTGCTGGACTTCGACCTCGTGGCTGACCCGCAAGATCTCCAAAGGTTTGGTCACAGTCCCGGTGTGGGCATTGACCCCGACGATCTTCTTGTCGCCCTTTTCCAGCTGGGTTTGATACTGGAATGCCGAGTCCGCGATCTGTCCGGTGAACCAGCCCTCCTCGATACCAAGCAGGAGTCCTGAGGTGATCGGACCTATTTCGTGCTGTCGAGTGGAGCCGCCGCCAAGCTCCTCGATTCGGTCGAGGGTTGCCAAGACCTCGGTCTCGAGCTTGTCAGTCAGCGCCTCCACATACCAGGATCCGCCCAGTGGATCGACAACGTTGATCACACCGGTCTCCTCGGCCAGCACCTGCTGGGTCCGCAGAGCGATCTCTGCCGACTCCTCGGTTGGCAGCGCTAACGTCTCGTCCAGGGCGTTGGTGTGTAGCGAATTGGTCCCGCCCAACACCGCGGCAAGCGCCTCGATTGCAGTCCGCACGACATTGTTGTACGGCTGTTGTGCGGTCAGGGAGACGCCCGCTGTTTGCGTGTGGAATCGCAACGATTGTGCCCTCGTGGTCTGCGCGCCGTAGCGATCGCGCATCCAGCGCGCCCAGATCCGGCGTGCCGCCCGAAACTTTGCGATCTCTTCGAAGAAGTCGATGTGCGCGTCGAAGAAGAAGCTCAGGCCGGGGGCGAAACGCTCGATGTCCAGCCCTCGAGATAGCCCCAGTTCGACATAGCCGAAGCCGTCGGCGAGGGTGAATGCGAGCTCTTGCGCAGCCGTCGATCCGGCTTCGCGGATGTGGTAGCCCGAGACGCTCAGCGGTTTGTACGCCGGGATCTTCTCGGTGCAGTACTCCATCATGTCGCCGATCAAACGCAGGTGAGGGCTCGGCGGAAACAGCCATTCCTTCTGAGCGATGTACTCCTTGAAGATGTCAGTCTGCAGGGTGCCGTTGAGCGTGGCGATGTCGACACCTTGGCGCTCGGCCGCCACGAGATACATGCAGAAGATCGGCACCGCCGGGCCCGAGATCGTCATCGAGATGGTGACCGCGCCAAGATCAATTCCGGAGAACAGCAGATCCATGTCAGCAGCAGAGTCGATCGCCACACCGCAGTGGCCAACCTCTCCCAGGCTGCGCGTTTCGTCGGAGTCGCGACCCATCAACGTCGGCATGTCGAACGCGACGCTCAGCCCGCCGCCGCCAGCCGCCAAGATCATCTTGTACCGCTCGTTGGTCTGCTGCGCGTTGCCGAAGCCGGCGAATTGCCGGATAGTCCAGGGACGCCCACGATAGCCACTCGGATAGAGACCGCGGGTGAAGGGAAACTCTCCGGGCCAGCCGATCCGGTCGATCCGCCGGTCGGCATCCTCCTCGTCCGGCCCGTAGACCGGATCGACCTCGAGGCCGGAGATGGTGGTGAAGTCGGCGTCGCGAACCTGACCTCTGGCCTGGGCCTCGGCGTAGGCGGCCGCCCATCGCTCCTTGCCGCTAGCTCGCTCCGTGGTCATCGCAACCTCCAACCTCAAATACTAGGGCGCCCTAGTAAAGGCCCAAGACACGGACGCTGCACGTTAGCGGCGGCTGCTAAAAATCGCCTGCCGCTTCGCGTGGCATGGTGAGCAACCAGGTGAGCTGATCGCATTCCTCCTCGCTCAATGCGTTAAGGCCGAAACGAGCATCCACGATTGCTTGGGTTGCCTTCTCCATCACCTCTCGGCCCTTGGAGGTAATCGAGGCCAACACCGCGCGTCCGTCTTCGGGATGTGGCGTACGCCGGATCAATTCTGCCGCCTCCAGGCGTTTCACCAGCGGCGTCACGGAGGTGGCATGCACCTGGAGCCGCTCACCGATCTTGCCCAACGGCAACGCGCCGCGCCGTGAGAAAGACAACAAGACCAAGACCTCGTAGCGGGCAAAGGTCAGCCCCAGCGGGCGAAGCAATTCATCAAGCTCGGTAAGAAGCAGTTGATGCACCCGCATGAGTGAGGTCACTGCGCGCATCCTAGGCATCTCACCCCACTGAGTGGCCCACTGCTTGGCCGCCTCCTCGACGGGGTCGAATGGCAGCCGATGTCGTTCCACGGCGCTCATGTTCCGTCATCCTCCGCGGGCGTGGGAACCTGCAGCGGCAGGTCACCCTGCATCACCATCCGCAATACATCTTCACGCTGATCGACGTCCTTGACGTATGTGATCTTGTTCAGACCCTGCACTTGGGCAGCCGACTCGAAGACGAAGTGCCCGTAATTCAACCAGCGGCCGGGGACAGGCTTGAGTACGGTGATATCCAAGATTCTCAGCAGCGGCACGCTCGCACGCGCGGTAGACAGCACCCCGTTAACTCGGAATACCCGCTGGTTGGTGATCACGAATCGATCGCGGTACTCCTCGACGATTCGCCATAGCGCCTGCAGCCCGAGTGCCATCCCAAGCAGAAAGAGCACCCAGTAGACGAACCCCTCGAACGCGAAGGCACTGACGAGAATGAAAATTCCAGCGGCGACTCGTACCGCCGGCCAGGCCATCACTATCCAGTGTTTGTGGACTTCCTCTACTTTCTGCTCGCCCGCGCTTTTCAGGACGTATTGGTCGACATGCGGATCGAGCCAGCTCACCACGCCCATGGCTAGCTAGCCAGAGATTGAAAGAAAACAATGATCGAGCGAAACACCTTCGCAAGGGCCGCAAATACGGCTTGGACGGCGTTCGCGGCGTTCTCAGGCTGGGCGATCAAATAGAACAGCGCGAAGCCCACGACCAAGAAGACGATGATCCGCTTGACCCACTTCATGTCGGACTATTCATCCTTCCGGTCTTCACCGCAGACTATTCGAACACCCTGGCGCATGTACAGGCACACGCCGGGATAGTCACTTTCTACCCGATGTGTCCGCATATTGGGAGAAGCCACGCCGCCCAAATAGGCGCTGCCGACTTCCCAACCCCTCCGTAACTCATGGATCAGCGACCCACGACCACAAGCTCGGCCGCAGCGTAGGGATCGAGCTCACCTCGACTCACCGCTTCTGCAAGATCATCCAGACTGGCTTCACCGTTCAGCCGGAATGTGGCGCGAAGCTTGGCGAGTGCAATGCTCTCCACCTCCCGTCTGGCCCGCGCGACGCGGCGTTCCTCGGCGCGTCCGGTTGCCAGCTGGGATGCACGGAAGCGATCGACAGCCGCCAATAAGTCGTCAATGCCGCGATGCTGGTACGCGACCGTCGAGACGATCGGCGGCTTCCAGTCTTCCGGACCGCGGTCCGCAAGGGCGATCATGTTTCGGAGCTCCCGCACCAGGGCCTGCGCGCCCTCACGATCACTCTTGTTGACCACGAAGATGTCGCCGATCTCCAAGATGCCGGCTTTGGCGGCCTGGATTCCGTCCCCCATGCCAGGTGCCAACAGAACCAGCACCGTATCCGCGGTCTGCGCCACCTCCAGCTCTGATTGGCCAACTCCGACGGTCTCCACGATCACAGTGTCGAAACCACCAGCATCGAAGGCTCGCAACGCCTGGGGCGCGGCGGCGGCGAGACCGCCCAGGTGACCCCGCGTCGCCATAGACCTGATATAGACGTCGTCATCGAGAGCGTGTTCCTGCATCCGAACCCGATCTCCCAACAAGGCTCCACCGGAGAAAGGCGAGCTGGGGTCGACGGCCAACACTCCGACGCGCTCCCCGCGTGCCCGAAGCGCACTGACGAGCGCGGTCGCCGTGGTCGACTTGCCCACTCCAGGCGCGCCCGTCAGACCGACGACGTGCGCTCGTCCGGTGTCCGGTGCGAGCTGCTTCATGATCATCGGCAGTGCGGGGGAGGCATTCTCGATCCAGCTGATCAAACGGCCCAATGCCCGCGGCCTGCCGGCCCGGACGGCCGCGACGACCTCACCGATCTCGTCGCGGTCAAGGGACAATGCATCGTGCGGAGAAACGGGCACGCCGCCTAGCTAGGGCTGTCGACCGCCGGCACGGTGATGATCAAGGCATCGCCCTGCCCACCGCCACCGCAGAGTGCTGCCACACCCGAGCCGCCGCCCTGTCGCCGCAGCTCCAACGCTAGGGTCAGCAGCAGGCGAGCCCCCGAAGCACCGATCGGATGGCCGAGGGCGATGGCACCGCCGTTCACGTTCACCTTCTCGTCGGTCTCGTCATCGCTCAGCCCCAACGCCCGAGCGCTCGCCACCCCGACTGCGGCGAAGGCCTCGTTGATCTCGATGAGCTTCAGATCGGAGACGCTGGTCTGTTGCTTCTTCACCGCAAGGTCGATGGCGTTTGCCGGCTGCAGCTGCAGTGATGAGTCTGGGCCGGCAACGCTCGCGTACGCGCCGATCTCCGCGATCACCGTGAGCCCGAGTCGGGCAGCCGCTTCCTTGCTCGTCACGACCATGGCCGCCGCGCCGTCCGATATGGGGCTGGAGGAGCCTGCGGTGATCGAGCCATCACGCCCGAACGCGGGCTTCAGTTTGGCAAGCGACTCCGCCGTGACATCCTCACGAATCCCTTCATCTTTGCTGATCAACAGATCATCACCGCGTCGCTGCGGGACACGGACCTCGACGATTTCTTCTCCCATGGCGCCACTGGCTGTAGCAGCGGCGGCGCGCTGATGCGAGCGTGCAGCGAAGGCATCTTGATCTTCGCGGCTGACGAGTTGCTCACCCCGGTTGCAGGTGTCGGTCAGCGACCCCATCGCCTGGTCCGTGAAGGCATCCCAGAGACCGTCATGGGCCATGTGATCGATGATCGTCACGTTGCCGTACTTGTATCCGGACCGGGAACCTTGCAGCAGATGCGGTGCCTGGGTCATCGACTCCATGCCGCCTGCGACGACCACGTCGCATTCACCAGCGCGAATCAGCTGGTCGGCAAGAGCAACCGCATTCAGTCCTGACAGACACACCTTGTTGATCGTCACGGCTGGCACCGACATGGCGATCCCACCCTTCACCGCCGCCTGCCGAGCCGGAATCTGACCGGTGCCGGCTTGCAGGACCTGACCCATCACGACGTAGTCGATGTGCTCCGCAGAAACCCCTGAACGCTCCAGCGCCGCCGCGATGGCGTAGCCGCCAAGATCGGTGGCTGATACATCCTTCAGGCCACCCAGCAGCTTGCCGATCGGCGTACGCGCCCCACCGACAATCACTGATCCCATACTTAACCTCCCAGCTCGCCGCCTCGGGCTGACGATCACGTCCGACACTTGGTCAAAACCCAGTCTGGCACTCTAATGAGCATGACCAGAAAGCCCTCCGATCTCGCCGTTGTGCTTCCTGGTCTGCTTGGTCTTGATCATGTCGGCATTGCCGTCGCCGATGTGGAGTCGGCGATTCCCTTCTACCGTGACGTGCTCGGGCTGCAGGTCGTCCACCGAGAGGACAACGCTGATCAACAAGTGGCCGAAGTCATGCTTGCCAACAGGGACGCCGGACCGGTGGGAAACCAGCTTCAGCTGCTGATGCCGCTCACGGAGGACTCGGTGCTCAACCGCTTTCTCATGAGACGTGGACCTGGCATACACCACGTGGCTTACGCTGTTTCAGATGTCCGGTCCGCATCCTCGATTCTGCGTCGCCGCGGTGTACGGGTGCTCTATGATGCACCAAGAGCCGGTACCCGTGGCTCGCAGATCAACTTTGTCCACCCTGAGGACACTGGCGGCGTTCTGCTCGAGTTGGTCGAGCATGCCGCGGCGGATCCGCATAACGGCTGAGCGAATGGCCGTCGCTCACGCGGGCACAGACTCTCCCTTCTGGGCGTCAATACCTATTTTCGGAGAGGGCTTCTTGCGGTGAACGCATCAGACAACACGGGGCTTGGCCTGTTCGACGACACAGCAAGCGCAGTCGGGAACTTTCCGACGGCACTGCGAGGCTACGACCGAACAGCCGTTGACGATTACGTCCGCACTCTTGAGGAGAGCGTCGTCAAGTCCCGGAGACACTCTGCTCAGCTCGAGCAGCAGGTGACCGTGCTCCAAGATGAACTCACCTCGGCCGGCGACAGACCCGACAAAGACGTTGACTACGCCAACCTCGGCGGCCGCGCAAACGACATCCTTCGACTGGCTCAGGAGCAAGCGCGCGAGCTCGTACAAAACGCCACTGTCGAGGCCGAGAAGCTCAAGGAACAAGCGCGGCGGGAGGCTGACGGGCTGCGGAGCAGCGCGGCCCGCGAGGGCGATGCCATCAAGACCGGTGGCGCCGCACAGATTGATCAACTTCGCGCGAAGTTGCGTGACGAGGTTCAGGCACAGGTCGAGAAGGCCAAGGCCGAGGCCGACTCCCTGATCGCGGCCGCTCGTCGGCAAGCGGAGTCGATCCGTCGCGAGGCCGACCACGACGCCCAGGCAACTCGCCAGAATGCCTACCTCGACACTGAGAACCTGCGCCGGACCGTAGAGCGCGAAGCGGCAGAAGCTCGATCCAAGGTGGCAACTGAGCGCGAGCAGGCAGTTGAGCAGCTCAAGGTGACCCATGACGAGGCGCAGCAGAAAACCGCGGCGCTGCTCGCCGAGGCAACCAAATACCACAGCGAATCGGCGGAGCGCCTTGAGGCCGACCTGGGAGAAGCGGCCCGGATTCGGGCCGAGGCTCTCGTCGAAGCCGAGCAGTCCAAGAATGCGGCTGCCCAGGAGGCCGAGGCGCGCATCGCTACCGCCAAGAAGCAGGCCGCCGCAATCAACGAGCGGACCCAGCAGGAGTTCGCATGGCGGAAGCAGCAGCTGCGTCGTGAGACCGAGTTGCTGCACCAGCGCAAGCAGGCAGTCCTGAGCCAGCTGGCCAGCTTGTCGGCTCTCGCCGAGCAAACCGCCAGCGCATTCCCGGATCTGGACGATCCCAGCGATCTCGAGAACGGCGAGATCGGAGATCGCACCGTGATGCGTCCCGACATGCTGCCGCCCGCCGGCGTGGGCGAGGACAGTTCGGCCGGCAGCAAGCGTGGGTCTTCGCCCCGGAATGGCGGCAAGCCTGACGACGGCAACGAACTGGAAATCGACGGCGACGCCACGGTGCTGGTGTCCCCCTCCGATCTTGCCGGCGAAGGGGCCAAGCGTAAGTAACCAACTCAACCAGCAGTCGCTTCTGATGATCATCATCTGGTGACCGGCTGGCTCTCGGCCGCAGCTGCCGTTACCCTGAAATGGCTCGGGGTAACGGCACTTTGGCGTGTAAGGAGCCAGCGTGAACATATCCCCACGAGCTGACTCGTCCTCGGATGACAGCCGCTTTCCCCTAGGTCGCAAAGGATACGAGCGCGAGGCCGTTGATCATTTCGTACGAGCGACGCATACCCAGATCGCTCAGCTTTTGCAGCGGTACGACTCATTGATGGCCAACAACCGTGAGCTCCGCCAAGCCGTGGACGAGGCCAACGCTCGGGCTACTCAGGCCGACTTCTCTGGGCTCGGCGGGCGAGTGCAGGAGCTGCTGCAGATCGCCGAGGAGCAGGCAACTGACATCACTCGGCAGGCAGTTCAGGAGGCGGATCGGCTGAGCGCGCAGGTACATGCCGAAATCAACGAACTACGCCAGACCGCGGCCGCGGAACTGGCGCAACTGCGGGACGCTCAGCTGGCCGAGCTGGACGCTCTGCGACAGCGCGGTGAGCAAGATGCGCTTCAACTGCGGCAGCACGCACAGGCCGATGCCGAGCAGTTGCTGGCGTCGGCTCACCTGCAGGCGGAGGCCGTTCGAGCCGAAGCCGAAGCAGCTGTCACCGGCATGCGCAAGGCCGCTACCTTCGAGTCCCAAGAGCTTCTCGCTGCCGCTGAACGCGACAGTGCGGCGGTACGCCAAGAGGTGGCAGACCAGCGAGAGCGCGTGTTGGCCGAGCTCAAGCAGGCTCAAGACTCGGCGAATCACTCCATTCAGGCAATGCTGGCCGAGGCGACCGAACTGCAGCGGGCAGCCGCCGAGCACCTGACCGAGGAGACGGATCACGCAGCCAAGGTCCGCATCGAGATCCTCGCGGAAGCGGAACGCCTCAAGGTGGATGCCAGCACAGACGCAGAGCACATCATCGATCGAGCGCGGCATCAGGCCGCAGCCATTGACAACCGAGCACGGCAGGAGCTCGCCCTGCGACGGCGCCAGATGAGGGACGAACAGGACCTGCTGAACCGCCGGAAGCACGCGATGCTCAACCAGCTCACATCGTTGAGCGCTCTCGCGGTCGAGACGGCCGAGAACCTACCGGACGTGCCTGATGTGTCTGACACCGAATTCGCTGAGCTGGGAGGCTTTGGCAGCGTTAGTCGGCCAGGCGGCAACGATGCTGAGATGGAGAGCGACCCCACCATAGGCAACGCGGCCGATGAGACCCACGAGGGTCAGCAGGACGCGGCGCAGGCGGCCAACGACGAGTCAGAGCCGCGCGCTCGTGACGAGCAAGGCGAGCTCTCTGATGCGCCCGGTGAGAACGAGTCGCACGCCGTAGACGGAGACGGCATGTCCAGCACTGGTGAAGCTGGAAGCCAGTCATCGACAGACCAGCATGAGTACGCAAGGGCTTCCAAGCCCAGTGCGAGCCTAGGCCGCCCAACGGTGTCTCGCCTTCTCAGAACAGACGATCGTCGGCGTTGTCCAGGCCGCGCAGCGTGTCGTAGTCGACCGTCACACAGCTGATGCCGCGGTCGTTGGCGAGCACGCGTGCCTGCGGCTTGATCAACTGGGCGGCAAGGATGCCATGCACCGTGCCGAGCAACGTATCGCGACGCATGAGGTCCAGATAGCGGCTCAGCTGTTCGACGCCGTCAATCTCTCCACGACGTTTGATCTCCACCGCCACGTACGCTCCCCCGGCGTCCCTGCACAACAAATCGACCGGTCCGATTGGCGTGGGATGCTCTCGACGGACCAGCGATAGACCAGGCGCCAGCGCCTCGGGATGTTCGGCGAGAAGTGTCTGCAGATGCGCCTCGACGCCGTCCTTCTGCAGCCCGGGATCGATGCCGAGGTCGTGGAAAGAGTCGTGGTATACCTCTGCCAGGCAGATCTGCAAGGTGTCGCCGTCGCGCCCGCGAACTTCCCAGATTGCCGACAGCGGCTCTGCTACTGCCATCGAGACGCTCTCCAGCCCGGACGCCTCCAGCTCGACAAGCGAACACGGTGGGCTCATCCAATTCAGTGGCTTGTAGGCCCGGTCGTCCGCATGGATGGAGACCGATCCGTCGGCTTTGATCAAGATCAGTCGGGTCGCCATCGGGAGATGGGCGCTCAACCGCCCTGCGTAGTCCACCTGACAACGGGCAATCACCAACCGCACCGACGACAAACTACCCGCCCGATACGACGCTGGTGTCATGGTTGAATCGATGTACAGCTGCGAGCGTCGGCAATCGTGCGCCGCCGAGCGGAAGAGGAGCGAGCGGACACGCTGTTTCGTCTGCGAGCGACGACGACGTCGGCGGATCAGAAGCGCGATGCGTGAGCAGCTCTAGATCACAATGGGAGCTCCCATGGCCCGACGACCGAGTAAGCACCTCAGACCGGCGCGACCACTCAGTTCGGGTCACGCGATCTCCGCCACAAAGCGGGACGGGCGCTGGATTGTGCGCAGTGTCTCGGGGTCCGCGGCGACGAAGCCGTACCGGTGCCCCGGCTGCAACGTGGAGATCGCGCCTGGCACCCCGCATGTCGTGGCGTGGCCCGAGACTCCTGGACTGCTCTCGGCATCCGGGCTCGACGAGCGCCGGCACTGGCACACCAGTTGCTGGCAGCGACGGCCGTGACCGCGACCGCACCTGCCGAAGGGCTCTTCAGCACCCAGCTTGGGAGCACCGGGCCCCGCGTGGTGTTTCTTCACGGCCTGTTCGGCCAAGGAAAGAACTGGACCACAATCGCCAAACGTTTGAGCGAATCCGCCCGAGTCATGCTGGTCGACTTGCCCAACCATGGCCGTTCCCCCTGGACGGATAACTTCTCCTACCCCGACATGGCCGACCAGGTCGCACAGCTGCTGCAGACCCAAGGCGGTGATGATCAGTGGGCCGTGGTCGGGCACTCGATGGGGGGAAAGGTGGCCATGACACTCGCGCTGCTCAGGCCACAGCTCGTGGAGCGACTCAGCGTCGTCGACGTCTCACCGGTGCCGACCGGGCAGGTCAGCGAGTTCGACACCTTCATCCGCGGCATGGGCTCCATTGACCTCGAGCACCTCACTGGTCGAAAGGAGGCAGACTCCCAGCTGGCCGCATACGTCAGTGATCCTGTCATCCGCAGCTTCCTGCTGCAGAATCTGCGGCGTGATCCTCCCTCCTCCGACGGCCGCTGGAGGTGGCAGATGAACCTGGAAATGCTCCGCGACCATCTCAACGAAATGGGTGGTTGGCCCGAGCTGCAGGCTCAGCCCTACGACGGACCAGTGCTCTGGCTGGCGGGCATCAATTCGGGTTATGTCCGGCCGGAGTACGCCGCTGCCATGCGCACTCTGTTCCCGCGGGTCCAGCTCGTCAAGATCAAAGACGCGGGCCACTGGGTGCACAGCGAGCAGCCTGAGGTGTTCCTCGCCACGATTCGCCGATTCCTGGGCCTCTAGGGATGTGTGATGCGGAAGGGTGGGAGGCGTCACCCCCGACCAAAGCCCGTGTCCAGCACTCGTACCCGTTCCGCCGCTGATCGATCGAGGAGGTTGGGCATGCTGCGCTCCGCCCTGGACGTCGCACCATCCCCACCGTCCTTTGCTCCATTCTTGATCATCATCTTGGTGGCCGTCGTTGCCATCGTTGCGATGCTGATCTTGATCCGTGTGATGCGCGCGAGCCGGCCATGACGGAGCTCATGGTGGCTGTCGCGGGATTGATGCCCCTGGACGTGCTACCTCACCCGCCCTCTCCGAGCCCTACAGGGGTCTATCCGCAGCAGGGACAGGGCTTCGCCGCATACTTCGTCGGCGGCTTCATGGCGCTCGGCCTCTTGCTGCTGATCATGGTGCTCCTCAGATTGCGGCCCAAGCGCCGAGACCGGCGCCCACCGGATCACTGAGCCTCACCGGTTCAGGATGGCAGGCAGGGTGATCAAACCGATGAGCAAGGACAAGGTATTGACGCCGAGCGCCGTGAGTAGTGACCAGCCCAGCCTGCTCAGACGAGTATCAGTCCCAGGTCGCAGGGCCACAACGGCGAAGATCAACATACCCTCGATGACAGCGACGCACGTCTCGGCGGTGATCAGCTGGCCAGTTCGGTCGTACCGCAGCGAGATCATCCACAGCAGCGGATGGCTGATCACGTTCACAGCAAAAGCCAATGCCAGTGCGGATCGCGTAGCGGCTCAGCTTGGTTTTCGCAGCATCTGCGCCCGGTCGACGCACCAGTTGAGCGCAGGTCAAGCCCTCGTCATGGTCAGGATCTCGGAAGGGTTGTTGGGCCGGCCGGTGCCATCGGGGTTGCTGCCGTCCTGACCTTCCGCGGCCATCGACGCGACCACGTCACGCGAGGCCTTGCCCATGCGCCCGAAGATCGTGAAGTTCCGTTTCTTGTTGAGGCTGGTCGAATCGGCCCAGACCAGGAAGAACTGTGACCCGTTGCTGCCCGGGCCACCGTTCGCCATCGCCACCGCTCCCTCGGTATAGGTCTCGGTGCCGTCTGTTTCGTTCGCGAACTCGTAGCCTGGGCCACCCTTACCGGTTCCGGTCGGGTCTCCACACTGCAAGATGAAGATTCCCGAATCGGCCAGGCGATGGCACTTGGTGTGGTCGAAATAGCCCTGATCTGCCAATGAGACGAAGGAGTTGACGGTGCATGGCGCCTTCGCCCAATCCAAGGTGATCTTGACGGTGCCGTTCGTCATAGCCAGCGCGTAGCTGATCTTTCCGCTGGTCGGCACGCCCGTGCTAGGTGGCGGCGTCACCGACCGCGCGGGTTCACCAGAAGCGGAATATTCGCAGATGTCACCACCCGATGCTGCGATCGGGGTCCCGCTCGGTGCTATTGACGGCGAGGCTATGTGGCAGGCAGGGCATCGATGAACTCGAGGGTCGCGAGGTGACTGGGCTTTGGTCGACAGGTCGTTCACTGACAGGGATTTGGCCGCAGCCGCTCAGCAGTACGGTAGCCCCGGCCATGGCGGTCACGACTGCTCGGCGGGCGGCTGCTTTTGAGCTGCTTGCGCATCGCACTCGAGTGCCGCCGACGTCGTCGTCGCTCGCGGAGGAAAGGCGCCTCCGCTCCCTCCTCATAGGACCGGCGGCGCGCGATACCGACGCTCGCAGCTCGTTCACCGTTGTACTGTGCCACAGGCTGAACGTACTTCCGGGCAGCGACAAGCCGGCGCAATCCTCTGCGCGAAATCACACGAAATCGATCGCACGAACTCCTGGCACCCGAGCCGCATCACACCGAGCGTGCTGCGTAGGGTGTGATCATGGTTCGGCTGACCCGCATCTACACTCGCACCGGCGATGCCGGACAGACGCGGCTGTCGGATCTGTCACCGGTCAGCAAGACCGATTTGCGGGTTGAGGCGTACGGAGATGTGGACGAGGCCAACTCTGCGATCGGGGTAGCTCTTGCGGCAGGCGGTCTGCCTGAGGAGGTGGCCGCGGTGCTGCGAACCGTTCAAAATGAGATGTTCGACCTCGGAGCCGATCTTTCGAACCCATGGCGATCTCCGACCTCGGCCGATCCTCCACCGGAGCTTCGTGTCACCCAGGAGTACATCGATCGGTTGGAAGCGTGGTGCGACCAATTCGGCGATCCGTTACCGAACTTGAGATCATTCATCCTGCCTGGGGGTTCGCCTACTGCAGCACAACTGCACGTGGCCCGTACGGTAGTGCGACGGGCGGAGCGCGCGGCCTGGGCGGCAGCTCAGGCATACGGCATCGAGGCCGTGTCCGACGCAGAGCGTCCGGGCGGCATCAACCCACTCGCCATCACCTATCTCAACCGGCTGTCCGACCTGCTGTTCATCCTGACCCGAGTCATCAACGGGCCTGAGGGTGATGAGTTGTGGATACCGGGTGGCGACCGCACCCACACCTCAGCAGCAAAGGAATAGCCCCTATCGACCAATCCGAGCCCGACGAGGAGGATGCGATGCTCGATGACGCGCGCAATCTGAAGGAAGCCACCGGTAAGGCCGAGCCAGTCCAACCTCGGCCAGTCACGCTGTTCACCGGACAGTGGGCCGACCTGCCGTTCGAGGAGATGTGCCGGCTCGCCTCGGAATGGGGCTACGACGGGTTGGAGATCGCCTGCTGGGGTGATCATTTCGACGTAGCGAAGGCCGCCGAGGATGAGGGATACGTTCAGGAACGCAAAGACATCCTCTCCAAGCACGGGCTCGGCTGTTGGGCGATCTCGAATCACCTCAATGGTCAGGCTGTCTGCGAGGCGATCATCGACGACCGCTACAAGAGCATGGTCAATCCGCGGGTGTGGGGTGATGGTGACCCAGAGGGCGTTCGTCAGCGGGCCGCCGAGGAGATGAAAACCACGGCCCGTGCCGCCGCGGCCTTTGGTGTTGACACCGTCGTCGGATTCACCGGATCTGCCATCTGGCACTACGTGGCGATGTTCCCGCCTGTCGAGGACAAGGTCATCCAGGCGGGTTATGCCGACTTCGCCGACCGCTGGAATCCGATCATCGACGTCTTCGATGAAGTCGGCGTCCGATTCGCCCACGAGGTCCACCCGAGTGAGATCGCGTACGACTATTGGTCGACGGTCGCAACACTGGAGGCCATCGATCACCGGCCGGGCTTTGGACTCAACTTCGATCCGTCGCACATGGTCTGGCAAGACCTGGATTATGTGGGCTTCTTGTGGGATTTCCGTGATCGGATCTATCACGTGGACTGCAAAGATACCAAGATCAGGATGAACAACGGCCGGAACGGCCGGCTGGCATCGCATCTGCCGTGGGCAGATCCACGCCGCGGCTGGGACTTCATCTCGACCGGACACGGCGATACCCGCTGGGAAGACATCTTCCGGATGCTCAACCACATCGGCTACGCCGGCCCGATCTCCGTCGAATGGGAGGACGCAGGCATGGACCGGCTCGATGGCGCTCCCGAAGCTCTCGAGTTCATCCGCAGCATGAACGGCATTCGCCCGTCGGAAGCGTCCTTCGACGCAGCCTTTGCCACCAAAGAGTGAGACTTGCCCATCGACTCAGTCAGGCCCGTCCTGCCGTCGAGCTCTGCAGAGGTTGCCAGCGGTCCCCTCAGGTTGCAATCAGTTAGCGCGTCAGGGGCCTACGTGGACATAGGTTCGACGGTCGGGACGGAGAGGTAGTGCGCCTACTCGAATCGGCGCACACCTGGCGGCGCTGCTTCCAGCCAGCTGAGTAGGCCGGTCAGCGAATCTTGGCTCATGGCCAGCTCCCACTCAGCCTCGGTGTGGCCGTCCTGGATCTCGATACGGAGGACCTTCTCGTCAGTTTTCAGGGCGACGGCTTCCACGGGATTCGGGATGCGTGTTTCCAGCACGCGTACGTTGCGCCGGGGGAACACCATTCTCGGCCGAAGCGAGTAGGAGAAGTATCTGAACCATTCCAGGATCCCCTCGCTATAACGGCCGACTCCGAGCGCCCACCCGGCGCCCGGAGTCGACATCCGCAGCCGCAGACTGCAGTCGAACGTGCCGCCGAGACGGTCCAGCCAGCGTCGTCGCACGGCAAGCATCAACAGGCTTACGGCCACCAGGCCAGCCAGCAGACCGAGGATCTCGACGACCCCGAGCCAGCCGTGCATGAATGTCCTCAGATCGCCCGCGAATGAGTAGTAGCTGGGACCTTACTGCGCCTTTTGGGCCGCGCGCAGTTGCGCTGTGGCACGCAGAAAATGCTTTCGATCTTCGTCGCTTCCGTCGCCCGTGTCGAGGACCCGTTGTGCCTCGGCCAGCTCCTTCTCGGCCTCCGCGACAGTCACCTCATCAGCCATCCGGGCATGCTCGCTCAAGATCGAAACTCGTCCCTGGGAGACGGAGATGAAGCCGCCGTCCACGGCAACGATCTCCCGGGTCGGATTGTCTTCACAGAAGATCACCACAGCGCTCGGCACCAGCACTCCGAGCATCGGTTCGTGGCCCGGCAAGATGCCGATCTCACCTTCGACGGTCTTGGCAATGATGTTGGAAGACTTGCCGGACCAGACGACACGATCGGCCGAGACGACTTCCACTTGCATGGGTTCCGCCATATCGCTCCATTCCCTGCTGGCCTGTATTTCCTCGAGCTTAGGCTCGACCTTGCTCAGGCGTCCTTCTGCAGCTCCGACCAACGTCGTTCCACGTCCTCCATGCTGCCGACGTTGAAGAATGCCTGCTCTGCTATGTGATCAACTTCGCCGTCACAGACCATGCGGAATGACTCGATTGTGTCGCTGAGCGGCACCGACGACCCTGGAATGTTGGTGAACTTCTCAGCCATGTAGGTGTTCTGGCTCAGGAATTGCTGGATGCGACGGGCCCGGTTGACGGCGATTTTGTCTTCCTCGGACAGCTCGTCGACTCCGAGAATCGCGATGATGTCCTGTAGCTCCTTGTTGCGCTGCAGAATCTGCTTGACACGCACTGCCACGTCGTAGTGCTCCCGGCCGATGTATTGCGGGTCGAGGATTCGGCTGGTCGAGCTCAGTGGGTCCACTGCGGGGTAGAGACCGCGGGACGCGATCTCGCGCGACAGTTCGGTGGTGGCGTCGAGGTGAGCGAAGGTGGTAGCGGGCGCGGGATCGGTGTAGTCGTCGGCTGGCACGTAGATCGCCTGCATTGAGGTGATCGAGTGTCCGCGCGTTGATGTGATCCGCTCCTGCAGCTGGCCCATCTCATCGGCCAGGTTCGGCTGGTAACCCACGGCCGAAGGCATCCGGCCAAGCAGCGTCGAAACCTCAGACCCTGCCTGGGTGAACCGGAAAATGTTGTCAATGAAGAGCAGCACGTCCTGGTTCTGCACGTCGCGGAAGTATTCGGCCATGGTCAGCGCCGACAGTGCGACCCGCAGCCGGGTACCAGGCGGCTCGTCCATCTGACCGAACACGAGCGCAGTGTCTTTGAAGACTCCGGCCTCCTCCATTTCATGAATCAGGTCGTTGCCCTCGCGGGTGCGCTCCCCCACTCCGGCGAACACGGAAGTGCCGCCGAAGTTGTGGGCGATGCGATAGATCATCTCCTGGATGAGAACTGTCTTGCCGACGCCAGCGCCGCCGAACAGGCCGATCTTGCCGCCGGTCACATAGGGGGTGAGCAGGTCGAGCACTTTGATGCCGGTCTCAAGCATCTCGGTCTTGGACTCGAGCTGGTCGAACTTGGGAGCGGAGCGGTGGATCGGCCAGCGCTCAGTCACGGTGATGGTCGAAGGGTCGACATCGAGCACGTCACCAGTCACGTTCCACACGTGACCTTTGGTGATGTCGCCGACAGGCACTGAGATCGGCGCCCCGGTGTCCAGCACCTCCGTGCCTCGCTGCATGCCGTCGGTCGGCTTCAGCGCAATGGCCCGAACGAGATTGTCACCGATGTGCAGCTCAACCTCCATGGTCATGCTGCGGGTCTCACCACCCACAGTGGTCTCGACCGTGAGTGCGTTGTAGATGTCGGGCATCTGGTCGACGGGAAACTCAACATCGACCACCGGGCCGATGACCCGAGAGACGCGGCCGATGCCGCCCGAGGGGACTTCGGTGTCTTGTTCTTCAATCGTGGCGGTCATCTGGTTTCCTCAATAGGTCGTAGATTGCTGGTCATTCGATGGTGCGACGTCAGTCGGAGGCCGCGGTTGCCTCGGCGAGGGCACTCGCGCCGCCGACGATCTCGGATATCTCCTGGGTGATCTCTGCCTGCCTGGCCTGGTTTGCTTCACGGGTCAGCCGCTCAATCAGCTGCTGCGCATTGTCGGTTGCTGACTTCATCGCCTTCTGCCGGCTGGCCAGCTCAGAGGCCGCGCCCTGAAGCAGGCAGTAATGGATGCGGCTTGCGACATATAGCGGGAGTATCTCGTCCAGCACCGTCTCGGCATCCGGCTCGAAGTCATACAGCGGAAGGATCTCGTCATTGGGCGGGGGCTCTTCGCCCTCCACGACCTCCAGCGGCAAGAGCCGGATCACTTCGGCGCGCTGGGTGAGCATTGAAACGAAGCGGGTGAAGACCACATGGATCTCATCCACCCCACCCTCTGCGGTCGGCGTCAGGAACGCCTCGATCAGCGTGTCGGCGATCTCACGCGAGTGGGCGTAGGTGGGCGCGTCGGAGAAGCCCTCCCATTTGGCGGCGACATTACGACGCCGGAATCCGTAGAATGCGATCGACTTTCGGCCAGTCAGGTATGGCACCGCCTCCTTGTTCGCCTCGCGCAGCATCTGGTTCAGCTTCTCGCCCTCCTTGATCACCGAGGAGGAGTACGCGCCGGCCAAACCGCGATCCGAGGTGATCAGCAACACCGCGGCCCTGGTCGGGTTCTCTGCCTCAGTGGTCAGTGGATGGTCGACGTTGGAAAACGTCGCAACCGCCGACACGGCCTTGGTCAGCTCGCGTGCATAGGGAGCAGCCGCTTGGGCGCGTTGCTGCGCCTTGATGATTCTGGAGGCCGCAATCAGCTCCATCGCCCGGGTGACCTTCTTGATGGTCGACACCGAGGTGCGGCGCTGTCGCAGCTCCCGCAGGCTTGCCGGCATATCAGCCTCGCTTCTGCCTCACGATTTGCTCTTGTGTGACGTCCTCTTCTTCAAGTGCAACATGCTCCTCGCGACCGGCCAGCAACTTGCCTTCCGAGGTCTGGAACCCCTTCTTGAACTCGGCAATCTGCTCGCGTAGCGCCGCTGCTGTGTCGTCGTCGAACGTCTTGGTCTCCCGGATGTTCCTCAGCACGTCGCCATGGTGACGTAGATGATCGAGCAGCTCGCGCTCGAAGCGCAGCACGTCGTCAACCGGCACCTCGTCCAAGAGACCTTGGAGTCCGGCCCAGACCGAGACAACTTGCTCTTCGATCGGATATGGCGAGTACTGCGGCTGGCGTAGCAGCTCGACCAGCCGGCCGCCACGATCGAGCTGGCGACGGGTTGTGGCGTCAAGGTCAGAGGCGAACATCGCAAAGGCCTGCATGTCCCGATACTGGGCGAGCTCCAGCTTGAGCGAGCCGGCGACATTCTTCATCGCCTTGATCTGCGCGGCCCCACCGACACGGGACACCGAGATTCCCACGTCGATGGCTGGTCGCTGATTGGCGTTGAAGAGATCCGACTGCAGGAAGATCTGACCGTCAGTGATCGAGATGACGTTGGTCGGAATGTAGGCCGACACGTCATTGGCCTTGGTCTCGATGATCGGCAGGCCAGTCATCGAGCCGCCGCCCAGCGCGTCGGAGAGCTTCGCACAGCGCTCCAGCAGGCGGCTGTGCAGATAGAACACGTCGCCCGGGTACGCCTCACGGCCTGGCGGGCGGCGCAGCAGCAGCGACATGGCACGGTACGCCTCGGCCTGCTTGGTCAGGTCGTCGAAGATGATCAGCACGTGCTTGCCCTGATACATCCAGTGCTGCCCGATGGCCGAGCCGGTGTACGGCGCGACGTACTTGTAGCCAGCCGGGTCTGACGCGGGGGCGGCGACGATCGTGGTGTATTCGAGCGCACCGGCCTCCTCTAGCACTCCGCGAACGGCAGCGATGGTCGAGCCCTTCTGGCCGATCGCGACGTAAATGCAGCGCACCTGCTGTTCCGGATCGCCGCTGTCCCAGGCGCTCTTCTGGTTCATGATCGTGTCGACGGCAATGGCGGTCTTGCCGGTCTTGCGGTCGCCGATGATCAACTGGCGCTGGCCACGACCGATCGGGATCATCGCGTCGATCGCCTTGATTCCGGTCTGCAGCGGCTGATTGACCCCTTGCCGATCCATCACACCAGCGGCCTGCAGCTCAAGCGCGCGACGCTCGTCGATGTCGGTGATCTCGCCGAGCCCGTCGATCGGGTTGCCCAGCGCGTCGACCGTACGTCCGAGGTATCCGTCGCCGACCGGAACCGAAAGGATGTCGCCGGTGCGCGTGACGACCTGGCCCTCCTCGATCCCCAGTGATTCGCCCATAACGGCGACACCGATCTCCCGGACGTCAAGGTTCAGGGCGATGCCCAGCGTCCCGTTCTCGAACTCGAGCAGCTCATTGGCCATGGCCGAGGGCAGGCCTTCCACCCGTGCAATGCCGTCGCCAGATGTGACGACGGTTCCGACCTCTTCGCGAGTGGCCGTCTCCGGCGCGTAGTCCCGGACGAAGCGATCCAACGCTTCGCGGATTTCCTCTGGACGAATCGTGAGTTCTGCCATGGCCTGCGCTTTCTGCTCTTTATCTCGGAGTAAGTGTTTTCAATTGTGGTCCAGCCCAGTAGCACTATCCGAAGAGGCGTCGTGCTTCCTCCAGCCGCCCCGACACAGTGCCTTCGAACACCTCGTCCCCAAGCTCAACCCGGACTCCTCCCAGGATGTCAGGGTCGATAACCTCCTGGATCGCGACCTCGCGGCCGAGCTTGTTGCGGAGAGCAGCGTGGAGCCGGTCGCGTTGGTCGGCGGAGAGCGGCCCAGCGACACGCACTGTTGCCACGACCCGATTCTTCTGCGCCGCTGCCAGCGTGACGTAACCCTCGATCGTTTGCCCGAAAGTCCGCTCACGAGCGACCACGGCCCGCCTCGCGAGGAGGATGGTTGCCTTGGTGGCGCGGCCTGTCAGCAGGCCCTCGACAAGCTCCTGCCGCCTACCAAGACCAAGCGCGCGGTCCCCCAGCAGGTTGCGTAGCTCGGGGTTCGACTCCACCAAACGAGCGAACCGGAATAGCTGGTCCTCGGTATCCTCCAGCTCGCCACGCCTGTCCGCCACGATGAGCTGGGCACGTACGGCCTGCCGCTCCAATGCGGCCGCGAAAGTGCGGCCTCCGGCCCAACGGAGAGTCGCAGACTCTGCTACTAGATCGACGACGGCCTGGTCAACCTTTCCGTCGAGGAGACCATGCACCAACGCGCGCCGCGCGCCTTCCGGTGTTCCGGGGTCTGTCACCGCTCGCCGCAGAGTGGCTGAGGAATCGAGCGCATCGACCACTGCAGACATCTCGGTTGCGAAGGTGTCGCCCACCTTGCTGTCATCCAGCATCCGGTCGAGCGAGTTCAGTCGCGCGTCGGTTGCCGCTGTCATGACCTACCTGCAGGAGTCGGCTCGCCCTCACCTTCGAGCTCGGCGAGAAAACGATCGACCGTACGCCGGGCCCGCTCATCATCCTCCAACGACTCGCCGACGATCCTGCTCGCCAACGTCGTGCCCAAAGTACCGATCTCAGCTCGCATTTGGGCCATCACCGATGCCCGCTCCGCCTCGAGCTGGGCTTCTCCCTGTGCCCTGATCCGGGTTACCTCCGCATGGGCTTGATCGCGAAGGTCGGCAAGGATCTGGGTGCCCTCACTTTTGGCTTCCTCGCGAATTTTGGCCGCTTCGGTGCGGGCCTCAGCCAGCTGTTCGTTGTACTGCCGCAATGCCGCCTCGGCGGCCTCTTGAGCTTTTTCCGCCTTCTCCATACCGCCCTGGATGGCGGCGGTGCGTTCGGCGTAAGTGGCCTCGAACCGCGGCACCACGAACCTGGAGATGAGGAAAGTCAGCAACAGCGCGAACACAATCGAGGCGATTATCTCCGCCAGATTCGGGATTAGCGGATTCTCCCCTTGGAGCGGTATGAGAAGCGCGGTCATCGCGACCACCCGCTTAGCCGCCGAAAACGAAGGCGAGGGCGATGCCGATGATCGCCAGTGCCTCCGTCACCGCGAATCCGATCCAGGCCGTGCCCATCATCGCGCCGCGGGCTTCCGGTTGCCGCGCAGTGCCCTGAATGACCGAGCCGAAGATCAAGCCCACGCCGATTCCGGGGCCGATGGCGGCGAGGCCGTAACCGACGATGCCGAGGGAGCCAGTGAGTTCCAGTGGAGTCATGGGACTTCTTTCTTGACGGGGTTTCGCTTCAGGCTGCCGAAACCGAGGGTGATCAGTGCTCTTCGGCCGCGGCCGAAGAGATGTACTGGGCGGTGAGAACGGTGAAGATGAAGGCTTGCAGGGACTGAACGAAGATCTCTAGACCGAAGATCGCCATGCTGACGATCAAGGACACCACGCCTGCGGTCTTGTTGATGATCGATGCGGAATGCAACAACAAGTACTCCCCGCCCAATACGAACACCAACACCAGCAGATGACCGGCGAACATGTTGGCGAAGAGTCGCAAGGACAAGGTGATCGGCCGGACGATGATGTTGGAAACGAATTCGAGCGGGATGATCAGCGGCCACATGAATGCCGGTACGCCCGAGGGCAGCGAGGTGCTCTTGAGATAGCCGAAAAAACCATGCTTGGAGATGCCGACCCCGTTATAGATCACCCACACCAGGAGGGCCAGCCCGTATGGCCACCCTACGTGCGCGGGAGTCGGCAGCAGTGTGAGGGGAAAAACGCCCCAAAGGTTGTTGATCAGGACGAAGGAGAAAAGTGCAATGAGGAGCGGTAGGTACCTGCGGAAGTCGTGCCCGATCATGTCCCGGGCAATGGTGTTCCGCACGAAGAAGTAGGCGGTTTCGCCGATGTACTGGCTCTTGCTGGGCACCATGGCGTTCTTACGCGCCATGATCAGCCAGAACGCCAAGATCAAGATCACCGAGACGATGGCCTGAAGCATGTACTTGTCGAACCAGGGAACGCTTTCAAACAGTGGCGGTACATCGAAGCTATGCACACCAGGTGCTTCGAAGCCGCCAGTTTCCAGCGGCACAAGGCCCGACAAGAAACCGCTCACCGTTCCCCCTACTCCGCCTCGCGCCCGCGCTCGCTTACCGTGGCTTGGTCGCTGCGATCTTCTGCGGACACCACATCATCGATGCGGCCGAATCGCCTGATGATCACGTACGCCCCGAAGGCAGCGCCTCCAACTATGCCGATCGGCAGCAGAAACTTGGTGCCGAGATAGTGGTCGCCAAGCCATCCCAGCAGTCCGTAAACCAGGACGCCAGAGATCAAGTAGGAGAGCACTCGAAGCCCCAAGTCCATGCCTTCTGATCTCTCGCCTCCTTGCGATTTCGGCTGGTCGTAGGCCGCCTTCGGTTGTTCCTTCATGGCGAGACACACGCTAGCAGTGATTGTGGCGGCGGTCACGGCTCCAAGTCACCTTTGCTGGGAGGCGAGTATTCCGTGTCATAGATGCCAATTCTCAGTCGAGAAAAGACAAAAACTTCGACGATCAGCCACCCGGCAACGACGAAGATCGTGGTCACGAAGATCGCCATCGGCCGTAGCGTCGGCCACGATTCGTGATGGGCGTTGTAGAGCACGAGCACTAGTCCGAGAACCACAATCCTCGCGGTATAGCTGCACATCGAAACCAAGAGCAGTGTCCGAGCACCCGCGTCGGCAAACAGCACCATCACGTACTGGCCGACTCCGTAGAAGAACAGCACCATCGCCGCCGCCAATGCCGCAGAGATCAGGCCCGTCATGCCGTAACCGATCGTGAAGCCGATCAAGGACAAGGCTGCCGCCGTTAACCCACCCACGGCGCCACCGAGCAATAGCTTGCGGGCACGGACGACGTGAATGCTCGGCCCGTCCGCAGGCGTCGCCGCATGTTCGGGGCGGCTGTCAACGGTCATAGCGAGGCAGTCCTGTCACAGCTGGATCTTGATCAGATTGCGGCCGGGGCCGCGGGTGCGGGCCAGAGTCGTAGGGCTGGGTTCGTGAAACTTAACACAATTTGATTGCCTCACTCGCTGCGCTCGCTGTGTCTAATGGCTCGCTCCGCTCGCTGCGATGTTCGCCGGGAAGCCGCCGTCTTCGTCGGCTCCGACGAAACGATTCTGGCGGACAATCCGCTCTGTCATGACGCGTTTCGTCGGTCCCTCCTGCAGATCGGCGGCGCGCACATCGCGAGCGCGGATCGCGCTTTGAGGCCCGCCTACTTCGTCGTCGCTCAGAGACGAAAAGCACATCCCCACGCTCCTCCTCAGCACGGCGGAGCGCGATCCGAATTCGATTGCCCACTCGCTGCGCCCGCCGGCCCGTTAAGCGTCTCGAGACGAGAAACGTCGCCGCACAGTCAAGCGGGAACGCGATCGCCCGTACGCAGGCGCCAGACCTCGGATGGGGGTAATTCGACTACAGCGATTCGCCTCGCCGTATCTGGTTCTTGGCCCCGACTGGACGGCCCAGCGTGACGACGATCAAGACCAACGCCAAAACGGCACCGGCGGCCACCACGGTCCATTGCCGTTCGGTCTGGACTAGCCCCAAGATGATCACGCCGAAGGAGACCAGCGCCGACCAGACGTACATCAGCAGCACAGCACGGCGTTGGCTATGGCCGCGTTCCAGCAGCCGGTGATGCAGGTGCTGCTTGTCGGGAAGAAACCACCACTTGCCGGCGTAGGTGCGACGCACGAAGGCCAGCGTGAGATCCAGGAACGGCAACGCAAGGATCGCCAGTGGTAAGACCAGTGGAAGGACCGTGGGCACCAATCCCCCGCGGCCGTCTTGCAGCTGCGAGATGTCGATCTGTCCGGTCAGGCTGATAGTGGATGTGGCCAGCAGCAGACCCAGCAACATCGCACCGGAGTCCCCCATGAACATTCGCGCTGGAAAGAAGTTGTGCGGAAGGAAACCCAGGCACGCCCCGGCGATAGCGACAGTGACAAGGCTCGAGGTCGTCGCCCGCGTGAGCCCCTCGGTAACAGTGAGCAAGTAGGAGTACGCGAAGAAGGCGAGCGCCCCGATCCCGACGACGCCGGTGGCCAGCCCGTCCAACCCGTCCACGAAGTTCACCGCGTTGGAGCAAAGCACGATGAAGAACACGGTGATCGCCACCGAGGTCGTGCCGTCAAGCGAGACGATCTTGTTCGGCAGTGGGATCCAGAGCATCTTGACGCCCAGCGCGACGGCGATGCCCGCAGCGAAGACCTGTCCGGCGAACTTGGTCAGCGGAGGCAGCTCGAAGACATCATCGAGCACGCCCACGAAACAGATCACCACAGCCGCGACCAGGACTGCCCGGGAATCTTGTTGCACGGTCACGAGCCGACCGAGGAAGGGCAACTGCCAGGAGATCAAGATCGCGGCGACAACGCCGGCCAACATTGCTACGCCACCGAAGTAGGGCATTTCGATCGTGTGCACATCACGATCCCGCACCCTGGCGAGGGCACCCGTGCGCAGGGCCAGGCGTCGACATACGCCGCTGAAGAGATAGGTGACAGCCGCCGCGATGCAGAGAACCAGGAGATACTCGCGCACTCAGCCTCCCGCAGCTGACATATGCCCTGGATCTGCCGGGGAACCGTCTTCTTCCAAGTCGCTGTCATCTGCCAGATCAATCAGATTCGGGACGGTTTCGCGCAGTGTCTCGACACTGATCGCACCTCGCCGGAGCACCTGACCGTCTTCTTCATGGGTGAAGTCGACGATGGTCGACGGTGCCCCGCCCGCGTCACGGAGGGGACCACCGTCGAGATAGAGCGCAACCGAGTCGCCGAGCTGCTCAACAGCCTCGTCGCAGGTCAGGGCGGCCGAGCGGCCGCTGATGTTGGCGCTGCTCACTGCCATCGGACCGGTACGTCGCAAGATTTCGCGGGCCAACTCGTGGTCGGGAACCCGCAGCGCAATGGTCCCCTCGGTGTCACCAAGATCCATCCGGAGGCTGGGCTGGATGCGACAGATCACCGTGAGCGCGCCCGGCCAGTGCTTGCCGACGAGATCCTTGGCCGTCTCCGGCACGTCTACCGCCAGAGCCCGGATCAGCGTAGGTTCACCGATCAGTACCGGCGGTGGCATATCCCGGCCACGGTGTTTGGCATCCAGCAGTCGCTGCACTGCCTTGGCACTGAACGCATCAACGCCGATCCCGTAGACGGTGTCGGTGGGAAGCACGATGCACTCGCCAGCCTCGATGGCCTCGCGCGCGGCTTCAGTCGCCTCCGAGTTGAGCGACGGATCTTCAGCCGTGCAATCGAATCGCCGATACCTCGCGGGGAGTTCGGTTTCAGCCGCCTCCTGCGGGTCAGGTTCGCCCGGCACGCCGGTCGTGGTCACCGGTCAATCTTGCCAGAGTTGGCAGTATTGATTGCTCGGCTCGCTTTGCTCGCGGTGTGATGGCTCGCCGCGCTCGCGGCGATGTTCGCCGAAAAGCCGCAGTCTTCGTCCTCGCTCCGGGACGAAAGCGTGTCCCGTCGCTCCATCTGAGTTCGGCGGTGCGCGGTCGGCTATTGATGCTGCTCGCGCGCTGCGCTTCGCCCGTTTTGATTGCTCCGCTCGCTGCGCTCGCTTCGCGCGGATCGCGCTGTAATGCCGCCTACTTCGTCGTCGCTCCGGGACGAAAAGACATGTCCCGTCGCTCCTCCTCAGTTCGGCGGCGCGCGATCCGTTCGTGCTAAGCGATCGAGGCACGACGGAGGGCAGTCACAAATCGGGGGCGATCCGCTAAGTCGGGATGATCGCGTACGCCGGCAAAGCCGCCATGATCCAGCAGGATCTGCTGAGCTGCCTCGCCTTGCACGTCGGCGTGCTCCACGCACAGCAAACCTGTCGGTCGCAGCAACCGCGCCGCCTCGGCGACGACCACCTTGATCGCATCCAGGCCGTCGTCGCCTGAAAACAGAGCCAGCAGCGGATCATGATCGCGCACTTCGGGTACGACCGACTCGAACGCGTCCAGCGGAATGTAAGGCGGGTTGGCGATCACCAGGTCGACTGTGCCGTTGAGCTGCGGCAGCGCGCCGCTCATGTCCTGCACATGAAGCTCAACTGTTGTGTCGGCCAGGTTGCGCATTGCATAGGCCGCCGCCTCCTCGGAGACCTCAACGGCATAGACGCGGGTTCCGGTCAGCTCAGTCGCAATGGACTTGGCGATCGCACCAGATCCCGTACCGAGCTCCACGACCACCGGCAAGTGTCGTGACTCGCCCCGGGCCACCGCGTAGACCATCGGTCGCAGATGCTCGATCGCCCAGCCCGTCATGACCTCGGTCTCAGGCCGGGGCACAAAGACCCCTGGGCCAACATCCAGCTGGAGGTAGCGAAAGTGGGCCTGACCAGTCAGGTGCTGCAGTGGGACGCGATGCGAGCGCTTGTCGATCAACGTATAAAAGTACGCCGCCTGAGCGTCCTCAACAGCATCGAGCAGTGGCAACCGAGCCGGCTCGACTCCTACCGCGAAGGCCAGGAGCTGTCGAGCGTCCTGCTCTGGCGACTCGACGCCGACATCGCGCAGCCGACTGGCGGCCTGAGTCAACAACGGCCGGACAGATTGGCTCACGTGTGCCTGCCGCCTACCTGTGACAACCTCTGCTGCGTGTCAGCTTCCTGCAGCGCCTTGATCACTGCATCCAGATCGCCATTGAGAACTTGATCAAGGTTGTAGGCCTTGAAGCCGATCCGATGATCAGAGATGCGGTTCTCGGGAAAGTTGTAAGTACGGATGCGCTCCGACCGATCGACGGTACGGACCTGACTGCGACGCGCCGCTGAGGCGGCGCTGGCAGCTTCCTCCTCGGCAGCGGCCGTCAACCGAGCTCGTAGCATTCGCATCGCTTGCTCGCGGTTTTGCAGCTGCGAGCGCTCGTTCTGGCAGGAAACGACGATGCCGCTGGGCAGGTGCGTAATCCGCACCGCGGAGTCGGTGGTGTTGACGCCCTGGCCGCCGGGACCGGACGAGCGGTAGACATCGATGCGGAGATCGTCATCGTTGATCTCGATCTCTGTTTCGGCTACCTCCGGCATCACCAACACGCCGGCTGCGGAGGTATGTAGCCGTCCCTGGGATTCGGTGATCGGCACTCGTTGCACTCGATGCACCCCGCCCTCGAACTTGAGTACGCCATAGGGCATGGCATCGGGCTCGCCCGAGGCGGGCGCCTTGATGGCAATGGTCACCGACTTATAGCCACCAAGATCGGTCTCCTGCTCATCGAGAATCTCGACCTTCCAGCCTCGGTTTTCGGCATAGCGGGAGTACATCTTCAGCAGGTCGGCCGCAAACAGTGCTGACTCCTCGCCGCCTTCGCCAGACTTGATCTCCATCAGGGCATCTGAGGAGTCGTTGGGGTCACGCGGGGCCAGCAATCGCGTCAGCCGTTCGGTAGCCGGACCTAACTGCGCCTCGAATTCAACAGCCTCCACGGCCAGCGAGGCATCCTCGGCCGCAAGCTCCTTAGCCGCTGCAAGATCATCTGTGAGCCGCTCGTATTCGTCCAGCGCCTTGACAATGGGCGCTAACTCGGCGTAGCGCCGACCCACCTTGCGGGCGCGAGCAAGATCGGCATGAACCGCTGGATCGGCGAGTGCTGCCTCCAATTCCTGAAACTCTGCACGCAAAGGAGCCGCCGACTCAAACATCCGACACACTCCTCTCCGACTCGTCAGCGTCTGTGGCTGCTATAGCGACCACCGACACTGACAGCTGGGTGGTCGAGACGCGGCAAGCGCCGGGCAGCAGGGCCTGGGCCCTACCTCCCGGCGCTTCGGCAACGCTATTTGCTGGACGTCTTCTTGGCCGGCTGCCGAGACGCGTACCTCTTCTCGAACCGAGCAACGCGGCCACCGGTGTCGAGAATCTTCTGCTTGCCCGTGTAGAACGGGTGGCAGTTCGAGCACACGTCTGCGTGGATCACGCCGTTCGGCGCAGTGCTTCGCGTCGTGAACGTGTTGCCACACGTACAGGTCACCAGCGTTTCCACGTACGTGGGGTGAATGTCTGGCTTCATGGTTATCTCCTCATCATGTGCGCCGGGTCGCCTGGGTTGGTATGTGGCGTGAACCGGCACCAAAGGGTGATTCTGCCGCAGCCATCGTGCGGCACCAAATGGACCAACAGCAAGCACGGCCGCTTTAGTCCCGGCGACGAGCTTCGACAGGCTCAGCTCGCAGTCAGTCCTGCGCAGGCATGCTCTTGGTGATTGCCATAAGGAACTCCGCATTGCTCTGGGTCCGACGCAGCCGGTCCAGCAGCATCTCCAGGGCCTGCAGGCTCTCGAGGCCGGACAGCACGCGACGCAGTCTCCAGACGATGGCCAGCTCCTCACGGCTCATCAGCAGCTCCTCGCGGCGCGTGCTCGATGCGTCGACATCAATTGCCGGGAAGATCCGCTTCTCGGCGAACTCGCGGCGTAGCCGGATCTCGGAGTTGCCAGTTCCCTTGAACTCCTCGAAGATCACCTCATCCATCTTCGAGCCAGTCTCGACCAAGGCAGTCGCAATGATAGTGAGCGATCCGCCACCCTCGATGTTGCGTGCAGCGCCGAGGAACTTCTTCGGCGGGTACAGCGCAGCCGAGTCGACACCGCCAGACAAGATGCGTCCGGAAGCCGGGGCCGCCAGGTTGTAGGCACGGCTCAGCCGAGTAATCCCGTCAAGCAAGATCACCACGTCGTGCCCGAGCTCAACCAGGCGCTTCGCCCGCTCGATGGCTAGCTCTGCAACGGTGGTGTGGTCCTCGGCCGGCCGGTCGAAGGTAGACGAGATCACCTCGCCCTTGGCTGAGCGCTCGAAGTCGGTGACCTCCTCCGGTCGCTCGTCCACCAGCACCACCATCAGCTTCACCTCGGGGTTATTGATGGCGATGGCATTGGCGATGGCCTGCATGATCAAGGTCTTGCCCGCCTTCGAAGGCGAGACGATCAGCGCGCGCTGGCCCTTGCCTATCGGAGACATCAGATCGATGATCCGGCCGGTCATCTGAGTAGGGGTTGTTTCCAGCTTCAGCCGCTCCTGCGGATAGAGCGGGGTGAGCTTCGTGAAGTCCGGTCGCTGCCGGGCAGATTCGAGGTCGCCATTGTTGACCGTGTCGATCCGCACCATGGGGTTGAACTTCTCCTTGCGCTCGCCTTCACGCGGCGTACGGATCACACCTGTGACCAGGTCACCCTTGCGCAGGCCGAGCTTCTTGACCATCGACAACGAGACGTACGCGTCGTCTGGCCCTGGCAGATAGCCGTTGGTGCGGACGAATGCGTAGTTGTCGAGGACGTCCAAGATGCCGCGTGCCGGGACGAGCACATCGTCCTCGGAGACCACAGGCTCGGAGTCATAGCGTTCAAGATTGCTGCCGCCACCGCGGTTACGCCGGTTTTGCCTGTCGCGGCTGCGGCGTCTGCGACCGCGGCGATTTCCGCCATCTTCGTCCCAGTCGCGACCCTGGTTGTCGCGACCTTGGTTGTCTCGACCTTGGTTGTCTCGACTCTGATTGTCGCGCTGCTGGTTCTCGCGAGGCTGCTGGTTGCGGTTCCTGCGATCCTGCCGGTCGTTCTGTTGCCTACCATCGCGTGAGCCGTCGCCCCGCTCATTATCACCGGCGCGGGCCTCACGAGCCTGCTCCTCAGCGTGAGTCTGCTCATCGGAGCGGCTCGGCTGACGCTGTTGGCCTTCGCCCTCCTGCGGTGTTCCCGTGTCTTCGCGCACCTGAACGCTGGAATCCTGGCGTGTGCCGCTCTCTTCGCGGCTCTGACCGCCATCTCCACGCTCGACGGGCTCTTGCCGCTCCGCCCTCGTCGAGTCTGCAGCCGGGCTCGCCGACATGAGGTCAGGCTGTACCGGTTGCTCGATCAGGTGCGTTTCCTCGCGCCTGCCGAGAGGCTCACGCGGCGACTGTTGCAGCTCATCCTGCGCGGGGGCGACATTCCCGCTGTCGGGGCGATCTTGTCCGCTGCGGTAGCTCGGCTCACCGGTCTGCTCTCCTTGGCCCGTCTGCCCCCCTTGGCCCTTCTGCCCGCCTTGGCTCGTCTGTCCATTGTCTTGCCGGTCGCCGTCCTTGACGGTGGCGGTGCCAGTGCCGCGCTGGGCGGCCCGTATGGCGTCGATCAGTTGGCTTTTGCGCATGGCGCCAGTGCCCTTGATTCCAAGGGAACCGGCCAGCTGCTTCAGCTCGGCGAGAACCATGGAGTCTAGGCCAGAGCCTTTGCGGTTGCGACGATCGCTGGTGAGTTGTGTACCTTGCTCGCCGGCGCTTTCCTCGGTTGGAGATGCGCTCGTCACTTCGGCGATGTCTGTCAATGTGTGTCCTTGTCCGTTCGGGCACGTCATCGGTGCCCATCCATGGCGCGGGGTGATATCCCCGACCAGCGGGTCTTTCTAGAGGTCCTCAGCGCATCGCGACGACTGTTCTCGAGATGTGGCTGACGGGAGGGCCGCAAAGCTTCGTCCGCGTCGCACCTGACCTTTGAGGCGCTACATGGTCAGATGTGCGTTCTTGTGACTTGGCTGGTTGGGGAGCCGGTCACCGCAGCTGCCCTGACCGTGTCGGCTCTCTAAGGCTAGCACCTGCGCTGGGAGTTTCCATCACAGTCTGATTTCGCCAACCCGCGAGATTGTTTGCCTCGTGGATCGCCGCGGCAGAGCCTATTTCACTGAGTCGCACGGCGAATCCGGCGACTTGTTGATCTTGCAGCGCTACAAGGCCGGATCTGGCTCCCAGCACCAATACGCTAGGGCCCGCCCCGCTGATCATTGCCGCGAAACCCTGCCCGCGAAGGGATTTCATCAGCTCGAACGAGCGCGGCATGGCCACTTCCCGATAGCCCTGGTGCAGCCAGTCGCATGTGGCGTCGTACAACAGTTCCGGTTCGGACGCCATGGCGTGGACCAGCAGCGCCGCCCTGCCAGAGTTGGCCACTGCGTCGACATGGGGAACGCTCTCGGGCAGCAAACCTCGCGCAGCCTCGGTCGCCAACGATGTCTCAGGGATGAGCACCGCCGCCGCAACGGAGGAGTGAACGGTGCCCTGGGCTACCGTGACGCCGGTTCGACCTTCGTACGCCAGTACGAAACCGCCATAGATGGCCGCTGCGACATTGTCGGGATGACCCTCGATGGCGTTGGCATGCCCGAGCAGCCATTCCGGCTGGACAGCTATCTCTGCCAAGCCGGCGGCTGCTACCAGGCCCGCGACGATTGCCGCCGACGATGACCCGAGGCCTCGAGCATGCGGAATCGTGTTGCGGCAGCCGAGCCAGAGACCCGGTGCCCGGACTCCGAGATCGGCAAGACCCACCAGTGCAGCCCGGATGATCAGGTGGCTCTCATCTCGAGGAAGTTCGGCGGCCCCTTCTCCCGACACCTCGATCTGGTAGCCGTGCTCGATCACCGCCAGGTCGACCCGTTCCCGCCAGTCAAGAGCAAGCCCGAAGCAGTCAAAGCCAGGCCCCAGGTTGGCGCTGGTGGCCGGGACCTCGACCGTCACCGACCTGCCGGGGATCAGAACCCGCTGGCCACCGGAGTCAGAACGCATCGTCTGATCCTGTGGATCCCGTGCTTCAGACATCTATTCCACAAGCCCACAGACCGATGCGATAGCGAGCAGATCAGCCGTCACGACTTCGGCATGGATGGGACCGAGTCGCGACAATGCCGTGTCCACATCCTTAAGACCGTGCCCGGTCACGGTGATCACGATTTGGAGACCTGATTCGACCTCACCACGCCGGTGCTTGGCCAGCAGACCCGCAACTCCCGCGGCCGACGCGGGCTCGACGAAGATGCCCTCTTCACGCGCCAGAAAGGCCTGGGCATCAAGGATCTGTTCATCGGTGACGGCTTCGATGAGACCCCGTGACTCGTCCCGGGCAGCTCGAGCTTGCTCGGCCGAGGCCGGATTGCCGATACGGATCGCCGTAGCGATGGTTTCGGGTTGGAGGACCGGATGCCCCAACACCAGCGGAGCGGCGCCCGCGGCCTGGAACCCCCACATCCTCGGTGCCCGCACAGCCTTACCGGCCGATGCGTACTGCGTATAACCACGCCAGTACGCCGAGATATTCCCGGCGTTGCCGACGGGAATCACATGCAGGTCGGGAGCATCCCCCAACTCGTCGATCACTTCGAAAGCGGCGGTCTTCTGACCCTCGATTCTATTGGGATTGACCGAGTTGACCAGCGCGACCGGATAGTCCTCCGCGAGCTTACGGGCGAGTTCCAGGCAGTCGTCGAAGTTGCCGCCGACCTGGACGACCTTGGCACCGTGCATGATCGCCTGAGCGAGCTTGCCGGTGGCGATCCGCCCGGCGGGTAGCAGCACGATCGTCGACAGACCCGCCCGTGCCGCGTACGCAGCCGCCGAGGCGGACGTGTTTCCGGTCGAGGCGCAGACCACAGCCTGTGCACCTTGCCCGGTGGCGACACTGAGCGCCACCGTCATCCCGCGATCCTTGAACGAGCCGGTCGGATTGGCTCCTTCGACCTTGATCCACGTCTCACAACGCAGAATTTCTGACAACTTCTCCGCAGCAACGAGCGGCGTACTTCCTTCACCGAGGGTGATCACGGGATCGCTGTCCGCCAACGGCAGCCAGTCGCGATAACGAGCAACCACGCCGTATCCGGGGCGATGCTTTACAGCGGTGCCGTGGTCGGCGATGAAGGACTCGGGAATCACATCAGTCGCCTTCAACTCGCATCACGCTGGTGACCTCCCGCACGATATCGAGGTTCCGCAACGCTTGCACCGTAGCGCTGAGCGCAGCATCTTGTGCGTGATGGGTCACGATCACCAGCTGAGCACCAGCACCCCGCCCATTCTGGCGGACCGTCTCGATCGATACCCCATGCTCGGCGAATGCCTGAGCGATCGTCGCGAGAACGCCGACCATGTCGGCAACTTCGAGGGAGACGTGATAGCGCGTCATCACGCTGCCGATCTTGGTCACCGGGCGTGCCGCATAACTGGACTCGCCGGGACCAAGGGCGCCGCGCAGCCGGTTTCGCGCGACCGTCACGAGGTCGCCGAGCACCGCGCTAGCCGTGGGCGAACCGCCTGCGCCCGGACCGTAGAACATCAGCCGGCCGGCCGACATTGATTCAACAAATACCGCGTTGTACGCGCCACCAACACTGGCAAGCGGGTGAGAGCGCGGAACCATGGCTGGATGGACGCGTACTGAAACTGTCCGGTCGTTGGCTCCTAGGGCAACAGGCGGGGACAGCTGGGCAATGGCCAGGAGCTTCACGACACAGCCGATCTCATGCGCCGAGTCGATGTCGGTCGGGGTCACCTGCGTGATGCCTTCTCGATACACCTCGGCGCCGGTGACACGCGTATGAAAGGCCAAGCTGGCCAAGATTGCGGCCTTGGCTGCGGCATCGAATCCCTCCACGTCGGCTGTGGGATCGGCCTCCGCATAGCCAGCCTGCTGCGCCTCCGCCAATGCCTCGGCAAAACCCACGCCGCCGCTGTTCATTCGATCCAAGATGTAGTTCGTCGTACCGTTCACGATCCCGATCACCGACGTGATCTCGTCGCCGACCAGCGATTCCCGAAGCGGCCTGATGATCGGTATCGCGCCCGCCACCGCGGCTTCAAAGTAAAGATCAGCGCCGGCTTGTTCGGCGGCCGCGAACAGTGTGGCACCATCCTCGGCGAGCAGCGCCTTATTCGCTGTCACCACCGATGCCCCGTGCCGCAACGCGGCCAAGATCAACGAGCGGGCAGGCTCGAGGCCGCCAATCAGCTCGATCACCAGATCGACGTCCTCGCGGCTGACCAGTCCCTTCGCATCGGTCGTGAGGAGCGTACGGTCGATGCCTGGCCGTTCCCGTTTCTCATCGCGTATGGCGATGCCGACGAGCTCCAAGTGCCGGCCTGCGCGAGCGCGTAGATCGGCTGCCTGCTCGGTGATCAACCGCGCCACCTCCGAGCCGACCACCCCGCAACCAAGCAGCGCCACACGCAGTGGTGTTAGCGGTGGAACGTCAAGGAGAGGCGTAGGACGCACGCTGGTCAAAGTCACGGAAACCTCATTTACACAACGACACCACGACCCCGAATCGTGGCGGTCTCATTGTTCACTATATTTTTTGAGGCTCTGTGCGCGCATCGCGCTATGGACTCTCTTTCATCCAGGATCCAACGCCAGCAAATCCGCGATGGTCTCGCGCCGGAGCAGGGTTGTGATCTGGCCCGCCTTCACTGCGATCACCGGTGGCCGAGGGACATGGTTGTAATTGCTCGCCATGGATCGGCTGTACGCGCCCGAGCCCGGGACCGCGAGCAGATCGCCAGCCGCGATATCAGCGGGCAAGAATTCGTCGCGCACCAAGATGTCCCCGCCCTCACAATGCTTGCCGACGACGCGCGCCAGCACAGGAGGCGCGGTGGATAGGCGTGAAGCCAGCGTGGCGGAGTACTCGGCGGCGTAAAGGGCCGTTCTGATGTTGTCGCTCATGCCGCCGTCGACGGCCACATAGAGGCGGCTGGCGCCGTTGTCCAAGGCAACGGGCTTGACTGTTCCGACCCGGTAGAGAGCGAACGTGCTGGGCCCGCTGATCGCGCGACCCGGTTCGATCGAGATATGCGGAACGCTGATGCCGAGTGCTGAGCATTCGTGATCAATGATCCCCCTCAGGGCATCTGCAAGCGCCGCAGGCGTTGACGGTGTGTCAGCGCTGGTGTATGCGATGCCGAAGCCGCCGCCAAGATCAAGCTCCCCCAGCTCAAGGCCTGTCTGCGCCGCGAAATCGGCGTGCAGTCGCAGGGTACGGCGCGCCGCAACCTCGAACCCCTCAGCGTCAAAGATCTGGGAGCCGATGTGGGAGTGGATGCCGATCAATTCAATCCAGGGATGCGTATGGCAGGCAGTCAGGGCGGCCGCAGCAGTGCCGCCGGCAATGGAAAACCCGAACTTCTGATCTTCATGCGCCGTGGCGATGTATTCGTGGGTGTGCGCCTCGACGCCTGTGGTCGCCCTGACCATGACTCGCGGCCGGATCTGCAGCTCCTCCGCGAGAGCGCCGAGCCGGCCAATCTCGTCGAACGAATCGACGATGATCCGTCCGACACCGGCGATCAGTGCATGCCGCAGCTCATCGACGCTTTTGTTGTTGCCGTGTAGCCCCACCCGCCGAAGATCAATTCCGGCGCGCTGCACGACAGCCAGCTCGCCACCGGTGCAGACATCGATGCCCAGCCCTTCCTCACTCACCCAGCGGGCCACGGTCGTACACAGAAAGGACTTGGCGGCGTAGTAGACGTCCCAACCCTCGAACGCGTCCGCGAAGGCGCGGGCGCGATCTCGCAGATCAGCTTCATCGACCACGTACACGGGCGTTCCGACCTGATCGGCGATCTCGATCACGCTCAGGCCAGCCACGGTGAGGACGCCGTTCTCATCCTTGCGTACGCCGCTGCTCCACAGGCTCGAAAGGAGCGCATTGACATCGCTCGGAATGCCCAGCCAACTAGGGGCCCGGGCCGTAGAGTCGGCGTGGATCGAGCCGGCCACGTGGGTATGTGTCACATCGCGAAACTGTGCCAGACATGGCCGAAGGCGCGCGGATTAATTCAGGTCGCGGACGAGCGAGGCGGCGTTCTGACGTTGCCGTGATGGCGATCGTGTGAGTGGATGCCGAATGCACTCCGCGTGGAGCGGTGTCGACAACGCCGTCCACCGTAACGACCAGGGCTCCGTACGCGGAACCCAGAGAATGATCATCGAATCGCACACCCCAGACCGTGAAGACCGAAGGTGATGTCATCGGTCTAGCCGCCCTCCAGCCAGATCTGTCGCTGAACCGTCATGGGTGTGCACAGGGGCTTGCAGCAGGCGGACCCGATCGATTCCACGTACCCCGCGACCGGCACTGGCTCACAAGACGAGTGCCTGTCGGCAGCCGCGCTGGTACATTGCCTTTCGGTCCACAAGGGGCCGTGGCACGCCGAAAGACATGCCCCCGTAGCTCAGGGGATAGAGCACCGCCCTCCGGAGGCGGGAGCGCGAGTTCGAATCTCGCCGGGGGCGCCAGCCGAATTTGGCGCCTGACCTGCGGTTTTACCTTTCGCCTTGTAGGCGGCCAAGTCGACCACATCGGCGTTTGGCAACACTTTGGCAACAGGATTTTGAGCATTGGCAACAGCGGCGGCGGATCTGGCGGCCTCGGATCGAGCGGTGTCGAGCGCGTCGGCGACCTCGTCGAGGCGGTCGCTGAAGAGGTGCCCATAGACGTCCATCGTCATCGCGGCGCTCGAATGGCCGAGCATCTGCTGCACGACTTTCACGTCTGCGCCGCTGGCGATGGCGAGGCTGGCGGCGGTGTGGCGCAGCTCGTGCGGGTGCAGCTCAGGGATGCCGATCGCCGCGGCCGCGACGTGGAAACCGGCGCGGAAGATCGGAGCGCGTAGTGGGCCGCCTCCCCTTACGCCGTTGAACACGAGCTCGTCGGGCTCCTTGCCCGCGATGTGGTCTCGCAGCTCGGCGACGAGGAACCGTGGGATCGGCACCTGCCGGCGTTCGTGGGATTTGGGAGTGCCCCAGACCAGCCCCTTGCCCTGCACGACGGTGACGGACTCGGCGATGGTCGCACGCCGGCGGGTGAGGTCGAGGCGGCTCACCCTGAGTGCGGCCATCTCGCCGAACCGGACGCCTGTGTAGGCGAGGAACAGGACGACGAGCCGGTAGGTCTGATTCTCGCGTTCATCGAGCCGGCGATGCTTGCTCACGTCCGTCGGGCGGGCGCACGCCTCGGCGAGGGCTTCGACCTGGGCATGGGTCAAGAATCGCTGCTCCTCCTTGGTCGGGCGTGGGAGATTAACGCCGATCGCGACGTTGCGGGCCAGGCGTCCGTCCTTGACGGCCATGTTGAGGATCAGTGAGAGCACACGGTGGACCTTGCGGACGGTCGCGGGTGAGCGGGTCTTCGACAGCGCTGTTACCCACTTCTGCACGTCGGCATGGGAGACGTTGGCGAGCTTCACCCTGTCCCACTTGGGTCGGATGTGCTCGCGGATGATCCCCGCATACCGTTCGTGGGTGGACGGCTTGAGGTGGGTCTGGTTGTCGAGCCAGTGTCTGGCCCAGTCCCCCACCGTGATCCGCGCGAGCACCGAGTCGACGAAGGACCCGGTGTTCTTAGACGATTCGACGTTCGCAAGGAATCGCTCAGCGTCGGCCTTGCGGTCGAAGGTCTTGTTGCGCTGCTCACCGGATGGCGTCCGGTAGTGCGCACGCCATGACGCCCGCCCATCCTGTCGGGGTCGTTTCTCGATGCTTGCCATGCTCCATCCTGCCTTTCATCTGGACGCAGAGCTGAGCCTCAACGGGATGCCTGAAGATCGTTGCTCTGCTGTTCGAGCCAGCGCAGGACTTCGGTGCGCCAATAGCGGACGCTTCGACCGACACGGAAGCTGCGTGGGCCGGACCCGACGTGGCGCCAGTAGCGCAACGTGGCCACGGAGACGCGGACCACATTGGCGACCTCCTGCATGGTGAGCAGCTCGTCGTTGGCGTGCGGGGTGTCGGACGATTCGGCCTGTTGGGTGATGCTCATGTCGGTTCTCCTCAGCGTTCGGCCAGCTCTCACATTCCGGCAGTGGTCGTTCGTTCTCCGTCGAGACCAGCAGTTGATCTCTGTGGCGAATCCTGAGGAGGAGAGATCACCGGATTCGTACCCCACGGGACGCCACCGGGGGGTACGTCGGGGGCACGTTGGTGTTTACGCAGGTCAGACCACGTCCCCCTGAAAGTTTCCGAACACGCTTGACTTCGATGGTTATGGACGAGCCCATCGAACGTTGAGTCACAGCGGTGCTCGCGCGAGCCCTCATTGGAGGGCCGACTCATCGACGGCTGGTCGATCCTAACTGCCCTGCCCGCCGATCTCGGATCGTCATCGGCAGGGCAGGTCGGCGGGTCAATCGGTCGTACCCGTCGGCCTCGGAAACTCCGAAGGCTTGCGGCCGTCGGGATGCCCGCTCCACTCGTCTGCGGCGACGTCCGGGATGTCGTGGAGCGCCAGATTGGCTAATAGCGAACGGTCGACCTCCCAGGCGATCTACGCAACGCGAGGCAAATCGAGGGGATGTGCTCCTCTCCGTGAGTGTCATCCCATCCGGTGCCCGCAGTGCGGAGCACTTGCTTGTAAAGTTACCGGCGACGCGTCCGCTGCCGCACGCCGGTGTCCGGAAATCCTTACGCGTAAGGAATCCGTACGGCAGTGAACACCAGCGAACACACCAAGACGACCATGAATGGCGGTCGGGATGGCGGTCAAAACCATAGCTTAGCTAAGCGGATTGAGGAGAGACCAAGATCAATTAACGGCTAAGATGCCAAAAGTACAACAGCGCGCCACGTGCATCGAGCGCGCCATCCTCAGCCGTGTCATGCGTTGTGCCGTTGTAGATCTGATGGTGGCGATTTCTCAACGCTCACTTAGCCTCTCATTGAGAGGTCAGGTGATCGAGTATCAACGCTCGTCGCGGCGCGGTACCACGTCGGGCTCCAAGCGGACCGCGCTTGGTTTGACGAGCCGGCAAAGCGCGGCAAAGCTGTCCGGGCGCCGGCACGCCGTCTGAGTGAGTGCCACGCACAGCGTCAGCTCAATGCCGAGCGCAGGAGTGTTGAAGACCGCGGAGATTGGAGACAGAGAGGTCACCATCGGAGGGTCGTAGGGCATCCCGCTGACTACTTGGTACTGCGGGGCTGGCCTCCGTCAACATCAACACTGCCCCTATGACTGATCGCCGTATCCGGGCTGCGTCTGGCATGGATCTTGCAACAAGCTCATCGCATATTGTGGTCCTGTTGCCGTGGCCGAGTCACGTGTGAGGATGGCCTTTGGAGATCGACACCTAGCAAATGGGGGTTGTCGTGGCGGCGCTAACCGACGGCCAGCTGCGTGGGGCACGTCCGGTGGTTGGCTGCGGTTTATGAGGACGTGTCTCTTCTCGCATTTTGGAGTTCGGCTGGCAGAGAGGCTTGACATGTGGATTAGCGGGAGCCGGGTGTGACCGCTTCACCGGGTGCGGAAGGGCTTGAGAATCGGGCATCGGTGATCATCACACCTGATCAGCGGGTCCGGGTGTTCATTTCCTCGACGCTGGAGGAGCTTGCCGAGGAGCGGGCGGCGGCGCTGCGGGCGATCCGGCGGCTGCATCTGGTTCCGGTGTGGTATGAGTCCGGCGCCCGGCCTCATCCGCCGCAGAGCATGTACCGGGCCTATTTGGAGCAGAGCCAGATTTTTGTGGGCATTTATTGGCAGCGGTATGGCTGGGTGGGGCCGGGCATGGAGATCTCCGGTCTGGAGGATGAGTACCGGCTGGCTGCTGGTAAGCCGATGCTGTTGTATCTGAAGCGCCCGGCTCCAGACCGGGAGCCGGGACTGACCGGGATGATCGACAGTATTCGAGCGGCCGGCGCCACGTCGTATCGCCACTTCGGCACGGCGCGGGAGCTGGAACGACTCCTGGTCGATGACCTTGCTGTTTTGTTGAGCGAGAGTTTTGCCGGCGCGAGTATCAGCCTTGCTGCGCCGCACCGATCGCCGGCCGTGCCGGTCGAGCCTGACGGGGCCGAGTTGCCGGCCGGGACACTGACATTCCTGTTGACTGACATCGAGGGTTCCAGCCGGCTGTGGGAGAGCGAGCCGGAGGCGATGGAGGTGGCGCTGCACCGGCATGATCGGCTGTTGGCCGGGGTGATCGAGGAGCATGGCGGGATGGTGGTGATCTCCCGCGGGGAGGGGGATAGTTTCTTCGCCTTTTTTTCCAGCGCGGTTTCCGCGGTGGAGGCGGCCGGGGATTGCCAGCTTCGGCTTGGCCGCGAGGCGTGGCCGACCGGTACGGCGTTGCGGGTGCGGATGGGGCTGCACACCGGGGAGGTGCGTCCGCACGGAGGCGAGCATCTCGACTACGGCCCGATTAACCGGTGTGCTCGGGTACGGGCCGCCGGCCATGGCGGGCAGGTACTGCTCACCAAGGCGACGAGCGACCTGGTGGCGGGCAGGCTGGGCGACGGGTTTGGGCTGAGGCGCCTGGGTGAGTTCCGGCTGCGTGATTTGGCAGAGCCGGAGCTGATCTATCAGCTGGACCATGCTGATCTTCCAGTCGAGTTCCCACCGATCCGCACGCTTGCCGACCGCACCGGCAATGTGCCGTTGCAGGTGAGCTCGTTCATTGGCCGTGCCCAGGAGGTGGAGGAAACTGCGGCCGCGCTGGGGCAGGCGCGCCTGGTGACGCTGACCGGGCCGGGCGGGATCGGCAAGACCCGGCTGGCGATGGCGGTGGGCGAGCGGCTGCGGAACCGGTTCGGCGCCGGAATGGTGTTCGTCCCGCTAGCCGCGGTGAGCGACTCCGACGCTGGTGCTGGCCGACATCGCCCGGGCGGTGGGCGCCGACCTTGCGGGGGCGGGGTCGCCGCTGCAGGCGCTGGCCGAGTGGTTCGGCGACGACCGGTGGCTGCTGATCTTGGACAACCTGGAGCAGGTGGTGAGCGCCGCCGGCGACCTGGGCGAGCTGCTGGGCCGCTGCCGTGGCGTGGCGATCCTGGCCACCAGCCGCACGGTGCTGGGGCTGCGCGCCGAGCGGGAGTACCCGGTGCCGCCGCTGCCGCTGCCGGCCGAGCCGGCCACGATCCCGCCAGCGGAACTGGAGTCTGCGCCGGCGGTGGCGCTGTTTGTGGACCGCGCCCGGGCGGTGCGTCCCGGCTTCGCGCTGACCCGAGGCAACGCGGCGGCGGTGGTGGAGATCTGCCGGCGGCTGGAGGGCCTGCCGCTGGCGATCGAGCTGGCGGCCGCCCGCACCCGGCTGCTGGATCCTGCCGCGCTGCTCGCCCGGCTGGCCGCCTCGCTGGACGCGCTGGGCACCGGAGCGGTCGACCTGCCCGAGCGGCAACGCACCCTGCGGGCCACGGTGGAGTGGAGCGTGGGCCTGCTCGATGACGCCGAGCGGTCGCTGCTGGAGACGGTGGCGGTCTTTGCCGACGGCTGGACCATCGAGGCCGCCGCGCAGGTGGCCGGGCTGGAGGAGGACCGGGCGCTGGAGTTGTTGGAGGCGCTGGCCCGGCACAGCCTGGTCCAGCTCGACATCAGCAGCGACACGTCCCGCTGCCGCGGATGCTGGAGACCGTCCGCGCGTTCGTGGCCGAGCGGCTGGCGGCCCGCCCCGACGCTGCCGAGGTTGAGCGCCGCCACGCTGACTACTACCGGGCGCTGGCCGAGCAGGCGGACCGGCCGCTGCGCGGCGCCGGACAGAGCGAGTGGCTCGAGCGGCTGCAGGCCGAGGCGGGCAACCTGGCCGCCGCCGTGCGCTGGTACCTGGCCCACGACCCCGCGCCGCTGCCGCACCTGTTCCGCATCCTGTGGCTGTTCTGGCTCCTGCGGGACCGTCGGGCGAGGCCCGCCCCTGGGTCGAGGAGCTGCTGCCCGCCGCCGCCACCTTCGACCCCCAGGCCCGGGCCGAGCTGCGAGTGGACGGCGGCGGCGACGGCCATCGAGGTGGGCGACGACGCAGCGGCGCTGGCGGCCCGCGAGCGCCTGGCGCCGCTGCTGGCGGGGATCGAGGACCCGTTCCTGCACGCGGTGTCCCAGCTGGCCATGGCGTGGGCCTCGCCGATCGCCGGCGACTTCGACGGCGCCCTGCGGGAGGCGTCGGCCAGCCTGGAAGAGCTCCGCGGCCAGGACGAGCCCTTCTGGACCGCCCTGGCCGCATCCACCGCCGGCGCTCGTGGAGACGGCCGTCGGCCGCTACGACGACGCCCTGCAGCCACCTGACGCGAGACGCGCGACCTGGCGGAGCGCTTCGACTACACCTGGCTCGCCGCCAGCTCCCGGGTGCAGCTGGGCACCCTGGCCGTCGTGCAGGGCCGGCTGGAGGAGGCCCGGGCGCTGCTGGATGAGGCGCTGGAGCTGAGCCTGGCGGCCCGCAGCACCCGCAGCGTGACCCTGTGCCTGGCCGCGTTCGCCCGGCTGGCATTGGCCGAAGGCGACCCCGAACGGGCGGCGCTGCTGGCCGGGGCGGCCGAGGGCCTGCACGGCCGGGCCGGGCTGCGCACGTGGCCGATGCTGCGGCGGGGGGAGGCCGAGCTGGTGGCCGAGGTCCGCCAGGCGCTGGGCGTCGACCGATACGGTCAGGTGTTCGCCGCCGGGTCCCGGCTCAGCCAGCAACAGGCAGTGGCTGCGATTCGGGACCGGCCCGGCAACCGGACCCAGCCGTCCTGAGCCGCGGCCAGCAGGTCCCGCTAGGTAGCAACCACCGCAGCGACACGTAGCGTCTCTCCCAAAAAGAGCTGGCTGTCCCGGTGCATGGCGGAGCGGGCTGAAATATCCATACCTCAGCTGCTCATCCCCGTGCAGTACCCGTCCAGGCCCGTTCTAGACACTCCGGACCTTGTGGTGACACTAGCCTTCGCGCGGACTGCTTTCGTTTCGTGTGCTTCCCGCGAGTACGCGCACTTTAGCTTTCGCCTGGGTTTACGAGATCGCCCCGTGGCCCAGCAGCATGATCGCCCTAGCAGCAGAGTGGAACCTTGCCTCGCGCCGTAAAAGCCACGTCGAGCGTTGTCGCGGGACGGGCCCCAGAGCCTGGGTGGGTACCAGGAAGGCACGGCGAGCCTCCCAGCGCCGACAGTGAATCAAGCGCGACGAGTCCATGACAGCGTGGATCGACGCCGTTCGCGCGGGTGATCGCTGGGAGGCCCGCAGAGGCTGGCCGAAGCAGGGCAGGCGGACCGGAAGCACTGACGAGCGACCGGGAAAGGGCGGCACGACGGGGCAGGCTATGAAGTAAGGCGCATTAACCGGCGGATCATGGAAATGCTCGGGAACCTCTCGGTCTGCACCTTGTCCAGCAGAACCGCCGCATATGCCGGGACGTCATCCGGCGCGAGCAACTCCTCGACGAGATTCATCATGGTCACGGACGGGTTGCGGTCCGAGGCGATCTTCTCGATGAGCAAGTCGACCACCTCGCCCCGGACATCGACCTCTTCGCCGTTGCTCGCCATATCTGCCTCCTGCGATGTGCTGTGAACCGATCCGGTCGTCTCCCTAGTAGACATGGGCCTGTCAAACGCTGCTCCTTCACTGTGGTTACTCCCTTCGTCTGAAAAGTGCCGGAGTCCCACTCGTCCCACCTCAAAAAGGGGTAGTGGGACGTGGGACTCTTTCCGGTGGTGGGGAGGGACTCGGTGGGACTCAGTGGGACTCGGCATCGATGAGCACCTCCTCGCTATCGGGTGGCAGTGAGTGATCGTGCTCCGACCCTCTTTGCCTTCGCGCAGCTTTCCCTTGCGGATAAGGCTTCCGATCGATCGGTACCAGGTGGTCCTGGGCAGGCCGGTCGCCTCGCGAGGGGCGGTGCTGCTTGCGCCGGCAGTCACAAACGAGTCCCGCGGCACGGTCAGAATTTGATCTTCAGATTCGGTCGTGACATTCGAAAGCCGACGTAGACTCGCCGAGGCCACCACCTGCGTCGTCACCAACGCGAGTTGACAGGCTAACGTTGTTAGCCTAAGGTGGCTAACAACGTTAGCCAGGAGGCAGACATGAGTAAGGAATTGGTCAGCTCGATCGATATCGACGCGCCGGCCGGGACGGTGTGGGAGATCTTGATCGACTTCGCGGCGTTTCCAACATGGAACCCGTTCATCGTCGAAGCGCAGGGAAGAGTTCAAGTGGGTGAGCGGGTGTCACTCCGGATGCAACCGGTGATCGGTTCAGCGATCACGCTCCATCCGAAAGTGGTGGAGCTGTGTTCATCGTCGAGCCCTCCGCTGTCGCGGAGTCCAGGTTCATCCAACGTGAGCGCTTCACCGGCGCACTAGTACCGTTCGTCCGGCGCTCACTCGACCGCGGGACGTTGCCGGCGTTTCAAGCTATGAATGCGGCAATCAAGGATCGGGCCGAGAAGGCCGTTGCTGTCGGTGTCTGATTCGCTCACGGTCCGCGCGCGACAGATCGTTCGGGTTGCCCGCACGCTGTTGGAGACCGAGGGCCCCAAGGCGTTGACCATGCGGCGGGTGGCGGACCAGCTGAATATCCGCGCACCCTCGCTCTACAAGCATTTCCCGGACAAGGAGGCGCTCGAGGTCGCGATCATCGTCGATGGCTTCGAGGAAGCGGCAGCGAAGTTCGAAACTGCAGAGGCGCATACGGCTGACCCTTGGGCAACGTTCGCGGCTACCTATCGAGACTTCGCCACGTCCCATCCGCACGTCTATAGGTTGATGACAGACCGGCGGCTACCGCGCGATCAGCTGCCGGCGGGATTGGAAGCCCGTACGGCGGCGCCATTGATCAGGGCCACCGGTGACCCGGCCCGAGCCCGCGCAGCCTGGGCTTTCCTGCACGGGCTCACCATGCTGGAGCTCAACGGCCGGCTTCCGTCCGACGCCCTCACCGAGCCCGCCTGGCAGATCGGGATACAGCAGTTCCGACCAACAGCTCACAAGAGCGGGGGTAACGGGAGCTAGGTTGGCCACCTTCCGGTGACCGCCGTCAAGGCTCTGGCGGTCTTCGTGATGGCGCCGCCGGGCTGAAGGCTGGAGCCGACTGACGGGCACTATCCCGGCACCATCCGTCCAATGCTGATGACCGTCCGACGGATGGCTGCAACGATCTCCTCCTCGCGCCCGTCGAGCCGCTCAATCGGGACCGAGCAGCTGATCGCGTCCGCGGTGGCCGAGCCCAGCGTCATCGGCAAGGCAAAGCAGCGGATCCCGACGACGTTCTCCTCATTGTCGATCGCGTACCCACGGTCCCGGGTCGCGCGGAGATCATCGAAGAGTGCGTCTCGACTGGTCAGAGTGTGCGGCGTAAGCGGCGTGAGCTCTCGTGGCAGATGGACATCGATGCCGAGCTGTCCGTGTGAGGCGAGCCGTTCGGCCAGGATCGACTTGCCCAGCGCTGTCGCGTACGCAGGGAGCCGGCGGCCGACGCGGCTGTACGGCCGCACGTACTGCGTCGACTCGTGGGTGGCGAGATAGACGATGTCGGCTCCCTGCAGCCGGCCGTAGTGGATTGTCTCGTCCAGATGAGTGCTCAGATCGTTGACCTGTGGCTGGATGATGCGCAGCAGTGGATCCACATCGAGGTAGGTGGTTCCGGCGATCAACGCCTGGATTCCGATGCTGTACAGCGTTCCGGTCGCGTCGGTCCGCACCCAGCCGCGAGCGACCAATGTGCGCAGCAGCGCGTAGATGCTGCTCCGCGGCGCCGCTAGCTCTTCGCTCAACTCACGAAGTCGGGCCGGGGTATTGCGCCGCGCAGCGAGGAGCTCCAGCAGCTCGACCGTACGCGCAGCCGACTTCACCTCGCGGACGCCACTCCGTTCGGGCTCGAGGATGTCGTCAGCCTGGCCTTCCGCCGCCGATGTCGTAGCTGTCACAGTCATCTCCGTCGTCTCGGGTTTGACAAGATTAACCGTATACCAACACAATTATCTATACATAGATGATGTCTACATACGTAGATGTACGACGCAAGGATCCTCAAGAAAATGACGACCAACGGCCGCCTCGCCTCTCCGCTGCCGCCTCGCGCGGTAGTCGCGATCCTGCGGGCACCCACCGCCCAGCACTTCATCGCCGCGTCCTCGGTGCTGTGGGACGCCGGCATCCGATGCTTCGAATTCACTCTCACCAGCGAGAGCGCTCTTAAGGCCGTGTCTGCGTTTCGAGCGCGCCAGCCGGAGGCGATCCTCGGCGTCGGGACTGTCCGGACCGTGGAACACCTCGCCGCCGCGCAGGATGCTGGCGCGAGGTTCGCCGTCAGCCAGGTCTTCCTCCCGCGGCTTGTCGACCATGCCCATGAGCTGGGTCTCCCATTCGTACCGGGGGCACTATCTCCCACTGAGATCGTCACCGCCTGGGAATCCGGGGTGTCGCTGGTCAAGGTGTCCCCAATCGGTCCCGTTGGCGGAGTGACCTACCTCAACGAGCTCCGCGGGCCGCTGCCCGACATCGCCATGATGCCGACCGGCGGCGTCACCCTGGACGCAGTCGGCGCTTACCTGGCCGCGGGCGCGGCCGCAGTCGGGGTCAGCGGCGCAGTTTTCGGCAATGCCCTGGTCACCGGTGATCTGACCGGGTTGGCCGACCGCGCCGCCCAGTTGAGTCCCCTGCTCGTCAGAGTCTGAAAGAGAGTGAACCCAGGTCTACGAAGCCATCGCCGGCACCACCCTCGACCCGACCACCCCGACGACTTAGATCCAAAGGAGTCCACGCAGATGCCTACCCAGGCGCCGACCACCACCGCCAGCGAGGCGCGAACCACCACCGCCGACCGGATCCGGCACGTCAAGCTGTCCACCCTCACGCTGCCGCTCGATACCCCGATCAGCGATGCGAAGGTGCTCACAGGCCGGCAGAAGCCGATGACAGAGATCGTCTTCCTGTTCGCCGAGATCAGCACGGAGGATGATCATCACGGCATCGGCTTCAGCTATTCGAAGCGGGCCGGCGGTCCCGCCCAGTACGCGCACGCCAAGGAGATCGCCGACAACCTGATCGGCGAGGATCCGAACGACATCGGCAAGATCTACACCAAACTGCTGTGGGCCGGTGCGTCGGTCGGGCGCAGCGGCGTCGCTACCCAGGCCATCGCGGCCATCGACATCGCCCTCTACGACCTCAAGGCCAAGCGGGCTGGGCTGCCGCTGGCGAAGCTACTGGGGGCCTATCGGGACTCGGTCCAGACCTACAACACTTCTGGCGGGTTCCTGCACGCTCCGATCGAGGAGGTCAAGGAACGGGCCACGCAATCGCTGGCCGAAGGCATCGGCGGGATCAAGATCAAGGTCGGCCAACCCGACAGCAGCATCGATCTCGAGCGGGTGAGCGCCGTACGCGAACACCTCGGTGACAGTGTGCCCCTGATGGTCGACGCCAACCAGCAATGGGACCGCCCGACAGCGCTGCGGTTCGGCCGGGTGCTGGAGCAGTTCGACCTGGTCTGGATCGAGGAGCCCCTCGACGCGTACGACGCCGAAGGCCACGGGCAGCTCGCAGCCGCGCTCGACACCCCGATAGCGACCGGCGAAATGCTGTCCAGCGTCGCCGAACACATTGCCCTGATCGAGCACCGGTCGGTGGACATCATCCAGCCCGACGCGCCCCGGATCGGCGGCATCACGCCGTTCCTGCGGCTCGCCGCGCTGGCGGACCAGGCCAATCTCCAGCTGGCGCCGCACTTCGCTATGGAGATCCACCTCCACCTGGCCGCGACCTACCCGAGGGAGCCGTGGGTGGAGCACTTCGAGTGGCTCAATCCGTTGTTCAACGAGCGGCTCGAGATCCGCGACGGGCGCATGTGGGTGCCGAACCGCCCCGGCCTCGGCTTCACCCTGAGCGAGCAGGCGTACGCCTGGGTGTCCGAAACCGCGGAGTACGGCACAGCCTGACGGAGTCGGTGTCGGCACCAGGGTCGCGATCGCTTGCCTGCGACCTTGAATTGCCTGTGTCCTTGAACCAGGCCACCGCTCAACCGGCTAGCGCTGCCGCAACGACATGACGCGCCATCGCCACCATTCCAGGGTGCGTGTTCCAGTAGTACGGCAATGCCTCCAGCCCTTGGGTCAGGGCCCAGCCCCTCGCTCGAGCCCAAGTTGCGTCGTCAGCGCCGACGATCGCACGGAATAGCGGACGGTACTTCGCCTGCACGACGTGGAAAGCGCCCATGACGTTACCGGCGGGATCACCCACAGCGAGTCCGCCGAAGTCGATGACTCCAGTCAATCTCCCATCCGTCGCGAGGAGATTGGCGCCCATTAGGTCTCGGTGAACCCACACACCCGCTTCTGGCCACGGTGGTGCACTGAGAGCCGCGTCCCACACCTCGACGCCGGCCTCCTCATCGATGAGATCAGGCTCGATCTGTCCTGCTGCTCTCATCTGTAAAACCGCGTCGAGCGCGGCCCGTGCGACCTTGTCGTAAGCGGCCACGGAGCCAGCTCGCTGCCCTGGCTCGACGGCGGGACCGCCATCGCTGTTGAGCGACTCCAGAGCAACGACGAATTCGGCCAGAAGCTGCGTTCCGCCCGCATCGAGCCCGTCGGGTGGCACCGGCACGCCGTTCACCCATTTGCACACCATCCACGGAAACGGGTAGTCCGCTGCGGGATCGCCCATAGCAATGGGGACCGGCACTGCCAGTGGTAATGCAGGAGCGAGCCGCGGCAGCCACTCGCGTTCGATCATCAAGCTACGCACGGCCGACGGCTTGCGGGGAAGGCGGATGGATAGCTCCGCGCCGAGACGAAAGATCAGATTCTCGGTGCCCTGGGGCTCGACGGCTTGGAGCTGGAGACCGCCCATGTGCGGCATCTGCTCGGTGAGCAGTTTCTGAACCAGGCTTTGATCAATTGGCACCTCATCGTGGTGCAGCCGATCGACCATGAATGCGATCCCTACTCTGAACTTGCGTCACCGGTCTGAAAATTGCGTCACTGGCGACCTCGCGGCCGCGCCCGTTCGAACCTATTGCTCGAAACCTATTGCCCGAACTGGAGACGCAAATCCAGGGAGCGCATTCCTGGTAGGTTCGCATGCGTTCTGTCCTCGACCGAGAGTTTCTTGCTCTGATGTGCACTTCCCCGGCCGAATCTGTGGGGTCGTGAATGAGTCGTCTTGTTGCCTGGTACGACGCGCACCGCGGACCTCGGACGATCGTGATCGGTTGGTTCATCACTCGGTTGCTGATGTTGGTCATCCTGGCCGGCTTCGAGCGCTTCGTGGTGGGTGACGTCTTCTACTACCACCGCAAGATCAACGCCCTCTTCACGGTGGGCCTGGACCGGACGCTCTTTGAGTACCCGACACCAGTGGTGTGGATACTGTGGCTGCCCTACGGCGCATCCTTTGGCAACCGCGTTGGCTACCTCGTCGCCTTTGTCATCTTCATGCTCGTCCTGGATGCGCTGTTCACCTATGCACTCTGGCGAGCAACCGGGCGGCGCCACAACACCGCGATCGACTTCTGGCTGATCTTCGTACCGCTGATCGGTCCCCTGTCGTACCTGCGCTTCGACATGCTGCCGGCCGTCCTCGCCGGCGGGGCCCTCCTCGCGGCCCGGCGCAAGCCATGGGTGACCGGAGCCCTGACAGGACTGGGTGCGGCGATCAAGCTATGGCCGGCGCTGCTCATCGGCGCATTCCTGTCCTATCGAGCAGATCGGCGACAAGCAGGCATCACTTTCGTGATCGTGGGCTTCGGTCTCGCCTTGATCAGCCTGATCTTCGGAGGCTGGGCGCGGCTGATCTCGCCACTGACTTGGCAATCAGATCGCGGACTGCAGATCGAGTCGATTTGGGCTACGCCACTGATGCTCGCGCGAGCCGTGAGACCTGAACACTGGCTCGTGGACATTTCCCAATACCAGGCGTACGAGATCTTCGGTCCGGGCGTTGCCGCCTGGATCACCATCAGCAACGTCGCGACAGTGCTGGGCCTCGTGCTGATCATCCTGCTCACCGTTCGCGCCTTCCGATACGACGGATCGACTCCGGTTGCGATCGGGTTTGTCATCGTGGCCACAGTGGCGATCATGACGATCACCAACAAGACCTTGAGCCCGCAATACCTGCTCTGGTTGGGTGGTCCAATGGCGGGCCTGCTGGTGCTTCGGCCCCACGCCTCGCCCGAGGAGCAAACCCCGATCAACCGAATGGCCGGTCAGCTTTTGGTCCTCGCTCTTCTGACCCAACTGGTCTATCCGCTCTTCTACGACGGCTATCTCGGTAGCCAGGGCGAAATGATGATCATTCTCTCCACCATTGTCACGGCTGTGCGCAACATCGCTTTGGTGTTCTTCACGGTGGAATCCTGCTGGCTGGCCTGGCGCATGCTGGCCACCCCCGCCAGAGATAGAACGGCACTCACGCACCAGGAATGATCGTTGCCGACCCGTCTCCCAGACGACGTGTGGTAGCCCGCCAGTACCTGGCTGATCTGCAAGCGTGGGTAGCCTAGGTAACGCCTGCTAGGAGCGTGCCGGGAGCAGGCCAGGGCGGGTTACCCGCGAGTAGTACGTATGGAGGAAGAAGGCGACAGTGGCCATCGTGCCCGACCAATCACCCACCAGCGCGCCGACGGAAGCCGACTTCGGCGCCAACGATTGGCTGCTGGAGGAGATGTACGAGCAGTACGCCGCAGATCCCACCTCGGTGGACGAGACGTGGGCGGAGTACTTCAAAACGCATGGTGCACCCATCACGGACACAGGAAACGGGTCCGCCACGGAAACGCGGCAACCTCAGCGCGAACAGGCAGCCAAACCACGTGCCGAAGGTGCCGGGTCAACTGTGACGAGAGCGGCTCCGGCGCCGGCTCCCGCGCAAGCTTCTCAGACGACGACCGCGACGCCGAAACGCGAAGGTCAGGCGGCATCCAAGCGGACGCCAACCGTCGAGAAGGGCCCGCTGATCAAAGAAGCCCGGCCGAGCGCTCCGGGCGCGCGCGGCGGCGTTCCGGCTGATCCGCCACACCCTGATGATCGGCCCCGCGTCGCCCTCGAACAGCCAGTCAAGACCGCTTTGCGTGGGGCTCCGGCACGCACGGCGAAGAACATGGACATCTCGTTGTCGGTGCCGACCGCGACCAGCGTTCGATCCCTTCCCGTCAAACTGCTCATCGACCAACGCGTAGTGATCAACAACCATCTACGACGTGCGCGCGGCGGCAAGATCTCCTACACCCACATCATCGGCTACGCGATGGTGCAGGCCCTGAAGAGCGTCCCGGCCATGAACAACGCATACGACGTCATCGATGGCAAGCCGACGCTCGTCGTACCCGCGCACGTCAATCTCGGTTTGGCGATCGACCTGCCGAAGGAGGATGGCACTCGCCAGCTCCTGGTGCCCAGTATCAAAAGCTGCGAGACCCTGGACTTCGCTCAGTTCTGGAACGGCTACGAACAGGTCGTCAAGAAGGCCCGAGCCGGACGGCTGACAGTCGAAGATTTCGCCGGCACCACCATTACCTTGACCAATCCGGGCACGATCGGGACGAGCCACTCGGTCCCGCGTTTGATGCAAGGCCAGGGCGCCATCATCGGCGTCGGCTCCATGGAATATCCGCCAGAGTTCCAGGGGTCTGATCCTGATCGACTCAGCGAGATGAGTGTCTCCAAGATCATGACGCTGACCTCGACGTACGACCATCGGGTCATCCAGGGAGCGCAGTCCGGAGAGTACCTCGCCCGGCTGCACGCATTGCTGCTGGGCGAAGACGGCTTCTACGACGACGTTTTCGGCGCACTTCGCATCCCGTACGAGCCAATCCGCTGGGCGCAAGACGTCAGCAGTGATCATGAGGACCAGATCCCCAAGCAGGCCAGGATCATGGAGATGATCAACGCCTATCGGGTACGCGGCCATCTGATGGCCGACACCGATCCGCTGGAGTACCGGCAGCGGCGCCATCATGATCTTGACGTACAGTCGCACGGCCTGACGCTGTGGGATCTGGATCGGGAGTTTGCGACCGGGTCCTTCGCCGGCGGCCAGGGCCGGATGAAGATGCGAAAGATCTTGGGGATCTTGCGCGACTCCTACTGCCGGACCAGCGGCCTGGAGTACATGCACATTCAAGAGCCTGCGCAGCGCAAGTGGATCCAAGATCGGGTGGAGCGACCACATGAATCGCTCCCCCGCGAGGAACACCTGCGGATCTTGGACAAGCTCAATGAGGCCGAGATCTTCGAGACGTTCCTGCAGACCAAGTTCGTCGGACAGAAGCGGTTTTCCCTGGAAGGCGGCGAGGCGACGATCGTCTTGCTGGACGAGGTGTGCGAGCAGGCGGCCGAAGCTGAGCTTGAAGAGGTCTGCATGGGGATGCCGCATCGCGGCCGGCTCAATGTGTTGTCCAACATCGTCGGCAAGTCGTACGAGCAGATCTTCCGGGAGTTCGAGGGCAATCTTGACCCGCGTACTGTGCAGGGCTCCGGGGATGTCAAGTACCACCTCGGTGCAGAGGGCAAGTTCACTGCGCTCACCGGCGCGACGATCAAGACATCGGTTGCGGCGAATCCAAGCCATCTCGAGGCAGTGAATCCGGTGCTCGAAGGCATCGCCCGGGCGAAGCAGGACATCCTCGACCGCGGGGCGGCGTTCCCGGTCCTGCCCGTGCTGATGCACGGCGACGCGGCGTTCGCGGGCCAAGGGGTCGTCGCCGAGACGCTCAATCTCAGCCAGCTGCGTGGCTACCGGACGGGCGGCACCATCCACATTGTCGTGAACAACCAGGTCGGCTTCACCACGGCCCCGACGGAGTCGCGGTCGTCGATGTACTGCACTGACGTGGCCCGGATGATCCAGGCGCCGATCTTCCACGTGAACGGCGACGATCCCGAGGCCTGCATCCGCGTCGCTCGGCTGGCGTTCGCCTTCCGGCAGGCATTCAACAAGGACGTCGTCATCGACCTCATCTGCTACCGCCGCCGCGGTCACAACGAGGGCGATGACCCCAGCTTCACCCAACCTCGGATGTACGACCTCATCGAGAAGAAGCGCTCGGTCCGCAAGCTCTATACCGAGGCGTTGATCGGGCGTGGCGATATCACGGTGGAGGACGCGGAAGCGGTGATGACCCGCTTCCGGGAGCGTCTGGAGTTGGTCTTCAGGGAGGTCCGTGGGGCGCGTCAGCCGCGCAGGGACATGGAATACAGCCGCGTGCCGGCGTACCCGAAGAAGTCGGCGGCCAAGCAGGGCACCGCCATCAGCATGGAGAACCTGAAGAAGATCGCCGACGCGCACACCACGTTCCCGTCCGGCTTCACGGTTCATCCCAAGGTGATGCCTCAGCTGCAGCGTCGAGCCGCGGCGATCACTCAGGGCCCGGTCGACTGGGCGACTGCCGAGATCGTGGCACTCGGCTCCCTGCTGCTGGAGGGCCGCACGGTTCGACTCACCGGGCAAGACACTCGGCGCGGCACCTTCGTTCAGCGCTTCGCCGCCATTGTCGACCGCAAGACCGGTGAGTCTTGGGTGCCGCTGAAGCACCTGGACGAGGACCAGGGCAAGTTCCATGTCTTCGACTCGCTGCTGAGCGAGTACGCCGTGATGGGCTTCGAGTACGGCTACTCGGTGGCAAGTCCGGAGGCACTGGTGCTCTGGGAGGCTCAGTTCGGTGACTTTGCCAATGGGGCGCAAACCATCATCGACGAGTTCATCACCTCAGGTCAGGCCAAATGGACGCAGCAGTCAGGCGTGGTACTTCTCTTGCCACACGGCTATGAGGGCCAGGGTCCAGACCACTCGTCGGCTCGCCTGGAACGCTTCCTTCTGCTCGCTGCCGAAGACGCCTTCACGGTTGCGCAGCCGTCGACTCCGGCAAACCACTTCCACATGCTCCGGCAGCAGGCGTTGGGCGAACTCCATCGGCCGCTGATCGTCATGACGCCAAAGTCAATGCTGCGTAACAAGCTGGCTGTATCCGATCCGTCGGACTTCACCCAAGGGTCCTGGAAGCCGGTACTCGGTGACCCGACGATCGCGGATCCGAGCAAGGTCAAGTCCGTGCTGCTCTGCTCGGGCAAGATCCGCTGGGATCTGGTGAACGCTCGCAGTCAGGCCCACAAGGATGGCGAGGTTGCGATTCTCTCTCTCGAACGGCTCTATCCACTCCCGGCCAAGGAGCTCGGAAAGCAGCTCAGGCGTTTCGACCACGTCGAGGAGTTGCGCTGGGTACAAGATGAACCGGCCAACCAGGGAGCGTGGCCTTTCATCGCACTTAACTTGCTGCAGCGCCTCACCGAAGTCGAGCCGGGTCAGAACTGGCGACTGACCAAGGTGACGCGACCGGAATCGTCGGCGCCCTCAGTTGGCTCGGCGAGCGTTCACCTACAGCAGCAACGAGCCCTGATGGAGGCCGCCTTGGCGTAGGCAGGCGGAAGTGTCACGCTCGGCGAGCGTCGGAGGTGCGCTCGTGATCGGATGAAACGATGAGCGCAACGACTCGCGTTCACGGAAGAACTCAATCACTCCGATTGCCTTGGGCGAAGAGCGAGGACGACACGAGCACCGACGCGCCGTGGGCGAGCCGAGCATAGGAACAACGATGTATTTCACCGATCGGGGCATCGAGGAGCTCCAAGCGCGCCGAGGCGAGGACGAGGTCAGCCTCGCCTGGCTTGCTGATCAGTTACGCACCTTCGTCGATCAGTACCCGGAGTTCGAGACCCCGGTGGAGCGCCTAGCGACCTGGCTTGCCCGCCTCGACGACGAGGACGAGTAGGCTCTGCAGCAACGTCGAGTTCTTCCTTGGAAATGGTCGGAAACGACACCACAATCGGCGAGGCGCCTGTCGTTTCCGACCACCTTCAGTGAGGGGCCGGCCACCGGCGCACGACCCGGTCGGCGCTGAGCCTCACGGCTCGAAGATGATCTTGCCGAAATGATCACCGGCGATCATCGCGGCAAAGCCTGCAGCGGCATCCGTCAGCGGGAGAATCCGATCGATGTGCGGTCTTACGCCGGTAGCCACCAGCATCTTGGTCAGCGAGATCAGCTCATCTCGGGTGCCCATGGTCGAGCCGATCACCCGAAGCGGCTTGAAGTAGATCTTGGTCAGCTCAGCTTTGGACGGATTGTCGCCCGAGGTCGCGCCGCAGATCACGAGCGTGCCACCGGGCCTCAGCACGTTGATCGAGTGTGACCACGTCGCGGCACCAACGCTCTCCATCACCGCGTCCACTCGTTCCGGGAGGCGTGCGCCCGCTGGAAAGGCCCGATGGGCACCGAGACTGACGGCGCGGGCGCTGCGGGTTTCGTCACGCGAGGTGACCCACACCCGCATTCCGGCTTGCCGGGCGAGCACGATAAGCGCGGTGGCCACTCCTCCGCCAGCACCCTGGATCAGCACTGTGTCGCCAGGACCAGCTCCCGACTGCCTGAAGAGCATGCGGTACGCGGTAAGCCATGCCGTTGGGAGGCATGCCGCCTCGGCAAAGCTCAGCTCTGGCGGCTTGTCGATCAAGTTGCTCGCGGGCACCCGCACCTGCGTCGCAAACGTGCCGGGATAACGCTCGGAAAGCAGCGATCGCGCGGGGTCGTAGGTGGTATCGGATCCGACGAAATCCGGAGAGTTGATCACCGAGTGCACGATGACCTCGCGACCGTCGTCGGTGACACCCGCCGCATCACAGCCAAGGATCATCGGGAGCCGGTCAGCCGGAAGGCCTACTCCGCGGAGCGACCACACATCGTGGAGGTTGAGGGCAGCCGCCGTCACCAGCACCCTCGCCCATCCCTCGGGCACGCCTGGCGGCTCGATATCACCGACGACGAGCGCGTCCAGAGGCGCTTCCGCATCTGCCCGAACAGCGTAGGCCGCTAGCATGCCCTTCACCCTATGGGCCGCGACCGCGGCCCGATGTGGTCGGGCCATCTTCGCCGATACAGTGCATGAGGTGAGCAGCGACGCCAGTGCCCTCGTCGAGGCATTCAGCGCGAGGACTGGCCGGCAGCCAGCGGGGGTCTGGGCCGCTCCCGGCCGAGTCAACCTGATCGGCGAACACACCGACTACAACGACGGCTACGTCATGCCGTTCGCCCTCGCCCAACGAGTCGTGATCGCGGCAGCTCCAGCCGACGATCGCACCTGGAGGGTCACCTCACTCAACACTGACTCCACCGAGGTCTTCCATGCCGCCGACCTACAACCGGGAATGACAGGTTGGCAGGCCTATGTCGCGGGCGTGGTCTGGGCCCTCGAGGAGGCCGGTCATCGGATTGGTGGAGCTGATCTCGTACTGACATCTGATGTTCCGGAAGGCGCCGGCCTGTCCTCCTCGGCAGCCCTGGAATGCGCCGTTCTCACCGCTCTGGCCGACCTCAACGACCTTGAGATCGCCGGCCTGGAGCGGGCCAAACTAGCCAGGCGCTCGGAGAATGCTTTCGTCGGGGCCCCCACTGGCCTGATGGACCAAGCCGCTTCGACTCTGTGCACCGCCGGTAACGCGCTGTTCTTCGATTGCCGGACCTACGCGGCCGAGCAGGTTCGGTTCGATACAAGCAGCGCGGGTCTGGAAATCCTGGTCCTGGACACCAAGACTCCGCATGCGCTTGTCGACAGTGAATACGCCGCCCGCCGCGCCAGTTGCGAGGAGGCGGCGCGGCTCCTCGGCGTGGCAGCGCTGCGCGACGTCACCGATCTCGGTGCCGCGCTGGAACAGCTCTCCGATCCGGTGATGCGCCGGCGAGTACATCACGTGGTTAGCGAGAACGCCAGGGTGCTGGAGGCAGTCGACGTGTTGCGGGCGGGGCGGATCGCCGACCTGGCGCCGCTGCTGGACGCCTCACACGAGTCCATGCGCGACGACTTCGAGATCACCGTGCCGCAGGTCGACCTCGCCGTTCGAAGCGGCACGCGCCTCCGGGGCTCTCGGCGCACGAATGACCGGAGGCGGCTTCGGCGGCTGCATCATCGCACTTGTCGCGGCTGGCGAGTCGGAGCGGATTGGCGGCGAGATTGCCCGCAGCTTCGCAGCCGCTGGATTCGGTCCTCCCCAACACTTCACGGCCGTTCCATCCGCCGGCGCTCAACGACTTCAATAGAGCCATCTCATCGTTTCGATCGGATTCCAAACGGACCGGCATCGATCAAACTGAGGCATCGCGTGGAAGGATTCAGTCTGTCTTCAGGACCAATCCGCCATTGATAAAAGCGTGTAAACGCGCACAGTCAGCCCAGGCTCAACCAGGGCCTGGGATTGGAAGGGAGCAGCACACAAATGAACGTCCGGATCAAGCTCGGCGTGGTCGCGGCCTCGGTCGCCGCTCTGGCGTTGAGCGCCTGTGGCTCGAGCTCACTGAGCGGAGAGACCGGCGCCTCAACCGCCCCGTCGGTCTCTGTCAGCCAGAACGTGGACCTTTCAGCCAAGCTGCCCGAGAGCATCAAGAACGCCGGCGTCATCAAGATCGGCATCGACGCAAGCTACGCCCCCAACGAGTTCCTGGCCGGCGACGGCAAGACCGTGCAGGGCATGGACGTCGATGTATTCAATGCGGTCGCTGCCAAGTTCGGGGTCAAGACCGAGTGGCACCCGGCCGACTTCGGCAGCATCATCAACGGCGTCAATGGCAAGAAGTACGACATGGGGATTTCGTCCTTCACCATCAACCCCGAGCGCATGAAGCAGGTCAACATGGTCAGCTACTTCCGTGCGGGCACCCAGTGGGCGACGGCCAAGGGCAACCCCAAGGGCATCGACCCTGACAATGCCTGCGGCAAGAACATCGCCGTCCAAAGCAACACGACCCAAGAGATGGAGGACCTTCCGGTGCGGCAGAAGAAGTGCGGCAGCAACAAGATCAACGTCTTGTCCTTCAAGGACCAGAGCCAGGCCACCGCCGCCGTAGTCAGCGGGAAGGCAGACGCCATGCTGTCCGACTCGCCGGTAGTCGCGTACGCGGTGAAGCAATCCGGCGGAAAGCTCGAGGCCCTCGGTGACATCTACTGAGGCGGCCCCGTACGGTTATGTGGTGCCGAAGGACGAGACCGAGTTCGCACAGGCAATCGTCGAGGCGCTCAAGGAGATCGACAAGGACGGCGCCTACAAAGCGGCGCTCGAGAAGTGGGGCGTTCAGCAGGGCGCCATCTCCGACTTCGCCGTAAACCCGAGGAGCCGAGCCCGAGCCCGACGTCATGACCACCACAACGGAGGCCCGGCCGGCGGTCAGCGATGATCGCCCCGGGCTGATCCACGCCAAGCCGGTTCGCCATCCCGGTCGCTGGGTCGGCATCGCCGTGATTGCTGTTCTGACCTTGATGTTCTTGAACATGCTGATCTTCAACCCAGCGTTCAACTGGCCGCTGGTGTTCCAGGCCATGAACCAGAGCCCGGTGATCGAGGGCTTCTGGAAGGGCACCATCCTCGTCACCATCCTGTCAATGATCTTCGGTGTCGCAGTCGGGGTGCTGCTGGCGGTGATGCGGCTGTCCGACAACCCCGTTCTCAAAGGCGTGGCGTGGATCTACACCTGGTTCTTCCGGGCCATCCCACGCTACGTGTTGCTCACGATCATGGGAGCGCTCGGCGTCCTCTTCACAGCGGGTCTGTCTATCGGGGTGCCGTTCGACTGGAAGATCATCGACTGGCTGGGGCTGTCGGGTAACTGGCGCTTTGCCACCTTTGACGCCAACGCGATCTTCGTTGGCCTCATCGGCGGCGTGATCGGCTTGGCCGCCTCTGAGGCCGCGTACATGGCCGAGATCGCGCGCGCCGGCATCCTCAGTGTGGACAGGGGTCAGATGGAGGCCGCGCAGGCCCTCGGCATGAGCCGTGGGAAGGCGATGCGGCGGATTGTCCTGCCACAGGCGATGCGGGTAATCGTGCCGCCTACTGGCAATGAGACCATCGCCATGCTGAAGGACACCTCGCTGCTGCTGGCGATTCCGGTGACCACCGAGCTGTTCTTCCAACTGCAGGGCATCGGCGCGCGGACCTTCCAGGTCTTCCCGATCCTGGTCGCGGCCACGCTCTACTACCTGATCGCCTCCAGCGTCCTGATGGTCGGCCAGGCTTACCTCGAGAAGAGGTTCGGCCGCGGCTTCGGCACCCAGGTGAGCTCGGAAAAGGAAGAGGCGGCCAAGGGCCTGGCGGCTGGAGGAGCGAAGTGACCGCCACATCGAGTGAGACCGACCACCTCGTACGCGCCGTCAATGTCACCAAGTCGTTCGGCACCAACGAGGTGCTGAAAGGGATTGACCTCACAGTCGACGCTAAGGAAGTCGTCTGCTTGCTCGGCCCGAGCGGTTCGGGCAAGACAACGTTCTTACGCCTGATCAACCAGATGGAGATCCTGACAGGAGGAAGGATCTGGGTGGGTGGCGAGCTCATTGGCATCGAGGACCGCAAGGGCAAACTGTACGTGCGCAAGGACAAGGACATCGCACAGCAGCGATCCCGGATCGGGATGGTCTTCCAGCGCTTCAACCTCTTTCCGCACATGACTGCGCTGGAAAACGTGATGGAAGCGCCGGTGAAGGTCAAGCGGCAGTCCAAGGCGGACGTCAAGAAGGAGGCGCTCGCGCTCCTGGACATGGTCGGCCTGGCAGATCGGGCTAGGTACTATCCGTCGCAGCTCTCCGGCGGACAGCAGCAGCGTGTCGCCATTGCACGAGCCTTGGCCATGAAGCCGGAGCTGATGCTCTTCGATGAGCCCACGTCGGCGCTCGACCCAGAGTTGGTGGGTGAAGTCCTCGGTGTGATGCGCAATCTCGCCGAGGAAGGCACCACCATGATCGTGGTCACCCACGAGATGGCCTTCGCGCGCGAAGTCGCCGACCGCGTGGTCTTCATGGATCAAGGCGTCGTCGTCGAGGAGGGCCCGCCGGATGCCGTGCTGCTGAACCCGCAGGAGGAGCGCACCAAGACGTTCCTCCGCCGTGTCAAGCACGACGCCGAAACCGAGGCCGCGCACGACGCCGAGCTGGCCAGGATTCTGGCGGAGGCTGAGGGATTGGAAAGCGGGGCTGAGGCCTAGGAAGGGCTTCGAAGAGCTCAGCCCGCATCTGCGCCGAGCCAGCATCTTCGCTAAGAGCCCGTCGAGCGCGCGGCCACACCAGCGGCCAACCTTACCGTTGCCCCCTATTGGCCGCCCGAGGCACGAAGACGGCCGTCGAGCGCGGGTGGAGCACACCAACCAATACAGCGATTGCAAGTGCGGCCAGCATGACGGAGACCCAGGTGGTGCTGCCGCCTTTGAAGCTCCACGCAATCGGCAACAAGATCAGCTGTGTCGCAACCGCCGGTCCCCTGCTCCACCTCCTGCCCAGCAACACGCCTCGCGCCACGACAAGGAGCAATAGACCAAAGCAGGCCATCAAAACCGTCACACCGACTCCGACCACAGCGCGTGAGATTCGGACCTGCCCGATCTCGATCACTGCGTACACCAGCGCGATGACGGCCTCGAGCGCTAGCAAAGTGGCTGCGACGACCAGCGTGACCGGGCGTCCGCTCGAGGTCGTTGACTGGGTCATCTGTGGTGTTTTGAGCCTGGAGAGGGGGGTACAACCGGTTTTGAGAGCCCGCAGACCGTAACTGAATCGAAATGTGAGGCACTGAACGCTCGAAAGTCTTGTATTGCCTGTCAATACTTGAAAGTCTTGGGGAGCGCGAGTCAGAGCTCAGTGTAGAGGACTCGTTGCTTCCCCATTACTGCGGGGTCCTCGCCAAGGGCCCGAAGCAACCAGTTAGGAGTGTAACGCCATGGATTGGCGCCATAGGGCCGCCTGTCTGGACGAGGACCCGGAGTTGTTCTTCCCGATCGGGAATACCGGACCTGCCCTCCTCCAGATAGAAGAGGCCAAGCAGGTCTGCCGGCGATGCGAGGTGAGGGACGCATGCCTGCAATGGGCGCTGGAAGCGGGTCAGGATCATGGTGTCTGGGGCGGTCTCAGCGAAGATGAGCGGCGAGCATTGAAGCGGCGTGCCGCACGCGCGCGAATCCGCACCGCATAGTTCGGGGCTTCGTCCAGCAGCAAGACGCCGGAGGGAACCCTCCGGCGTTTCGCATTCCTCCAGGCAGGATGGCTCGAGCCACTGCCAACAACGCACGTAAACCCAGATTGCAAGCGGGTGGGCTACAGGTCCGCGATCGTCCATGGTCATGGGCCGCCGTCCGCCCGACGCATGATCGTGTCGGAGCATGATCGTGTCGGCGCATGATCGTGTCGGTCAGCTGTCCGGTGATCGTACGGACACGTCGGCGAATGCCGATCGCAACATCACTCGCGAGCGGAGCGAGGCAATGATCGAACATCACCGCGAGCGGAGCAATCAGAGCGGAATCTCCACAACGGCCTGGGTTCCGGGCCCTGCTGGACGTGGCCCAAGCCGGAAAGAGCCCTCCATCTCGGCCACCAGCGTGTTGACAATGGACAGCCCCAGACTGCGCGACGTGTGCCAATCAAAGCCGGGCGGGAGGCCTTGGCCGTCGTCGCTGATCTCCATCCGAAGCTGCCCGTCGAACCGACTGGGTGCCACGCGTACCTCGCCGGATTGGTCTGCCAGACCATGCTCGACGGCGTTCTGGCAGAGCTCGCTGATGATCATCGCCAGGCTGGTTGCGACGTCTGCCGACAACAATCCAAAGCTGCCGTCGCGGATCGCCGATACCCCACCCCATGAGGCGGAGACGTCGCCGACCATCTGCAGCAGCTCGTCGGCGACAGCGTCGAATTCCACGATCTCATCGAATGTCTGCGACAGCGTCTCGTGCACGATGGCGATCGATGCGACCCGAGACATCGCATCCGTCAGAGCGACCCTTGCCTCGGGCGACTCAATCCGACGCGCCTGCATCCGCAGCAATGCGGCGACCGTTTGCAGGTTGTTCTTGACCCGATGGTGGATCTCGCGAATGGTGGCGTCCTTGGTGACCAGCTCGCGCTCCTTGCTTCGAAGGTCGCTGACATCGCGGCAGAGCACGACGGTGCCTACCCGCTCGCGGCCATCGGCCAAGGGCAAAACCCGGACCATCAGGTGCGCCTCTCCCGACACCAGTTCGCTCCTGCGCGCCGTACGACCGGACAACACCGACTGCACCGAGTCGTCCACTGGTTCCGGACCGGTCGGCAGCAGCGCCGCTGTCAGTGTCGCCAGATGCTCACCGATCAGATCGCCGCGCAAGCCCAGCCGGCGATAGGCACTCAGCGCATTCGGGCTGGCGTACATCACGGCTCCGGCAGGGTCGAGGCGGATGAATCCGTCGCCAACCCGCGGACTGAACGCCGGATGGGTAGCGTCGCTAGGTATCGGAAAAGCTCCGAGCGTGATCATCCTGGCCAGTTCCGCTCCAGCTTCCACGTACGCCTTCTCCAACGAGCTTGGAGCTCGTACGCCAAGCTGGCTCGTGTGCTGCTCGACAACGGCGATCACCCGATCCGCGAGCTTGACCGGGATGGCGTGGGTATCGACCGGGAGTCCGGCCTGCAGTTTCCGTTCGCTGGTCTGCACCATCTCGCCGCTGAAAAATGCCTCGGACACCACGTGCTCGGGCGAATAGGCGATGAGATCGCCGATGACGTCGTCGAAGAGCGACGTGATGCCGGTAAATGGGCGAATCTGCGCCGCGGCCCAGAAGACATTGGGGTCGCGGTCGCGCACCCACAAGACCAGGTCGGAAAAGCTGAGATCGGCGAGCAACTGCCACTCCGAGACCAGCAGTTTCAACCAGTGATGGTCGACCTCGGAAAGGTCGGTGTGCTCGGAGATGATCTCCGACATCGACGGCATGTCGCAAATGTACGGCCGCCTCCAACAGCCGTCGGCCTTGAAGCAAATCCCGGATCGCGCGGCGCCGTGCTAAGGAAGAGCGAGGGGACACGTCTTTTCGTCCTCAAGCGACGATGAAGTAGGCGACCACAAAGCGCGATCCGCGCCCGCGATGTTCGCGCCGCCGATCTGCAGGAGGAGCCGACGAAACGCGTCGAGGACAGAGCTGATTCTCTGCCAAAATCGTTTCGTCGGATTCGACGAAGACGGCGGCTACCCGGCGAGCATCGCAGCGAGCGGAGCGAGCCATTAGACACAGCGAGCGCAGCGAGCGGAGCAATCAAACCTGTGGCAGAATCAACTCGCTGTTGATCTCAGGAGGCTCAGATGGCAAAGAGTGCCCGGAAGCGCCGCGCCCGCAAGAAGAAGAGCGCGAACCACGGCAAGCGTCCGAACGCCTGACGGTCGTTGGCCCAAGACACGAAACCCCACGGAAAATTTCCGTGGGGTTTGTCACCTACCCACGCTCACAGCGTCTTGCGGATCACCGTCAGCTGGGTAACGATCTTCGCTCGAAGGTGGCTTGGTGCGACCTCCCCGCCGCAGCGCCGATGGACCAGGGACTTGACGGCTTCCTCGACATCGAACCTCTCAAGGCACGGCTCGCACATGGCGAGATGGTGACGGATGGCATCGCCGCTCGCCGCGTCGATCTCGTTGTCCAAGAACTCGTACACGCGCTCGAGCACGTGTTCGCAGTCGTCGAGCGATGCGTCGTGCGGTCGTTCGACGTTCATGTCCTGCTCGCCTCCGCTCGCGTGACGCCCCGTTCCCGGGCGTAATCGGCCAACAGATTGCGCAGCTGTGTCCTGCCACGATTGAGCCGCGACATCACCGTTCCGATCGGAGTGCCCATGATTTCGGCGATCTCCTTGTAGGAGAATCCTTCGACATCTGCCAGATAGACCGCCAGTCGGAAGTCTGGGGCAAGCCGCTGCAGCGCATCCTTTACGTCGGTGTCCGGCAGGTTTTCCAGCGCCACCATTTCCGCCGACTTCAGCCCACTCGAGGTGTGCGACTCGGCCCTGGCAAGCTGCCAGTCCTCCACGTTCTCGCCATCGGAGAGCTGCGGCTCGCGTTGCTTCTTCCGATACGAGTTGATGTAGGTGTTGGTCAGGATCCGATACAGCCACGCCTTGAGGTTCGTGCCCGGAGTGAACTGATGAAATGAGGCATACGCCTTGGCGTACGTTTCCTGAACGACGTCCTCGGCGTCGGCTGGGTTGCGGGTCATGCGCAGCGCGGCAGCGTAGAGCTGGTCGAGGTATTGCAGCGCATCTCTTTCGAACCGCTCATGTCGCTCGTCGCCTGTCTCGACGTGGCCAGCGTCGCTTTCGGCCGCGGATACCGCGGCATCGCTGGAGCCGGTGGGGATGCTCATCACGTACGAGAGTAGTGGCGAGGTGCGCAGCATCGACTGATTGTCCAAGCTGTCCAGGAACAACGGCACGTGAGGTGCAACGCGGTCATGATGTCGATATTCCCGCCACGGTGCCGATGAATCCGCTGACCTCGGATACGACAGTCGTGCGAAGATCAGCGGGCGTAAAGGTGGACGCTCGTGCGATCTCTGTTGCATTGCTCGCTCCGCTCGCCGCGGATCGCGCTCTGAGGCCGCCTACTGCGTCGTCGCTCGCAGACGGAGAAGCGTTGTCCGCTCCCTCCTCCTTAGCACGGCGGCGCACGGTCGGATTGCTCGCTCCGCTCGCTCTGGATCGCGCCTTGAGGCCGATCCGGTAACCATGATCGGCTCCCGGCAAGTCCACGACTGTGATGCCGGGGCTGGCGCCGATCGCAGCACGAATCTCCTCCGGACTGCCGAAGCTGTCCCTGGTGCCCTGCAAGACCAGCCGTGGCGCAGTGGGGGCCAACAGCTCTGCAGCGCGGGACTTCTCAGGCCGCCCTGGGAGATGCAGCGGGAAAGCGAGGCAGACGACCGCAGCGGGATTCGTCTCCGAGGCGGTCCGGCAAGCCACGCGTGCGCCGGCACTTCGGCCGCCCACGACCAGGGGATGCTCGGCCCATTCTTGCTCGACGAGCCAGCTCAGCGCGGCAAGCCAGGCTTCGTCCAGTCGCGGTGGTGGTGCACCCACGGTGCGCCCGGCCGTACGCCAGGGCTGCTCAAATCGCACCACGGTCGTACCCAGTGCCGGAAGACTTCGGGCCAGCAGCTCAAGATCAGCGGCGCCGACGCCGCCACCTGCGCCATGGCCGAGCACCAAGATCGAGCTCGCGCGCTCGGCTAGATCGACAAAGAATCTGCCCGGTCCTTGCGGCGTGGGCACAGTGACTACGCTCTGTGTCATGATCAAACTCGGTCATGATCAAATCAGGGTCTCCTGATCAGACACCGGATCGGCCTCGACGGTGATCGGCTCGACAAGCGACCGACTGTTGTTCTCGACGCTGTTGACCTCGGTGGAGACCGCGTACGCCTCGAGCGCCGCTGCCTCGGTGACCGCGAGAAGTTCCAGGGCGCGCTTCGGATCGGTGATCGTCGGATCCAGCCAAGCGTCTATGGCCTCACGGGTGATCACCATCGGCATCCGATCATGGATGTGCCCAGCAGCATCGGTCGCCTCGGTCGTGATCACAGAGCAGGTGCGCAGCCACGCCGAGTCGTCGTCGGGATCTTTGCGAGGGTCACGCCAGATCTCGTAGATGCCGGCCATGACCAGCAGGCCGCCGTCGCTCCGATGGATGAAGAACGGTTGCTTTCTGGGTTTGCCTCTGCCTCTGCCGAGTGCAGGGGCGTCGGGCGGATCGGCGGCATACCACTCGTAGAAGCCGTCCGCCGGCAGCAGACAGCGGCGGGTGCTGAAGGCTCGCCGGAAGGCTGGCTTCTCTGCCACGGTCTCGAGTCGGGCGTTGATCATCCGCGAGCCGATCGAGGCGTCCTTGGCCCAGGACGGAACCAGTCCCCAGACCAGCGGGGCCAGCCGACGCCGAATCTCGCCTGTGTCCTTGACTCGGCGCTCGAAGACGGCTGGCACCGCCACCGTCGGGGCAACGTTGTAGTCCGGTCCGGGCAGGCCGTCGAAAAGATCGTCGACCTCGAACTCCTCCATCAGGTCCTGCGGGCTCGCGGAGGATGCATAGCGTCCGCACATGGATTCGAGCGTATCTGCAGGCTCTGACCAAACATTCTCCTGAGACACCGACCAACACCTTCTCCGGAAAGTGGTCGTAGACGACATGCGTAAATCGATTCAACCGTCGTCACTCGACGACCACTTTCGGATGAAGATGGCCCCCCGTTGGTTTGGCGAGCACAAATCACGGTAGGAATGTGTCATGAGCTTGCTGCGCGCTATTCCTCGGACGATGCTGGCCTCCTACTTCGTGGCTGCTGGAATCAAGGCAATCCGTGATCCCGAATCGCTAGTTCCCGCGGCCGAGCCGCTCGTCGATCGTGTCGTGCCGCTGGTCAAGGAGTACACGCCCGAGCAGGTGGCCGGCTACGTTCCGGAAAACACGGTCACGCTGGTGCGCATCAATGGCATCGCTCAGGTGGTGGGCGGCGCGGCCCTGGCTACCGGCAAGGGACGCCGTCTTGGCGCGTTGCTGCTGGCCGGCTCGCTGATCCCGAGCACCATCGCCAAGCACCCCTTCTGGACGGTCCAGGATCCCGAAGAGCGCGTGCAGGAGCGCACTCACTTCCTGAAGAACGTGAGCCTGCTCGGTGGCGTGCTGCTGGCTTCGCAGGACACCGAGGGTAAGCCGAGCCTGGCCTGGCGAGCCCAGAAGGGCGGAGAGAGCATTGCCAAGGAAACGCGTCGAGCCTCCAAGAAGCTCGCCAAGAGCACCAACCGGGCTGCCGGGGGTGCCAGTGATCTGGCCGAAGCCGCCGTGGCGGCCGGCGCGGCACTGGTGGAAGCCGTCGCCGAATCCTCACGCAAGCTGCAAAGCAGGCAGCGAGGCAGCTGAGAGCAGGCCAAGGCTACGGCCGCCAAGCAGGCTGAGGAAGCCCAGGAGGCCGCAGCCAAGGCGGCCAAGAAGGCCAAGAAGGAAGCGAAGCAGGTCAAGGAAGCAAGAAGGCCAAGGTCGTAGCCAAGAAGGGCAAGAAGCTCGGCGAGAACGTCCAGCTCGGCGAGAACTGACTCCTCTGACACCGACTTGTCAGCGTCTAGAGGGCTATACGGCCTGCTGAGATTCTGACAAGTCGGTGTTGGCGAGGCGATGACAGGTCGGACGCCTAGGATCTGAGGGGTGTCTGGACTACGACAATGGGCGGCGCCTGAGGCGCCCGCTCCCATCACCGCGACGATCGCAATTCCCGGCTCCAAATCCGAGACTAATCGGGCACTGATCCTGGCTGCTCTGGCGAGCGGGCCATCGGTGATCACCGGCGGCCTGGAGGCGCGCGACACCCAGCTGATGCGCGACGCGCTGCGGACCCTCGGCGTGCAGATCGTCGAGAACGGCGATCGGTGGCAGGTCAGCCCGCCCGAGTCCTTTGTCGCTGGTGGAACCATCGACTGCGGTCTTGCCGGTACGGTCATGCGCTTCGTTCCGCCGATCGCCGCACTCGCCCACGGCACCATGCGATTCGACGGCGACGAGCAGGCGTACGCGCGGCCGATGGCGCCGCTTCTGGGGGCGCTCAAACACCTCGGCGCCACGGATCGATGGCAGTGGCCACTCGCTTCCGTTCAATCTCACCGGCAGCCCGCAGCTGCGCGGTGGCAGCGTGACCGTCGACGCCTCGGAGTCCAGCCAGTTCCTGAGCGGCCTGCTGCTGGCCGGCGCCCGTTACGCCCACGGCCTCGACATTCACCACATCGGAGGTGAGATCCCCTCCCGTCCGCACATCCAGATGACCTTGGCGATGCTGCGTGCCCGAGGAGTCGACATTGATGACACCGCGCACAATCGCTGGGTGGTCTCGCCCGGCGCCATCCAGCCGCTTGACGTGACGATTGAGCCAGATCTGTCCAATGCGGCACCTTTTCTCGCCGCGGCAGCGATCACCGGCGGCACGGTCACTGTGCCGAACTGGCCGAGCTCGACCATCCAGCCCGGCGATGCGATCCGTGAGATCTTGCAGCATTTCGGCGCTCAGGTGACGCTCGAGGACGGCACTCTTGAGGTGCAGGGCACCGACCACATCCATGGAGTCGATCTTGATCTGAGCGGCGCGGCCGAGCTGACCCCGGTGGTCGCGGCAGTCGCCGCTCTTGCCGATGACACCAGCCACCTCAGAGGTATCGCACACATCCGCGGCCACGAGACCGATCGGCTGGCTGCGCTCGAGACCGAGCTTGATCGGCTAGGCAGCCACGTGATCCAGACCGACGACGGCCTGACAATCCACCCGAAACTGCTCGGTGGTGATCTGTGGCACACCTACGCCGATCATCGGATGGCGCAGGCCGGAGCCCTGCTGGGCTTGCTGGTGCCCGAGATCGTGCTGGACGACATCGGCTGCACCGGCAAGACCATGCCTGAGTTCGAACAACTATGGACGACGATGATCAACGACTCCGTGGCGGAGTCAGCAAGCGAGGCGATCCCGCGGTGACGCAAGTCGGCCCGCGCGGCGACGAGTACGAGGCGTTCGACCGTCCCGGGCGTCGCAGCAACAGGCCGCGTACGAAGGACCGACCCGACTACGCCGACGCCGAGACCGGCATGGTCATCACCGTCGATCGCGGTCGCTATCCGAGTCCTGATCTCTGACCGGGAAGTGACCGCGACCAAGGCACGGCAGCTCGGCCGAACGGGCGTCATCGTCGGTGATCAGGTCCGGGTTGTCGGTGACACATCCGGGGCGGAGGGCACGCTGGCCCGCATCGTCGAGGTCGAGAAGCGCGAGACCGTCTTACGGCGCACCGCCGATGACGACGACCCGTACGAGCGCCCGATCGTTGCCAACGCCGATCAGCTGGTGATCGTCACCGCGCTCGCGGATCCGCCGCCACGCATCGGGATGATCGACCGGCATCCTGGTCGCCGGCTACGACGCCGGAATCGAGCCGCTGCTGTGTCTCACCAAGGCCGATCTGGCCTCACCGGACGCAACTCATCGCGCAGTACGAGCCGCTCGGGGTCCCCGTGGAGGTGACCTTTCCCGGCGCCGATCTGGACCCGCTGCGGGATCGGCTGCGCGGGCATCGCAGCGTCTTCGTCGGCCACTCCGGGGTTGGAAAGTCCACTCTGGTGAACGCGCTGATTCCGGGCGCTGGTCGGGCGATTGGTGAGGTCAGCGCGGTGACTGGGCGCGGCCGGCACATTTCGTCCTCGGCCATCGCGCTCCGGCTGCCGGACTCGACCGACTCCTGGGTCATCGACACTCCCGGAGTGCGCTCCTTCGGCCTCAGCCACGTCAGCCGCAACCGGATCATCGCCGCCTTCGACGACCTGCGCGCCATCACCGAGAACTGTCCCCGCGGTTGCCGGCACGATGACGCGGCGCCGGAGTGCGCGCTGGACGTTGCCGTCGCCAACGGCGAGCTCGCTCCGGCTCGGCTTGAGTCTTTTCGCCGGATGCTCGGTTCCGGACAGTAGCGTAGGCACATGCCCGTCCCCGACACCGCGAGAACAGGGACTAGCGATGCGCTCCACCGCGGTCTGACCGACGACCTTCGGCTGGCCCACCTGCTCGCCGATGACGCCGACTCGATCACCATGAGCCGCTTCCGAGTCGCTCGACCTGCACGTCACCTCCAAGCCCGATCTCACGCCGGTCTCCGACGCCGACACGGCGGCCGAGCAGGCCATCCGTCGCACGCTCGGCCGGGCTCGACCACGCGATGCGGTGCACGGAGAGGAGATGGCCGACACCGGCTGGGGGCCGCGGCGCTGGGTGATCGACCCGATCGACGGCACCAAGAACTTCGTCCGTGGAGTGCCGGTCTGGGCGACCCTGATTGCCTTGATGATCAACGACGAGCCGGCCGTCGGCGTGGTGAGCGCGCCAGCGCTGGGCCGCCGCTGGTGGGCGAGCCTGGGCGGCGGCGCGTACGCCGGCAAGTCGTTGATGTCGGCCACCCAGATCCACGTCTCCGACGTGGCCACGATGGAGGACGCCTCGCTGAGCTATGCCTCCATCTCTGCTTGGGTCGAGTCGCGTCAAGGCCAGCAGTTCGTCGACCTGCTCCGACGATGCTGGCGGACCCGCGCGTACGGGGACTTCTGGTCCTACATGCTGCTCGCCGAGGGCGGTGTCGACATCGCCTGCGAGCCTGAGCTGGCGCTGCACGACATGGCGGCCTGCTCCATCATCGTCACCGAGGCCGGCGGAAGGTTCACTGACCTCGACGGACGTCCGGGGCCGCTGGGAGCTGGCGGTTACGCCACCAACGGCCGGCTGCATGATGCTGTGCTGGCGCAGCTCGCCCTCGACGATGACGGCCACGACGACGACGGCCCGGATGATCATGATCAAGGAATCGGCACGCCGGCCTGAGGCCGACCAGGTGTCGAACATCGCCACCGCTCGCATCTGTGGTGTGCTGCTCGCCGCTGGAGCGGGCCGTCGCGCGGGTGGACCGAAGGCATTGCGGGTCGATCCGGACGGTACGTCGTGGCTGCTGCGCTCGATCGCGGTGCTGCGCGAGGGTGGCTGCGACGCCGTGATCGTGGTGCTCGGCTGCGAGGCGGCACGCTCGCGAGATCTGCTGGCCAGCTCAACCTTTGCCGCAGACCCGATCATCACCGCCATAGAGGCCCCGGACTGGCAGCAGGGCATGGGCAGCTCGCTGCACAGCGGTCTGGTTGCTGCGCAGCTCAAGCACATGGCGAGCGGTGCTGGTGCACCTCGTCGACCTGCCTGACGTGACAGCTGAGGTGGTACGCCGCGTGATCGGGCAGGCTCCGCCCGGCACTGCGTCCTTGTCTCGCGCCACCTACGACGGGCGGCCTGGTCACCCGGTTTGCATTGGCCGCGACCATCTAGAGTCGCTCATGGTCGAGCTGACCGGAGACAGCGGTGCCAGGGACTACCTCGCCGAGCACGGCGTCATGGTGTGGAATGTGGTGATCTGGCCAGCGGCCAGGACCACGACAACTCGTGGCAGCGTTGACATGTGAGGAAAGGCGGGAGCGAAGCGAGTGTGTTGACTTCCGCCACGATGAGTCCAGCCGCGATCGGGGATGCGCTGCGCAGCACCGGCTACCTTCCCAGCGAGGGATTGTCGACGGTCGTCTTCTTGGCAACTGCGATGAACCGGCCGATGCTGCTCGAGGGCGAGCCGGGCACGGGAAAGACCTCCCTTGCGGAGGCCTGGGCGATGATCACTGGCGCCGAGTTGATACGCCTGCAGTGCTATGAGGGCATCGAGGCCAGCCAGGCCTTATATGACTGGGACTTCGCGCGGCAGATCCTGCACATTAGGGCGGTCGAGGCGGCCGCCGGAGATGATCTTGATGTCCAGCGCGCTCGAGGAGTCGCTGTTTCACGAGCGGTTTTTGCTGGAGCGTCCCATCCTGAAGGCCTTGCGATCATCCAACGCCGTCTTGCTGATCGACGAGATCGACCGTGCCGACGACGAGTTCGAAGCTTTCTTGCTCGAGGTGCTCTCGACGTTCGCCGTCACCATTCCGGAGTACGGGGAGGTGCGGGCAACAATCCCGCCGATGGTGGTGCTCACCTCCAACCGAACTCGCGAACTCCATGACGCCCTCAAACGGCGCTGCCTCTACCACTGGATCGATCATCCGCAGCTCGCGCGCGAGATCGAGATCATTCGAACCAGATTGCCCGATGTGAGTGCTCAGCTGGCGACCCAAGTGGCATCTGCAGTGCAGCGGATTCGAGCCAGCGAAGACATCCTGAAACCACCAGGCGTCGCGGAAAGCCTGGACTGGGCACGCGCTCTGCAACGGCTTGGGCATGATCAACTGGACGTCGCTGCCGCCGCCGAGACACTCGGTGCGGTGCTGAAGTACCGAGAGGACGCCGAGCGAGTCCGACGCGCCCTCGAGGTGATCCTTGCTCGGTAACCAGCGATGACCGACCTGGGAGACCCGGCGCCGGACGAGCTGCTCGTCGGTTTCGCCAACGTGCTCCGAGCGGCGGGAATGAGCGTCACACCCGACCGGACCAGTGCCTTCGTACAGGCCGTCGCCCTGACCGGTTTCGATGATCGAGCCTCGACCTACTGGTCGGGCCGCGCGACGTTGTGCTCGTCGCTGGACGACAACGAGCTTTACGACAGGGCCTTCACTGCATGGTTTGCCGAGTCACCTGAGGTGCCGCGTCCAGCAAGCCGCGTGCCGGCACGACGAGAGCCGCAAGCATCCTTCGCCGCCGAGCCGGATTCCGACGGCCAATCCATCGATGAGCTCATCGCCGTACGCGCGAGCACAACAGAGTTACTGCGCCACCGCGACGTGGCAACCCTCAACGAGCAGGAGCGGACTCAGTTGGCAACGCTCTTCGCCAGCCTTGATGTCGTTCCGCCACTGCGCCGCGGACTGCGACGAAGACCGCATCGTCGCGGCACGGTCGACCTGAGGCGTACGCTGCGTGCCCAGTTGCGTTCAGGGGGCGAGCTATCCGAGCTGCGCCGCAGGCGGCCCGGTGTACGCCGCCGGCGAGTTGTGTTGTTGATCGACATATCCGGATCGATGCAGCCGTACGCGGATTCGCTGCTCCGTTTGGCGCATCGGATCGTGCGCGCAATGCCCCATCAGGTTGAGGTCTTCACCATGGGCACGCGGCTCACCAGGATCAGCTCCGCCCTTCGAATCCGTCAGGCTGACGAAGCGCTCGCTGCGGCAGGACGGCTGATGCCGGACTGGTCGGGAGGCACTCGACTGGGCGAGGTGATCTGGGCGTTCCTGACCCGCTGGGGCCGCCGCGGACTGGCGCGGAGCGCGCTGGTGGTGATTGCGAGTGATGGCTGGGAACGTGGCGACGCCCGGCTGCTCGGTGAACAGATGCGGCAGCTGCGGCTGCTCGCGTACGCGGTGATCTGGATGAACCCGCATCGCGGCAAGCCGGGGTACGCTCCGATCCAGACCGGTATTCAGGCCAGCCTGCCCCACCTGGACCGGATGGTCGCGGGGCATTCGCTGGCCGCGTATGCCGAGCTTCTGGAGGTACTCGCCGATGTCTGAAAGACGCACCAATGCGTGACGTCCTCCCCGACCTCTTGGCATGGTGGCGGGCCGGCGAACCGGTCGGCATGGGCACCGTCGTCGGCACCTGGCGTTCGGCGCCACGGCAGCCGGGAGCTGCCATGTTGGTTGGGCCTGATGAGTCCGCGGTGGGTTCGGTATCAGGCGGCTGCGTAGAATCCGCCGTCTATGCGCTTGCGCAGGAGGTGGTCGCGGACGGCCACCCCGTCCTGCAGCGCTACGGGGTCAGCGACAACGACGCGTTCGCGGTTGGCCTGACCTGCGGCGGGATCCTCGACGTCTTCGTCGAGAAGGTGTCGCAACAGACTTTTCCAGAGCTGGCTGACATTGCAGCCGACATCCAAGCCGGCCGCCCTGTGGCCGTCGCAACAGTTGTCGAACATCCGGACTTCACCCGGCTCGGCATGCGAATGATCGTCCGCCCGGCCGAGGACTCCCCCATCATCGGCTCGGTCGGGAGCGCGCGGGCGGATGCTGCCGTCGCGGACGATGTCCGGGGCCTGCTAGCCGCAGGCAAGACCGAGCTGCTCACTTACGGTCCGGACGGTCAGCGCCGCGGCGAGGGGATGCGCGTGTTCGCGGCCAGCTATGCGCCTCCTCCGCGAATGCTGGTCTTCGGGGCGATCGACTTCGCAGCCGCTGTTGCTCGGCTCGGAAGCTTCTTGGGCTACCGGGTGACCGTGTGCGACGCGCGACCCGTCTTCGCGACCCGGACCAGGTTCCCCGACGCCCACGAAGTGATCGTCGACTGGCCCCATCGCTATCTGAGCGGCGAGGTCGAGGCGGGCCGGATCGATGCTCGAACGGTCATCTGCGTGCTCACCCATGATCCGAAGTTCGATGTGCCGGTCTTGGAGATTGCGCTTCGACTTACGCAGGTCGGATTCATCGGCGCCATGGGATCGCGGAAGACCCATGAGGAACGTCTTCAGCGGCTGCGTGAGGCAGGGCTAACCGAAGTCGAGCTCGAACGGCTCTCGAGCCCGATAGGCCTTGATCTTGGCGCACGCACACCAGAGGAGACCGCCGTCTCCATTGCCGCAGAGATCGTCAGCCAGCACTGGGGCGGCCGCGGCGGCCGGCTCGCGGAGCTCAGCGGTCGCATCCACCACTCGGCATCGTGATCAGCGCGTGTCCCCGAGCTTCTCGAAGGGCAGCAGTATGCGCTCGCAGCTCAGCGCGCATCCGCCTGAGTCCATGACGAGATTCTGTCGATCTTGACGCAGCCCTGGGGCTTCACCCCGGACTTTCCATGATCATCTCGGAGAGTTACATTTACGTTCTAGGCCGGCACCGTCGCCAGCCAGCCGCGCATTCACGCGCTCCGGGGGCGACAAGTCCATCTGAAACGGAGTGGCGCATGCGAATTTCAGTAGCTGTCGACGGAGTCACCTACGAGGATGACGTCGAGCCGCGAACACTGCTGGTGCAGTATCTGCGATACGAGCTAGGCAAGGTCGGCACGCTGGTCGGCTGTGACACGACCAACTGCGGTAGCTGCACTGTCCACCTCAACGGGCTGAGTGTGAAGTCGTGCACGGTGCTCGCCGTCCAGGCCGACGGAGGCGAGGTAACCACGATCGAGGGCCTGGCCAGCGATGGTGAGCTGCATCCGGTGCAGCAGGCCTTCCACGAGAATCACGCACTGCAGTGCGGGTTCTGTACCCCGGGAATGATCATGCAAGCCGTGTCGCTACTGAACGAGAATCCTGACCCGTCGGACCAGCGAGATTCGCGATGGGCTCGAGGGCAACCTGTGCCGGTGCACCGGTTACCAGAACATCGTCAAGGCCGTGCGCCAGGCAGCGGGGAGCCTCCAATGACCATCACAGAGGAATCTCCCGAGACCACCCTCGAGGTTGGCCGCTCAAGGCTCCGCAAAGAGGATCAGCGGCTGATTACCGGTCGGACTCGATTCACCGACAATCTCACCGTCCCCGGCATGCTGTTCCTCGGCATGGTGCGCAGCCCCATCGCGCACGCGAAGATCACATCGATCGACGTGGCCCAGGCGAAGGCCTCACCCGGTGTGGTCGCGGTCTTCACGGGATCTGATCTTGCCGACGATGTGGGCCCAATGCCGTGTGGCTGGCCGCTCTCGCCCGAGGATCATGTCCCGGAGTACCACCCGGTCGCTATCGACGAGGTCAACTTCGCAGGCGAAATTGTGGCAGTGGTCGTGGCTCGGAGCGCCCAAGCTGCCCGCGACGCGACGGAGCTGGTCGATGTCGAGTACGAAGATGAGCAGGTTGTCCTCGATCTCGCGGCTGCCGCGGCTGGGCCTCCGTACGTCCACCCAGACTGGGAGACGAATGTGTCGACCCATTGGATCTTCGACTCGGCCGAGGCGGGCACCGGTGCCGATGTCAAGGCTGAGATCGAAAAAGCTCGCCAGGACGGCATCGTGCTGGAGCGGACCTTCCGGCAGCAGCGGTTGATTCCGGCCTTCATGGAACCGCGTTCCTTCCTGGTCGACCCGACCGGTGACCAGATCGTCTTCTGGTCATCGACGCAGGTGCCACACTTTCTGCGCGTCTTCACTGCAATTGCGACAAACACCCCGGAACACAAGATCAGGGTGATCGCACCGGATGTCGGCGGCGGCTTCGGCGGCAAGTTGGAGGTCACGCCCGAAGAGTTCATTACCTTTACGGTGGCCAAGAAGCTGGGCAAGCCAGTCAAGTACACCGAAACCCGCAGCGAGTCTCTGCAGGGTGCCCACCATGGCCGGGATCAGGTGCAACGGTTGACGCTGGCCGCGACCAAGGAGGGCAAGGTCACCGCACTGCACGTCGACCTACTTGCCAATATGGGCGCGTACATGGGTCTGGTGGGCCCGGCCATTCCCATCCTCGGCGCGTACATGTACAACGCGATCTACAAGTTCGCCGCCTACCGCTTCGAGGTCAAAAACATCTTGACCAACATGGTCCGCACTGATGCCTATCGCGGGGCCGGCCGCCCCGAGGCGACGTACGCCATCGAGCGACTCATGGATGATCTTGCAGTCGAGCTGGACATGGATCCCTTGGAGCTGCGGGCCAAGAACTGGATCACCGCCGAGGAGTTTCCCTTCACCACCGTAGCCGGATTTGAATACGACTCCGGCAACTACGAGGCAGCCACCGCAAGGGCCAAGGAACTGTTCGACTACGACGGGCTGCGGGCTGAACAGGCCGAACGCCGTGCCCGCAAAGACCCAGTACAGCTCGGGATCGGCATCTCGACATACACCGAGCAATGTGGGCTAGCCCCGTCGCGGATACTCGGGAAGCTGAACTACATCGCCGGCGGCTGGGAACACGCTGAGGTGCGGATGCTCCCACTTGGCACGGTCGAGGTCGTTGTCGGAACGAGCCCTCACGGACAAGGACACGAGACAGCCTGGAGCCAAATCGTGGCCGACAAGTTGGGGGTGGCTTTTGAGGATGTGGAAGTGCTGCATGGCGACACCCAGATTGCTCAGCGTGGCCTCGACACCTACGGCTCCCGATCACTTGTCGTCGGCGCGACCGCGGTGCTCAAGGCCGCCGACAAGGTGATCGAAAAGGCCAAGCCCATCGCAGCGCACTTCTTGGAGGCAAGCGAGGATGATCTTGAGTTCAGAGGCGGCCACTTCTGGGTCAAGGGCACTGATACGGGCAAGTCGCTGGCTGAGATTGCCTTCGCCGCCCTCCAAGCGCACGCCTGGCCCGAGGGAATCGAGCCGAACTTGGATTCTACGGCGTCCTTCGACCCTGAGGTCTACTCCTATCCGCACGGCACCCACCTCGCAGCCATTGAGGTGGACACCGAGACCGGAGCTGTGGCCATCCGCAAATACGTCGCCGTCGACGACATTGGGAAGGTGGTCAATCCGATGATCGTCGACGGACAGGTGCACGGCGGACTGACCCAGGGCATCGCGCAGGCGCTCTTCGAGGAAGCTGTCTACGACGACAACGGAACACTCATCACCGGGTCGTTCGTGGACTACCTCGTGCCGTCGGCGCCCGACCTGGTCGACTTCGTCACCGACCGAACCGAGTCTCCGGCGCTGTACAACGAGCTCGGCGCCAAGGGGGTCGGCGAGGCCGGCACGATCGCCTCAACTCCGGCCATCGTCAATGGCATCCTCGACGCATTGCGTCCTTTTGGTGTCAAAGACATCGAGATGCCGTGTACGCCGATGCGAGTCTGGAAGGCGATCCAGGGTGCCAGACCGATGACCGAGGAGTCCGCCACGCCCGGCGAGGCCCAACCTCACTTCAGGCGAGGGGGACAACCCCCTTGAACCCGCGGGGCAAGAAAACGGGAGCGCGCGGTGCCGATACCGAAGGAGGGCAGGCATGATCCCCGCGGCTTTCGACTACAAGGCGCCGACCAGCCTGGACGAGGCGCTGCAACTGCTCGCGGAGGGCGGCGACGATGCCAAGATCATCGCTGGTGGGCAGAGCCTGCTGCCGGTGATGAAGCTCCGGCTCGCGGCGCCCGAGCTGCTGATCGACTTGGCCAAGATCGATTCGCTCAAGGGTGTCCGGGACGACGGTGACGCGATCGTCATCGGGGCGATGACGCCATACTTCGAAGTCGTGGCGTGATCCGTTGGTCGCCGAGCACGCATCGCTGATCGCCCGATGCGTCGAGACGGTGGCCGACCCGCAAGTCCGGCATCGAGGAACCATTGGCGGGGCTTGCGCGCACGCCGATCCAGCCGGCGATCTTCCCGCACCGATGGTGGCCCTGGACGCCGAATTCGTGATCGCCGGTCCTGGTGGGCAACGACGAGTCGTAGCAGCAGACTTTTTCCAAGATCTCTTCACGACTGCACTTGGAGATGACGAGATCTTGGTCGAAGTCCGAGTACCGAAATACACCGGCTGGGGCTCGGCCTACGAGAAGTTCGTCCGGGTAGCGCAGCAGTGGGCGATCGCCGGCGTAGCGGCGACCGTGCGGACCGACGGTGACACCATTGCCGAGGCCCGGCTTGCCTTGACGAACATGGGACCGACACCCGTCCGTGCGCGAGCGGCCGAGCAAGCGCTGGCCGGCGTCGCTGTAGAGCCCGATGCCGTCGCGGGTGCGTTGGCCAGCATCGTTGACGGCACGGCACCGCCTACCGACCTCAATGGTGACCCGGAGTATCGCCGACATCTGGCGTTGATCTTGGGTCGTCGCGCGGTGCTTGCGGCCGCGCGCAGATAGACGTCGCGCGGTGCTGGCAGCCGCGCGCAGATAGGACGTCGCGCGGTGCTGGCAGCCGCGCGCAGATAGGACGCGGTGCGGTGCTGGCAGCTGTCCGCGCGTAGGACAGGATGAGCGTATGGACCTGACGCATCGCTTTAGCGTGCCCGCCCAGATGGACGAGGCCTGGAACGCCTTCAACGACCTGGAAGGGTTGGCGCCCTGCTTCCCAGGCGCCACGATCAGCAGCGTCGAAGGTGATGAGTTCTCTGGTTCCGTGAAGATCAAGTTGGGTCCGATCGCCCTTGTTTACAACGGGTCTGGTCGATACGTGGAACGCAACGACGCGGAGCGGCGGGTAGTGATCGAGGCTCGCGGCAAGGACAAACGCGGCAATGGGACGGCTACCGCCACAGTGACTGCCAAGTTCGCCGGAAATGGCGATCAGACCCAGATCGAGGTGTTCACCGATTTGGCGATCACCGGAAAGCCTGCGCAGTTCGGCCGGGGCGTGATCTCTGACGTGAGTGACAAGCTGCTGGACCAATTCGTCAGCTGCGTCTCCGATCGATTCGCCCAGAGCGGTCTCGGTGCTGCCCAAGCACCTTCGGCGAGCTGAAGCCGCAGCTGCGACCAGCACAGCGCTTCAAGGCGACGAGTCGGACACCGAGCAGACGATCGAGCTCGAGGCGGTCCCCGCAGACGAGGAGGTGGCGGCGGTCACTGCCAGTGCCGACGGGAGCGCGCCAGCACCGTCGGCCACTCCCCCGACGGCCCCGCCAACCATCCCGCCAACCATCCCGCCTGGCCTTGGCCAGCCCCAGGCTGCCACTCGCGAAAGCACCCTCGATGTGCTCGGCACGGTGGGCCCGGTGCTCTTGAGACGGTACGGTCCGGCACTCGCCGTCGTCGCCTTGCTCGTCTTCGTCGTGATCAAGATCGCCCGACGGAAGTCGTAGTGCATCGGTGGGGAGCCAGGTCTACGCGGTCACCGTCTGCGCGCTGATTCAGCGTGGTGACACCTGGCTGCTGGTAGTGCGGGCACCCACCGTCGGGTACGCGCCGAACAAGATCGGAATGATCGGTGGCCACGTCGAGGTGATCAATCCTGTGGCCGACATTCTCGAGATGACTGCTCGACGCGAGGTTGCCGAAGAGGTTGGCCTCGATCTCTCCGCGGCGAGGCTGACGTATCTGGAGTCGGAGTTCTTCGTGACCGACGGCGGCGAGCGGCAGATTACGGTGACGTTCACGGCGTTGGCGCCGCCAGGAGCCGAGCCGTTCGTGAACGCCCCGGATGAGCTGACCGAGGTCGGCTGGTGGACTCTCAGCGATCTTGAAGCCGATGTGCGCTGCCCGTCCTGGCTGCCACCCCTGATCCGCCGGGCCGCGCTCGCCTCGTGAAGTGCCCTGAGCCTGTCGAAGGGCACAGTGCACGCTTCGACAAGCTCAGCGCACATTAATCCAGAACCCGGAGGCGTACGGTCTCGGGGAGATCCTCCAGCTTGTCGATCAATTCGGCCGTCAGGCCGCCGGCCACGTCAGTGATCACATAGCCCAACTCGCCGCGGGTCGACAACACCTGGCCCTCGATGTTCACGTGGGCGTTGGCCAGCAATCCGTTCACCGTGGCAAGTACTCCGGGCACGTTCTGATGAACGTGCAACAAACGGCTCCGCCCGGTCGTCTTGGCGTCTGGCTGTACCTGGGGAAGGTTGACCGACATGGTGGTGTGACCGCTGTCGGCGTAATCCCGCAGCTTGCCCGCGACGAATCGGCCGATGTCGATCTGCGCCTCCTCGGTGGAGCCGCCGATGTGCGGCGTCAAGATCACGTTTGGAAGACCCTGCAGGCTGGTGGCAAAAGGGTCTCCGGCGCTCTTGGGCTCCTCCGCGAAGACGTCCAGCGCAGCGCCGGCAATGTGCCCGCTGATCAACTGCTCCCGCAACGCCTCATGATCAACGACGAAACCACGGCACAAGTTGAGAAATAGGCTCCGCCGGCGCATCTTGGCGAATTGCTCGGCGCCGAACAGACCGGCGTTGCCAGGTCGGCCATCGACATGCAAGCTGACCGTCTCGGCGACTTCCAAGAGCTCCTCCAGCGTCTCGCAACGCTTCGCGTTGCCGAGCGCCAGCTTGTCGGCAACGTCGTAGTAGTAGACCCGCATGCCCAGCGACTCCGCGACGACCGATAGCTGGCTGCCGATGTTGCCGTAACCGACAATGCCGAGGGCCCGGCCGCGTACCTCATGGGCGCCCTTGGCCGATTTGTCCCAGACACCGGCGTGCATCTTCGCGTTCTTGTCCGTGAGATGTCGCGCCAGCGAAATGATCTCCGCGATGACAAGTTCCACCACACTGCGCGTGTTGGAGAAGGGTGCATTGAAGACCGGGATGCCCAGCCTGGCCGCGGCGGCGAGATCGATCTGGTTGGTGCCGATGCAGAAGGCGCCGATCGCCTGCAGTTCGGGAGCCGCCTCGAGGGCACTCTCGCTCACAGTGGTTTTCGAGCGGATGCCCAGCAATTGCACTCCGCGCAAGGCGTCGATCAGCTCGGCCTCGTCGAGCGCACCTCTGACGGTTGCGACCTCGATCCCGCGCTCAGTCAGCAGCCGGATGCCTTCCGGATGGATGTTTTCCAGCAGTAACGCCTTCATGAGTCCTCGATGTTCAGGGAGCAAATCCAGCCACCAGTGTAGGAATCGAGCTATCGCTCCAAACCGATATCTCAGCCGACCACTGAGGGTGCCAGCTCGGTGTAGCTCTTCCAGGAACCACGACCACTCGCCGCCAGTACGCCGTCCAGGCAGGCATCGGCGAAGACGTCAGCGGCTGCTGCGAGCAGCGAATTGAAGGCGAAGAGCGAGCGAATCTGATCTTCCGCCACGGATCGGCGTGACGAGGCGAGGCAGAAGACGGTGTCGCCGTCGAACATCGAGTGCACTGGCCGGATTGCGCGAGCCATCCCGTCGTGCGCGACTGCGGCGACCTTGTTTGCTTGAGCCTTGGTCAGGGCTGCATCCGTCATGACGACGCCGATCGTCGTGGCGGTGGACCGCTGCGCCTCAGCGTGAGCAGTAGCCAGCGCCGCGCGCTCGGGATCGCTGGGCGTCGCCAGCAGCCGGCGCCGATCAGCCCACAGCCGACCACTCTCCGAATCGACAACTGATCCGGCTGCGTTCACGACAACGGCTGCCGCCACTGATACGCCGGACTCGAGCTCGCTTTCGGCGTAGCCGAAGCCTCCCTTGATCCCGCCGCAGACCGCGCCCGTGCCAGCGCCCACCGATCCGGTCTCAGGTCGCTGGACGGTCGCGGCAGCCAGAGCCCGCTTCCCGAACTCATCCGTCGGCCTGTTGCCGAACACACCGCCACGCCCGAGGTCGAAGATCACCGCGGCCGGCACAATCGGAACCACCTCGTGAGGCGCGAGACCGACCGGCCAGCCGATTCCCGCCGCCTCGAGACCTGCCATCACGCCATTTGCTGCCGCGAGCCCGTACGCGCTCCCACCAGTGAGGACGACCGCATCGATCCGGTCAATCACCGTCGTCGGGTGCAATAGGTCTGTCTCGCGAGTTCCCGGGCCACCGCCGCGTACGTCGACGCCGCCGATCGCGCCCGCTTGCGCCAGCACCACTGTCGTCCCGGTCAGCCAACCGTCGCCGTCAGCTGTGTGGTGGCCGATCTCAAACCCCTCAATCACCCACTCATTCTGCCGACTTGTCAGCCTCACGAAGGGCCATTGCCCGCTGTGACGCTGACAAGTCGGTGAAGTGAGAGAGTTCAGACGGCAAATCGGGTGCCGGTGAAGGAGCCAGAAAGGCCAGCAGCTCGGGTCAGAGTGGCGCGGCCGTCGCCCTTGTAGAGCACCAGGCGGCCTTCGGTGGTGCGCGCGATGACATCTGCCTTGCCGTCGCCGTCGAAGTCGCCAACCGAGGTGATGCTGGAGATGTCCGACCACCCGATGGCGAGTGTGACAGGCGCCGCGAAGCCTCCCTTGACGCCCTTGTGTAGCAGCAGTCGATCACCGACACGACTGATCAAGTCAGGCCGACCGTCGTGATTGAAGTCGCCCGGTCCACGCAGCCAGAAATGATCTTGCCAGCCGCTACTGATCAACTTTCGGCCTGCTCGACCCGTCTTGCCGTCGCCGTAGTAGAGCCACAGGTTGCCGGCATCCGTGATCACTGCCAGGTCGGGATGGCCGTCACGGTTGGCATCGCCAATGCTCGTCATGGCGCGAATGTTGGCACCGAACCCCATGCTGACGCCGGTCGCAAGCTTGCCCAGGCTCGTGCCGCGCCTGAGATAGATCTTCTGCTGCCGGCTGCGCACCAGCACGTCCTGGTATCCGTCACCGTTCCAATCACCGGCGTTGACGACATGGGTGAAGGGACCAGCATTCGTAGCGATCACGACAGGGTGCTGCAGAACTCCCCTCACCACTGGGTATCGCTGCAGCGCACCTGCAGCGCTGATCAACAACAGGTCCACTCCGGAGCCGGATTGGTAGCGACGCGGGAAAGTCGCGTACGCCGCGGTTGGCTTGTACACCACGCCCCGTGGTAGGGCTTGCGGCGCCGGGCTGCGCGTCGTCGTGCTTCCGGCGATCATGTAGAGCGAGGAACGCATGCCGAACATGTGCTGAAAGGTAGTGCCCGAAACGGTTGTCGTCCGGGCGGTTCCGATGATCTTGATCGTCTTGACCCGACCACCCCAGGAGCCGGCGCCGTCGCGACCGGTGATCTGCAACCGCTTCACCGTCCCCGCCGAGGGCCAGAGTCGGCTGACGCTGCTGGCGCTGATCGTGCGGGTCCAGGCCTGGGACTTGATCACTGAGTCGTAAGGATCGCGGTGGGCAGCGAGATAGGGGTAGTCGCCTTGTGCGCTGTAGCCACCGTTGGATGATGCGAATTGGGTGAGAGCCACCTTGCCGCGATAGGTAACGATCTTGCTGGCCGTTGCCTTCACGGCAGCATTGCCATTGTGGGTTTCGCGAGTAAGTCCACCGTAGACCTGACAAGCAGTGGTGTCGCAGATGTCGAAACCGGAGTATCCGCCGAAGTCTCGCAACCGGACCGCATACGAGCGCGCCGCGACCGCCTGCGCCCGCACCGCATCCGCGGCCCACGAGGTCGGCATTTCGGCTGGCACGACTCCCTTGACGTAGTCCTCGAGTAACACATTGTTGATCGTTCGCCCGCCAGATCCTCTCTTGATCAGTGCAACGCTCCCCCGGTAGGACCGCACCGATCCACTCGGCAGCACCACCTTCACGATCTTGGAACGAGTCGAGAACGACCATGTGCCGGTCGATAGTCCAGTCGATTTCGTCACATAGCTGCCACCTCTGGTTCGGTAGCTGAGGCGGTAGCCGGTGCCGCGGCGGCTGATGCGCCACGACGTGTAGGCCGTCCCCGCGGGCACGGTGTAGCGATGCCCAGCGGTGTCGCGTACGGTGAGTCCGCTCGCGGGCAGGACCCGCACGCTGCTGTCGTTGTCGGCGCTGATCCAGACCTTGATCTTGGTACCGGCGGGCATGGCCTTCAGCTGGGTGCCTCGATAGTAGAAAGCCAGGATCTGCTTCCAGGACAGACCTTTGCGAGCGGCCCCGTACGCGCCGTACTGGGACATGCCCCAGCCATGACCCCAGCCGGCGCCGTGGATTGTGAAACTTCCGGACTTGGCCGATACCGCGGTGTCCGCGGCGGCGGGGATGGTCGTTGCCGCTGCAGCCGTGACGATCACGATGAAAGCCACCGCACTACTGACCAGCCGCCCGATCAACGTGCGGACGAGCGCCGCGCCATGTGTCGGAGAAGAAGGCATGACCATTCCAATCACGGGGAAGTGGCCATAGCCTGCAGGAGATCAGGCGCGACACGCAAGTGAAGGAAAGAAATTAGTGTTACTAATGTGACGTTCGGGGTCACTGTTCGAGGATGATCTCGTTGCCCTTTTCGGCTGAGGCATAGCAGGCGTCGATGACCACGGCGCGGGCCAGCGCCTGTTTGCCGCGATGATTTGTGTAGTCACCAGAGCGCACGTCTGCAACGAAATCCATGACACATTCGGTGTGCAGTCCGTCGGGCGGCACGCTCGGATGTAGGGTCGCGGGCACTCCAGACTTCTCGGTCCAGATGCTCAGCGTGCGGTGCGGATCATTGGGAGCGCCCCATTCGATGCTGGCGCCGCCGTCGGCGCCGTACATCGTCACGTAGCAATGGTCTTTCAGGATCCACTGCGCCCAACTCGATTCGAGTAGCAACGTCGCGCCGTCTTCTAGTCGCAGGAATGCGGTCGAGAGGTCCTCGACATCAAAGGCACCCTGCTGCACTCCGGTCTTGTGCATGAGCGGCGACATCGAGCTGCCTTTGCCTTTTGGACCAAACTCCGCGTACGTCGCCGCTGTGGCCGTCCGGACAGGCGGCTCTCCCAGCAGATAGAGCGCTATGTCGAGCATGTGTACTCCCAGGTCCATCAGCGGTCCCCCGCCAGCCGTGGCCTTTCGGGTAAACCAGCTGCCGAGCCCGGGAATACCCTCACGGCGCAACCACCCTGCCTTGGCGTAATAGATCTGCCCGAGCATGCCAGCATCGATGATCTTCTTCAGCGCTTGGACGTGGCCGCGGCGGCGATGGTTGAACGAGACATCGAGAACGCGGTCGTTGCGCTCCGCGGCCTCCACCATCAACCGAGCGGTATCGGCGTTCTCAGCCATCGGTTTCTCGCAGAGCACATGCATGCCGGCATCCAGTGCCGCTACTGCAACAGGAGCATGCAGGGTAGTCGGCGTGGCTATGCTCACAAGATCAAGCTGTCCATGATCAACGAGCTCTCGCCAGTCTGGGTAGCGGTGGTTTTCCGCTATTCCGTAGGTGTCCCCGAGTTGCTGCAGAGCATCGAACTCCATTCCACATAGAGCGGCAAGCTCGACGTTGACAGCCTCCGCGTACCCGCGCATGTGCTGTTGTCCCGCCCAGCCGAGTCCGATGACGCCGGCCCGAAGCCGATCATCGCCGCTCATGTCTGGATGCCCTCGGTGGAAAGGCGCCTGTCGAAGTGTGGCGCCGGCATGTTGACGACAGCGGGAGCGGCGATATCTGTGCTCTGCTCGGGTCGGGCCCACGACACCGCATTGGCCAACACGCGCTTGATGTCTGGGTGGTGGTAGATCGGGTACTCCTGATCACCTGGCGAGAAGTAGAACACCTTGCCCTTGCCTCGTCTCCAGCAGCAGCCAGATCGAAAGACCTCCCCGCTGCTGAACGTCGAGAGAAAGATCAACTCGTCCGGTGCGGGGATGTCGAAGAACTCCCCATACATCTCATGCTCGTTGATCGTGATCGGATGCGGGACACCAGCGGTTATTGGATGGGATGGATTGACGGTCCAGATCAGCTCGGTGTCGCGGGAGTTGCGCCAGGCAAGCGAGCAGGTGGTGCCCATCAGTCGGCGGAAGATCTTGGAGAAGTGCGCTGAGTGCAGCACCAACAGACCCATCCCGCCGAGAACTCTGTCGTGTACCCGATCGAGGACTGACTCCTCCACGCTGTCATGCATCGCATGTCCCCACCAGGTCAGAACGTCAGTCCCGGCTAAGACTTCCTCGGTCAGACCGTGTTCTGGCTGATCTTGAGTCGCCGTGTTGACCACCACGGAGCCTTGCAGGAGCTCGGTGATACCGGCCGCGATCGCCCCGTGCATTCCGTCTGGGTAGCGCTCGACCATACCGGCCCTGTCTCGTTCTGATCGTTCGTGGAAGTTCTCGCCCCATACGGTGACGCGGATCGGTGAAGCCACGTCAATCAGTCTGCCCGAAACGACGGCGGCGGCGCAGATCCAGCCGACACACTGGTACGCGCGTACGAGCTGGGTGAATCATGAGGCATGGATTCAGAGGCCTCCTCCTTGCGCCGGATGAAGCTGCGGGCATTCGACCTCAGCGACCGGACGCTGCGGCGCAGTCGAGTGTCGGCGAAACGCCGTGCCGAGCGGCTGCGACAACGGTCCTTGATGATCATCGAGTGCTCGGTGACTGCCGGGGTTGCCTGGTTCCTCGCCGGGCAGCTGATCCACCACAAGGTCCCATATTTCGCTCCCGTCGCCGCCATCGTGGTGCTTGGTGCGACTTCCGGGCAGCGGCTCAGTCGCGGTGTTGAGGTGGCGATCGGCGTGACGGTCGGCGTCGCGCTTGGCGATCTCTGGCTGATCCTCTTCGGTACTGGCACTTGGCAGATCATGCTGGTCGTAGCCATCGCGGCGTCGCTGGCGACTCTACTGGGAGCCGGCCCTGTGATGATGAGCCAGGCGGGCGTTCAATCCATCGCCGTGAGCGTGCTGGCACCCAATTTTGGATACGGCTTCAACCGCTGGATCGACGCCGTTATCGGCTGTGCGCTGGCATTGTTGGTGGCAACCGTGGCACCCAGTGGGCCGCTCCGCAGGCCAACTGAAGCGGCCGCCAAGGTGGTTTTTGGAATGGCTGAGACGCTCGACGCCGCGGCCGATGCCCTCGCCAAGAACGATGAACGCGCTGCTACTGCGGTGTTGGATCGGGCCGAGGCGGCTGAAAAGGATCTGGCTGTATTCGATGCGGCTGCGGCCGATGGTCTGGAATTCGTCCGCCACTCCCTGTTTGAACGTCGCAGGCTGTCAACTGCAACTGCATTGGCCGACTTCCACCTACCGCTTGACCGTGCGAGCCGGAACCTTCGAGTACTGGCCCGGCGGTCTGTCATCGCCGTGTGGCGGGGGGAGGAGGTGCCGGTGGCCTATCAAGATCTCATCCGGCGGCTTGCGGAAGCGTGCCGATTTGTTGCTCGGGAGCTGGTGGAGCGCCGGCTTCCAACCGCCGCGAGGGATGAACTCCGAGAAATTGGTGAAGCCACGGCGCATGTGCATCTCACGGAGTCCATCTCAGCCGACGTCATCTTGGCTCAGACTCGCTCAATGGTGGCCGACCTGCTGCAGCTGACAGGTGTGGACTACTTCGACGCGCGGGAGCTGATTCCCGGCATGGACTGAGCCAAATGCTGTGATTTGGCTTGGCTGGGGAGCTGACGTAAGGTGGTTCACTGCCGACGCGGGGTGGAGCAGCTCGGTAGCTCGCTGGGCTCATAACCCAGAGGTCACAGGTTCAAATCCTGTCCCCGCTACAACGAAACACCTAGTCAGGGCCCGATTGCTGCGAGTGCAACCGGGCCTTGATCATTTTCGTTAGTCATCCGTTAGCGAACGTTGCCGTCTCTGATTGCGCTATCGTCGTGCGCGGTGCCACCGTGGTCGGGGTGATCGCCAGCCCCGCGTTGTTCTTCGCCGCACACACCCTCACCGCTGCGCATCTGGGTGTGCGCTGACTCGGCCTGCTGGCGGGTCCTGTCCTGTCCGTAGCGTTGAATGGTGCTCTGCGAGTGCCTCAGTCTGGGGGGAATTCCAGGTGCGGGCTTTGCACGATCCGGTTGGGCCGCCGCCGGGATGTTGCTGCTCGCATCGGTGGCCTGTGCCGTCGCAGATCCGTCATCGACGGGGGCACCAGCACACTTCGCGAAAGTTCCAGAGCTTCGGTCCCAGCTCGATCACGCCGCCCAGAACGCTAGGAGTTCGGCCTCGTCGGCGATAGCGATGATCACCGATCGGGCGTGGGCGAACCCTCAGGCTATGCGCGCTGGGCTGCTCCGGACGAGTTGCTCGGCCCGTGCCCTGAGCACGAGCAAGGTGAGCGTTCCGGCAACGACGATGGCGGACAAGTTGATCACCAGCTGGATAGCGGAGCCGATGGCCTCGCTCGGTACCCAATAGGCCAATGCCACGGCCGCGTTGGCGGCGGCTGGGATTGTGGTCACTGAGATCAGAACCCCCACGAGAGCGCCGGACTTGGCAGAAGTAAGCGCGAGCATGCCTGCGATGCCCGCCAGGAAACCAACAATCCATGAGAGCGCATCGGGCTTCCAGATGAAGCTCGTCAGTGGCCGTTCGGCTATCAGCATGGATTCGTTGAGAAGTCCTGCGGCGGTCAGGATCCAGGTCAAGATCACTGTTGCGGCCATTCCGACGGCAAAGCCTAAGACCAGGGTGCCTATCGCACGGGTGGCGGGCTGCCGGCGACGGGTCACGATGCCGATACAGAGGGCAACTAGCGGACCAAACTCTGGGCCGACGACCATAGCGCCGACAATGAGGATCGGCTGATCGAGCATAACCCCGATGCCGGCGATCATGGTCGCGACGATCATGAAACACAGGTAGGTGATGGAGAGCCGGGTTTCTTCGCCTGCACTCTGTTCCAGCTCCTCCCACACCACCGCGTCGGCCGGTTCGCCAGGAGTTTCTTCTTCGGCTCTGATCGCGGACTCGGAGATGCTGATGTCCAGGTTCTCGACCACTATTGCGCCCTTTTGCTCTAAGCCGAACCCTCTTAGGTCCTCAAGGACGCTGGTCGCACCTTCTCGAGCGACGTCGAAACTGACGACATCTCCCGATGGCTTGCGCGCCGACTGCTCATTGACGCAGAGGTGGGTCACGGCCGTGCTGGCCTCGAGGAATTGCAGCACCTGCGGGGTTAACTCGTGTGGCGTGATGAGGCGTACGTGGAGCATCAGCCAGCTCCGCAGGGCATCAGGTTGCTCATGCTGGAAAGGTATCGGCGTTGCCGGTGACGTCAAACAGCAGCGATCAAACCACTCGTCAGATCGCTATCAGCGCCTGTCAGGTAAGTCCGTGCCTCATTCGCGCCGGGCGGTCTAAGCCGGCCTGCCGCTCGAGGCTCGTTCCTCTGGTGTGAGGAGTCCGCCACGAGGTGAGCAAGCAGCCCGGCGACCTGTCGTTGCCCGCCGCTATACGGATATGGGCTTCCCCCCGAATCGTGGAGGGTTTCTCTTAGGCCGCGACCGGTTGGTCGGCGGTCAGGTTCTCGTAGGCGATCGGGCTCATCATATGGGCGCTGCTGTGCCGTCTGCGGTGGTTGTAGAACTCGTAGCACCAGGGCAGCACGACGGCCCGGGCATGGTCGGGATCGGTCAGCTGGTGGCGGGACAGGACCTCCCATTCCAGGCTGGAGAAGAACGCCTCGGCGGCGGCATTGTCGAAACACGATCCGACCCTGCCCATGGACTGACGAACGCCTAGATCAGAACAGACCCGGGTGAAGGATCGAGCGGTATAGGTCGATCCGCGGTCGGTGTGGAACACCACATTGTTGATCTTGGTCTTGCCGCCGCGGACCGTGGCGGCGATCTTGATCGCCTGCTCGCACAACTCCGCGTCGCAGCGCAGGCTGGTCGCCGCGGCGAGCAGCCGGCGGGAGTACAGGTCGATCACCGTGGCCAGGTACAGCTTCCCGTCGGCGGTGGGGATCTCGGTGATGTCGCCGCACCACTTCAGGTTCGGCGCGGTGGCGGTGAAGTCCCGTTTCACCAGGTCCGGGAACTTCGGCGCCGTCTTGTCCTGCTTGGTCAATCCCCTTCTGCGCTTGATCTTCCGGGCGACCAGACCTTGCCGGCGCATCGAGTCCGCCACCGTCTTCTCGGTCACGATCCAGCCGGCGTCGCGCAGGTCGGCGTGCAGCCGGGGCGACCCGTGCAACCCCTTCGCGTCGTCGAACATGGCCGCGCACGGCGGCGTCGAGCCTCGGCCCGCCGCCGCTGCCGCGGCGTGGGCGGCCGGTCCCGCCACTTGTAGAACCAGGCCAGGCTCACCCCCAACAGCAGGCAGGTGATCGTGTGTGGCACCCGGTAGTTGGTCCTCTGGTCGGCGATGAAGCGGGCCACGCTCACTTCGTCGCCTCCTTCACCCACAGGACCACGGATCGCTTGAGACCTCCGATGTTCCCAACCTGTCAAGCAGCGACGGCTCCGGAGTGTCGCGGCAGGGCGTGCGGGTAGGCCTTGGTCGAGTCGTAGGTGTGGCCGGTCAGTAGGCAGTGGTGCAGCTGGCCGAGCATTTTGTTGAACAGGTGCCTGAGCGCGGCCGGGTGGCCGTCGCCGTGTTCGCGTCGTCGCAGGTAGTGATCGCGGGCCGGTGACGGGCGAGCGGCGGCGGTGAACGCCCAGGAGTAGCCGACCGCGGCGAGCCGGTTGTTCTTCGTGCGGCGCCGGGTGACGGTCCGGGACTTGCCCGAGGCTCGGGTGACCGGGGCGGAGCCGGCGAAGGCCTGCAACGCCCGGTCGTCGCGGAACCGGCTGCGGTCGTCGCCGATCTCGGCGAGCACGATCGCGCCACTGATATCGCCAAGGCCGGGGAAGCTGGTGATGATCTCGTGGTCGAGGTGCTGAGAGAACGCCTCGACAAGCGCGGCGGCGAGCTGGTCGACCGAGGCGCAGGCCACGTCAAGCACCCCGAGCAGGGCGAGCGTCTCGACCCGCATCGCCTGCTCCACCCTCGGGTCTTGGCGCAACTGCGGGATCCGGAGGGCAGCGACCACGCTGGCGGCAAGGCTGCTGATGCGGCGCTGCCGGCCGCCGCGGCGCAACGCAGTCTCGACCCGGGCCTTGGACACCGTCAGCCCGTCCGCGGGACTGGGCGCGATCGCCAGCACCGCGCGAGCATCACCGCTGGCCAGCTGGGTCGTGGAAAGCCCTCGTCCAGAGCCTGATCCGGCGGCGAACGCAGCCAGGAAGCCGGGATAGAACTCGCGCAGCCGCGCCCGCAGTTCTTGCACGAGCTTGGTGCGCCGCCACACACCGTCTTGATAGGCGCGCGCGAGCACACTGATCGACCGGGCCTCCGGCGAGTCGTCGGGCAGCATCCGATGCAGGTGCGCATCGGTGCGCAAGATGTTCGCCAACGCCATCGCATCGACGTGATCGCTCTTCTTGCCCGACACCGAGGTGCGCTCCCGATACCGGGCGACCGCCAGCGGATTGATCGGGTAGATCGGCCGACCCGTCGCCCGCAACACCGCGACCAGCAGCCCGCGCGGTGTCTCGATCGCCAGCGGGATCGGCGTCTCGGCGCTGTCGCCTGCGGTGGCGAGCATCGCAGCCAACTCCGCGACTCCGTCTAGGCTCTCGTTGATCCGACGCTTGGCGATCAGCGAGCCGTCGCCGTCGATCAAGGCGATGTCGTGGTGACCTTCGGCCCAGTCGATGCCGCAAAACACTGCCATGTGATTCCCCTTCTGCCAGTAGTGGATTCCTCCGGCCCGAGGGACCGGTGGCACCGCGCGGCGACCTAATAGCAAGGCTCGAGGCCTGACCTCCGATAGAGCCGTTCGCGATCCCAGCGACCAGCGGGTACGTCAGTATTCTCAGCAAGAGCTCACCGGCTCAGCACATCGTTGACGTCACCCCGCGGGCGGGCTCGAACCACGACCGACCCTGGGCCACCACACGGTCGAAGACGGTCCGGACACGCCGAACTGCGCCGGTCTCAAGCGAGAACCTCCAACGGCTAAGACATCACCAGGCGTCCACAGCGGAATGTCCGGGCCCGCTCTTCGACGTGTCCTATTAGGACATCACGTTCCATCCTCAGCTCCGCATTCTCCGCGCGCAGCCGTTTCAGCTCCGCCGCGTCGTCGCGGGACAAGCCCTCGACACCCTCGCGGGCGGCCTTGTCCTTGACCACCCAGTTCCCCAGGGTGCCTTCGTTGACACCAAGATCACGAGCGATCTGCGCGATCGGCTTCCCGGTCTCCCGGACCAGCCGAACCGCCCCCTCTCGAAACTCAGCGTCAAACTTCCTCCGCTTCTCCGGCATGACTCTCCTCATAGTCGATGCCTCCACGCGGGTCTATCAGATAAACGGTGGATCTGATCTGGTCGGTGATCATCTTGTTGGGATGCGGCCTTCGAAGGTGATGGCGAAGGCGTTGAGGGCCGGCTTCCACCTCGTGGCCCATCGTGCCCTGCCGTTGCCGGTGGGGTCCAGCGATCGGGTGGCCAGGTAGAGGCACTTCAGCGCGGCCTGCTCGTTGGGGAAGTGCCCGCGGGCCCGGACCGCCCGCCGGTAGCGGGCGTTGATGGACTCGATCGCGTTGGTGGAGCAGATCACCTTGCGGATCTCGACGTCGTAGTCCAGGAACGGCACGAACTCAGCCCAGGCGTTCTCCCACAGCCTGGTGATCGCCGGGTACGAGCTTGCCCCACTTGTCGGCGAACTCGCTCGAACCGGGCCCCGGCTTCGGCTTCGGTGGCGGCGGTGTAGACCGGCTTCAGGTCCCGGGCGATCTGGTCCCAGTACTTTCGTGAGGCGTAGCGGAAGGTGTTGCGGATCAGGTGGATGATGCAGGTCTGCACGGTGGTGAGCTCCCAGACGGTGTTGATCGCGTCGGGCAGGCCTTTGAGGCCGTCGCAGACCGCGATGCACACATCAGCGACGCCGCGGTTCTTCAGCTCGGTCAGGACCTGCAGCCAGAACTTGGCGCCCTCGCCGCCGTCGCCGGCCCACAGGCCCAGGATGTCGCGTTCCCCGTCGACGGTGACGCCGATGGCGACGTAGATCGGCCTGTTGCGGACCTGCCCGTCGCGGACCTTGACCACGATGGCGTCGATGAACAGCACCGGATAGACCTCGTCCAGCGGCCGGTTCAGCCAGGCCGCCATCTCCTCCAGCACCTGGTCGGTGATCTTGGAGACCGTCTCCCGCGACACCGAGCGCGCCGTACACCTCGGCGAAGTGCGCCGAGATCTCCCCGGTGGTCAAGCCCGCGCGCCGACAGCGACAACACGATCTCATCGACCCCGGTCAGCCGGCGTTGCCGCTTCTTCACGATCTGTCGGCTCGAACGTGGCCTCGACGTCACGGGGCACCTCGATCTCGACCGGGCCGATCTCGGTCAGCACCGTCTTGGACCGCACCCCGTTGCGGGAGTTGCCGCGGTTGCGGCCCATCGGATCGTGCTTGTCGTAGCCGAGATGATCGGTCATCTCCGCCTCCAGCGCGGTCTCCAGCACCCGCTTGGTCAGCTGGCTCAACAACCCGTCCGGGCCGACCAGCTCGATGCCCTTCTCCCGGGCCTGGGCCACCAGCTGCTCGGCCACACCTGCTCATCGAAGGCCGGCTCCACCGGCTCCTGTCCTGCTGCTTCGGCTGCCACGTCGTCGATCGTGTCAGTCATGGTCTGACTCCTTTCGGATTTCAGACCAGCCAGTTCCACCGTTAAGCCGACAGTCCCCTCCAAGCTTCTGGGGGAGAGTCATTGACGCCTCCGTGGGGCGTTGTTGCGGATCAGGGGGCCGGGATGGCGCTGGTTGTGTTGTCGGTGGTTGAGCAGCGGTTGGACGCGGTCCGGGCGGTGTTGCCGGGGAGAGTGTGGTCGCGAGGTCGCCGCCCGGTCGGGGTGGCGCGGTCGACGCTGCATCGTTGGGTGGGCCGGTATTTGGAGGGTCGGTGGCCGGGTTGGCGGATCGGTCGCATCGGCCGCTGTCGTGTCCGCATCAGGTCGACGCCCGCGTGGAGGCGGCGGTCGCGGAGATGCGTCGCCGGCATCCGCGGTGGGGTGCGAAACGGATCCGGATGGAGTTGTTGCGGCGGTTGCCGCCGACCTGGCCGGTCGGCGGTGGAGCCGCCGTCGGATCGGACGGTGGACCGGATTCTGATGCGGCAGGGGTTGGTGGAGCCGCGACCGCGGAAGCGGCCGCGGGCGTCGTATCGTGCGGTTCGAGCGGCCGGGGCCGATGCAGTTGTGGGGGATCGACATCGTCGGCGGGATCTGGCTGGTCGACCCGAGCGACAGGTGTCGTGCGGGAGGCGAAGGTGGTGACCGGGGTCGATGACCATTCCCGGTTCTGCGTGATCGGCGCGGTGGTGGAGCGGGCGACGGGGCGGGCGGTGTGTCTGGCGTTCGCGCAGGCGCTGGCCCGGTACGGGGTGCCGGAGGAGGTGATCACTGACATTCAAGCTTGGTGGTGCCCTGAAGGTCCCCGGATTGTCCGGCCGGCGGTGTGAGGATCGAGGGGTCCGGCACCCGCGCATCGTCGTTGCTTGACCGATCGGAGCGCGATGCGACTCCTTGCCTGTTGATCATGTTGGTGTGCGGGGCCTTCTGCCGGAGACCGGCCACCCTGTTAGGAACCTGGCGACCGCGCCGAACAGCCCGCGGATCCCTGTTAGCGAATGTCTGGTGCGGCTCGTTCTCGTGCGGCAGCGGGCAGTCGACGGTTCCTGAGTCAATCATCCGATGGGAGTTCGCAGTGCCGCTTCGCCTGGGCATCGACATCGCGTGTCGAGCCGCGCACCAAGTCAGCCTCGCCGACGAGCAGGGCCGGTTCATCTGGACCGGACGTCGGTTCCGCACCACGCCGCAGGATCTGGCCCGTCTGTGGGCCATGCTGCCCGACGGCACCGACCCGGCCGAGGTGTTGGTGGTGATGGAGCCCACCCGCAACGCGTGGGTGCCGCTGGCCGCCTGGTTCCGCCGCCGCGGCGCCGGCGTGGTGCTGGTGCCGCCGGAACGCTCGGCGGATCTGCGCCGCTACTACGCCAAGCACACCAAGTCCGACCGGTTGGACTCTCAGCTGCTGGCCCGGCTGCCGATGCTGCATCCCGACGGGCTGTATGCCGAGCAGGGCCTCGGGCCCGGTGATGCGTTGAAGCGGGCGGCGAAGCTGCACTCCACCCTGACCCATCGCCGCAGCCAAAGCCTGGCCCGGCTGGATGCCCTGCTGGAGATCCTCGGACCGGCGTGGCATGCCGCGATCGGCGCCGACCTGGCCAACCGCACACCGTTGAAGTTCCTCGCCGCCGGCTATGCCGACCCGCACGTGGTGAAACGGCTCGGCCGGACCCGGCTGGCCCGGTTCTGCTACCGGCACTCCCGCGGCGCCTGGGGCGAACCGCACGCCGACGCGCTACTCGCCGCAGCCCAAGAAACCCTCCAGCTGTGGTCCGGCGGCGAGCTGGACTACCCCGACCTGGCCGAAGACATCGCCATCGAGGCCCGGCTGGCGCTGCAGCTGACCGAGGAGATCAAAGACCTCGACGAACGGACCGCGCTGCTGCTGCGTGAAGCCGACCCGACCGGCATCCTCACCTCCGCACCCGGCGTCGCAGCGATCACCGCCGCCGCCATCCTCGGGCGGCTCGGCGACCCGAACCGGTTCACCTCCCTCGCCGGCGCCCGAGCCTTCACCGGCCTCGTGCCCACCCTCGACGCCTCCGGTCTCAACGGTCGACACGGCGGCACCGACCAAACGCGGCGACGCGGTCCTGCGGCAAGCACTGTTCATGGCCGCCGGCCAGGCCCGCCGCATCGACCCCACCCTGGCCGCCAAATACCACCGCCTCATGATCGAGGCCGGCAAACACCACAACTCCGCGCTCTGCCACATCGCCACCACGCTGCTGACCCGGATCATCGCCTGCTGGCGCGCCGGACAGCCCTACCAGCTGCGCGACGTCGACGGCACCCCAGTGACCATCGAACAAGCCCGCGCGATCATCGCCGAACGCTACACCATACCCAAAGACCTCCGCGCCCGACGCAGAACCACCACCGACACAGGAACGGACCGGCGAAACAAGGAGTCGCCAAGCGCTCCATCAACCGGTCCGTCCAAACCCAACGCTACGACCCCCACCGCAGCTTGACATCGGTTAGGAACTCAACGGGAAGCAGTCTTCACCGGCCGGTTCGGCCGAAGGGTCGGGGAGGTGCTGTTCGACCGGATCTGCCGCGAGAACGGGATCCGCCACCTGTTGACCGCGCCGGCGTCGCCGAACCAGAACGGGAAGGTGGAAAGGTTCCACGGCACCCTGCGGCCGGACTTCTTCGACGAGCCGGGCCGTTCGCGAGCCTGGCGGCTGCCAGGAAGCGTTGGATGGCTGGGTGGTCGGATACAACACCGACCGTCCGCACCAGGCCCTGGATGCCAACCAGCCAACGGTTCCAGCCGATCGATTCGCGCCGGTCACGGGATCGTGAGCTGTTGCCGTTGTGGCTGCCGCCGACGATCGCCACCCCAGCGACGCTCCATCGTGATCAACAAGGAGTTGACCAAGCTCCCGACGCCAGCGGGCCGGGTCGGGTGCGGTAGTGGTTCCGGCCGTCGTGGACCGGTCGGGTGGGCCGGTCGAGTTCGATGCGGTGGTGCCGCCGTCGGGGAACATGAGCGTGGCCGGTCGGCAGGTCTGGCTCGGAACAGCTCGGGCCGGGTTGACTGTCCGGTTCTGGGCCGACCTGCAGTCATCCACCTCTGCATCGCCGGGGCCCGGGTCAAGAGCGTCACCTCGCACCTGACCGTGGCCGACCTGGCCCGGCTGGTCACCACCCATCAGGCCGTGGCGGCAGGTCCACCGCCGATCCCGTCCCGCCCCGACGGATTGGGTGAGGGTGTCGCGGTCGAGGTCGACCGGGTGATCTCCCCGGCCGCGACGTTCGCGTTCGGTGGGAAGATCCTGACCGCCTCGACCCTGCTGGCGGGGCGGCAGGTCGGGATCCGGATCGAACCAACCGTGTTGATGTTGTTCGACCTCCAGACCCGGAGCCTGCTGCGGACCCAGCCGAACCCGCTCACCCCGGCCCAGGTGTTTCGGCTCCGCGGGCTTCGCCCGGCAGGGCCGCCGCCGAGACCGAGTCTGGAGCCGGTCACCGTGCAACGACTGGCCGATGCCAGCGGCACGATCTGCGTCGCAACGGCAGCGGATCGGTGCGGTCGGGCTTTCGCCCGACAGACACTCACCGCGCATGTGTCCGAGACGACCATTACCGTCGAGCTCGGCGACGGTGACACCCACACCGTTCGCCGGACCACGACCACGACGGTCACTACGATCAAATCCAGGCCGCCACAGACGGCTACAAAAACCTAGCCCCGCTGTCGCACATCAGCTGGCACACAAATAGAGCGCATCAACCGTCACAAGTCACGACTGTCTGGCCAGGGCGGGCGCTGGGCGAGCAGGTCAGGGAGGTTGATCTGGGACGCAGAACTCGTTGTGCCAGGGGTCGCGGAGGACGCAGAAGTCGTAGCCGCGTTCGACCTGGTGGTCCTAGCGGGTGGCGCCGAGGGCTTCGAGGCGGCGGACTTCGGCCTGGCCGTCGTCGGTTTCGAGGACGAGGTGCATGCGCTCCTTGTACGTCTTGGGATCGGTGGTCCGCTGGAGAACGTGACGCCGTCGTCCAGGTGGTCGACGTCGACAAACGGCGGGGGGGCGCTCCGGCGAGGCAATCGTCACGGATGGGATCTTTCCGGGCTCGTTGGTCATAGCGGCACGACTTGACTGAACTGGTCTACCGCCATCAGATGAAGCCGGTGATTCAGACCGGAGCAACGGTGATGGGCGCGCATCACCTGCCGATAACCGTACGGCCTGGCGGCTCCCGCTTGACCGGGATAGTGCAGTCGACATAGTCGGGCGACGTTGTCGTGGGGGCAGAGGTTGGCTGAGCCGACGGCCCTGGGCAATGCAACTCGTCGCGGAGACCGAGTCACTCAGCTCTTGGTGTGACGCGCAAGAGTCCTGCGGCCGACTCTCAGAGGCTAGCCTGAGCGCCAAGAAGGGATCCGACGAGGCATCTGGGCTAGTCAGATACATGTTAACGGGGTGGGCCTAAGTGGACTTGAACCACTGACCTCTGCCTTATCAGGTCGAGCCTGCGGCCCTACCGAGTGGGCTGGCGGGCGGTGGGCTGTCCAAGAGTGTCCAGCGGTGACACTCAATCGCAGCCAGTTGTCACCCAGCTAGTCACCCGACGGACGAAGTCGTTGGACAGGCAGTCCGGCTGCATTCCGCAACGCCTATGGGCGGTAGGAAGTGGACGAGGCCTTCACTTTCCTCGAGAGGAGTTTCTCCGACTGCACGTCGTACACGTTCGAATTGCAGGCGTATGACGTGGTGGGTGATATGGCCTAAACCGCCGGCCTGGAGCACACCTCGGCCTCCATGGACGGTCAGCCGCGCAGTTACACCTTGCGGGCAACCCAGGTTTATCGCCGCGAGGGCGGCGAATGGAAGGTGGCCCAACGGCACGCCGACACCGTGATCGAGTGACGGTGCCAGATCACATCCGCACATCGGCATTATGCGGGTGATCGGTGTCAAGGGTCAGATGCTTCGGTGTTGTCGAGGCTGGTGAGGAGCCTGTCGAAGAGTTCGGTGCGTGCGGGTCTGGCCCTTGGCGCCGGCGTCGTCGCGTTGGGCTTGCAGGGTGGGCCGGAACTCGATGCTGGTCTGGAAGAAGGTGCAGGTCTCGCAGATGGCCTCGAACGCGCAGTCCAGGTCGGGGGTCGGGTGCAGTAGCCGTTGCCGAGGAGGCGGTGGTGCTCGCGGCGGAGCCGGGCCATGTTCGGTCCGATGGCGTCGGCGGGCAGCTGGGCGGGCTTGGGCGTAGAGGGCGTCGACCTTCTCGGTGACGGCGAAGTACTCGTCGGCGACGGTGCGGTTGGCGATCTTGGCGTAGCGCAGGGTCATGTCCAGGCTGCGGTGGCCGAGCATCGCGGCGATGGCTTCGAGGGACATGCCGCGGTTGATGGCCTGGGTGGCCAGGGTGTGCCGGAGCTGGTGGGGGTGGATGTGGGCGAGCCCGGCTGCGGCGCCGGCTTTGTTGATCATCCGGGTGACGGTGTGCCGGTCCAGGGCGCCTGCCGTTCTCCCGGGGCAGCAGCAGCGGGTGGTCGGGCGGGACGTGCGCGGTGCGGTAGTCGTCGATCAGGTCGACCAGCTGTGGGTGCAGCGGCAGGTAGCGGTCCTCGTGGAGCTTGCCGACCGGGACGTGCAGCCAGGGTCGGCGCCGATGAGCACGACCGCGTCGGCGCGTAGGGCGGTGAACTCCCCGACCCGCAGGCCGGTGCGCAGCAGGAACTCGACGGTGACCCGGACGAGCAGCGGCTGGTCGGCTTGGGCGGCGCGCAGCAGCTTGGCGGCGGCGGGGTCGTCGAGGGCTTTGGGCAGGGGGTGGTCTTGGCGGGGCAGGTCGCGGGGAACATCGGCACCCGGGCGGGTGCTTCGTCCCAGCCCCATTCGCTGATGCGGACGAAGAACATCCGCAGGGTGCCGAGCCGGTGCGCGAGGGTGGCCGGGGTGAGCCGGGCTTTGTTCTGCCCGGGCCGGTCGGCCAGCCACGGCTTGTAGTCCTCGACGTGGCGGCGGGTCGAGATGCGCGGTCGAGGTCACCTCGGGTGCGTGCTCGGCCAGGAACGCAGCGAAGCGAGCGCAGGGCGAGGTCAGCGCCGGTGACGCTGCCCGGCCGAAGGACGCAGGCGATCTGGTCGAGGTAGCGGCGCATCGTGAGCTACGAGTCCGAGGACGCGAGGCGAGCTGCTCCCAGGTGGGCAGCAGCGGCGGGCCCGCTCACCGGAGCCTCCCGTTGACGTCGCGGAGGCGCATGACGGTCGGTGCGACCGGGTGGCCGGCGAAGACCTGCGCGTCGATGACCTCGGCCGCCTTGCGGTACTGGGAGGCGAGCCAGTCATCGGCCAGGTGCAGGTAGATCCGGGTCGACTCGATCGAGGCGTGCCCGGCCTGGGCCTGGACCGCCTCCAGCGCCATCCCGGCCTCCCGCAGCCGGGTCAGGCAGGTGTGCCGCAGCTCGTGGCAGGTGGCCTGCGCCAGACCCGGCCCGGGCCCGGGCGCCGTCGAGGATCTGGTCCAGCCCGGCCGCGGTCAGCGGCCGCCCGCGGCGGGGTCCTTTGAGGACCACGAACAGCTGCTCGGTGCCGGCGTCCGCGGGCCGTTCGGTCCAGATAGGCGGTGACATGTGAAGAATCGGTTTGAGATCGGGACCTGACGTTGGTGGCCGCCCTTACCCTCGGCGATGAACACCCGTCG
>CAWEHO010000009.1:0-257589 GCA_963808905.1 uncultured Actinomycetota bacterium
TCAGCGGCTGCGCGAAGCAGGGCTAACCGAAGCCGAGCTCGGACGACTCTCGAGCCCATAGGCCTTGATCTCGGCGCACGCACGCCAGAGGAGACCGCCGTCTCGATCGCGGCCGAGATCGTCGGCCAGCGCTGGGGCGGCCAGGGCGTCCGGCTCGCGGAGCTGAGCGGGCGCATCCACCATTCGGTATCTTGACCAGCGCGGGGTACCCAGCGTTCTACGGGGCAGGCAGATGCGCACCATGCACAGCCGATTCCATGACGGGGACTCTCTCGATCTTGACGAGGCCCTGGGGCTTCACCCCCGGACTTTCCATGATCATCTCGGAGAGTTACATTTGCCTCCTAGGCCGGCACCGTCGCCAGCCAGCCGCGCATTCACGCGCTCCGGGGGCGACAGTCCATCTGAAAAGGAGTGGCGTATGCGAATTTCAGTAGCTGTCGACGGAGTCACCTATACAGATGACGTCGAGCCGCGAACACTGCTGGTGCAGTATCTGCGATACGGGCTAGGCAAGATCGGCACGCTGGTCGGATGTGACACGACCAACTGCGGTAGCTGCACCGTCCACCTCAATGGGCTGAGCGTGAAGTCGTGCACCGTGCTCGCCGTCCAGGCGGACGGATGCGAGGTAACCACCATCGAGGGCCTTGCCAGCGATGGTGAGCTGCATCCGGTGCAGCAGGCCTTCCACGAGAACCACGCACTGCAGTGCGGGTTCTGTACCCCGGGAATGATCATGCAAGCCGCGTCGCTGCTGAAGGAGAATCCTGATCCGTCTGACCAGGAGATTCGCGATGGACTCGAGGGCAACCTGTGCCGGTGCACCGGTTACCAGAACATCGTGAAGGCCGTGCGCCAGGCAGCGGGGAGCCTCCAATGACCATCACAGAGGAATCTCCCGAGACCACCCTCGAGGTTGGCCGCCCAAGGCTCCGCAAAGAGGATCAGCGACTCATTACCGGTCGGACTCGATTCACCGACAATCTCACCGTCCCCGGCATGCTGTTCCTCGGCATGGTGCGCAGCCCCATCGCGCACGCGAAGATCACATCTATCGACGTGGCCCAGGCGAAGGCCTCACCCGGTGTGGTCGCGGTCTTCACGGGAGCTGATCTTGCCGACGATGTGGGCCCAATGCCGTGTGGCTGGCCGCTCTCGCCCGAGGACCAGGTCCCGGAGTACCACCCGGTCGCGATCGACGAGGTCAACTTCGCTGGCGAAATTGTGGCAGTGGTCGTGGCCCGGAGCGCCCAAGCTGCCCGCGACGCGACGGAGCTGGTCGACGTCGAGTACGAAGATGAGCAGGTTGTCCTCGATCTCGAGGCTGCCGCGGCTGGGCCTCCCTACGTCCATCCCGACTGGGAGACGAATGTGTCGACTCATTGGGTCTTCGACTCGGCCGAGGCGGGCACCGGTACCGATGTCAAGGACTGAGATCGAAAAGGCTCGCCAGGACGGCATCGTGCTGGAGCGGACCTTCCGGCAGCAGCGGTTGATTCCGGCGTTCATGGAACCGCGTTCCTTCCTGGTCGACCCGACCGGTGACCAGATCGTCTTCTGGTCATCGACCCAGGTGCCACACTTTCTTCGCGTCTTCACCGCGATTGCGACGAACACCCCTGAACACAAGATCAGGGTGATCGCACCGGATGTCGGCGGCGGCTTCGGCGGCAAGTTGGAGGTCACGCCCGAGGAGTTCATTACCTTTACGGTGGCCAAGAAGCTGGGCAAGCCAGTCAAGTACACCGAAACCCGCAGCGAGTCTCTGCAGGGTGCCCACCATGGCCGGGATCAGGTGCAACGGTTGACATTGGCCGCGACGAAGGAGGGCAAGGTCACCGCACTGCACGTCGACCTACTCGCCAATATGGGCGCGTACATGGGTTTGGTGGGCCCGGCCATTCCCATCCTCGGCGCCTACATGTACAACGGGATCTACAAGTTCGCCGCCTACCGCTTCGAGGGCAAAAACATCTTGACCAACATGGTCCGCACTGATGCCTATCGCGGGGCCGGCCGCCCCGAGGCGACGTATGCCATCGAGCGACTCATGGATGATCTTGCAGTCGAGCTGGACATGGATCCCTTGGAGCTGCGGGCCAAGAACTGGATCACCGCCGAGGAGTTTCCCTTCACCACCGTAGCCGGATTCGAATACGACTCCGGCAACTACGAGGCAGCCACCGCAAGGGCCAAGGAGCTGTTCGACTACGACGGGCTGCGGGCTGAACAGGCCGAACGCCGTGCCCGCAAAGACCCAGTACAGCTCGGGATCGGCATCTCGACATACACCGAGCAATGTGGGCTAGCCCCGTCGCGGATACTCGGGAGGCTGAACTACATCGCCGGCGGCTGGGAACACGCTGACGTGCGGATGCTCCCACTTGGTGCGGTTGAGGTGGTTGTCGGAACGAGCCCCCACGGACAAGGACACGAGACAGCCTGGAGCCAAATCGTGGCCGACAAGTTGGGGGTGGCTTTTGAGGATGTGGAAGTGCTGCATGGCGACACCCAGGTCGCTCAGCGTGGCCTCGACACCTACGGCTCCCGATCACTTGTCGTCGGCGCGACCGCGGTGCTCAAGGCCGCCGACAAGGTGATCGAAAAGGCCAAGCCCATCGCAGCGCACATGTTGGAGGCGAGCGAGGATGATCTTGAGTTCAGAGGCGGCCACTTCTGGGTCAAGGGCACTGATCCGGGCAAGTCGCTGGCTGAGATTGCCTTCGCCGCCCTCCAAGCGCACGCCTGGCCGGAGGGAATCGAGCCGAACCTGGATTCTACGGCGTCCTTCGACCCCGAGGTCTACTCCTATCCGCACGGCACCCACCTCGCAGCCATTGAGGTTGACACCGAGACCGGAGCTGTGTCCATCCGCAAATACGTCGCCGTCGACGACATCGGGAAGGTGATCAATCCGCTGATCGTCGACGGTCAGGTGCACGGGGGACTGACCCAAGGGATCGCGCAAGCGCTGTTCGAGGAAGCCGTCTACGACGACAACGGCACCCTCGTCACCGGATCTTTTGTGGACTATCTCGTGCCGTCGGCGCGCCGATCTGGTCGACTTCGTCACCGACCGAACCGAGTCGCCGGCGCTGAACAACGAGCTTGGCGCCAAGGGGGTTGGCGAGGCCGGCACGATTGCCTCAACTCCGGCCATCGTCAACGGGATCCTCGACGCGTTGCGGCCGTTTGGGGTGAAGGACATCGAGATGCCCTGTACGCCAATGCGGGTCTGGAAGGCGATCCAGGGTGCCAGACCGATGACCGAGGAAGTCGGCCACACCCGGGCGAGGCCCAACCTCACTTCAGCAGCAAGGGGGACAACCCCCTTGAACCCCCGCCGCGCGCGCAGGAACAGACGGGAGCGCGCGGTGCCGACGCCGAAGGAGGCCAGGCGTGATTCCCGCGGCTTTCGACTACAAGGCACCCACCAGCGTCGATGAGGCGCTGCAACTGCTCGCGGAGGGCGGCGACGATGCCAAGATCATTGCTGGTGGGCAGAGCCTGCTGCCGGTGATGAAGCTCCGGCTCGCGGCGCCCGAGCTGCTGATCGACTTGGCCAAGATCGATTCGCTCAAGGGCGTCCGCGACGACGGCGACGCGATCGTCATCGGGGCGATGACGCCACACTTCGAGGTCGTGCGGCGATCCACTCGTCGCCGAGCATGCATCGCTGATCGCCAGATGCGTCGAGACTGTGGCCGACCCGCAAGTCCGGCATCGAGGAACCATTGGCGGGGCTTGCGCGCACGCGGATCCAGCGGGCGACCTTCCCGCACCGATGGTGGCCCTGGACGCCGAGTTCGTGATCGCCGGTCCTGGTGGGCAACGACGAGTCGCAGCAGCAGACTTTTTCCAAGATCTCTTCACGACTGCACTTGGAGATGACGAGATCTTGGTCGAAGTCCGAGTACCGAAATACACCGGCTGGGGCTCGGCGTACGAGAAGTTCGTCCGGGTGGCTCAACAGTGGGCGATCGCCGGCGTCGCGGCGACCGTCCGGACCGACGGTGGCACCATCGCCGAGGCCCGGATTGCCTTGACGAACATGGGACCGACACCAGTCCGGGCACGAGCAGCCGAGCAAGCGCTGGCCGGCGTCGCGGTGGAGCCCGATGCCGTCGCGGGTGCGTTGACCAGCATCGCTGACGGCACGGCGCCGCCTACCGACATCAATGGTGACCCGGAGTACCGCCGGCATCTGGTGTCGATCTTGGGTCGTCGCGCGGTGCTGGCAGCCGCGCGCACATAGGACGTCGCGCGGTGCTGGCAGCCGCGCGCACATAGGACAGTCGTGCGGTGCTGGCAGCTGCCCGCGCATAGGACAGGATGAACCTATGGACCTGACGCATCGCTTCAGCGTGCCCGCCCACATAGACGAGGCGTGGAACGCCTTCAACAACCTGGAGGGGTTGGCTCCATGCTTCCCCGGCGCCACCATCACGAGCATCGAGGGCGACGAATTCACCGGTTCGGTGAAGATCAAATTGGGCCCGGTCGCCCTTGTCTACAACGGATCTGGCCGGTACGTGGAACGCAACGATGCGGACCGCCGGGTGGTGATCGAGGCTCGCGGCAAGGACAAGCGGGGGAACGGGACGGCAACTGCGATCGTCACTGCCTCCTTCGCCGAAAGTGGCGAGCAGACCGACGTCGAGGTGCTGACCGACCTGGCGATCACCGGGAAGCCTGCGCAATTCGGCCGCGGAGTGATCTCCGATGTCAGCGACAAGCTGCTGGACCAGTTCCTCGCCTGCGTTTCGGGACGTCTTCGCCGAAGGCCTCGGTGCGACCGAGGAGGCGGTCGATCGAGTGCAGCCATTCTGCGGCGGATGCCGACACCCGATTCGATGAGGCGGACACCGAGCAGACCATCGAGCTCGAAACCGTGCCCGCCGCCGCAGTGTCAGCCGAAGTCGGGAGCAGCTCGGGTGCCGACGTTGCGCCACCGGCAACGGAGGCCGCTCCTCCGACGGCTCCCCCAGCCTCCGAACCCTCCCGCTACTGCCTCGCCATCGGGCGACAGCCGGTCAGAGCGAGCTGAATTTGTTCAGCACCGTTGTACCGGTTGTTCTGAAGCGCTACGGTCCGGCTCTCGCCATCGTCGGACTGCTGCTGTTCATCGTGATCAAGATCATTCGACGCAAGTCGTGATCCATTGGTGGACAGTGAGGCTCTACGCGGTCACTGTCTGCGTCCTGATCCACCGTGGCAACAGTTGGCTGCTCGTCGTCCGGGCGCCCGGCGTCGGGTACGCGCCGAACATGATCGGAATGATCGGCGGCCACGTTGATGTCACCGATCCCGAGGCGCGACGTGCTGGAAGCGACCGCGCGACGGGAAGTCGCTGAGGAGGTCGGTCTTGATCTTTCTGGGGTGCCGTTGACGTATCTGGAGTCGGAGTTCTTCATCACCGACGGCGGTGAGCGGCAGATCACGGTGACGTTCTCAGCCCCAGCGCCATCTGGCGATGAGCCGTACGTGAACGCACCGGATGAACTGGCCGAGGTTGGCTGGTGGACTCTTAACGATCTTGAAGCCGATCCCCGCTGCCCGCCGTGGCTGCCCGCACTCATCCGCCGGGTGCCCAGCGCCTGTCGAAGGGAGCCTAAGGTCATGTGCCCTGAGCTTGTCGAAGGGCAGGTGCTTCCACAAGGCTCAGCGCGCATTCGCTAGTCCAGCGCTCTGAGGCGTACGGTCTCCGGCATGCTCTGAAGCTTGTCGATCACCTCAGCCGTCAAAGGGCCAGCGACGTCGGTGATCACGTAGCCCAGCTCACCGCGGGTGGACAGCACCTGGCCCTCGATGTTGACATGAGCGTTCGCCAGCAACCCGTTGACCGTGGCCAGCACCCCGGGCACGTTGTGGTGGACGTGCAGCATCCGGCTACGCCCAGCCATGTGTGCCGGTCTGCACCTGCGGCAGGTTGACCGACATCGTGGTGTGCCCGCTGTCGGCGAAGTCGCGCAACTTGCCGGCCACGAACCGGCCGATGTCGGTCTGCGCCTCCTCGGTCGAGCCGCCGATGTGCGGCGTCAAGATCACGTTCGGGATGCCTTGCAGGCTGTTGGCGAACGGGTCTCCGGCGCTCTTGGGCTCCTCGGCGAAGACGTCCAGCGCGGCACCGGCGATGTGCCCGCTGAGCAGGTGCTCGCGCAGCGCCTCATGATCAACAACGAAGCCGCGGCACAAGTTGAGGAACAGGCTGCGCCGGCGCATCTTGGCGAATTGCTCGGCGCCGAACAGACCGGCGTTCCCGGGTCGGCCGTCCACGTGCAAGGTGACCGTCTCGGCGACCTCCAGCAGCTCGTCGAGGGTCTCGCAGCGCCGCGCGTTGCCCAGCGCCAGCTTGTCGGCGACGTCGTAGAAGTAGACCCGCATGCCGAGCGACTCGGCCACCACAGACAGCTGGCTGCCGATGTTGCCGTAACCGACGATGCCCAGGGTGCGCCCGCGCACCTCGTGCGCGCCCTTGGCCGACTTGTCCCAGATGCCGGCGTGCATCTTGGCGTTCTTGTCGGTGAGATGCCGGGCCAGCGCAATGATCTCGGCGATCACCAGCTCCACCACGCTGCGGGTGTTGGAGAAGGGTGCGTTGAACACCGGGATGCCCAGCCTGGCGGCGGCGGTGAGGTCGATCTGGTTGGTGCCGATGCAGAAGGCACCGATCGCCATGCAGATCGGGGACGGCCTCGAGGACGCTCCTGGTCACGTTGGTCTTCGAGCGGATGCCCAGCAGCTGCACTCCGCGCAGGGCGTCGATCAGCTCGGCCTCGTCGAGCGCTCCCTTGACGGTCTCGACCTCGATCCCGCGCTCGGTGAGCAGCCGGACGCCTTCGGGATGGATGTTCTCCAGCAGTAACGCCTTCATGGTTCCTCGTTGGTCACGAGCCGAATGCAGCCACCAGTGTAGGAATCACGCCAGGCCGCTGAAGCGATATCTCAGCCGCAGCCGCGGAGGGTGCGAGGTCGGTGTAGCTCCTCCAGGAACCTCGTCCGGTCGCAGACGAGCATCGCGTCGAGGCAGGCGTCGGTGAACACGTCGGCGGCCGCGGCTAGCAGCGTGTTGAAGGCGAACAGTGAGCGCATCGGATCCTCGGCGACTGGTCGGCGGGAGGAAGCAAGGCAGAACACCGTGTCGCCATCGAACATCGAGTGGACCGGCCGGATGGCGCGGGCCATCCCGTCGTGCGCGACCGCGGCGAGCTTGCTGGCCTGGGCCTTGCGACAGGGTCGCATCGGTCAGGACCACGCCGATCGTGGTGGCGAGCGACGCTTGCGCCTCGGCGTAGGCAGCCGCCAGCGCCTCGCGCTCGGGATCGAGTCGGCGTTAGCAAGCAGCTGCATCCGATCAGCCCACAGCCGGCCGGTCGCCGGGTCAACGGCCGATCCGGCTGCGTTCACCACGACGGCCGCTGCGACCGAGACCCCGGAGGCGAGCTCGGTTCTCGGCGTAGCCGAAGCCCCCTTGATGCCCCCGCAGACCGCGCCGGTGCCCGCCGCCAACCGAGCCGGTCGCAGGTTGGTCGCTGGTGGCCGCAGCCAGCGCCAGCGCTCCGAAGTCTGATGTCGGCCGATTGCCGAAGACGCCGCCTCTGCCGAGGTCGAAGAGCACCGCCGCAGGCACGATCGGAACGACCTGATGAGGCTCGAGACCGACCGGGAACCCGATCCCAGCCGCCTCGAGACCGGCCATGACGCCGTCCGCTGCCGCCAGCCCGTACGCGCTCCCGCCGGTGAGCACGACCGCATGCACCCGCTCGATGAGTCGTCGTTGGATTCAAGAGGTCGGTCTCTCGAGTTCCCGGGCCGCCGCCGCGTACGTCAACCCCGCCGACAGCGCCGTCGCGGGCCACCACAACGGTGGTCCCGGTCAGCCAGCCGTCGCTGTCCGCAGTGTGGTGCCCGATCTCAAAGCCCTCGATCACCCGCTCATTCTGCCGACTTGTCAGCGTTCCAGTGGTCGCTATAGCAACCAGCTGCTGACAGCTCGGCTGAGACGTGCCGGGCGTCGCGTGAGTTGCGCCGAGCGCGCGGACGACCTCGGTGAGCGCATCGGCCGAATGGCCGCTGATGAACGAGTCGACGTGCGGAAGGGCCGCCGCCATGCCGCCAGCGAGCGGAGCGAAGCCTGGCGCGGCCGCCCTCGGGTTGGCCCACACGACCCGATGCGCATGCCGGCCGAGTGCGACCATCTGCCGGGCGAGGACGCTCGGGTCGTCGCGCTCCCAGCCGTCGGAGACGATCAGCACCACGGCACCGCGGGCCATGCCCCGCCGGCCATAGAGATCCATGAACTCGCGCACCGCGCGCCCGATGCGCGTGCCACCCGACCAGTCAGGCATCAGTGCCGCTGCGCGCTCGAGCGCGAGGTCGGGGTTGGCGTTGCGCAGCGCGCGAGTCAGCCGGGTGAGCCGCGTGCCGAACACGAACACCTCGGCATGTGCGCGGGTTGCCATACCCCAGAGCAGGTGCAGGTAGGCGCGGGCGTACGGCTCCATCGACCCGGAGATGTCGAGCAGCGCGACCATGCGGCGCGGTGTCCATTTGCGGGTACGCCGGATCGGTACGGCTGGGTCGCCGCCCGAGCGCGTGCTGTGACGCAGCGAAGCGCGCACATCGAGCCGGTCACCACGACGATGCCGGCGCCGCCGCCGGGACAACCGCAGTGGTGGATTGACGCACAGCATCCGCAGCAACGGGGCCAGCGCAGCGAGCTCGTCCGCCGTCAGCCGCGCGAAGTCGATCTTGGTCAGTCTCTCGTCCCTGCTTGCGAGCGTCGGTACTGGTCGGCCGAACTCCTCGCCGTCGGTGCTTTCCGATGCCTCGAATCGTCCCGTGGATGGCAGCATCCGCCCCAGGCTCCTCATCGACAAGGGGATCAGTCGCGTTGCGGCGGTAGCCGAAGTCGTGGGATCGGTGGAATCGCCTCGCGACTCGGCAACATCGACCATCCCGCGGAACACGAGCGCGAAGACGGCGTCGAATGCAGCGATGTCGGCCGTCGAACGCAGCAAGCTCACCCGAGCGCACCAGTACAGCTCATCGACGGTCCTCGGCACGTCGAGCGCGACGAGTGTCGCGAGCCGCATCGTCTGGTCCGGCGAGACGGCGACGCCCGCGTCGCGGAGCCGCTCGCTGAAGCGGGCCAGCAGCGTCGCGCTGTCGGCGGGGATGTGCGCGAGCTCAGGGCGCATGTTCGACCGAGAACCCGGAGGCCCGGGCGAGCTGTTGATCTTCGACATACTTCAGCACCGAGCCGAGCGTCCGGTCCACCGTGGCCGCATCCACCGTGCGCACGCCGAGCAACTCCAGCGCGGCGACCCAGTCGATCGTTTCGGCGATGCCCGGCCGTTTCTGCAGATCGAGCCCACGCAGCCGTTCGACCACCCGCGCCGCCTGCTCGGCGAGCAGTTCGCGAGCTGCCCGGCACACGCCGCCGTACGATCTCGGCCGCCCGCGCCGCCGATGGGTAGTCGATCCAATGGAAAAGGCAACGCCGCTTGAGCGCGTCGTGCAGTTCCCGAGTGCGGTTCGACGTCAGCACGACAATCGGTCGATGCGTGGCATGCACCGTGCCGAGCTCGGGGATGGTGACCGCTCCTTCGCCTAGCAACTCCAGCAGGAACGCCTCGAAGTCGTCGTCGGCACGATCGACTTCGTCGATGAGCAGCACCGCTGGCCGAGGGCCGGGATGACGCAATGCAAGCAGCAGCGGACGCGCGATCAAGAACCCGTCGCTGAACAGGGCATCCTCGGCCAGCTCGATGCCGCGCGCCTCGGCAAGGCGGATGGCGAGCAGTTGCCGGGGATAGTTCCACTCATACAGCGCTTCGGCGACGTCGATTCCCTCATAACACTGCAGCCGTACGAGCGGGGTCTGCAGCGCGGCGGCAAGTGCCTTGGCGGCCTCGGTCTTGCCGACTCCGGGCTCGCCCTCGATGAGCACCGGCTGGCCCAGCCTCGACGCGCAAAACAGCGCCATGACCGTGCCGTCGTCGGCGAGGTAGTCGACACCGTCGAGCGCGTTGCGCAGGGACTCAAGATCCGGCAGAAGCTCCGCGACGCTCGTGTTCTCGATCACTGCGCGTACGCCAAAGGGTTGTCGAGGTACGCGTTTCGGCAGCCGGTGCCGCAGAAGTAGATCATCCCGCTGGGCGTCTCCACGTGGGGCGATGCGTCGACCGGCGCGACCATCATGCCGCACACCGGATCACGCACCAGTTCGGTCATCTCGTGTGCAGGCCCGGGGACATCCTCGCCAGCAGAGCTAGGTTCGTGCAGCACCGCAACGATCTCGGCGAGAATCGATAGGGCGACTTCAGGGGGCGTTCGCGCGCCGATGTCGAGCCCGGCCGGCGTGCGTACCTGCGATCGCAACCGCTCGTCTACCTCCAGCGAGGCAAGGACCGCCGGACCCCGTCGCCGGCTGGCCACCAACGCGACATAAGGCACCTCCGCTCGTAATGCCGCCTCAAGCACCGGCTCCTCGTCGTTGCCGTGCGAGGCGACCACCACCGCACGAGTCCCAGCCGGCAAGGGATCGTCGGGCTTCTCCAGCCGAAGGACTTGCTGCCCAAACAGCCGATGCGCCCGCAGCAACGCCGTGGCGATCGGAGCGTGACCGAAAACCGCTACGACCGGCAGCGGAACCGACGGCTCGAGGAAGATCTCCAGGCTGCCACCAGACAGGCACGGGTTATGTACGGTCACCACGCCATCCTCGTCGGCCCTACCAAGATCATCAGGACCAAGATCATCAGCTGACGGCGTGATTCGAACCAGCCGCGGCGTGCCGATCCCGAGCACCTCCAACGCCTGAACCCGCACCGTCGACTCAGCACAATCGCCGCCGACGAACCCGTCAACTTGGCCGTCTGCGAGCACGAGCGCGGAATCGCCTGGTTTCGCGCTGGTCGGGCGTTCCGCCCGGACGACCGTCGCCCACACGAAGGGTGTGCCGGCAGCGGCGAGCGACTCAGCCCGTCCTGCCAGCTCGACACGCGCCGGCATCAACCCTCCTTAGACCAACACCGCCTTTTAGTTCAACACCGCCTCAGTCGGTGATCGCCAGGTCGGTACGCAGCGGCCGGCCCTGGATCGTGCGCCACACCTGAGCTGGTGTCAGCGGCATGTCAGCATGGCGTACCCCGTACGGCTTCAGCGCGTCCATCACCGCGTTGACCACGGCGGCCGGCGAACCGACCGTGGCCGACTCTCCGACGCCTTTCGCGCCGATCGGATGGTGCGGCGACGGGGTCACGGTCTCTCCGAGCTCCCAGCTCGGGCACTCCATCGAGGTGGGCAGCTGGTAGTCCATGAACGACCCGCCGAGGCAGTTGCCGTCCTCGTCGAACGCAATGACTTCCATCAGCGCCATGCCGATACCGTCGGCGAGACCGCCGTGGATCTGCCCTTCCACGATCATCGGGTTGATTCGGGTGCCGCAGTCGTCCACCGCGATGAATCGCCGTACCTTCACGGCTCCGGTGCTCGGATCCACGTCAACGACGCAGATGTAGGCCCCGTACGGATAGGTCAGGTTCGGCGGGTCGTACACGCAGGCCGCGTCCAGATGCCCCTCGACGCCCTCGGGCAACTCCATTGCGCCGTGCGCGGCGAGCGCGATCTCCTGGATCGTCTTCGACACAGTCGGGTCACCCTTGACCGAGTAGGTGCCTTTGTCGACCTCGATATCGTCCGGCGAGACCTCCATCATCGCTGCGGCGATGATCTTCGCTTTGTCGACGACACGCTTCGCCGCGACCGCAACCGCAGCGCCGGAGACCGGCGTGGAACGGCTGCCGTACGTACCCAACCCGAACGGGGTGTTGTCGGTGTCCCCATGGACCACATCGATGTCGTCGGAAGGGATCCCGGTGATTTCGGAGACGATCTGGGCAAATGTCGTCTCGTGTCCTTGACCCTGCGACTGAACCGAGATCCGTACCACGGCCTTGCCCGTCGGATGCACCCGCAACTCCGCGCCGTCGGCCATCCCGAGCCCAAGGATGTCCATGTGCTTGCGTGGGCCGGCGCCGACACCCTCAGTGAAGAAGCTGAGGCCTATCCCCATCAGCTCGCCCCGCTCGCGCTTCTCGGCCTGCTCGCGGCGTAGCTCGTCATAACCGGCGATCTCCATCGCCATCTGCAGGGTGCGCGGGTAGTCGCCCGAGTCGTACTCCCAGCCGGTCGGCGATATGTACGGGAACTGCTCGGCACGCAGCAGGTTCTTCATGCGTAATTCGGCAGGATCCATGTCCAACTCGAAGGCCAGGCAGTCGACTATCCGCTCGACGGCGTACGCCGCCTCGGTGATCCGGAACGAACAGGCGTACGCCACGCCCCCGGGGGCCTTGTTGGTGTAGACGCCCTTCACGGTGCAATACGCGGAGGGATAGTCGTAGCTGCCAGTGAAGATGTGGAAGAAGCCTGCAGGAAACTTCGTCGGCTGCGCGGTGTTGTTGAATGCGCCATGATCCGCGACGACATTCACCCGCATTGCGAGAATCTTGCCTTCGCGCGTCGAGGCAATTTCGGTGTGCATGTGGTAGTCGCGCGCGAATGAGGTCGACATCAGGTTCTCGGAACGGTCCTCGACCCACTTGACAGGGCGTCCGGTGAGGATCGACCCGACGACGGCGAGGACATAGCCGGGATAGATTCCGACCTTGTTGCCGAATCCGCCGCCGATGTCAGGGCTTACGATGCGGATCTTGTGCTCGGGAAGGCCGGCAACGATCGCATACAGCGTGCGGTGCGCATGCGGTGCCTGCGTGTTGCAGTAGATCGTGAGCTTTCCGGTCACCTTGTCCATGTCGGCAATGGCACCGCAGGTCTCCAGCGGGGCGGGATGCACGCGCGGGTAAAGGATGTCTTCGCGCGACCACCACGTCTGCATCAGCGAACGCGGCCTCCGTCGCCGCCTTGTCGCCGGCCTCCCAGTCGAAGATGTGGTTGTCAGCCTTGCCTTCGATGTCATCGCGAATGACCGCGGCATCCGGATCGAGGGCCCGGCGAGCGTCGATCACCGGGGGCAATGGCTCATATTCGACGTCGATCAGCTCCAGCGCGTCACGCGCCGAGTACCGGTCGTCGGCGACGACGAAGGCCACCTCTTGCCCATGGAAGCGCACCTTGTCGGTGGCGAGCACGGCCACCACGTCGTGGGACAGCGACGGTATCCAGGCAAGCTTCAGCGTCTCGAGCAGCGCCCCAGTGATCACTGCCCGAACCTTCGGATGTGCCTCGGCCGCTGTGGTGTCGATCGAGACCAGCCGTGCGTGCGCGTACGGGCTGCGCAGCACCGCGCCGTGCAGCATGCCCGGCAGCACGAAGTCGTCGACGTAATTGCCCTTGCCGCGCAGGAAGCGAGCGTCCTCCTTGCGCATCCGCCGCCCGAAGCCAACGTGCGCCTGCTCTGCAGTGACGGTCATGACGCAGCCACCTCCTCAGTTTCGGCAGCCCGCGGGTGATCTGCGGCCCAGCGCACTGCGCGCACGATGTTCTCGTATCCCGTGCAGCGACACAGGTTGCCTGAGATCGCTTCGCGAATCTCAGCTTCCGACGGGTGCGCGTTAGCGTCCAGGAGCCATCGGGCGGTCAACATCATGCCCGGGGTGCAGAACCCGCACTGCAGACCGTGTTCGGTCATGAACCCCTGCTGGATGGGATCGAGCTCGCCGTTTTGTTCAAGGCCCTCGACCGTCAGAACCTCGTGCCCGCTGGCCATTGCCGCGAGCATGGTGCAACTCTTCACCGGCGTGCCATCGACCTGAACTATGCAGACGCCGCAGTTGGACGTATCGCAGCCCCAGTGCGTGCCCGTCATGCCGAGCTCGTCACGCAGGAAGTGCACGAGCAGTAGCCTCGGCTCGATCTCGCGGGTGTACTCCTCGCCATTGACCTTGATCGTGACTTGCATGATTCACGCCTCCTGTCCGCGGCAGCGGGCGATAGCGGTTCGCAATGCCCGCTTGACGAGTTCGCCGGCGAGCGCGCGTTTGTAGTCGGAAGGTCCACGCTGGTCGGTGGGCGGCTCGACACTCGTCCGCCGCGATCTGGGCGGCCTTGGAGACCGCCTCCTCGTCCGCGCTGCGCCCGCGTATGGCGTCTTCGGCCCGTGAGGCAACAAATTGCGGCGCTCCAACCGCGGCTAGGCCGAGACCCACTTCGCTGATCGTGTCACCGTCCAGTGTGACGACCGCACCCGCCGCGGCTACCGCATAGTCACCGGCTCGCCGTTCCACCTTGCTGTACGCGCTGCCTGTGCCCGGCCGGATCGGCAGGCGAATCTCGGTGACGATCTCGGCCGGACCGACGACCGTCCCGAAGGGGCCGGTGCAAAGCTCGCGTACGGGCACGACCCGCTCGCCGCTCGAGCTCTTGATCACGACCTCCGCACGGATCGCAGCGAGCGCGGCGGAAAGATCTTCGGCAGGGTCGGCGTGGCACAACGATCCGCCGATAGTGCCTCGGTTTCGGACCACAGGGTCGGCAATCACACGCTCCGCGTCATGAAGGATCCGGTAGTGCTCACCGACGACGGCCGAGGCGAGCAGGTCGGCATGGCGGACCATCGCACCAATGCACAGCTGATCACCTGCTACCCAAATGCGCTGCAGCTCCGTCAGGTCGTTGATATCTATCAGGACTTCAGGCGAAGCAAACCGCAGCTTCATCAGCGGCAATATGCTGTGCCCGCCGGCGATCAGCCGTGCTTCCTCACCATGCCGCTCGAGCAGTGCGATGGCATCGTCGACGCTTGACGCGCGCTCGTACTCGAACGGAGCCGGTACCTGCATCGTCTTCCCCCTCCTCACTAGGGCTCGATCGGGAGGCGTAGCTGCGCCATGGGCGCCGTTACTTCACCGCCAACCACGTCGACCGTACGGATGTCAGGTGCACTGGCGAGCAACTCGTCGGCCACCTGGCCCAGCGCCGCAGGAATCTGGCCATTGAGATGCGCTTGCCGGCCGGCGTCGTCATCGAAGGTGTCGAAAATCCCGTACTGTGGTGTCGCTGATCTTGAACGCGTACCAGGTCACCGTGCCCGGCTCCGCAGCAGCGAGATCGCGCCCACCCTCCAGGAACTTCCCCAGATCCTCACCCTTGCCGGGCTTGGCCTGGAGCAGGGCGAGTACCCCGAATGTCGGACTCATCTGCTACTCCCTCCCAGGATGTCCCCACCGTACGTATCCAAACGACTGATTGGTAGTGGCGGACCCGCCACGTTGAGTATCATTTCCGACGTGGACGTCGCGGTTCTCGCGGTGGATGGCTGCTTCGACTCAGGGCTCTCAGCAGTGGTCGACATCCTCGCGACGGCGAATGCTCTGCGGCAGGACGTGCCGGCATCGCCAACCCCGTTCACGGTGACAATCGTCGGGACTCAAGAAGCAGGTCCGGACAGGCAACGGCTTCACAGTGAACCCCGTCCCTGTCAAGAAGATGGCGCAGACTTCCGGAACTGCTTGATCATGCCCGCATTGGGAGTGAAGACCCCTGAGGAGATCATCGACACCGTCCGGGGGCACGCGGCCCTCGACCTCATTCGGGACAGTCATGCGAACGGCACGGAGCTGGCCGGCGCGTGCACGGGAACCTTCTTCCTGGCCGAATCCGGTGTGCTTGACGGACGGTTGGCAACGACCAGCTGGTGGCTCGGTCCCGCGTTTCGCAGCCACGTATCCGGCGGTACTGCTGGACGAGACACGGACCATCGCGCAGGATGCGCGGATCACCACTGCCGGTGCCGCCTTCGCCCACATCGATCTAGCCCTGTCGATCGTGCAGCAGCACAGCCCGAGCTTGGCCGACCTCACCGCGCGGTATCTGCTCATCGGCGACCGTCCCTCGCAAGCGGCGTTCGCCATGCCCGCGTTGCTCGCCCGGGCCGACCCGACGATGGCGGAGTTCGAACGGTGGGTTCGGGAACGGCTGTCGGAGCCGTTGCGGATCTCAGACGCCGCGCGTGATCTTGGTATCAGCGAACGGACATTGCAGCGTACGACCGCCTCGGTTGTCGGCATGTCGCCCTTGCACTTCATTCATCAGGTACGCCTCGACGAGGCCACGTTCCTGCTGCGTGACACATCGATGTCGATGGGCGCCATCGCGGCCGCAGTCGGTTACCGCGATGCCGGTACCCTCCGAGCGCTCGTTCGTAAGCGACGCAACAGCACGCTCAGAGCCTTGCGGTCGGGACGACCCGCTAGCTAATCCAGAACTCGTCGGCGGCGTAGAGATCCTCGGGACGCCACCAGGCCTCAGCGATCTCCCCTCCGCGCAGGTGGAAGACCCATGCGTCATTGGCGTCGTAACGAAAGTCGCCACGACGAGCGGTCGCATGCGTCAAGGCGACGGCATGATCATCACTGGCCACCACATCGTGGAGCTCCTGAGTGAAGGTCCCCTCCGACGCCTGAACCAGTCGGCCGAACATCTCGAACACAGCGTCGCGGCCATAGTGATCACCAGCTAGCGGACCCCTGCCTGGAATGTGCCACACGGTCTCCTCGGCAACCAGCGACCTCATCAGTGCCATGTCCCCGGTGGCGAAACCGTCGAACGCCCGACGGATGGGCTCGGCATTCGGGTGCTCAGCCATCACAGCTCCTCCTCAACTACCCGGGCAGGCCTCGGCCAGCGTGGCGGAAAGCGCCTTCGTTGCGGCCGCGACCTGCGCCAGTGCAGTTGCGATGGCCGGCGCCTTCTCTTTGAGATTGCTGGTGGTCAAGCCGCTCGCCGCGGTCTGCAACTGGTCGAATGCCGTTTTCACCTGCTGTACGTCGGGCTGGAGAGCCTCCGACGCCGATGCCTGCGCTTTGTCCAGATTTGTCTTTACGTTGTCGATCGCGGTGGTCAACGTCGAGACGCCGTCCTGCAGCGGCTTTACGTTGGTGAGTGCCTCGAGCGAGGACTTGAGTGCCGCGACGTCAGCACACGCCTCCGTCCCAGCGCCGGATGGCGAGGGGGAACTCGATGCGGCAGTCGTCGATGCGGCAGTGGCAGCGGGCGAACTTGCGCCGCTCGGCGCAGAGCTTCCGCCGCAACTCGTCAGGGCGCATAGCAGAGCGACGGCCGCAACGGCACTGGAAGGGAATCGACGGGCAGAGCGAAATCGCATCTGTCTTCTCCTCAAGACACGGTGGAATTTGTCACGCTACACCCGGACACGGCCGCAGGGCGGTGAGCTGATCGAGCGCGATCCAATCCAGCTCAGGCTGCTCGTCCGGTCGGTAGTGGGTCGTCGAGGCAGCGGTAGTGTTCGGCGTCGGGCATGGTCCAGTCGACGCCGTAGTCGTCTCTGATGCAGGCGAGCCAGGCGAAAGTCTTGCCGCGATGGTGTCGCCGGCAGAACGGATCCAGATTTCGTCCCGAGGTTTCGCCTTCTGGCACTGGTATGTGGTGATCAAGATCGCAGCGGTCGGCAGGTACGGTGCAGGTCGGGTAGCGGCAGCTGCCGGCGCGAATCTTGATCGCGTCAGCCAGTCGCCGTGACGGGTAGCGGCCGAGTTCGGTGGCGTCGAGAAGTCGGCCTCTGTTGTCGGTGAGCAGCCGGGTGAACAGCACCTCATCGCGGCTGTCGGGATCGAGGGTTGCGGCGATTTGGTCCCGCAGCATCTGTCCGGCAATGAATCCAGATCGGTCGGCGAGTTCGGCTGGCGTGTCGCTGCTGCCGAGCAGGCTGGCCAGCGGCACCACCACCCCGATGCGGTTGGTCTGCGGCCGTTTGATCAACCGTGGCATGGGAGCCGGCTTGCTGGTCGATGTCGCCTCGAAGGGCTCCCCGGCTGGCTCCCGGTCAGCATCCAGGGGATGCAGTTGGGTGCCGAGGAATTCGCCAGTGTCGGGGTCAATGTTCTCGACTTCCAGCCACTCCGATTCGGCGGCGGCTCCATCGTCTGAGGCGTCCTCATCGTCCACCTCCTCATCACGGCCGGGTCGATCGAAAGCGATGCGGCCAAGGAGCAGGTCGGCGAACAGGTCAGCGCGGCGTTGCTGCTCGGTGCCCGGATCGTCGGCGCCGAGGTTGCGGGCGGCAGCTGCCAGCATGGCGTCGATGGCCGCAGCGTCGGTGGCGGAGACTTCCCCGGTGACGTAGCCCATGCCGTCGGCACCCTGCACGACGGTGACTCGCCGTTCCGCCAAGGCGCGGCGATGCCGCTGCTCGAACGCCAAGGGTTCCAGTTGCACGACCAGTCGCAGCAGCCACACCTGAAGCTGTTTCGGCGACCTGGTTTGGGCGGCGGCGACGGCCTGCTCGTCGAGGGCGGCCAAGGTGGCGGCCTCGGTGACCCGCCTGGCGACCCGATCGATGATCCGGATCTGCTCGGCGTCCAACTCGCCGCGCCGAAACGCCTCCCACACGGTCGGCATACCTGTGGCGAGTCGGCGGCTGCGGGCGATCAGGCAGCGCACCTGATACGGCTGGTCGCGCAGCAGGAGCGCAAGCTCGTCGGCCACGAACTCACCCGGCCGGATCCGCCGAGTTCTGCCTGCACCGACACCGGCTGCCGTGTCGTCGGCAATCCGCGCATCCGCGTAGGCCACCGCCACCTCGGCGAGTCGAGCCAACGCCGCCGCGGCGTCGCGGCGCGCATCGACCACCCGCTCCCGGGCTATTGATGTGTCGTCTTGGTCGTCCCCCGTCATGAATTCATGTTCTCAGCCTGCACTGACATTTTCGAACATACGAGCGACACATCGGAACGTATTGGTTCTATGGCTGCCAGGTACGGGCACGAGGCGCTGGCGGCGCCACAAGGACGTGTCGCCCCAAAAGATTCCACGGTCGAAACGGATCAGCGGACGTTGTGCTTAACCTCTTGGACCGCCCACGAGTTGCCGTCCGGGTCGTCGAGGAAGATGTAGGAGCCGTAATCGGCGCGCTCGGGGTGAGGCCCGTCCTGCATCTGACCGGTCGGCCCGAAATGTTTGATCCCGCTGGTAGCCACGCCCTTGCCGGCGAGTTCCTCGTCGGCGACCTCGATGTCGTCGACACAGAGGTGTATGCCCTTAACGCTGCCCGGCTCGCCAGCTCCGACGTTGATCCCGAAGGTGATCGAGCAGGCGGAGCCCGGTGGCGTCACTTGCACCACGCGGAAGTGCTCGCCGGCGGCGTGGTCCACATCGAGGGTGAACCCCATCTGCTCGGTATAGAACCTCTTCGCCTCGTCGACGTCGGTGACGGGTACGACGATGACCTCGATCTTCCAGTCCATGACGGTTCCCTCTCCTCCGGTGAGCTAACTCTTGCAGGCTTCTGCTGCTCGGCGGCATGAATCTCCGATAATCGGACGGGATGCCCGTCGGTTATCTGGTGTCTGTCGCGTTGGTGGCGTGCTGCAGCGCGTTCGCCCTGGCGCCACTGCGCCGACCGCGGACACTCGGGCTGCTGAGCTGGTGGCTCGGACTGGTGATCAACGAGCTGCCGTTCGTGGCCTTCTACTGGATCCTCGCCGCGACGTTGCTGGCCTTTGGCCAGGGTGATATCGACACGGCGGGCGGCTGGGTGGTGTTCAGTTTGGCCGTCCTGACCTCGACTGGCCTCGGAGTCATCGCGTGGCGGGGATGGCGTGCGGGCGCTGCAGTCGAGGGTGCCCTGCGCGAAGGTCTGGGGACGGGTTGGCGTAGCAACCTCGATCCAGTGATTGCCGCCCGGCTGCGCCGTCGGCTTCCCTGGTTTCGCATTCTGGTCCTGCCGATCTTCGTCCGGCGGCGCGATGTCGAGCGGCTGCCGGACATCGCTTACGGCGACGCGGGCCGGTGGAACCTTCTCGATCTGTACCGCCCACGTTTCGAGCCGCCTACTGGGCCGACGCTGGTGTATCTGCACGGTGGTGGTTTCTTCAGCGGGAGGAAGAGCCGGGAGGCCCGTCCTCTGCTCTACCGTCTCGCCAGCCAGGGTTGGGTGTGCCTGAGCGCCAACTACCGGCTGAGGCCAGCCGCGACGTTTCCTGATCATCTGATCGACCTCAAGAAGGTCATTGCCTGGGTGCGAGAACGAGGCTTCGAGTACGGCGCGGACCCCGCGGTGATCTTCGCCGCTGGCAGCTCTGCGGGAGGCAACCTCGCAATGCTTGCTGCTCTTACGCCGAACCAGCCCGCATTCCAGCCGGGTTTCGAGCGACAGGGACACCTCGATCGTCGCGGCGATCTCGCTTTACGGCTACTACGGGCAGTACGCCGGCGATGACCACGAGGATCACCTACCGTTCTCCCCGATGGACTATGACGCTGCGCTCGCACCGCCGATCTTCTTGGCCCATGGTGATCAGGACACCTATGTGCCGGTGGAAAGCGCCCGACTCATGGCCGAACGATTGCGAAGTCGGTCGACTGAGCCGGTCGTGTACGCCGAGCTGCCTGGCGGGCAGCATTCGTTCGACCTGTTCCATTCCATCCGATTCGAGCACGTCGTTGACGGGGTCGAGGCGTTCACCGCCTGGGTCATCTCCCGCCCTCCGCCGGACGTCTGATGCCCACCGGTGGGTCGTTGAGTTCAGGATGCCGTTGGCAAGTGGGGATGGTACGGCTTCTCGAGGGTGCTGATCCCTGTTGATCCTGGTAACGCGAGACCCTCCCACTGGGGGTGGCGGCGCAGATAACGTCGTAGTCGTGGACAACCGGGACGACACGCCCATAGTCCGAGCCATGCATGGTGACTCCAGCGGCGTACGCGGCGCCGCTCGGCTTTGGAGATGATGATCACGATGCCATCGACCAACGAACATGATCGATTCGAGTTCACCAAGGACTTGATCATGGAGGCCGGCGATCTTGCCCTGCGCTACTCCAGGTCGGTGAACAATCTCTCGATCACCAGCAAGGGTGCCCAGGACATGGTCTCGGAGGCCGATATCGCGGTAGAGGAATTGATCAAGAAGCGGCTGCTCTCGGCATACCCCGACGATGCCTATCTCGGTGAGGAAACCGGACATGTGAGAGGCAGTGAGGATGCCGGCATCTGGGTCGTCGATCCGATCGATGGAACGCAACCCTTCCTCAGCGGCCTGCCCAACTGGTGTATCTCCATCGCCTACGCGCGCTCGAATGAGGTGCTGCTCGGGATGGTCAACAATCCAGTCGCAGGCGAGTTGTTCATCGGCGGCGCGCGGCGCACCGCTGAACTGAACGGGCGGCCGATTGCGCCCCGCCCGGCGCAGTCGCTCGGGGATGGTCTCACCTTCTTGGGCTGCAATCCTCGGCTCCGGCCGGAGCAGGTCGTTCCGGTTCTGGACCGCTTGCTTCGAGGTGGCGGGATGTTCGTGCGCAGCGGCTCCGGCGCACTGGGGCTGTGCGATGTCGCATGCGGACGGTTGATCGGCTACGTCGAAGCACACATCAACGCCTGGGATTGCTTGGGAGGCATTGCGGTCTGCAGCTCTGCCGGTGCCCGCGTCAGCGACTATCTGTCAGATGGCAGCCTGTTTCACGGCGGCCCTATCGTCGCCGGCTCACCCGATGTCTTTGATCAGCTCGTGGCCGTACTCGGCCCGCAGCCCCTTCGATGACCAGAGGGGACACCGCTCGCTACATCGTTGTTGGTGTGAGGCCGAAGCAGCCGCTGGCGGTGTTGCGATACGCCGCCTGGTTCGCCCGCCAATTCGAGGCGGTGCTGGTGTGCGCCAATGTCGAAACCGGCAGCTACGTCGTCGCAGAACATCCCGATGGATCTGTGGAATCCCGACCGATCGACCCCGATCAGCCGGACTGGAATACCGCTGTCTTCGACGGCGGCCTGGCCCACCTGATTCGATCAGTAGCCGATCAAGAAGGCGTCCGCGTGGAGTTCCGCGAGCTGGCTGGAGATATTGCGCATGCACTCGACCGGCTGGCCGAGGTTCTCGGCGCCGAAATGATCATCGTCGGGAGCCGGCGCGGCGGCGTCCGGTCCAGCATGCATGAGTTCTTCGGTGGCTCAGTCGCCGCGCACCTTGCTCATCGTCAGCCGAGACCGGTGGTGGTTGTGCCGGTGCACACATGAGAGATCGCCATCGACCGCTCCATCTGTCCTGGTCAAACCTCGCCATCGTGGCGCTCGGCGGTGCCGTCGGCACCGGCTTGCGATATGTGATCACCTTGCTCGTGCCGAGGTGGGCCGGGGTACCCATCGCGACTCTGGGCATCAACGTCATCGGCGCCTTTTTGCTTGGCCTGCTCCTGGAGCTGCTCGCTGACCGCAGCCTCGACACCGGCTGGAGCCGGCGTATCCGGCTCGGCGTAGGGACCGGCGGGCTCGGAGGTTTTACGACCTACAGCGCGCTCGCGACCGAAACCGCAGCGTTAGCGATCACCCGTCCCGGTCTCGCCATCGCGTACGCCTTCGGCACTGTGCTCGTTGGCGCCGCAGCGTCCATCGCCGGGATCTGGCTGTCCCGCGGACATCTGCGTCCTGCGCTCGTCAATGGAAGGAACACACGATGAGCGGCGCCCTCGCCGCACTGTTGATCTGCGTCGCCGGCGGAATCGGCGCTGCGCTGCGGCTGATCCTCGACGGGCTGATCAAGGCGCGAATCCGGTCCGGCTATCCAGTAGGCACCACGGTGATCAACGTCACGGGATCCTTCTTGCTCGGACTGCTCACTGGTCTTGCGATGAGCCAAGCGATGCCCCAGCAATGGCAGCTTGTTGCTGGCACCGGTCTACTCGGCGGCTACACCACCTTCAGCACCGCCAGCTTCGAGACCGTTCGGCTCATCGAAGATCGTCGCTATGTCGCCGCCGCGTGCAACGGGCTCGGCATGCTCATCGCTGGCACCGCTGCCGCTGCGCTGGGCTTCGCCGCGGCGCATGTCGTGATCATCCGATGAGTCAGTGCATGGGCATTGGCCGGTCGCGTACCGTCCAAGTTCGGCTCGGGCGGCTTCTGCGGACTGAGCCTCGCCCAGACCAGGAAGAAGATGCCGACGAGCAACATGAAGATGCCCAGCCAGAGGTTGATGTTGATGCCAGCTGCCTTCGCCAATTCTTCAGGTGAGGTGAAGAATCCGGCAATAGTGAGCATGATCCCGTACACAGTGAAGAGACCGCCGATCAAAAACCGCAGATCGAATAGCTTGCTGGCCGCGGAGTGTGTGGCCTCCTATTCGTCGCTCTCCCTGGCGCCCTCCGGACGCGTGTCGACAGCGTGAAAGTCGGGTGGCAGCTTGTCCATTCCGTGGGGCAGATGACGGCGGGGGGCCGGGGGGGTCGATTCTGAGTCAGCCATGGTTCATCTCCTCCTTTCCGCTAGATGAAGAGGATCGACAAAACGGCGACGATGCCGAGGGCGGTGAAGCCGAGCAGCTTCGGCGACTCCCACCAGCGGCGTACGTAGCCCTCGTGCGGGTCGCCCGCATCCGGATCCGGGACACCCCAGACTAGTCCGGCGAGCTGCTCTATCGGCTTGGGTTTGGTCACCAAGGTGACAATCACCGTCACGACGGCGTCGGCGACAAAGGCGACGATGGCTCCGTAGAAGTTGAGCATCTGGGCGTTGATCTCGGCAGAGGTGTCACCGCCCGGATAGAAGTACGCGATATTCGGCCCGATGAGGTACTGGAATATTAGGGCCCCGAGGAACCCCGCGACGAGTCCGGAGAAGCCGGCCCACGGGGTCGTGCGCTTCCAGAACATCGCGATGATGAACGTCGCGAACACCGGCGCGTTGAAGAACGAGAACAGCGTCTGGATGTAGACCATGATGTTGCTGAACCCAGCCGCTATGAACGCTGTCCCGATGCCGATCAAGACACCGGCGACGGTGACGATCCGGCCGACGTTCAGGTAGTAGCCATCGGGCCGGTGCTTGCGTACGTAGTCCTGCCAGATGTCGTAGGTGAACGACGGTGTTGAAGGAGCTCACGTTGGCCGCCATGCCGGCCATGAACGCCGCCAGCAGGCCGGCCAGCGCGATACCGAGCGTCCCGTTCGGAAGGAACTGGTTCATCAGATATCGGGATCGCGTCGTTGTATTGGTGCAGATCCTCAGTCTGACCGAAGTTCGGGATAAGCGCTACCGCGATAAGTCCGGGAACGATGGTGAGGAAGGGGATGAAGATCTTCGGGAACGCCCCGATCAGCGGCGTCCGCTCGGCTGCCGACAGGTTCTTCGCTGACAGCGCGCGCTGCACTTCGGCGAAGTTTGTGGTCCAGTAACCGAAGGAGAGCACGAAGCCCAGACCCATGACGATGCCGATCCAGTCGCCCAGCGGGTTGGTCCAGTTTCCGACTGCGGTGCCTCCCCAGGTTTCGAAGTGGTTCTCGTGTCCGGGCTGACTGGTCACCTTCTGCATCAAGCCGCTCCAGCCGCCAACGGCCTTGAGGCCGATGATCACGATCGGGATCAAGCCCGCGATGATGACGAAGAATTGCAGGACCTCGTTGTAGATGGCACCCGACAGCCCACCCAGGAAGATGTAGATGAGCACGAAACCCGCAGAGACAACGACGGACACCCACGTCGGCCAGCCGAGCAGAACCTCGATGATGAGCGCCATGGCGTACAAGTTGACGCCGGCGCTGAGGACCGAGGCGACGGCGAACGTGAGGGCGTTCCACAGGTGCGTGGCCGGATTGAACCGGCGGAGCAGATACTCCGGCACGCTTCGGACCCGGGAGCCGTAGTAGAACGGCATCATCACCAGGCCAAGGAAGACCATGGCCGGTACCGCGCCTATCCAATAAAAGTGCACGGTCGAGAGGCCGTATTGGGCGCCATTCGCAGCCATGCCGAGAATCTCGATCGCGCCCAGGTTGGCCGAGATGAATGCGAGGCCGGTGATCCAGGCGGACAAGGATCGGCCGGAAAGCAGGAAATCCTCGCTCGTAGCGATGGCTCTCCTGGCAAGGATTCCGATGGTGATGACTAAGGCGAAATAAATGATGAGAATCGTGTAGTCGAACCAGTTGGTGTCTAGCTGAGTCATACGCCGTCTCCTCGCTATCCGCGGACCAACGTGCCCTTGCCCGGATTATCTGCCCATGCGCTCGATACCCACAAGACGCCTGATCAACACTTGGCGTTTTGCTCGGGCCATCTCACAGCTCTCTGTACCCGGGCCGTGACACGCCCCCGGCCACGGGACCAGCGTCGCTGAGGAAGGATCGAGGCATGGTGGAGCGTACGACTGCTGCGGGCAGGTCATCCAGAAGTGGTGAGGACTACAAGAACCCGAAGCTGAGCGTCGACCAACGAGTTGATGATCTTCTCGGCCGGATGAGTTTGGCCGAGAAGGCCGGCATGCTGTTCCAGACCATGATCGTGATCGGCAGCGGTGACCTTTCCGAACCGAGCTCGACATTTGGCATCGAGAGTGCCGAGCACATGATCAACACTCAAGCGCTCAGCCATTTCAACCTGGTGCGGACAGCCGAAGACGCCCGAGCCTTGGCCGAATGGCACAACCGGCTGCAAAGCCTGGCTGCAAACACCAGGCTCGGCATCCCCATCACGCTGTCCACCGATCCGCGGCACCACTTCACCGAGAACACGGGAACCGCTGCGATGGCAGGTGCCTTTTCTCAGTGGCCGGAGACCCTCGGCTTTGCCGCGATCGGCTCCGCTGAACTGGTGGAACGCTTCGCCGACATCGCCCGGCAGGAATACCTCGCTGTAGGTCTCCGGCTGGCACTACATCCTCAAATTGATCTTGCAACGGAGCCACGCTGGTCTCGGATCAGCGGCGGTTTTGGCGAGGACGCTGACTTGACCGGCGCTCTGGTGCAGGCCTATATCCGCGGATTCCAAGGCGCGCAGCTGGGATCAGAATCCGTGTCGACGATGACGAAGCATTTTCCTGGTGGCGGGCCGCAGCAGGATGGTGAGGATCCGCACTTCGCTTACGGTCGGGAACAGGTTTATCCGGGCAAGAATTTCGAATACCACCTGAAGCCTTTTCGGGCTGCGATCGCGGCCGGCGCAGCGCAAATCATGCCGTACTACGGAATGCCGGTGGACACCGAATACGAGGCAGTTGCTTTCGGTTACAACAAAGGGATTATCACAGATCTACTGCGCGGCGAGCTGGGGTTCGACGGCATCGTCTGCACCGATTGGGGCCTCGTGACCGATGCGATCATCCTTGGCCAGCCGATGCCGGCTCGGGCATGGGGAGTTGAGCATTTGGATGAGCTGTCCCGGGTCGAGATGATCTTGACTGCCGGCTGTGATCAGTTCGGTGGCGAGGCACGGCCCGAGCTCGTCGTGCAACTCGTGGAGCAGGGCAGGATCAGCGAAGAACGCATCGATCTGTCGGTACGCCGGCTGTTGCGGGAGAAGTTCATCCTCGGGCTCTTCGACAATCCCTATGTCGACCCTGATCATGCCGCTGTCACGGTGGGCAAGGCCGAGTTCGTCGCTGCGGGTGAAGATGCCCAGCGTCGGGCATACACACTGCTTACCAATCGTGATCAAATACTCCCGCTCGACGGACCGTGCCGGCTCTACGTGGAAGGTCTCTCGGCAGAGGTTGCCTCCCAATACGGCGAAGTGGTCGGCGACCCGGCGGCTGCGGACGTTGCCCTGCTACGGCTCAAGGCCCCGTACGAACCGCGGCCGGGAGGATTCGAGGCGATGTTCCATGCCGGGTCGCTGGAGTTTCCTGCTGCGGAACGTGATCATCATGCAGCCGTTTGTTCGGCGGTACCCACGATCGTTGATGTCTATCTTGATCGTCCCGCCGTCCTGGCTCACCTGGCTGATGAGGCAGCCGCACTTCTCGGCAGCTACGGAAGCAGCGACAAGGCCTTTCTCGACATCGTGTTCGGAGTGGCTCAGCCGGAGGGCTCGCTGCCTTTCGACCTACCCCGATCCATGGCCGCCGTTGAGGCCAGCCGGTCCGACGTACCTTTTGATACCGCTGACCCAGTCTTCAGATTCGGGCACGGGACTCGGTACCGGGACCAGCAACAATGATCACTGGCCTCGGCTCGCCCTACTCGGCTTCGGGCGCGTCGCCGGCAGCTGCGCCGAGCTGTACGTCGATCGCGAGCTCGTCTACCCCACGGAGGATGATGAGCTGGATGGCGCCGTCGTTTGCTGTCCCAAGGGCCTCGAAAAGATCATCTACGCCGCTGACAGGTTGACCAGCCGCGAGCACAATCAAATCGCCTTGTGCCAGCCCTGCCCGCGAGGCCGGGCTGTTGTCCTCCACGAGACGGACCAGCAGCCCGTCGGCATCCGGCAGGCCGACAGCGCGTCGCATGCGCCTGGCAACATGGGTTGGCACCACACCAATGCCGAGCCGCGCCCGCTGCGTCGACTCCCCACGGCCCAGTGAGTCGACCTGGGCTCGGAGGGTCTCGTCAGCCGGAATCGCGAGGTAGAAACCTTCACCAAGACGGTTCGTGTTCAGCCCCAGGAGCTGACCATCGGCGTTGACGATTGGGCCTCCCGATGAGCCGGGGAGCAGAGGAGCGTCGTGCTCGATGCTTCCGGTGATACGGCGGCCGCGGGGTCCTCGGAAACTCCGCTCGACGCCCGTCACGAAACCGAGCGTGACGCGCAGTCCTCGCCCACCCGGATTCGATAGCGCGAAGACCGCGGTACCGATTCCCGGTTGCCCGTTGGTTGACCACTCAATGGTTGGCAAATCGCCGGTCTCGACTCCAATGACGGCGAGGTCTCCGTCGATGTCATGGCCCAGGACTCGACCAGCTGCAGTGTGCCCATCGGGGAAGGTGACAGTGACCTCGTCGGACCGCACGTTGTGCGCATTGGTCAGTACTTGATCCTTGGCGATCACGACGCCCGATCCGACGCCCCAGCGCTGTCCAATCCCGACGACCGCGTTGCTGACCCGCCCAGCCACGCGCTGGATCTCCTCTTGGATTCCGTCGAGTGCTCCCATGACGCTTCCTTTCGGGTTGATAGTAACTTGCAATTTACTACTCACTGAGAATGTGTCAATGGTTCATGGAATACGGTTGGTCCGTGAGCGAACGGGAATCCGCCATGCGCGATCGTGCAGCCTCCCCACTGGCCGCGGCGCTCGTTCGAGTCGGCGATCGTTGGACCTTGCTCGTCGTACAGGCGCTACTGGCCGGACCTCGGCGCTTCAACGAGCTGCTCGAGGAAATCTCGGGAATCGCACCGAACATCTTGTCCGAGCGCCTCAAACGGCTTGAGCGGGACGCGCTCCTTGTGTCGCGGCCCTATGCCGAGCGACCACCTCGCGCTGCGTACCAACTGACCGGGGAGGGCATGGAACTCGCGGGTGCGCTGCGCCTGCTTGCGCACTGGGGAGCCCGGCACGCGGTCGCCGCTGAAGCGCCCGTGCATCCGGCTTGCCGCACTCCCCTCGAAGCCAGGTGGTACTGCCCAACGTGTGACCGCCTCGTTGAGGATGAGCCCGAGATGGAGATGCACCTCTTGTAGACCGGTTCGACCTTCGAGTCGAACATGTGCGATCACCGGACAACCCGCGTGCACGACGTCAACACGAGCTCCTGCTGATGATGCCGCTCGACACTCGCCATGCTCGCAACCCCGATGATCACCACACCGACACTGTAAGAATCGAAAACTAATTGGCTGGCCCGGAAGGCCGCCGTACATGTGCCGATGGTGTGATTGAGGGGTCCCGGTTCCCTCCTGACAGGAGCTCGTCGTGCCCCAAGTCGCAAGCGATTTCATCAATCGACTCTCAGAGCTGACGCTGGAAGAGAAGGCGTCGCTCTGCCTTGGCTCGGACTTCTGGCACACCGCGCCGGTGGAACGCCTGAGCATCCCACGGATCATGGTCTCTGACGGTCCGCACGGCCTGCGCGCGCAAATGGAGGAGGCCGATCATGTCGGCCTCTCCGGAAGCGTCCCGGCGACCTGCTTCCCGACAGCATCGGCGCTCGGCTCCTCCTGGAATCCGGACCTCTTCCGTGCGGTCGGCGAGGCGTTGGGCCGCGAAGCGAAGAAGATCGGCGTTTCGGTCGTGCTCGGCCCGGGGATCAACATGAAGCGCTCGCCGCTATGCGGTCGAAACTTCGAGTATGTCTCCGAAGATCCGTGGCTCGCCGGCGAGCTCGCAACTGCCATGGTGCAAGGCACCCAGAGCCAAGGGATCGGCACCTCTTTGAAGCACTACGCGGCCAACAACCAGGAGGACGATCGACTTCGAGTTAGTGCGGAAGTCGACGAGCGGACGCTACGGGAGATCTATCTGTCGGCGTTCGAGCGGGTCGTGAAGTCCGCCCAGCCGTGGACGATCATGTGCGCGTACAACAAGATCAACGGCAGCTACGCCTCAGAGCATCGGTGGTTGCTCACGGAAGTGCTGCGGGAAGAGTGGGGCTTCGAGGGCCTGGTGGTCTCCGACTGGGGGGCGGTCCATGATCGGGTCGCTGCGTTGCGCGGCGGTCTAGATCTTGAAATGCCGCCCAACTTCGGTGTCAGCGACGCCGCAATAATCGCCGCCGTACGCAACGGGTCGTTGGACGAATCGATACTGGACGAGACATCGCGCCGAGTGCTGCGCCTCGTTGACCAGTCACAGCCCGCACTCGCCGAGACCGAGCCGGTCGATTTCGATGAGCATCACGCACTAGCCCGGCGCGCTGCCCACGAATCCGCGGTATTGCTGAAGAACGCTGGTCATGTCCTGCCGCTGCAGCCGGAGCGCGGCAGCATGGTGGCGGTGATCGGCGAGTTCGCGCGTACGCCGCGGTACCAGGGCGCCGGGAGCTCCCAAGTCAATCCCACTCGGGTCGACGCGGCACTCGATGAGTTGCAATCCGCACTCGCTGACCATGCCGAAGTACGGTTTGCCGCCGGATTCGGCATCGGAAACACAGACGACGACGAGCAACTGCGGCAGGAGGCGGTAGAGCTCGCCCGCGAAGCTGATCATGTCGTGGTATTCCTCGGCCTGCCTGGCGAGGATGAGTCGGAGGGATTCGACCGCACACACATTGATCTGCCCGCCAACCAGCTCGTGATGTTGCACGCCCTGGCTGACGTGCATGATCGGCTGATCGTGATCTTGGCAAACGGCGGCGTGGTCCGGGTCTCCACCTGGGAGGACAAGGTCTCCGCGATCTTGGAATGCTGGCTATCGGGGCAGGCCGCCGGAGGTGCCGCGGTCGATCTTTTGCTCGGCGTCGCCAACCCGTCAGGCAAGCTCGCCGAAACTATTCCGGCACGGCTGCAAGACAACCCGTCCTACCTGAACTTCCCCGGCGAAGAGGGCGTGGTCAGGTACGGAGAAGGGATCTTCATTGGCTACCGCGCCTACGACACGCTCATCCAGCACGTGAGCTATCCGTTTGGGTTTGGCCTGTCCTACACCAGTTTCCACATCGACGACGTTGATGTCTCGGTCGCCGGCTCCGTCGCGGGCGGCGATCTCATGGTGACAGTAGCCGCGTCGGTCACCAATACTGGCCAGCGCGCGGGGAGTGAGGTCGTCCAGGTCTACGTCGGAGACGTGGAGGCGTCCGTGGCGCGACCGCTCCGGGAGCTCAAAGGATTCGTCAAGGTGCATCTCGAGCCCGGCGAAACACAGCGGGTGAGCTGCCAGCTCGGCGAGCGAGCGTTTGCGTTCTGGTCCCAGCGCTTCCACCGCTGGGTGGTCGAATCCGGCGATTTCATGATCGCGGTAGGCAACTCGTCACGGCACCTGGCCGCAACAGAAACGATCACCATCGAGGCTCCGCGCGTGTCTCTACCGCTGGGCCCCGACTCGACCCTTCACGAATGGTTGGACGACGAGCGTGGGCGCGAGCTCCTCACCAAGCGTGACGTGCGGCTGTTGCAGGATCCCGAACTGGTCAAGGTAATCGGCACGATGCCCATGCACACCTTGGCAGCATTCGAAGGCATGGCACTCAGCCACGACGAGCTGGCGGAGCTGATAGCCGAGCTCTAGGACCTGTTAATCAGCGCTGATCAACGTGCGAGCTGCCTGGGCGATGCCGTCAGGTGACATGCCATAGCGATCAAGCAGGTAGCCGGCTGAGCCGGTGGGCGCAAACTCTGGTACGCCCAAGATCTTGATTTTGACTGGGTGGTTCTGTACGACAGTCTCGGCAACGGCACCGCCCATGGCCCCAGCGACGGTGGCTTCCTCAGCGGTGACAATGCCACCGGTTTCTCGCGCGGCTTTGAGCACTGCCTCGGTGTCCAGCGGCTTCACAGTCGGCATCGAGATCACGCGGGCGTCAATACCGTCCGACGCAAGCTGTTCGGCCGCAACCAAAGCGCGCCAGAGCACGGTGCCGTTGCTGATCAAGGTGACGTCGTTGCCGTCACGGAGAGTGATCGCCTTGCCCGGCACGAACGTGTAGTCGTCGGGATACACCTCCGGAACGCTCATCCGGCTGACCCGAATGAACACGGGCCCTTCGATCTCAGCGGCCCAACGCATAGCGGCGGCGGTCTCGACGGGATCGGCGGGCACGATGATGATCATGTTGTCGATGGCCCGCAGCCACGCGATGTCCTCGATCGAGTGGTGGGTCGGGCCGAGTTCGCCGTACGCCATTCCGGGGCTCATGCCGCACAGCTTCACGTTGCGGTTGGAGTACGCCACATCGGCTTTGATCTGCTCCAACGCCCGCCCGGTCAGGAAGCACGACGCTGCGGAGACGAAGGCGATCCTGCCTCCATTGGCCAGCCCGGCCGCCACCCCAACCATGTCTTGCTCGGCAATGCCGACATTGATCAGCCGGTCGGGAAAGGCCTTCTTGAACGCATCGAGCTTGCTGGAGCCGACCGAGTCATTCACCACGCCAACGATGCGGTGGTTCTCGTGCGCCAGCTCGGCGAGGGTTTCGACGTACGCATTGCGGCAGTCGTAGCGCGGCCGGTCGGCTATGGAGAGTCTGTGGAGCTTGATCGCGCGAAGCGGCAGGGGGTTCAAGGGGGGTCGTCCCCCCTTGCCATAGATCAGTGTCGGTCATGATGCTTCGCCTCCTTGGCGATCAACTGAGGTGAGCTCATCGAGCGCCAGCTCGAGTTGTTCCGCTGACGGGACCTTGTGGTGCCAGGCCGCGTTGTTGCTCATGAACGAGATCGGGTGGCCCTTGTGCGTGTGGGCGATGACGAACGTGGGCTTGCCCGGCCGGAACGGCACCGACGACAGCACGTCGAGCAGCTCGCCATGATCATGGCCGTTGACCTCGACGACGGCAAGGCCGAATGCGGTCGCCTTTTGATCAAGTGGTTCAAGATCATTGGTCTCACGTACGGTTGCGCCTTGCTGAAGCCGGTTGCGGTCCACGATCACGGTGAGCCGATCAAGCTCGTATTGAGACGCGGCCATCATGGCTTCCCAGTTGCTCCCCTCCTGCAGCTCGCCGTCCCCGACCAGCACGTACGTGCGCCGTCGTGAGACATCCAGCTTGGCCGAGAGCGCGTGACCCACAGCGATGGGCAGCCCGTGCCCTAGCGGCCCGGTGTTGGCCTCGATACCGCGGACGTAATTGCGGTTTGGATGGCCGTTGAGCTTGGAGAGTGGCTTCAAGAAGGTAGCCAGCTCTGCTACCGGTAGGAATCCGAAGGCGGCCAGCGTGGTGTACAGCGCGCCGGCAATGTGGCCCTTGGACAGGATGAAACGGTCACGCTCGGGATCATCGACGGTCTCGGGAGTGACGTTGAGCACGGCGCCGTACAACGTCGCGAGAATGTCGATGGCCGAGAGGTCGCCCCCGACGTGACCGGCGCCCGCGTAATGGACCAGCTTCAGATCCTGGATGCGGATCTGTCGTGCCGCCTCCGCAATGTGCGCTATCTGAACGTCGCGATGCGCAGGTGGCTGAAGCCGGTGGAAGACCGGCATGGTGATGTGTTCGGGGGCTAGCGCAGTCATGCCTTCAAATCCTGGGGTTCGGTGCGACGCGCCATGGAGCTCAACAACACGTCCTGGACCAGTCGTTGGGCTGCAAGTGCGTCGTGAGATGCCTGCGCAGCCCGCAGCGCATCCACATCCAGCGCGTCCAGCGCCCATTGCATCGCCTTGAGGAAGCGGATCGCTGCCTTGGCGGCTGCCACGCTGTCCTCTCGGAATGGAAATTGATCAAGCTGCCAGACGCCGTCCCAATTGTTCTTGCGCAGCGTGTAGAAGAACTCGAAGGTCTCGACCAGATGCACCGAGCCGACGACCATGTCGTCGTCCCAGCCGCGGAAGTTGTCGTTGACGTCGATCGCGAACAGCCGGCCGGCATCGATGCACAATTGCGCGGCATCGGACGGTGTCTCCAGGCCGTACATGGAGTGACCGAAGTCCAGCAGGATGCCGAGATTGTCCAGACCTACCTGCTGAATTCCCAGCAGCGTACGGGCCGCATTCGGGAAGATGATCTTGTTGCGCGGCTCCCGCGGCTTGTACTCGATGACGAACTTGATGTCGGGATGCGGAGAGATGAGTTCGCGGAGGCCATCGACGGCCAGCTTCCAGATGTCGTGGTAGTCCACCTGGAACGGATAGTCCCAGCCGTCCTGGCCGAACCACAGCTTGACGTAGTCGCAGCCGAGTTCCTTGGCCAGCTCAGTCGCCTCGTTCAACAGCTTCAGCGCCTGGGCGCGGACCGCGGGATCCGGGTTTGTGATCGAGCCTTTCACGTAGTCCCGGTTGTAGATCTCTGGCGTGATCGCCACAGCGCGGAGTTGGTTGCGCTCGAGCGCCGCCTTGACGTCTTCGAGGCTCCCGTCGAAACCGGCGAACGGCCAGTTGAGATCGACGACCGAGAGGTCACCCACGGCGCCGGCCTTGTCGATCTGCTCGAGCAACCCGACAGGCGGCCCATAGCCCTCGGTCGCGTAGCGGTCCTTGTAGGTGGCGAAGTGCCAAATACCTGCGCCGAAGACGGGCATTTCACTCACAGTTGAAGACTCCAATCCCTCGGGAAGCGGTCCAGTTCGAACCTCCGACGGGGTAGTTACCAGTCATGGCTTTCTCATCTGGTCGTGAGGGAGGATCGTCGGCGCTCCCGGCCGAACTTGCGGATCTTGGCGAACATGTCCTCGAGCAGGAATCGGACGTCAACGGACTCGACGACCCGAATGGGGTGTCCGGAGCCCGGCAGATAGTGGCCTTCCCGCCCAAATCGAGGGGCCGGCACGATGCGGAAGTTGCCGCCGCGGGGATACAGCATCAGCGAAATAGCCGGCGAATCTCCTAGCGAGCGGGACTCGATCGGTTCCGGCCAATACGTGCGGTTCCACTCGATCATCTGATTGATCAGGTAGTCAGCGAGCTTGCTAGTGCCACCGATCTTCTCCTCGAGCTCGGTGTAGCTGACCGAGACCTGCGAGTACACATTGCTGGGCACCTGCCATACGGTGATGCCTGAGTCGAAGACCACGTTGGCTGCGGCGATGTCGTTACGCAGGTTGAACTCGACGCCGGGATAGCTTTCGACGCCTCCGTAGCCAACCCCGCCGATCCAGATCACGACAACGTCGCGGTCGAGGATCGCGGGGTCGAGCAAGATCGCCGAGGCCATGTCGGTCAAAGGTCCGAGGAACGCGACGAACAGCGGTTCCTTGGCGCTCGCGAGCTTGCTCTCCGTGATGATCAACTGGGCACCTTCACTGTCCCGCGGCGTCTGCTCGTCGGGAATCCCCGTCGGTGCCCCGTTGGCGACAGTCACCTGCTGCTCAAGGCCCGTGAGTTCAAGGAGCAGGTCGATCTCTTCGCGAGACTCCTCCATGCTCCGCTCACTGCGCGAGCTGCCGAAGTGGGCAGCGATCAGACCTCGGACGTCGAGCGATGGGGACAACAGCGCATGCACGATCGCGAACTGATCGTCAGCCTCATTCTTGGCGTCGGTGTTGATGATGACGCGGCGACGAGTTCCGGGCCCCATCTTGCTCCTGAAAGCCGGTGCACCATTCGGTCGGTACTATTCATTTGGACTATTCATTCGGTACTGCATAATCTATCATTGGGCTGAGTTCGTCAAATCCGAACCGAAGATGCGCGCGGTGTGGTCGAAACGGTGTGGTCGAAGTGGGGCCCTTCGACAAGCCAGGGCGCAGGGCGCACGCAAGAGAATGGCTCGAAGTCGATGGGAGGAGTATCTGTGTCCGGCGTTCCGACCGATCAGTTGATCTTGGCAATCGACCAGGGGACGACGAATTCGAAAGCTGCCCTCATCGGCGCGGACGGCCAACTGGTCCGTGGCGGCAGCGCTCCGGTCGGGATTTCCTCTCCGCGTCCTGGCTGGGTCGAGCAAGACGCAGAGCGCATCTGGTCGAGCGTGCTCGAGGCAGTGGGGGCTTGCATGCGAGGCGCTGACGACGCCAAGATCATCGGCGTAGCGCTGTCGACGCAGCGGGAGTCAATCGTCGGCTGGCGCGCGAGCACCGGGACAGCCCTCGGCCCGGTGATCGGGTGGCAGGACCGACGTACGACGGCCTGGTGCGGTGAAGCCTTCACCGATGGCGATCGGCAACTGGTGCACGACCGCAGCGGCCTCCGCGTGGACCCGATGTTCTCCGCCCCGAAGATGCGCTGGATATTGGACCATCTGCCGAACGGCGTTCCGATCGACGACGTACGCCTCGGGACGGTCGATTCATGGCTCATCTGGCGACTGACCGGCGGCATGGAGCACCTCTGCGAAGCCGGTAACGCCTCCCGCACCTTGTTGTACGACATTGCCGAACTCCAATGGAGCAAGGAACTACTCGAACTCTTCCGCGTACCGGGCACGGCGTTACCCGCTGCTGTCGCGTCCGACCGCGGCTTCGGCAGGACAAAGGGCGTCCCGGTGCTGACCGACGGTATCCCGATCGCGGCCGTGTTGGCTGACTCGCACGCGGCCCTTTTCGGCCACGGCTGTACCGAGGTTGGCCAGGCGAAAGCCACATACGGCACTGGTTCATCGGTCATGGCCCCGGTTGCGGAGCGGTCGGCGAGTGAGGAGCGGGTGCCGACGACCCTGGCCTGGATTATCGGGGAGTCGCCGACGTACGCGCTCGAGGGAAATATCTTGTCCTCGGGAGCCACGCTGGCATGGACGGCTGCTCTGCTCACTGAAGGCAGCGTTGCGGATCTCATCGCGCTTGCCGAGACAGCGCCCGACAGCGGTGGTGTCACTCTGGTCCCCGCCTTCTCCGGGCTAGGCGCACCTCATTGGGACCGCGATGCGCATGCCCTCATCTCAGGAATGAGCCCAGCCACGACCCGTGCCCACATCGCTCGGGCCGCGGTGGATTCCGTCAGCCACCAAATCTGCGACATCGTGGACGTTATCGAGGTGCGGTCAGGACCGGTCGACCTCTTCCGGGCCGACGGCGGAGCCACAGCCTCCGCGCTGGTCGTTCAAACGCAAGCCGATCTCCTCGGGCGAGAAGTCCAAGTGAGCGAGGTGGCCGAGGTCTCCGCCCTTGGTGCGGCCAAACTCGCCTGGCGTGCCCTCGGCAATGGCGACGTTTGGCCCACTCAGGGGAGGGGTCGGATCTATCAGCCGATTCTGGACTCGATGGAGCGCCGGCGACGCCGCGACGACTGGGCAGGCGAGATCAGCCGAACCACGTTCAATCCAAGCTCGAGCGGCCATCAGCAGTGCATCAATATTCGCTGACCTGGCAGGATGGGACCATGGCGGCGTTGCCGGGCAGCACAATACGAGTACCGACCGACGGGCAGCTCCGGCTGATCACCAAGGTGGCCCGGATGTACCACGAGCGAGGCGTACGCCAGGTCGATATTGCGGAAACGCTGCACCTGTCGCAGGCGCGGGTCTCGCGGCTGCTCAAGCGGGCTGCGGAGCTGGGCATCGTTCGGACTGTTGTCGCGGTCGCCCCGGGAGTGCACACCGAGGTCGAAGAAGCGCTCGAGGGGAGGTATGGGTTAGCCGAAGCCGTGGTGGTCGATGTGGAAGGAAGCGATCAAGACATCATCGCGGGGCTCGGCTCCGCCGGAGCCACGTACCTGGAAACGACGCTGACGGGTCGCGAGCGTATCGGGATCTCCAGCTGGAGCCAGACCCTGCTGGCCGTTGTCGATCGCATGCAGCCCCTCCGGGTTCCCGGCGCCGAGAGTGTCATTCAGCTCCTTGGCGGATTCGGAAACTCATCGGTGCAAACCCAAGGCAATCGCCTCTTGACCGAATTCGCTCGACTCATAGGCGCCACGGCCACGTTCGTCCCTGCTCCTGCGCTCGTCGGCAACAAGACGGTGCGGCAGAGCCTGCTGAACGACCCAGCGATGGAATCCGTCGCCAAGGAATGGGCACGCCTCACCATGGTCGTCGCAGGCATTGGGAGCCTTCCACCATCGCCGCTGTTGCGCGCAAGCGGCAATGCAGCTGATGTTGCTGATCAAGACAGGCTGCACGCCGCTGGCGCGGTCGGAGACGTGTGCCAACGGTTCTTCGACTCGGCAGGAAACCTGGTGCCCAGCGATCTTGATGATCGCGTGGTCGGCATCGACGCCGACACCCTGCGGCAAATCCCACGGCGCATCGGGATCGCCGGCGGTGAGAGCAAGCACACAGCTATCCACGCCGCCGTCAAGGGTAAATGGGTCAACGTCCTGATCACTGACACAGCGACCTCCGCGGCGCTACTCGACCGGAAAGCTCAATAGCGACGCGCATCTCGAAGTTGATCTTCGAGGTTGAACACTTCAGGGATGATCTCCCAGGCTTCGTCAGGAGCGCCCTCGGACTGGAAGAGCTCGGCCATCGCTGCCTGCCAGCGGGTATTGACTTCGGCGGTAGCGACCCGTTCCTGAGCCACCGCAAGATCGTCTGCTTCTGCGTAGCCGATCAGCAAGCCATCGTCGCGTAGGAAGAGCGAGTAGTTGCGCCAGCCGGCGTCGCGAAGCGCCTCCAACAGCTCGGGCCACACAGCGCGGTGAGCCTCTCGATACTCATCGAGTCGGTTGGGATCGACGTGTCCCAGTAGGCAATACCGCGGCATCAGGTGCTTCTCCCCTCTCCAACGATGATCACCTCGAGAGTGCGTGGCCCGTGGACACCTTCCACGCGGTTCAACTCGATGTCACTTGTTGCGCTGGGCCCGCTGATCATGGTCAGTGGTCTTGTTGCCTCGAGTCGGGCCAGTGCCTGTGGGACGTCGGCCACAATCTGGTCAGCGAGCACGACGCAGAGGTGGTAGTCAGGAATGAGCGTGAGGACGCGACGACCCTGATCCGGCGAGCCGTCCAAGATCAATGTCCCGGTTTCGGCGATCGCCACGGCGCAGCTGGTGATCACACCATCCACCGCGTCCAGCTGCGCAATGCTGAGTTGATCTTCATCGGACAGCCCATCAGTGAGCACGTCCGCTGCCATGCTTGCGGTCCAGGATCGGTCCAGGCCGGCCGGCACGACCACCGTGTGGGCACCGCGCTCAGCGATCGCAGCTGAGACGGCAGCGACAAGATCATCGGCGCGGCACTGCCGCACCAGCGCCCGGTAATCCACGAGGCGATCAACGAGCAACTCGGTCAGCTCAGGAGTCTCTGCATCTGAGGTTGTCCGATACGCACGTCCGATGTCTTCGTAGCGAAGGTTCGGCGGCGGCGCCAGACGATGAGCCGACGCGATCCGCGCCAGCACCTCGTCGCGGGCCGTCACCGCTCACCCCCATGTTCGGCGGCCCACCAGTCGCGGAACGTCTGCTTCGGCGGCCGCGCAAAGTCGCGGGCACCGGTCCACTGCTTTGCCAGTGGCAGTGGCACCTCGCCAATGGCGTCGCGCTTGCGGCCGAGCACTCGGCCGAGTCGCCCGCTGCGCAGCGCAAGAGTCCAGCGTTTGGGATTGCTCATCACCCACGCCGCAGCGGTCATCGCCGTGGCCTCCGCGCTCGGCACGCGATGTTCTTCCGCGTAGGTCTCGGTGTGCTGGGCACGGAGGTGTACCAGGATCTCCGGAATGTTGATCTTGACCGGACAGACGTCGTAGCACGCGCCGCACAGGGACGACGCGTATGGCAACGATGCGTTGTCCTCAATGCCCGTGAGCAGCGGGGACAGGATGGCTCCGATCGGGCCGGGATAGACCGATCCGTACGCGTGCCCGCCAGTCCGCTCATAAACCGGGCAGACATTGAGGCAGGCACTGCAACGGATGCAGTTCAGGGCATCCCGGCCCTCCGCATCGGCCAGTACACCTGTTCGCCCATTGTCGAGCAAGATCAAATGGAATTCCCGTGGCCCATCGCCCGGCGTCACGCCGGTCCACATGGACGTGTACGGGTTCATCCGCTCACCTGTCGATGACCGGGGCAGCAGCTGCAGGAAGACCTCCAGATCCTGCCAGCGGGGGACGAGCTTCTCGATTCCCATGATCGTGATCAAGGTGTCTGGCAAGGTGAGGCACATCCGGCCATTACCCTCGGACTCGACGACTCCGAGCGTTCCGGTTTCGGCGATGCCAAAGTTGGCGCCGCTGATCGCGATCTTGGCGGAGAGGAACTTGCGCCGCAGATGCTGGCGAGCCGCGGCGGCGAGCGCAGCCGGTTCGTCAGTGAGCGCCGGGTCGACATCGCCCATCTCACGGAGGAAGATCTCCCGGATCTCCGCCCGGTTCCGGTGGATCGCGGGTACGAGTATGTGCGACGGCTTGTCGTGACCCAGCTGCACGATCAACTCCGCAAGATCGGTTTCGAACGCCGCGATGCCGACCGCTTCCAACGCTTCGTTCAGGCCGATCTCCTGGGTAGCCATCGATTTGACTTTGACGACCTCGTCTATGCCCTTGCCGCGGACCACGTCGATCACGATCGCATTGGCCTCATTGGCGTCCCGCGCCCAATGCACGACTCCGCCTCGTGCCGTCACTGCAGATTCCAGCTGAGCAAGGTACTCGGGCAGGTGGGCCATGGTGTGAACCTTCAGCTGTCGACCCGCTTCGCGAAGCTCTTCCCAGTCCGGTAGCTCAGCCACGACCTGAGCCCGTTTCGCCCGGATCGTCGTTGTCGCCTTGCCGAGGTTGCGCCGCAACTGCGTGTCCGCAAGGGCATGCCGGGCCGCAGCCGGGAACTTCTCCTCACCCCGCAGATTCCCCACGCCGCGGGGCGCGGGGGGCGGCATGGTTGGCAGACCCAGCATCACCTGGGTACTCACAGCACGGAGTCCTCACGAGTCGCGGCGAGGATCTGTGCCAGATGGAGCGTCTTGGATCCGGCACGGATGCGCGACAGGCCGCCGCCGATGTGCATCAGACATGAACTGTCACCGGCCGTGCAGATCTCCGCACCGGTATCCAGGACGTTGCGCATCTTGTCGGCCAGCATCGCCGTCGAGGTGTCGGCGTTCTTGATCGCGAATGTGCCACCGAAACCGCAACATTGATCAGCAGCCGGCAGCTCTACCAGCTCCAAAGCATCGACAGCACGAAGCAAGGTGATCGGTTTGTCTCCCACCCGCAGCATGCGCAGTGAATGGCAGGTGGGGTGATAAGTCACCCGATGCGGAAAGTACGCACCGACATCGGTGACGCCCAGCACGTCGACGAGGAACTCCGACAGCTCGTACGTCTTAGCTGCTACCGCATCGACCTGCCGAACCAGTTCCGGCGAGCCGAACCGCTTCGCGATCATGGAATGCTGATGACGCACCGAGCCGACACAGGAGCCCGACGGCGCCACGATCGCGTCGTAGGAGCTGAAGACCTCGACAAATCGCTCGACAAGCGGCAATGCCTGCTTTTGGTATCCGGTGTTGACATGCATCTGGCCACAGCACGTCTGCTCGGCCGGAAACTCAACGACCTGGCCGAGGCGCTCCAACACCCGTACCGTTGCCTTTCCTACCTCCGGGAACATGGCGTCGGCCAGGCAGGTGATAAACAGGGCGATTCTCACTCCTCAGACCTTCCCGGCAACGCTAGCCGCGAGTCAACAGGTTGGTCCGCGGGCAACTTAGTGAAGTTCAATCGTCTGGACCGCCGCGAGTTGGCCGCGGATGAAGCGGTTCGCATGGGCTGCAAGGTCGTCGCCGTCGCTCCATAGGTTCCGCCAGATGCCGAGTGTGTTGCTCAGCGTGGGCGAAACCACCGCGGAGGAGAACGACTCGAAAACGATCGGCCCGTCGTAGTTGATCCGGTCAAGGGCGCGAAAGGCGCTGCCGAAATCGACCGAGCCGGTTCCGAGATAGCCACGGTGGCTTTCCCCGATGTGCAGATAGCCGAGCCGATCGCCGGCATCAAGGATCGGTTGAAAGAGATCCGACTCTTCGATGTTCATGTGATACGTGTCCAGATGCATGGAAACGTCCGGCCGATCGACCTCCTTCAGATACTCCAAGGCCTGCCGACCTGTGTTGAGCAGGTTGCTCTCGTAGCGGTTGACAACCTCCAACGACAGCCGGATATCGAGCGACGACGCTCGATCGGCAAGCGATCGGATGGCAGCCGACGCTGCTCGCTCGACCCGCGGGCGAGGCGGGCGCCATGTGCTTGCGCATAGACCCGTACAGCACTCCGCACAGGCGGGACCCGCCCATCTCGGCGGTCTTGTCCAAGGCGACGTCGAGCAGGCGCCGGCCGGCGGCGCCGATCGAGGGATCGTCGCTGCTGATGTCCGCCTCAAGCGGCAGACCGAGACTGGCGGTGGTGTGCAGGCCTTCCGCCTCAGCGGTGCGGCGCGCTGTCTCGCTGTCGAAGGTGTCGGGCTCCATGAGGGGGAACTCGATCAGATCGAAGCCGGCCGCCCGTGCCCGTTGCACGGAGCTCGCTATCCCACGGGTGTCGAACTCGCCGGTGAACACCAGTGCGTGGCAGCCGATGAGGGACGGCATCCTGCGCTCAACCTCCTGCTATCCCGCTCCGCCATAACGGCGCAGCGCAAAGCCGTTAAGCAGCGCCGCGAAGACCAGCAGCACGCCGAGCGCGAGCAGTTGGTACTGCGGACCGGCGTTGCCTTCAAACGCCAGCCGGATGCCGGCGTTCATCCACACAATCAACACCGTAGCGAGCACGATCCCGGACACTCGGCCGATGCCTCCGGTGATCGCGACCCCACCGAGCACGGCGATGGTGATGGCAGGCAGGGCCATTCCGTTGCCGGATACGCCGGCGTCCGGTCGCGCCGACGCGAATTGGCCGACAGTCACGACCGCGACGAGGCCGGAGATCAGACCGCTGAGTGCGTACGCGGCCGCCCGGGTGGCGCGTACGCCGATGGCTGACCAGCGGGCCGCGACGTCATTGGTGCCGATGGCGTAGACCCGCCGCCCGAACGACGGTGCGCGCGAGCAGCAGCCAGACCACGACCAGGGTGGGCAGCAGGAAGAGGAAGATGCCCTTGGGCACGTCTGGGATCGTAGCTGCCGATGAGCGGCAGGCTCGACCGAGCGGGCCGTCGACTCATAGAGGTCCTGGATGGGACGCGTGCTGATCGGGCGCTGGTTGTTGATCACCACGGCGAGGGACTTGTACGCGTAGTACGTGGCGAGGGTGGCGATCAGGGCCGGGAACCCGATGTAGGCGACCAGGATCCCGTTGAGGAGACCGAGCACGGCGCCGACAAGTGCCGTGACGAGGATCGCCAGCCACAGCGGCCATCCCCAGCGCCCGTAGGCGAAGCCGAAGATCATGCCGGCAAGGGACACGATGGCGCCGACGGACAGGTCGATGCCGCCGCGACCGGAGAGGATGACGAAGAGCTCGGCGAAGCCGAGCATGGCCAGCGGGACGGCGTTGATCAGGGCGGCCGACAGGTAGTCGAAGTCGTAGGCGGCCGTCAGGTAGCCGTTCGCGCCCAGCACCATGAAGTAGACCACGACGAGGACCAGCGAGCACCGCGAGCAGCACGATGCGCTGGGTCAGCAAGGCCCGGATCACCCGAGCGGGCAGGGACTCGGCGCGCTCGGGGGTGGGCGAGCCGGACTGGTCGTCGCGGGAGCCGGCCAGCTCCGGCTCGGGCATGGTGGGGAGGGTCATCGCTTCCTCCTCGCCCGCTCCCGGAGGAGGTCGGCGCCGACCGCGATGATGATCGCGATGCCGACGAAGAGATCGGACAGCTCCGAGCGCCAGCCGAGCTGGGTGACCCCGGACGCGACGGTCTGCACGAGCAGCGCGCCGAGCACGGTGCCGAGGACGGAGCCGCGCCCGCCGGTGATCGAGGTGCCGCCGATGACCACGGCGGCGATCACGGCCAGCTCTTTGCCGTTGCCGACGTTCTGCCCGAGGTTCGAACCCTGGGCCACGACGATGCAGGACGCCAGCCCGACGAGCAACCCCGTCAGCAGGTACGCGATGAGGACGCGTTGGCGGACCTTCACCCCGGCCAACTGGGCGGCGAGCGGGTCACCGCCGATGGCGTAGAAGTGCCGACCCCCGGCGGTGTGGCGCAGGTAGACCCAGGCGATCGCGACCAGGACGACGGTGATCAGGAAGGAGTTGGGCACGCCCAGGGTGCGACCGGCGGCGCCGTTGCCGAGGGGCGCGAGCGTGTCAGGGATGTTGTTGACCGTGCTGGAGTTGAAGAGCTTGAGGCTGATCCACAAGAAGATGTTGGCGGTGCCGAAGGTGATGATGATCGCGTGCACCCGGCCGTAGGCGATCAGCACGCCGTTGAGGAGCCCGAGGACCCCACCGACCAGGACCGAGATGAGCAGCGCGACCGGCAGCGAGAGCCCCGCCTGAACCAGGACCAGCTTCGCGGTGATCACCGAGCACACGGCGATCGCCGCGCCGACCGAGACGTCGATGCCGCCGGTGATGATCACCACCGTCATGCCGATGCCGATCAGCGCGATCGGGGCGACGGCGCCCAGCAGCGGCTGGATGGAGCCGGCGGAGAGGAAGGCCGGGGTGGCGAAGGCGAGAAGCACCCACAGCACGGCGATCACGCCGAGCAGCACGAATTCCTGGCCGGTTACCGGCGGGGCGAGGACACGATGACCGCGTTTCGCTGGCGGCTGGGATCCGGAGGCGGGGGTCTCGTCACGGGCCGCGATGTCGACGCTCATGCGGTTACCTTCCCGTCCTGCATGGTGCACCGCTGACATCGCCCGCGGCCGCCGCCAGGACGTCGACCTGGGTGGCGTTGGGGCCGAACTCGACGGTGGTGGTGCCGTTGCGGACCACTTGAAGCCGGTCGGAGATGCGGATCGCCTCGGGGAGGTCGGAGGTGACCACCAGGACGGCGGTGCCGGCGTCGGCCAGCTCGTTGATGATGCGGTGGATCTCCTCCTTGGCGCCGACGTCAACCCCCTGGGTCGGCTCGGCCAGGACCAGCAGCTGGGGCCGTTCGACCAGCTGGCGGGCCAGCACGACCTTCTGCGCGTTGCCGCCCGACATGGCCCCGATCGGCTGGTTCTCGCTCGGCGTCTTCACCGCGAGCCGCTTGATCATGTCCTTGGCGACCTGGCGTTCGCGGGCGCGGTCGACCCAGACCTGGAGCTTGCTCAGCAGCGGGAGGTGCCCGGCCGAGATGTTGAACATGATGGACTGGAAGGAGAACATCCCCTGCTGCTTGCGGTTCGCCGGCAGCAGCCCGATCCCGAGGCGCTGCGCGTGCCGCGGCGAGCGGGGCCTGACCGGTCGCCCGTCCAGCAGGATCTGGCCGGAGTCGGCGTGCTCGATGCCGTAGATGGAGTCGGCGATCTCGGAGACACCGGAGCCGACCAGCCCGTAGAGACCGACGATCTCGCCGGGGCGTACGGCGACGTTGACATCGTGGTACTCACCCCGCCGACCGAGGCCGACAAGTTCGAGCCGCGGCTCGGTCTCCGGGTCGATCTGGCGTTCGTGCTTGGTCTCGGTGAGGATGCCGCCGACCATCAGCTCGACGACCTTGCGCACCGAGAGCTCCCCGATCGGGTAGGTGCCGATGGTGCGACCGTCGCGCATGACCAGCACGTCGTGGGCGATCCGGAACAGCTCGTCCAGGCGGTGCGAGATGTAGATCACCGACACCCCGGACGCGGTCAGCCGCCGCACCACGCGGAACAGGACCTCGATCTCCGCGTCGGTGAGGATGGCGGACGGCTCGTCGAGGATGAGGATGTTGGCGTCGCCGGCCAGGGCCTTGGCGATCGACACCTGCTGCTGCTCGGCGATCGACAGGTCCCCGACGACGGCCGTGGCGTAGCGCGGCGGCAGGTCGAGCAGCGCCAGCAGCTCGACCACCTGGCCGGTCTGCGCGGCCCAGTCGATCCGGCCGCCCTTGCGGATTTCCCGGCCCATGAAGATGTTCTCCGAGACGGTCAGCTCGCTGAACAGCTGCGGCTCCTGGTAGACGGTCGCGATGCCGAGGGCCATGGCGTCGGACGTCGAGTGGATCGAGACCGGCCGGCCCTCGTAGGTGATGGTCCCCGAGTCGGCGGTGACCGCGCCGGACAGGATCTTGATCAACGTGGACTTGCCGGCCCCGTTCTCGCCGACCAGGGCCAGCACCCGGCCCGCGTGCACGGTCAGGTCGGCCGACCGGATCGCGCGCACCGCGCCGAAGCGCTTGGCGATGCCGGTCATCTGCAGCCGCGGTGTGCTGGGAGTCCGCGGACGACCGGACAGGCTGCTGGGATCCCCGTCGGCTGCTGGTCGGGCGTCCGCCGTCAGGGCTGCGTCGCCGCACGGGGTAGCCAGCGGGTCTGCTGGCCTAGAAGTTGTAGTTTCCGGCGGTCTCCTTGGTGAAGGTCAACGGCTTGCCCATCAGCAAGATCTTGGTCCCGCTGTCGTAGGTGACGCTGTCGAGCCCGCACTCGGGCACCTGCTGGGTGGGCTGGAACTGCTTGTTCTGCGCCAACTGCTGCCCGGCCCACGCGGTCAGGCAGCCGAGGGCCTTGGCGTCCCACAAGACGCCGGCCGACGCCGCCCCGTTCTGGAGATACTTCTTCATGTCGTTGGGCGTGCCCATGCCGACGGTGAAGACCTTCCCGATCTTCCCGGCATTCTGCACGGCCTGCGCGACGCCGGGCCCGGCGGTGGAGCAGACGCCGAGGAAGCCCTTCAAGTCGGGGTGAGCGTTCATCAGGTCGGTGGCCATCTGGGTCGCCTTGGCCACGTCCTCACCGGCGTAGACCGTGTCGACCAGCTGGGCGTCCGGATACTTCTGCTTGGAGTACTTCTTGATCTCCGCGATCCACTGGTTCAGCTGGGCGGCGGTCTCGCCACAGGACACGATGGCGAACTTGCCCTTGCCGCCCATGGCCTTCATCAACGCGTCGGTGTCGGCCTGGCCGATGCCTTCGGCCGAGGCCATCAGCACCATGAGCTCACGCTCGGAGTTCGGCGCGTCGGTGTCGGAGGTGCCGACCTTGATTCCGGCGTCGATGCCCTGCTTGATCAGCGGTGCCATCGAGTCGGGATCGTTGGGAGCGATGAACAGCGCGTTCACCTTCTGCTGGATGTAGCTGTTGACGATGTCGGCCTGCGCCGCCGCGTCCGCGCTGGTGGGGCCCTGGTAGAGCCACTCCACGCCGCTGAGCTTGCTAGCGGCCTCCTTGCCGCCGGCATTCATGGCTTCGAAGTAGGGAATGCCCTGCAGCTTGGGAACGAAGGCCACCTTGACGGTTCCGCCGCCGCCCGAAGCGCTGGCACCGGGTTCTGCAGTCTGGTTCTTCTTCGTGCAGGCCCCGAGAGCAACTGTCGTCGCCAGCGCGGCGATGATCGCCACCGTGATCTTCAGTCTCGCTGCATTCCGGCTCCCTTGTTCGGATGAGGCGATGGGCGGACGACACGGCTGACTGCGCGTCTCTTGGTATCCTCTCGTCCCATTGGCGGTGGCAAGAGTTCCCTCGAGGACATGGCGATACTTCAGCGGACTCAGACGCGGCTGGTAGTTCGCCAGTGGGAAAGTCCTTGCGATCAGGGCTCTGAGCTCGACAAGCTCGCCTTGCACGAGACCTGCCGCCCGTCCCTGGATCAACACATTACCGACAGCGGTCGCCTCCACCGGACCAGCCAGCACCGGGCGACCAGTGCGATTGGCCGTCAGCTGGCAGAGCAGCGTGTTCTGGCTGCCACCACCGACAATGTGCACCGTGTTGATCTTCCCGCCGCTCAGCCGCTCGGCATCATCGATTGCGCTCGCGTACGCCTCTGCGAGGCTCTCCAGGATGCTGCGGGCAAACATCGCTGGTGAGTCGGGAGGAGCTGCGATGACATCGGCACATAGTGCGGCAATCCGCTTGGGCATGTCGCCAGGCGGCAGCAGGCTGGGATGATTCGCGTCGAAGATCGGCACTGGGGTACTGACAGCGGCCGCCTCATCGAGCAGCTTCGTCAAATCGACGGATAGCCCTTCCTTCTCCCAGCTTCGGATGCACTCAGTGAGCAGCCACAGGCCCATGACATTGCGCAGGTAGCGGATCTTGCCATCGACACCACCCTCGTTGGTGAAGTTCGCGTCTCGGCTGTCCCCGGTAAGCACCGGCCGGTCAAGCTCCACGCCGACCAGCGACCAAGTGCCGGACGAGATGTACGCGGCACCAGGCTCGGTCATAGGCACACCAACCACCGCCGAGGCGGTGTCATGTGACCCGACAGCGATCACGTCCAACGCCGACGGCGCAGCGATCTCAGCTGCCACCTCGTCGCGTAAGGAACCTATCCGCGAGCCGGGATCCACCAAAGGTGGAAACAGGGAGCGCGGAAAGCCCATTTTGTCGATCAAGGTCGCATTCCAGGCTCCCGTGGCGATGTCGAGCAGCCCGGTCGTGGAAGCGTTGGTGCGCTCTGCGACCTCCTCGCCGGTAAGCCAGAATCCCAGCAGATCGGGGAGCATCAGCATCCGGGCACTGTCATCGATGATGCCAGTTTCTTGATCGACAGCTAGCTGGTAGATCGAATTGAATGGCTGGAATTGCAGGCCATTCATCCCGTAGAGCGTGGCATGATCGGCGATCTTATGAACCAGCTCAACGCCTCTGGCCGTACGCTCGTCCCGGTAGTGGTACGGATTGTTGATCAAGCGATTGCCGCTGACCAATCCGTAATCGACGGCCCAGGAGGCAATGCCCACACCGGCTAGGCCCGGTTGCGCACGGACGGCTTTGCGCAATCCGATCAGTAGATTCCGGTAGAGGTCAAGCACGTTCCAGTGCAACCCATCCGGCAGACGGACCGGATCATTGGGAAAGCGGTGCACCGCCTCAACGCTCAACTCGTCCGGCCCGACGCGGCCGAGCATCACCCGGCCACTAGTGGCCCCAAGATCAACCGCGGCCACCCATCCGCTGGTCATTGCGGGCCCTTCGACAAGCTCAGGGCACATCTGCCGCGGCTCAGGGCACATGCGCGGGCTGCGGGAATCACCTCAGGAAGGCGGCAGCGACGCCGGCGTCAACAGGAATGTGCAGACCAGTGGTGTGGCTCAGGTCGGCCGAGCACAGCACGAAGACCGCGTTGGCAACGTTCTCCGGCAGCACTTCCCGCTTCAGCAGCGTGCGCGAGGCGTAGTACTTGCCCAACTCCTCCTCGGGCACTCCGTAGACTGCCGCACGCTTGGCTCCCCAGCCTCCGGCGAAGATCCCGGAGCCGCGCACCACGCCGTCGGGGTTGATCCCGTTGACCTTGACTCCGTGTTCGCCGAGCTCAGCAGCGAGTAGTCGCACTTGATGGGCCTGGTCAGCCTTGGTTGCCGAATAGGCGATGTTGTTCGGCCCGGCGAAAAGCGAGTTCTTACTGGAGATGTAGACAATGTCGCCACCCAGCTTCTGCTCGATCAACGCCTTGGCTGCAGCTCGGGACACCAGGAAGGAGCCCTTCGCCATCACGTTGTGCTGCAGATCCCAGTCAGCGACTGTCGTGTCGAGCAATGACTTGGACAGCGACAGACCGGCGTTGTTGATCACAATGTCGATGCCGCCAAACGCGAGCAGCGTGGCGTCGACAGCCGCTTGCACGGCCGCTTCATCGGTGACGTCGGCGGCAATGCCGACCGCCACATCCTTATTGCCGATTTCCTCCGCCGCGGCCTGAGCCTTTCCTGCGTCGAGATCACCGATGACCACGCACGCACCTTCTGCGGCAAGCCGGACCGCAATCGCCTTGCCGATGCCCCCCGCCGCGCCGGTGACAAGAGCGATCCGGGTGGCGAGCGGCTTGGGCCTCGGCATGCGCTGCAGCTTCGCCTCTTCCAGCGCCCAGTATTCGATCTTGAACTTTTCCGACTCGTCGATCGGGGCGTACGTCGACAGGCCTTCCGCGCCGCGCATGACGTTGATTGCGTTGAGGTAGAACTCACCGGCTACCCGGGCGGTCTGCTTGTCCTTCCCGTAGGAGAACATGCCGACTCCCGGCACGAGAATGATCAACGGATCGGCACCCCGGATCGCCGGTGAGTCCGGGGTCGCGTTGCGCTCGTAGTAGGCCTGGTAGTCGGCTCGATACGCCCCGTGCAGCTCCTGGAGCCGAGCAATGCAGTCCTCGACGGAAGCGTCGGCCGGAAGATCAAGGACTAATGGCTTGACCTTGGTCCGCAGGAAGTGGTCAGGGCAGCTGGTGCCGAGTTCGGCCAACCGGGGATGCTCGCTGTGGGACAGGAACTCCAGCACCCGCTCGTCGTCGGTGAAATGACCCACCATCGGCTTGTCGAAGGACGCCATTGAGCGCAGCGTAGGCGCGAGTGCCGCTGCCTTCGCCCGCCGCTCATCATCGGGCAATGCGGCGTAGCCGTCCAGCGGTGCACCGAACGGCTCTGGCTTGGAGTGCTCGGCAATGTAGGCCTCTGCGGTGCGGATGATCTCCAGCGAGTTGGCCTCGGACTCCTCGGACGTGTCGCCCCACGCCGTAATGCCGTGGCCACCAAGAACGCAGCCGATCGCCTGTGGGTTGTCGGCTTTGATCTTGGCAATGTCCAGGCCGAGCTGGAAGCCCGGCCGGCGCCACGGCACCCAGACGACTCGATCGCCGAAGATCTTGGCCGTCAGCTCTTCACCATCGACGGCTGTCGCAACCGCGATCCCGGAATCCGGATGCAAATGATCAACATGCGCCGCGTCGACGAGGCCGTGCATCGCCGTGTCGATCGATGGCGCCGCTCCACCCTTGCCGTGCAGGCAGTAGTCGAAGGCCGCGACCATCTCGTCTTCGCGCTCGACTCCGGGATAGACGTCCACCAACCGGCGCATCCGATCGAGGCGCAGCACCGCCAGGCCAGATTCGGTCAGGGTGCCAAGATCACCGCCGGAACCCTTCACCCAGACCAGCTCGACCGGTTCGCCGGTGACCGGATCAGTCTCAGTGCCCTTGGCCGATGTGTTGCCTCCGGCGTAGTTGGTGTTCTTGGGATCGGATCCCAGCCGGTTCGACCGAGCGATCAGCTCTGCAACTGCCTGGTTGGTCATGATCAATCACGCTCCCCAGCCGGCTTGGGTGCCACCGGCACGTTCGGATTCGATCTTGCTCTGATATCCCGATTCCGCGTACGCCTTCATCGGGTCGGCCGGCAGCCCGCGGGACTCACGCCACTCAGCGAGCGCTGGCCGTACGTCGGTGTAGAAGGCATCCATCAAGATCCCATTGGCCCCCAGCACGTCATTGGCTTCCTGGGCGGCCGTCAGAGCCTCTTGATCAACAAGCAACGCTCGGGCGGTCATCTCTTGCACGTTCAGTACCGAACGAATCTGCCCTGGAATCTTGGGCTCGATGTTGTGGCACTGGTCCAACATGAAGGCGACGTCGGAATCCGGCCCGTACCCACCGCCTCGTACGACCTCATACAGGATCCGGAACAGCTGGAATGGATCCGCGGATCCAACGATCAGATCGTCGTCGGCGTAGTAGCGAGAGTTGAAGTCAAACGAGCCGAGCTTCCCGAGCCGCAACAGTTGAGCGGCGATGAACTCGATGTTGGTGCCTGGCGCGTGGTGCCCAGTGTCCAGACAGACCACGGCCCGGTCCCCCAATGCGGCAACGTGAGCGTACGAGGTGCCCCAGTCGGGCACGTCGGTGTGGTAGAAGGCGGGTTCGAAGAACTTGTATTCCAACACCAGCCGCTGCTCCGGCCCGATCCGGTCGTAGATCTGTGCGAGGCTGTCGGCGAGCCGGTCTTGACGTCCCCGGATGTCGCCTTGGCCGGCGTAGTTGGTGCCGTCAGCAAGCCAGATCTTCAGGTCTCGCGACCCGGTCTGGTTCATGATCTCGATGCACTCGAAATGATGATCAATCGCCTTGCGACGCACCGCGTCATCTTGGTGTGTCAGGCTGCCGAACTTGTACAGGTCGTCTTGGAAGGTATTGGAGTTGATCGTGCCGAGCGCGACACCAAGATCAGCCGCGTAGTTCCCCAGCGCGCCATAGTCCTCGACCTTGTCCCACGGGATGTGCAGCGCGACTTTCGGAGCGAGCCCGGTCAGCTCATTCACTTTGGCAGCGTCGGCGAGCTTTTCCTGGATCGTTCGCGGGGTGCCTGGCGACCCGAAGACCTTGAATCGCGTGCCGGAGTTGCCGAAGGCCCAGGAAGGCAGCTCGATTGCCTGATGAGCCAGTTGGTCAGAGATGTCGGAGAAGGTTGGCATTGCTCACTTCCATATGGGTCGTACCGAGGGGACGATTCGAGACTATGACCCAGTCCCCGATTTGAAACGTTGCAGCATCCGCTGAGCAGGACCCTAGCGCCGCTACTCGGATTATGTCAAGATCTGAGGATCCAAGCGCGGCGGGCTAGCGCCTTGGGCTTCGATTGGAATATCGAGCCCGTGTTCATGACTCTCGACCACTGGTTAAGAGACTGACCGTCGCGCTAGGCAGCTCCAGAAGAAATCCGTCGCAGGACAGACTAACTCGACTTTCTTAAATCGTTTCAGATGGCATTCGTTATTGAATGGAACGGCCGCCATCGGCCGGCAGGATGGCACCGTTGATGTTTACGCCGTCACTGAGCAGGAACGTGATCCGACGCGGCCAGCTGCTCTGCGGTCGCGACAGGCGGAATGAGATTCAGGAACGCGGCAAGGCGACTGCTGCCGAATTCCGATCGGGTTGCCGGCATGGGGATACCGGTCGCGACGCCGCCGGGTGCGACGGCATTTACACGGATTCCGTGCGACCCGTACATGAAAGCCGCGCTGCGGGTGAGGCCGATGACAGCATGCTTCGACACTGTGTACTCGGCCCAGGGTTTCCACGCGACCAGCCTCGAACTTGTCGCCTTCATTGAACCGTGATCATCGCCAGCATTATTGGGATCAGCGCCCTGGTGGCTTGAACGCGCGAGGTAGACCGAGACGTGGGATCCCACATGGATCGAACTCCTTGACGCGAGACTCATCGTTGACGCCGGCAACGTTTGCCAGGCCATCGATCTTTGACTCCGCGGCCGCCACGATGCGGTCGATGTCGTCCTGGTCAGTGATAGTTGCCCGCAACGGTCACCAATCGGAGTCCGGGCGCGATGAGCTGAACTCGTTAGGCGATCGCCTTAGATGTCGACACGATAGCGGCCGCTGCGTGCGATGCGGAGCGGTCGTCGGCGCGATGATGCGGACCGGTCAGGATCACTGTTTGGCCCTCGAACCGGCCTGGTGTGATCCGCTCTTGCCAAGCACCGGTCTCCTCGTGATCGGTCGGCATCACGCCGTCGTTCGCTCGTGAGACGAGATCGTCGACCACGGCCTGGGGAAGCTGGCCTTGGCTGAGGGTGACGAGCTGCTCCAGCAGCAGATCCCGCACGGGGGCGAGAGTGCTCTCATCGAAACCGCTTCGCTAGCAGCTCACGGATCGCGGACCCCCATCCGGATGCTGCAACCAGGTGCTGATCGAACTGTTCGCCGTTAATGCTTCGACTCCACCATCTCTGTTCCTCACTTTGAGCTGCCCCGGAGCTTATTGGCGACCTAGGCCGACCGGTGGGGCGCCTTCGACAGAAATCTTGACCGCCCGCCGACTCATCCTTACCCGGTTTGCCGCGACTGCGGCAGCGTTGATTCGTCTCAACATCGGACTGGCGTACCGATCGTCCCAGACTGAGGAATTGCTGCCGAAGATCCACTAGCGAGCGTTGAACCGCTTCAGGTATGCGGTCATCAGGGTATAACCTGCCCGCATGCCGTAGTCGCGGGCTCCGCTTCGTCAGTTTGGTGAAGATCGTGCACGGCCGGGCGGTCCTCGCATCCAAGATGTTGCCGAACGCGCTGGCGTAGCCATCGGAACCGTATCCAATGTACTGAACAACCCCGACGTGGTCACCGAACAGACTCGTCTCAAAGTCGAAGCCGCGATTGCTGAGCTGGGCTTCGTACGCAATAGCGCCGCTCGGGCCCTCGCCGCGAGACGGACGGATACCGTCGGCTTGATCCTCATCGACATCGGGAACTCGCTCTTCGTCGACATTGCGCGCGGTGCCGAGTCGGCGGCAGGGCAGGCTCAACTCAAGCTCCTTCTCGCCAACAGCGACAGCACTCGAAACAAGCAGGACAACTATCTCGAGCTCTTCGACCAAGCCCGAGTCGCCGGGGTCTTGCTTACTCCGCTCGAAGAGCCTCTCGACGTGGCACACGCCGTCCTTGGCCACGGGCGCCCCGTCGTTCTCGTCATCGCAACGTCGGTTGACCCGCTCACGTGCAGCGTCATGGTCAACGAGGAACTGGGCGGCTATCTCGCTGCCACCCATCTCCTCGAAGGAGGAGCGCGCAGGCTCGTCTTCCTCGCCGGCTGTCCTGAGCTGCGACTGATTCGGCGTCGCCTGGCCGGCGTCGAGCGAGCCGTCGCCGAAGCAGGCGCCAGTCTCAGCGTGGTAGAAGCTCCTCACCTCCAGATCGGAACCGGGCGCGAGGTCGGACGCCAGGTGCTCCTCTCCCAGTCAGTGGATGGGCCAGTGGATGGGCTGGTATGTCCGTCAGATCTGCTTGCCGTTGGGGTGATCCAGGCGGCAACCGAGCTCGGCATCCGGGTACCCGATGAGTTGATGGTCGTCGGCTACGACGACAATCACTTCGCCTCTGAGAGCAGCATCCCCGTGTCCAGTGTCAGTCTGCCGGGGTATCGGATGGGTGAGCTGGCCATCGAGTTGCTCCTCGAGGAAATCGACCAGGGCCCTGACCACGTGCACCGAACGATCATGCTGGATCCACACCTCATCCCACGACGCAGCACCTCACGATCTCCGCTCTAGCGAACCGAAAGGAACCCATGTCGCTCACGTGGTTTGCATTGCCCATCGCCCCCAATGAAGACTTCGACGGGGCTCCCCTGCTGCGTACTGAGTTCGGATTGGAGGAAGGGCACGGATCAGTCGTTCGAGCCACCCTGCACGCTACGGCGCACGGGATCTTCGAGGCCTATCTCAACGGCGAGCCCGTGTCCGACGATGTCCTCAGCCCAGGGTGGAGCAGCTACGAGTGGCGGCTGCGCTACCGCAGCTACGACGTGACGTCGCTCATTGAACCCAAGTCAGTCCTTGGTATCGCACTCGGCAATGGTTGGTTTCGCGGGCGGCTGGGCTGGGGCGGAGGCAGGGCCTACTACGGCAAGGAGCTTGTCGCCCTGGCGCAGCTTGAGATCGAGTTCTCCGATGGTCATGTCCAAAGCGTGGTCACCGATGAAACCTGGACCGCCGGCCCCTCGGCCGTGGTGTCCAACGACCTCTACGACGGGCAGACCATCGACGCGCGACGCCACTCGGACGCCTGGTTGGGACGGGGTTTCTCCGATGATGCTTGGGCCGGCGTGCATCCCATCGAATTCGATTTCAGCAGGCTCACGCCGTACATCGGTCCACCGGTCCGCCGCCAGGAGGAACTGCAACCGATCAAGATCTGGACCTCGCCAGCTGGCAAGACTCTGGTCGACTTTGGGCAGAACCTGGTGGGCTGGGTTCGGCTCAAGGTACGCGGCCCGGCGGGCACAAGGATCACCGTGCGGCACGCTGAAGTGCTCGAGCACGACGAACTGGGCACCCGGCCGTTGCGAACGGCCGAAGCAACCGACCGCTTCATACTTAGCGGCGACGATGATGAGTTCGAGCCGACCTTCACCTTCCACGGCTTCCGTTACGTTGAGGTCGACGGGTGGCCAGGTGAGCTCAGTTCCAAGGCGATCACCGCCGTTGTGGTCTCCTCCGAGTTGCAGCGGATCGGCGAATTCGAGTGCTCAGACGACTTGCTCAACCAACTCCATCGCAACGTGGTGTGGGGGACGCGAGGCAACTTCCTCGACGTGCCAACCGACTGCCCGCAGCGCGATGAGCGGCTCGGCTGGACTGGTGACATAGCAGTCTTCGCACCCTCCGCCGCATACCTTTTCGATGTTGAGGCCTTCCTGCGGGAGTGGTTGGCCAACCTCTCCGTCGAGCAGCGGGCAGCCGACGGGATGGTGGGCTTCGTCGTGCCGGATGTTCTGAAGTACATCGATCGTCCCTCACATTTCCCCACTCCGGAAAGCACGGCCATCTGGAGCGACGCGGCGGTGTGGGTGCCGTGGGCATTGTGGCAGGCGTACGGAGACCGTCAGGTGCTGAGTGATCAATTCGATTCGATGGTCGCGCACGTTCGCCGCGTGGAGTCCCTGCTGTCGCCCACCGGACTGTGGGATGCCGGCTTCCAGTTCGGCGACTGGCTGGATCCGACGGCGCCGCCCGATCAACCAGCCCTTGCCAAGGCGGATAAGGGTGTAATAGCGACTGCCTGTCTTTACCGCGACGCGCGGATTGTTGCCGACACCGCCGTGCTTCTCGGACGAGGCCAAGAAGCCGTGCACTTCGCTGATCTCGCCGAGCGCACCCAAGCTGCTTTTCGTGATCATTACCTCAACGATGACGGCACCATTCACAGCGATGCACAAACGGCGTACGCGTTGGCCATCGTCTTCGGCCTGCTTGATCAGGAGTCTGCGCGGTTGGCAGGGAAGCGGCTGGCAGAACTCGTCACCGAGAGCGGGTACCGCATCCAGACTGGCTTCGCCGGAACGCCGTACGTCATGGACGCGCTGAGCACCACCGGTCATTTGGAGGTGGCCTATCGCCTGCTGCTCCAGCGGGAGTGCCCGTCTTGGCTCTACACGGTCACGATGGGCGCGACGACGATTTGGGAGCGATGGGACTCGATGCTGCCGGATGGCACCATCAACCCCGGCCAAATGACGAGCTTCAACCACTACGCCCTCGGCGCGGTGGCCGACTGGATGCATCGCTGCATCGGGGGCATCGCGCCGCTGGAGCCCGGATACTCCAAGGTGTTGATCGCGCCCCAGCCGGGTGGTGACATCGGCTGGGCCCGTTCTTCTCTGGAGACCAGTCACGGCACCATCTCCGTCTCCTGGTCCCGGAAGGGCGACGGCCCAGTCGAGCTGGACGTTGTTGTTCCGGACGGTGTTACGGCTCTGGTCCGGTTGCCAAACGAAGACGCGCAGGAACTCGGCAGCGGCCAACACAAGCTGAATGCGCGCTGAACTGGTCGAAGCGGGTGCCTTCGACGAACTGAGACGCACTCGGCAAGCTCACAGTTCGGACACAGTATGAAACATTTCAAGAGCGAAGGAGTGTCGCATGGATGCGCTCGCGACCGAAACACCTAGTACAGCCTCGCTGCGCTGGTCCGGCCATTGGATTGGACACCAGGCCAGGACCGCTACCGGAACTCCCGCGGATTTTCTGACTGGTGCCGGCGCCGGTCGATCGTTCTCTCGATCGATGTTCCGGCGGACATTCGATCTCGAGGTGGTTCCCGAAGAAGCGCCGGCTCGCATCACCGCCGACTCCCGATACGTGCTCTGGGTGAACGGGCAGGAAGTGGGACGAGGTCCGGCGCGCTCGCAGCCCTTCCGGCAGCGCTACGACAGCTATGACCTCGCGCCATACCTCACTGTCGGCGCCAACGTCGTCGCTGTCCTGGTGACCTATTACGGCCGGGCGATGTCGTTCTGGCAACCGGCTCCGGCTGGTTCCAGCACCGATGCAGCACTCGTCTTCGAAGCGCAGATCGGCGATCGGACCCTCATCTCCGACGACAACTGGCGAGTCCAGCGCTCCGCCGCGTGGTCGCTGCTGGTCGGTTCCAGTGCGCGGCGAAGGCGTGCCGGTCGAGATCGTCGATGCTCGCCAGATTCCTCCTCGGTGGCGCGAGGTGGACTTCGACGACTCCAGCTGGCAAGAGGCGCCGCTGCTTCCGGCCATTCACCCGGCTAGCTTCGGTGAGACCCGGCCGCCCACATACCCATTTGGCCGGCTGCTCCCACGCGGGATTTCCCACCTGGGCGGTGATCGTGTTGCGCCGGCCAAAGTGCTCGATTCCTCGACTCGGAACGCGCCGTCATGGACCAGTGATCACCCTGTCGCTCGCGTGGTCCAGGCGCTGATGGAAGGCGTGATCAACAAGCAGACGGCCGAGCTGCCCACCAGCTTCGATGTCGCGCCAGGTCAGGTGCACCACCTATCGGTGGACTTCGGCCGAATCGTCGCAGGTTTCGTCGAGCTTGACATCGAGGCCCCGGCCGGCACGGTCGTAGAGATTCACTATCGGGAGAAGGTGTTTCGCCCGGAACTCGCCTCGAAGGGCGAAGACCCGGAAACGGGCGCGCGCTACGTGGCGGCAGGAGCCGATGACCAGTTCGCCGCGCTGGAGATCAATGGACTGCGTTACCTGCACCTCGTCGTCCACGCCGACCGGCCGGCATCGGCCACGCTCAAGCGGCTCGAAGTGCGTGAGTACCTCTATCCGCGCTCTGGCCGGGCGTACTTTCGCAGCGACGATACGGCGTTGGATGCGCTCTACACGAGCCGGGATTCGTACCGTTCAGCTCAACTCGCTCGACTCGTACACAGACTGTCCGACCCGAGAGCAGCGTGCCTGGGTAGGCGATGCCGTCGTCCATCAGATGGTCGACCTGGCGACCAACGAAGACTGGGGCCTAGCTCGCAACTACCTGGAGTTGAGCGATTCTCCACGTCCGGACGGCATCCTGCCCATGGTTGTCGCAAGCGACATCGAGGCGAGCGGCGGCCTCACCATTCCTGACTGGTCGCTGAGCTGGATTCACGGCGTCCACATTCAGTACTGGCACGACGGCGATCTGGAGGCCGTACGCCGCCATCTGCCCACCGTCGAGCGGGTGCTGCGTTGGTACACCAGCTATCTCGACGACCGCGGCACGATCAGCGACGTACCCGAATGGAACCTCGTGGACTGGGCCAGCATCTTCGTTTCCGGCCGCAGCTCGATTCTCACCGCACTCTGGGCTCGAGGTCTGAAGGACTTCGCGGAGTTAGCCGACGCCGCGGGCAACTCGGGCTCGGCACAGTGGGCCCGCGAGTTGTACAACTCCGCAATCATCGGCTTCGAGGACTTCTGGGATCCGGATCGTGGTCTGTACGTCGACCATATCCTCGACGGACGACGCCAGCCGGCAGCCTCTCAGGTCGCCCAAGCCAGTGCCATCATCTCTGGCCTTGCTCCGAGAGAACGCTGGAGTCCACTCGTGGATGCCATGACAGATTCCGATCGGCTGGTTGTGCGTTCCTGGGTGGGCAGCGAGACAGGTGGCTATGACCAGGAGCGGTTTGCCGAACAGATGCGTGGCATCCAGCGCGCCGACTGGGATCCCGTTCGCGAGATGGTCATCGCCGAGCCTTTCTTCAGCTACGCCGTGCACGACGCGGTCGCTCTGGCAGGGCGGGCCGAGCTCTTGATCGATCTCATCCGGCGCTGGGAGGAGTTTCTCGTCGATGGCTACGACACCTTCGGCGAGTGTTGGGGCTGGGGTACGCCGGTCCACGGCTGGAGCAGCACTCCGACACGGGATCTGGTTTGGTACATCCTCGGCGTCACACCGGCCGACCCGGGATACCGCCGCGTACGCGTAGCCCCTCGGCTCGGACGGCTGCGTCAGGCAGCTGGCGCCGTACCGACGCCGCTCGGCTATGTCGAGGTTCGAGTGGTTGGCTCCCAGGTGGAGGTCGACAGCCCCGTCCCTGTCGTCGTCGTACATGAAGATGGCACCGAGATCGAGCTGGCCGCGGGTCAAGGTCGGGCCACTATCCGCTAACAAAACGCCGCGAAGGCATGAGCATGGGTTGACGGGGTATCTGCAATACGCTACCGTTCCCGCATTGAAACGCTTCAGACAGCGAACTGGCAAGCCCAGCTCTCTCAGTTCTGAGCGTCTTATCCAATCCTGGAGGTTCCATGAGATTCAGCAAGACGGGCCGGCGCGGTGTGGCGCTGGTGGCCCTTGCGGCAGCGAGCACGCTGTTCGCCGCCGGATGTAGCGCCGGCAGTCTCGGCGGCAGCAGCCAGGGCAGTGCCGGCGGCACCACGATCAACTGGCTGGTCGGCAGCGACGACAATACCCAGAGGATGGTGAAGGAGGTAGTCGACCGCCTTTCAAGCCGCGAATCCCGGTATCACCGTCAAGACGGAACCGCGACCGGGTGGGTCCGACGGCGACAACCTCGTCAAGACGCGGCTGTCCACCGGCGAGATGTCGGAGGTGTTCACCTACAACAACGGCTCGCTGCTCTCGGCGCTGAAGCCGGCGCAGAACTTGACCCCGATGGACGACCAGCCCTGGGCGAGCCAACTGGACAAGACCTTCAAGGACGCCACCACCGTTGACGGCAAGCTATACGGCGGGCCGTGGGGCAGCGCCCAAGGCGGCGCCGTGCTCTACAACATCCCGGTCTACAAAAAGCTGGGCCTGGAGATCCCGAAGACCTGGGATGAGTTCATGAAGAACAACGAAGCCGTTAAGAAGGCCGGCGGCATCGCCCCGGTCGAGCAGAGCTATGGCGAGACTTGGACGTCTCAGCTCTTCGTTCTCGGCGACTATCACAACGTCGAAGCTCAGGTCCCTGACTTCGCTGCGCAGTACACCGCCGGTCAAGTCAAGTACGCCACGACCCCTGCCGCCCTGGCTGGATTCCAGCACATCCAAGAGGTCCACGAGGCCGGCTACTTCAACAAGGACTTTGCCTCGGCCAAGCTCAACGACGGTATCAAGGCAATCGCCACGGGCACTGCGGCGCATTATCCTCAGCTCGGCGGGGTCTCGGCGAACATCGAAAGCGTCGCTCCTGGGAAGTCGAAGGATGTCGGCTTCTTCCCGCTGCCCGGTACTGACGCGGCCAAGAACGGTATGACCATCTGGCCGGGCAACGGGATGTACATCCCCAAGACTGTGGAGGGCGACAAGCTCGATGCCGCCAAGAAGTTCATCGCCTTCGTAGCCAGCCAGCCGGGCTGTGAGGCTCAGACGAAGGGAGCGGCACCCACAGGTCCGTATCTCACGAAGGCATGCACCTTGCCGTCGGACGTCACGCAGGTCGCAAAGGACACCAAGGCCGCCATCGACTCCGGCAAAGCGGGCCCTGCACTCGAGTTCAAGTCACCGATCAAGGGTCCGGCCCTGGAGCAGATCTGCGTCCAGGTCGGTACCGGTCAGGTGACCGGGGACAAGGGCGCCGCCCTGTACGACCAGGACGTCAAGAAGCAGGCGCAGCAGTTGGGTCTGCCCGGCTGGGAGTGATCGCCCTGAGCCTGTCGAAGACCACCCGCTTCGACGAGCTCAGCGCGCATTAGGGCAGCCCTCCAGCCGCTCGTGACATCTCCTGCCGCCGATCTCGGTCGGGACCGGCGGCAGGACCGTACGAAAGGACTTCGCGATGGCGAATACTTTGAGCACCACAGATACGACCCGCCTGGCACCCGCCGACGGGGGCCACAGCGCAGCGGGGCACGAAGCGGCCGGGACCCTACCCGTACTGGTTCTACCTTCCCGCCGCGATCATCTACACGATCTTCTTCCTCGTCCCCACCATCGCCTCCTTCTACTTCTCCTTCACCCGGTGGGACCTGTTCACGTCGACGTGGATCGGCCTGAAGAACTATCAGGAGTTCTTCAATGAGCAGGCGCTCGTCATCGGCTTGCGCAACACCCTGATCTATGGTGTGATCACCTCCGGCCTCAAGGTCGTTCTAGGTATGGCGCTGGCGCTGTTGCTGACGTCGAAGATCATCGCGCGCGGGTACCTGCGGTCGGTGATCTTCTTTCCTGTGCTGGTCAGCACGATCGGCGTCGGCCTCACGTTACCGTCCTGATGAATCCGGAGTACGGCCTGATCAACAGGGCGCTGGCAGTCGTGGGCATTGACGGGCCCGGCTGGCTGACCAACCCGAGCTTGGCCATCTTCTCGATCGCCCTGGTGGACGTCTGGAAGGGTGTGGGACTCGCCACCGTCATCTACATCGCCGGGCTCGTCTCGATCCCGCAGGAGTACTACGAGGCGGCCGAGGTGGATGGGGCCAGCCGCTGGGGACATCTTCCGGCAAATCATGCTGCCACTCGCCAGGCCGGCCACCGCGACGGTGATCACGCTTTCGCTGATCGGAGGGCTTCGCTCGTTCGATCTGATCTGGGCGATGACCAAGGGCGGGCCCGGTTTCGCCTCCGACGTGATCGCCTCGGTGATCTATAAGCAGTACCAGGCCGGATTCTACGGGCTGTCCACGGCCGGCAGCGTGGTGCTGTTCCTGTTGGTGACCATCATCGTGGTCCCCCTGACGGTATGGCTCAACCGAGGAGAGGTGACGTAGATGAAGAACACTCGCGGTGTGGTACTCGGACTGGCAGCGATCGTCGTGTCGGCGATCTTCTTCCTGGTGCCGTTCGCCTTCATCTTCCTCATCGCGTCCATCGAGCGTGACGCAGGCGAACCAGCTGAGGTTCTCCTGGCCCCAACCCTTCGCACTGCTGGACAACCTGGCTCAGGCCGTCTCGGCCCGCGACTTCGTGATGATCATCGCCTTCATCAACAGCTTTGTATTAACCGTCGTCAGCGTTGCCGCCTTGGTGATCTTTGGCGCGATGGTCGCCTACGTCTGGCAGCGTCGTCGCAGCCGGCTCAGCCCGTTGGTCGCCATCTTGGTGCTGGCCGGTTTGATCGTGCCGCCCGCGGTCGTGCCGACAATCTGGGTGCTGCAAGGGCTGGGTCTGTTCAAGACCATGCCTGGCCTGATCTTGATCGAGATCGCCTACGGCCTGCCCTTCTGCATCCTGCTCTTCCGAGCCTTCATCGCGACTGTGCCGCGGGAGCTCGACGAGGCGGCCGTCGTGGACGGGGCTGGCCCGGTCCAGGTTTTCTTCCGGGTCATCTTCCCGGTGCTGCGGTCAGTGATCATGACGGTGATCATTTTGCAGACCGTGGCCATCTATAACGACCTTCCAGAGCGCGCTCTACTTCCTCCCGGGCGACGCCGACCGTGCAGCTCACGCTGTTCAACTTCCAGAGCCAGTTCACAACCCAGTACAACTTGCTGTTCGCCAATATCCTGCTGGTCACCATTCCGCCGCTGATCATGTTCATCTTCTTCAACCGGAAGATCGTCGAAGGGATGGCCGCCGGCTCGGTCAAGGGCTGACGGCTCACTCGAGTCGCGTCTGGCCAATGGCTCAGTCGTCGGCGTGCATTGGTCCGCCAGGAGACTACGGCCTATGAGGCCGCCGTAGGTGCCCCTGGCGCGGGCACGGCGATGCCGCCCATCGGCGCCGTCACCCTGGGCCGGCGGAGCGCAATGAAGGCGAATGCTGCCGCGACCAGCATGAGCCCACCGCCGATAAGCAGCGCCACGTGCAGGCCGTCGACGAAGGCGCTCTCCGCGAGCGGTTGGGCAGCCGGGCCGAGCTGCTGCGCGACGACGCTGCCCTGTCCGCCGCTCACGTCCTGGACGATGTCCGGGGCACTTGCTTGGGCTGACGTCGCTAGTTGGGCGGACTGGGCTGCCCAGGAGTTGCGGGTGACGGCCAGCCCGACGGATCCGAGTGCAGCCAGTCCCACCGCTGTACCCACCTGGCGAGCCGAGTTCAGCACGCCGGAGGCCAGTCCGCTATGTTCCAGCGGCAGCGCCGATACCGCCACGGATGAGATCGTCGGCACCGCCATCCCGTAGCCCGCTCCGATCAGCACGTAGCCGGGCGACGCCGCCAGCAGACCTGCACCGGGTGTCAGGAACGACAGGGCGAGGACGCCGAGCCCGCCGAGCAGGACGCCGAGCCAGCAAGTGGCCGAACCGATCCACACCGCGAGGCGACCGGCAAGCGTTGATGCGATGAGGAACGGCGTGTTCATGATCAACCAGGACAGGCCGACATCGAGCGCCGACCACCCCTCGACGTTCTGGAAGAACAGCGTGACGAAGAAGAAGGTCGAGGCCAGAGCGAGGTACATGATCGCATAGACCCCGCAGGACACAGTGAAGCGGGAATCCCGGAACAGCCCGAGCGGCACCATCGGCTCGCGGACCCTGGATTCCACAACCAGGAAGGAAACGAGCAGCACGCCCGCGGCCGCGAGCAGCGCGATCATGGTCGGTGACGTCCAGCCGATGTGCTCAGACTCGACGATCGCGAAGGTCAGGACACACAGGCCAGCGGCGACGAGTACGGCACCGGGTAGATCCAGCCTGCGGGCGTGCGGGTTGCGCGACTCGCGGACACCCATGATCACGAGGATCAGCCCGGCGATCCCGATGGGGACGTTCACCCAGAACACGGCGGACCAGGAGAACAGCTCGACCAGAATGCCGCCGACAACCGGCCCGGCACCGAACCCCAGCCCGGCGGCAGCAGCCCAGATTCCGATGGCAGCAGTGCGACGCTCCGGGGGGTAGGCGTCAGCCAGGATGGACAGACTGAGGGGTGCAACGAGAGCCGCACCGACGCCCTGCGCGGCGCGAGCGGCGATCAGCGCCGACTCGCTCGTGGAGAGGGCGCAGGCGGCAGACATCGCGGTGAAGATCGCCAGCCCGACAAGAAACACCCGCTTGCGGCCGTACCGATCCCCCAAGGTCCCGCCAACCATGATGAGCGAGGCGAGGGCGAGGACGTACGCGTTGACGACCCAGATCAAGTTGCCCGGATTCACGTCCAGCTCACGTTGGATCGACGGCAAGGCAACGTTGACGATCGTGTTATCGAGCAGAATCATGCCCTGCGCGACGCACATCGCGATGAGCGTCACAACCCGACGTCGGGCACTGAGCGGTTGCCCAGCCATATGTAAAGCCTGACGGGGCCGGGACATGCCGTCAAACAGCACCGTGCTGCATCGCGGGGGGCAGCATGACGGGGCCGCATGGTGGGTCACGCACACGCACGGCCGATTCGATCTCGAAACCGTCCGACAAATGATCGCGCCTCAGAGCCCGTAAATCCGCCTCCCAGAACCAAGGATTCGCTTGGTGCTCAATCGGACTTCAGGCGCCAATGGATCTGGCACTCTGACAAGGCTGCTCGCGCGTTCCGACTCCTTCGTCGCTGCGTTCTAGGCCGCGGTTTACATAGCGCACCCGCAAGCTCCTGCAGTCGTCGGAGCGAACCGCTCGTCATAGTGCCGTGACCCTGGACAGATTGCGGCTCTTGGCGCTGGAACGGCGAACTACCAGCTCTGGTGCAAATCGCACCTGCTCATGCTCATGCGGCGAGTCCCGCTCATTCGCTTCAATTTCGTCAAATAGCAGCTCCGCCGCCCGATAGCCGATAGCCAGTCGAGGTTGCCGGACCGACGACAACGGGACGGCGGCTGCTGCGGCAAAGGCAATGTCGTCGTACCCCACAATTGCCATGTCGTCTGGTACATGCAACCCGGCCGTGACAAAGCCTTGCAGCAAACCAATTGCCAATAGGTCATTCGCTGCGAATACTGCCGTCGGGCGATCCCGATCGGCGAGTGACACTATTTCTTCAGCGGCCCGGATTCCGGACTCGACATCGAGATGCTGCGTCGATATCACCCGTAGCTGTGCTGCTCCGTCGTGTCGTGAGCTCGCAAGTTCGGCGCCCAAGCGTCGGTCCCGTACTTGCTGGAGATTTCCTGGCCCGCCAACCAAAGCGATCTTCGTGTGGCCCTGATCCAGCAGGTGCTCGGCGGCCAGCCCGCCACCCTCAACGTCGTCGGTCGACACCGAACAGAAGTCAGAAGCGTTGCTCGCGCGATCCAACAGCACAACAGGGATGCCACGGAGTCTGAGCTGGGAGACCCGCTCATCGAGGCCCCAGATAGGTGCCAACAGCACTCCTCGGACTCTTTGTTGCATCAAGACCAACAATTGAGCGCGTTCACGATCAGCATCTTGTGAACTATTTCCGACTTGTACCGCGTAGCCGCGTTCCTGCACACAGTTCTCGGCGCCGATCACCAAATCTGTGTAAAAAGGATTGGCAATATCCATGACAACCATGGCAATAGAGCGGCTCCGCCCCGCCCGAAGTTGGCGCGCCGGTTCGTTGGGAATCCAGCCAAGCTTTTCAATGGCAAGCTCAACCCGGCGTCGCGTCGGTTCGGCAACAATATCTGGCGAATTCAAGACATTCGACACAGTGCCTAGAGAAACCCCCGCCAGGGCAGCCACATCTTTCATGCTGACTGTAGCTTTACGAGCCGCCATGACGCCCGTTTACTCCTGGTTCCGAATTGAAAGTTTTACGCCCGAGTTCCCGGGATCTGCAGGATTGCCCGACGCGAATTATGGCGATGATGATACCGCAGGCGGACGCCGGCATTCGACGCTCAATGGCGCCGTCGCAACAGGTTGCTGGACTGCTCGGCTGCGACAGGTCGACATCGAGCGCAACCCGTCTTCTGCGACGGCTCGCTCGATGCAGACGCGTATCGACAGTGGCTCGATGGCAATGCCATCTCCTACGTTGCCCTCCTAAATGGGCCGTACGACTGGGCCGCGTCTCGTGAGGCGCGCACCTCGTACGCCATGGGTTGGCCTGTTTGCAGGCGCTCGACAGATCAAAAGCGAGGGCGTGGGTGTACTACCTATTCATGGCCAATCTCTCCCGGGGCCCTGTTGAGGTTCGGTCGGCCGGGTCGGAGCCCGCTGATCAGGTGAGTCCGGCGGTGGCGCCCGGTGCAAGCTCTGCTCACCACGCTGCTTCCGACGAACTCATGAGTGTCCGAATCGTGCCACTCATCGAAGGGCATTGGCGCGAAGTGTCAGCCATCTACGCCGAGGGCATCGCGACGGGTCACGCCACCTTCGAATCCGGACCGCCGGACTGGGCTCATTTCGACGCCAGCAGGCTGCCGGATCACCGGCACGTGGCAGTTGAGAACGGACATGTGCTCGGTTGGGTCACCGCCTCCCCCGTATCCGACCGGTGCTCGTACGCCGGGGTCGTCGAGGACTCGGTCTACGTCGCTGCGCAAGTGCGGGGACAAGGCATCGGACTCAGGCTGCTCAGTGCGTTGATCAATTCCACCGAGTCCGCCGGCATATGGACCATCCAGTCCGGCATATTCCCCGAGAACCACACCAGTCTGCGTCTCCACGAACAAGCCGGGTTTCGCGTCGTCGGTACTCGACAGACGTCTCGGGCAGATGACCTACGGGCCGCTCGCCGGGGTTTGGCGAGATGTTGTCATGATCGAACGCCGCAGTCCCAGAATTTGAGGGCGCAGTTTCGCCTTGGTCGCGAAAGAAACCACGGCCTTGTTTGGTTTGGTGACGAGGAATCGATGTTCTGACCTCAACAGTGGTGTGGCAGCAGGCTCCCTTTGATCTTGACAGTGCCCGGATCCTGAACGACGACGACTGACGACCCGTCTGGGGCTGGTTTCACGCAGCCATTGGAGACGGACAAGTACCGGGACCAGTGGACGCGCACGGAATATTCACCCGGCTCGGGCAAGGATACGGTTAGCGAAACGGGATCGCGAGCGATAACTCGCCCTGGTGATGAGATCACCGGCTGCGGATTCGTGACGGCATAGAGGGTCCAGGTCCGGTCGGACCAGACGGGCCTCAAGTACGGCAACCCGCGGCGCACCAAGGACGCCTCATCAGTTGCCGCCCAGTCGTAGGGCCCGTTGGAGAGGGCCACGTACGAGATGGCGTTGGCATCCAGCCATTTTCGGTATGTATCGGCATTGAGGCTGCCGTCGTAAAAGATCAAGTTGCGGTCGGTGTCGACCTGTCGCGACCATCCTTTTGCGATGGCAACGACTGGTGCCACGACGGCAGCTTCTCCGCGCCGCTGGGTCGGAACCACCTCAATGGGCCCGGTAACCCCATGAGCGGCCAGCTGGTCCAACAAGGGTGCGTAAAACTCCGCGCTGAGTGCGGGATCACCTCGTTGGCGAATCTCTGTCAGGGAGACAGGTGGCAACAGCAAAACCACGGTTACGGCAGCGGCAATAACAGCGCCCAGCGGGACCGCGGCGACAGCCACGATCATCGGCGCAGCGAACAGCTCCGGCAGCCGCGTCGCCGTCGTGCCCACGGGCGTCGGTACCAGATAAGCTCCCGCCACAAGTCCGGCCGATAACAGTGCGCCCCACCTGATCACTGGAGATCGCCAACACAGTCCCGCCGCAACGACGCAGACGAGAAGAGCGAGCACGGCTTGCTTCGTTCCGAATGTTTGGTACCCGCCGTTACCAAACGCTACGCCGACCCCGACGGTCGGAATCAGAGCACTGACAGCTAGCGTCATGCCCGCCCGTCGTCGACGGCTCAGGAAAAGCGCGCCTCCGGCGACTCCCAGGAACAAGCCTGCTACCGGGCTGCAGAGCGCTGCTAGGACGGCCAGCACGGCCGTGATGCGCAGGTGTCCGGAGGCCAGAACCAACAGTGCGCCGAGCGCCACTGCGAGACCGAGCTCGAACGTCGTCCGGGTCACCACCAGATTCCCGGTCAGGCAGACTGCCCCAGTGATTGCCGCGGCGACTGGTCGTGCCACCGCGGTGCGCTTCAGCAACGCCGCAAAGAGCACCACACACGCGACATAGGCAAGCGCCGTGGTGACGCGTACGCCCAGAAGCGCCATCACCAGAGGAGACAAGACGCTGTAGCCCAGTGGGTCGAAACCGCCATACCAACGGAAGTCCAGGACAACGGGCCAATGTTGCTGGGCCAGCTCGGCATGAGCCATCTGCGCCGTTAGATCACGCCCCATAGGCGCAGCGAGGAGGTACGCGGCCGCGAACAGGACGGCAATGGCGCCTGCTGTGACGATCCCTGGTGATTGTCGGTAGAACGAAAGCACTCGCGCCCGCATCCTGAGAGGCAGGCTGGTGACCTTCTTGTCCGTGCTGACGCCACCGGAATTCTCGCTGACCGTTGCGGCGTCTTTCTTGGCTGGCGACTCGATGCTCAACCTAGAAGGCTCCTCATGACGATCTCCCCCGTTTCTGATCGCTGTGGTGTGTGCCTGTGGCTCAATGCACCCCTGTCAGCATCCTCAACGAAGCTGAGAGCTAGCTGAGTAGCAGAGCGAGGGCCAGAATGTGGGACTCAGAATCAGAGAAATCGACCACTCGGGCCGGAGTCAGAACTGCGGCCAGCTGACGCTCTCGAAGGGCCCGCTCAGTGAAGTTGATCAGTGCCGCTGGTCGCCGTCCTGAGCCCCTGCATCCACCGCTGATGATGCGCCGCTCTGCAGCGCGCTCGCAAGTTCCACACGCTTCAAGGTCGGCGTGTGCCGGGAGATCATCTCCATCACGTCATCGAAGAGCCGGCATACGTCGGCTTCCCGTCTTACGACATCGAATCTCAAGATCAGTCTTGACTCGTCGTACGCCACCAATAGCTGCCTGTCGTACAAAGCCAGGTCCCGCGGCACATCACGTCCCGGAAATGTCATCCGGAACTCGCCGACAGTCATCCAATAGGTTTCGACGTCACCGGTATGTCGCCAGTAGTACTCCATGACCTCGGGATTGGCGAGGTCCTGCTTCATCTCCCCTAGATCGTCGTCGTCGATGAGCACGAGACGGGTCTTGGCGACCATTGTTTTCTCACGGAGGGCGTCAAGGTAGTAGCCGGCTTGAGTGTCCTTGTACCAGCGGAATGGATTTCGCTGGATGCCTTGGTAGCTGTCGGAATGATTGATCGCCAAGCTGAGGAGGCGCAGGTATGCGGCCACACCGACATCCGGGATACTTCGGAAGTTGTCGTTGATGGACGCCTTGATCAGCTCGCTCAGCGCCTCGTTGTGTCTGGGTGCGTCGATCAACATCGTCAATGCGCGGTCCTGATAAGTGATCTTGCGCGTCAACCGGTCAACGCTTTTCTCCATATCGGTGATCGACTGCAATGAACGGTCGGTGATCTCAGTTTGGGCCTTGAAGAGTTCGAACAGCCAACCTCCGGCGAATCCCACCAGAAGAAAGGCCGCCGAGGATGGAACCTGGGCGATCGAGAACGCCTTCGACGGAGCCGACGCGAGCGTGACGGCGAGGTCGAAGAGAAGTCCGATCACGGCTCCGAGCCCAGCCGCCTTGAGAAGGCGGGTGTAACTCAAATGATCTGACGGCATCAACGACCACCCAACGGAGTTGACAGGACCTCATGGGCCTTCGACGCCGGAAGATGGCGCCAACGCGCCGTACATCATTCCATGCGCTGGCTCGACTGCTCCCTTGTACCAGTCAACGAAGCGTCCGGGGTTGGCTGCGGGCGAAGGCCCGCAGCACGCTGAGTCAGTGGTGTCTAGGGAGTGTCTAGGGCGTGGTCTCCCACAGACCCAACACGTTGCCCTCCGGGTCCTTGAAGTAAGCAAAGGCGCCCATGCCGGGGATTGGGGTGCGAGGCGTGACGATGCTGCCACCCTCAGACTCGATCTTCTTCAGGGCGTCGTCGATGCCATCGACGTCGATGGTGATCACCGGTCCGGAGACTTGCTCGGTGCGCTGCATCATGCCGCCGTTGATCGCGCCTGGCTCGAGGGGCATCCGGGTTTGCTCGTTAACATCCGTCGTCTTCACCGACGTGTACTCGCCTTCCCCCATGGGCATCGTCTGGAGTTCCCAGCCAAAGATGGAGCCGTAGAAATTCTTGGCTCGATCAACGTTGTCGGCTGGAATTTCGAAATGCACGACCTTGGCCACGATGAATTCCTCCTTGGTGAGAGATGTCCGAATAACAACTTTACGAACCGTTCTCCGTCCGCCGACAGCGGGTCGCCTCCCGGCGACTACGCTCGCCGGTCATGATCCTGATGCATCGGGGAGAGCGACCGGTGATTCCCGCTTCCGCGTATGTGGCACCGTCGGCTGTGCTGTGTGGTGCAGTCACATTGGGCGAACGGACGCGCGTCCTGCACGGCGCGGTAGTGACCGCGGAGGATGGCGAAGTCTGGATCGGCGATGACGTGGTGATCATGGAAAACGCGCTGGTACGCGGCCGCTCGCGGAATCCCACCTCAGTCGGCGATGCGGTGCTCATCGGGCCGCACGCCCACATCAATGGAGCGACCGTCGAGGACGAGGTCTTCATTGCCACCGGAGCATCGCTGTTTCCCGGATCGGTCGCCGGCAGCGGAGTGGAATTGCGAATCAACAGCGTGCTCCACGTCAACTCCAAGCTGGATCCGGGGACAGTTGTGCCGATCGGCTGGATCGCTGCGGGCGATCCAGCGCAACTTTTCTCGCCCGACCAGCACGAGGAGCTGTGGCGCGTGCAGGCCGACCTTGACTTTCCCGGCACGGTTTACGGAGTGCCGCGAGGCACATCTATGCGATCGATCATGGCCAGACAAACCGAGTTCTACGGCGCCCATCGAAACGACCAGATCATCGATCCCTGAGGAAGTGCTGCCGAGAGCGCCCGCGTCACGGTCGCTCGAGCAGGGACTTCAGCGCGGCTAGGTCCTTGCGGTTGGCGCGCCGCATGGCTGCCGCCATGACCGGCGCGGTAACCCCCGCGAAGCCCGATGGAGTTCCACGGTTGCGAAGGGTCATGTGCGTACGCTGTCCTGGAAGCTCTGTCCAGGTATAGGTCGTCTCCATCGGAAATGAGCCGGCCACCGTAGCCATGACGAGGCGCTGCTCCGGGACAAAGTCAGTCACTTCGTAGGTGTAGGACAGCCTCCGACCGAGGAAGCGTGCAACGAAGGCGAGGCGCGTACCAATCACCAGTGGCCTCTCGGTCTCCCAGGTGACGTGATCAATGTTGGCGTACCAGTCCGGAGCATGATCAGGATCAGCGACGTAGGCCGCGACCATCTGGCGTGGTCGGCTGATGTCGATGGTCGTTGTGACGTCGACCGGTTTCATGAATTCACAAACACCGGGGCAGCGACTCCCGTCTCGACGTAACGCTTGAGCTGAACCATCACCTGGCGACGAACCGTGTGCGGAGCGGCCGCAACGTCGAACGTGAAGAGTACGTCTCCCATGGCGATTTACCCTTTCATTTCAGCTATCACTAAAGCGTATTCTCATTTCAGTCTGGAGTAAAGTGAGCATGTGGATGCCCTTCAGCTCGTCGCAGAACCGCATCGGCAGGGCATTCTGCGGCTGATCTGGCGCGACGAGCTTCCTGTCGGGGAGCTCGCTACTCGTTTGGACCTCAGCTATTCAGGTGTCTCGCAGCATTTGGCGCGACTGCGAGAGGCCGGCTTCGTGACAGTCCGTCGAGATGGCAAGCAGCGCTTGTACCGTGCCGATCGGCAACAATTAGGGCCTCTTGAGGCCTTTCTCGAGTCGTTCTGGGCAGCGCAACTCGACCGGCTTGCAACCTTGGCCGAAGAGGCGGAGGAACAATGAGCGACGTCGTCGTCACGCGCTGGATCGCCGCTTCGCCGCCCACGGTCTTCGCATTTTTCACTGATGTCGAGCGATGGACGGCGTGGCAAGGCGTAGGCGGCAAGGTCGATGCGCGCGCCGGCGGTACGCTGCGCGTGATCATGCCGGACGCCGCAGCAGCATCGGGACATTTCATCGAGGTCGTTCCTCCGCGACGCATCGTTTTCACCTGGGGCTGGGAGGGTAACGGCATCCCGATACCGCCAGGATCTTCGATGGTCACAATCGAGCTCGAGCCAGCGGACGGCGGCACGATGGTTCGCTTGACGCATTCCGGATTGCCCGCCGACGCAAGAGAACTACATCGCAGCGGATGGGAACGCTACCTCGACCGGCTGGCGCGTCGAGCGACTGGCGAAGACCCTGGTCCGGACCGTTACGACCGCTAGACCGCTAAGCCACAACCGTTCATCACGACTCGGTGTCTAGTGTTTGTCTAATGTTTGTTCTAGGATTTGCACGAATGCTGTCGTGCTGAAGGAAGGCCACCGCGTGGAGACGACGACCACCGCTCCAGACGAGGACCTGGTCGAGCTGGTGGACCACACGGGACGGGTTATCGGGCACGCAGCGCGGGCGACCGTACACCACCGCGAGACGCCTCGACATCGCGCCTTCTCGGTGTACTTGAGCGACGCCGATGGTCGCGTGCTGCTCACCAGACGGGCCTTGACCAAGGTCACGTGGCCTGGCGTCTGGTCCAACTCTTGTTGTGGGCATCCTCGTCCCGGAGAGACTGATGTCGCGGCTATCCAGCGTCGGGTACGCGAGGAGCTCGGCGTGGACGTGATCAACATCGAAGTGCTGCTGCCCGATTTTGGTTACAGCGCAACAGACCCGCAGGGCCTCGTCGAGAACGAGCGCTGTCCCGTCTACCGCGCTGCCATCGTCGATCCAGCCATTCTGCGCCCAGACCCCGATGAGGTCATGGACTATCAATGGCTGAGCTGGCCGGATTTGATCACAACGGTCGAGCGGACACCCGGATTACTCAGCCCATGGGCGGTGGCACAGGTCCAGACCCTCGCGACCTCGTATCTGGAAGCGTGGACTCGCCCAGGACCCCGCACTCCGCAGAACGCTGACGCGGCCGCCACCCTGGACGGCGTGACGCGGCTGCTCACGGAGCAGATCGACGAGCTGGCGACCCTTTGGCATGACCTGGGCGGACAGCGGACCGATGTCCTCGCGCAAGATCTGCCGGAATGGCTCGGCAGTGCTCTGGTGGGAGGCAAGCGGCTGCGCCCGGCAATGTGTCACTGGGGCTATGTGGCGGCAGGCGCTGACCTTCACGGACCTGGGCATAGCGAGATGATCAAGGCGGCGACAGCCCTGGAGCTGCTACACCAGTTCGCCCTGCTGCACGACGACGTGATGGATGATTCGGACCTACGCCGGGGCGCGCTCGCTGCACACCGGCAGGCCGAGCGTTGGCACGCTGATGCTGGCGCGCGTGGGAACGGAGCCGCATTCGGACGAAACCTCGCTGTGTTGCTCGGCGACCTTGCTCTGGTGCAAGCGCATCGGCTGGTGGCGACGCTTGGCCCGGAGCTGCGCGAGCTGTGGCATGAGCTGTGCGTCGAGCTCGTTCTGGGCCAGCGCGGCGACCTGACCGGCGCCGCCGCCGGGCGGCGTGATCGACCCCATGCCGAACGGCTCGCCCAGCTGAAGTCAGGCTCATACACCGTTGCACGACCCCTGGCCCTGGGCGCCACGGCGGCGGGTGGCACGCCGGCGGTTCATCGCGCGTTGCACCGCTACGGCATCCACGCCGGCGTCGCGTTCGCGCTCCGCGACGAGGTGCTCGGTGTCTGGGGGGATCCGGCCGTAACCGGCAAGCCCGCGGGCGATGATCTTTTGACCGGAAAGTCGACGGTTCTGCTCAGCCTCGCGATGGATCGGCTGAGCGGCTCGGCGGCTGAGGCGCTACAGAAGACGGGCTCCGCGGCAATGACCTCGCTGGATGTGGCGGTTCTCCAGGACGCGCTGTTGACCGCTGGGGTCAGCGACGAGATGGAGAAGCTGATCCTCAGGCATGTCGAAGACGCCTGTCTGGCCCTGACCGATGAGGCGCTGCACGCAGTTGGCGTCGCAGGGCTGACGGATCTCACGACGGCTTTGGCGTGGCGTACGTCTTGAGTTTCCCTCGCCACGCGGGGCACGCCCGCCTGCCCGTACAAACGCTGGACACAACTAAGTTCGACCTGACCCCAGCCGATCCCTCAGCAGCGCCGCTGCGCGGCTAACAGAATGACCCAGGGCCAAGGCCGCTGGGTGCCCCAACCGGATGCTGGCCTCCACTACCTCATCCTGATGCCGACCGCCGATCGCTACCAGCGTTCGTGCCGTTGCAATGTCTTCGAGGAGCTCTAGGCCTTCGATGATCTCTAGGACTGGTGCGACATCACTCGGTGTCGGCGCGGCCAGGACGATCGCATCGGGCCGGTGCCGCTCGGCCGCTGTCAGCCAATCCGCGAGCGGAAGATCGGACCCGAGGTGGACGACTGCCAGACCTTGTCGGCGGGCAGCGGTGGCGAAAGCGAGAATCCCCAGCTCATGGCGACACCGCGGTGGGAGGCCGGTGAGCAACAGTGGCGAGCGTGCGCCATCCAACGCAGCCGCGTCGAAGGCGGCGCTCAATCGTCGCTGCACGGCGGCGGCCGCCATGTGCTCGCCGGCAACGGTTACGCCTCCCTCGACCCAAGCCCGGCCTAGTCGGTCCAGCTCAGGCAGCAACCAAGCGTCGACGACGTGTTCGAACGAGCCTGTAGCAAAGCGCTCATCGAGCAACTGGGTGACCGCGGAAGGATCCAGCGCGGCCGCCGCCGAAACCAGGTCCACCGTCTGTGCGGATGCGCGTGGAGACGATCTGCTCCGCGGCGGCGTTTGGTCACGCTCGAGGTCATCGGGTTCTGTCTCGAGATCGGTATCGGCCGAGACGACCGCTGCCGCCTCCTTGGGCGACCATCCCGACGCCACGAACGCCTGCATGCTCCGCAGCTTGGCGATGTCAGCCGCGCTGTAGAGGCGGTAGCCCGAGTCGGACCGGCGAGGCTCGACCACCCGGTAGCGACGCTGCCATGCGCGCAGAGTGGCGACCGGTACGCCAACCATCTCCGAGGCACGCTTGATCGTGTACATCCGCGCCCTGACCCAGGCTAGAGAGAACCCACCTGAAACCTTCGACAAAGGTGATGCAAAATACTAGTCGCGCGTCCGTGGTCGGGACAACCGGAAGGGGTGCGCGTCGGCCGGGATGGCGTACGAAGAACCGGCTCCATCAACCGGTAACGCCCGGACGCTGAGCCATCAACGCCGGTACGACGACCTCGTCGACGATAGCGATGATGTCCTCCTCCGACACCTGCGGTCCCTGGAACAAGAAGTGATAGCGAAGCATCGCAGGGCCAACCTCCAGCCGAGCGGGCGTCACCGCGTCAGCACTGATTTCGCCGCGCTCGACAGCTCTGCGCGCGATCTCCTCCATCGCGTGATGGCCAAGCTGATGTGAATGGCGGCGCATTTCAGCCGTACGACCGGCGTCAGGGATGACGTCTCCGAGCAGCGCTCGTATCACCTCGCCAGCGGGGCCAGCCAGGGACCGCGCCGCCTGCTGAAACGTGGTGATGAGATCTTCGCGTAGCGTGCCCGTGTCCGGCGGCGACGCGGGATCTGGCATGAGCTGATAGAAGGCGTCCATGACCAGTTCCAAGCGAGTGGGCCAGCGACTGTAGACCGATGCCTTGCTGGCTCGTGCCCGGATCGCTACGCGTTCCATGGTCAAGTTCGCGTAGCCGACCTCGGTGAGCTCGGTGATTGCCGCTTCAAGGATCGCATCCTCGAGCACCTGCCCGCGGCGCCGGGGCAGTGACCTGTGATCGGTGATCAAAGCCGTGCCGCCTCTGTGGCGATGGCGCCCAGGAACATCGCAAGCAGCAGTCCTGGCAAGACCGCGGTTACAGGTCGCGCGGCTGAATCTGACATGAGAGTCGCCTCTGGGCTCCCAGATCGGCATAGAGAACGTGACGTACTCTATCACGACCGTCGACTCACGGCTGGTATGGCGGCGCCACTCCCCAGCCCCAACGAGGAACCGGCGCGTGCTCCACGATGTCGTCCGCATCGCTGGAGTTGTGCATCGCCAGGCGGGTACCCCACTCGGCATACCCCATCAGGGCGGCCCGGAGCTCAGGATCGTCCGGCAAGCCGGCATCGTCGGCTGCGCGGGAGAGCAGGGTTACAAAGCGCAGCCGCTGTTCCCCGGTGATGTGCAGTCCGCGATGCTTGGCGAGCATGTGCTCGTAGCCGCCTAGTCTCTCGGTGTAGGTGGCGGGACCGCCCATCACCTCGCACCACCACGTAACAACGTCACGCCGGTGCTGATCACTTACCTTCCCGCCGAACAATGGCGCAATCTGATCATCGTCCTCGACCAGATCGTAGAAGCGGCCCAGCCAGCGCTCGAAGGCCGGGCGGCCGCCCGCCCAGTCGTAGATCGTTGGTGTCTCGCTGCTCATAACACCTCCTGCAGATCGTCGAATCCTACGCAGCGTGCTCACGATCGATCTGGTCGACGGCGGTTGAAAGTCGCCCGTTCCAGACCACGCCATCCGGTCGGAGCACGATCCCGCCGGGCCGATCTGCGCCCAAGGCAGCTGCCGTTTCTTGATCAAGATGGTGCCGCGTCACAGGAGGATCGAGCTGATCAGCAAGCTGCGCCGACGACTCATCGGTGCTCAAACGGGTGAGTCCGGGACCGAGGAGATCCAAGCTGGAGATGCGACCGGTGGCGGTATCGATCCACACATGTGGCAGTCGTCCGCCAAGGTCGAAGCGCAGCTCATCGTGGACGCTCCGGCGGCTCCCCGCTGGGTCCAGGGAGCGGGCGAGGTTGTGCTCTGCGATCGGACGCCTTTCTGTTTCGTACGTGTCGAGCAGCGAGTCCGGTGCCCAGCCGTTGAGCACCCAACTCAGCTTCCAGCCGAGGTTGAAGCCGTCGCCGATGGCAGTATTCATTCCGGTGCCGCCGCGCGGCGTCACCCGATGTGCCGCGTCGCCGACAAGGAAGGCATCGCCCGATCGGAACCGTTCGGCGATGGCCGCTGAGAATGTGAATGTCCTCCGATCGAGCACGCTGACCGGTAGATCTCGAACGCCGGCCGCTTCCTGGATCCGAGGAATCAGTTGATCTTGGGCGAGCTCCGCCATGCTTTCTGCTCGCGGATCCCAGCCAAAGGCGTAGACCCAACGGTCGCCCTGACCCGCAGGCAGAAAGGTGCCGGGAGCAGGTTTCTCGGTCACGTATATCCCGTAGCGGCGGCGGCCGACGACCTCCCACAAGGGCGCCCGCACGACCGCTGAGAACGAATGCAGCACATCCTCTGTCGATGCACGCCGACACCTAGGCATTGCCTCACCACACTGCGCGCGTCCGTCTGCGCCGATGACGTATTGGGCCTGAACGTCTCGCACCCTCGCGCTCGCTCCGTCCCGAAGCTTGAGCCGCAGCCCGCTTGGCTGTCGGCCAAACGTCCTCGACAGCAACTCCAAGATCGACATGGGCAGCCGGAAGGCGCCGCAGATAGTTGATCAACACCGTCTCAAGATGATCTTGTGGCACCGCGGCCGGTCGGGTTGGGCTGAGCCGGGCACTCTCCGATCTGCTCGGATAGCCGACCTCGATCAACTCACCGGCTGCGGCCTTTGAAAGCGTCGACGTGAGCAGCATTCGCCACTCGACGTCATCGCCCCCCGCCAAGATCTCGTCCTGCAGCCCCCATGATCGGAACAACTCCATGGATCGGAGGCTGATCACGGTCGCCCGTGGATGTGAGAAGACCGAGCTGCGGCGGTTCAGCACCAAGTTGCGAATGCCAGCGCGGGCGAGCGTGATCGCTGCGACCAGCCCGGCAGGTCCTGCGCCGGCCACCACGACGGGCCAAACAGACATAGCAGAATTCCCTTTCGCTAGACAATCTTGTATTCTATAAGACAGTATGTAGTTTAGAAGTCATCATGTCAAGTGAAATGTGCGAGGCTTCTGGCATGGTGCGTAAGTACGAGCAACAGATCCGGGCGGAGACCGCCGAGGAAACCCGCCGACGCATCCTCGGCGCTGTCGCTCAGCGGCTGCGTGACGCGCCAGCGGAGCCCCTCAGCCTCGACGAGGTGGCCAAGCTCGCGCGGGTAGCGCGGTCCACGATCTACCTGATCTTCGGCTCCCGCGCTGGATTGTTCGAGGCGTTCACCGAAGACCTCCTGGCTCGTACCGGCCTGGCTGAGCTGACCAAAGCAGTAGCTCACGAGGATGCCCGCCGACACATGCGCGACGGAATTGCTGCGGCCTGCAGGATGTATGCCCAAGATCTGCCGGTGTATCGCGTGCTGTTCTCCATGAATCACGTGGATCCTGCCTCGGTTGGGGGAGCCGTCGAGAGGATGGAGAAGAACCGAGCGGGCGGCATGGCCTACCTCGCCCGACGGCTCGCGGAGGACGCGGTATTGCGCGACGACGTCACTGTGAGCGAAGGCAGGCGATGTGCTGTGGGTGCTGTGCAGCTTCGAGACGTTCGACGCGCTCTACACCAGCCGCGGCAAGTCGCTCGACGACGCAATCGAGGTAATCGCATGGACGGCCGAGCATGCGCTATGCCGACCAGCCGCATAACTTCTCTATAACGGCCCCGCCCAGGGCAGCTCTCAGCGGGAACACAGTCACTGAGGGCGGAGTTACCCGTGTCGTCGGAACCCGAGCAGCGTTATCGCAGAGCAGCGTCATCGCAGGCCAGAACTAGATCTCGGGTTATACGTCAGGTCCCAGGGGTGACTGGCGTACTTCAACGCAAAATCTGATCCGAAAGCTCGGCATTGATATTCGCACGGCAGCTAAACGACGCCGCGGACCAGACGGCGTCGCCAGTCATCTTCGTCGATCCATCAGGACGGCGTTGGCAAAGAGTCCGGCTCATCGCGGCCACATTGATGGCTCTCTCGCTCATCGGAATTCTCGTGGTCCTTCCGAATCTCAACGACACACCCGCTCTTACGGCCAGCGAGGAGCGGTTGGGACCACCTCTGACAAGCGACACCACCGGCAAGCAAATCCCCGTCGTCGGCCAAGGACCGCTGGTCCGCGTCCTCCAGGTCCGTCGAGACGGCGGTCAGGTTACTGGCCTTGACCCGGGCACGAAGCGAGTGGAGGCGACGTTCACGCCCGCCGAGCAGAAACACATTGGACAGAGCGCCTACGTGATCCGTCGCTTCGGGTATTCGGACACTGCGCAACGCACGATCTCGTTGACCTTCGACGACGGACCGGACCTGAAGTGGACGCCCGAGTTGTTGAATCTGCTCTCGGCCGAGAAGGTGCCTGCCACCTTCTTTGCCACCGGCACGATGGTCGCGCGAAACCCGGAGATCTTCCGGCGCGAGGTGCGCGAGGGGCATGCAGTGGCCAATCACTCGCTCACCCACGTCGACGTCAGCACCACATCGGACTGGCGCGCGAGGCTCGAACTGACCGTCACTGATCACGTCATTCGCGCAGTGACCGGCAAGGAGGTGGGGTACTTTCGGCTGCCGTATGAGGGCGACGATGACAAGTCGACCCAATCAGTCATCGACGGGATGCTGCGCTCGCAACGCTACGGCTACCTGGTCGCATCCCACGACTTCGACAGCGACGACTGGCGCTATGCATCCCACCAGCTGACCGGCGAGATGCCGCTCCCTGAACTGAAGGGACAAAACGTCACGGTCCTGCTCCACGATGGTGGTGGAACCGGACGCGAGGTGACCATCGACTACGTCTCCAAGCTCATCGCGTACGCGAAATCGCAGGGCTACACCTTCACGACCATGCCTGATGTGCAGCCATTCGTGGCTGACCGCGTTTTCGATGTGAAGCCCACGATCTGGGACAAGATCACGTTGAGCCTGGTGCAGGTCTGGTTCGTCTGGCCAACGGTGCTGCTTCGCACGTTGTTCGTGGTTGCAGTCGTTTTCGTCGTCGTGATCGGACTTGGTAATTGCGTGATTGCCACAATCCGACGGCGTCGTCGCAACGGCGTCGTCTGGCCGTCGCCGAGTGAGATCCAGATGCCGGTATCGGTCATACTGGCTGCCTACAACGAAGAGCAGATCATTGGGCGTACGCTCCGCTCGGTCCTGGCATCGACATATCCGCTCGCTGAAATCATCGTCGTGAACGATGGATCCAGTGACCGGACGTCTGAAGAGGTTCGAGAGGTTCGGGAAATCGCCCGGCACGACCCCCGCATTCATCTCATCGAGCAACAGAACACGGGCAAGGCGGGGGCGCTGAACGCCGGTCTGAGCCACGCGAGCAGCGAGATCATCGTGACGTTGGACGCAGATACGATCCTTATTCCCGAGACGATCAGCCGGTTGGTTCGTCATCTCGCCGCCGACGAGACCGGCAGGCTCGGAGCGGTGGCCGGAGTGGTCCGAGTCGGCAACCGTGAACGCAACCTTTTGACGCGTTGGCAGGCGTTGGAATACCTCACCCAGATCGGTGTGGAACGCGCCGCCCAAGACGTCATGGGCGCCATCAGTATCGTCCCGGGAGCCTGCGCGGCATGGCGAAAAACCGCCATCCAAGAGGTGGGCGGCTACACCGAAGTCACGCTTGCTGAGGACTGTGATCTCTCACTGTCGCTGCATCGCGCCGGTTGGCGCGTCACCCAGGATGATGAGGCGATTGCCTTTACAGAGGCTCCGGAGACCGTCGATGCTCTGCTTGACCAACGCACCCGGTGGACCTTCGGCAGCCTGCAAGCGATCTGGAAACACCGCGACTTGCTGTTTCGGTCGCGGTACGGACTACTCGGCTGGTACGTATTGCCGCAGTACGCCCTCGCCACCATTCTTCCGCTTGTCTTTCTGCCCTTCATCGTGTTCATGGGCATTCGGACTGCTCAGGAGCAGGGCATCGACGTCGTTCTGTTCTACTTCCTGCTCTTCCTGGCGGCACACCTGATCATCGCCGCGGCTGGCATCCTGCTGATGCGGGAGAAGTGGCGACACCTGTGGATGGTGCCGGTCTATCGCATCGTTTACGAGCCGTTGCGGGCGTACCTGCTCTATACGGCCGCTTACATGGCGGTACGCGGCGTGCGCGCGGGCTGGAAGAAGCTTGCCCGCACCGGAACGCTGGACACCGGTCTGGTCACACCCCACCCGGTCGAACAGAGTCCGATCACGGCAGGAGCTGCTGAACGATGACCCAGCTCATAGAGGCCAAGGCCGCCGACGCTAGCGCGCAGCGCGATGGCCATCTGGATCTGCTCCGCCTGGTTGCGCTCATCGGCGTGATCATCTACCAATGGTTCGGCTGGAGCTGGACGCCGATCGCCATCCCGTTCGCCGCACTCACCTTTACGATCGCCGGGGCGCTGCTAGCGGGCTCACTTGACCGTTCCGCGGCCTATCCGTGGACTGTGCTGGCGAAGCGGGTTCGTCGCGTGGTGCTGCCGGTCTGGGGCCTGGCGGCTGTCGCCGTTCCGCTCATGGTGTGGTACGGCGTTGCGGCCGGCGCGGGACCTGGCACTGGCGGTGCACCGGACTGGCAGTCGATGCTGTTGTGGGCTATTCCGCTGTTCGAGCCGCCGAGCAGTGCCTGGGGCACGGCATGGACGGGCTCCCTCTGGTTTGTCCCGGCTTACTTATGGCTGGCCCTGATCGGTCCACCGCTGCTGTGGTGCTTCCGGAAATGGCCTCTGCGCACTGCAGCCCTACCGGTTCTCGGCTTGGCATTGGCTTTGTCCGGGACGTGGAGCCCGAGCAGCCGCGTGGGTGAGGTCCTGTTGACCTTCGCACTCTTCGGTGGCTACTGGTTGATCGGCTTTGCCTACCACGACAACCGCCTCCAGCGGATGTCGTGGACGTCAGTGATCATCCTGTCGTCGATCTTGATGAGCGCCGGCTTGGTCGGGACCCTCAGGGCCGGCGACGTTACCGCCGCATCACTTGCCGGCCTACCAGTGGCCAACTCACTTTGGGGTGCCGGTGCCGTGATCTTGCTCCTGCGGCTTAACGTCCAGCCGAGCGCTCGACCACACTCCACCTGGGTTCGCACTGCTCTTGCCGGCGTTCAAGGGCGGGCACTCACGATCTTCCTCTGGAGCTTTCCAGCATTCTCGATCTCGGCAGCGTTGTTGGTCAGGTACGGCTCCAGCCCGCAGAGCAACACCGCGGCGATCGCTCAGCGAACTGCCGTGGCTCTCGGGTTGATCATGGTCGCAGTCCTCCTGCTCGGCTGGTTGGAGGACCTCGCGATCGGTCGGAGCCCGAGGCTGAATCCATTCGCCACACGGCAAGACAGACCCCAGGAGCACCGGCGCCGGAGATCAGCACTGCTGGCCTGGCCGCCGATGGTGGCTGGGGCGGCGGTAGCGATTCTGATCACCGCCCTGGTTTTCCCGGCCGATTCTTCGCCGCTGGTCTCTCGGCCGCGTACGGCAGTTCCGGCGGCACCTCGACCCGATTCCGGCGGCGAAGCCGCCGAGGACCGTCTCCCTCCTCGAGTGGTCGCCGGTTATTGGCAGAGTTGGGGAGGGCCGTCGCTGAAGTTGCGGAACGTACCGCCCGCGTACAACCTGGTCCTGGCGGCTTTCGCGATCGGTGATACGACCGGAAAGATCACCTTCTCCCAGACTGTGCAGTCCAAGGCGTCCTTCATCGAGGATGTGGATGCACTCAACAAGGCCCGCAGACCGGTCCTGCTATCGATCGGTGGGTGGGATGACGGCGGATTGACGATCACCACCGATGGACAGCGGCGGGAGCTGGTGAACAGCGCATCCAAGATCATCGACACCTACCACTTCCGCGGCATTGACTGGGACCTGGAACATGGCATCGACCCCATTCAGGTGGCGCAGGCGACGCGCGACTTGAAGAGTCGCTACGGCCGGGACTTCATTGTCACGATGGCGCCGTTGCTCGATCCGGAACAGGAGATCGATCAGCTCGAACTGGCTGCACGCATCGCCGATGTCCTGGATCTGGCCAGTCCGCAGTTCTACAACTACGGCACGGTGGATCCGACGTGGATCGTTGATCGAACGCTGGCTTGGGGACGCGTTGTCGGTCAGGACAAGGTTGCCATGGGCTTCATGACCGTGGACACTCCCAGCGACACTGGCGAGCAAAGCCCCGACAACGTGTGCCGAATCTGGCGCCTGCTACACGCTCAAGCTCGCGACGCGCCCGGCGTAAGCACTTGGTCAATCAATCTTGACAAGTCATCTGGCTACGACTTCGCGCGGGGATGTGCGCTGTCAGTTGCTCGTGGCTGAACCGCATCGTGCGCCATGCAACGCCCGATCGTGGCAGGATCATGATCACCTTCCATTCCAGGAGTTTGATTATGTACCTGATGCGTCTCGGCCCAGTCGGCTCCGAACGACCAGTTGTCCGGATCGACGACAGCCACTACCTCGATGTCTCCGATGTAGTCGATGACTTCGACGAGGCCTTCTTCGGCAGCAACGGGCTAACCCGCGTCGCCGATCTCGTTCGGGAGCGGAGCACGACCGAACAGCTACAAGAGTTCGGCGAGGAGAGGATCGGAGCCCCGATCGCTCGGCCGCACCAGATTCTCTGCATCGGGTTGAACTACAGCGACCACGCTGCAGAGACCGGTGCCGCAGTTCCCGAGGAGCCGATCCTTTTCACGAAGTCGCCCAACACACTCATCGGCCCGAACGACGACGTCCGCATCCCCCGCGGCTCGACGAAGCTGGACTGGGAAGTCGAACTGGGCGTCGTGATCGGCAAAAGAACGAGCTACCTCGACTCAGTGGACGATGCCCGTGCCGCTATCGCCGGTTACGTCGTGGTCAATGACGTCAGTGAGCGGGCCTTCCAGATCGAGCGAGGCGGACAGTGGTCAAAGGGCAAGTCGGCGGAGACCTTCAACCCTGCCGGGCCCTGGCTCGTCACGCCTGATGAGATCGACGATGTCCGCAACCTCAGGATGTGGCTCGACGTGAGCGGCGTACGGCGCCAGAACGGGTCGACATCGACGATGATCTTCGACCCCTATTTCGTCGTTCATTATCTCAGCCAGTTTCTGGTGCTCGAGCCGGGCGACTTGATCGACACCGGTACGCCGCCCGGCGTCGGCATGGGTATGCAACCGCAGGTCTGGTTGAAAGCCGGTGACGTCATGGAGGTCGGCATCGAAGGGCTCGGCAGCCAACGCCAGACCGTGGTACCAGCCCGCTAAATCAAGGAGTCCCAATGTCAACGCCGGTTGTCGTCACCGCGTACTTTCGTCCCGCCCCAGGGCAGCATGATCAGGTTGTGGAGGCGCTCAGGCCGGCGATTGCCGCCGTGCACGAGGAACCGGGATGTGAGCTGTACGCCATCCACGATGCACCGGACGGCACCATCGTCATGATCGAGAAGTGGACCTCGGTCGGCGACCTTGATGATCACGGTGCTGGGGAGGCGGTTCGGGCGCTGAATGCATCCCTGGAGGGGTTGCTCGCGTCGCCTACCGAGGTGACGCGGCTGGTGCCGTTACCAGCTGGAACGGAGGATCAAGGCCGGCTCTGACACCGGCTAGTGAGTCACCGGCCGGACCAGCTCGACATCCGGGTTTAGTTCGACGCCGAATCCGGGAGTGTCGGGTACCTGCATGCGGCCGTTCACCGGTACCGGTTCACCGACCAGCAGTGGCGAGAACATCGGCACCACTTCATCAGCCTCCGGAGCCATCATCAGGAACTCCGCGAACGGGCTATTGGTCCGCGTGATCACGAAGTGGTACGAATACACACTCGATCCATGCGGCACGACGAGGGCGCCGTAGGCGTCGGCGAGCGCGGAGATCTTGATCAGCTCGGTGATCCCGCCGCACCAGCCGACATCCGGCTGCAGGATGTCCGCGCAGCCCATCTCGAGCAACATTCGGAACCCGTACCGGGTCGACTCGTGCTCCCCGGTGGAGATCAACATCCCACGCGGCACCTTCTGACGAAGCTCTCGATAGCCCCAGTAGTCGTCGGGGATCAACGCCTCCTCCAGCCACTTCAGCCCATACTCATGAGCGGCTGCGGCCAGCCGGACGGCGTAGTCGAGATCCAGCGACATCCAACAGTCCCACATCAACCAGAAGTCCTCGCCGACTTTGTCCCGCATGGCCGCGAGCTCCTCGATGTTCGCTCGCAGCCCGGCTACACCTTCATGTGGACCGTGGTGCAGCGCGAGCTTGCCGCCGACGAACCCCATCTGCTGGGCAAGATCAGGACGCGCACCGGTGGCGTAGAAGATCAATTCGTCGCGCACTGCACCGCCGAGCAGGGCGTAGACCGGCTCCTCTCGCAGCCGACCGAGCAGGTCGTACAGAGCAAGATCAACAGCGCTGATCACGTTGAGGACCAACCCTTTGCGCCCGTAGAACAACGTCGAGCGGAACATCTGGTCCCAGATCTTCTCGATATCAGTGACCAGGGCGCCTTCGAGGAACCGTGCCAGGTGTCGCTCCACAATCCAGGCGCCGGGCTCGCCTGCAGTCGTGACCCCGAAACCGGTGGTGCCGTTGTCGGCCTCGACTTGCACCACCAACGTGCCCAGCACGTTGAGACCGAAGCTGCGGCGGCTCTCCTCGTAGCCCGGGTAACGCGACATCGGAGTTGCAATGTGATCGTCGATCCAGTGGTAGCCCTGCTGATCGTGATAATCGGCCCCGCCTCCCGCACCCACAGTGAAGGCACGGACGTGGGCGATCTTGTGCGCCGTCATGCCGACGCGCTCTCCGGTGGCCCCTGCGGGAACACCAAGATCTTGCTCGCAGCACTTCGACCACGCGCCAGGTCGTCAAAGCTCTGCGGAGCTCCCTCCCAGCCCACGCGACCGTCGATCAGCGCTTCGATCCCGTCGGGAACGGTGCCGACCCACTCCGCGGTGTCGGCGAACTCCGCAGCGCTGTAGGTGAAGGATCCGATCAATGCTCGCTCCTGGGTGCTCAACGCGTACGCAGAAAGCTCGAGTTGTGGCGAACCCATTCCGACCAAGACGATCCTGCTCCCAAGACCGGAGGCTGCCATCGCGTCGGCAACCGTCGGGCTGAGCCCGACCGCGTCGAGGACCAAGGTCGCCGGGCCGCCGAGCCGGTCTGCCACTGCCAACGGCAGGTCGCCGGCCGATGGGTCGACGACCTCGGCTCCAAGACGTGCACACAGATCACGGCGTGACGGGCTCACATCGGACAAGGCAAGCGCTTTGACTCCCAGGCGCCGCGCAGCGAGCAGGCACGCCTGCCCGATCGGTCCACCGCCGATGACCAGCACTCGATCCTCGGGACGCGGCTGACCTCGACGTACCGCGTGGTAGCCGACCGCCATCGGCTCCACCAGCGCACCCAGCTCCTCCGGCATGTCCTCCGGAAGGGGCACGATGTTCCCGGCTGGTACGGCGACCCGGTCGGCGAAAGCCGCCGGGATCTCCGGCGCGACGCCCAGCACAACCCGCCGACTGCACCACTGTTCCTGGCCTGACTGGCATGCCCAGCACTCGCCGCAGGACATCACCGGGTTGACGGTCACCAGCTGGCCAACGCTCAGTCCTTCGACATCCGGCCACAGCTCGTGAACGCGGCCCACCGTCTCATGCCCCATCACCTGGCCGGGGTGGCGCCGGCCGTTCTCGCCGGAGTAGCCATGGAAGTCTGACCCGCAGATGCCGGTGGCGATCACCTCGACGACCACCTGACCCGGTCCCGGCTCCGGGTCAGGTCGCTCCTCCACTGCGATGTCGTAGAAATCGCGCAATACCAGCGCTCTCATTTCCCTACCTCTGAGACCTGTGAGCCGCCCGCGCCGCCTCAGCCTGTTCGTGCGTCACGTACATGGCGTCGACCTCATCCAGGTGGCCGGCCTCGACCTCGTTGGCCTTCTTGAAGAGCGCGCTCACAGGCAAACAGCACTGCGGCAAGGACGGCCCCGATGGAGAGGGAGTACAGGCCCGCATTCCCGCCGAGGGTTTCCTTGAAGTAGTCACGCTGGATGGGCGCCAGGAATCCGCCAAGGTTGCCCAGGGAGTTGATCAATGCGATGCCGGCGGCGGCGGCGTATCCGGTCATGTACTCCGTCGGCAGCGTCCAGAAGATGGGGGACATGGCGACGAAGCCCATCGCGGCCAGGCAAAGACCAGCGATCGCGAGCACGGGGTTACTGCTGAGCGCACCGGAAATGATGATGCCGAATGCGGTACCCAGCAGCAACAGCGTGCCGATCAACCGGTGCTTGCGGGTGCGGTCGGCCAAACCCGGGAAGATGAGCAGACCCACCAGAGCGAAAACCCACGGGATGGCGGTCACCAGCGAAGACTGGAAGCCGAGCTTCTGGCCGGTGATGGCGGTCACCTGGGTGGGCAGGAAGAACGTGACACCGTAGACCGCGATCTGCAGGCAGAAATAGATCAGCGCGAAGTACCACACCCTCCAGTTGCTGAGTGCGGCCAACACCCTCTTCGGCCCGTGGCCTTCCTCCTTGGCGGTGTCCTCGGCGTCGATCGTCTCCACCAACGCCTGCCGCTCGTCGTCGGGCAACCACATCGCGTGCTCGGGCCTGTCGGTCAGGTAGAAGTAGGCCCAGATGCCGACCGCGACCGCCAGCAGGCCCTCGACCAGGAACATCCAGTGGATGCCGCGCAGCCCGAAGACGCCGTCGAGCTCCAACAGACCGCCAGAAAGCGGGCTGCCGAGAATGCCGGCGAGCGCGATGCCCATATAGAAGTAGCCGCGGGCCCGGCTCAGGTGGCGGGCAGGAACCCAATAGGTGAGGAACAAGATGACGCCGGGGAAGAAGCCGGCCTCCATGACTCCCAGCAGGAAGCGCAGAATGTAGAAGCTGATCGGCCCCTGGACGAACACGAAGGCGGCGGCGACAATGCCCCAGGTCACCATGATCCGAGACAGCCACCACCGCGCCCCGACCTTGTGCAGCAACAGGTTGCTCGGGATCTCGAAAATCGCATAGCCCACAAAGAAGAGGCCGGCGCCGAAGGCGTACGCGGCCGCGCTGATGCCGAAGTCGGCCTCGAACTCTTCCTGGGCGAAGGAGACATTGCTTCGGTCCAGGAACGCGATCACATACATCAGCAGCAGGAATGGGATCAGTCGTTTGAAGACCTTCCGGTTTGCATGCTCGCTCAACTCGAAGCGACGCTGGGGGGTTTGATTCGTGACGGTGTCGGCCATCGATGTCTCCTTGCTCGTGGTGCCGGTTGGTCAGGGTGATTCAGTGGATGTGCTTGCCGCCGTCGATCTGAATGGTTGCTCCATTGATGTAGCCGCCACCTTCGGACAGCAGGAACGCCACCGTGGCGGCGATTTCGTCGGGTTGGCCGACTCGCCCCAACGGGATGCCGGCGGACATGGAGGCCTTGCGCTCTTCGGTCAACCGGCCACCCATGATTTCGGTGTCGACGGGCCCCGGAGTTAGCACATTCACCGTGATCCCGTACGGGCCGAGCTCGCGCGCTCCGCCATGGCACATCCCGATCACGGCCGCCTTTGCGGTGGCGTAGACGCCCTTGGAGAATGTGCCGCCTCCGTCAATAGCGGTGATCGACGACGTGTTGACGATGCGTCCGACACCCTGCGGGATCATCCGCGCAGCGGCCGCCTTGAGCATCAGAAACGAACCCGTGACGTTCACCGCCATCACCCGCTCGAACTCCTCCAGACTGCATTCGTGGAGCGGCACCGGACAGGCAATGCCCGCCAGGTTGACCAAACCGACCACCGGAGGCAATTCGGAATCGATCCGCTGATACGTCTCGGTCACCGAGGACTCCGAGGCGATGTCGCTCGGCAGTGCGAGCACGTTGTCGTGACCCGCTTCCCGGAGCTCTTTCTCTACCCCGGCCAGGCCGTCAGCGTTGATGTCGACCAGAGCGATGTGCCAGCCGCTCTCTGCCAAGATCCGTGCGGTGACGCGGCCGATTCCGGCTGGGCCACCCGCACCGGTAACGACCGCGGTGCGCGGGTCAGGCAACCGGGATCGGACGGAGGACGGTGCTGGGGCTGGGGCGGATGTCATCGGTGTCCCCTCTCTTCAGTCAGTCGATCAAGGTGGCGAGGATGTCTCGGACGTATGCGCGGTTCTTGCCGATCACGGTGATCGCATCGCTGCCGTAGTGCTCGCACAGAAAGGCACCGCGGAAGCCGAGATCCAGCGCCTGGCTGATCGCGGCGCGGTAGTTGATCAAGCCGAATTCCATCGGCACCGGGAAGGTCATCACTTGACCGGTGGTCGGGTCCTCGTCGCGGAGGTAGTTCTTGACATGCCAGTAGTTGGCGTACGGCAGGACCTTGTCGAGCATGTCCTGTACCGGTTCGATCGGCCGGTGCAAGCGAATGAAGTTGCCGATGTCAGGGTTCAGGCCACAGGCGTCGTGTCCAACCTCTTTGAGAAATTGCACGGCGCCGTCGCAGGTGCCGACGTAGGTGTCCTCATACATTTCGAGCGTGATCTGCTGGCCGTTGCTCGCTGCGTGTTCGGCCAGCTCTCGGATCAGCGACGCAGCTCGACTTCGCATCTCCGGTGACTCGTCGTCATGCCAACCCTCCGCCAGCCAGAACCACAGGGCCTGCCGTTGTTCGGGCGTGAACTCTTGAAAGAAACCGAAGCTGACCATTGGCACGCCAAGCTCCGCCGCCTTGTCGAGGAGCCGGTGGCTATAGGCGAGGTACTCCTCGCCGTGTTCGGGATCCATGACGCTGCGGCGCGAGGTCGAGATGGCGGGGACTGTGAGGCCGACGTCGCTCAGCACGCCTTTGAAATCGGACAGCCGCTCGGGCGTCAGATCGCCCACCCGGACCCAGGTATCGGTGGGGTCGACCTCGGTGAAACCGATCCGCCGCACGAGCCGCAAATGCTTGGCCCATTCCTCCGGCTCTGCGTCGTGAATCGGGCCGCCGCGGGAATCTTTGTCCCCAAACGGCAGCATGGCGGCCGCGATTGGCCAGTCCTCGGCGGTGTACGGGGCATTGATCATTCGTCGGTTCCTCCGTTCGGCGCTGGACCCAGCTCGTTGAGTAGGTGCCCCAGCCGGGCATAAGCGGTGTTGCGGTAGGCGACAAGCGGGCCTTGGTCGCCGGCTGGGGTGACAAAGCCGCCGCCTTGCTTGACCCCGTACTGCCCGGCCGAGACCAGGTCGGCGAGCATCTTCGGCGCTGCCAACCGCTCCCCGTAGTGCTCTTGCAAGGTGCGGAAGCCGTCACGGTAGACGTCGAGGCCGGCCATGTCGGCGATGGCGAAGGGTCCAAAGAACGGCAAGCGGTAACCGAAGGTGGTGCGGACGATGATGTCCACGTCCTCGGGCGTGGCCACGCCCTCCTCCACGAGATTGATTGCTTCCTTGAGCAGTACGTATTGCAGCCGGTTGAGCACGAAGCCGGCCTTGTCGTTGACGCGGGCGGTCAGCTTGCCCGTCCGGGCTACGAGCGCCTCAACGGCCTCGACGACGTCTTCGTCGGTTCCGGAGTGCGCAATCAACTCGACTCCCGGGATGAACGGCGCCGGGTTGGAAAAGTGCACACCAAGGAAGCGCCCTGGGTGCTCCAGGCCAGCAGCAAGATCACCGATCGGCAAAGTCGACGTGTTGCTGCCGATCACTGCGTCGGGGCGGGCCGCCTCCTCGATACTGCCAAGCACAGGCTTCTTGACCTCAGGTCGTTCCAGGACCGCCTCTTCGATCAAATCTGCTTCCGCAACCGCCTCGGCCACACTCCTCGCGGCTCGGAGATTCTTTCGCACTAGCTCGGCTGATCCCGGTTCGAACAGACCGCGGTCTTCGAAGTCCTCAGCCTCTTGACCCAGTCGATCAAGATGACGCGCAGTAAGCGCGGGATCGGCATCAACGATCACTACATCCACGCCCGCCATGGCGAAGACCTGGGCGATTCCGCCGCCCATGTATCCGGCGCCGACGACGGCGACGTGCTCCATCATTCGATCAGTCCGTACCGCAAAATCAACCGCACCTTCAGGTTGACGATGGCTTCCATCACGTCGACGTGGACTCAGCGCTGCCGAGTATCCAACCTCGACGAGGTCGGCACCGGCATCCTTGGCATGCCGTAACGACACTTCCCCGGACCTTGGCGCCGGTGTCTTCCCCAATACGGGTGCTCTACCCCGATCTCCACATCTGAATCAGCGTCATCGGCGTACGTGACGTCAAATCCAGTGCGGATGTTTACATCAGGCCATGGAGGATAACGTCGGTTTGTCGAAGGATTTTTTGTGACTAGTGTCGATTCAGCTACGCCCGCTCCCGCGTTCTCCGGTGCGATTCCGCTTGATCAACTACTCGCTGATCAGCCGCCCGAGCTGGACGTCGGTACCAATCTTGATCAGATTCAGGCCGGTCGTCGGCTGGTGATTCTCGACGACGACCCCACTGGTACGCAAACGATCGCCGACCTGCCGGTTTTGACCAGCTGGTCTGTCGCTGATCTGCAATGGGCGTTTCAGCAGCGTACGACCGGCTTCTTCGTCTTGACCAATACTCGCAGCCTTTCGGAAACCGATGCGGCGGAGCTCAATCGGGAGGTCGTCGACGCTCTGCACCAGGCGGCCAACGCGGAACAGGTCTCGTATGTGATCGCCAGTCGCAGCGACTCCACGCTGCGCGGTTATTTCCCCCTCGAGACCGACATCCTCGCCGAGGAGCTGGCAGCGCGCGGCACGACGATCGATGGGGTGATCGTCTGCCCCGCCTACGTCGAGCCGGGCCGGTTGACGGTCGACTCTGTGCACTGGGCACGTACCAACGACGGCATGATCCCCGTGTCGCACAGTGAATTCGCCAAGGACGCCAGCTTCGGCTATCGCAACTCAGACCTGCGCGACTGGGTCGCGGAAAAAACCGGCGGGCGGATTCCGCGCGAGAAGGTCGCCCGGATTACTCTGACCGACATCCGCACCGGTGGTCCGGATCGCGTCCTCGACATCCTTTCAGGACTCCGAGACGGTCAACCTGTTGTCGTGGATACCGCTGCCGACTCGGATCAGCAAGTGGTGGTGAAGGCCCTGCTTCGCGCCGAGGCAGCCGGCAAGAACTTCATCTATCGAATCGGGCCGTCGTTCGTCCGCGCCCGCAGCGGGCAGCGTGCGACACCTCCGGTAAGCGCGGAACGCCTGAGACAGATTTTGGCTGCGCGGCCGGCCGACCCCGACGACACTCGCCCAGCTACGAAGCATGGCCTGATCGCGGTTGGCTCGCACGTCCCCCTGACCACCCGTCAGCTCGACCGACTCCGCGCCAAAGGCAAGATCATCGAACTCGAGCTGGAAGTCCCGACCCTGCTGGATGACGCCGCGCGCGACGATTACGTCGCCGAGATCGCCGGCCAAGCCGCGAAGCTGCTGCAGAGCAACAGCGCCGACGACGACATCGTCATCCGGACCAGCCGAACGCTGGTGACCGGCGACGATGCCGCACACAGCCTGGTGATCGCGCGTACGGTCAGCGCCGCGCTGGTCGGCACCGTCCACGAAATCGTGAACCAGATCAGGCCGGCGTTTGTGATCGCCAAGGGAGGCATCACGTCATCCGACACCGCGACCGTGGGTCTGGGGATCCGGCGGGCATGGTGCCGCGGCACGATGCTTCCCGGCATCGTCTCCTTGTGGGAACCAGTCACCGGACTCGCTCGGGGCATCCCCTACATCGTGTTTGCGGGAAATGTCGGCGACGACGATGCACTCGCGGCGGTCGTCGACACCCTACGAAGAGTCTGATGCCTTCAACCGCCTTCTGAAATGGGAGTCACAGCACCATGTCGGAGAACAGCCGCCATATAGCCGTGATTGGCCTGGGCGCAATGGGATTGCCTATGGCCGCGCACCTGGCTACGAAGTTCTCAGTCACCGGGTTTGACCCGTTCGAGGGGCGCCGGGAACTCGCCGCCGAACAAGGAGTTGCCGCTGAGGCGACGCCGAGTGGTGCCTGCAGGAACGCCGACGTCGCCCTGCTCGCGGTTCGTGATCAAAGTCAGGCCGAGTCCGCGCTTTTTGGCGAGGAAGGCGTGCTCGAGTCCCTGAAGCCGGGGTCACCAGTGATCTTGACGAGCACTATTGGCCCGGAGGCTGCGCGGGCGTTGGCAGGTCAGCTGGACGAAGCCGGATATCCGTTGATCGACGCTCCGATCAGTGGTGGCCCGGCCCGCGCCGGACAGGGCGACCTGCTGATCGTTGTCGGTGCGACAGAGGCGGCGCTAGCCGCCGCCCAGCCAGTACTTGATCATCTTGCCTCCACCTTGACGATCGTCGGTACTCGTCCTGGCGACGGCCAGGCCCTGAAAACGATCAACCAGCTCCTCGCCGGGGTCCACATCGCCGCCGCCGCCGAGGCGATCGCGCTCGCCCGTGGACTAGGACTCGATCCAGCAGTAGTAATCAGCGCGCTGGCCCAAGGCGCGGCTGGCTCGTTCATGTTCTCCGATCGCGGACCGCGCATGCTGCAGGCATACACCGGAGGCGCCGAGGTCAAGTCGCGCGTCGACATCTTTGTCAAGGACATGGGAATCGTGACCAGCGTCGGTCGCGCGTATCACGTTCCGCTGCCGCTGGCCGCAGCTGCCGAACAGCTGTATCTCATCGCCGAGGCAGCCGGGCTCGGTGCCCAGGACGACTCAACTGTGGTCACCATCCTGTCGCCAGACATCGCCAAGGACGCAGGTTAAGACCACAAACGTGTCCTAGGCCTGCACAGCAGTCGGTTAGGCAGCAGACCGAGTGCTGGCAAATGACGTCCTCCCGCCTGTCGCCCGCAATTTGGCAGCAGTTGCGCTACGCCTAAAAGAGTGCACTTCAGGGTCTTGAACTTGCCGCGACGTCAAGCCCGGGACATGTCAGCGCGTGCGTCCAGTGTCTTCCTGTCCTGGTCAGAGCCACAATCCATAGCCCTAGCTATGTCGTCTCGTGCGTCTCGTGCGGCCAGTTGCGGCTAGTGAAGTGAAACCGGATGTGAAACGGAAAGGGTGATGTCCAAGATCAAATTAGCAGGACCCAGTTAAGCGGCCCGGTCAGTGTTGGAGCACCGCCGGGCCTAGGAGATCCAACCCGACTCTCTAAAGGAAGACCAGATCTCCCATGTCCAAAGTTACCGAGCTGGCCACCGGCCAGATCACCGCTACCGAAACGATCACCGTGGAACTGATTGAAGCCAACGAAACCCCGGCCGTCGTCATCATTCGGTGGCCTGCTAGGCCCTCCGTCCTGCACCCTCGACGCTTCCCAGACGCAGCAGCGGTGCTTGCCCGACTGTTCGCCACTGCTGCCACCGAACTGGCGCCCTCAAGGACAGCTATCGGTACCTGTGAACGGGGACGCTACCGGACCGGGAACCAACCGGTGCGGGAATCCTTCTCAGCCGGTGAAGACCCGAGGTTCGACATACACCCCGGCACCTTCCAATCCGGGCCGAAATCATCCACACGCAGCCGCTGTATCCGGCCCACCAAACCTGGCCTGTACTTATGTGCAGTGCGAGTGCCAGACTAGACGCTCGCAAGTCGCGTCGCACCATATGCAGGACACGTAGCATCAGGGACGTCGAGGCAGACACCGCATCTCGGCTCGGCGCTCTACTCAACAGGATGGATTGACATGGATTTTGTCGTGCTGCTGAAGTTCCGCTCGTCTGTGTCGGCTGCCGAAGCGGATGCGGGGGTCGGGCGGCGGGCGGCTTGGAAGTATCCCGAGGGCGTCCAGGTGATAGCCGAGTATTGGCCGCTTTCCTCGGCGGTGCAGGTTGTGAGCATTTTGTCCGCGGACAGTGTCGAGAAGATCATGGAGATCGTCTTCGAGTGGAACGACGTATTCGATATCGACGTCTACCCCGCTGTCTCGGCCGAAGAGGGGCTGAGGATTGGGTCTGAGGTCTTTCCGCGCCTGCCACGCATGCAGCAGCAAGCCTGAGATATCAGAAAGCTGGGCCGTTGGGCTTTACGGGTCCCGCGGGATGACCATGGGCTGTGGTGACGCCTTCGGAGGCGGAGAAATCTTGATGTCACCTCGCACGAGTTGAGCCTGTGACTGCCCGGCGATCCGCGTCGGAAAGCTGCTGCACCTCGTAGTCGCTAAGATCCACACCTGATTAGAACATGGCGGCGATTCTGGAGGAAGGGGCTTGCCGGCGGCCCGATCCACTCAAACCAACTGGGTGTCCTCCACAGCCCCTAGAAATAGTCATCATCGCAGACCCCCATCCACGCTTCGCGAAGCTCATCCGCGCATGTGCCGCGCACCTCAAACGCCATTGAGAACGTGCCGGGATCACTCCTGGCAGCCGAGACATCCGAATCCCACCGTTCGAGTAGCGCCTCGACACGCTCCTCGCGAGCACGCATATCCCTCCACCTCGAGAGCCTCACCCAAGGCATACGTCCTCCCAGCGCTCTGCGACCAGAGTCGCCGGGACACGCTGAGAAGAACCTAAGTTAAAACCACCCACTCCTGGCGACGACGTGGCCGACCGTGAGGGTACACCAGACGGGGCGGGTCAACGCGTGCACAACCGCGACAGGCAACGAGTGGAACGTGTTCTGATCGGCGGTTCGTGACTTAACTCTGCTGGCCATGCTGCTCCCTGTTCTCCGCCGCAGGAGCCGCGATTGCGGACAAGACGGCCGGACTTCCGAGCACCAGTGTGGGAATGCCGTGGAATGTGGCCTGATCGTTATTCCGACAGTAGGCCAGCGTGATCCGACGTCAGTGGAGTAGTGAAGCTGTTACTCTCCCGCGGGTGGGAACGGCTGAACCGGACATTCTCCAGATCATCGGCGGTTTTGCGGGACGTAATCGTTATTCTTCGCCTCGTCCGAGACCGGATTAACAACAGTTCTTCTCATTACGGATTCTCCGCTTAGATTTTCACTAAGCCGCGATTAGGTTTGCGATTCCTAAATCACTTCACCGTCTGTGTTAATCGGACGGTCAAACTCAGAGGATTCTCAACAATGCACGTTTCGCGGCCTTCTAGTGGCCTGTCTTTCGACGACCTAATCGAGTTGCGCTTCTTGCCCTCGCGACGTCGGCGTCGGCGTCGAGATCCCGAATACTTTGAGCAGCTCAAGTCCATCATCATGCCGGGCGAGGTGAACCACCGAGTGAGCCCGGAGGACCGTCGAGCGGCGCTTCTTGCCCTCACGGTAGTCAGATAGTTCAGGCATCGTCCCTGATACGGGTCTAATAGAGGAGAGGGCCACTCCATGAGTAAGGACGAGAGCCCTGGAGTCGCATGACCAACGCTCCAGGGCCTCACTCCGCCGAATCTCTTCTAGTGCGGCCCCAACTATGTAAGCGCGTAAGGCCGTTCTGGGTGACGGTTCTGAGTTAAAAAGAACACGGCTGAGTTCTGATATCTCAGTACTGCGGTGTGCATGGGCTGGGTTGGCGGGACGAGGGTGCGCGCGGCGAGTACAGATTCACGGCGCGGTTAGCATGTCCGACTGCTTGGGCTCCTGATCAGCGCGAGCGCAAGAGGATGTCGTTCCTACACGAAAGAACAGGAACATAATTGGCTACCAGCGCTGCTCTCTGGGCTGCCTGCGCCGCGCCAACTCCATACGTTTTGGCCTCGATTTGGCCTTCCATGTCGTGGAACTTGTCGAACCTGGCGATGTGGATCCAAACGTAGCCGAAGGTTCGTTCTTGCAGATAGCGAGCCTGAATCTCGCTGGACGCCATTTTATCCGTGTAGAGGTAGTAATCGATCTGGAACGGGTGCCACATGGGCGTCTTTGAGACGTATGAACTCCTGGCCGCAAAGAGCAGTCCCACTGACAGGATCGGTTGATATCCCGCCGTCTCGGCGAACATCCTCGTCACGCTCTTCTCGGTGTTGGCGCCTTTCATGGTGGTCAGGTTGTAGCACGTCACCGGCCGTGGCTGCCTGAGCATTCCGTAGTCCGCCACGCTCTCGGCGCATGGCCGGACGCACGCAGTGACGGCCAGCCCGGCCATACCAATGGCGACGATCAATCCAGTCACATGACTTCGCGCCGCGGCCGCAGAGAGAACCTGTGGTACCGCGACGGCGAGGAAGGCGAGCGGGACGAACACGCTGTTCGCGTGGACGTTGACCGCGACGGAGCCGACTAACGTTACGGGGAAAGCGATGGCGAGTGCGACATCCTCTGCATGACCTCGGCGGGTGACACGAAGCAGAAACCAGACGAGCATGCCCGCGAGTGCGAGGGCGACGGCTGTGTTGCTCGTGACAAGGTCGATGACGAACTCACGCTCGGTCGCCAACACAGCGCGAAGATCGGTGCTGGCCGCGAGGAAGTAGCCGCGCAACATGTCGGGCAGGATTGCGGCGTAGAAGGGAAGAATCAGCGCGCTGGCAATCGCCACCCCGATGAGGTGGAGAACGATGACTCGCGTGAGATCGCGCCCGGGAATCTGACCTCGTATTGCAAGCACGACTGACGCGAGGAGGATCCCTACCCACGGAATGATAACGAGGTATTTGCTCCAGAACAGGGCCCCGAGGAGGACGCCGTCGATCATCCACCACCAAGCTTTAACCGTGCCCCGCTTCTGTAGCCAACATAGCGTCAGCCACAGCATGAGCAGGATTGCCGGGACGGACAGTTCCTCGCAGGTGAAAGACGACGAGACCGACATGGCGCTGAGGTAGATCAGCAGAATCGAGGCGCCCGCAGAAACGGCGGCAATCGACCGGCGCAGATTGTAAAGACGCGCGATCGCGTACGCGAGCCAGACGCTCGTGAACGCCAAGAGTGTGAGAACTACAAGCGGCGGCCCCATCGACCACGGGCGGATCCGGGCGAATAGCCAGAACAGCAGAAAAAGAAACGGTCCCTTGATATCGAAGACGTCTCGATATGGGAGCAGACCGTGGGTCCACGAGTTGCCAATAATCTGGTAGACGTACACATCGGAGTTAACGTCGTTGTACGCAGGGTAAAGCGGTGAAGTGCGAAAGCGAACTATGGCAACCGTCGTCGCCACCACAGCAAAAGCCACACCAATGACGGCATAGGCGAAGCGCGGAAACGCCTCCCGGCTGCTCGGTGACTCAGGCTCCATGATTCCTCGTCGTTGCGGCGGACTCGAGCGCCGGCACAGAGAGCACCGCAAGACGCAGCTCTCACCGTGGCTACTGCGGGGATACCCTAACCGGCCCTACGTGGCACGAGGTCCGCAAAGTACAAAGTCTGAGATATGACCGAAGCAGAGTCTTTCTCACGAAGAAGAACGCTGAGCGTGACGAACTAACGAGCAATTGGCTCGCCAGCGGCAGACCAGGACACTCGCTCCGCCACTCACCAGGGCGGGCCCGGCCTGGCATGAGCAGGCAGGCCGGGAGATCATGGTCCGTTGTAGACACGTGGCGGGACATACAACCTGGAGATCGCGGGACCGAGCTCCAGTCCAACACCGGCCTAGCGATGCGCCCGATCTCCTCGAGCTGACGCAGAGCTACAGCCAGGGAATGGGGGTCGTAACCAATCCCGTCCTCGTCCAGATACGAGCGGAGCTCCTCGTCGCTCTCGAACTCCTCACCGCGACGTTTGACGGCCGAACAGATGTCCGCCGCCAGTGCGTCAACATCGTCAAACGGACGGTCCTCCTTCGGCACGACATGCAGCGGGTATCAGGTGTTCCGCTGTACGAGCAGGATCTGACCTACATCCCACAACACCGATTACTCCGGACACCGACACAACCAGCTACACCTCGGCAGGAGACAGCGTGCATCCGGTAGCAAGTACTCGGTTCACGGAAGTCAGACACAGGAGAGCACCTGTGTTACAGATGAGACCGATGTGACAGCAACATGTGGTGCCAGAACTGAAAATAGATTGATCTTGATTACCTAACCTGAGGCCGGTAACTAATGGCACGCGCATTGGCGAGAGGGAGAAACTTCTTGCGGTTGCACGTCCAGTGCCCGCTCTCGTTACCCCCCAGGGCTAAGACCACCACCGAGGCGTTCGACACCCTCACCGAGAGCCGCCTTCACGTACCCGCATTTGGTGCAGACGAGGTCGGTGTGACGGGTCGCGGCGTCGTACCGGCGCCGCCATCGGGGCCACCGCAGCCAGCAGCGGACGCCGTGCCTTCGACGTGGCATGCGTCAAGGGTACTTCGAACCGCGCGACAAGGTCATGTTCGATGATCTTTGCCAGCTCCCGTCACGACGTACGCGAGATCACCCGGATCGGCTATGTCCACGTGCTCAAACCGGCTCGGGCCCAGCTCGGCCAGGCAAGAGTCCAATACCTCAACCGGAGCGACATCGAGACCATGATCAGGACGCTCCGTGATCGTGGCCTGTCGCACCGCACAGTCGTTTACACACTCGGAGCCATCCGCCAGGTTCTGGCGTACGGGATCTCCGCCGGGCTGATCGCCACCAACGTGGCCGCCAGCGTCAAGGCACCCAGGAAGCAGCACAGCGACGCCAAGGCCGTGGCTGTCTGGGAGCCTGCCGAACTGCTCCAGTTCCGCGCTGTAGCTGATCAGGATGAGTGGGCCGCTGCCTGGCGGCTGACGCTGTGCGGGCTGCGACGCTCCGAAGTGCTCGGCATGCGGTGGGAGTCTGTTGATCTTGCTCGTGGTGAGGTCCTGGTCTCGACCGGACGAGTACTGCTGCTCGATGGAGGTCGGGGGACAGCCGCTGATGACCCGAAGTCGACAGCGTCCCATCGGACCGTCTCGGTAGAGGAGATGCACCCTGGCACAGTTGCGCTGCTGCGCTCGCCGTCGGCCCGTCAGGCCGCTGACAGGCTCGTCCTGGGTGGCCGGGTACCCGGAGACCGGCTACGTCCTAGTGGACGCGATTGAAGTGCCCATCAGGCCCGATACGTACTCGGACCGCTTTGCCGTCCTCTGCCGCCGAGCAGGTGTGCCAGTGGTCCGGCTCCACGATGTCCGACACACGCTGGCGCTGATGATGCACCGAGCTGGACAGGCACCGGCGGACGCTGCTGCCCTGCGGGGCCACACCGTGGCCATCCACCTGAAGGCCTATGTCCCACTCACGCAAAAGGGTGCCCGGACCGCTGCCAGTGGTCTCGGAGCGGCTCTCGCCGGGGTCGTGTGAAACTCCGGTGAAACTCCAGCCTTTCATAGCCCCGCTGAGCTGTCGAAACCTGCCTCCGACCAGGCCGGACGATTGTGGATCCAAAAGCTCTTGAACCTGCCGCGACGTCAAGTTCTACGGTTGAGGAGTGGTTGATCATTTCGAGCCGCGGTGGCGGATCGGCCAGGTGTCAGCACGTACCGGCCTGACCGCGCGGACCCTGCGCTATTACGAGGAGTTGGGCCTGCTCAGACCCTCCGAGCGTTTGGTGAGCGGGCATCGTATCTATGCGAACGATGATCTTCAGCGCCTCTATCGCATCTCTCTCCTCCGGCAGCTAGGCCTGCCGCTCTCCGACATCGCCCGCGAGCTCGATGATTCCTCCCGCGATCTGGCCGACACCTTAGGGCGGCACATCGGAGATGTCGATCAGCGGATGGCAGCACTGGGACGCCATCGCGAGCGCATGATCACCGTTCGCGACTCCCTGGCCGCCGGCAGCCCAACCGACGAAGAACTGCTGGAGGTCCTCCATGAGATGGCTGAAATCGATCATGGTCTGACTCAGCGATTGACGCTGCTGGTCTACAACGACATCGAAGCCGTGCATGATCATCTCGTGGCGGTGTTCGGCTTCGGTCCCGGAACGATCACCCGGGACGAATCAGGCCGAGTCGTGCACGGCGAGCTGCACGTCGGGGACGGTGTGATCTGGATGCATCCGCCCTCGGCCGATTACCAGCTGGCATCCCCGGCGAGCCTCGGCGCCAGCACACACTGCATGGCTGTCATGGTCGACGACGTCGACCGCCACCACCAAAGGGCCGTCGCCGCCGGCGCGACTGTTGTCTCTCCGCCGCGCGACATGGACTACGGGGTTCGTGAGTACACCGCGCGAGATCTCGAGGGCGGGCTGTGGTCGTTCATGACGCCCCTCGATCCGGAAGGAAGAACCCCATGACCAATCTCACTCCCTACCTGTGCGTTGCCGACTCGCGCGCTGCAATCGACTGGTATGCAGACGTGTTCCAGGCCACGGTCAAGGGCAATCCGTACGTGATGGACGACGGCCGGATTGGCCACGTCGAACTGATGATCGGTGATGCCTTGCTGATGATGGCCGACCCTTTTCCTGAGGTTGACGTCGAGCCGCCCGACCCGTCCAACGGCAGCGCGGTGTCATTGCATCTCGAGGTGCCGAACTGCGACGCCGTGGCCGCGGCTGTCGTACGAAAGGGCGTCAACCTGGATCGAGGCCCAGAATCCACTGGTCACGGCCGATCTGCCACCTTCCGTGACCCGTTTGGACATCGTTGGATCGTCAACTCCTGAGGGTTCCAGGGGCACGCTCGTGCTGTCAGACGCCGTGAGTAATGTGCAACGAGCAAACCTCAAAGTCTCTCGGAAGGAGCACACGGTGCCCTCAGTTCTCAACCCCTACATCAGCTTTCGCGACAACGCCCGGCAGGCGATGGAGTTTTACCGGGATGTCTTCGGTGGCGAATTGAAGCTGAACACGTTCGGCGAATACGGCGATGCAAGTGCGCCGGGGGCGGACAACATCATGCACGGTCAGCTGGAAACCGACAACGGCTTTACGTTGATGGCGGCCGATACTCCTCCCGGCATGGAGTTCGATTCCGGCAGCAATATCACGATCAGCCTGAGCGGCGATGACGAGCAGGAGCTCCGCGGCTATTGGGACAAGCTTGCAGATGGCGGCAAGGTGACAATGCCACTGGAGAAGCAGATGTGGGGTGACATATTCGGCATGTGCAATGACAAGTTCGATGTGCCTTGGATGGTGAATATCACTCAGCCTCAGAGCTGAAGCTGAGCCTCAACTCGCATCGCCGATGAGCGGAAAATGATCTCACCGGACGCAGGTTCTCCACTCATTGGTGATGCGTAACCAGGGCAGCGTCTACCACCAACAGCCGTATCGTCCCCCCACGGGCGCCGAGCGACCCGGTGCCCACGGGAAGGATCCTCCCGGCTCCTTCCTGGCCATCCAGCAGGTGGGCTGGTCATCCCGGCAGGAGAACCGTCTGCGTGCCAACCGCGTGGGTGTTCCTTCGCGTCCGCCGTCCGCCGTCCGCCGTGTGTCCGTCCGCCGTGCGCCTACCGCTCCCGGACGGCGTAGGTCAGGTGCGTCACCCTCGGGGAGGGCTCCGCGCGGACCGGCTCCAGGGCCACGCGGCCCGCGTCCACGCCCTCGAACAGGCGGATTCCGGAGCCGAACAGCACGGGCGACAGCGCGATCGAGAACTCGTCGATCAGGCCGGCGTTCACGTACTCCAGGATCGTCGCGCCGCCGCCCGCGATGCGGACGTCGCGGTCGCCGGCGGCCTCGCGGGCCTGGTCGAGCGCGGGCTCGATGCCGTCGTTGACGAAGTGGAAGGTGGTCCCGCCCGGCCGCTCCCAGGGGTCACGCTTGGTGTGCGTCATGACGAAGACCGGCGTGTGGAACGGCGCCTCCTCCGGCCACGCCTGCTCGCCGGCGTCGAACATGCGCTTGCCCATCACGCTCGCGCCGGTGCGCTAGATGCGTCTCTCGCGCGATGTCGTTGTCGCGCCCTTCCTCGCCGCCCTCGCCGAGCTTCAGGTTCTCCCGGAAGAACCGCTGCGGGAAGATCCACTGCTGCAGTTCCATCCACTGCTGCCCCATCAAGTCCTCGAGGGACTCGGGCGCGATGAACCCGTCCAGCGACATCGACACGCTGAAGAACACCTTCCCGGCCATCAGCTCTCCGCTCCCTTCCGAACGATCTCGGTGACGTAGGCAGCCAGGTTGCTCAGGGTCTGCTGGCCACCCTCGATCGCGTGGTACTTCTCGACCGCCTCGTCGCGCAGTTCCTTGGTTGGGAACACCGTGCGCATCTCGATCCGGGTCGCCGCACCGTCGGGCTCGAACGTCAGGACCGACTCGAAGGCGTTCGGGTCGCCGCGGGACTCACCGTGCAGCAGCGCGATCCGCTCCGGCGGGGCGATCTCGGTCCAGGAGATCCACTCGGTGTAGTCCGTCCCGTCCGGTCCGTGCATCACGAAGTCCCACTCCCCGCCGACGCGGAACTCGAACGACTGCGTGGTCGTGGTGAACCCCTCCGGTCCCCACCACCGCGACAGGTGCCGGACCTCGGTGAACGCCTCGAACACCAGCTCCCGTGGGGCGTCGATGACCCGGGAGATCACGATCTCGCGGTCGGCCGTCGCGGACTGCGCCGGCGCTCCTCGTCCCGTCGCGCTCATCAGCGTGCTCACCCCTGATTTCGTTGGGTGTTTTCGCATTTTGCTACTCCTCCTGCCTTGCCTGCTTCAGGTCCTGCACGTATGCGTCCAGCCGGTCGAAGCTCTCGTTCCAGAACCGCTCGAACCCGCCGGTCCACTCGTGGACCGGTCGCAGCCCGCGGGCGTCAAGGCCGTACAGGCGCTGCTTGCCTGCCTTGCGGTCCCGCACCAGCCCGACCTCCCGGAGCACCCGCAGATGTTTGGACGCCCCCGGCTGGGCCATCCCCAACTCCTGGGCCAACTCGGTCACCGGCCGCTCACCCGCCCGCAGCAGCACCAGGATCTCCCGGCGCTGCGGCTCGGCGATCGCGTTGAAGACGTCCGACGTCGTCGCTGCTCGTGCCATGGCGCCATCATATGCCCATATCGGCATGCGTCAAATCGAGATGAATCAGGCCGGTCCTGTCAGATGACGATCGTGACCCTTGTCAAACCACCGACAGCCGTATAGACGTCGGCAAATACACAACGACATCACCCGTGCTGGGCGATGCGGGAGCCTCGTGGCAGTCGATAGCGTCGGGCCATTCCGCAAACTGGCGGCTCGAACAAGACTTCTGGAAAGGGAGGCAAACCCATGGCCGATGAGGATGCTGCTACGCCTGTTGAGGATGCCGCTACGCCTGTCCTCGATGTGATCGCCACGCTGACCGAGGTCGGCGTTACTGCCAGCGATCTCGACCCAGCTCTGCAGATCTTGGTGCGATTTGCCGCGCTGGTTGCCTTGGACGCGGCACCCGCGTCATACCTCTTCCACTTCGGGGCTGGTGCCGATGAAGGCCTGACCTTCGAGGACGCACGGCAGGTCCTCGTCGCGCTTGCGCCGCTGGTTGGCACTGCACGCATCGTGTCCGCGAGCTCCAAGATCGCTCGAGCACTGGGTTTCGCCGCCCTCGCGATAACTGAGGATTCCGACGAAGCCGACGAAGAGATGTGATCTCCAGCCCATCAGGGCACTCACATTCGGCGTTGTCGAAATAGCGCAAGCAAGGACAGGTCCAAAGATCAGCCCGTGAGCGCGAGGACGTTCCCGTCTGGGTCCTTGAACCAGGCCCCCGCGTACTCACCAAATCTGGCGACGCCTTTTGCGTCGGTGTTGATCGGGGCGCCGTACTGCTCGAACGTCACGCCTTTCGCGGTCAGCTCATCCACCATCGCCTCGACGTCGGCGACAGACCAGCCGGCCTGTGTAGCACCGGAACCGCCGGTATTTCCTGGCGACGGGTACACATAGATCTCTGTGCCGCCACCGCACGGATACCGATGTCCTCCATCGGGCGTGTCCTCGCCTCCTGACAATCCGAGCTTGCCTTCGTAGAACTCCCTTGCCAGATCCATGTCCGACACAGCGATCACGGCACCGACAGTGCAGTCGCTCAGACCCACGACGCTCCCCTATCCGCGTTCATCGATTGGAGCGAACGTACTGTTGCACTGGAGCCGATGCAATCGCTTACACGCGAGTCCGAGATTCCCGCGTCAAGATCACCACAGTCACCATCCCCACAATCTTGATCATTGTCGGCGAGATCGATCACTCCGGAGCATGGCTGCGCACCCAGTCGGCCCACGTGATGCTCCCATGTCTGGCACCCGGGCCGGTGACGGACATGGCCGAAGCGGCATTGCTGGCAGCTGACGGCAGCGGAACGCGCATGGTGCGAACGTCGCCGTTCCGGACGTTCCGCCACTGATCGAACGCCTCAGAAAACCTGAGAACCTCTGGTCCGCCAAAGTCGGGCAGCCGGCCGACTGGGCCCTTGGCAACGGACTCGACGAGAAAGTCGGCGAAGTCAGTCGTATCCACCGGCTCCAGCTGCATGTCTGGCAACGGCACGATCGGGAGCCGCGCCATCCTGCCGAGCATGCGGTCAAGCAACCAATGGAACTGGGTCGCTCTGGCGATCGACCAGGGGACGCGGCCCTGGCGGATCAGGTACTCGGCCTCCACCTTGCGCCGGAGATAAGGGACCCGCGGCTTGTCGATACCGACGATCGAGACATAGAGGATGTGGTGGACGCCCGCCTCAGCTGCTTTCTCCAGCAACCGCTCTGTGCCGTCACGATCAACTGCACTCGGAGATGACCACAAGTCCTTGGGCACGATATAGCCGCGACGCGCGGCCGGGGAAAGTGTCGCCGCATGGATCACAGCCTGGCTGCCGGTGACGGCCTCGGTTATGCCTTGCCCGGTGGCGAGATCGCCGCGAATCCACTCCACATCAGGGTCTGACCCCGCGGATCGAGCGAGCACGCGTACGCGGTAGGACGGCTTGAGCCGGGTGACGACATCCCTGCCAAGGTGTCCTGTTCCGCCGGTCACGAGAACGGTATCCACCGTCTCAGTTTCGCATGATCGGCTGCAGTGGAGGCTGTGCCCTGAGCCCGCGACGCGCGAGAGTGGGGCGTTGCGAAGGCTCAGAAGCATCTCGAGCGCTGCCGCGTGCCTTTACCCTGGTAAAGGGATGTCCGAGGCTGCATCGAAGTCAGCGCGCGACGGCGCCCTGGCACTGTTCCTGTCTGGCGATGTGATGCTCGGCCGCGGGGTCGATCAAATCCTTCCGCATCCTGGGAACCCAACGCTGTACGAACCGATAGTGCGTGACGCCCGGACATACGTCGATCTGGCGGCGCGGACGAACGGGCCGATTCCGCATCCAGTGGATTGGTCGTGGCCATGGGGCGACGCGTTGCCGCTGCTTGATTCCGCTCGTTGCGACGCCCGAATCATCAATCTGGAGACAAGCATCACAACAAGCGACGAGTACGCCAAAGGCAAGGCTGTCCACTACCGGATGAACCCTGCCAACGTCCCGGCGCTGACCGCCGTCAGGCCGGATGTCTGCGTGCTGGCCAACAATCACCTGCTGGACTTCGGCCGGAGCGGCCTGCTCGAAACACTTGACGTCCTTTCCGCGTCTAGGCTTCGATGCGCGGGTGGCGGACGGTCTGAGCTAGAGGCCCGTTCGCCCGCTGTCGTCGAAATCCCAAGGATCGACGCACGTCTGTTGATCTTCGCCTTTGGTAGTCCGTCCAGTGGCATCCCCTACGGCTGGGCAGCAACTGGCGCTCGTCCCGGCGTGCATGTCGTCGACCCTTTGACCGACGCAGCCGCCGACGAGTTGTGCCGCCACGTGCGAGACCTGCGGCAACCTGGCGACGTAGCGGCCGTCTCGGCGCACTGGGGCTCGAACTGGGGCTACCGGGTTCCTCCAGAGCAAATCCGTTTTGCCCACCGGCTCATCGATGGCGGAGTCGATCTTGTGCATGGACACTCATCGCATCATCCACGACCTGTCGAGGTCTACCGCAAGAAGCTGATCTTGTACGGGTGTGGTGATCTTGTCGATGACTATGAGGGCATCGGCAGCCACAAGGAGTACCGAGATGATCTTCGGCTGCTCTACTTACCGCGGCTGGATCCGGTATCGGGCGAGCTCGTCGAGCTGCTCATGGCGCCATTCCAAGCGCGCCGGCTGCGATTGCACCGAGCCTCCAGCGGGGATGCCCGGTGGCTTCGGATGGTGCTTGACAAGGTGAGCCGTCGGTTCGGGTCACGAATCGATCTTGGACATGATGGGCTGCTCACGCTTCACGTCACTCCGAAGCACACTGGGGTCCGATAGTTTGGACACCGCACAGAACAGGGAGACGATCAGACGCGATGTGGCAGGCACTCGGCGGACTGCTCCCGATTGCCGTCGCCGTGGCGATCAGCTCGGTACCCATCACTGCCACGATCTTGATCTTGCTCTCGCCCAACCGGAATGTCGCCGCGCTCCCGTTCCTCATCGGATCGGTCATCGGGGTTGCCGGGGTGATCGTGCTGAGTGCGTTCGTGACTTCAGCTCTTCCCAAACCCCCACGTATCAGGCCGGATCTTGCGAGCGCCGCGCTCTTCATTGTGATCGGACTGGCGTTGGTCGTGCTCGGTATCGTCAACCTGCGGCGAAGTTCTCGAACCGAAAAATCGGGCATACCCCGCTGGCTTTCTCGAGTTGGGTCATTCGGCGCTCTGGTTTCCTTCGCTGTCGCCGTGTTGCTCGGCTTCCGACCGAAAGGCCTACTCCTTGGGATGGCAGCAGGGCTTGTCCTGCGCGGCGCCTCCGTTGATGCTGGCCAAGATGTGGCACTCGTAGTGATCTACACCGTGATCGCCACCTCCACAGTGATCGTGCCAATCACAGCTTCTTTTGTTGCGCGACAACGGGTGGAGCCGAAGCTCATCGCGGCTCGCGATTGGCTGACTGACAACGGCCGCATCCTGACATCGCTGATGATGTCGATGATCGGCGTCGTGATCTTTGGCGCTGGCCTGATCCAGCTCTAGGTACGTCGCTCTCGGCCGCTATGGACGAGCAAAGAGCTCGACGAAACCTTTCAGGATGTTGGGCACCTTGGTGACCCCACTTGCTCGGGCCGCCGCCATAACGGCATCAGCCTCGTCGGGCTCGAAATAGCCCGCATACTTGTACACCTCGACACGCGTGGCCAAGCCATCAAGATCGAGTTCGGGGTGGAACTGCGTGGCATAGACCCGAGTGCCGACGCGGAAGGCTTGCACCGGGCACGACTCCGAATAAGCGAGCGTCACCGCATGCGCCGGCAGCTTGCTGATCGCCTCCTTGTGCCCGACATAGGCGCCGAACTGCGACCCGGCTCGGCCGAAAAGACGATCTTGTTCACCCGCCTCGGTGAGTTTGATCTGAATCCCGCTGATCGGCTCGTGAAAAGTGTGGTCAATGACCGCCCCTTGGTGTCGACCTAGTGTGCCAATCCCGTAGCACGCGCCGAGGAAGGGAAAATCGCGCTCAACCACATCATCAAGCAGCGCGCTGAGCTCGGATTCAACTCGCCGCTGCGTCGCAGACTTCGCGTCCTCGGGGTCGCTGGCCTGAAACGGCCCGCCGCCCAAGATGATTCCCGACCATTGATCAAGATCGACGGTGACCGAGCGGCGCTTGCTCTATCCGCACTCGGCGCAACTGTCCTTCGTTCAGGCCGCTGAAGCGAAGCATGGCGGCATACTCGTCATCAGCGGCAACATCCTCGGCTCTGATCGCGAGCAGCAGGAAGGGTTTCACGTCCCGCACCTTACGTGATTGATGCCAAGCTCCAGCCATGTTCGAGGTAAGACCGTTGACGGACCAAACATGGGCGGACCTCAAGGACCTTTTCGATCTGCCAGGTGGAGCGATCGTACTTGGCTGCTGGTGCGTCTACTGCTGGCCGGCGCGGTCGACTATGCACGAGAGCGCCGGGTACGGATGCTCGAGGCCTACCCGGTAGACAAGCTCGAGCGCAGCCACGACGACTTCATGTTCTTCGGCTCGCGGAGCCTGTACGAGAAGGCCGGCTTTCGGGAAGTCGTACGCCGCTCGCCGACACGACTGATCATGCGCCGCCGGACTGCGCCCACGACGCGCGACGTAGCAGCTCTTCTGAGATGCCCGTCGTCAGTCAGCTGCCGAGAATCTTTGCCTTCTGTGCAGCGAATTCCTCATCGGTCAGGATCCCGCCGACTTAAGCTCCGCAAGTTTCTGAAGCTGCGTGATCGTGTCCTCCTGCGGCGGTGCCGCGGGTGCCTGTTGCTGCGGGTAGCCCTGCTGGGGTAGCCCTGCTGCGGGTAGCCCTGCTGCGGGTAGCCCTGCTGCGGGTAGCCCTGCTGCGGGGGATAGCCCTGCTGCGGCGGGTACTGCTGCGCAGACGCCTGCTGCTGGTCGTACGCCTGCGCCTTTGCCGCCTGATCCTCCTGGGCTGCCTGCTCGTCCTCCTGGGCCGCCCACTTATTGGCCTGCCGCCGTGATACACGGTTGGACACTGCGGTCGCCGTGCCGGCAATCGCCGCAGTTCGCGCTACTCCACGGATGAGTCCCATTGTTCGTCCTCCCTAATTTCTACGTCGCCTGAACCTGCGCCTCTTCAGCTTCCAGGGCGTCGAGCGCTGCTATAACCTCGTCGGCCGGGATGCGGCCGCCAGCGATGAACTCCGCACCGGCCCGCCTCATGGCCCCGACGAAGGGAGCCGCCCACGAGTTCTCGTACAGGAGCAGAGCCACCACCTTCCCGGGCTCGATGAGCTCGGCGGCCTCCCGCAGGTCGTCGTCATCCAACAGCCCGGATTCGATGCCTTCGAAAATGGCGAGGTCGAGGGTCCCGTCGTGGTCGAGGTCGGTGATCGCGACCGCGGTGAACGTGCCGTCGGCTTCCCGCCTGACGGCCCTCATATCGAGGATCCTGATGATGCCTCGGTCGACCAGGTCGACCAGCGCGGCAAGACCCTCCCCCTTCATTCTTTCTGCTGGCAACTCCAGTGCCAGATAGTCGATGGGGCCAACGGCCGGCTCGGTCATGCCGTCTTGCTCGGTCATGCCGTCTTGCTCGGTCATGCTGCCCTGTTCAGTCATGCTCCACCTCCCACGCCCCGCGGGCGTGCACGTCTGTGTTTGCGCAATGGTTTCTCGACAACCTGAGGTCGATATTCTCACGGCCGAGATGAGGTGGGATCACCCCCCATGGGTGATGAGTGAGAGCCCTATCCGAGGGCGTCTAAACCGGCCGGATGACCAATTCCCACAAGAAGCGCCGATTCCAAGCTGTTCCCACGCAGATGGCCTAAAGTAAGTCTGCTGGCGCGCTCCAGCAGTCTTTCGGGTCGATTGGAAGGTTGTCGTAATGAATAGCTTCTGGGACTGGTTCTGGCTCCTGATCTGGACTTTCGTCTTCGTGTGCTACCTCATGGTGCTCTTCCAGATCATCATTGATCTGTTCCGGGACAAAGATCTCAGCGGGTGGTGGAAGGCGCTGTGGATCATCTTCTTGATCATCTTCCCGTTCCTCGCGGCCCTTGTTTACTTGATCGCTCGCGGCAGGGGAATGGCCGAGCGGCGTGCGGGCGAGATGCAACAGGCTCAGGTTGCCACCGATCAGTACATCCAGTCCGTGGCCGGCAAGGGCAACCCTGCTGACCAGATCGCCTCGGCGAAGGCCCTCCTGGACAGTGGCACCATCAACCAAGAGGAGTTCGACAAGCTCAAGCAGAAGGCGCTGGCTTCCTGATCCCGAATTGAACAAATAACAGAGGACGGCCGTCGATCCGACGGCTGTCCTTTGCTGTCTGCCGCCGAAACTGAGGACCGAGGTAACAAGATGATGAGCAAGGCCGTTCGAGTGCGCCTGACGCCCCGATGGATGCGCTGGGTCGCACTACCGCTAATGATCTTGACAGCTCTGGTGGCGGTGCCCACTGCCGCAGGCGCAGCGCCCTCGGCGACACACCTGTCCAACGTCATCGTGCTACCAGGTGCGAAGTCCGCGGAAGGGATTGCGAAAGGCCGCGGTTCCACCTTCTACGCCGGAGAGCTGTTCACCGGCGATATTTTCCGAGGCGATGTCCGCCGCGGGACTGCGAAGAAGTTCATCGACGCACCAGACGGGCGTAACGCGCTCGGCATGATCTTTGATCATCGTCACAACCTGCTGTTCGTTGCCGGCGGACCGACCGGTCAGGCGTACGTCTACAACACGCGTACCCGAGGAACGGTCGCGTCCTACCAGTTCGGCGTCTCCGGGAGCTCATTCATCAACGATGTGACGCTGACTCGTCACGGCGCCTGGTTCACCGACTCGCTGAAGGCGGTGCTCTATTTCGTGCCGCTCGGTAAACACGGCAAGCCAGCGAAAACCTTCAAGACGCTGCAGCTGACCGGACCGGCCGCAGAACTCAGCGGCTCGTTCAACCTGAATGGGATTCGCGCCGCCGATCATGGTCGAGTCTTGATCGTCGCCCACACGACAAACGGCGCGCTTTACACGGTCAATCCCAGAACCGGAGCCAGCGCACTCATTGCCGGCATCAGCGTCCCGAACGTTGATGGTCTCGTGCTCTCAGGCAGGAAGTTATGGGCTGTGCAGAACACGAACAACCAGATCACACGTATTCGTCTTAACGCCGATCTCACTGCCGGCACCGTCAAGAAGACGATCACCAGCAAGAACTTCGAGACGCCAACGGCCGCGGCACGGTTCGGGCACATCCTGGCGGTCGTGCAAGCGAAATTCAACACCGGCTTCCCACCGACGGCCAACACGTACGACGTCGTACTGGTCCACGACTCGACTGCGCATCAAGTTCGCTCAACGGACTTCGGCAAGATAGTCCGGATGAGCGGTGACGCCGAAGTACGGCGTATCAGAGCTGAGCTCGGCCTTGCCGGCGAACCGGAGGCCCAACTCGCACACTGAGCCTCTTCGGCAGCCAGCGCTCGTCGGACCCGAGGGTGTCCTTACGCTAGGTCTATGGAATATCGCAGCCTCGGACGTACCGGCATGAAGGTCAGCCCGCTCTGTCTCGGCGCCATGATGTTCGGCGCCTGGGGTGAGCCCGATCATGATGTTTCGATCAAGATCATCCATCGAGCGCTGGATGCCGGCATCAACTTCATTGACACAGCTGACGTCTACTCCCAGGGTGAATCGGAGTCGATCGTCGGTAAGGCGTTGGCCGGCGGACGGCGCGACGACGTCATCTTGGCCACCAAGGTCCACAGTCAGATGGGTGTGGGGCCTGGTGAACGCGGTGACCCGAACAAGCGCGGCAACTCGCGGCGCTGGATCATCCGTGAGGTCGAGGACAGTCTGCGCAGGTTGCAGACCGACTGGATCGACCTGTATCAGATGCACCGCCCTGACCCAGGCACCGACGTCGAGGAGACCCTCGGGGCACTCACCGATTTGCAGCGGCAAGGCAAGATCCGAGTCTTCGGCTCCTCGACCTTTCCGGCACACGAGATCGTCGAGGCGCAATGGGTCGCGGAGCGCCGCGGGCTTGGGCGTTTCCTCACCGAGCAGCCCCCGTATTCGATCTTGGTACGCGGCATCGAGACCGATGTGCTGCCGGTGGCGGAGAAGTACGGAATGGGTGTCATCCCCTGGAGCCCGCTCGCCGGCGGCTGGCTGACGGGTCGATATCGCAAGGGGCAAGACATCCCCGAGACCCACCGGGCGCAGCGCATTCCCGGGCGTTACGACCTCAGCATCCCGGGCAATCAGGCAAAACTCGATGCAGTCGAGGAGCTCGCCGTGCTGGCCGAGGACGCCGGGCTTTCGCTGATCCACCTCGCCTTGGCCTTCACGCTCACCCATCCCGCCGTCACCGCGCCGATCATCGGACCTCGGACAATGGAGCAGCTCGAGTCCCAACTGGGCGTCGTCGACGTCACGCTGAGCGTGGACATCCTTGATCGGATCGACAAGATCGTTCCACCGGGAGTTTCGCTGAACCGTGAGGATTCGGGCTACATACCGCCAGGTCTTCGCGAGCCAGCGTTGCGGCGACGCAGTGCCGGTTGAGAGCCGCACCAGGTAGCCATGTGCGGGCCGACACCGTGATCACATCGGACACATCGGCCCTTCGACGGGCTCGGGGCGGCGTATACGCAAGCCCTTCGACGGGCTCCGCGCATCGTGACTACCCTGGTTCACGGACCACAAATCCATCAAACCGGTCGACGCTCTGCCATGTCAGATTGACGGCCACCCATAACGACGGCGCGCTGTGCGACGCCCGGACACCCCGGAGGCAGCGATGTTCGAAGAAGCTCAGCTTTATGCACCGGTGACACGCTCTGGCGACGATGTCACCGTTCACCTGGGTGATGATCATCCGGGTGCCGTCGACCCGGAATACCGGGCCCGACGCAACGCTCTAGCCGCGCTCGCCATGGATTGGCAGCCCGGCACACCCCCACCAACCGCGACATACACCGATGCCGAGCAGGAGGTCTGGCGTATCGTCTGCGCCGAACTCCACAACTTGCACTTGCGCCTCGCCTGCGCCGCGTACCTCGAGGGCAAGGAGCGACTCCGCCTTCCCGAGGACCGGATCCCGCAGCTGGTCGATGTGAACGAGATGCTGCGACCGCTCACCGGCTTCCAGTACGTCCCCGCCGCCGGGCTGGTGCCTCTCCTCGAGTTCTATGGATCGTTGGCCGACGGGATTTTCCACTCAACGCAGTACATCCGACACCATTCCGTGCCGCTGTATACACCTGAGCCTGATGTGATCCACGAGGTCGTCGGCCACGGCAATTGCCTGGCTCATGATCGTTTCGCCGCTCTCTACCGCATTGCAGGGCAGGCGGCTCGGCGCGTGGAGACAACCGAGGCGCTGGAGTTCGTTTCGAAGGTCTTCTGGTTCTCCTTGGAGTTCGGTGTGGTACGCGAGGACGGCGAGGTCCGCACCTACGGCGCCGGGCTGCTCTCCTCGTACGGGGAGATCCAGCAGGTCGAACGCGCGGAGCTGCGGCCGCTCGACGTCGGACGGATGGGCGTCCAGACGTACGACATCACCCACTACCAGCCGGTGTTGTTCTGCGCCGAGGGGTTCGGCGAGATCGAGGACGTGGTTGGCACGTTCTTTGCCGACGTCGACGACGACATGGTGACGCGGCTGCTGCACGACGCGTCCGCGCCAGCCTGACGACTCTTCTCAGCTGGACGGGCCGTCAGGCTCGCGCTCAAAGAACACGAGCCAGGCCAGATGTACGCCGTAACAGAGCAGAACAAGGCCGACAGCCGCGGCAAACGTCGTCGTGATCGCCGGCACGATCTGCCACGAACTGACGACGAGAGCAATAGCCATGAGCGAAAGCCCGGCCACAACAGCTCTGGTAGACCGTCGTTTCCACGCGCGGATCTGCACCGCGTCCTGCATACAAGAACGGTACGCGTTCGGGCCCTGATCGTTAACGTGCTGGCCGTGCCGCACGGCGGGACCGGCGGGTTAGCCCTCGTACGCTGACGATTGCTCTTAGACGACTAGCCGCGGGCGACGCCAGGTCGGTGATCGTCTCGGGCGCGTCACGGTGATCATGACCGAACCGCCAGGGCTGGCGCACAACTGGATCTGAGGGCTCCGCGTTCCTCGCTCAAGGCGAATTGTTGTCACGTCCAAGGTCTCCGGCCACTTGATCGGGCTGGCGCCAACCCTCCTGCCCTTTCGTTGGGCCTCGAGCAGCAGAAGGCACTCATGTACCTCGATTGTCTCGCCCGCGGGCCTGGCGAAGGAGGCGATCTCCCCCTCGCAGAGCCGGCGAGCGTTGATCAAGAATGTCAGCGTGGACCCGGCACGAGAGGACTCGGATCCAAGATCCGCAGACTCAGTGCTGCCGAGGATCCACGCTGCCAAGCTGAGGCGTCCGGCGGAGAGAGCGGGTTCTTCGAGGTTCACCACGAGCGTCAACCGGTTGCGCGATAGGGAGGCGCGGCACAAGATCGGCTCCGTGGCCAACCGCGGCGCGCCGACCTGACGCTCCTCCGCGCTGAGCAACTGGTCGAGCTTCGGACCGAGCCGATATGTCGGCAGCTCGCCATCGCCATACTCGGCAGGCCTTCGAAGAACTCGGTTGAGCTCGACCAGGTCCTCGGCCGCACCCGTTCTTGCCGTCAGCACCCTCAGCCGTTGTTGATCCCCAAGCTCGCCCAACACCGAATGGGACAGATAGGGGAATACCTCTGCTCGCATCACCTCGAGGAACTCCTTTCGCTCGCCCGGCCGGGCCGCCATGAAGGGACGGTTCAGAGCCGGCGGGAGAGTGCGCACGAAAACTCGCCGCAGCAAGCGATCACGGCGCGAGCCCGGGGTCGTGTTGGCCACGATCACCGCAACCATCCGGGACGTCGTCAGCCGCTTGTTGGCGAGAGTCTGTCGTTGGCGTGACAGGTTGCTGCCGTCCGCCAGCATCCGCCGGTGGTAGAGATCCTTCTCGCCCAGGATGCTGATCTTGCGAGCTGCAAAGAGACAGGACGCCATGAATACCTGATCTTCACCTTGCACCATGTCGCCGCAGAATCGCAGGCCCTGATCTTCGATCAGGGACCGACGGATCAGCTTGTGCGGTGTCAGTGAGTGCCAGAGGCCGTCGTCCAGAATGTCGGCGTCGAGCACGGTCTTGGTAAGCGTAGGTCCCGCATCCGGCCGGCCGATCCAGTTGATCCGACCGGCGACGATGTCAGAATCCTGCTGCTTGGCCAAATCGAGAAGCCGTCGCAGTGCATCGGGACCTAGGTAGTCGTCAGCATCGTGGAAGAAGACATACTCGCCGGTCGCTGCGGCGAGGGCGCGGTTGCGGCCCGCGCTGGGGCCCCCGGTGTTCGGCTGCTGGAAAATCTTGATGTTGGTTCGCTGACCTTCCAGCTCCCTCAGATAGGGCCAGGTGTCATCGGTCGAACCATCATCGACAACCAAGATCTCGATCAGGTGTGCCGGCAGGGTCTGATCCTTGAGCGCGTCCATGGCGTGCCCGAGCAACGGACCGGAGTTGTAGGTGGAGATGATCACCGAGATCGTGGGAGGTCCCCCGCTACCGGTTTGCGCGGGCGTGGTCCCAGGCCGCGTCTTACGCGCCAATGACGCCGCTGTCATGCTCCCGCCGCCCTTCGCCTACGAACCCGGAACAACGCGGCGAAGGCTGCCACACCGATCAAGATCGGGACCGCAACCACTACGGGAAGGGCACCGCCGGCGGTCAGGGTCGACCGTGGGGCTACCTCGACCCGGACCAGCTCGCTCACTCTCAGGTCTTCGTTGCCATTGACCGAACTGCCGAACGGTACGACCACGACGTAGGCGGCAAAGCGACCCGAGTTCACGGCCTGGATTTCCCAGCTGAGCTTGCGGCTTTCGCCCGGCTTGAGGGACAGCTGCTGGCTACGGCTCGACGACCAATCCTCAGGGTCGACGTAGACGTCTCCCTCGATGCTGGCGACGTTCAGGTGAGCCAATATTTGGCCGGTCGGCGCCGTTCCGGCGTTCTTGACCACCGTTGTGATGACGAACCGGCCTCCCAGCACGGTCGAGACCGTGGGCGGCTCGGCCATCACCGAGAGGTTCAAGGGATCGGCAAAGGCAAGAGTCGGCAGCCCGCTCAGCACTCCAGCCAGCAACGCCACCATGATCAACGCCCTCATCCCGCACTCACCCCGGCCGTTAGCCGTACCAGCCGCGGACCGGCGAGTACGAGGGCGCCACCAGCGATGACCGCCGTGAGTAGAGGCGTGATCAGATAAGACAAGTCCTCGGTCCAGCCGTGGCCTTCGACGAGCATCGAGGAGATGTACGCCAAGGCTGACGCGACCGGGTTGGCTCGCAGCAGTACGTCGAAAAACCATCCTTGCGGCAGGCCGCTGGGCAGCTGGGTAGGAGCGAACAAGATCAGCAGCAGGAAGATGCTCGCTGCGACGCTGGTCTTGTTCGAGTTACACAGGCCACTGATCAACAACCCGATGCAGCCAAGGCCGACAGCCACCAAGGTTCCAACGCATAAACCGAGCGCAAACGCTTGGCCCAGGATCCCTACGCCACGAGCAAGCACCCACACGTACGGGATGGTGACGATGAAGGTGGCGAGCCACATCGTCAACGAGGCAATGAGCTTGCCTCCGATGATCGCTCGCCGCGAGACCGGCGTAACCAGCAGGCTTTCCAGCGTGCCACGTTCGCGCTCCCCGCTGATGCCATCTGCACTGACCACCAGCGTGACCAAGACGCCGACCGCGACTGCCAGCTGCAGGACGAGGTTGACTGACTCGCGCTGCTCCAGAAAGTTCAAGGCCTGGTTCGTCGAGGTCAGGTAGGTGACGGCGCTGAGCAGGATGCTGAACAGCAAGAGCAAGATCAAACCGCGGCCGCTGGTCCACAGGTCTCGGGACTCCTGCTCCGCAACAACCATCCATCCGGCCGGGCGTTCGGCGGTGGCTCGCACATCCTGCGTCATAGCCGCTTCGGGCGGTGCAACGTGGAGTGTCATGGGCCAGCCTCGCTGGTCATCTTCAGAAAGGCATCGGACAGGCGCGTGCCTTCCAGCTCGAATCGCAAGACCGGAATTCCTGCCGCCGTGACTGCCGCAAGAGCCGCATTCATGACGTCGCCGGACCCAGCGCCCGTGGCCGTTCTGGGCGTGTCAGTGGCAAGATTCAGCACGTCGGGCTGTTCGGCCAGCTGATCGACGGTGAGATTGGGGAAGCCTGCCAGCACATTCCGGGCGCGCTCGACAAGATCAGGCGGCACTCGAAGCTGCGCCGATTGCTTGATCAAGGCTTTACTGATGACCTCGCCGACGCTGCCGGAGACGACGACTCTGCCGTGGTTGAGAATCACCACTTTCGAGCAGGCCTCTTCGACTTCAGGCAGCAGGTGAGTGCTCAACACGACCGTCGCATCGCGACCCTTGGCGATGGTGCGAATGATGTCGAGAACTTGAGCTTGACCGGCCGGGTCGAGGCCCAGCGTCGGCTCGTCGAGAAACACAACGACGGGATCATTGACCAGGGCGCGGGCGATCCCGAGCCGCTGCCGCATGCCGCGGCTGTAGGTCGAGATGGGTGATCCAGCGCGATGCTCGAGCCCAACCATTGCCAGCAGCTCGGCAGCCACGCTGCGTGCAGCGCCGCGACTCAGACCGAAGAGCCGCGCGAAGAAACGCAGATACTCGCCGCCCGTCTGATGTGCCGGGTAGCCACTGCTCTCGGGAAGTACGCCGACGCATTGCCGGATCTCGGTTGCTGATGTTGAGGGGTGGCCGGCAATCGAGAACTTGCCGCTCGTTGGCTCCAACACTGTCGTCAGCATTCGGATCGTGGTGGTCTTGCCAGCACCGTTCGGGCCCAGTAGTCCGACGATCTCGCCCCGGGATGCGCTAAAGCTGACATCCTCGACCGCGCTGCGCGCCCCGTATTGCTTGGTGAGTTGGACGGCTTCCACGGTCATGCTTGTCATTTGGCCTGCCCGGTCCTGTTAGAACCCTGAGTGCGACAAGGTCACCTCCAATTCCAACCAACGGATCATGAGAAACGGATGAGAAGTCAGCTGGTGAGCCTAGATTGCGTGGGTGCCGTCGCGCCGAGCATTGGTGTTGTCCGCTCTCTCGGCGAATACGCAGTCATCGGCCACCGACGAGACCTCGCGTCGGCGATTAGTGAGCTCTAAACGGCAGACCGTCATCCACAGATTGGCAAGAGCTCAGAATGCTTGGGGCGCGGTATGTGCTTCGAATACTTCAGGGATCCCTGCACCTGGGAGGAACCAGCTGCCGATCACCTGAACGCTGAGCAGATCGGCGCCGTCGGGAACCGCAACCGGCATCGAGATGGCGCCGAGCACGCCGGGCGCCACGGTCGCGCGCTGGCGTACGCCGCCGAGGCCCTCGGCGTCAGGGGTCATGAACCCCATCGGGAGCTCGGGCAGCGGAGTTGATGACACTTGTGTCGCGCCGGAGTTGAACCGAATTGCGCACTCGGCAAGATCGAGCTGGAACTCCGCCGACTGGGAGCCGCGGCCGAGCACCCCAAGCGCCAGCGTGGCCGAGCCGGGCGAAGCGCCTCCGACCGACCGGGCGAAGAACTGCGCAACAGCGAGCGGCGAGGCAAGGAGCCGCTGCACTACGCGATCAGCGGCGACCGCCACGGCACCGAGCCTGGGGTCCTGCACCACAACATCGAGCTCGACCTCTCGGCCAGCCGTGATCAGGTCGCGTACCTCAACTTCCTCGACTGCACCCTCGTACGAGCCCACAGCGTCCCCGAAGGTACGCGGCCGCAGGACCTCGAGGCGAGCCCGACCGTCGTCACCGATGATCAGCCGTTCGTTTATCGAGCTGGGCGGTGGCGTACGCCACCGCACGATGACCAACGGCGCCATCTACTTTCCTACGTCCACGGTGAACGCGTCCTCCCGAGGAATCTTCCGAAGCTTGGCGTTGAACGTGTCGACCATGCCCTGGAACTGGTCGGCGCGCACGGCTGCGGAGTTCGACGAACCCATCAGACCCTGCGCACTGTAGGTCACGTTCTGGTCCGGCGCCGAGCCGCCACCCTTGGTCGGATCGCGTCCCGTGCCGGCCGTTGCGGTCTTGTCGGCATCCAGCCGGGTCTTCATCGCTGCGACGATTGCGGCCATCTGTGGATCGGCGGGTCCAGCCGCCGCCACCCCGGCGGGCGGGGTGGTCGTGATCCGGGTGACTTCGGCGTTGATCGAGCTTTGCAGCGAGCTGATGCTGCTGGCAAGGGTGGGCTTGACCGTGGCCAGCAGCATGTCGGAGACCACCTGCTTGGCCGCTGCTGCCGCCGAGTTGTTTACCAGTGTGAACGCACGCCGATAGAGCGCGCCTGCTGAAGCCATTTTGGGGGGTGGCGCGTATCCGGGTATCGCTGCTGCCGCGGTTGCCACCAGCGCCGCTGCTGCCGCTGTGCTCTTCAGCCCGGCAGCCATTGCGGTCGAGAATGCCGCCGAGGTGACTCCGGTCTCCAATTGCGAGCCGGCCGTCGACCAGGTCGCCGGTAATCCGCTGAGCTGAGCAATCAGGCTGGCAGGCGGGGCGGCTGGAAGCCTTAGGCCCGGGGCAGCCGGACCGACAACGTTCGTTGCTTCGGTAGTTGCCGAGCCGGCGAGCGGCGTCGTTGCGCCAGTCGTTCCATACACTCCGGTAGCGATATTGATCCGTACGTCATCGAAGCCTGCCACCGTGACATTGGTGCTTTGAGGCGCCAGAAGTGCGGCCCAATAGGCGTCGCCGACGAGCTGGCTCACCGGCCCAACCGCAAAACTGCCCTGTACGGCTTTGCTCGCGATGTCGAGATTGCTGAAGTTCTTCGTGGTCTGGAATGCCACCGCGCGAGGAACACCTGGGCTCGTTTTCGCATCGGACTGGGCCGTCAGCTCACTGATCAATTCGGCTCTGACGTCCGCCGAGACAGCCCCCGCCCGCGCAGCAGCGGCCAGCTTGCGCGTCACGGCGACACGCTTCGCGGCCAGTGCGGCCACCATCAACGGCATGGCTGCCTGGAGTTGCGCGTGCAGCGGACGAGAGAGTGCGGCGAGCGTCATTCGTTCGATGGTGGTCTTGTCGAGCGCGGCACGCGAGGATGCGGCGGTCTTGGGGGCGGCCTGGTGCATCAACACGTTCAGCTGCTCGTTGGACTGGCTGTACTCATCGGGGATGCCGAGCATATGGCCGTACTCGTGGGCGTAGATCACATCATCGCTTTGGGGATACGCTGCCGCACGTTTGGCTGGGTCTTGCTGATACCAGTTGCCGGCGTCGATCGGGTGGCCCGGGCTGCCTGGGATGCTGGCCTGCGGGTGCACGATCACCTCTTGGTGCGCTGGATCGTTCACCCCGAAGACCGCCTCCGCCTTGAATGTCACCGGCAGCCGGATCGGTGTCGGCGGCAGCGGCGGCGCGTAGGAACCGGCACCTTCTCCCGGCTGCGAACGATCAACACTGGCGAAGCTGATCTTGCGCGTGTTCCACAGAGTCGTCGCCTTGTTGGCGGTGTCCTTGGCCCAGGTCCGCCGGTCCGACGGATCGTTGACCGGGATGACGGTGGGTTTGCCAAGCAATTGGCCCAGCTCGGGAAGGCCGGTGGGATTGGGATTGGGTGGCGGCGTTGTGTTGCGGGACTGCTGCAGGAATCTGATCTTGATTAGCACGGTGGTGCCGCTGTTGTCGGCGCTCCGAGCCATCTCGTAGCTCGCTTTGTCCGGATTCGCCACCGTAGTCGGTGAGCCACCGGTGAAGCCTGTCGGTGGCGCAGTCGCCATACCTGCACCGGATTCCTTGTTGTACAGAGTTTCATGGAACTCGGCAGCGACAGGAACGCGTTGCAGCGTATGGTCCCCAGACGTCAGCAGGTTGGTGACCGCGCGATTGCCTGCCGTGCGTTGCAGGTCGGCAACCGCTTCCGTGCTCTGCTCGGATCGTAGGGCCAGGCCGGATGACGTCGCTTTGTTGGCGGATTCGGCGCCCGGATAGCGGGGCGAGCCAGGCGCCGAGCGCGCCGACCGCTTCGGCTGGGCCACCCGCCACCCCCTTCGACAGCATCCCGTGCGGCTCCAGAGTCTCGCGATCACGGAGCCGTCACCAGGCCCGAGAATCGGTCCGGCTGGGCCGTGATCGCTGCCCCATCGGGCAGCCAGAATAGGCGTGGCGAGATTGTCGAAGGCGCTCAGCTCGTTTGCCTTCGACAAGCTCAGGCCGCATGATCAGCGGGCTCGGGTCGCATGATCAGCGGCCTCGGGCCGCATGATCAACGGCCTCAGGCCACATTCACCCGAACAGCGCCCGGACATTGGCGGGAGGGTGCAAAAAGATGCATCCACAAATGAGCTCACCACACCTATGATGAGGCGTATCGTGCCGGCCCTCGGCGGCCCACTTGTGAACACGCTTCCCCGGAGTCCGAATGACTGTGGCTTCGACGGCTGCCTGGTTTCCCTGCACCAGCAGCCATCGCGCGGTATCAAGATCGCTCATCCACGCCTCCGCAGTGGTGTGGCCCACCCGGACGTCCAGTAGCGCACGGTGCAGCGCAGCACTATGGACCCTGTCATCTTTCTTGAAAAGGTGCGGCGTCCTGAACTGCGCGGGCTGGTACGCGAACGGCTCGACCGGCGGACGGCATCGCTGACCGACAGCGGCCTGATCCGGTGTCGCTCGGTCTGGTGCTCGGGCCGCCCGGCTCTGGCAAGACCACCTTGCTGAGCCACATCGCTGCGGCCGCAAGCGAAGCCCCGGAGCGGCCTGGTATCGAGTGGGCACCGAGGACGACGACGAGATCGCGCTGACCCGTCACCTCGGGCACACGCTCGGTGCAGCGCTGCGGCGAGCCGGCTGTGATCGCCGCGGCGGCGACCGGGCCGCATCGCCGATCTGGTACGCGCCCTGGACGATCCGGCGATCGGGTCGGTGCAGTTGATCATCGACGACCTGCACGAGATCACGGGTACGCCGGCCGAGCGGGCGCTGGAGAGCTTCCTGTCGCTCCGGCCGCGGAAGATCCGGATGATCTTGGGCAGCCGGCGACCGCCGCGGATCAACACCTCCCGAATGCTGGTCTCGGGCGAGCTGATCCAGCTCGACGGCGAGGATCTCCGCTTCCGCTCCTGGGAGGTGGAGCAGCTGTTCCGGGCCGTGTACGCGGCGCCGCTTTCCCCCGAGGCGGCGGCTGCACTGACCCGGCGTACCGGCGGATGGGCGGCCGGGCTTGCAGCTGTTCCACCTCGCCACGGCCCAGCTCAGCCGCACCGAGCGGGAGCGGGCGGTCAATGAGCTGGGCGGCCGATCGCGGCTGATCCGCTCCTATCTGGCCCGCAATGTCTTGGACGGCCTCGATCCGGAGCGGCGGCAGATTCCTGCTGCTGACCTCGACGCTCGGCGTGCTGACCGGCGATATCTGCGACGCTCTGCTCGACACCTCCGGCAGCGCCGCGGTGCTCTCGGAGCTGGAACGGGAGCAGCTCTTCACCACCAGCACCGACGCCGGGCTGACCTACCACTATCACCAGGTGCTGCAGACCCACCTCGAGGTGCTGCTGGTCGACGAGCTCGGCGGGCGGGCGGCCCGGGAGCTCTATTCCCGCAGCGCCGAACTGCTGGAGCAGGCCGGACGGCCCGCCGCCGCGATCCGGGCCCACGCCCGGGCCGAGGACTGGGGATCGGTCGCCCGGCTGCTCAAACCCGACTCGGTACCGGTCACCGGGGACGAGGCCCTGTGGGGCATGCTCTCGCTTCCGGGCGCCCCGACCGACGATCCCGGTCTGGTGCTCGCCGGCGCCCGCCGGCTGGCCCGGCACGGCCAGATCGCCGAAGCGGTCGTCGCCTTCCGGCAGGCGGAGGCCTTGCTGGACGATCCGGAGTTCCGCCGGCGCTGCACGGTCGAACGCAGCGCGGCGGCCGTCTGGCTGCCGCACGCCGCGCTTCCTCCGATGCCCGCTTCCACTGAGACCGACGCCGACTCGACCCTGCTTCGGCTGTCGCTGGAACTCCGGCAGCTCACGCGTCAGGTACGCGACCCCGAGGCGTCTCGACCGGCCGCTGGTCCGAGGCCTGGCACTGCTGCTGACCGGCGATCTCGCTGCTGCCGCGCGTGAGCTGCGGTGCCGAGTCCCGTCCGGCTCGACGCCGGCCCGCGCGTGGGAAGCCCTCGCCGAACGCCTCGCCGCCCGACTCATGGACCTGATCATCGAGCCGGACGGAGGCCGTTGCCGGCCAGTTCGAGGAGATCATGCTCAGCGCCGAGGTGGACGGCTGGCCGTTGCTCTCCCGGCTCGCCCGCAGCCTGCAGACGGCGATGCTGCTTGCCGCGGCTCCCGCGCCGTGGCGGATCTCGGCCGCCGCCGAGCTGTTGGATGATCTTGAACGGCGCGATGATCGCTGGACGGTCTGTGTGACGTCCCTCGCCATCGGCGCGGTGTACGCGCTGGATCGACCAGCCCGCTCTCGCCACGCGGACGCTGCGGCGGGCCGAGGAGGTCGCCGCCGAGCTCGGCGCGCCGGTGCTGCAGGCGTGGGCAGGAGTTGTTGCGCAGCCGCGTGGCGGTACGCCAGGGCGAACCCGAGGCGAGCGGCAGGCGGCAACGCGGTACGTGCCGCGACTGGGTTGGGGCTGCTGACAAATGGCTGAGTGGTGCAGGCGAGTCACGATGCGCGACCGGCCATGCCGCGACCGGCAGACGCAACCGGCACGGTCACATCCTCGAGCCGAGGTCCGCCTCAGCCGATGGGGCTCGGCCAGGCGGATCCGTGATCACACTGCGCTGTCTGGGCGGATTCTCACTGGCCGCGGCGGAGTCGATCTGCCGTGGCGAGACCTCCGGCCGCGGGTCCGGGCGCTGTTGATGTTGCTCGCCATGAACCACGGCCGTCAGCTGCATCGCGAGCAGATCATCGACGCATTGTGGCCGGATGCGACTCTCGCGTCCGGCATCCGCAGCCTGCAGGTGGCGGTGTCCAGCATTCGGCAGTGCCTGAGCGCCGGCGGCATCACCGAGGATGCGCTCCGCCGGCACGGGGACGCGTACGCGCTGCGAGCTGCCGGCGGCGTCTGATCAGCTGGCCGACTTTCGAACGGCTGGCTCACGCCGCCGCGCGGGCACCGCGGCCGGAGGCCTACGGTCAGGCTGGCGGCTCTTGATCGGTATGCCGGTGACCTACTGCCTGAGGTCGGCCCGGCCGAATGGGTCGTCGAGGAGCGCGCCCGGCTGCGGCTGCTGGCTGCCGAGGTCGGTTCGGAGGCGGCCCGGGATGCGCTCGCGGCAGATGATCTTCGTACCGCGCTTGATGCAGCGCGGCGCTCGGTGGCCCTGGACCCGTACCACGACTCCTCCTGGGAACTGATCGTCGAGATCTGCGAGCGGCTCGGTGATCACAGCGCGGCCGCAGTCGCGCGGCGGGAGCAGGCGCGGGTCTGGGTTGATCTTGGACTGGTCATTCCCGCTCCGGCTGCCCGGCGTGCGCCGACGTCGCCTTGATCGGACTGAGCTCGGCGCGACAGCTGCGACCTGACTCAGGGCACCGACGTCAGCCTCAGAGCACGTTAGCGCAGGGTCCAGAACGGTCGAGTGATCTGCCTCGCCTTGAGACCGAGGTTGTCCAGCACTTCTCCGTCCCTCACCCGGGTCAACCACAGGTCGAATGTCTCCGCCCGGTCCACCGGCGACCGACTTCCGATTCGAGATGATCAACAGGTTCTTGTTGTCGGGTGACCAGATCGGCTTGAAGTCCGCCGCCGGGGTGGTGGCGATATCGCGCGCGCGCCGGATCCGTCAGCGTTCATCACGAAAACATCCTCGTTGCCGTCCGACGTGCCATTCGGCACCGTCCGTCGGAAAGCAATCTGGGTTCCATCCGGAGACCAGGCCGGGTCGGCATCCACGCCGTCCGCGGACTTGGTCAGCTGTTTCGGCGCCCCGGTCCCGATGATCGGCAGCGTGTACAGCGCGCCACCGTCAACGTTCGGGCTGTTGCTTGCCCAGTAGAGCACGGTTTGACCGTCCGGCGATAGAGTCGCATCGCCGATCATTGCCGTTGCCCGGCATCCAGTCGGCGGATCAGCTCCCGTCCATCCCGACGACGAGCAAGCTGACCTTGTTCTTGCTGACCCGGCAGCTGATCAATACTGCGTTCGGGTCGGTCAGGCTCCATGACGCATGCTCCACCTGGCGCAGCCGGCGGGATCGCGATTGAACAGCTTGCGATCACCCGAGCCGTCTGCGGCCATCACCCGAAGGACGCCAGCGTTCAGATAGATGATCGTGTTACGGCTTGCCTGCATGATCGGATTCGAGTTGCCGCCTCGGGGCGTTGGCAGTTCGACCTGCTTGATCTTGCCCTCGGTGTCGACCAGGTACAGGGGGCGGTCTGGCCCGCTGTCGAACCGCATCGGGACGATGACTTCACTCTGCGGAATCGCCGCCGCCGATGGCAGCTTCTGCGCCGGGCTCGAGGTAGCGCACTGCTCGCGGAAGCGCCGGCACTTGCGCTCGCGCTTCCGCTCGGAGTCACAGACGGACTGGCACTGGGCGTCACCGATGCAGGCTGGCTGGACGGTGTTGGGAAGAAGACGCTCGGCGAGGCCGTGCTGCTGGGCTGACCGGAACGGGAGATCAGCACGCCGGCAACGACAGCCGCGCCCACCAGCACGACGGCTCCAGCGATGATCAAGATCAACTTGCCTCGTGATCCGAAGGGTCCGGACCCTTCTCCGCCGGGCCCCGGCGGGTAGCCGCCTGGTCCGCCCGGGCCTCCCGCCCCGTACTGCTGCTGGGTCGGCGGTCCTGGCGGGAAACCCGGGCTGCCGGGTCCACCCGGCCCGGGCGGGTATTGCCCGGGTGGGTACGGCCCCGGTGGGTATTGCCCCGGTGGGTATTGCCCCGGTGACGGGGCGGATCCCGGGCGCGGCGGTGGGCTTCCCGGCGGCCGCGGCCCTTGGGGATATGAGCCCGATGCCATCTGAGCGCCGTACGCGGGCGGTGTCGGGCTCGATCCCGCTGCACCCGAGCCGGGTGCGGAAAGGGGAGCCGACGCCTGAGCCCACGGTGGCAGCGGTGGCGAAGGCGCGGCAGCGTACGCAGCCTGCCCCCGAGTTGTCTCGGCCGCTTCGGACTCGGCTGACGTGAAGTAGTCGAAGATGAGGTGGTCGGGCATCGTCTCTTCCGGGATGGGGCCCGGTGCCTGAGGGCTCGGCACGGGCGCGTGGTCCGCAGCGCTGGCTGCGGTGGTCGCCATGGGCTGTGGGAGCTGGTTCGTCGGTAGGTCATCCCCGCTCGTGGCTACCGGCGGTCGGATCAAGGTCGCTGCCGAGATCACCGTCGCGCCGCCCGTCGCCTCCGCGGCTTGGTCGACCTGTGGTTGCCCGCCCGGTAGCTGCTCAGCACGGAGCGACTCCTCCTCAGAGGTGGGAGCTCGTTTGGGTGAGACCGTCGCCTCGGCTGCAGTCGTCTCCTCAGTTGGAGTCGTCTCCTCAGTTGGAGTCGTCTCCGGCTGGATCTCGACCGCTGGCGTCTTCGCGGCTGGTGGTGCCGCGGCAGCCGGTGACATCGATCCGGGCGACGTCGCTGGTGCATCTGGGGCCGATTCAGGAATCGCCTGAGCAGTCTCGCCAACGATCGGCTCACCGAAGGCAGCTACCGCTACAGGTGCCGCGAGAGGCCGTCCGGGTTGGGACATCAGCAGCGCGCCGATAGCCACGTCGTACTCAGGATGCGTCCCTAGCCCAATCGGCGCTTCGAACTCCCGCTGCAAGAGTTCGGCGACAACCGGCATCCGGCAGCACCCCCCGACGAGGATGATTGCGGCCAGGTCGCTCGCCTGCACCCCAGCGCCATGGATCACCCGAGCCGTCATCGCGACGCTCTCCCGCAGCCCCGGCCTGACCAGCGACACGAACTCCTGCCGGCCCAACCGTACCGTCGTGCGGTTGCCTGGCAGCGCTATCGGGACCTCTGCCTCCGCAGCTGTCGACAGTGCCTCCTTGGCGTGGGTACACGCGCGCTTGACTTCGGCTAGTCGACGCCGGGAATCGGGGTCGTCTGCCTCCAGCTGGCGACCGCGGCCGCCGAGGTTGCTGAGCACCAGCCGAAAGATCGCTTCGTCGAAATCGGCACCGCACGGATGATCGGCACCTTCGCTGGCACCCAGAACCCGTGCTCCGGACGACGTCTTCTCGAGTACCGTGACCTCGCAGGCTCCGCCGCCCAAGTCGTAAACCACGACTCGCTGACCATTGCCAAGTGACTCGCGGGCGGCGTACATGGCGAGGGCCGCCTCCGCGTCGGTGCAACGTCGTACGGTTCCAACGTTGGCGGCGGCAATTGCGCGATCAAAACATTCGACCTTGTACTCGTCCCAATGGGCAGGATGGCTGAGGATGGTCTCGCTCGGCGGCTGGTGCTGCTGTGCGGTTGCTCGGGCGACCGCGAAGCTGATCATCGCTGCTGTCGCCTGTTCGGCCGTTATCTCCTGCCCGCCGACGACCATCGCTACATCAGTTCCGAGCTGCTTCCGCGGATCGATGATCAATCGCGAGAGATCGCCGGCCGCCCGATCGGCAGCCTCATCGCCAACCACGAACTGATCATCTTCGGCAACGAGAAGCAGCGACCGCATCTGCTGCGACCGGGCACCCAGGCCGACCAGCTGCACCGGTGCGCCATCTGCGGCCACCGACGCGACGGTGTTCGTCGTGCCGAGGTCGATGCCTAGCCGATAGGCCATGTCTGATTCTCCTGGTCAGCACCCGGTCGGCTCATCGTAGAGCGCCTATGCCGGGAGGAGCGGTTTCGTGACCAGACGGATACAAGGTGGTGTCGTCGTACTTCACGCGCTCACTCGCGCACGCTCAAGCGGGCTGCACCGCCACCCGATGGCGTACATGGGCGGGCTTGACCGAGCGGATCAGGGCGTCAAGGCGGTCCATGTCAACCTCCTGCCCTGCGGCCGGATGGACGATGATGCTCAGCATCTCCTGCGGCTCTCCAGGCAGCGGACCGCCCGGGCTCGGCGACCAGCGCGCACCCCCGGATTCGCTGACGTCGACCGAGATGCCAAGTGCGCTCTCGAGTTCGGTCGCAATGCTGGCCCGCGTGCCTCGGGTGGCATTCAGCACGCCGGCGATCTGCAGCTCGTGCCGCTGCCGAGCTTGCTCGACGTTGAGATCAACACCGAGTCCCAGCCACTGCGCCAGCCAGGGAATCATGTCCTCCGGCGTTGTTGCCGGATCCAGGTAGTTCGCAAATGTGTCCAAGGTCAGCAGCACCGGTGCCAACAACTCGTCGAAGCTCCCGCACAGGCTGCCCGCAAACGGATCCTCTTGAAGCATCGACGGCAGCGTGTCGGTCAAGGGATGCGGGCTGGCGAGCTCCTCAACCATCCCTCTCATCGGGTTACCCGGACCTGATGGTCGAAGGAGTAGACCAGCCCGGTCTCCGGCAGATCCATCCGTTCCACCGCTGCCGAGCGGCGACCGGTGTCGGCCTCGGCTGGGAAGAGTGCGACGCGTACCTCACGGGACATGTCCACACCAGGAATCCGGGCCAGCGCCGCGTGCACCTCGTGGGATTGCACCGAGCGGCCAAACGGCCAGCCGGTCCCGTCCGGCCCGCCGATCAGTGGATGGTAGAGCCGGTAGAGGGCCCGCAGCACGTCCGTACGCACCTCCGCAGGATCGAACCGCGGCCGTGAGCTCACGCTGACCACCGCGGTCATCCACAGGTAGTCGGGCGGCTGTACCAGCAACCTCGTGCCGACCAGCCGACGCTCATCAAGGCTGTTGCTGATTCGTTCCAGGATCTGCCACGGCGGATCAAGATCAGCTCGCTCGATCCTTCCGATGTCATCGCTTGCCACATGGGGCACCACGAGCACCCGCACGCCCGAGGTCGTCCCCTCCTCCGCAACGCAATGCACCCGTGCGGCGTCAGGAGCGATGTCGCGAGCCAGCTCTTCGAAGTCTGCGGCGGTCACCGCGCGACCGCGCGAGCGCAGCAGCAGCGGACCCCGCACCTTGGCATCATCGAGTGTCTCGGCCTCGGCGCCGCCGATGGCGGGCGCTCGGTTTTCGACCCGGGACACGTACGGGATGCTCGTCTTCAACACCCGCACCTGGCCGCGGGCGACGTTGCCGAGTTGGCCACCGCCGGTGCGGTACGAATCGAGGCGCAGCACCGCGCCCGCCGGCGGGATCGCGCCGTGGCGTTGCAAACCTCCGCCGACCAACCGCAGCGCCGGCCCGAAATAGAGCTCGCCGGCGTACGCGTCGATGCGGAAGTGCCGATCGTCTGGACCGGAGAGCGCAAAATGCGGCACCTCGTTCCAGATCTGCTCCTCCTCGCCAACCAGGACAATCAGTGTCAGCGGCTCGTCGGAGGCGACGACAGGGCGACGCTGCAAGGCGAATCGCTGAGCCGGCGTACCGTCCGAACGGCCCAGGATCTCGCCGTGCACAACCTCAGCATTGACCGTTGGCGCAGTTCCGCCGATCGTGTGGGCCTCGACGTTGATGACGGTTGGCGACTCGACGTACGTCGGCACATCCGGCGGCGCCTCGATCAACCGGCAGCGTAGCCATCCGGCCCGCTCTTTGGCGATCACTGACGTCTGGTGGTTGTCGGGTACGTGCAAGATCACGTCGCCAGGCTTGTTGAGGCCGCCGGTCTCGTCGGAGTCAAGGTCGCAGGCCGCCCAGCCACTGTCGGTCCAGGCCTCCCAGATGATCGGCGGGCGACGCGGATCGACGCCCCGGCCCGACACCTTGCAATCCAGCCGGAGCAGCACCGCGCAGGATGGCACAGCCTCGGACAGCCCGATCAGCAGCGCGTCACCGATCATCGGGCTGGCGCTGAAGGCCCGGAATCCGCCACGGCCGAGGGCCATCGTGGTATCGGCCGGCGGCGATTGATTGGACTGGGTCGCCGCATGTGCGAACTCGCACGGGATGATCGCGAGCTCGCGAGTCGTGCTGAAAACAACCGGCTCAGAGATGTCAGTGCGCGGGGTCGCGACCTGGCTCTCGGCCCGGACTCGTACGGTCTGCGGCTGCGGGGCTGACAGCCAGAACGTCGTCTGGCCGCGAGCCGCAGCAGGGGGCCGAAGCTCGACTCCGATCAGCTCCAGGAACTTGATGTAGTTGAGGTCCGGCACTCGGTTGAGGCGGTAGATCAGCTGATCAATCATCTGCGCGACGGCCTCGATGAGGGTGACGCCGGGGTCGGAGACGTTGTGATCGGTCCACGTGGGGCAGCGCTGTTGGACCAGGCGCTTGGCGTCATCGACAAGATCTTGAAAGGTGCCGGTCGTCGAGGTTGGGTGCAGGCAGCATGTCCTAGATACCTCCGCCAAGCAGAATCGGCCGAGTGGCTTCGGGGAGCGCTGCAGTCGCAGCCGCCGGGAGCGGCTCCTCGTGACTCGGGATGACGTAAAAGGGAAAGACCAGGTTGCGCGGATCGTTGAGCCCGCGTACCCGATAGCTGACGTCGACGTATAGCACGCCAGATTCCGCAGCCTCGAAGCTCACGCCCACGTCGAGTACGTCGATGCGGGGTTCCCAACGCTCCAGGGCCTCGCGGACGTCGTATGCGATCTGGCCGGCCGTCGCCGAGGTCGCGGTGTTGAACACGTGATCATGGATGCGGCAGCCGAACTCGGGGCGCATCGGTCGCTCGCCGCAGGCCGTTCCCAAGATCAGCCGGATGGCCTGCTCGAGCTCCCGGTCGGAGTTGACGAGGGCGACTCCGCCGGTGGCATCGGTACCGAGGGGGTAAGACCAGCCGGCGCCGATGAAGTCGATGTTGGCAGCTGCGGTTGTCGGCGCGGGAGACATGATCAGCCGCCAATCAGAACGGTCGGGGCACCCATCACGATCGGGGCACCGCAGCCGGACATGTCGCCCATGCGTGCTGCAGGTCTGCCGCCGATCAGCACGGTCGGGCAGCCGGGCGGAATAATCGTGGTCGGCGGATGCACTGCTGGCGGCGGAAACGAGCAGATGTGCGGCGTACCGACAGTAGCTGCCGGCATCCCGCCAATGAGGACGTTCGGCACTCCGGGTGGTCCGATTACGCCGGGATGGCCCGTCGGGTCACCGACTCGCGCTGCTGGAGGCATCATTTCTCCTGTCTTGCGGGCTCGCGCCCGGTCGGGCTCCACAGATCCTGTCTTCCTCCCGCGCTCGCACGACGATTCGATACGCAGGCTCGCTATCGGGCCGGTCGTGCTCGCTTCGTCGTCCAGACAGGACCCGTCGCCCTCCCTACCCGACGCTCGCCCGCTTGCGACGGCTCTGCAACCCAGGGTCTCAGTTGATCCTGACCATTGCTGCTTGGATGGAGCACGACGCACCCCCCTTCACGTCGGTGCTGCCACTGCCTTCGAGCTTCGTGGTGGCACCAGTCAGGTTGAGCTGGCTGCCCGCTTTCACGTCCACGGAACTTCCACCTTCGACGGTGACCCCAGCCTGGGCCTTGATCTTGATCTGATTGCCCTTGAGCTCCATGTTTGCGCTGGCCGAATCGATCGTGACACCTTGCGTTCCTTCGATTACCACCTTGCCATCGGCGTGCAGCGTGATCGTGGTTCCGCTGTGATCCATGATCAACTTGAGCTTCTCGTCCGTGGTGCTGACGCGTACGCCTTCCTTGCCGGATGCGTCCACAAGATCAACTCGATGACCCAGCCGAGACACCATCGAGCGCCGATTGATCCGTCCGGTCCCGCCATCGACAAGATCAACTGGGCCCTGCGGCATGGTGTCCACGCCGTTGAACAGCCCGCCGATCACCATCGGCTGGCGGTAATCCCCCTGTTCGAACGCGACCAATACCTCGTCGCCGACCTCCGGTACGACCTGCCAGCCGCGGTCCTTGCCGGCTCCAGCCTGTACCGAGCGAGCCCAGTCGCTGACGTAGTCCGCCGAGAGCCACGGGAACGTCAGCTTCACCCGCCCCGCCTTCTCCGGATCGGCAGCGTCGCTCACCTGCCCGATCACGATGCCCGGCGGCGCCTTGCTGCGCCCGCTGGACGCCAGGCCAAGGAGGGTTCGGTCCCGTCGCCCGGTCACCGAGAATGCCGTTGTGTAGCCGGTCAGTGGATCAAAGCGATGCCGCGATGTGGTGATCGTGTACTTTCCGTCGAACGGCTCGCCGAGCGCGTCGATGGTCACCGAGGCTCCCGCCCGCAGCTTGGGATTTCCGCGCGCGGTGCCCTCGAACTCGGCGAAAGCGCTGGCCATCTCGTCGGCCAGGGCCTTCGCCGCTTCGTCGACCTCGGCCTGCGTGCGATAGGGCACGTCGGTTGCCACGTAGGTCGGGTTGCCGAAGGTCTTGGCGAGCGCCTCCGGCGTTACGGTCGGCAGCTCGATCCGGGTGGTCGCTGCGGGCTCGGTCGTAGTCAGCGCGTTCTTGGTCGCCACATCCCAACCGCGTACCTCCACCTTGCCGACCTGCCCTGCCGAAGTCAGGATCGAGCGGAATCGCAGGAGATCTTGGCCCAGCTGCAGCACCAGCGGGTTGGTGTCGACGGTGCCGGTCGCCGCCGGAGCTGCACTCGCAACGGCCGGCGATGTAAAGGAAAACTTGCCCTCGCGTACGGCAATCTCGAGATTGTTCGTCCGGGCGAGTGCCGAGAGGACCTCCCAGTCGGTCTGTCCCGCTTGGCTGTAGTGGTCGAAAACCGTCTTGGTAGCAGCCACCTCACCGATCTGCAGGCCAGCCCGCTGCGCGATCTTGGTCGCAATGTCAGAGGCGGTCATCTGCTGATAGCTCGCCGTCCGCCGACCCCGGAAGAACCGGTGCGTCTGGTCATATCCCCTGATCACTGTGAACGTGCCGCCGGTGTCGTACTCGGCCTCCAGCGCGGTGATCTCGCCGGAGATCAGCGGTTCAGGTTGCGGCGCAGCGGCGACCTGGACGCTGATCTTGATCAACGAGCCGATCTTGGCAGCCGTCTTGGACAGCACGATCCGATTCTGATCGCGGAACCGCAGCACGAACGTGTCCGGCAACTGCTGGCTGTCGTCGACGTACGCCGATACCAGGAGCGATGCGATGTCGTCGGCGAGGGGGTTGCCGTCGATCTCGACCAGGCACGTGCTGGTGATGCTCATGGCGCGACCGCCAGCTCTTCGGGGGAGGGCAGCAGCAGCATCGTGCCGGTAGGCACCCGAAGCGGATCATCGATCTCGTTGAAGGCGGCGAGCGGCCGCCAGGCATTCGGGTCGCCGTATTCGGCGTACGCGACTGAGGCCAAGGTGTCGCCCGCGATCGTGCGATGGACCCGCCGGACCTCATGGCTTCCGGACGTCGGATTCTGCCGGAATTTCTCGCCTGGCATTTCCTCCAGGCTTACGCTGCAGGCGGCGCGGATCGGGGTGCCGTCTGAGTTGAACAAGGTGAACTTCGCGCTCACCGAGGTGACGAACGCCGGGAAGCTGGAGATGGTGCCCCAGTGCAGCACGACGAGTGGTGGCGTTGCCTTCTTCTGGCCGGCGCTCTTCTGTGTTGCCACACAACAGGACAGCAATGCCTCGACTGCCTTGACCACCGAATCGTCCCGCTTGTCGGTGGCGTCGAAGAACATCTCTAGCGTCATCTTCGAAGGCTCTGGCCCGATGAACTCAGGCGGCCCCGCCTTCTTCGAGCCCTTGGTTGTCTTGCGTTCCCACTTGACCGACTTGCTGATGGTGACTTCTTTGGGGTTGAACTGGAAAGGCACCGCGCCGCGCTTTGCCCCCGGCGCGCCGCCGCCGGTGGGCGCGGGCGATGGGTCGTACAGCGTCAGCTGGGCCTTCTCCATCTGCCCGGACGACTTGGCCGCCCCATTGCTCGCAGCACCGCCTGCCGCTTTCTTGGCCGAGGCCAGCAGTGCAATGGTCTCGGTCATGGCAACTTCCTCGGGTGCATGTCGGCGTCAGCCCGTCTTTGGCAGGAAGCCATGATGGGCAAGCTCGACGGTCTCCATGGCCACCTTCGGGCTGTCCGGATTGAGACTCGGACCCGACCAGCGCACTGGGATAACGCCGTCCAGGTTCCAGGTGACGACCTTCTCGCGGTCGCCCGTCATGGCGATGATGGTCGCCGTCTGCCGCTTGACGCCGTTCGCAAAGCTTGAGATCCAGGCGGTCAGTTTGGCGCTGTCCTTGCAGACCGGGCGGCTGAGCTTGACGTTGCTGTACTTGATTCGAGTCGGCAGCTGCCAGACGAACCCGTTGTTCCCACCCTCCTCGCGTTGCTCGATCACCACCTCGAGGCCGAGTCCTTCACAGGTGTTGAACAACCCCAGGTCGTCGCCGTCGATGCTGACGGTAAAGCAGACGCTGACCGCTGGGTCGTCGCTTGGGGGTGGCTTGTTCGCATCAGCCATCAGTCATCACTCCTGCTCGTTCACGGTCCAGCCACAGCTCCGCCCGGAGCCGCGCGGTGAGAGGCTCATAGAGTCGGCGGGCCAACTCATCGAGCTCAGTGGGCTTGGTCCCCGCGGCTGGTGGCGGGGCCCCCGATGACGGGGTTGCCGGCGCGGCCGAGGCAGCTGTGTCGGCGGCGGGTTCTGCTGGTGGTGGACCTGATTCACCGGCCGGCTGCAGTTGGACGCTGGTGAACCCGTCCTCGGCCGGCGATCCGGTTTCACTGCTCCGTGCGGAGCCGAACATCGAGCTGAAGGACGTAGCGACGGCCGGTGGTGACTCGGGGAAGGTTGCCGTGGCCCTCGAGCGAGGAATCGCGGGGCCGACCGTGACGGTCCGGCTTGAGGTAGCGGAACGGGTTGTCGGGTACGTCGATGCCTCAGCGAGTCTCGACACCGTCGGAAGCGGGCTGGGAGCGGCTGGTGCGGATGGTCTAGGTGCAACTGGCACGGAGGGTGGGGGCTGCAGGGCGGAAGTGGGCGAGACGGGGGCCTGTGCGTCCGGGATTCGCGGAGCGGGCGTCCACGGTTCTGGCACCACAGCCGGGCCGAGGGGTATTTCGCGGACGTCGTGCGGCACTGGCATGTGAGTAGTTGTCGGCTCCACAGGCGCCGCAGGGACCGCATGTTGTGTTGGCAAGTGGTCAGCGACCGGCGGCGCTTCCGACTCTGGGAATTCCGACTGCATCGCGGAGGCCGACATGTGCTCAGAAACGGCCGCCGGTGCGGCGGTAGCAGAGTCGAGTGACTCCAGCCGCTGCAGCGGGGCGTCGGCTGGTCGCCTGCGAGACCTGCGTTTCGCGTCTCGAGACGGCTAACGGGTGTGTAACCGGGGCGTTCGACCCCTGTTTGGCATCCTGAGACGGCAAACGTTGCACTGTCAGTCGATGCGGCCGAGGTCGTCGGCACGGCCTGGGTCGGTGCGGGAGGCTCCGGTGCGGGCGTCGGCGTGGAAGCTGGAAGGGAGTGCGAAGCGGCGGACCCTGTGTTCGCGCCGAAGATTCTGAGCCAGCGCCGGGGGTAGGAATTCCACCCGCTGCACTACCGGCTCGAGGGGGGCCGAGACGCGTTCGGTCACGGGTGTCCGCTGCAGTATCAGTGGAGCCTGCGTGAGCCGTACGCCGAGTGTCGGCGTCTCGGTCTGGGTCTCGATTTCGGGGTGCTTGATCTCTTCCGTGGCCGTATTGCCAGCATCGGCGATGCGTAAGACCACGGGCAGCGAACCGCTCGGGGCCGGCGGGGATGCAGCTGGCGCCACGACCGGCAGATCGGGCTCCGTGGACGGAGTCCGATCCTCCGTTGCATGCCGTTGGACCGGTACGACGCGTGCGGGCTGCGCAGCATGCGGAGAATGATCATCATCTCTCTTCGCATGATGATCATGGGTCGCGGCCTGATGATCATGGATCGCCGCCCCAGCTGGCTCCCTCGGCACCTCCTCCGCCGCCGTCAGCTTGGTGATCGCCTCGGCGAACCCACTCAGCGGAGCCGACTCCTCCGCAGGCTCGGCGGATCGGCTGACCACCGGCAACTCGGGGCTTGCCGTTGCGGGCTCAGACTCCCCCACCGGCTGAACAACCGATTCAGTGCTCCGGGGCGGGCGCGATGCTTCTGCACCCAGGGACGGACCAACTGATCGGGCCACCACCGGAAGCTCCCGCACCGAGGGCATCGGCGTCGCTGCGGGCTCACCCATTGGTGCATCCTTCACGCTCCACTTACTCGGTGACGCTCCCTCAATAGGTGGGGCGTCAGTAGTGAAGGTGGGGCGTGAGGTAGGAATGTCGGCCGGCGGCGAAGGCTCTGATGGCAGCCCAGCCCCGGCAACGGGGGCGGAGTCCTCAGAAGCAGCTGGCAACTGGAAATCCGGCGCCGAGTAGCCAGTTTCCGGAAGCTCCAGCCGTACGGTGGGCACGTCGGCAGTGCCGCTGGAGATAACACTCCGCTGGACCGGGGCCGCGTCAACAAGCCCCGGGCCTGTCGAAGGGCCTCTCCGGACGTAGAGGTTGCTGAGGTTGTGACGTCACTATCAGCTCTGGACCGCTCGAATGCGGGTACGGGACACCCGGTGAGACCAGCCCCTCGACCAGGCCGCCGGCCTGGGGATCAACCTGATGAGTCAACGGAGCGGCAAAGCTCGGATTCGCGTACGAGGCCAGCGAGTCGCGGAAGTCGTGGTTGATGGCGACCGGGTGAAGGGGATCAGCCAGGGTCCGCTGTACGGCAGGGAGATCCCGCCACGCACCATCGGACTCCGCCGAGTCGATCATGGGCGGCACGGCGGGCGCGGCAGGGGCGGCACCGGCAGCCGGCTCCCGCCGGTTCCTGCCGAGCGGCCACCACGTCATCTTCTCCTCATCTTCCTGGTAGGAGTCGTTGAGTTGATCAAGCCTGTTGGATCCTGGTGTTCAGCGCACCGATCTGTGATACAAACCGCTGTCGCTCGAGATGATCAAGATCGAGAATCTCCTCGCGCGACCAGTGCAGGTAGTAGGCGACGTACGCGACCTCCTCATAGAGCCGATCGGTCGCGTACGTCTCTATTCCCCCAGGCGCCCACCCGATACGTCGACGGCAAACCGGTGTGAACACGATGGGCAGGTCACCGCGGCCCGCGTGTGTCCCTCGGCATTCACCCGGCGGTACAGGTCCTGCAGAAACGCCAAGTCGGCAGCGAACAGGTTCTCTACGATGCCTGTGTGGATATCGGTGATCGTGCCGATCCGAGTGATCACCCGGGCCAGCAGCACAACCGTGAGGTAGGCCGAGTTCTCGCGTACTCGATCATCGCGCAGCGGGATCAGCTCGTCGCGAGCCGTGGCGAGCCGCATCGTCCCTTCACGATGCACCATCCCCGAACCGTCGACGTAGCCCCGCGGCAGCACGAAGGAGAACTCCGTGATCAACTTCTCGGTCTTGGCCGCTGTCTCTGTGAGCGGCCGCGGCCCCTTCGACAGATGCGGGAATCGTCTCCGCCAGCGAACCGCGGCGCATGATTACTCGACCTCGATGCTCTCGCAGGTGAGAACGAGCTTCTCCGACAGGTAGGACGTGTCGCCAGCCTTGAGACTGCCGATCTCCAGGCTCTTCGGCCAAGCGTTGGTCAGCTTGTAGCGCTTGACCGCGGTGCCCTCGAAGTCGAAGACGATGATCGCGCCACCCTTGCGGACGTCGCTCATCTTGCCGAAGCGGCTGTCCTTGATCCACTTCTCAAAGCTTTGATCCGCTGTAAGGCCGCGAGTCAACGTGATGTCCGGAGCCTTGGGGCGGCCCGGCAGCCGGCGAATCTGGTACTTGCCGTCGGGACCGTTCTCCTTGTACTCGACAACGTCCTGCTCCATCTTGAGCCCGCTGACCTCGGTGATCGCCTTGATCGTGATGCCGTCGAACTCCAGTCCAAATGAATGGCCGACACCGCTGTCGCCTTCTGGTAGTGCCATGTGTTGTGCGCCTTTCTCTTAGCTCCGACTTGTCAGCGTCTCAGAGGGCTATCGCCCATCGGACGCTGACAACTCGGTGAATTTGGGGGTGGTTGTTACTCGCTGACCAGTGAGGTGCCGCCGGAGAACTGGGCCAGCCGGAAGATCACGAACTCTGCCGGCTTGACCGGCGCGACGCCGATCTCGCACACCACTTGGCCGGCGTCGATGCCCTCGGCCGGATTGGTTTCGGCATCGCACTTGACATAGAACGACTCGTCCGGGGTGCTCCCGAACAGCGCGCCGGCCCGCCATTGCATGACCAGGAAGGCCGCGATCGTACGCCGGATCTTCGCCCACAGCGCCTCGTCGTTGGGCTCGAAAACCACCCAGCTGGTGCCGTTGAGGATCGACTCCTCGAGGAAGTTGAACAACCTCCGGACGTTCAGGTAGCGCCAGGCCGGATCCGAGGACAGAGTGCGGGCACCCCAGACGCGGATGCCGCGGCCCGGGAAGGCACGGATGCAGTTGATGCCCTCAGGGTTCAGCAGATCCTGCTCGTTGCGCGTGATGTTGATCTCAAGATCAACCGCACCGCGTACGACCTCGTTGGCGGGCGCCTTGTGTACGCCGCGAGTGTCGTCGTTGCGGCCCCAGATACCAGCCATATGACCCGACGGCGGCATGAACGCCAGCAGGCCGGTTGCGGGATTCATCGTCTGGATCCACGGCCAGTACAGGGTCGCGTACATCGAGTCGTAACGCGCCTTGTCGACTCGCCACTCCTTGATCTGTTGGGCATTGAACCCCGGTGGCGGATCCAGGATGGCGACACGATCGCCCATCAGCTCGCAGTGCGCGATCATCGCAGTCTGCACTGCTTGCACCGTGTCAAGATCGATTGCGCCCTGCTGGTACGCGCTCATCAGGTCGGGCACACAAAGCATGGTGATCTCTTCCACCGCCTCCAGGCCGGCGAACCCTGTACGGTCGGCAACATCGCCGACGTAGTCGTCTGCGCTGAGCCGGGTGGACGGGAGCGCGGCTGCGGAGGGTGGGGCGGCTAGGGCGGTTTCGCTATTGGGCAGCCGCTCGACCGCACCGCTGCTGGTCTCTTCAAGGTTGATCAACTTCGACGCTGCGTTGACCATCGTGACCACGCTCTGTTTGCCCTTGCCCAATTGGGCGTTGTCGTACTCCTCGACCACCTGGCCATTGCGCTTGACCACCAGCTTGAACGCTTCTGGACCGGGATTGTCGCCGCCCGCATCGGCGATCTGGATGCTGACCTCGTTCGGCTGCACGGCCGGGTCGATCACGCTCACCTTGAGTCGGCCGATCTGGGCCGTGGGCGCCGCCGCAAGCTCCTTGGCGCGTGCCCCGCGCGGCGCCGGCGTATTGGATCCGGGATCCTGGCCGATCCTGACGACGTAGCAATTGCCACCCCCGTTCATGAAGTACCCGTAGACCGCCTGGGCCAGGTAGCTTCCGGCCACAAAGCCGCCGAACGTGTTGTTGAACTGGGTCCAATTGCTGACCAGGGTCGGCCGGTTGAACGGCCCGGACTCGGCCAAACCCACAAATGCCGCGACAGCGGTGCCCACACCTTCAATTGGGCGCGCACCCGCGGCGACTTCCTCGACGTAGACCCCTGGGGATTGGTAGGTCGGCATCCTGGCTCCTGACGATGAGACGGTGATCGTGATCAAGACACAGCACATGGCTGAGTGCCTTGGAAGTAGCGTGCTCCGGCTCGCGCGCGAGTGGTACGGCCTCGCGGACGCGTCCTCGGGCAGGGTGTTCTGCCCGAGTGGGCAATCTCGATCTGCGAGTCACCAGTGCAGGTCTGCCTCGGGACCATCAGCATGGCCATGCGATCATGATCAGCATGGGCCAGCTGATCAATCTCAACGAGGGCGAGTTTTCCGCCTATGTCGCGGAACCAACCGACGCCGTACGGGGTGGCCTGGTTGTCATTCACGAGATCTGGGGACTAGTCGACCACATCAAAGACGTGGCCGACCGGCTCGCCGCGAACGGCTACGTGGCCATAGCCCCTGATCTGCTCACTGGGATCGGGATCTCGCCCGAGATCGGACAGGAGCTGCACCGGCTCCGAGCCCAGCAGCGACCCTACGGACCAGACCCGGTTGCAGCCGCTGATGCGCGAGAAGCTTGCGCCGATGCATTCGCCAGAATTCGCCACATGGGCGGGTTCGGCGTTGCGTCGGACGGTCGACTATCTCGCCGTGCGGCCCGAGGTTGGAGATCGGCTCGGCGTTCTCGGCTTTTGCTTCGGCGGCAGCTACAGCTTTGCCTTGGCTGCAGCTGATTCCCGCATTCGCGTCGCGATGCCATTCTACGGTGAGCCCCCGGAGCTGGCCGATGTGGACAAGATCAGCTGCCTGGTGCTGGCGTTCTACGGTGATCAGGACAACCGCTTGATCAGCAACCTGCCGGACGTCTCGAAGGCGATGTCGGAGGCTGACGTGGATTTCACCTCGCACGTCTATCCAGGCGTTGGACATGCCTTCTTCAACGACACAAATCGACAAACGTACGACGCAAGTACTGCCGCTGACGCGTGGCAGCGGACGCTGGCGATGGTCGAGCGAACCCTCAGAACCGCCTCCTGAGAAAGTTGTGCATCAAGATGCCATCTCGATTGCATCATGATGCGATCCGCGCTATGCACTGCCTTTCCCGGCCCCCGCCGCATCGCGCCGCCATGGCAGACAATCGGCGCCTTCCTCCGAATAGCCACGCATCCGCGTGTCTTCTCTCGCCCTCTCCCCTCAGACGACGCCTGGACCATCGTCGAACAATGGCTGACAGCACCAAACTGCTGGATACCTGAAGCATCTGAGCGGACTGCCCGCATCCTCGGAAGGTTGATCAGCGAGCTCGATATCCGCAGCAATGTCGTCACGGACGCGCAACTTGTCGCGCTCGCCATCGAGCACGACGTGCCTGTCGTGTCCGTCGACTCGGATTTCGCCCGTTTCGGCGAACACCGCTGGATTAACCCGCTTAGGAACTGAGGGTGCGTGACCGCCCATCCGGTGGTGAGGGCACCTTGCGATTCTCTGATTCTGGGTCGCATATTCAGTGGTCGTTGGTGGCCGATGATGGTGGAATCGACAGGCAGCGGCGAGCGGCAATCGATATGCCTGCGCGTGGTGAAGGACGGCTGCGGCCAACCTGGGTGCACGGGGCCGTTGAAGTCACGATGAAGCCTGTCGCCTATTTCAGGGCACAGCCTAGGTCCAGGCCTCTGTTGGCAGGCCGGTGATCGCGACGGAGCCAGCCTGCGCGTCCACCGCCGGGAATGGATACTCCCACAGTTGGGCGGCGCCCTGCTCGTTCGACACATAGACCGCACCGGGCCGGATCCACAGGATCCGCTCGAGCTCCCGCGCGGCAACCAGTTCGTCGATGTCGGCAACGTAGCGTTCCAGTTGGGGCTGCAGCGACGTGATGATGAGGGCAAGTTCGGGCCGCAACGTGTCGCACACGCGAATCAGGTCCGCGATTAACGGGCGTGCTGGGGGCGTCGCCTCCGAGGACTCCAGCAGTTCGAAGTAGTCCCGATAAAGGAACCGGATGAGAAGCGCGCGTCGATGTCTGCCGTCGACGCAGATGGCTTCGCAGTCCATGCCACCCCACCTCAACAGTAGCGAGGAGTAGCTCCGGCCGAGATCGATCAGCGAATCGGGCGGTTGGCCGAGCTGCTCCCTGACATCCGACAGCCATGCTCTGGGCTCCGTCTCGCTCAGGGGGAAGTAGCACGCCGCACCGAGCCATCTCTCGCTCATCAAGCTCCTAACTCTCGGCCACGATCTTTCCCTCGATCTGGATCCCTGGGGCGTCGGCGCGCAGCTTGGCCGCGGCGAGCGAGCCGATGCCTCGAGGGAAGTAGTAGACGACGATCGGTGGCTGCCGATGTGGTACTTCGGGTCCGCCGCGATAGCCATTCTGTTCTTAGCCTGGTTGACGACCTCGGTCACGTTCCGAACCGACGCGCAGCACGTCCGCGTAACCTTTCGAGTCCTTCCAGACCCGACCTCCGGACGTGACAACAACGTCAACCTCCCCCTTGAGCCCGGCCTTGGTGGCGACCTCCTTGGCGACCTCGGTCACATCGGTACTGCCCATGGCCAGGTTGACCTCCTCACGCAGGCCCCGGATGTTGTCCCCTCGCCGATGAACCACTCGTCCCACGACTTCGGCGTCTTGGCCTCGACTTGTGTAGCCCACGGAATGCCGCCGTCTTCACTTCGATACCGAGGACGCTCGTGTTGGTCTTCTGGTAAGTGCGTATCCGACTGACCACGTACGGGAGCTGGCTGCGCAGGCCATCGATTCGCTTCTTGATCCAGGGTCGACCTTCATCGGGTGCAGCTTCAGACGAGCCGCGCTCGAAATTGCTCCCATATTCGGCGATGTCTCCACTTGCGTCGTCCGCGATTGTCGACGTTTACGTCGAATGCTTGATCGTCCTTGGATCGATCAACCCCTTCTGGCTTTCAAATCCCCGAGATTGCGGCAACCGGTTTCTGCCAGTTGGGTTTCGTGCCGACCACCGCCGTCTCATCCGAGTCAGGGATGTCAGTGCGTACCTGGCCGAATGGTACCCAGGACGGGCACCAGCGCCGCGCGGGCCACTGCCGTCCCAGCCTGTTCATGCCGACGGCCACCTAGCCCTTCGCCCTTGCTTGCCGGCCCCGAGGATCTTGCCCTTGACCCAGGCTTTGCCGGCGGCAACCTTCGCCTTCACCTTGCCGCTTATGCCGGCGATGCCACGGATGATCGGTCCGGCGATCTTGAGACCGGTCTTGATCACGAAGTCGATGGCCTTGTTCACCGGCTTCTGCAGCTTCTCGACGATCTCTCTGATCTTCTTTCCGATGCCGCCGAGACCGATCAGGCTGGCCAGGAATCCGATGATGATCGGCACCATCTGGCCGAGCACGTCGTCGATCTTGTTCACGACGCTGCCGATGTTGCCGCGCACGATGTCGGCGACTGAATCAAGGACCGTGTTGACGAACTTTGCGATCCGACTGGCATTGTTCACGAAGAACATCACGACGTCGTAGATCAACTTGCAGGCCTTGATGAACGCCGCGGCAGGGTTGAGCAAACCGATCAGCCAGGTGATGCCAGCGGTGATGATCTTCGTGATCACGAAGTCCTTCACCTGATCCAGGATCATCTCCTTGAGGTCGCCGAGCTTCTCCAGCAGCATCTTCCACAGACCACCGACGCCCTCGGTCGAGATGATCTGGAAGATCTCCACACCTTTCTCGATCGCCGCCATCGCCTTCTCGCCGATCTGCTTGACGATCCGGTTGCGGATGTTGGTCCAGGTGAGACCGAAGATCGAGGCGAGCAGCTTGATGACGCCCTTGAGGTCAAACGTGTCAGGCAGCTCGATGCCGCCTTCGGCGAGCGCTCCGAACAGCCAGCTCATCAGACCCTTGCGAAGGTGATCAAGGAAGTTGTCCTTGAACTTGAGGATGCCGCCCTTGATGCCCGCGATCAGGTTGCCGAGGAACGCGACAGGGTGCTTGATGATCTCGCCCGACGACGCCGGCCACCCGGGACAGCACGTTCTTGAGCATCGCGACGAGCTCGCGGATCGTGTTGATCACGGCCTTGATGGCGCCGATGGCCTTGTCGACCAGACCCTTGTTCTCGGCCTGCAGCTCCTCGATCCGATCGTCGAAACCCTTGCGGGCCTCGACATACTTCGAGGCCAGCGTGTCGACCAACGACTCCTGCTTGGAGTCCACCTCACTCTCCAGCTGGTCGAATCGCTCGCCGATCTCCTTTGATGCGTCGGCCCCAACCTTCTTCAGATCTTTGGGAGGCTCTTGACGTACGCATCGATCTGGTTCCGTCCGTCGGCGATCCGCTTCTTGGCCGCCGTCAGGTCGTCGCCGACGATGTTGGCGATTCGGGTGATCACCTTGTCCATCTGCTGCAGGTACAGCTCGCGGCCGGCGACGTAGAACTCGTTGACCTTGTCCGGCATCCCAAATAACTTGTCCTTCGCCCAGCGCAGACCGCCGAGCCAGCCGCCGTAACGATCTTTCTTGTACGCCGACATCTTGGCCGCGACATAGCTCTCGAAGGTGGCACGCGCGGCAGCTCGCCCGGCGTTGAACTCCGTTCTCGACCTTGGGGTCGATGCCCGCGAGGATCTTCTTGACGTCCGCTTCGGTGGCGTTAAGATGCCCTGGATCTTCGCCGTGACCTCGGCCCGCTTCGCTTCGTCCTTCTCTTCGCCTTGCCCTTGTCCGCAACCAGCTTGGCCAGCGCTGCGCCCTTGGCGCTCTGCATGCCGTTGACGCCCTTGGCGGTTTCCTCGGTCGCGTCAGCTTTGCCCTGCTGGAGGACCTCGGCCTCCTGCTGTGCGGACTCCCCGGGGGCGGTTCAGCATGTGCGGCCGCTGCCTTCTTGCCCGCCAGCGCCTCCTCGAACTGCGGCTCGTTGGACTGGGCGAGCTGCGGCTCGGTGACCTCGCCTTCCGCCATCTCCTGGTTGGCCTGCGTGTTTGCCGGCGGCGAGGTTGAGCTGCTCCGGCGGGCGCCGGCTTGGGCGCCGCACCCGTCGGCGGGACGCGGTGCCTCCGGCCCGGCTGCTCCGGGCCCATCGGCGTGACCGGCTTCGGCACGGCCTTGGACTGGTCGGGCGGCGGCCTCGGTCGCGGTCTCGATGTCCTTGGCCTGCCGTCCTTGCCCGGCGGTGACCAGGCCCTTGACTTCGCCCTTGACCTCGCCGGCCTTGCCGGAGGACTTGTAGTCGTCGGCCTCCTTCAGGGTCTTCGGCGACTTCGCCTCGATGGCGGCCTTGACGGCCGCGATGAACGCCTTCTTGTCGAAGGTGCCCGGCCGCTGGGCGTCCATCGTGTCGACCTTGGCCGCCTTCGCCTGAGGCCAAGTCGTCGGCCGGGGCAAGCGCGGCGTCCTGGACCTCCTTCGCCTTCGACGCGGCCGGCGGGTGGGCGCGCTTGGCCTTGCGCGGCGGCCTTGACCTTGCCTTGACCTGGGTGAAGGCGGGTCGTCATCGGGTCGCACCTGGTCGGCGGCACGGGCGGCTGCAGCAGCTGGTCGGCCGCCAGCGGCGCGGGCGCCAGCGCGGCCGCCGAGCCGGCTCCGCCGCCAGCGCCGGCCGGTCCGGCGCGGCGCCGCCATCGGGTTTGACCGCCGGGGCCGCCTTCTTCGCGGCCGCCTTGCCCAGCGGGCTGACCGCCGGCACCTTCTTCGGCGGTGGCACCGGCTTCTTCGGCAGGCACCGAACCCGGCCCGAAGCCTGTCGTTGTCACCGCAAGAGCCGATGCCGGCGGCCGTACTCCTTCGAGGTCGACGGGTACGCCAGCGGCCTTCGCCGCTTTGAGCCCCTTCTCGACGGTGTCGAGGACCGGCTCGTCGCGACGGATCTCCCGCAAAGCGGAGTCGATCTCTGCGGTGGCTTGCTTGCCTGGAAACCTCAGCCTGCCGGCCATCAAGGCGTTGATCGCAGCGTTGCCTGCGCTGCGTTGGAGGGCGATGAGAGCTCGCGGACCCATGGCCGGTGACTGTGGAGTTGCGCGAGTCTTCACGCGGGCGTTCTTCAGCGCGTCAGTGGCCTGGTTTTTGGCAGTGTCGGCCGCCTGACGTACGCCGCCCATATGTCTGAGGATCTCCGAGGAAGCCGCCGACCACAGCCCGCGGCTAGGCAGACCGCGGGGCAGCACGGGGTGCCCCTTGGGGCAGCCCTTGCCGACTCATCACAGCGATCGAGAACATAGGGAGTCGGCATATAACGAGGAGATCGGGTGAGATGGAAGAAGCGCGCAAGTTGTATCGCAGTCAAACTCAACGCATGATCGCCGGCGTGTGTGGCGGCCTGGCCGAATACTTCAATCTCGACGCGACGCTGATGCGGGTGCTGTTCCTGCTACTGGCCGTATTCGGCGGGTCCGGAATTGTGATCTATATCGTGATGTGGATCATCGTCCCTGACGCAAGCAAGGCCCCGCCGACCGTCTGACGGTGTTCGCGCGTCGCGGTTGAATCTTCCGGCCCCGCGTACGCTCCCCACATGGCGATCGGAACGCTCGTCAACCCGAAGGCCAGCATCGCGAAGGCCGTACGAGACCGGCTTGCTGGTGACTTCGAGGCACAACATGCCGAAATCTGGCGAGACGGCGAGCGTTGGTTCGATGAGCAGGACGCGATTTGGCGGGTCCATGCCGATGCGTCGATGTTCATCGGTGCGATTCGTGCGCTGCTCTTGCAGGCACTTCATCCGCTGGCGCTGCAGGCGGTCGTTGATCATGCAGGCTTTCGCCGCGATTTCTGGGGACGCTTCCAGCGCACTAGTAGATACGTCGCGTTGACCACGTACGGCACTGTGCCTGATGCCGAGCGTGCGATCGCGGCCGTACGCGCAATTCATCGTCGAGTGAGGGGCAATGCTCCGGACGGGAGACCGTACGCTGCCGACGATCCGCACCTGCTGATGTGGGTCCATGTCGCTGAGGTGGACAGCTTTCTTACGGCCTTCCAGACCTTCGGTGCCGAACAGCTGACTTCGGCGGAAGCGGACGAATACCTGCGCGAAACGGGATCGGTTGCTGCCCAGGTGGGCGTCATCGATCCACCGAGCAGCGTCAGTGAACTGACCGCGATCATGGAGAGCTACCGCCCCGAGCTCAGCGGGTCGGGTCATGCCCGCGAGGCCAGCAATCTCCTGATCGTGAACCCACCGTTCACCGGCTTTACGCGCGTCGCCTACCACCTGCTCGCCGCCAACGCCGTCTCGATCCTGCCGGCATGGGCTCGTACCGAGCTGTTGCTGCCGGCCCTTCCGGTGACCGAACGCGCACTGATCAGACCACTGGGCCGCTCTGCCATGCACGCGCTGCGCTGGGCCCTCGAGCCGCCGCCGGACTGACGGCGAGGCCAGCCCAATCAGGCCGGAGTTTCTTCCTCTTCCTCACCCTCAGCGCGCTGGACGTAGAGGCCCTGCACCGGCTCCTCCTCTTCCTCGCCTTCGGCGCGTTGCACGAACAAGCCTTGGACCTGCTCCTCTTCCTCCTCCTGCCGCTGCACGAACATGCCCTGCACTCCAGGCTCCTCCTCGGCCGCATGGCGTTGCACCGAAGGTCCCGTAGCCGAGACAGCTGCAGTCTGCACTGGGGCCGCGGGCGCAGACATCACCCGTTCGGCGTTCGCTGCTGCGTCCCGCTCGTAGCGATCGGACGGATTGCTGATCTTGATGCCACCCGGCGCCGATGTCCCTTCTACCGGCCCGCTTCGTTGCTGGACGACATGGGTCAGCTCGTGGGCCAGCGTGGTCTTGCCGTCCTGAGTTGACGGGTCGTACTTGTCGCGTTGGAAGACCACGTTGGGGCCGACGGTGTAGGCATGCGCGTTGACAGCGGTCGCCGACGCTGCTGCCGCTGTGTCATCGTGCACGCGTACGTCGGAGAAGTCGTGGCCGAGCCGCGCCTCCATGTCCTCGCGGACGTCAGGCTCAAGCGGACGCCCACCCGACTTGATCACGTCGTGCACCGGTGAGCGCTCCTCCTCCAGCAACGAGGTCACAGCACCATTGCCCACAGTGCGTTGCAGGCCCAGAATGGCGTCCGCGTCCAGCACATCGCCGCGTCCGTGCAGCACGGCCCGGCCAGGATGGGCCTCGCGGTCAGTCTCGATCCGAGATCCCTTGGGCCGGACCGAATCCTGCCGCTCCTCGTTCAGATGGTGATGCATGGTTGACCTCCTGAGCCTGTGTTTGATTGCTCGCTCCCGCTCGCTGCGGATCGCGCCAGGAAGCCGCCTACTTCGTCGTCGCTCGCCGACGAGAGGCGTGTTGGCTCCCTCCTCCTCAACACGGCGGCGCGCGCTCCGTTCTTCAACTCTCGCACGTCACTGGGTGAGTGGGTAGTAGTGGCCGAACTCCCGTTCCAGCACTAGCCGGCCAAGCTTGCGGTATTCCTGCTCGACGGCAGCGATGATGTGCTGCATCGACACCGGGCTGCCAGCGCCAGCGGCCAGATAGGCCGCCGTGGTGGATGCCGAGCGGATGTTGCCACCGGCCATCTCGAAGGACTCGGCCAGGAAGTCCAGATCAAGATCATCGGCTAGGGGCAGCGGCGCAGCCAGGCAGTGCAGCCACAGCGCGCGGCGCAGCTCAGGTGTCGGCGCCGGGAAGTCGATGATCGCATCCAGCCGCCGGGTGAAAGCCTCGTCAATGTTGGCTCGCAGGTTGCTTGCCAGCACCGCGAGCCCGTCGAAAGTCTCGAGACGCTGCAGCAGGTATGCGCTTTCGATGTTGGCGTAACGATCATGAGCGTCCTTGCACCTCACTGCGCTTGCCGAAGATCGCATCGGCCTCGTCGAAGAACAGCACCGCGTTCACACCGCCGGCCTCGGCGAAGATCCGCTCGAGGTTCTTCTCGGTCTCGCCGATGTACTTGTCGACCACGGTCGCCAGGTTCACCGTGTAGAGGTCCAGACCAAGATCGCGCGGCGATCACCTCCGCCGACATGGTCTTCCCGGTGCCCGAGTCGCCGCGAAAAGCGCGGTGACTCCGCGACCACGACCTCCGCCTCGGCGCATCCGCCACTCTGCAAGTACCGTGTCCCGATGCCGCGCACGAGCAGCGAGCTCGACGAGCGCGCGGCGTACGTTCGGCGCGAGCACCAGGTCGTCCCAACCGACCTCGGGCTCAATCCGGCGAGCAAGCCGTTCCAGCCCGGCGGCGTTCTGGGCCCGTACGCCGCGTCGCAGATCCTCGGCGGTGATGTGGCCGTCGCGCAATTGGGCCGAGGTACGTGCAGCGTCGACGGCCCGCTGCACTTGAGCTGGTCCGAGCGGGAGATGGCCGGCGAGCCCTTCGGCATCTAAGCCCCGCCGCCGCGTCGTGGCCGGCAGCGCCCAGCTCGCGCGCCCACAACTCGATGCGATCCCCCACCGTGAGTACCGGCGCGTCAACGGCCAGCGGATTCCGAGTCGACCACTGCGGATCCCAGGTCGAAGAGCCGAACAGCAGCACGGGAATCTCCGTCTCGGCGAGCCAGCGCACGACATCGGCGTGCGACTCCGCAACCTGCTCGATCGGCCCGGCAACCAGGCCGGCGCCACCCAGCAACGCCTCCCGAACAGCAAGCGATGCGACTACTCGAGGATCGTGTACGGCGGCAAGCCGTCCAAGATCAAGTACGACGGCCGCGGTACCGAACTCGGCCAGCGCCGCCACTGCCGTGGCTGCGCCGCTGCCAATGAGGCGCTCCTTCAGGTGGATCAGCCGTACGCCTGCGGCAAGAGCCTGCGCCAGCTGGGTCGAGATATCGGTTCGGTAACCGGACACGTCGATGATCAGTCCGGCCAGCTCGGCATCCGGAGCATCATCGCCCAGCAGATGGGCGATGACCCGATCCGGTACCCGCAGCCCGCGAGTGAGCATGGGGCGCTCCAGATCCTCGACGACGACCAGACCCTGCCTGACCAGCGGCCGGCTCGGCTCCAGCCGCGATCGAGCCGCGGCGCTCAGACCGGAGGCCCCGGCCAGCTGCAAGGCAAGTCCGACCGAGGCACGCCGCCGGGTGACATCGTCGTTGAGGTAGCCGTACAGGCGCTCGAATCGGGAGTCGAGATCAGGCAGCAAGGAGATCATGAGCAATTCGACGTCCAGTGAGGTCAATCCGGCCTCGCGGGCCAACCTGCGAATCCGAATGTCGATTCCAGATCGTTCGGCCTGCTCCGATTCAGCATTCAGCTCTGCGAGCTCCTCATGATCAATTAGGACGCCCTCGGCGGCGGCTGACCCGAGCAGCTCGTCGACGGCGTCATCGGTGAGGTACAGGCCGCGAAAAGGGTCGTCGGGAGCCGGGTCGGCGGCGCGCCGCTCAGCCACCAGCCCCCGTACCCGTTGCTCCACCACGGCGGCTCGAGCCAGCAGATAGCCGAGTGAGTCTCTGGCAGTCCCAGAAGCTCCCTCCGATCGCGCAGCGCGGCCAGTGGTCACGAAGTCCTCTTGATCATCACCCGACGCCGCATCGAGACCCGGATTGGGCCGCCGGAACCAGGCCCGCGAATGGTCTGCGGCGGTACGCCCGCTCGCTCGTCCACAGCCGGCTCCCGCTCCGGCACTCCGGTTCGTGACGGCCATCGCGTCTGTTCTGGTGACTCGGATGGTTCTGATACCTCTGCCGGCGGTGTCGCAGCACGCTTCGGCGTACCCGCTCGTGTCGACTTTCCAGCCGCCTGGGCCGCCCCGGCTCGCTTCGGCCTGCCACCGCGTCCGGACTTGGCGGCCGGTTCTGGTGCCGTGGACTGTTCCGGCTCCTCGACCGTGAGGCCGACTGGCTCGGATACCGGCACATCGCTGGAGCCGCCAAAGTTGAAGATCGGCGGCGTCGTGACCGGGGGCCCGACCTCGAACTGCTGGCCGGTGTTGATGGGGGCAGTGACTACAACGTCAATCGAGGGCTTGAGTTCCCCGCCCAACGCGGACCACACGTCGGCGAATCCGCGGTCCTCCGGCGGGGGCAAGCCAACCGTGAGCGGCACAGGTAGACCAATCTCGGCCAGCGGACCACTGAGCATGTCCGCCGGCAGCGCGTCGTACCGAAGAAACGCGCCGAGCAGCGCCGACAGCAGCCGATGTTCGTCCTCAGGTCGCTGGGTCCATGCCGTGACCAGGTAGGACAGTTTGAAATGCCGCGGCGGCAGATGCCGGCCGACGATACGAGTCTGGTCGTCGTTGTATTCGTTCAGTACGCCGCGCTCCCGCCGGCGCAAATCTTCGCGGATGTCGTAGAGATAGACGTCGACGGTCGGCGTAGTCCGGCGGCTCGCCCACTCGCGAGTCGGCGCGTCGAAGACCACCTCGACGTCGCGAATTCCAGCCTCGCGGTCGATCAGCGTGCGCAGCGCAGAGTCCACCTCGTGGATCACACCGATCAGTCTGGTGACCAGTCCGGCAGCGAACCAGCAGTCGCAGAACCGTCTTGGGGGCATCCCGCGTTGCCCCTTCGGGCAGGAGGAACCTTGTCCGCGCGTGCAGTCGGCGAAGCGGGCTGCCTGTCGTAGTGTGGGTTCTGATGGCACTCTGACAGCCAGCCCGCCAGATCCGCCTCCTGCGGGTGCGGTGAGCCTAGGATTCGACATGTGGCGGACCCGCTGATCAGTCTGGACACCGAGCGCACCTCCGCCCAACCCGGTGGTCAGGCTCGCGTCACCGTCACCGTCACGAATCCCGGCACCCTCGTCGAGGGCTACCAGCTGCAGGTGCTAGGTCCGCTGGCGCCCTGGGCGGAAGTTGTACCGCCGGAGGTGTCGGTCTACCCGCAGCAGGAAACGACAGCAGCCGTCGTCATCTCACCGCCGACCGGGACCGGCGTTCCCAGCGGGGTGCAGCCCTTCGGCGTGATCGCACGGTCAACCCTGGACGCGAATGCCAGCGCAGTCGCCGAGGGTGACATAGACATCGGCGAGGTCTACGGCGTGCAGGCCAAGATCATTCCGGTGACCTCTTCAGGCCGCTGGCGCGGTCGCCACGTGATCCAGCTCAGCAACTGGGGCAACGCACCGGCCCAGCTACGAATGGCTGCGAACGACCCCGACACGGCGCTCGGCTTCTATGTCAGCCCGGAGTACGTCAACATGCCGCCTGGTGGCACGGCAACCGTGCGACTGTCGGCGCGTACCCGACATCCGGTGCTGCGGGGTGCGCCTACCCGCCTCCCCTTCCAGGTAGTTGGCGAACGGGTGGATGCGGCCGCCGGACCTCCGCCGGCAGCGGGCATGGGATATGGCGATCCGTCACGGCCCGTGATCGATGCCGCTTTCAATCAGAAGCCGATCTTGTCCAAGGGCGTCATCGCTCTTTTTGCACTCATACTCGCGGGGATCATCGCGCTGATCGCGTACCTGATCATGCGGGGACCGGTCGCAGACGAGCCGCTGGCTCCGCGAGGTGCACCGCCAAAGCCGACACTGACAGCGACGACGGCGGGACCCGATAGCGTTGCGCTCACTTGGGCACCGATCGACCAAGTGCAGCAGTACAACCTGCAGCACGTCGATCCCAAGACCGACAGCGTGACCGCCGTCGAGCAGCTGCCGGGGGCTGTCAACTCCTACATCGTGAGCAAGCTCACTCCCAATACGGACGTTTGCTTCCGACTCAGCGCGACCGCCAACGGATTGACTGGCCCGGTCTCGGAGAAGGTCTGTGCCAAGACCGCGCCACCCTCCCCCTCGCCAAGCCCCACACCATCGCCTACTCCACCAGCAAGTCCGACACCCCCGGCAAGTTCCTCGGCCCCGCCTTCGACACCTTCAGGCGGTGTGATTCCGGGTGACCCGAATACCGACCCGATCATGAAGCAGAAGTGGATCGCGGTCGCGACCATACTGCCCAAATCTGCTCACGTTGAAGCGGATGCCCAAGCCAAGGTGCAGGCTCTGGCCGGCATGGGACTGCCGGCGAAGTATCTCGACACTCGCTTCTACCCGCGAATGCTCCTCGGCGGAACTACGCCGCCCGCAACGCCGACCGAGGAGTCGTTCCTGGTATACATCGGCCCGTTCGACACACAGATCGACGCTGAGAACCAGTGCGTGAACATCACCAATGCCACCGGCGAGGCGTGTGTCGCGGCGCAGCCCGACCCGCCGTAGCGCTGACTCTTAGCTGGGGTAGGCCTTCAAGATCACCTCGCTGAGGCTGATCAGCGGCTGCCCGTTCGCGGCGGGATAGGCCGAACCGATGCCGATCAACACTCGGGTAACCGGCTTCCCGCTGTCGATCTTGAATTCCTGCTGATTGGGCGTGGCCGTCAGGTTCACCGGATGGCATCTACCGTCGTCGAAAGCGATTCCCACTACGTGAGGCAGTGGTTGGAGCTTGCGTTGCGGATTGCTCTCTGCCAGACCCGGTGCAATCTGAATCAGGCGAATCCGGGTCGGCGCAAAGGTCAGCACGACGAACCCTGTGCCGGGTGCGGGGACGCAGGCCGACTCACCAGTCGGCGTCCAGTTCATGGTCCACTCGTTTTCCGACTCGTCGGCCAAGGCGGCCGGGTCGGACTTCGGTGCAGTCGCCTCGGGCGGTACGACCGTGGCCTGAACCGGCTTGACCCAGACGTACTCCTGCCTCAGCCCGTACCATGCGCCCTTCACTATTCCGACTGGATCACTGCGGAGCAGCACGCCAGCGGCGATGAGCACCGCCGCCACCACCACGCCGATGATCACTCGCCGCCACCGGTAGAGCGGTGGGAGTGAGCGCCGGTACGCCTTGCGCGCGGCCCGATCCTGCGCCGCCTGACTGGCAGGCGAGGTGTAGTAGCCGGCGTACGGGTCCAACCCGCCGTAAAAGAATGCATAGCCGCAGTGGGTGCAAAAACGGCGAGTACCAGGATTGATCGTGCCGCAGCTCGGGCAGCTCATGTCGGTGTAACCCGGCTGCTCCAGTGTGGGCGCGTATCCGGCGCCGCCTTGGTAGTAGGCGCCCTGGTCGTATCCCGGGTTGTAGTAACCCTGGCCCCCGTAGCCGGCGTCGGCATAGCCCTGGTTCGGGTAACCCTGATCGGCTGGTGCGGCATTCGGATATCCGCCAGCCGCGGGTCCTGCCGGTGGTGTCGATTGGGCCGTCCATTCCTTCTGTGGAGTTGGGGGCGCCTGGTTGGATCCGGGCGGAGTCGACTTCGAGGGCTGCCCTGAAGGCTTGGCCAGCACGGAGCGGTCCCACGCGAGATAGCTGTTGCAATTGGTGCAGAACTCTGTGCCCGGGGGATTGGAGGTGCCACACACCTCACAGATCAGGTCGATCGTGATCACCTCCAGGTTCGCCGCAAGACCCCCGCGCTCCAATCATTCACCCAACGGCGTCCTGGTCCACATCAGTTCCGATCAGATCAAGCCTTCGCGTACGGCATAAGCAACGGCGTGCGTCCGGTTACGCAATTGGAGCCGGGTCGTCAGATCGTGCAACACGTTCTTCACCGTGCGCTCGCTGTAGCACATCCGCAGCGCTATCTCGCCGGTATCGAACCCGTCAGCAACGAGCCGGAGCACCTGAGTCTCCCGCGGGGTCAGACCGCTGAAGGTCAGGCCACGTGGGGCGAGCACCTGACGCTGCAGCCGGCCGACCTGCTCCAGTAGGCGGCCGAGAAGATCGGGCGGTACCTCTCCTTCGCCGGAGGCTACTTTCACGATCGTCTTGATCAGCGTCTCTCCGCTCGCATCGCATCGGCGCAGCAGGCCCGCCACGCCGGCTTCGGCCGCGGCGACCAGCGCGGCATCGTCGACCGACGTCGCAACGAGCATCAACCGTGGCCGGCCGTCCTTGCGCATGGCTCGCAGGTCCCGGGTCGTGTTGTCATCGACCGAATCCGCGATCATCACCGCGACCGTTGCCTCGGATGGCGTATCGACGACCCGAACTTCGGGACGCATCCGGAGCTGGGCAACCACCCCTGCTTGGGAAATCGGATCGCGGGCGTGAACGTACGTCGCGACGGCGGTGCTGGACATGCTTCTCGCTTCCGTGGGCTTGGCGGGGAGCAGATGCGCCCTGAGCCCGTCGAAGGGGCCTTCGACAAAGCTCAGGCCGCAGCCGCTCGGCTGGTACGAAGCCAGCATCCGCGGCCTGCTCACGCTCGGCTCAACGACCGCTCATCGAGCGCTCATCGCCGATCAACCAGCACTTCGCGGTAATTAGCAGCGCGTCGCTCGCTCGCCGACGCCGGCGCGTGCTAGGAGAAAGCATGAGCATTGAGCGAGAGAAGCAGCTTGCTGCCGAGGCGGCAGCGGCGCTGGTGGAGAACGGGATGATAGTCGGGCTCGGCACCGGCTCAACGGTTGCCTTCCTTCTTCCAGCGCTGGCCCGCCGGTCGCTCGACATCACCTGCGTCGCCACCTCCCCGCGGACCGAAAGTGCAGCGCGCGAGTTGGGTATCCGGGTCGAGCCATACGGGGAGATCGAACGTTTCGACATCGCCATCGACGGTGCCGACCAAATAGCCCCTGACGGTTGGCTCGTCAAGGGCGGCGGAGCTGCGCACACCCGCGAGAAACTCGTAGTGGCGGCGGCCGACCGCTTCGTCGTCATCGCCGATGCGTCGAAGCCCGTGGATGTGTTGCGTGCGCCGATACCTCTGGAGCTGCTGTCGTACGGGCTGCGAGCGACGTTGCATCGCATCGGGCCGGTCAAACTCCGTGATGTTCCGCTCAGTCCCGACGGCGGTGTGATCGCCGACTACGAAGGCCCTGTTGGCGACCCACGTGCACTGGCTCAAGAGCTGGCCTCGACACCCGGAGTCGTCGAGCACGGCCTGTTCCCGCCAGAGATGGTCGCGACTGTTTTGGTTGCTCGCGGCGAGTCGGTTGAGCGGACAGACTTCGAGTGATCACCCGATCCGGCTCGTTTGGAGAGATTCCGATGTACCCAGTACGCCACCCCGACGGGGTGACGACAGGCTCCGCCGCTTCGCCGTAGCGTCGTGGCACGGGACCGGTAGGGCTTCGGCTCTCTCAGGTCAGGATTGTTGGTTGCCCAGTCGGGTTCAGGAGGTCGGCGATGGTGGGACGTGACGGTTCGGCGGGATTCGGACAGCAGCAGGCCGATGTCTTCGTGATCTTCGGTATCACCGGAGACTTGGCCAAGGTAATGACTTTCCGATCGCTGTACCGGCTGGAAAAGCGCGGGCTCCTCCAATGCCCCATCGTTGGTGTGGCGTCCCGCGACTGGACTGTTGATCAACTCGTGCAACGCGCGAGGGAGTCGATCAGCGGCACTGGGGAGGATCTGGATAACACGATCTTCGAGCGGTTCGCGGCGCGACTCTCCTACGTACATGGCAACTTTGCCGATGCCGAGACCTATCAGCGAGTCGGTGCGGCGATGAACGGTGCCCAGTATCCGGTGTTCTACCTCGAGATCCCGCCGTTCCTGTTTGCAACCACGATCAAGGGGCTGTCCGAAGCAGGCCTCACCAAGACCGGCCGGGTCGTCGTCGAAAAACCCTTCGGCCATGACCTGGCATCGGCTCGCGCCTTGGCCGAGGACCTCCACCAATACGTCGATGAGTCGCAGCTATATCGGATCGACCACTACCTCGGAAAAATGGGGCTCGAGGAGATCTTGTACCTGCGGTTCGCCAACACGATGCTCGAGCCGGTCTGGAATCGGAACTACGTCAAGTGCGTACAGATCACTATGGCGGAAAGCTTCGGGGTTAAAGATCGTGGCCACTTCTACGACCCTGTCGGCGCCCTGCGGGATGTGGTGGTGAACCACCTCATGCAGGTCATAGCGGCCGTCGCGATGGAACCACCGGCGGGCGGTGACCCGGCGACGCTGAGCAACTCAAAGGTGGCGCTCTTCAAGGCCATGCCCGAAGCCGATCCGGCTGCCTACGTACGCGGCCAGTATGAGGGATACGGCAGCATCGATGGGGTCGCTGCGGACTCCACCACCGAGACATTCGCCGCTTTGCGGCTGGAGATCGACAACTGGCGCTGGTCCGGAGTTCCGTTCCTGATCCGGGCGGGCAAGCAGCTGCCGGTCACCCAGACCGAAGTGCGTCTGGTGTTCCAGGATCCGCCTCGGCTGGGCTTTGGCTTGTGGGGCGATCGCGATGCCGAGCCGGATCAGATCGTGATCAGGCTGGATCCGGCGACAGGCCTGCGATTCAGGCTCGATGCGCGGCGGGCCGTCAGCATGCGTCCGGAGGCGATCACGTTGGACATGACATTCGCCGCGGAGGGTGGTGAGGGACCGACGCCGTACGAGGTGTTGCTGCACGCTGCACTGGTCGGCCAGGCGACCCGGTTTGCCAGGCAGGATGGTGTGGAAGAAACCTGGCGGGTCATGCAGCCGTTGCTCGACGCAGCACCAGTTGTGCAGTCATACACCCCCGGCTCATGGGGCCCGGCTTCGGCGGAAGGTCTGGCGGGCGAATACGGCGGCTGGCACGACCCATGGGTGCCGTCGTGACAATCATGGAGTCGGACAGCTTCCGCCAATCGTGCACTCGCTAACGTGCTAGTCAAATGGGAGCAGCTGAGACCACAGGGCGGGCCAACGACCGCGACGAACCCGAAGCCAGCGATGATCGGACGATTCAGGCAACCTCGGTCGCTGTGGTCGCGGCGTCTCTTGTCGTGTGGTGGCCGGCATTCGACCTGGGTGCCTATGGCGTCATCTTCTTCCAGCAGCTGCTGTCGCTTTGGGCGGCCTCCACCGCAGTTTTCCTAGTCAGTCTCACGGCTGGGCGACGCGCTCGATTGTCGTGGCCGAGGCGCTTGGCGCTGCTTCTTCCCTCGCTGTGGCTGCTGCTCGCTCTCGCGGTGCCGGAGGGTGGAGCCAAGGCATGGTCGCGGGCATTGTTCTACCTGGCCATCCTGCTGACAATGGCTGGAACCCCCTACCTCGCTGCGGTGCTCCTTCGGGTGACGATCGCGGGATATGCGCAGATACCAAACCGTCGTCGGCTCCTGGCGGCAGGCATTGTTGCGGTCGTGGCCATCGCATCGTTCGGGCTCGGCAAGTTCAATGATCGATTTCTCACGTGCGAGGAGTTCGTCATCAGTGGCAACGACACACCCCCCAGCTGTAACCCGGGTCGCGGTCACCTCGGCAACCCCTAGCACGACTTCTGGGGACGATGATCTTGAACCGCAAGCCACTTCAGGGCGTGAGCCCGTTCTCGTGTGCGTACGCGGCTGCCGCGGTCCGCGATGGCACATTCAGCTTGGTGAAGATATTGCTCAGGTGTCGCTCGACCGTCTTCTGACTCAATACCAGCATTCGCGCAATGTCTGAGTTGCTTCGCCCTTCGGCAACCAGCCTGAGCACCTCGACTTCACGTTCGGTAAGACCACCGGGCCGTGTTCGTCCCAGAAGCCTGTCGATATCCTGCGCGGCCGACGCAGCACCAACCTCAGCAAAGGCACGTCGCGCGACCGCAAATTCTGTTGTTGCCGAATCCTCATCACCGAGCTCGCGCAGTGCCCGCGCAACCAGGACCCTGGCCCGAGCCGCCTCGTACGGCGAGCCGATATCGTTCCACAGTCCGGTCGATTCGCGGGCAGGTACGAGCGCATCGTCAACCTCGCCGCAGGCCAACCTGACGTTGGCTCCCGCGTACGCAGCCATTGCCTTGACTGCGGGGTTGCCGAACAATGCGGCAATCTCGGAGAGCTCCTCGGCGTACCGGCGAGCTTCGTCCAGAAGCCCGGCAGCCACCATGACCTCGACGCCGGCTGGCAGCATCCAGGATCGGCGAACTGGTCCCTGCGCCTCGGCGAGCAGACGCCGCATCGCCGAGACAGCTGCGGCGGTACGACCGCGCGCGAGCCAGGACAATGCCAGCCCGGGCTGCGGCTCGCGGCCGAGCTCGGCAGCCTGCTGGTAGCACGCTTCGGCCTCATCGAGCTTGCCACGAAGGCGTAGCACGTCACCCTGCTCAGTCAGCGCCAGTGCGGCCGGGGCCGTCGTACCCTCCAGGCGATACCGGCGTTGGGCGAGCACAAACTCGGCCAGGGCCTCGTCGTAGGCCCCGCGGAGCCGCATGATCTGGCCGCGGTGGACCGAGCACTGTCCGGTGTATGGAACAAGGCCCGGCTGTGCGTCGCACCACTTGGTCAGGGCGATAGTCCATGAAGCTGCACGTGAGAAATCCGACAGTTCCTGGCACGCCTCGATCATGGAGCAGTAGATATTCCCAGCGAAGATGGGCGCGACCTCTCCAGCCGAGACCGCGACCATCGCCTCATCGAGCAACGCCAGCCCTGCCGAGATGCGGCCGGAGTAGATCATGACCCGGCCCTGGCAATTCAGCGCTTGGGCGATCAGATCTTGGTCGGAGAAGCGGCGACCGATCTGGACCGCCCGCGCAGCTGTCTCCTCGGCCCTGGCAAAGTCCCCGCGACCGATGTGTTGGAAGAACTCGTGGATCAGGAGGTAGCCACGCTCGACGATATCCTCGGGTTGGGCCTCGAGAAGGCGTTCGGCTCGAGCGACCCAGCCGCCCCCGATCGCAATCTCTCCGCGCGTATTGAGCACAAAGCCAAGCCAGATGGCGAAGCGTGCGGCACCCAGCCCGTCACTGTTCCTGATTCGGTCCTGGTATCCGGCCTGCAGCGCCCGGACCGCCTCGTCAGCATCACCGGTGAGAACGGCAGCCGTCGCCAAGACCATCGTGTCCTCAGGACTGAGGTCGCCGGCCCTGCGTAAGGAGTCGAAGGCCAGCGCCCAGTCGCGACGATCGAATGCCTCGCGAGCCTGCAGCAACTGGTCGATGGTCTTGTCCCGCTCGACGCCCATGTCCGCAGCCTCCCGGTCAGAGGTTACGCGCAACACGCCTCAGGCGGCGAGTGCGTACGACTCCTCCGCCCGTGCGTCGATCTGGTTCGCAACGTAGGCGGCATCTCTGCCGACTCCGGCGAGCACCATCGAGCTGAACGCGTACTGGAATGCCAGTCCGCAGAAGAACAGCCCGGGAGCTTCCGCGACCACGCCGCGCATCTCCCGCGGCCAGCCGTCAGCATCGAAGATCGGCAGGTCGATCCAGTCGAACACCTGGCGAAATCCGGTGCACCACACCACATTCGCCACATCGGTGAGCAGTCGGCCGCCATCGAGAACCGGCCGCCCGTCTTGGACTCCGGTCACCCGATCCAGGATTCGCTCCACTCCGCGTGCTCGCAGATCGGCTCGCTTCACGCGCAACATCGGTCCACCGTGGAAGCGAATCTCGTCCGTGGCGCGGCGCCCGATGGGCGTGCGCCGGGTGATCACATGGTGTCCCAGGAACAGGAAGATCGGCCAGAACAGTCGGGCGCTCCAGTGGTTCAGACGCACTGGCATCTGGCCGGGGTCGCGACCGGCGAGAATCGTCGGGTGGGTTGGTGCAACCTCGAACGCGATGTCGGTGCCTGAGTGCGATGCGCCAACCACCAACACCGTGCCAGGCCTGAGCTGTTCGGGTCTGCGGTATTCGCTGGAGTGCAACTGGCGGATCGATGGGTCGAGATCCAAGGCGAAGTCCGGAATGCTCGGGGTGCGGCCAAAGGTGCCAGTCGCAACAACGACGTTCTCCGCGACGATGCGGTCATCTCCGAGCCAGAGCACATACTTCCCGTCCGCGGCTTCCAGCCGGTCGACGCGGGCGAGCGTTCGGACCGGGAGGGCGAATCGCCGGGCGTACGCGGCCAGATAATGGGCGACCTGATCCTTGGTTGGATAGGACCACCGCGGACCAGGGAACGGCATTCCTGGCAGGCTGTCGGACACGGCGGGTGAATAGAGGCGCAGCGAGTCCCATTGGGCGCGCCAATTGTCGCCGACCTCCTTGTTGGCGTCGAGGATCAGGCAGGGGCGTCCGCGCTGCCGCAGGTGGTAGGCGGTCGAAAGGCCGGCCTGGCCGGCACCGATGATCGCTGTCTCGATGTGTTCGGTTGTCATGGTTACCTCCGGAAGAGAATGTGCTGCCGTGTGCGCGGGAGGAGCGGCTGGCGTACCGCAGGTGCCAGACGAGCATCAGTCCCGACGTGACGACATAGAAGGAGTGCAGGGCCCAGATCGGGCCGGGTGGCAGCTGAACCACGTAGATGCTGTGCACCGCGTTGCCTACGTTGGCTAGGACGAGGTTGCCGCGGCTGTAGGAACGGAGCTCCTTGGTTCGTGCGGCCTTGATCAGCATGGGCAGCGTGCTCGCCGCGAACAGAAACGTCGAAACCGTTCCCGCGAGAACCGCCACGCCCAACATGCCGAGGACGCTACGGGGATGCGCGTTCGCCTCGCGTCGGGTCAGACACCCATCTTGGAGACGCGGCCGATGGGTGAATCCACGTATGCCTGCCCGGCAACTGGCACACGAAAGCTGTCCTTACGCGTCTGAAGTCCGGCGAAACCGGACTCGAGCCACGCAGTGGGAAACAAGCCGTCGAGGGTAAAGGTCCGACATGAGTGCCACAGATTCTTGGTCACCAACCGCACCCCGCATCGCGGGCAGATGCTGATGCCTGGTACCGCTTCGTCCATTTCGGCGGGCCCCAGCAGCGTCCCCTTGCCAAGAGATCCACGACCTTGCTCGTCGCAAGGCGAGTCTCCATCGGCCTCAGCCGCTGTGGAAGGCTAGCGAGATGACGGAACCTCAGCAGGTACGCAGGGTCGTCTCGACCGTGCTCCCGACCGCGCACGGGACCTTCCAGCTCCATGGGTACGCCGCAGACCCCAATCGCGAGCACGTCGCACTCGTGCTGGGCGATCTGGACGGCGCTGGAAGCAACGGCCACGTCCCGCTCGTTCGGGTCCATTCCGAGTGCCTCACCGGCGATGCCTTGGGATCGCGACGCTGCGATTGCGGCGAACAGCTGGACGCAGCAATGCGAGAGATCGAGCGTGAGGGTCTCGGTGTGGTCATCTATCTCCGCGGTCATGAGGGCCGTGGCATCGGCCTGCACGCCAAGCTGCACGCGTACGCGCTGCAGGACAGCGGCCTTGACACCGTTGACGCCAATCTGCGACTGGGTTTGCCGGTCGACGCCCGGGATTACGACGTGGCCGCCGACATTTTGCGTGATCTTGGTCTGCGGCGGATCCGGCTGCTCTCGGCGAATCCCCACAAGAGTGCCCAACTCAGCGATCTTGGTATCGAGGTGACTGCGAGGCTTCCGCTGCCGGTGACCGAGCATCCCGAGAACGCTTTCTACCTGGCCACCAAGCGCCGCCGGATGGGTCACGACAACGGTCATGCCCTGCCCGATGTGTGGAGCGAGTTGTTGCAGGGCCGGGTGCCCGACCGGGCAGTCACCGCGCGGGAAGCGGTACTGCTCGACCTGTACGGCCCGCTGGCAGCGGACGGATCAGTGATCACCATCGCACAGCTGGCGCAGAGCATCGATGGCTTCATCGCATCGAGAACCGGCGATGCCAATTACGTCTCGGGCGAAGAGGACAGAGAGCACTTGCACCGGCTGCGGGCGCTAGTGGACGCGGTGGTCGTCGGAGCCCAAACCGTCACGACAGACAATCCGCAGCTGACCACCCGCGCCGTGCCGGGACCATCTCCGGCGCGCGTAATCATCGACCCCGCGGCGCGGATCCCCCGGGATGCCCGAGTGCTGACAGACGGCAGTGCGAGGACTCTGTGGTGCGTCGCGTCAGACTCCCATCCCACAACCGACCTAGCGCCGCATGTTGAAGTTGTCACTCTTCCTAACGAGCGGGTCTGGCTTCCGCCGCAGGCGCTGCTCGAGATGCTGCGGAAGCGCGGTCTGGGCAAGGTGCTTGTGGAGGGCGGCGGGCGAACCGTCTCAGACTTCCTCGCGGCGGGAGTGCTCGACCGGTTCTATCTGACGACAGCACCGATCTTCGTCGGTGATGGGATTCCGGGGGTACGATTCGCGGGCGCGGATCTGGTCGCAGACGCCCTGACCGCTTCCATCCAGCGATTCAACATGGGCCGCGACGTCTGCACCGTGTTCGACTTCGCCGAGTCGCGCACCGATCTACCTCGACCGTCCTCCCGGCAGGCCCAGGATGTCGCTGTGCGCGAGCTCGATCCGCAGCACTCCGAGGGCGAGCTGGACGCGTCGTAGCTCGAACCAGGCGGTCGCAGTCCGGGCAAGGCCTGGCTCGTGAGCAACCGCGGCGTCGAGCCGCTCTTGCAGCATCCGCGCAATAAACGACTGACCGTCGGAAGCGGTCAATAACCACGGTGTGTCTTGCGTGCGGACGGCCATCCCACCGGCGAGCAGCGCGCTGACGGCTAGCGAGGGCGCATCCGGACCGGCCCGGCCGGCACGCCGTTGATGATCATTGAACGCATCCAGCAGCAGCTGATCACGCGGGTCCGCCGGGGTCAGGCTGAGCGCCCCGGTGACGCTGAGGCTGAACAGCACGGGCACTTGATTGTTGATCACGGCACCGCACACTGCATCGATCTCCGCCGTCGTCAGCACGTCGAGCAAAGCCGAACACGTGACGAGCCGCCGGTGGCCGCCGGATGTCGCCAGGAGTCGATCGAGCGCCTCGACGCCGTCGTCGATGATCACCGTCTCCTCGGGTAAGGCCATTGACCTGCTGATCACAGGATCATGATCAAGGTGAATCCAGCGCTGCCGGAGGGGCAGACGTGGTGCTAGCCAGCGCTGGTTTGCGCCGGTACCAGCACCAAGATCAATGATCTCCAGAACATCGCCGGGACTGCGTGTGATCGCTCACGTAGCTGATCAGCTCGGAGAGGAGGGTGTCGATGGTCGCGGCACGGGCAGAGGTGTCGGCGGCTACGCGGGCGGCGAGCCAGCTCGGGTCGACGATAGGTTCCACCGGCGCTCCAGATAGTCCAACACCGCCGCTGCCGTCTGCTGCCATCCGGGCAGAGTATCTCGTCGCACGACTGCCGCCTGACGCCACGCGCGCCGCACCGTTGGTTCGCTGAGCCAGCTCCGCAAGATCCCAGCCAGGCTCGCTGGATCTCCAGCAGGGATTACTGCGCCAGGCGTCGCGCCGCTGGGCCGGTCCGAACTCGCTCCAGCTGCAATGGTCGCCCGTTGCTCGAGCGCCTCGACTGCGCCGGTGCCGGCGGTCACAACTGCCGGGATCCCACGCGCCAGCGCTTCGCCGATGACCAGGCCGTACGACTCGATCCGGGACGGGAGTACGAGCAAGTCGGTCGCGTCCCATTCCCGGCCCAGGGCCTTGCCGACGAGCAGGCCGGGCACCGCGATCCGCTCCCCCAGCCCGGCGGCAACGATCTCGGCGCGCAACCGAGCGGCATAATCCGGATCGGCTTGATCGGAACCAACAAGGGCCGCTGTCCAAGCCAGGTCTGAGACTTGAGCCAGTGCTTGGACGAGGCTGAGCTGATCCTTGGTGGGAGTCAGCGAGGCGAGGGTGAGGATACGTGGCAGGCCGGTGTGCCGACTGCCTTGCGCCACGGCTGCTGGAGTAACCCCGGGAACCGCGACGCCAACGTCGCGGAGTCCGTATCGACGGCTGACCTCGGCGGCAGACCAATAGCTTGGGCACATGACCCCCGATGCCACCTCCAGAGCCCGAGCTTCGAGCGCGATGTAGCGGTCGCGTTGCCGCGGCGCAAGGCCGAGTTCGTCGCTGATCGGCAGGTGCAGCACGATGATGATCAGGTGGCCAGCGCCGACAGCGGCGGCAAGAGCATCGGGCGCGCCGCAAGCCACGATCCCGTCGACCAATGACGCAGGCGTCTGGCGCAACGCTCGCTCCAGCTGAGTGTGGCTGATGGCATCCCCGGCCGGCCACGGTCCTGCGAGCGCATGGAGGCGCACATCGATGCCGCCCGACCGCAGCTCCGCGACGAGTGCCTGGTTGTAGACGGTGCCACCGGTCGGGTCGACACGGTCCCAGGTCACAAAGCCCAGCTGTGTTCTCAGCCTGTCGAAGAGTTCGACGCCCGGACGCCGGCATCTCACTCAAGCGTCACGCTGTACCCCGCCCAGGCGTCGGGATGCTCACGGAGGGTCACATCCAGCCTGCTGAGGTCTCGGTCCGCGAGTGAGGTCGCCACACGCTCCGCGATCAGCCGAGCGACAGCCTCGGTCGTCGTGAGCGTGCCGGCGAGATCGGGATGCTCATCGAGGTTGCGATAGTTGAGATCACTGAGCGCACTCCTCAAGACGTCGGCCGCCTCGCCGATGTCGATCACGATCGATTCTGGGCTGAGCGTTTCGCGCCATAGCGTTAGCTCGACCACGTACGTGGCGCCATGCAGGTTCTGAGCCGGCCCGAAAGACGGGTGCGGCAGGCTGTGGGCGATCATCACATGATCACGAACCGTCAGATGGAACATGCTCAGTCTCCTCATCGGCTGCATAGTCGATCACCTGGCACAGCGTCTCAGTCCCGTGGTCGAAGATCGATTCCATGGTTTGCGGCAGCGCACCGAAGGGTGCGTGGCCAGTGATGAACACGTCGAAGACCCGATCTTCGAGCAACTGCATCGCGAGTTCCAGCCGGTCCCTGGTCGTTCGCCTAGCGCGCCGGGAAGCTGCGACGGCGCCGACCTGGCTGGCCCGAATCGCCAGCCGACGGGAATGGAATGCGGCACCGAGAGGCACCCGCGGCTGGCGCATCCCGTACCACGACAGTTCGATCAGCTCGGCCTCGTCGCCCAGCAACTGTAGGCTGCGCGCGAGGCCCGATTCGCTGGCCGAGCAGTGGAAGACAAGATCATTTTCCCCAGCCGCCTCGTCAGGATGCACGAATTCGACATGCAAGGCGGCGGCGAGCCGCGCTCGTGCCGGATTCACGTCGACGAGCTGGAGTCGTTGGAGACGAAAATCGCGCAACAGCGCGGTGATCATGCCACCCACCATTCCGGCGCCGACGACGGCAACGCGGTCACCGATGCGTGGCCCAGCGTCCCACAACGCGTTGATGGCGGTCTCCACCGTGCCGGCCAACACTGCGCGATCACTCGGCACTGCATCCGGCACAGGGGTAAGTGCGCTCGCCGGCACCACGTAGCGATCTTGGTGCGGGTACAGGCAGAACACGCGACGGCCCTGCAACGGGTCGGGACCCTCCTCCACAAGGCCAACCGACAGATATCCGTACTTGACTGGGCCCGGCCAGTCTCCGACCTGAAATGGCGCGCGCATGGACCTGCCAATCTCTGGCGGCACGTGCCCGGCGTGCACCAGCATTTCGGTGCCGCGGCTGATTCCGGAGCAGATGGCACGTACCAACGCCTCATCGGAGCGAGGAGCGCGCGCAGCCTCGGTACGCAGGACGCCGTGCCGCGGGGCCATCGTCCAGTACGCGGTCCAGCGTTCGCTCGCCATGTGGAGCATTCTCTCGCCGCGCGTCCGGCCACGCGCATTCGGCAGTCGGCTGACACCGTGATCGGGTGCAAGCTCGGTGTGGGCAGTTATGAGCGCGGGGATCGCAGATTGTGCCGGGCTACGAGATCCGGCACCTCCGTGAAATCGAACGAGAGCCCGAAGCGCTCGGCGATGGGCGCAACCACTGACGGATCCGGCCGGCCACCAGCGGCGGCGGTCGCTTCGGCCAGCTCGATGAAGTACTTCTCGAATCCCGCCGGGCTGATGATCTCGATCATCCGGGCGGGCTCCGAGCCGGCATTCCACATCGAGTGCAGTTCACCGCGTGGCTTGACGATATAGCCGCCGGCGCCCAGCGACACTTCGCGACCGTCCGAGCGGAAACCGACTTCGCCGAAGATCACGCATGAGATCTCGTCTTCGCGAGTGTGGCGATGAGGCGGAATCAAGACGCCGGGCTCGAAGGTGTGCTCAACGATCGAGATGCCGCCGGTTTCCGAGGCAGCGAGCTTGACGGTCGCAGTGAATCCCGGGACCAACGTGACTTCCCGACTGTCGGGCGGGACGAAAGCGAGACGAGCGGGCGAAAACGTGGTCATGCGACAGTCTCCTCTATTTCGCGAGTCAGCGCTGTATTCTCATTTCTCATGATCAGGTATCAATCGAGCGTTGTCAATGGTTGAACATGAGCGTATTGCGAAAGGAAGCCGCCCCTACCAACTGCGCGCGCGAGCCGACTCGATGGATCGGACGCGCTCCAAGATCACCCAAGCTGCGATCGAGCTCCACGGAAGCGTTGGGCCGGCTGCCACGACGATAAGCGCCGTCGCGCAGCGCGCGGGTGTCACCAGGGCAACGCTCTACCGCCACTTCCCGAACGAGGAGGCGCTCTTCAATGCCTGCAGCGCAGAATGGCGGAGCGCGAATCCGGCACCCGATCCCGGTCAATGGGCCGCGATTCCCGATCCACATGATCGGCTCAAGACGGGGCTGCCTGCGCTCTACGGCTGGTACCGCTCCTCGGAAGCGATGCGGGCCAATCTCCTGCGGGATCTCGCTGTGATGCCACCCGCCATCCGCGCCGGCATCGAGTCATATCCGCGGGCTGTCGCCGAAGTGTTGGACGGCGCCTGGCGCCGCCGCTCCCGACTGCGTCGTGCTGCGATCGGCCACGCCGTCGCCTTCGAGACCTGGCAGTCGCTGGCGCATCAAGGCCTCAAGGACGCCGAGGCTGCAAAGCTGATCATCGGGCTGATCTCTTCGGCCGATTAGGCCGCCGGTCGATCTATGCGATGCTGAACGCGTGTTCCGGATGCTGGAACTGCTGGGCGGCCTCTCACTGGTCACCGACATCGGAACGGGATCACCTCTAGAGGAGTCACTGAAGCGCTGCCTGGTAGCGACGCGCCTCGCTCGAATTCTCGGCTGCACCGAGCCCGAGGTCAGCGACGTGCTCTACACCGCACTGCTGCAGCACTTGGGCTGCACGGCGTACGCGCACGAGGTGGCGAAGGTCTGGGGCGATGACATCGTCACGACACGAATGAACTTTCTGAGCAGTTCCGGTGAGCCGGAGGACCTCTGGCGCGTCTGGATTCCCGGGATGGCGAACGCGACGGGCAGATCGAAGGCAAGAGTGCTGGCGACGACTGTCGTCACTGCTGGTCGAATGCAGTCCGAGGGCCAAGCAGCGACCTGCGAGGTGGCTCGCGGGGCCTCGCGAGGGCTGGGACTCCCAGCACCGGTACAGGCTGGCCTGTGGCACATGTTTGCGCAGTGGGACGGCAAGGGCTTCCCGACTACAGCGGGCGAGGCGATCCCGTTGACCGCCCGAATCATGCAGGTCGCCCTGACCGCGGTGATGTTCAGCTCACATGCCAACGCCGATGTCGCCATCGCGGAGGTCCGCCGGCGGGCCGGCACCCAGCTGGATCCGGACGTTGCTGAGTTACTGATCACGCGTGTCGATGAGCTGCTCGCCGATCTCGACGATGTCGATGCCTACCAAGCGGTGCTCGACGCTGAGCCGGCCCCCGAACGCCGGGTGGAGAAGGCCGAGTTGGCCGAGGTAGCGCGGACCTTCGGCAATCTGGTCGATCTGAAAAGTCCTTGGCTGCATGGCCATTCTGCGGGAGTTGGTGATCTTGCCGCCGCCGCTGCCGGAATGCTCGGTCTACGTGAGGAAACAGACACCCTGCGCGTCGCGGGATATCTGCATGATCTTGGACGGGTCGGCGTGGCCAGCTCGATCTGGGACAAACCCGGCCCGCTGAGCACCACCGAGCGGGACCAGGCGCGGCTGCACGCCTATCACAGCGAACGCATCATCGCCCGCATCCCTCCCCTCGCGCGACTGGCCACCCTTGCGGGCCAGCACCACGAGCGCTGCGATGGCAGCGGCTACCACCGAGGCGCCACATCGGCGCAGTTGTCGATGCCGGCACGCGTCCTGGCCAGTGCCGATACGTACCGACGGCTGATCGAGGATCGCCCGTACCGGCGGGCGCTGGCTCCGGCGCGTGCAGCCGACCGGCTTGATGCCGAGGCCAAGGCTGGGCGGCTCGACCCCGACGCCGCGAGCGCTGTGATTGAGGCCGCCGGTCTTCGCCGGCCAGTTCGGCGCAGCCGCCCAGCAGACCTGACCGAACGCCAGTTGGAGGTGCTCCGACTAGTCTCACGTGGCTTGTCCAATGCAGACATTGCCGAACGGCTTGTGCTCTCCCGGCGCACCGTCGAGCACCATGTTCAGGACATCTATCTCAAGATCGGCGCCTCGACCCGCGCCGGAGCCGCCATGTTTGCCATGCAGCACGGACTTCTTGATCAATCTGACTGGAACTGATCAACGAGTGTCGGAGGTCGTGCTGCGGGCACGATGGTTGTGATGCGCGTGCCGCGCTGGTAGATCGGGCGCCGTAGCGCTCTCATCCGGGTTGGGCGGCGGGGGGTGTCTGCTTTGGCCAGGTCCATGCGTAGTAGACGACGGCCGCGAGGATGGCGACCTCGACCACGCTGCCGAGGATGTAGTAGGCCCATTCGCCGACAGCACCAATAACGATCGTGACGATGTAAACGATGCCCAGCGCGATATTGGCGATTCTGTTGAGGCGAGGTTGCAGGACGAGTGTTGAGAACACCATCAGGCTGGGGATGACCACATACGCAGTCGTTCCAAGAAGGAATGATTGGTTGACGGTGAACCCACCGACTTGAGCGGCTTCGAGGTTTGCCCGGAAGTCGGGTCGGTAGAGGCTGAAGAGGTCGACGTAGGCAAAGACGAACAGCATCGACGTCCACAGTGCCGAGATCTTGGTCCTGACGTTCACGGTGGCCGGTTCGAACTTCGTTTCGGCGACTGACATGCGAACCTCCTGCTAGGTAGCTGGCGGCGGACATCCTAGACGGCCAAGACTCCTGAGAGCGCATCGTTGTCGTTCTCGCATTGATCATCTCGATCACCAACATCGCGGCTCGGCAGTCAGGTTCCTCGACAAACGGTTGCCACGACTGGAGACCGGCGCCACTGGGTTTGGCGGCCAGACTGCTCAGAATGTGCCGCAGGCGCGCACCGCACGACCGAACGCACGGAATGATCAAGCACTTGACTCGCGCGCTCCCGTGAGCTGCCCGAAGCCGATGATCAACTCTGCTGTTCCTAGCTCCGAGATCAAAACCTCCGCTGGATGGCATACGCCGCGCAAGGATCGATCCGTATCCCGCTGTGGTCAGGATCGATGTGCTTGATCTCAGCCGACTGGAAGGGACCGACACTCGCTGCACTACTGGTTCGTGCTGTCCTTACAGGCCGGTCTGTGCGACGACCCGGCCTGAGTCCACGGCTTGGACCAGTGCTTGGTAGTCGCGTTCGTTCTGGTCGGCGTAGGCGCTGGAGAAGTCGGCGATGGCCCGGTCGAAGGCATCGCTGTTGCCCAGGTAGGACGCGATGGCAATCCGGTCGCCCGAGCGGGCGTGGGCGCGGGCGAGAGTCGCCGCGCAGATCCGGGCGTACGCCGTCATCGCCGAGGCGGCCATGGTGTCGATGTCCGCAGAACCCTTCCAGTCGCGCAGCTGCCGGATGTAGAAGTCGCGGGCCTGCCCGTCCAGGCCGGTCACCCGATCCCAGCCGAGGAAGATGTCGCTGGCGGCCTGCATCAGCCGCTGCCCGGCGACGACGCGCTGGCCGCTGTTGGCGTACTGGCTCTTGCCGACGAAGGGTTCCATCACCGATTCTTGGGCTTCCTTCGCCTGCAGGAACAGCGGGTCCTGGTCGTCCCGTCCGAGCATGAGCAGAATCCAGGCGCGGGTGCCAACACTGCCGACCCCGACCACCTTCCGGGCCACATGGACGTAGTCGAAGTTCTCCAGCAGGTGGCGGCGGTCGGTCTCCAGGGTGCGCCGGTAGGACCTGATGATGCCGCGGATCTCCCCTTCGACCTCGTCGCGTTCTCTGCCCGCCGGCAACAAGTCCTCGATCGGGACGATCAGTGGCGGGTCGGTGATGATTCTGCGTTCGCCGTCGACCTCGTGGGTCAGCTTGGCGAACGCCTGCATGCTGTCCTTGGTTCGGGCCTTGGCGACATTCGCCCTAGCCTTCGCCCGCTGCTTCTTGGTGGTCATGGCCTCCAGCTGCTCGAACAGCGCCTCAACCTCGACGTGGGCGTACCAGACATCCAGGTTGCGCATCGCGGCGGCCTGCTTCATCCGCGCCCGGTACTCCGCGGTCATCGCCAGCACGACCGCGCGCCGCTCCGCGGGAGTGAACCCCCGATCCCGACCGGCGATCTCAAAACTCGCGGCCAGCCGCTTCACATCCCACTCCCACGGGCCCGGCAACGTCTCGTCGAAATCGTTGATGTCGAACATCAACTGCCGCTCGGGGGAGGCGAACACCCCGAAATTCGACAAGTGCGCGTCACCGCAAACCTGGACAGGCAGCCCGGAGCGCGGGGTGGCGGCCAGGTCGGCGGCCATGATCAGCGCGGCACCCCGGTAGAACGTGAACGGCGACACCAGCATCCGGCCGTAACGGATCGGAACCAACTCCGGAACCCGGCTCACCCCCTGCTGCTCCAGCAGCCCGACAGGGTCGGGACGGGTGACCGCCGGCTCCCAACGGCCATGGCTGGACCGAGGAACCTCGTTACGCGCCGCCTTCCCCCGGGCCACACACTCCTCCGGAGTCAGATGCGCAACCTTACGTCCGACACCAGCCACGCGATGCGGCAGCTCCGCCCCTGCGCTCCCGGAGCGAGTCCTCCATTGAGGTCTTACCGTCCATCACGACCTCCGACATTAGTAGGGAATGAACAGGTGCGGCTGACTAACAGTCTGACAATGGCCGACGATCGTGGCGTCCTACGTCACCCAGATCGGGTGATTTGATGGTCCACGAGAATCAGTGCATCGGGTGCCAAGCTCATGAACCACGGCGGCCGTCGGTGCCGCCGTGCTTCTTACTGCGTGATGATCGGGGAATTGAAGATCGCGGCTGTGATGACCGCATCTTCACACTGGTCCCGCCGCACTATCGGTCAGCCCGACAAGGCGATGCAGTCACACAGATTGGGTGAGGCCGGCGGTGCCGGCTGCTGCCATGGTGACACGGACGGCCCCGGCATTTGGCCGAAGCCGGTCGATTTCCAGCGCCGTGCCCCACCAGTTGGCGCGTCGAGGATACACGCCACGCCCTGAGATAGGAGGGCGGTTCAGTCGATCGCCTGTACGGCGACGGTATCACGACCTCCGTTCGGCGGCCGATGGTCTGGAGCGGTCTCGGACTGTCGACACGCAGCGTCGGCGAAATCTGACGGCTCAGTGCGAGCGGCGGCTCGAACGAGCTCACCCGCGTGACCGTGCTGGTCCTGGTCCCCCGGCGGCCGTGATAGAAGAGCTGACGCGCAAGCATCTCAATCCGCTGCCTCCGGGTGGCGTAGAATCATCGGCGTGCCGTCTCGGTCGCGATGCCTCACGGAAATCCGCCCCAAGCGTCACCGCCGAGCTCCGTGATCCTGGTTCGCCGCATCGCTGCGAGCACATGCCGAGATGCCACGAGGTAGCGTCACTCGACGACCGGCGCACGAGGATGCCGCGACGATGAGCCAATCGGGCAGTCGCCTCGTCGGTCGCGGATCACGACATAGCCCCAGGACAGCGGCTCGTGCGGCACCCAGCGTCGGCGCCGGCGCGAGCTCGTTCCCGTTCCCCTTTATGCGTGCGTGACGGTACGGAACCCGGTGTTGCCCGTCGACGAGTCGGGCGTGTTCGATGAGCGAGCCGCGTTGCGGTACCTGTTGCAATACGAGTCGTGGCATAGGTACGAGCCGCCGCGCATCACTTTGCCACTCCCGCGCTCGGGCCCCGAGGGGTCGCTGACCGGTGAGATCGCGTAGGTGTCCTCACGCCACCAGTCCCAGCACCACTCCCAAACGTTGCCGACGGTCTGCCACAGGCCGTAGTCGTTCGGGGCGTATGAGCGGACCGGCGCCGTGGTGAGGTATCCGTCCTCCATGGTGTTGGCGGCGGGGAACTGGCCCTGCCAGATGTTGCACCGGTCCGTCCGGTCCAGCTCATCACCCCAGGGGTAGCGCAGGCCGTCGTGCCCGGCTCGTGAGGCGCACTCCCACTGAGCCTCGGTGGGCAGCGCCCGGCCCGCCCAGTCGCAGTACGCCATCGCATCGTTCCAGCTGACGTGCACGACGGGGTGATCGTCGAGCCCGTCGATTGACGAGTCCGGTCCGCCGGGGTGCCGCCAGTCCGCGCCCATGACCCCGAGCCACCAGGGGGTGCCGGCCGCCGGTCCCATCACCGCGCTGCGCGGCGCAGCGAGGGCAAGGTGGAAGACGGCGGAGTACCCGAAGGACTCGGCCTCGGTGACGTACCCCGTGTTGTCGACGAAGCGCATGAAGTCCGCGTTGGTGACGGCCGTGGCGTCGACATCGAACCGCGAGACCGTCACCGTGTGGACCGGACCCTCGCCGTCAGCCCACTTGCTGTCGCCGCGCGCATCACCCATCGCGAACGTCTGTGACGGCACGCGACACTGCTCAATGGCGTGAGATCGGCTCCTGCCCCCGACCCGCGGTGCCGTAGCGGCTCCGGCGGTCAAGTCATGCCCCCGGCCACCTGCGGCGCTCGAAGGTGTGCAGCATGCGCCGTGCTCGCCGGTCATCACGAACTCCTCCTCGTCATGCCGTCCACCGTCCACGAGTCCAGAGCCGTGCGGGCCGTTCCCCACGCCGGTGAGCGCGTCACCAGTAGCGCTCGGCAGGTCATCCGGGGTATTGGATGGTCTAGGCGGCCTTCCCACGGAGGCAAATCCCACTTGAATGCGATGACCTTGGCTGGTCAGGCTGTCACGCCGCGCTCGTTGGTGGCGCTGCGGACCAGGATACGGGCTTGGTAGTGGCGTTGATTTCGATAGCCCGGCGCATGACAGTCTCGCCAGAGCCCGCTGTGAGGCGGCGCGGTCGACGCCGTCGACACAATAGCGACAGACCCAAGGTCGGGCGTCAGGGAGGCGGACGAGCGGTGTGTTCACAGGTGTGACACGCCGATCGTCCTCCCCTCCGCCAGACGTTGGGTCTGCGGCTATTGTGTCGACGGCGTCGACCGCGTCGCCTCACCCGTTCTTGGTGAAGGGCTGACGCTGAGCCACGGCGCGCTGCTAGTGCAAGCCGCCGTCATGACTCGGCGACCGTGAGAAGGGGGTCGCTCGGTATCGCCCATCCCGTAGTTGGGAGTCCGGGCGAAAAGCTTGGGTAGTTCTGCCCATGCCGACGAGGGGATCAGGCGGTCAGACTGCTGCTGTGATACTTTCTACGGCCCGGGCTCGACCCAACACCCGCGAACGACTGGTAACCGGCGCGTTCGTCCGACTGACGGTTGCTGACGTCGCGTACTTCACTTCCGTCGGCGTCGCGATCTACGCTCTTCCGCTCTGGGTGACTGGGCCAGTCGGCTCAGACAAGTCTGGAGCCGGGCTCGCGTTCGGAGCCTTTGCCGTTTCCGCCCTTGTCCTGCGGCCTTTTGCGGGTCGCCTGGCGGACACCCGCGGTCGGCGTCCCCTCCTCGTTGGCGGCGCGCTGCTCAGCGCGCTCGGCATGCTCGGCACCGCGTACGCCGAAAGCCTTGCACTTGTGGTGCTGCTGCGCCTGCTTCTCGGAGTGGCCGAAGCCGCATTCTTCGTGGCCTCGATCGCGGCGCTCATCGACCTGGCACCACCAAGCCGGATCGGCGAAGCGACCAGCTACAACTCGCTCGGTCTCTATCTCGGCCTGGCCTTTGGGCCGCCGCTGGCTGAGCTGCTGGTGAGGACCGGCGGCTTCCGCGCCGCCTGGTATGGCGCTGCGATGCTCTCGCTTATCGCCGCGGCTGTCGCTGCCAAGATCACTAACCTCCGGCCGGCCGCGCCGACGGACCGTCCGGCGAAGCTGATTCACTGGAAGGCGGTCCCGGTCGCGCTCGGCTTTTTCGCCTCCGTGGTTGCTATGGGAGCGCTCTTCGCCTTCGGTTCGCTGCAGGCCAATGCGGTGGGACTCATGCCGACAAGCACACCGCTGTTCGTCTATGGCCTGGTCGTCGTCGCCGGCAGGTTATCGCTCGCTCGATTTCTGGACCGATTCCCGCCGCTGTGGTTGGGTGCCGTCGCACTGATGATCACCGCCAGCGGCCTGCTGATCATGGCACTCTGGAACGCACCGATCGGCGTCACCCTCGGTGCGGGTGTGTTGGCCTTTGGCGTCACGCTCAGCACGCCGGCTTTCTTCTCTGCGATCTTCGCAACCGCAGCACCAGGCGAACGGGGTGCCGCCTCCGGTACGGCAAGTGTGTTTCTCGATCTTGCAATGGGCGGCGGCCCGATGCTACTCGGGCTGGTGGCTCAAGCGAGCGGCATCCCCTTCGCCTTCGGCATCGCGGCGGCAGTGGCGCTGCTCGGATGCGTATGGATCCTCGTGTTGCTCAGGATGTCGCGGTCCTTGTCGACAGCCGGGAGCACCGGTTGAGCCATGTGTCTCATCCATCCCGGGTGGTCTACGCCGGCTACGCCGTACGCTTCGGGCCTGGAGCTTGCAGCAGTGTCTCGTCGGTATAACACCACAGCCAGTCCTCGCCGGGCTCGAGCGAGCGAACGATCTGGTGCTCAGGGGCGTGCTCGCGGGCATGGCGGCTCGCGTGCTTGTTCTTGGAGGAATCGCAACAGCCCACTTGGCCGTCAGTCATGCACATCCGCAGGTGCACCCATGTGTCGCCCAGCTCGAGACACTGCTGGCAGCCCGTCGATAGTGGTGTGACGTCGCGGATTTGATCAAGGTGCGTACATTGCACCACAGGCTTGCCGCGTACGCGCTGAAGCGCAAAGCGGACGGTTTGCAGCAGTCCCACGGGCGTTTCTCCTGTCTTGATCCGCATCTGGTCAACCAGTCTCCTGCGCGGCGCTACGCATTGTGCGCCCGGCCCGGGAGATAGCGTGTGACGGTGCCTGACTACGGCCGTGACGTGACATTCGGATACTTTCTCATTCCCAACGCCGCCGATCCGCTGCTCGACAGCGCCCGGGAGATCGAGGCCCGTGGCCTGGATTGGATCGGCATTCAAGATCACCCTTACCAGCGACGCTTCGTCGATACCTGGACCCTGCTCGGCGCGATTGCTGCCGTCACCACCCGGGTGGGCTTCTTTCCTGACGTGGCGAATCTCCCGCTGCGCCCGCCCGCGGTCATGGCGAAGGCGGCAGCGAGCCTCGATGTGCTGAGCGGCGGCCGATTCGAGCTCGCACTAGGGGCCGGAGGCTTCTGGGATGCCATCGAGGCGTACGGCGGCCCGCGGCGCGAGCCGCGCGACGCGCTCGCCGCCCTCCAGGAAGCGATCCAGGTCATCCACCTGATCTGGAGTGGAGAGCGAAACCTGCGCTTCGAAGGTGCGCACTATCGCCTCGCGGGCGCGCACTCGGGCCCCGTCCCGGTCCATCCGATTGGCATCTGGCTCGGCGTCTATGGTCCGCGGGCGCTGCGGCTTGCCGGCCGACTCGCGGATGGCTGGGTGCCGTCGTTGCGTGGCGAGACAACTTTCCTACGCGACGGTGCGGCCCGCATCGATGATGCCGCAGCCGCCGCTGGCCGGCATCCCGCGGACATCCGGCGCGTACTCAACGTCAACGGCCAGATCACCGACGGGGTGCGCATGGGCCTGCTTCGCGGTCCGGTCGAGCAATGGGTCGATGAGCTCACCGATTTCGCCGTCGGCTACGGCTTCGACACCTTCATGTTCTGGGGCGACGGCGAAGATCAACTTCCGCGCTTCGCGGAAGAAGTCGCTCCTGCCGTACGCGCTCAAGTCGCCGCCGAGCGCGGGTGAGGCCGGCTCTCCTGAAAGTCCGCACCGGTCGGAATTTGAACTCTCTCAGGAGTCTTGCTGACCTCCCCCAGGCGGTCCGGGCTGTGGGCTGATCCTGCCCTCCAAGGCGTGCAGCACCTCTGCCGCTTCCTCAGCCGGCGTACCTGCGAGGTTGACCTCCAGCACGTTCTCATCCGGAGTCGGCGGCTCCAGTGCTGCCAGCTGTGAGTCGAGCAACGCGGGAGGCATGAAGTGGTGCGACCTGCTCGTCAGCCGAGCCTCGATCACCTCCCGGGTGCCATTGAGGAATACGAAGATCACATTCGGGCCCCGCAGCCGCTCGCGATAACTCCGTTTCAAAGCCGAACAGGTGACGATTCCCGGTTCTCCGCGTAGGGCCTTCTTCTTCATCCAGGCGGCAATTGCATCCAGCCATGGCCATCGATCGTCATCAGTCAGCGGAATACCCGCCGACATCTTCGCGACATTCGCCTGCGGATGAAGGTCATCTCCTTCCTGCAGTTCCCAATTGAGCTGTCCCGCCAGCAGCCCGGCCACGGTGGACTTGCCGGTACCGGCTACGCCCATCACGACCAAGATCGGGGTGGCAGTGACCTCGAGCACCATCGATGAACCTCCTTCGCGGCCGACTTGTCGCAGTACCTGCGGTCAAATGATCAAATTCAGCCGCAGCACACCGAGCAAGCCACAGACCGAGATCAAACACTCCATGACCGTCAGGTCTCGAGGGTCTCACCGATTACAGGTCTTGTCGGCCGCACGAGCAGTCGCGAGTCCCACACCGATTGAGCCGATCATCAAAGCCAGGAACGGATTGACCTCGAGCCGGGTGTGATCAGCACGATGATCACCGCGAACGCGACGATCGCCGCCACGATGAGGCGCGTACTGCCGGCCGGCATGGCGACCAACTGCGGAACCAGCATCAAAGTCGCGGCCATGATCACTCCATAGCTCAGTGCAGCTATTGACAAGCTAAGTGCGTTTCACCTCTTCGTTTGTCTTCCAATGCTGTCCTATCGCATTTGGGAGTCGGGCGCACCACTCCCGGCGATGCCGGGCATCGGGTCTTGTGCTGACTCGGCCGGTGACGAGCTTTCTCGCCGTCGGCCTCGCATCGCCGGATGTCCCGGGAAGTGAAGCTGCTGCGAGATGTGACCGAATCGTCGGAGCTCCGGACCTGGACTATCGGGCCGAAATGTCTTCGAGTTGGATCACCGTCGACAAATCGCCGAGCGGGCCTTGCGCCTGGGACATTTCGCTCATGATCACATCCAGACAGGCGGTTGAGTTAGGTCTCTCGCTCATACGTTCGAAAAGTGTCGGTGGTGGCTGGGACGATGAATCCATGACGGGGGATGACCAAGACGGTGACCAAAACGGTGACCAGCACGACAGCACCACGGCCCGGCAGGCGGTGGCGGATGCGCGCCGGGAGGCCGCAGCGGCCGCGGCTCGGCTGGCCGAGGCGGCGGTGCGCTACGCCGATGCTACGGATTGCCGAAGACACCACCGATGCACCCGCATCCGAGTTGCGCGGGACCGAAACGACCCAAGCCCGGAGAGTTTGTGGCCGACGAGTTGTCGCTGCTGCTTAGCGTGATCAGCCCTACCAGGTGCGGTGCCTGCTCGCCCGCACCCGCCGACTCGCCACAGGTCTGCCCACCGTCTGGGAAGCGTTTCGACGCGGCGATGTGGATGCCGAACAGATCCGGGTCATCGACCGGGTCGCACGACGCGTCACCGAAGCCGCCACCCTGGCAGCCATCGACGACCAAGTGATCGATGCCGCGCACACCCGAACCCCGAAACAACTCCAAGTCTGGCTGCTGCGATTAGTGGTGCGGCTGGAACCGCTCGCCTTCGAACAACGACACCGCCGCGCCTTGGCCGAACGCCGCGTCACCGTCGTGCAAGGCGCCGACGGCATCGGCTACGTCACCGGCGAAGTATCGGCTCAAGACGCCGCCGCCATCGACGGCATGCTCGCCGCCACGGCCCGCAGCCTCGGCGCCAAGATCCACGCACCGACCAACAACGCCGCTCCGACCTGTTCGCCGACCTGCTCCTCGGCCGGCTCACCTACGACGACACCGACAACGACAGCGACGACGACCCGAGTGAGGACCGCGAGCCGGCACAGGTTGTGGACACCGAGTGGCTGGAGATCGAGAACATTGACCCCGACACCGGCGAACTCCTCGGCACCCACCTGCAACCCATCGACGCCGACGGCCAACCAGTCGGAGAACCCGTCGACGCCGTCACCCACCGCCCAGCCGCACTGACACCCAAGCTGGTGCGGCGGCCCCGCACAATCCGGATCGGTGTGGTGGTGCCGCTATCCAGCCTGCTCAGTGACAACGACACGCCCGGCGAGACGGCCGACCGGTCCGGATGCATCCCCGGGGAGATGCTGCGGCAACACATCGCCGACGCCATCAACTCCGAATCGGGTGATCAGGTGCTGTTCACCCGACTCCTCACCGACGACGGCGGCCGGCTCCTCGACACCACCGAACTCGGCCGCTACCCCTCCACCCGGCTAGCCGAAGCCATCACCATCCGCGCCGGAACCTGCCGCTTCCCCACCTGCACCGTCCCCGCCGACCGCTGCGACCTCGACCACCACCAACCCCACCCCCACGGCCCAACCTCCGCAACCAACCAAGATCCCTTCTGCCGACGACACCACCGCGGCAAAACCTTCGCCTGGCTCGCCTGCATCAGAGACGACCACGGCGTCGACTGGACCATGCCCGACGCCGAACACTACCGATGCACCGACGAACCACTACCCACCGGAATGGCCGCCTGAGGGATCAGAGCCGGCCGGGGGCTGAATCAGCTGGCGCACCTTCAGGACGATCGGCCCTCGCGCGCGCATGCCATCGAGAGCTTTGTGATGGGAGTAGGTCATGGCAAGCCCTCTACTCGAGACGCCGCATCAGCCTGCTGTCGATCGTGAACTTGCGACAAGACCTGACCGGAGCTGCCGGCGGCGAGCCCGCCACGCTGGTGGTCCTGCGAGCGATGACTGTGGGCTCATCGGCGGACCTGGGCATCGTCCCGGCAACCGCAGCTGCTAGGTCGGGCTCTACGATGCAGTCTCATGGTCATGGGCGAAGCCTGTCTCGCTCGCCGTCTATGGCCGACGCCCTCACCGGGCCCGGCCAAGATCAACTTGCCAGCGGCAGGTAGCGAACCATGAGAACGCCGTCGATGTCCGCGATTGCCTTGATCACCGAATCCGGTACATCGCTGTCGACGTCCACCAATGTGTAGGCCAGGTCCTTTCGGGACTTGTTTGTCATCGTTGCAATGTTGAGACCTGCCATAGCCATCTCGTGGGAAATCCCACCAACCATGTTCGGCACATTCGCATTGGCAATCGCGATGCGGAATCGCGATTCCCTTGGCAAGATCACATCGGGAAAGTTCACCGAGTTTTGGATCGTGCCGTCCAGCAAGTAGTCGCGAACTTGATCAGCGACCATCACTGCGCAGTTCTCCTCGGCCTCGCGCGTCGAGGCCCCCAGATGCGGCAGCAAGATCACGCCGGGCCGCTGGCTGAGCTGCGGATCAGGGAAATCGCAGACGTACTTCGACAGCCGCCCCGCATCCAGAGCTTCCAAGATCGCGGCCTCGTCGACGACGCCGCCGCGTGAGAAGTTGAGCACCACTGCGCCGGGTTTGAGCTGCGCGATGCCGCCGGCATCGATCATGCCGCGGGTCGCATCGACGAGCGGAACATGCAGGCTGACGAAGTTGCTGTGCTTCAGAACCTCGCTCAGGCTGTGCGCCTTCTTGACCGTCGCCGGCAGACTCCACGCCGAGTCCACCGTGATTTCAGGGTCGTATCCGATGACGTGCATGCCGAGCTTGATCGCCGCATCCGCAACCAAACAGCCGATCTTGCCGAGCCCGACGATGCCAAGCGTCTGACCAGCGAGCTCGTATCCGGCGAACGCCTTCTTGCCGGCCTCGATCTTTTGGTCCAGTTCGGGATCGTCCGGATTGACGGTGTCGAGATATTTCAGCGCATTGTCAATGTTCCGCGCTGCCAGCAGCATGCCTGCCACGACGAGTTCCTTCACGGCATTGGCATTGGCTCCTGGCGCGTTGAAAACCGGGATACCGCGCTCCGACATGCTCCGGATCGGGATGTTGTTGGTGCCCGATCCGGCCCGCCCGACTGCCAGCAGTGCCTCCGAAATCTGCATGTCGTGCAGATCGGCCGAACGAACCAGGATGGCGTGCGGATCGTCGATGTCAGCCGAGACAGCAAACCGCTCCCACGGCAGCCGTTTGAGCCCGCCCGCCGAGATGTTGTTCAGCACGCGTATCCGATACTTCTGCTCTGTCACCGTGAGTCCTAGCCCTTCGTTGCGGCGAATTCAGACATGTAGTTCACCAGCGCCTGGACGCCTTCAATGGGCATCGCGTTGTAAAGCGAGGCCCGCATACCGCCGACCGAGCGATGCCCCTTCAGTTCAACGAGATCATGCTTGGCCGCGCCGGCGAGAAAGTCAGCATCCAGCGCGGGGTCGGCGAGCCGGAACGGAACGTTCATCCGCGACCTGTCGGCCTTGTTGACGGGATTGAGATAGAACTCCGAGCTGTCGATGAAGTCATATAGCAGCTTGGCTTTGGCGATATTGCGTTGCTCCGCGCCTGCAAGCCCGCCATTCTCCACCAACCAGTGGAACACCAGGCCCGCAACGTAGACCGCGAACGTCGGAGGCGTGTTGTACAGCGATCGGGCCTTGGCATGCGTTGCGTAGTCGAGCATGGCAGGCGGCGCAGGCTCACCAATGCCGATGAGGTCCTCGCGTACGATCACGACGGTCAGCCCAGCGGGTCCAATGTTCTTCTGTGCGCCGGCGTAAATCAGGCCCAGCCGGCTCACATCCAATGGGCGGGAAAGCAGATTCGAGGACATGTCACTGACCAGCGGCACGTCGCCGACATCAGGTATCCAGCCAAACTCAACGCCACCGATCGTCTCGTTGGCGGTGTAGTGCACGTACGCCGCGTTCGTGCTGAGCTGCCACTGCGACGGAGCCGGCACGTAGGTGAACGAACGATCCTCCGCGCTGGCGGCCACATTGACGTCGGCCAAGCCCTTGGCAGCATTGACTGCCTTCTTGGCCCATTCACCGGTAAGGATGTAGTCGGAGACGGCGCGGCCCTGGATTAGGTTCATCGGGATCATCTCGAACTGCAGCGACGCCCCGCCTTGCAGGAAGAGCACGTGGTAGCCGTCGGGCACTTCGAGCAGTTTGCGCAGATCCGCCTCGGCCGCCTCCGCGATCGACACGAAATTCTTGCCTCGGTGGCTCATTTCCATTACCGACTGACCCGAGCCGTGCCAATCGAGCAGCTCATCGGCCGCCTGGAGCAGCACTTCCTCGGGAAGGGTGCCCGGGCCGGCGCTGAAGTTGAAGACGCGTGTCATGAGCTTCAATCCTGCCTGTCAGTGTGAATCAGTGTGAATACGTAGCGAATACCTGGGTCGGGTTGGGTGCGCACGGCGACCAAGCGAGGAGACTACATCCTGACCGCAATCAATCCAGCGGTTTCTCGCGGTGAGTGCCTGTCGTCGGGTCCGTCGAAGGAGACGGCATGATGAAACGTCGTCGCACTGGCGTCGCGGCCATCATGCTCGCACTCGGCTTCGTCGTTGTGCCCACTACGCGCGCGGCGGCAGAACCGGCCACCACCGTGTCGTATCCGACCATCGCCTCCGCCACGCGACTGACGGGCTCTGCATTAGACGCATGTACGGCGCCGTCGCTGACGACCACGGAGGCTTGGAAGGTCGCCTCGCCCTACCGCGGCGTCGGTGTCTACATCGGCGGAGCGAGCCGCAGCTGCAACCAGCCAAACCTCACCCCGATCTGGGTGACAGCGGTGTCACTGCAGGGCTGGCGGGTTATTCCGATCTATGTGGGCCACCAGGCACCGTGTGTGAGCCGGCCGCACGCCGCCAGGTTCTCCACCACGACGGCCGCGACATTGGGGACCGCCGACGCCGCGGACGCAGTGGTGCAAGCTCAGGCACTGGGCATCCTGCCCGGCAGCGCCATTTATGGCGATTTGGAGCACTACTCCTCCACCGATGTGGCGTGCCGTGCTGCCGTGCTGACCTACGTATCGGCATGGACCCAGGAATTGCACCGCCAGGGCTATCTCGCCGGTATGTACACCAACCTGTCCTCCGGGGCCAGACACCTGTCCGAGGCGTACGCGTCGACCGCCTACGCCCGCGTGGACGCGCTGTGGATTGCGCGCTGGGACTCCAGTACGTCACTGACCGGCTGGGCTGGCATCCCCGACACGCAGTGGGCCAACCATCAGCGTGCGAAGCAGTATCAAGGTGATCACGACGAGACCTATGGCCAAGTGAAGATCAACATCGATAGCAACCGCTTCGATGCGCCCGTCGCGACCGCCGGCTACGCATACCAGATCACGAGTTCGACCGCTCTCAATGGCCGAAGCGGACCCAAGACCACAACTCTGATCACGAAGACCTACCCGTCTGGATCCACGGTGACGGTCGTATGTCAGACAACTGGAACCAGGGTGGGCACTACCTCGGTATGGAACAAGCTGGCTGATGGTAGTTACGTGACCGATTACTACGTCAGCACGCCGTCCAACACCATCTACAGCGCGCCATTGCCGCGATGCACGTACCCGTTCCAGGTCACGAGTGCGGCCCTGAACAAGCGCAGCGGCCCAGGTTCCAGTTACGCGGCTACGGGCACTCTCCCTGGCGGTGCCCTGGCGTGGGTGAGCTGCCAGCGCTCGGGAAGCAAAGTCGGCACGACGTCGGTCTGGGACAAGCTGGATGACGGCACGTATGTGTCCGATCACCACCTGGCGACACCCAGCACGACGACGTACAGCCCGCCCATTCCTCGTTGCTGATCAGTCTCTCGACGGTTAATCGAATTTGTGTTTGAATATGCTACGATGCGATGGTCTGGGCAAGAGATCTCGAACGAGGCTGGTGACCCCGCGGCGTTGCCGGGGCTGGACCGGCTGCACAACCTCGTGCGATCGGTACGCACGCCGGAGTTTGCCGGCATCACTTTTCACGAGGTGCTGGCGAAGTCGGCGCTCAATCGCGTACCGGAGGCGGCCGGGCTGCCGTTCAACTGGACGGTCAACCCATACCGGGGGTGCAGCCACGGCTGCGTCTATTGCTTTGCCAGGCACACTCACACCTACCTCGATCTCGACGCCGGCGAGGACTTCGACCGCCAGATCATTGTCAAGATCAACATTGGGGACGCGTTGGCCCGCGAACTGCGCCGAGCGTCATGGACCCACGAACCGGTGGCGCTCGGCACGAACACCGATCCCTACCAGCGTGCCGAAGGTCGCTACCGGCTCATGCCAGGAATCATCGCCGCACTGGCCGGATCGGGCACTCCGTTCTCGATCTTGACCAAAGGCACCACGGCACGGCGTGATCTGCCGCTGCTGACGGTGGCGAGCCGGGCCGTCCCGGTGAGCATGGGCGTATCCATCGCGCTCACCGACGAGACCATTCACACGGCACTCGAGCCCGGTACGCCGACGCCGAGAGCGCGACTAGAGCTGGTTCGGGCGATTGTGGAGGCAGGTCTCCCCTGCCAGGTACTGGTTGCCCCGATCTTGCCCATGATCACTGACAGCGATGAGCAGCTTGACGCTACGCTGCGCGAAATCGCTGCTGCAGGAGCGAACGGCGCGACCGTGTTCGCGTTGCATCTACGTCCTGGGGCCCGCGAGTGGTTCCTGCGTTACCTCAGCCGATATCACCCGCACCTGATCGATGCCTACGCGGAGCTGTACCGCGGGGGCTCGTACGTCACCCGCTCGTACGCCGCTGACTTGGCTCGCAGATCATCGGTGCTGCTCCGCAAGCACGGTCTTGATCGCAAGGACACCATGTTGCGGATACCTGACACCCATAAGGCACCGATCCCGCCGCACCTCGCGCTCAGCGAGCCAAGCCTCTTCTAGACATCGCAACCGGCCGATGCTGATCAAGTCGGCCAAGTATCAGCGCAGGTCCCTGAAGAACGCCCGAAGGTCATCGACCAGTAGCGCGGGCTCCTCCATGGCTGCGAAGTGTCCACCTTCGGCATGTTCGTTCCAGTACGCCATCTGGTGCTGCGGGTCCATGAACCTTTGCATGATCGGCTCGGTGTTGAACACCACCCAGCCGCTCGGCACCCCGGATGGGGCGATCCAGTCGAGGTCAGAGTGCGCCGCCTCGGAGAGAAAGCGCGCGGCAGTGGCACCGCTCCGGGTGAACCAATAGAGACTGACATTTGTCAGCAGGAGATCCCGATCTACAGCCTCGTCCGGGGTCTTCGATGTTGGATTTGTCCAGGTCTGGAACTTCTCGACAATCCACGCCAGCTGGCCAACCGGAGAGTCGGTCAGCGCGGCCCCGATCGTCTCAGGGCGATGGCCCTGCAGATCGAGGTAGCCACGCTCGGCCCGCCAGCTCGTACGCTCTTGCTCGACCCGGGCTCGCTCCTCCTCGGTCAGGTGGTCAGGGATCGGGAACTGCTCGCCCGCCAGTCCGAGCGAACCTGGATCGGTCACCACGATCGTGCCGACCACGTGCGCGGCATCGGTTGCTCCCAGCCGACCGCTGACGCCGGCACCAATGTCTCCGCCGTGAGCGCCATAGCGCGCGTAGCCCAGTCGTGCCATCAGCTCGGCGAAGGCCGCCGTCGTTCGCCCAAGCTCCCATCCCGGCTGCCGAACAGGATTAGAGAACCCGAAGCCGGGGAGCGATGGGATCACCAGGTCGAACGCGTCCTCGGGATCACCACCGTGGGAACGGGGGTCACTCAGCGGACCGATCAGGTCCACGGACTCGACGACCGATGACGGGTACCCGTGGATGATCAACAACGGCAGCGCCTGCGGTTCCGGTGAACGGACGTGCAGGTAGTGAATCGGCTGGCCGTCGATCTCAGCTGTGAACTGCGGAATCTGGTTGAGTCGGGCTTCCTGAGCCCGCCAATCGAAGCCCTGCCGCCAGTACTCGGTGAGCTCTTGGAGATAGGGCAAAGGCACGCCACGAGCGAAGTCGGTACGCGGGTCCGGCGCTGGATCGGCCCAGCGAGTTGCCTCGAGTCGCCGTTGAAGATCATCCAGCTCGGCGTCGGTGATCTTGATCTGGAACGGTTGCGGTGTGGGGTTTGTTGTCATGCCGAACACCCTAGGGGCAATCGCGGAAGAGTTTGTTCCTCGATTGCTGCCAAACTGACAAACATGTGGCAGACATCCACACGCCTACTCCAGCTGCTGGCCATGCTGCAGGCGCGGCGTGACTGGTCGGGACGCGAGCTCGCCTCGCGGCTCGAGGTGAGCACCCGGACGATCAGGACCGACATCGAGCGGCTCCGTGATCTTGGCTATCCGGTCGAGGCGACGCCCGGCGTAGGCGGTGGTTACCGCCTCGGACACGGTACGGCGATGCCGCCACTGCTGCTTGATGACGAGGAGGTGGTCGCAGTCGCCGTCGGACTACGAACCACCACGAGCGCAGGTATCACCGGCATCGAGGAGACCTCACTGCGAGCGCTGGTCAAACTGGAGCAGCTCATGCCCTCACGGTTGCGGCATCGCATCGACGCGCTGCGGACTGCGACCGTGAGCGTTTCCGGAACCGGCCCAACTGTGGAGTCGGACGTGTTGAGCCTGATCGCCAGCGCGATTCGAGGCAGCGAGCGCCTGCGATTCGACTACGTCGACCACGCGGGCAACCAGAGCGTACGCACCGCCGAGCCGGAACGGCTCGTGGTGTGGGGCCGACGCTGGTACCTGCTTGCCTGGGACGTAGCGCGGGCGGGCTGGCGCACCTTCCGGGTAGACCGACTGACGCCCAAGACGCCCACTGGCCCTCGATTCAAGCCGCGCACGCTGAGCGACGATGAGGCAGCCCAGTATGTGCAGCGCTCCGCAGGCACCGCGACGTGGCGTTATCGCGCCAGAATTCGTATCCATGCGCCGGCCGACCAGGTGCGGCAGTTGCTACCTCTGGCGGTGTCGGTTTCAGCCGACGGACCGGAGAACTGCATCATCGAGGTTGGCTCGGACACACCCCACCAACTGGCCCTCTATATCGGACTCCTTGATACCGATTTCGAGATCTTGGACCCGCCAGAGCTCGCCGCCGCTTTCATCCGACTCGCCGATCGCTATCAACGAGCAGCCAGGGTTCCTAGCGCAAATAGATGTCAGGCATCCGCAGAGTCGCGTCAACTGGCAGCCCCAACGCAGCAGCGACGTCGGCAAGATCCTTGATGCGAACCCGTAACGGGCAAAATCGTCGTCGCCATCCAGGAACGTGGGTCGTCGCTGTTTCTCGGCCGGCTCAGCCTCGCAAGGGGCGGAATGTGAATTGCGCCGAGGACCGGCGCATCATCGGGCAGGCTAGCCCGTTTGCGGGCGATGCGTATGGCATGGCGCAGGCCACCAAGCTCGTCCACCAAGCCTGCCTCGAGTGCATCGCGGCCGGTCCATACCCGGCCCCGAGCGACAGCTTCGATCTCTGCCACGCCACGCTTGCGTCCGGCCGCCACCTTGGCCACGAAATCGCTGTAAATCGCGTCGATCGTGGCCGCAAAACGTGCCCGTTCGTCCTCGCTGAAACCGCGCCGTGACGAGTACATCAGGGCCCGCTCACCTTGCTGCACGGTGCCCGTACTGACTCCGATGCGTTCCAAGAGGCCATCGACCACGAGCTTGCCGCCAAAGACACCGATCGATCCGGTCAAGGTCGTCGGCAGGGCCACGATGACCTCTGCCGGACACGCGATGTAGTAGCCCCCAGATGCCGCGACATCCCCCATCGAGACGACGACGGGCTTGCCGGATTCGCGCAGCCTGGATACCTCACGCCAGATCACCTCCGAAGCGACCGCGGAGCCTCCGGGTGACTCAACCCGGAGCACGACTGCCCGAGCCCGGTCGTTGTCATGCGCAGCGCGAAGCTGCGCCCCGACCGTGTCGCTACCGGCCTGGCGGCCGAGTGGACCACGCCGGGTGCGCCCAGTCGCGATCCCGCCGCGAACGTCGACTACCGCGACGTGACCGCGACGGTGAGGCGGCGGAGCGATCTTTCGGCGGGGCCGCCATCGGTCGGCGAACAACAGCTCAGGCTTGCCGCCCGTGCGGGCCCGCATCGTGTCATACGCCTGATCGCGGTAGCCAAGTCTGTCCACCAGGCCGACTGCTTGGGCCTCCGATGCGGTGCGCGGTCCGGTGTCGATCAGCTCGCGAACCCGATCAGGCGGCAGTCGACGAGCGCCTGCGATGGTTTCCACGGCGTCGCTGAAGATCGACTCGGCCAGCCGCTCCAGCGCTTCGCGGTGCGCAGCAGTGAACTCTTTGCGCAATAGCGTGTCGGCGGCGTTCTTGTACTCATGTCGCTGCTCGAACTGGGGCTCAACACCAAGCCGATCCAAGGTGCCGCGTACGAAGGGGGTCTCAATGCCGACACCCAGCAGGCCGATCTCCCCACCCGGCTGCAGCCAGACTTCGCCGAAAGCCGTCGCCATGGTGTACGCCGCCATGTCTCGGGAGCCTTCGGCAAAGCTCTCCGCCCACGCGAGCGCCGGCTTGCCACTCGCAACGAAGGCCTCGATACCCAGCCGCAGTTCCTGCATCGCGCCCCACGGCCAGGCTCCGCCAACCTTCGCGATCAACCCCACGACGTGCCTGTCTTCCGCTGCGTCATGCAGCGCGCGCAACGTGGGACGCAGCAGCCTGCGGCCGCGCGCACGCAGTCGGGCAATCGGATCGTCCGCCTCCGGGGAAACAAGAGGCTCAGTGAGGTTGAGTTCGAGCAATGTCTGCGGCCGTCGGCCGGGAAAGGCAGCCATGACATCCACCGTAGATCAGGCCGAATGGCGCGACTCAAATGAATGAGACGAGTGCAACACAAGCGGTGTACTCAGCAGCTATCTGCTGTGGTGTCAGCGTTCCGGTGATCCGTCCGATGTCAAGAATTTCCAGCCTCGCTCGTACGCTTTCGGCCTTTGATACCCGCTCTTCAAGATTCTGGGATTTCAGCAACTGAGTAGAAATGGCGGCAGCCAGCGAGCAGATGGCGGCGACGGTGCACAGCACCTGCCATGCAGGGAATGAAAACCCGAACGTTGCGTCCAGCGAATCTGACAAAGCCTTACCGCCAACAGCCGGGGCACCGGCAAAGAGCGTCGCCACTGCACCCGCCACCACGGCGAGGGTGAGCAGACGCCGTGCTCGTGCCCGGGCCTTGCTCAAGTACCCGTTTACTTCACCCCGAGTGCCCTGAATCAAAACTGACAGATCGCCCACCGGCGGTCCGGTTTGGCCAGGAAAGGATTGGGACATCACGGACTCCTCGGGCAGCCGTCGCGCCAATTTTAACGACTGCGGGCATTTGCAGGCTGCCCGACTCTCAGCCTTTCAGTCCATTACGTGGTCAACCGAATACGCCGAAGCCTGAAGATGGAACAACTCGGCGTACTGACCGCCAAGAGCCACCAACTCGTCATGGGTGCCGCGCTCCACCACTCGGCCGTGATCAAGAACGTAGATCCGGTCTGCGGTCCGTACCGTCGAGAACCGGTGCGAGATGATCAAGGCGCTACGCCCCCGCAGCACTTCATGCAGCGAGGAGAACAGCTCGTACTCCGCGCGGGCATCGAGTGCAGCGGTGGGTTCGTCGATGATCACCAGCGGCGCGCTGCGATAGAACGCTCGCGCGATCGCCACCTTCTGCCATTGCCCGCCGGAGAGTTCATGCCCTCCAGCGAAGCGACGAGACAACGGTGTCTGGTAGCCGGCCGGCAGCTCGGACAAGAACGAGTCCGCGTCGGCGATCTTGGCCGCTTCGCGGAGTGCGGCATGATCGATGTCATCGTCCGGTCGTGCTATGGCGATGTTCTCCTCAGCAGAGAGCGCATAACGGACGAAGTCCTGGAAGATGATCGCAACCCGCTCTCTGAACAGATGCGGGCGGAAGGTGCGGACGTCGACGCCATCCCATCGGACCGCACCGCTGCCGGGCTCATACAAGCCGGCGATGACCTTGGCCAGTGTGGTCTTGCCCGAACCGTTCTCACCGACCAAGGCGACGATCTCGCCGCGATTGATCTCGATGTCGGCGGATTGCAGCGCCAGCTGATTGCGACCGGGATAGGAGAAGGTGACGGCGTCGGCCCGGATGCGATGGAAATCCGCCGGCGGCGCGATCTCGCGCGAGCCACCTTCGGCTGCCGGTGCCATGGTGAGGAAGCCATCCACGTCGTCGATGAACTGACCCGACTCGAAGATCGCCTGGACTCCGGTGAAGCCGGACTGAACCTGACCGGCCAGCAACCGGATGGCGACCAGCGCAGCAACGGCCTCGGCGACGTCGAGGCGGCCGGTGAAGATCAGCCACACCAGCAACGACAAGGTCACCGCCAGCAGCACGGCTGAGCCGAGGGTTCCGATGGCACCCAGCCTGGCACGGTGCCACAGATGCTGTGCAAGATCACGAAGGTACTCGCCATACAATTCGGTCAAGCGCTTGCCGAAGTTACCTGCGAGGCCGAATGCTCGTATTTCCTTGGCCTCATCGCGACCCGTCTGCACCCAGGTCAGGTAGCTGCGCATTCTCATCGACTGCGTCTGCCGAGCCTGAAAATCAAACTCGAGCTGGCTCTGTCGCCGGCTGGTGATCACCACGGGCACGCCACCGAGGACCAGCAAGGGCAGTAAAACGGGGTTCACCAGAATGAGCGCGACGATCAACCCGGCGCTCGCGGCGAAGGCGCCAATCGTCGCCACCACCCCATGGGTGATCTGATAGGGACGCGTCAAGGCGTTGGCCTGGACGCGTTGCAGGCGATCGTAGAACCGTGATGATTCGAACTTGCGCAGGTCAACACGGGTAGCCACATGCAACACGCGCTGCCACATCCGTGCCGCGACCAACTCTGCTGCATACCGTGCCAACCCGACCTGAACGGAGGCGATGACCGCGGTGATAGCCGTCGCGGCCGCCAGCAGCAGCACCGGCTCCACCAGACTCCAGAAATCACCGCTGCTGCCCGAGCCGGGAAGCACAGCTTCCAACGCAAGCTGTATCGCAAAGATCTGCAACACCAGCGCGGCGGCGTTCAGGACTTGCAGGCCAACGAGGGCGGCGAACGGGGTCCGCGCAGACTGCCAGACCATGGACAAGCTGCGCGCCATGAGACGGGTGAGCCGGCCAACCGACATTCGCTGGTCCTGCGCCGGGGTCGCGAGGTCCATCGGGTCGATTTCACTCACGGTTGCATCGTAGGGTTGCTGGAACGCGCGCGTGGCGAGTTGGGGGAAGCGTCTGGACTCCGCACGCGTGCGGCATGCGCAGCGGCGTAATGGGAAAGGGTGAGGCATGGGCAATGGAGCCGATTCGGGCCGTCAACACGGTCCGCAGTCGCCGGAACACATCCGCAACGTGGTGCTCGTCGGACCGGCTGGCGCAGGTAAGAGCACGCTCTTCGAGGGACTGATATCGGCGCGTACGCCGGCCCGGCATGTACGCGGCGAGCCGGCGCCGTCGCAGACGCTTGGTGCCGCCTCCATCGCGAGCGGTGACGTCGTCGTCAATCTGCTCGATACCCCTGGCAACCCTGACTTTGTCGGCGAGGTCCGCGCTGGGCTGAGGGCCGCTGACGCGGTGCTGTTCGTCGTGTCCGCCAGTGACGAGATCGATGACGCGACCCGACTGCTGTGGCGCGAGTGCGAAACGACGAACATGCCGCGGGCGATCGCGGTGACCAAGCTCGAGCAGTCCCGCGCGGATTTTGACGAGTCAATTGCTCGCTGCCGGCGCGTGTTTGGCGCGGTCCAGGCCCTTGGCGCACCGCTGATCGAGGATGGTCACGTCGTCGGTGCGATCAACTTCCTGCGTCGCAGCGTCACCGACTATCGAAGCGGAGAGCCGGTCTCGCGCGAACCTGACGAAACCGACGCGGAGATCATCGACGAGTACTGGGATCCCCTGATCGAGTCGATCATTGAGGAGTCCGAGGACGAGACGCTGCTGGACCGGCACCTCAGCGGCGAACAAATCGATTTGGACATCGTCTTGCCCGACCTGCGCGCAGCAGTGGCTACGGCGCGCTTCTTCCCGATCATTCCGGCGCATGCTCCCACTGGAATGGGCATCGAAGGACTGTTTGAGCTGTTCGAGCAGGGATTCCCGTCGCCGGTGTCTGCACCACTACCAACGGTCTACAAGCCGAGCGGCGTCGCCTTCGGCCCGGTGAGCTGCGATCCGGACGGCCCGCTCGTGGCCGAGGTGGTGCGCACCACCAGCGACCCGTTCATCGGCAGGCTCTCCTTGGTCCGGGTCTTCTCAGGCACCTTGAGCCCCGACACACCACTACACGTCTGCGGGCATCTGCAAAAGTTTGCACCGCATCACGCCGAGGGCCATCCCGATCATGACAGCGACGATGAGCGGGTCGGCCCGCTTTCGGCCCCCCTCGGAGACGAGACGAAGCCGAAGCCGTACGCGATCGCGGGTGATCTCGTCCTGGTGTCCAAGCTGTCGGCCGCGGAAACCTCCGACACGCTCTCGAGCAAGGCGCGGCCGGCACTCGTCGAGCCGTGGCTGCTGCCCGAGCCGCTGCTGCCGATAGCGCTCCACACAATCTCTCGAGGCGACGAGGAGAAGATGGCGTCGGCGCTGCAGCGCCTGGTGGCAGAGGACGTAACGATGCGATTGGAGCACAATCCCGAGACGCACCAGGTCATCATCTGGGCGATGGGCCCGGCGCATGTGGACAAGCTGCTCACTGCGCTGCGGGAGTCCTGGCACATTCAGGTTGACGTGGAGCCGGTGCGCACCTCGCTGCGGGAGACGTTCATCCGTACCATCTCTGCGCAGGGACGGCTGGTCAAACAGTCCGGCGGACACGGCCAGTACGCGGTCTGCACGATGGAGATCGAGCCACTGGCACGCGGTGCCGGTTTCGAATTCACCGAGCGGGTCGTCGGTGGAGCAGTCCCTCGGCAGTTCATTCCGTCAGTGGAGAAGGGCATCCGCACTCAGCTGGCCAAGGGCGTGCTTGCCGGTTATCCCCTCGTTGATCTTCGGGTGACCTTGGTCGACGGCAAGGCGCATTCGGTCGACTCCTCGGACATGGCCTTCCAGACAGCAGGCGCCATGGCGCTGCGCGAGGCGGCGAATGAGTCAACGGTTGCCCTCCTCGAGCCGATCGACAAGGTCGAGATCACGGTCGCCGATGATTCGGTTGGCTCTGTGCTGGCTGATCTCCGCGGTCGCCGCGGCCAGGTGCACGGTACCGAGACTGCCGACGTGCCCGGCTACGCCCTGATCCACGCCGAGGTTCCGGCGCACGAGCTGTCTCGGTATCCGATCGACCTGCGTTCGGTGTCCCACGGGACGGGCACGTTCAAGCGCTCCTTCGTGCGCTACGACTACATGCCCGCTGCGCTGGCGCGGGAGGTCATCTCCGCCTGAGGTAGCACTTCGCCCGACCTGCCGCGTACATAGTCAGCAGCGAGGGATACTCCGAAAATGATCAGCCAGATGATCAGCGGATAGAGCGCGATGCGTTCAGCCAACCCACCGCCATGACCGGTCAAGATCACCAGGAAGGGTCCGGCCAGCATCCCCAGAAGGCCGGCAACACCTGCCAAGACTGAGAACCACGCCATTCCTCGCCGGTCACGCCAGATAGCCAGCCCGAGCAAGATCATCGCCACGTTGCCGGCCGGAATGTTCAGGGCACCGACGAGGTGGACGATGACATTGACGTTCTCTGGGCTCAGTCCGATCAAGATCGTGCCAGCTCCGGCCATTCCGAGCAGGACCACTCCCCAGGTGGTCAGGTGCCGCCGGGGCCAGACCGACCAAGTCAGGCACAACCCGACCAGCATCAGCATTCCGGTCAGCACAAAGGTGAAGTTCATGACGGCATGAAGGGGCGAGCAGATGTAGGTATTCGCCAACGTCGTGCCGCACGTGGTGCTACCGAGATCGCTTACCCGATTGTCGATGAGGCTGTATGACGTCCTCCATGCGGCCTGGGCAATGCCCTGACCGACGAAGTACAGCGTAGTGAGAATCCACGCTCCGCCGCCGACCAGAAGAGTGAGCCGCGCTGACGATTGCGTCGTTCGAAGCGGCCGAGGCGTTCGAGGTGTCCGAGCCATGCAGTTTCTCTCCTCTCAATTAGGTTCCATACCGTGCGTGTCGTATACGATGTGTCTTGTACAACGTGTCGTATACGACGTGTCGCATAGAACATTATCATGGACGTTATGGAGGCCCAATCAATTCCGACCTCGGCTGCCACCACCGAGGCCCGCGAGATCGTCGGACTATTCCGCTCGTTGCGCCGCCACCTCGTCCGAGGCAGCCGGGCGGAGTTGGCGAGAAGTGGGCTGACGGCAGCTCAGGTGAGCGTGATCTCGCTGCTCGGAACACAAGGCGCGATGACGCTCGGTGAGCTCAGCCGGGAGCTGGAGCTCAGCCACAGCACCGTTTCGGGGATCGTTGACCGGCTTCAGGCGAAGGGACTCGTCGACCGCAGGACTAACCCGAACGATCGGCGGTATGTCGAGATTTCGCTCGCTGACCACGTCGCCAGCCAGGCACCCGCGTTGGGCGACGATGGTCCCATCGGCCGCCTGGAGGCCGTTCTCAAGGCGGCAACCGCCGAGGAGCGACGCAGCATCAAAGACGGTCTCGCCCTACTCGTACGCTTCGCCGATATGGCGGGTTGAGCCACAGATATTGCTTACAGGGTAGAAATTCCGCACCTGGTCGGAGTCTGAGAGTTCTCAGCGAATTCTTCTCATTCACCTGTGACAACGCTTGATGACGGGCAAACCTTATGGTTAGGTAAAACCGTGGCCGAGAAGCGCGCCACAACATCATCTTTCATGACGAAAGGGTGGCGCGCTCATGGCGAACTCCCCTCTCTCCGTTATCTCCTCTGTCGTTCCTACTGACCAACGCGTCGCGCGCGAGGAGCTCGCCGAGCGTACGCGTGAGCTGCTCATCGAGGCCGAGACGGCAGGGCCCCTCAGGCGGCAACAAATCCTCGACGAAGTGGTCACTTCGCATCTCTGGCTCGCCCAGCGGCTCGCCCGGCAGTTCCTGTATCGCGGTGAGGACGAGGACGACCTCATCCAGGTCGCGTGCACGGGTCTGGTTGAGGCATGCCTGCGCTTCGATCCGCACCAAGGCTCCTTTGTGGGCTTTGCCGAGCCAACGATCAGCGGCGTACTCAAGAGGCACTTTCGTGATCACGGCTGGACCGTCCGGCCGCCCCGCCCAACCCAAGAGCTCGCGTCGGTTATCTGGCGCCGCTGGCCAAGTCTGGTTCAAGAAATGGGCACCGTCCCGTGTGCACAGGATCTGGCCACCGAGCTAGGCGCATCGGTGAAGGCGGTACAGCAGGCCCGCATGGCGAGCGAGGGCTACAGCGCCTTGTCGCTCGAATCTGCCATGTCACGGGGAGTCTACTTCTGCTCGAGCGAGACCGATCAGGACACCGACCGGGCAGAGGCGCGATTGATCATCGATCGGGCGGTTACGCGGCTAGACGAATCCGAACGCCAGCTGATCTGGCTGCGCTTCTTCGAGCAACGCTCGCAGTCTGACATCGCGAACGAGCTCGGCATCAGCCAGATGCAGGTCTCCAGACTGCTCTCCAGGTTACTGATCAAGCTGCGCAAGATCATCGGCACACCAGAGAACCTCGCCGCCGCTTCGTAGTCAGGAGCCTGTGGAGTCACGTGTCAAGCCGGCACGCGGCCGGTGATGATCTGGGCAACAAGATCACGCCGGCTGCGTACGCCGGTCTTGTCGAAGATCGACTTCAGATGATCTTTGACGGTGTACGTCGACAGGTGCAGCTCTGCGCAAATCGCCTTGGTGGACGCGCCTCGCAACACCAGGCGCGCTATCTCAGATTCTCGAGGTGTGAGTCCTAGCGAGCTGAAGATCAGCGGCGCATTGCGGCTCGGGTGGGCCGGCTCGATGATCACGGCAAGGTCGTCATCGACCGTGCCATGCAGGTGGGTCGCGTGAACGAGGAGCCAGCCGCCGCTCCTGGTCCGCACCCGCACAGTCGGGGCGGCATCAGGCGCCGCCGTGCCACTATCGATGCTTTGCAGGCAGGCAGCTGCAGAGTAGACGGCGGCCGGAAGACGCCCTGTGGTCGTGGAGTGGTCGGTGATATCGGCCAGCAGGCGTTCGGCCTCACCCGTTATCGCGGCGAGCGTGTGGTCGGGATGCAGGACGACCACTCCGGGTGCAATGGCTGTCACCGCCCCGGTCACCGGAGCAGCGAGGCTGAGCCGGAAACCGTTGCCGAGACTTGTCGCTAAGCGTCCGATCAGACGGACCTCGGCTTGGCGTGAATCCGTACGGCGACTCCGCCCGATGCAGACATAGATAACCCCAGCACCCGGACGGGGTAACCAGTGCGGCACGAAGCTCGTCGCCAAGGCCGAGCGGGGCGATGATGTCCCGATATCGCGCGCTGCCAGCGCGATCGCCGTGCGTGACGGAGTCCAATGTCACTACGTGCTGGGCGCTCGCGGCCAACGACTGAAACTTGTTGACGTCGTTTTGGCTCAGCTCGTTGGCGAGGAACTGATCGGCAACGCCGATCAATGGCTCCTCGGCGAGAATGCCGGTGAACAACAAAGTCTCGGGGTCCGCAGTGGCGAGAAAGACGGCGTCCACGGGAAGCAGCGCATGAATAGCGCGTACGACTTCAGTCTGAAGCGCGGGCCCGCTCAGTCCTGAGTAACACAAACGCACCAGATCATTCGCGTGGCGCGCGACCACGCGGCTTCCGTCCACTCGGCTATCCTCCCGCGCATTCGCGCCAGAAAACATCCCACCTTTGAGGGATGGCGGTGACGTCGAAGTCAGCCGAGGCTGGCCGCATGACCAGCACTCAAAACAAGCAACTCGTCGAAGAGTTCATCAGCGCCTTGTTCACCAATGGTGACCCAACCGCCGTCGATCGGTATCTCGACCCAGAGTTCATCAACCACGACCCGCCACTGCCGAGTTCGCCGGATGGGCCGGAAGGCATGCGCCAGGCTGCTGAGCTGTTCCGCCAGGCCTTTCCCGACTGGCGCAGCGACGTCCAGCACATGATCGCCGAAGATGATCTCCTCGTGGAGCATTTCATCGCCCATGGCACCCACCGCGGCTCGGTGATGGGTGAGGTGCCGACGGGACAGCACGTCGTACTGCGTGGCATCAACATCTTCCGGATCGTCGACGGCAAGATCGTCGAACGCTGGGGACGCCTCGACGATCTTGGACTCATGCAGCAGCTCGGGCTTGCGCCACAACAAGCCGCGGCTGCATCGCATGCCTGACCAGACCGAGCGGCAGTAGCCTCGGCCTCGTGGAGCCCGCGGAGTAGAGTCGGCATCGTCCACTTCGGACGAGAAGTCCCCCGCCTGGTCCGGCCCCGCAAGCCGGTTCAGACGGAAGGGAAGGCATGGTGATGTTCACACAGTGCCCAGTACCCCCCCGCTCCCAGGGGTGGCTGTATACAACAGGTCCAGCTCGAGACCCAGATGCCGTTTGCAACCATTCATTGACGAGGCTCGCGAACATCAGGTCATCATGAGCTCGACTGCCGTCCCGATCATGGCCGGCGTCCCAGAAGAAATTGTCTGTCGCGACATCGTCGTTGTTGGAGCCTCCGCCGGGGGTGTGGAGAGCCTGATCGCGTTCGCCAAGGCGTTTGAGGTGGACCTGCCGGCAACGATCTTGGTGGTGCTCCATGTCCCGGCGTCCGGAGCCAGTGCGCTGCCGCACATCTTGGAGCGGTTCGGAAACCTGCCGGCCCGCTCAGCTAACCACTCGGCGGCACTGGCGAACATGACATCGACTGCCGGCCGATGGCGGTTGACGCAGGGGTCGGGACTCAGGAAGCCGCGGTCGCCGCGCACGATGAGATGGCGACCTCGCGGCGCAATTTAGATGTGACCCTGCTCCAGCTCCTCATCGATCGCGCGCAAGTGTCGCCCGCAGAGGGACCCGATCTAGAGAGGATCTGGGGCAGCCGAGTTTGTTCGACCAGACGTGTACATTGTCACCAGCACTGCAGCGGGCAGATCCTTTGGCAGGTCGCGGACGATCTCTATCAGCGGCTGGACACTGCCGGCCGACAGCTCCGAACGCGAGCACGGCAGTGTGATCCGGTGCGTGGTTCGGGGCATGGTCCGGCCCTGAGCTCCATCGCAAGGCTGGTCATCGTCGGTGGTCCGAATGAATATCGCATGATCATCTCCAGGCGGCATTTCGGTTAGATCGTCGCGGCTTCAGGTGATTGAACCGACCTCAATGGGGCAATACCCCCGCTAGCGCGTCCGTCACCAGATTCTGCGCGAATGTCAGGCCGCCTCCAGCGGCTCAGCGATGTGGCCGAGCGGACAACCTGATGGTTGTTAAAGTGCACAAGGCATCGTTGAGAGGCCGGTGAACTGATCCAGACCGTTTATCGCCAGGAATTCCGGAGCCACGACCCCGACGAGGCCCACGAGTGGCTGCGGAGGACGTACGCGGACCACAACGTCAAGATCTCAGGAAACAGCGAGGATTTTGAGTTCTCGTGCGACCTCATCCACCTCGATGCGATGACCTTGGGAAATCTGACGCACTCGATGCGCACCGACATCGACGTATTCGATGGCTTGCGCGACCTTTCGGTCATCGAGCATGTGGACGGCGACGCGTTACGGGTCAGCATTGGCACTGACGATGTCAATCTTCGCGAGGGTGAGTGCCTCCTAATCCCTCCTGATCAGCCACATCGGGCAGCTTTTGACGCCCTCGGCATCGCAGTCACGACACTCTCGATGGCGGATCTGCAAAGCGATGCGGCCGCGCGCATCGATCATGAGACTCTCGAGATCAACTTCTCGCGACCCGTCACGCCGGCCGCCGGTCACCACTGGTCCCAGACCATCACATACGTCAAGGGAATCGTCCGCAACAGCCCATTGCTGGTAGGCGCTCCATTGGCGCGTAGGGAGTTGGGCTGGCTCGTCAACAGTGCGGTGCTGGCCTGCTTTCCCAACTCGACACTCGATACAGAGACGGTCAGCTACCCAGGCGGTACACCACAGCCGCTACGTCGCGCTTTGCAGTTCATTGACGAGCGCGCCGGTGATCCCATCACCCTCAACGAGATCGCGGCGGCTGCGCGGCTGAGTCCACGTGGCGTACAGGCTGCGTTCCGCCGCCATCTGGATACCACTCCGCTGGCCTATCTACGCAGCGTGCGAATGGAGCGGGCCCATCGCGATCTGCAGAATGCCGAGCCAGGTCACGGAACGAGCGTGGCCGCTGTTGCTGCCCGCTGGGGGTTCACCCATCTTGGCCGCTTCGCCATCGAGTATCGGCGGCGGTTCGGCAGCTATCCGAGCCAGACGCTACGTAGCTGAGCTGTGATCACGGGCCGCTTCGGTGGGCAGCCTGCCTGTCGACACCAGTCGTTGCGCCACGTCGCCGATCTTGCTCTGGGTATCGCGCGCGGCTCGGCGCAGCTTGTTGAAGGCAACCATTGAGTCCACCTGATCACGGGCCATCAGATAGCCCACACCGCGCTCGATGATGACGCGGTAGTCCAGCGCGTACTGCAGCTGAACGGCCAGCTCGCCCGCGTTATGGGCGGCAACGGCTGCCGCGAGCGTGGACTCGACCAGATCGCGATAGCGACCCAGCGCTTGACACTCGTCGTCTTGCCAGACGTGTGGCTGCTCGTAGAAGACATCAAGAGTGCCGACAGTTACGCCACCCAGGCGGACCGGCAGACCCAGGACCGCACGTACGGGGTGTGGGCGAAGCGCCGAGGCAAGATCGGGCCAGCGACCTTCCGCGGTTACGTCAGTGCTGGCGACGACGGTGTTGTTGACGAACGCCTCGGTACACGGACCCTGCCCGGTGTCGCTCTCTGCGACCTCGAGCAGGCGGCCCGGTCCGTCGGATGCTGCGACGTAACGCGGAACGTTCTGCTCATCAGCCAGCATGATGCCGCTGCCTGCCACACCGAAAAGGTCCACGCAGGCCTCGGTCACGTGACGCAGCGCCTCGACCACCCCGATACGTGGTTTGCCGAGGGTGGCAAGCCGGCGCAGGCTCGCGGTGAGAGCCTCCGGATCAATCGCCATTGCCTGCCCGATTCGCGACCCCACCGCGGGGTCTCGCTATCCAAGTTGTCGTGCTCATCGCCCTCGATCATGGTCTACGCGCCGCGGCGTGTCGAGCCCGATCACCGAGGCCGTTCGCTGGGGAGGCGCGCGCTGGCTGCCGGAGCATCGATCAGGCGTACCCCGTCGGGCAGGTGGGACTGAATCGCGCAGATGATGTCGACCTCTGCTGGGTCGAGTCGACCGCAGTGAGCATTGATCAAGGCCTGAGCGATGTCACGGACCTTGACATGGCAGTTCTGGGAGAGGCGTACCAGCAGTGACCAGGCCCGCTCCGGGGTTATGCCGAAGCGCTGGGCCAGCAAACCAGTCGCAATTCCAATCTGCTGCCGACGAGCCAGTGCGTCCTTGAGCTGCGCGATCTCCGCCTCCAGCTGCGCCACCCGCGAGCTGCCCTCGAGAATCTCGAAGACCGCGCCAACTTGGATTGACGACTGCTGCGAGATCATGCGCCACCTCGATGACGTCACGTCCGCAGACACAGGGCGGAGACCGATTGGAAATCCAGGTGACAGTGTAGTCCCCCGCAAAGCTGGTTTAGGAGGAAGAATAGGAACGGCCCCGCAGCATGTCTGCTCAGCTGCGGGGCCTAGGCAGCGGCCAGATCCTAGGTTCGACGCACCACCCTTCTTGCGACATACCCAATCGTCGCAGAAGCCAACGCGTCAGCCTGAATGAACTGTTCACAGCTATTGGGCGATTTGTGCTGGTGCGCTCGCGTCCCGATGCGACATCCGATGCCACCAACGGCTCAGCATGATCATTTAGCTCGATCGGCCCGATTGCGCTCGGTGGATAGGACTGTGATCACCATCCGATTCGCGCGAGAGATGCGAGCATTCTCAGCGACTTTTTCGTTTTTTGGATAGTCCGAGGGTTGCCATCGCAAGCGGACCAGTGGTTACATCCTCATGTGGCCGAGAAGCGCGCCACACCCGCCGGTATCACGAAGGGTGTGGCGCGCTTATGACGACCACCGAAACTTCTTTCAGTTCTTCAACTTCTCTCAGTTCTTCTCCCCCACCGATCCCGCGAGAAGAACTCGCCGAACGGACTCGCGATCTTCTCATTGCTGCAGAGACCGGAGGTCCCGCGCAAAGGCAACAGAGCCTCGATGAGGTAGTCACCTCACACCTGTGGCTGGCTGAGAAGCTGGCACGGCGGTTCATGTATCGCGGCGAGGATGCGGACGACCTCGTGCAAGTCGCCTGCACCGGACTGGTTGAGGCCTGTCAGCGCTTTGACCCGCATCAAGGGTCTTTTGTCGCGTTCGCGGTGCCGACGATCACTGGCGTACTCAAGCGGCATTTCCGCGATCATGGTTGGGCTGTCCGTCCTCCCCGGCCAACTCAGGAACTCGCCTCGGCGATCTGGGGTCAGTGGCCAAAGCTGGTGCAACAGATGGGGAGTATGCCCGGAGTCCGAGAGCTCGCCGCGGAACTCGATGCGCCGGTCAACGCCGTAGAGCAGGCTCGCTTCGCAAGTCAGGGCTACAGCGCGTGCTCGATCGAGGCGGCTATGTCGCACGGCGCCTGTTTCTGCACCAGCGAGACCGACGAGGACATTGACCGCGCCGAGGCGCGGATGATCATCGACGAGGCGTTGATGCAGCTTGATGATGACGAGCGTCAACTGATCCGGTTGCGGTTCTACCAGCAGCGCTCGCAGGCGGAGATCGCCGAGAAGATCGGTACCAGCCAGATGCAGGTCTCACGGTTGTTGTCGCGGCTGCTGGCGAAGCTAGGCGTGATCATCGGCGTTCCGGGTGCGCGTCCTGCCGCGTAGCCCCGATTCGGGGGTAACCCCGGGTCGACGGACGGGCGTCGGCCCGGGGTTCGTCTCCCGGCCTGGCCGGCCATCGGGAGCGGTTTGCGTACCAGATGGTTGGGAATAGCAGACGCATGGTTTTTGATTCCCGCTACGCCATCGTCACAGCCTCCGATTCCGGGATCGGCAAAGCGACTGCCGCTACCCTGGCCGAGGCCGGGATGGACATTGGCGTTACCTGGCACTCCGATGCCCAAGGCGCCGAGGCCACTGCGGAGGAAGTGCGATCCAATGGACGTGACGACTGGCGTAAGGCGTATGGCGTGAGGCGGACATGAAAGCTGTTACCTGGAGGGGCCACCGTGATGTCTCGGTGGAAGAGGTCGCCGACCCGATTATCAAGGAGCCGAACGACGCGATCATAAAAGTCACGAGCACTAACATCTGCGGCTCTGATCTTCATCTGTACGAGACCATGGGCGCCTTCATGAGCACTGGAGACGTACTGGGCCATGAGGCCATCGGCATTGTGCTCGAGGTCGGCAGCGAGGTCAGCCAGATCCGTCCAGGCGATCGGGTCGTGGTGCCGTTCCAGATCTCCTGCGGTCGCTGCTGGATGTGCGAACGCTCGCTCTACACCCAATGCGAGACGACTCAGGTGCGTGGCGAAGGTAGCGGCGCCGCGCTGTTCGGTTACTCCAAGCTTTACGGCCAGGTGCCGGGCGCCCAGGCCGAGTACTTGCGCGTGCCGGAGGCCCAGTTCACTCACATCCTCGTGCCTGACGGGCCGCCCGACGACCGCTTCATCTACCTCTCTGACGTGTTGCCGACAGCCTGGCAGGCAGTGGAATACGCAGGAGTGCCGGACGGTGGCTCACTGCTGATCTTGGGACTCGGGCCGATCGGCGATATGGCGAGTCGGATTGCCCAGCAGAAATGGATCGACACGATCATTGCGGTGGATCTGGTGGACGAGCGTTTGGCGCGAGCGCGGGCCCGCGGAATACACGTGATCGACCTTCGGGACCACGAAGAGGATCTCGCCGATGTGGTACGCGAGCTGACCCACGGTCGCGGTCCGGACTCGGTCATCGATGCGGTGGGCATGGAGGCGCACGATTCGCCTGGCGCGGCGCTTGCCCAGCGGGTCACGGCGTACCTGCCTGATCCGGTCGCCGAGCCGTTGATCAAGAAGGCTGGACTTGATCGGCTTGCCGCTCTCTACATGGCGATCGAGACCGTACGCCGGGGCGGAACGGTGTCCCTGTCCGGCGTGTACGGCGGCATGGCCGATCCCATGCCGATGATGAGGTTGTTCGACAAGCAGATTCAGCTTCGGATGGGGCAAGCCAATGTGAAGCGATGGATTCCGGACATCATGCCGTTCCTGACCGATGATGATCCGCTCGGCGTGGAACAATTCGCCACTCATCGGCTGCCGCTGGCCGAGGCGCCTCAGGCGTACGACATGTTCCAGCGCAAGGCCGACGGCGCGATCAAGATCATGCTCAAGCCCTGGTCTTGATGCACGCTGAGCGATCATTTTCGGCCCACGTCGCCCATCGAGACAGGTTCAATCCCACGCGACAGAGACGACCTCGACTTCTCCGGACACACCCTTGAGGCTCACCGCGCGCGGCTCGGCCAACGCGGGAGACCCGGCAAGTGCGGCTGTCGCTGCCGAGGCCACGATCTCCCCGCCCAGAGCGAGTGCCGCGATCCTCGCGGCGACGTGGACCCCCTTTCCGCTGTAGTCCGAGCCCCTGCGCGTGGCCGCTGCCGAATGGACGCCGATGCGCACGGCGGGCGCAAAGCCGTGCGTCCGGCGCTGCTCGGCGAGCGTCCGCTGGACCGCCTTGGCGCACGCGATTGCGGAGGAGGCCGAGTCGAACGCCACGAAGAACCCGTCGCCGGTGGAGTTGACGACCTCGCCTCCGTGGTCGACGAACAGCGCCCGCAACGTGTCATCGTGCCACCGAAGGAGGTGCTCCCAGGCTTCGTCCCCCATGGCCTCGGCGAGGTTCGTCGAGGCGACGATGTCGGTGAAGATGAACGTCTTGTAGGTGATGGTCGGGGCGGCCTGCCGCTCTGCAGCCGTCTGGAGGACGTCGGCCACCGCTGCCTCCTCACGAACGGCTCCCATGCGACGGAATTCCTCCCTCGCCGCTTGGAGCTCGAGGTCGGCTTCGTCGCCGCGCTCCAGCTGATCCAGCGCTCTGGCCAGAAGTGCGCGGTCCCGGGCGATCTCGTACGGCGCACCCACGTCCTGCCACTGTCCAATCCCGCCACGCAGCTCCCGCGTCGCGCCCTCAGCGTCGCCTTCGGCCAAGAGCACCCGGCCCCACCCGTCATCCATGCTCGCCCGAAGCGCCGGCGAATCGAAGGCAGCGCTGATCTCGCCGAGCTCCTCGGCTGAGGCTCGCGCGGTCGCCGGATCACCCGCGGCGATCGCGATCTCAACCTGCGCGGGGAGCATGCGGGCACGAGCCCAACGGTCGCGGGTCTCCGCGAGCGCTGAACGGATTGCTCCGTACGCCGCAGCGATCTTGCCTTCGGAGAGGCGCATGAGAGCCAGCGCGGGCTGCGGAATCCGGCCGAGCGAGTGGGCCTGTCGTAGCGCGTCCTCCGCACCCACGAGGTCACCCAACCGGAAGCGAATCTCCCCAAGTGCGTAGAACCCGTCGGCGAGCGACGGCGCATCGTACGAAGCCAGCTCCGTAGTCGCCTGCAGCAGCTCCTGCTCCGCTCGGTCAAGCGCGCCCTGCAGGGCGACGATCTCCGCGCGGTGGACTCGGCAGATGCCCGGGAAGCCGTTGATCGACTGCCGCTCGCACCACCGTTGGGTGGCCTCCGTCCATTCACTTGCCCGCCGGTAGTCGGTCGTGTCGCGACAGGAGGCGATCATGCTGCAGTACGCCACGCCCGCCACGAACGGATTCAGTTCGCCGTTCACGGCGGCGATGGTGGCCTCCTCCAGGAGGGGGAATCCCTCGTCGGTGCGTCCTCCGCCGATCAGGAGCCGTCCTTGCTGAAGCAGTCCCCAAGCCCTGACGTCGGCGTCCCCGAATCGCGTACCGATCTCTACGGCCTCTCCGGCACACTTGATGGCCGTTTCGACGTCTCCGGCGTGGTCCGCCGTCAGGCTCTTCGACAGGGCCTGGTATCCGTGGGCAAAACCTTCCGGTTCACCCTCCAAGAGGCGCTCGCCGCGGGCCGCCCATGCCGAGGCGATCGAGAACTTCCGCTTGCTGACGTATTCGCGGCTGAGCTCGAAGGTGATCTTGGCGGCCCGGGCTCTGTTCCCATCCGCGACGTACGCCTTGAACGCACGCTCCTTTGGCTTCGACCGCCAGATCGGGCTGGGCGTTGAACCAGGCCGCCTGGGCGAGCGCCTCGAGATCTGTCGCCCCGAGTCTCCCCTCTCGGTCGGCTCGGACCAGGAGGTCAAACGCCTCCTGCCATCGGTGCCCCTCCAGGGCGTCACGCGCGGCTGCGAGGTCGGCGGAGCCGTCGAGCTGTTCGATCTCCATCGAGCCGAATTGTTCCACCCGTGGTCCGAGACGTAGGCATCTATCGGGGTGCGCTGGGCTTCTCAGGTACGGCCGACGGGTGTGCTTTTTGGAAGCGGCGGACATCGTCTTCCATGTTTCGTAGGCTTTTAGTGCCTATCTGGCCTTCGCTAGCGGGGGTTGAACAAGCGATGCGAGGTGATTTTCATGGCTGGCACCGACTATGCGGCTGGCACCGACTACCCAACTGGGCCCGACTCCACGGCTGACACCGACGCTGATTACGCAGCCGGCGCTGATATCGATGACACAGCTGACACCGAGGGCGTAGCGCGTGCCGTCCCCTTCATGCCGTCCCGAATAGACCGCGCGGTGATTGCGATAGTGCGGATCGGTGTCGCGCTGCTTTGGTTGCAGAATCTGGGCTGGAAGACGCCACCGGACTTCGGTCAAGACGACCCGCCGGGCGGGTTGTACCTCTCCACAACCTACGCTGTCTCGCACGAAGTGGTGCATCCGTACGCCTGGCTGGTGGAGCGGCTGGTGCTACCTAATTTCACCTTCTTCGGGTGGATGGTCTTGCTGGTCGAGGCGTCGCTTGGCGCATTTCTGTTGGTCGGGCTCGCGACTCGCTTCTGGGCGCTCATCGGAATCGCGCAGACAGTGGTGATCATGCTGTCGGTGGTGAACTCGCCGGCCGAGTGGATCTGGTCGTACCTTTTGATGCTGCTGGTCCACGCGGCACTGTTCGCAACGGCTGCCGGCCGGTACGGCGGTCTGGATGGGGTTCTGCGTCCGGAGTGGCAGGTTTCCCGGTCGTGGTCGGCTCGATTGCTGGTGCGTGCGTCATGAAGCCCCACGGCGCGTTGGACAGGGCGGCGCTCGTACTCGGCGTCGTGTCGATAGCCAGTGCGCTGTTCGTCTTCGCGAGCGGCGAATTGGAGGTCGTCCGGGTACAGGTCGCCGGCGTGGTAGTGGCATTGGTACTGGGCCTACTGGCAATCGCTGCAGGCTGGCTGGAAAGCCGCGTCTTGGTCTTCGCGGCGGGCGTTGGTTTCTTGGTGGCTGCCGGCGTCCAGCTGAGCCTGCTAGCCATGGGGAACGGCGGCTTCCTCGGCGGTAACGCCTCGACGTTCTCGCTGTGGCTGGGCTTGGGTTTCGGGCTGATTGCGATCGGCATGGTGCCCCGACCTGAACCAGAGCAAGAGATTGCGCTGGAGTAATCAGAACGCCTCGGTGATTGCTCTTCGTACCGACGGGTAAGAGATTTTCGGGTTGCTGTACGTCATATCCCCTTCTACAAGGAGGTTTGGATGAGTAACGCAGTAAATACGCCGGATGCCGACCGGCACAGCAACGTTGATGATCGCCCCGATACTCGGACTGATCACACGGTGGTAAACGACACCACCGCGACACCGGACAGCACCGACGTCGTGGGCCGCCAGAGGCAACTCTTTGGTGGGATGAAGTTCGGCAGCTGCTTCTTCGGCTGGCTTACGGCTTCGGGTACGGCGGTACTACTCGCCGCATTGGCTACCGGCATCGGGGCCGCGCTCGGGCTGAGCCGCAACGTTGGGGCGGTCGGGACATCCCCCGCTCAAACCCAATCGGTCGGGTTCGTCGGCGGAATCGTCCTGCTGGCGATCATCTTCGTTTCCTACCTCGCCGGTGGGTACGTCGCTGGCCGGATGGCCCGATTCAACGGAGTCAAGCAGGGCCTCGGTGTGTGGCTGTGGGCCGTGATCATGGCGATTCTGGCTGCCGCTGCCGGTCTGCTGGCAGGTGCGCGCTTCGACCTATTCGCCCAAGTAAACAGCCTGCCGCGACTGCCACTGGACCAGAACATGCTGACGATCGGTGGCATCATCCTCGCTGTCGGCGTCGTCGTCGCGAGCCTCATCGGCGCGCTGCTTGGTGGACTTGCTGGTATGCACTACCACCGGCGGGTAGATCGGGCCGGCGTCGCTCGCTGATCTCACTGTGGCGCGGTGCCGATTCGGCTAAAAGGACCGATCGGTAAAAAGAGGGGCGAGCGGGTGGGTCGTTACCCGCTCGCCCCACGCGATGGCGAACCTCGTTGGTCAACGCCTGCGCGGTCGCGTGCCTTGACAACCAGGGCGGCCGAGTCGTGGAAGTCGCATTGCCTTCTCACCCTCTCTCCGCTTTGGATGGCCTGGTTGCACCTGCTCGATACCCGCACTGCTCCCAGCCAAACCGCCCACAACGTCGCATCTTTGAAGGTTCCGCTCGGCGGACGCCTGGCGGCTCGCTCGACGCCAAACCGCCCGCTCGTACACAGCTGCAGTGTCAGCAGCGGCCCGATCCCACGAGTAGCGGCTACGGACTCGGACCAAGCCGGCTCGAGCGAGCTCGGCGCGGCGCCGGGGCGACTGAAGCAGCGCACCGATTGCCGCGGCCAAGGCGGCGGTGCGATCACGTGGTGATACGTGCACTCCCGTGACGCCGTCGACGACTGTGTCGAGCATGCCGCCGACGGCGGTGGCGACTACGGGGACGCCGCACGCCATGGCCTCCAGCGGCACGGTGCCGAATGATTCGTACCACGGAGCGCAGACGACCAGATCCGCGGAGCGCAGCAGCGCGGGCATATGCGTATGCGCCAACGGCCCGACAAGCTGTACCCGATCGCCAACACCTTGACACTCAGCAAGAGCAAGTAGTCGATCTTGCTCAGGCAGCTGATCTTGTTCAGGCTCAGGTTTCGCCGCGACGCCGCCAGCAATCAGTAGCTCAGTCTCCGGCAGCTGGGCGAGGGCTTCAATGGTGGTGTCGTAGCCCCTACGACGTGTCAATCGGCCCGCACTCACCAACCGATAGCGACAAGCCCGATCCGGCACCGCTGGCGAACCATTCTTCCCCGCAGCGGGCGAGAAATGCTCAAGATCAACACCGCGAGGGACTACCGCGACCTTGTCGGCCGGCACGCCGAGAAGCGCGAGCTCACGTACCGCGTCAGCATGGGTGGCCACGATGCAGTCGGCAGCGTCGGCCATCGCCGTTTCAACCTGGATCCTGTCGTGTGGGCTCGTCTCCGATGAGCCCTCGTAGCGAAGCTGAGCGCTTCCCAGCGTGTGAAAGGTCACCAGCAGCGGAAGATTGAGCCGGCTCGCCGCCTGCACCGACACCACGGCGGACATCCAGGAGTGCGCGTGCAAGACATCCGGCCTCTGGAAGCTGAGCACCTCGGACAGGCGCTCAGCGAATGCCGCTGTGTACGGCCACAAATCATTCTCGGAGATCGGGGCCTCCGGTCCGGCCGGCACCTGTATCACCTCGTACCCTGCCGAGGTGGTCACCCACTGCGTCAGGTGGGGATTGTTACGCCTGGTATAGACAGCAACCGAATGTCCGAGGCGAACCAGTCCTGAGGCAAGCTCGGCGACATGGACGTGCTGGCCCCCGGCGTTGATGCCACTAAGGGCGACCAACGGGCTTGTGTGCTCAGACACCAGCGCGACGCGCACAGCATCTCCCTATCCTCCTGGACAGTGGCCTTACTGAGGGGCCTTCGAGGCCTTACTGAGGAGGTACCCGGCCCCCATGCCGCCAAACCCGCGAGGTCCCGCGGCATCAGCGGCACGGCTTTGGCAGAAACGTGCCATCTGCCTGCCCGGCCAAGCAGATGGCGGACATCCTGATCGTGACAGCATGTGGTCTCATGCCGCTGATCACACAAGGAGGCTCACCCGAATGCCCGATGCTCCATCGATGCGAGAACGGATGCTGGCCGGAGAGCTGTACATCGCAGACGATCCGGAGCTAGCCGAGCAATCGGCCCGGGCGCGACGGCTGAGGCATCGGCTCAGCATGTCCGATCCGCCCGACATCGCGGGACATCGTGCCATCCTCACCGAGCTGTTGGCTTCGTTCGGGGAGGGGAGCGAGCTTCGCCCGCCGTTCTATTGCGACTACGGCTATCAGACCTCCATCGGGGCCCGCTGCTTTGTGAACTGGGGTCTGGTCGCGCTGGATGTAGCCAAGATCACCATCGGCGACGATGTCCAGATAGGACCGAACGTTCAGCTGCTGACCGCCACCCATCCGATCAATCCAGACTTGCGCCTGGACAAATGGGAGGCAGCTAAGCCGATCGTGATCATGGACAATGTGTGGCTGGGTGGCGGTGTCATCGTGGGGCCCGGGGTCACGATCGGTCGCAACACCGTAGTCGGTGCTGGAGCCGTCGTGGTTCGTGATCTTCCGCCAAATGTGGTGGCAGTCGGCAACCCAGCTCGAGCCATCCGGACCTTCGAGGAGTAATCGGCCCACGGACAAGCCCAAGAACACACGAGACCAAGATTGATTATCTGATCTTGGAACGCCGAAGATAGCACCATGAGCGACCCAACTAGTCCGCGCGGATCGGCATCATCCGAGCAAGTTGACCGCTTCAACGCAATGTATGACGCTGGTCCTCCACCGTGGGACATCGGGCGACCGCAGCCGGCGTTCCTGGAACTGGCTGATCAGGGTTTGCTGGTGGGACGCGTCTTGGATGTGGGATGCGGAACCGGTGAACATGCGCTCATGGCTGCTGCGCGAGGCTTCGACGCGACAGGAGTCGATGCCGTTCCGAGAGCGATCAGCCTGGCGCAGCGCAAGGCTCGCGACCGCGGTCTTAGGGCGCGATTCCGCGTCTGGGACGCGCTCAAACTGGCCGATCTCGGCGAGCAGTTCGACACCGTGCTGGACAGCGGGCTGTTTCACGTCTTCGACGATGAGGTTCGTGCCCAGTTCGTTGCCTCAGTCCGTGCCGTGATCCCGTCGGGCGGTCGCTACTACATGATCTGCTTCAGCGATCGACAGCCAGGCACGATGGGCCCCCGGCGAGTGAGCCAATCAGAGATCAGGCAGGCCTTCGGGCCACCGGATTGGCGCGTGGATGCTCTCGACGCCGTGACGATGGATACCAACATGGATGAGATCGGCGTACGCGCCTGGCGGGCCAGCATCGTCCGCGTCTGAGCCGGTCCTGACGGCGGGTAGTCAGCCAGTTAGGGAGGAAACGACCATCACGGCTACGCCGGAAAAAGCCGATGTGCGGGATGGCAGAGCCCAGCAGCCCGCCCAGATCCCGATGCGCGGCTGGATACAGGTAGCCAAGCGCAGCTGGAAAAGGGCCAAGGTCAACCAGGTCCCGCTGCTCGCCGCAGGCGTCGCCTTCTATGCATTCCTGGCCGTCTTTCCAGCACTGATAGCCATCGTGTCCATTTACGGACTCTTCGCCGACACGTCCAAGATCCCGAACCATCTCAACTCGCTCACGACCGCACTCCCCGACGAAGCCAGCAGAGTGCTCAATGATCAAGTCACCACACTGGCTGCACGGCCTTCGACGCTAGGGATCGGTCTCCTTGTTTCGGTCGTGATTGCGTTGTGGAGCGCATCGGCTGCGGTCAACAACCTGCTCACGGCGATCGATGTCGCCTATGACGAAGAGGAGAAGCGCGGCTTCGTCAAGAAGCGACTGCTATCTCTTGGGCTGACCCTTGCCGCCATTGTCTTCATGGTGATCATGCTTGGAATCGTCGCCGTCCTGCCGCCGCTGCTGAAAGCAATATTCGGTACTGGGACACTGCGCTGGGTCTTCCAGATCCTCGGCTGGTTGGTACTTGTCCTACTGGTCGCCATCGCGCTGGCGGTCCTCTATCGCATCGCACCGCACCACGACGCTCCGCAATTGCTCTGGGTCTCGGTAGGTGCCGCTGTGGGAACCGCAATCTGGCTGATTGCCTCGATTGGGTTCTCGATCTATTCATCCACCGTCGGCAACTATGCCAAGACCTACGGCGTGTTCGCCGGAATCGTCGTGCTGCTCTTCTGGCTCTGGCTGAGCATGTACGCGATCTTGTTCGGCGCGGAGATCGACGCCGAGGCCGAGGCCGAGCTACTGACGATCGCCGACTCCGCTCGTGGTGAGGAGGAGCCAGCGGCCGGAGGGAGCCCCGAAAAGTCCGCGTCGGCCGGAAGCTTCACGAGCGAATGAGGCCAGCACGGTCGAATCCCCGCATCGGTCGGAAAGTTCAACCTTGATTACCTGGCTCAGGCTCGGGGTAGTAGCGAACCCAAGCAAGGCATTCTGGAAGGGAACCACGATCACGACCACGCAGCAACACCTCGATGTGCCGGGCGGCAAAGCCGAACGACCTCATGAGATTCCGGCACGTGGCTGGAAACAGATAGTCAAGCGCAGCTGGAAAGAGGCCAAGGCCGACCAGGTTCCGCTGCTCGCGGCAGGCGTCGCCTTCTACGCGTTCTTGAGCATCTTTCCGGGATTGATCGCCCTCGTGACGATCTACGGACTCTTCGCCGACCCGTCGACGATTGCCGACCAGCTGAAATCCCTTACCACCGCGCTCCCCGGCCAAGCCCGCCAGGTAGTCACCGATCAAGTCACGCAGCTGGCGTCACGCCGCTCGACCCTTGGTATCGGCCTCATCCTCTCCATCGCGATCGCGTTGTGGAGCGCTTCGGCGGGGATCAGCAACCTGTTGACCGCAATCAATGTCGCCTACGACGAGGAAGAGAAACGCGGTTTCGTCAAGAAACGACTGCTATCCCTCGGCCTGACCCTCGGCGCCATCGCGTTCATGGTGATCATGCTCGGCATCGTCGCCGTATTGCCGCCGCTGCTGAAAGCCGTGTTCGGCACCAGCGCGCTGCGTTGGGTCCTTCAGATCCTGGGTTGGCTGATACTCGTCGTACTCGTCGCCGTCGTCCTGGCAATCCTCTATCGGCTGGGGCCAGATCGCGATGCGCCTCAGATGCGGTGGGTCTCGGTAGGCGCTGTCGTGGCAACCGTCATCTGGCTGATTGCCTCGATCGGGTTCTCGATCTACTCGTCCACCTTTGGTAACTACGCGAAAACATACGGCGTCTTTGCTGGAATCGTCGTGCTGCTCTTCTGGCTCTGGTTCACCATGTACGCGATCTTGTTCGGCGCGGAGATCAACGCCGAGGCCGAGCAGCAGACGATTGCCGATACAACGAAGGGCCCAGAGGAGCGGCTGGGCGAGCGCGGCGCGGTCAAGGCAGACTCGATTCCCTCCGGGGATCTCGAATCACCCCGGCAAGAGGGCTGAGATGGCCATACAGAGAAGGTTCAACTGCTCGGGCGAGCAGATCTTCGCCGTACTCGGGGATGGTTGGATCTACCCCGTCTGGGTGGTGGGAGCTTCGCGAATGCGTGATGTCGAGGACGGCTGGCCGGCGCCCGGCACCAAGCTGCATCACTCATTTGGGATATGGCCACTGGTGATCGACGACACCACCGAGGTGTTGGAGCTCGAACCGAATCGGCGGCTGGTGCTGGAGGCACGCGGTTGGCCCGTGGGTACGGCTCGGGTTGACATCACCGTCCAGCCTGACGGCGACGGCTCCTTGGTCTCGATCGAGGAGGACGTCACTGACGGTCCCGCTCGACTGATTCCTCAGCCCATTCGCCTGCCTGCGATCGAGGTGCGCAATCGCGAGACGTTGCGCCGTCTCGCCTACCTCGCAGAGGGCCGCCACTAAGCGCGCCTCGGCCAGAGCCATCCGTGCGCCAGCGCGGCCCGAGCCGCGTTCATGCCACAAGCCCCGTGCACGCTGCCGCCTGGATGCGCTGAGGCTGAGGCCAGATACAGACCACTAATCGGCGTAGCTGCGCGGCCCGCACCGGGAATCGGTCGGAAGATCAACTGCTGGTCGAGAGCGGCGGTTCCCCCGTTGAGGGAGCCGCCGACCAGGCTCGCGTCGCGGCGCTCCAGGTCGATCGGCGTCAAAATGCGGCGCGCAATGATCCGCTGCGAGAAGCCCGGAGCGACCTGCTCGATCCGGTCCTGCATCCGATCGGCAAACCGCTCGGCTTCGTCGGTATCCCAGGCACCGGTGAGATTCCCACCGGCGTCGTTGAGCACTCGCTGTGGTACGTGCGTGTAGGCCCAGAGGGATTCGGTGCCATTCGGCGACCGGGTGGGATCGGTCGTTGTCATCTGACCCATCAAGAGGAACGGACGCTCCGGAATGCTGCCGGTGCTGAGCTGAGCGAAGCTGGTGACCAGTTCCTCAGGGGAGTCGCTGATGTGCAGGGTGCCCGGCGCGTACGGTGGCGGTGTAAGCCACGGCACGGGTGCGCTCAGCGCGTAGTCGATCTTGAAGGTTCCAGGGTCACGCCTAAAGCGGGCCATACTGACCCCGATCCTTGGTGGCAATTCGTCGAAAGTGACCAGACGACCATAGAGGTGCTCGGCTGCAACATCGGCCAACACGGCCCGGCGGACGCGCACAAGTTGATCATGCGCCTGTACACCGACCGCGCGCCGGTCCGAGACGATGATCTTGGTCACCTCTGCATTGCATACCACCGCACCTCCGTGGGCGATGAAACGATCACGCATTGCCTCCGAGAGCCTGCCAGCGCCGCCTTCCGGGGCTGGAAACCCGATGGTCTGGCCGAGCATGATCAGTAGCAGGCCCAGGAACGCCGATCCCGCTCCGTCCAAGGGAATGTCGGCATGCAAGGCGTTTCCGGCAAGCAGCAGCCGAAACGCCCCGCTTCCGAACTCCTGCTCGAAGGCAGTCGTCGCAGGACTCAACAGCTGGCGTACGAAGGACAGACCGCCCACGCGGGGCAAGTTGATCATCGCTCGCAGCCCTGGCCCCAGCGGTGGGAACGGCGTCACGAGGGCGTCGACCAGACTAGAGCCAATCTTGTGCCATTGATCAACAAGGGCTCGCCATGCCGTCCCGTCGCCGGGATGCTCAGCTTCCAGCAGGCTCGCGGTGACGTCGAGGTCACGGTGCAAGATGACCCACGATCCATCGCGCCGAGGGTGCCCGAGCACGGCAGGAGCATGCCGCCAGCGGAGCCCGAAATCCTCGAGGTGCAACCTATTGATCACTCGCGATGCGGCACCCATCGGATAGAAAGCACTGAACGTGTCGGTGACGAAGTCCGAATGCACGTCTCGATCACTGCGTACGGCGCCCCCAACCTCAGGCTGCGCCTCGAGCAGCAAGGTCTCCCAGCCGGCGTCGGCCAACCGATTGGCCGCCACCAGCCCGTTGGGACCTGCGCCGATGACGACCGCGTCTACCTCACGCGGCAGCGTCATGCCTTACCTCCCGAGGCAACTCAAAGCATCGGTCGTCCACCGGTGACCGCGATCCGGGCGCCGGAGATGTAGCTGGCGTCATCGGAGGCAAGCAGCACGTAAACCGGCGCCAGCTCTGCAGGCTGGCCGGCCCGGCCGAGCGGAGTGTTCTCGCCAAAATGCTCCACCTTCTCCGGAGGCATCGTCGACGGAATCAACGGCGTCCAGATCGGTCCCGGAGCAACGCTATTGACACGGATGCCCTTGTCCCCCAGAAGCTGAGCCAGGCTGGCGCAGAAGTTGGCAATCGCCGCTTTCGTGGCGGCGTACGGCGCCAGCTTCGGCGAGGGCATGTCGGAATTGACAGACGAACTACCGATGATGGACGAGCCGGACTTCATGTGCGGAATAGCGGCCTTGCACAGATAGAACATCGCGCCGATGTTGGTATCGAAGGTGTAGTCCCATTCGTCGTCGGGAATCTCTTCCAGCGTGTCATGGCTCATCTGGAAGGCGGCGTTGCTCACCAGGATGTCGAGGCCACCAAGTTCGTCAACGGCGGTTCGGATGATGTCTCGGCAGTGCTGAGGATCAGAGACGTCGCCTTTGACCAAGACCGCGCGTTTTCCCGCCTGCTCGACATAGCTAGCGGTGTCTTTGGCGTCGGAATCCTCGCTGAGGTAGGAGATCAATACATCGGCGCCTTCTCGTGCGTAGGCGATCGCCACCGCCCTCCCTATGCCGGAGTCGCCTCCGGTGATCACGGCCACCTTGCCGGTGAGCTTGCCGTTGCCCTGATAGCTCTGCTCGCCGCAGTCCGGTATAGGCCTCATGTCGGACTGGATCCCAGGCACGTGCTGTTGCTGTGCGGGCTGACTCATGCTGTCTCCTTCAGATTTGCGCCGTGGTACGTCGGTTACCCGACAACCGCCAGCTGAATCCCCGACTGATGCTTGGCCGCTCAGGCCCCGGTTTCATGATGCGGTTCGGCGACCGGCTTGGACTCGGCCGACCCGCGTTGCCGCAGGTACACCGACGCGCCCACGATCACCGCAACTGCGAGGAACTCGCTCTGCCAGTTCTGGAAGGATTCGAACCAGAACTGCGACGTGCCGAGGTACTGCAGTGCCGTCACCGGCTGACCCCCGTGTGCCAGCTCTTCGGCGCTGTACGCCTTGGCACCGCCGATCGCATGCCCGGCAACCGATGCGAAGAACAAGATGAAGAACAGACCCGCCAGGGAGTTCTCGTAGGCAGTGAGCACCCAGCCGCCCCGGCGTACGGGCCAGGGCGCATCAGGGCGTCCGGCCGCCTTGCCCGGGTCCTCATCCTGGGGCGCGGAAGCGTCAGGAGACTTCGACTCTGAGGATCCGCGTTGGAACAGATAGGCGGTCAACACGACATACATCCCCATCTGGAGGAACTCGCTCTCCCAGTTTTCGAAGGTCGCCTCGTAAAAGTCGCCGGTCAGCAGGTAACTTCCAAGCGAAACGGCCTGGCCACCGTGCTCGAGCTGATCGGAGTTGTAGACCCGGACACCAGACAGCACCATGCCGCCGAAGAAGATCACAAAGAGCAGCAGGTTAGTGATCAACAGGCCGTGGTCACGCAACCATCCCCGCATCGCGCCCCCAATCTGATCTTGGCCAGCTAGCCTTGATCACTTCGAGACAGCCGGATCCATCGATATCCCCAGCCGTGCAGCGCCAGCCCCGTCAGTTTCTTGCTGGGAGCGTCATACGGACCGTCCACGAACAGGTCATACGGTGCGCCGTCCATGTCCGGCAGCGGGCCGATATCAACGGTGACAGCTGTGTCAGCCAGGTTATGGAGCAGCAAGATCGAGCCAGCTGCCGCGTCGAACCGATGCGCCAGCACGGCGCGGGGCAGCGCGGCATCGACCACCGAGCAACTGCCGGTACCGATCTCCGGCGCGCTGCGCAACGTCTGAATCAGGTTTTCAAACCACCGCAACAGCGAGTTCGGGTCGCGATGCTGCGCGCGTACGTTGACCTTCTTCGCGCCGTACCGACCCTTCATCACCACAGGTCGGAAGAGCGCATCGGGAGCAGCCGAACTGAATCCTGCGTTGGTGGTGTCGTCCCATTGCATGGGTGTTCTGATCGCCTCTCGCCCATCGAGACTGAGGTCCTCCCCCATCCCGATCTCCTCGCCGTATCGCAATGCGGGCGTACCGGGCAGTGAGAACTGCAACGCGTACGCGAGCTCGATCCGCCGGCGATCACCGCTCAGCATCGGTGCCAGTCGGCGTCGGATGCCACGACCGTAGAGCCGCATCTCGGGGCGCGGGGCAAACGCGCGAAAGGCGTCGCCACGCTGTTCGTCGGTAAGCCGGCTAAGGTCGAGCTCGTCGTGATTGCGCAGGAAGCTGACCCACTGCCCACCTTGTGGCAGCCGCACGGCCGTCCTGAGCGCATCGACGAGCGGCTCCGCGTCAGAGCGAGCCAACGCGAGCCAGGCACGCGGATTGAGCAGGAAATCGAACATCATCTGCGCCCGATCGGTCGGCCCGTCCGATCGACTACTGACGAACCTGTCGACCTCGCTCGGTGCCACGTTGGCCTCGCAGAGCAGCACCGAGTCGCCTCGCAGCCACTGGGTCTCCTGGCGCCAGGAGTCCATGATCGAAAAGTCCTGTGGGCCAGGGTCGACGCCAGGCTTGACCTGCTCGAGGATGAAGGGCGCGGCGTCGATGCGGAAGCCGGCAACACCCAGCTGTAGCCAGAAGCGCATGACCTTGGCGATCTCCGCCCGTACGGATGGATTGGACCAGTTGAGGTCAGGCTGGAAGTCGTAGAAGCGGTGGAAGTACCACTCCTGCGCCTGCTCGTCGAACGTCCACGTCTCTGTCTGCTCGCCCGGGAAGACAGTGCCCTGATGCCGGTCGGGTGGCTCCTCCGCACTCCAGACATACCAGTTGCGGTGGGGCGACTCGGGGCTGCTGCGCGCCGAAACGAACCAGGGGTGCTCATCCGAGGTGTGGTTGACGACCAGGTCGAGCACGATCCTGATGCCACGTTCCTGAGCCCCCCGGGTCAGCTCGGCGAAATCGCCGAGACTGCCCAATGCTGGATCGATGCCGTAGTAGTCGCTGATGTCATAGCCACCATCGCGGCCCGGACTGGGATAGACGGGATTCAGCCAGAGGCAGGAGACACCCAATCTGGAGAGGTAATCAAGGCGGCTGATCAAGCCCGGCAGGTCACCGCGACCGTCGCCGTCGGAGTCCTGGAATGACGACACGTCGACGCAGTAGATCACAGCCTCCTGGTACCACCTGCTGGCCATGATCACTTAGCCTTCCGTCCTAGTGCGACCGTGAGTACCCCGGCCGCCGTGGCCGCTGCTCCGATCAGAGCCTTGTGGTGTTGGGATGCCCAGACCTGGACGCTCCTCGGTTTTGCGGTCTCGTCGAACGCGCCGTGAGCGCCGAAATCATGGCCTCCTCTGCCATCTGCCGGCTCCCACAAGTTGGCAGGTTGATCAGGATCTTTTGACTTCCCGGTCTGCTGCGAGGTGAATCCGGTGCGCGCCAGGTAGCGATCCAGCAAGCCGGGCGCAATCGAGTTCATGATCAAGGTGGCAGCCGTGCTCGCCCCGACCCAGTACTCACGCCGATTCGGATGGTCGGCCGCGTACGCGACCGCATGAGCTGGAATCTCGGGCTGATAGATCGGCGGGACCGGTTGCGCGCGCTCTGGGAGGCGGGACAGCACCCAGGAAAACTGCGGAGTGTTCACCGCAGGCAGTTGCACCATCGTCACCTTGACATTGCTGTGAGCGTGCAGCAGCTCGGTGCGCAGCGACTCGTGAAAGCCTTGCAATGCGTGTTTCGCGCCGCAGTACGCGGTCTGGAGCGGAATTCCGCGGTAGGCCAAGGTGGAGCCGACCTGCACGATCGTTCCGGCGTTCCGCTCCCGCATCCTCCTCAGCACGGCCATCGTGGCGTACACCGCGCCGAGGTAAGTCACCTCGGTCACCCGTTTGAATTCCTCGGGCCTGATCTCGGCGAACGGCGCAAAGATCGACGTGAACGCGGAATTGATCCAGACGTCGATCGGTCCGAGCTCGGTCTCGATGTCAGCGACGGCCGACTCGACTTGAGCTGAATCAGATACGTCGACGGGCACCACCATCGCAGTTGCTCCGGCAGCGCGCACCTCCGCAGCGGCAGCGTCCAGGCCGACTTCTCCACGCGCCAGCAGGGCAACGGAGTCGCCTCGCCTGGCGAACTCGCGTGCCACGGCTCGTCCGACGCCACCACTCGCGCCTGTCACTGCGACAACCCGCCGGCGCACTTCCCCATCGCTCATGCCTACGCCTTACCCGCGAGAAGTGCGCCAACACTGCCCTCGCACGGCACTACTTATTCGAAGACGGTGTAAGCACTCCGAGGTGGTACTAGATTGGTCGGCGCGCCAACCGGTCTAGAGCCGAAACTGCGCGCGTGCAAACCCCAGCACGTCTCTCGTCGCTCGCCCGGCCGTCCGGGAACGCAGCAGATCGGAGGAGGAACTCTATGGCCGAGTCCTCTTTCGCCCAGCGAGATTCCACCGCTGACGCTTTGGGCGATGCCTCGGCTACGCGCTCGTCCATGCGGTCGGTGTACGACGACGTCGACTGGTCGTCGACAGCTCTGGGCCCGCCCGACTCATGGCCAGCGCTGCTCCGACTGCTCGTGGATCTCTGCCTGGACTCGGAATTCCCGGTTCAGATCGGCTGGGGCCCGGACCTTCTCATGCTCTACAACGACCCGTACATTCCTTTGCTGGGCGCCGAGAAGCACCCATGGGCACTCGGCCGACCGGCGAGCGAAGTGGGCCCACAGCTGTGGCCGGCGAGCGAGGAACATCTGCGCGAAGTCATGGAGACCGGCCGGCCCTACCACACCGAAGATCAACAGCTGATCATCGATCGGCACGGCTTCCCCGAGGAGGCGTACTTCAACTTCTCGCTGAGCGCCATCCGCGACGCCGACGGCACAATCGTCGGGGTCTTCAACGCGATCACCGAGACGACCCAGCACATCCTCTATGAGCGGAGACTTCAGGTGCTGCGCCGACTGGGCACTGTCTCCATCACAGCTGATGACTCGCTGGCCTCGACCTGCCGAGCGGCTGTGGATGTGATCGGTCGTAACCGGAAGAGTGTCCCGTTCGCTGCGGTATTCCTTCGCGAGGTGCCAACTGAAGGAGTGCGGCGGATCGCCGGCTACGGCTTTGAGGAGATGGCAGCCGGGTGCGAGCTAGTCGATCTTGCACCAACGAGTGGGCCAGTGCTGGAGGTGCTGCATCACGGTGGCACTGCTTTGGTGTCCGGGCTTCGCGAGCGGTATCCAGGCGTCTTTGCTCCAGGCCCGCTGGGCCCGCTGACGCCTGACCAGGCTTTCGTCTTGCCCGTGATCATGCTGGGTACCCGGACTCCGATTGGGGTGCTGGTCCTCGGCATCAATCCCTACTGGCGGCCAGATGACGCCTACACCGCTTTCACGGCGATGGCTGCACGGCAGCTGGGGGTGGTGGTGACCGACGCGGTCTCCTACCAGAACGAGCGCAAGCGGCAGCGGGCCCTGGCCGAGCTGGACCGGGCGCGGACGGAATTCTTCCAAAACGTCAGTCACGAGCTGCGAGCGCCGCTCACCATGCTGCTCACGCCTTTGCAGGACATCCTTAATGAGCCGGGCGTGGTACTTCCTGCTGCGGCGCGTGACACCGTCGAGACGTCGATACGAGCCGGCGACCGCTTACAGCGCGTCGTCGAAGCACTCTTGGATATTTCGCGCGGAGAGTCTGGTGTGCTCATTCCGGACCGCGAGGATATTGATCTTGCTTCAGTGACAGCCGATGTGGTCGAAGGCTATCGATCAGTCACCGAAGGACGCCTGAGTCTGAGGGTTGCCATACCCGCCGAACCGCTCCGGGCGTACGTCGATCGAATCATGTGGACAACGATCGTGACCAACCTGGTGAACAACGCAGTGAAGTTCACCCCCAAGGGCGAGGTCGCGGTGAGCCTCAGCGGTGACGAGCGCCAGGTGGTTCTTACCGTCAGCGACACGGGCGTCGGAATTCCACCCGAAGAGCAAGCTCACATCTTCGAGAGATTCCATCGCGTCGGCAGTGGTGATCAGCAACCAGGGTGGGGCATCGGATTGGCTCTGGTTGCCGAAATGACCGCTGCGCATGATGGATCGGTCGAGGTATTCAGCGAGCCTGGCAAGGGCAGCCAGTTCGTCGTACGGCTGCCGCGTTACAACGGATCCAGTGCGGCGGCAAGTCTCGCCGAGAGCGCTGCCAGCTCCGAGCCGGAGGTCGAGTCCACCAGTGATCGGCCGCGCCTATTGATCATCGAAGACGAAGCTGATCTTCGAGGCTACCTGACCAAGTTGTTCACCAAGGATGGATACGCCGTCGAGGCTGTGGGGGACGCAGAGACCGCATTGACATCGCTGGCAAACAACCCACCCGACATGGTGATCACCGACGTGATGCTGCCTGGGCAGAGCGGACTCGACATGCTTACCGCACTCCGGCTCGACGAGGAGATCGCTCGACTGCCCGTCATCGTGCTCACGGCACGGGCCGACGCGGACTCCGCAGTGGCGGCGTTCGCCGCCGGCGCCGACGACTTCGTGGTGAAGCCGTTCAACTCCGCCGAACTGCTGGCACGCGTCCGGGCCCATTACGAGATGAATCAGCTGCGCGATCTTGCGATCGACCAGGCTGAAAGCACCGTTGGACAACTGCGTCAGGCATTGCAGACCAACCGCACGATCGGTACTGCGGTGGGGATTGTGATGGGCCGTTACGAGATCGATGACCCCGAACGGGCGTTCAAGGCGCTGGTGCGTACCAGCCAGCAGAACAATCGCAAGTTGCGCGACATTGCTGACGAGCTCATCCGCACCGGTTCTCTGCCTGGTGCTGCGGCCGAATCACTTGCTTGATGCGTTTTCGGGGATCCTTCAGGATGCTCGGCGGCGGCGCCATTCGGCCACCGCTTGCTCCACGTTGACAAGCCCGATGACGATCGGCGGGCCGTCTACCCGGATTCGGTGGGATGTGGCGATCCGATGATTGAGATCTCGGATGATCTCGCGTACGGATTCCTCGTCCGGCACGTCGGCTAGGGTTTCGGCGAGTTCCATGACCTCCTTGCGGAGTGCCAGCGCCGTCGGCAGTGGGAGCGGGAGCAGCTCCCGCTCCAGGTAGGCCTTGACCCACCAGTTCTCGTCTTCGCGCCCATTCAGGCCCTTGATCGGTTTGCCCTGGCCGGGCAGGTTGGCGAACTCTCCGCGCTCGATCGCCTCGCGGATTTGACGGTCCACCCAACTCTCGTACGGCATGTCCGACGCCTCACAGACGCTTGGTCTCGTCCACTCTATTCAGAGCTGGCGCCGACCTCGCTCTGCCTGAAGCTGACCTGCGAGACGCTGCGTGCGGTTGTGGCACGCTGAACAGGTGGATCCATGGAGCATCGGGCTCATCGCCTTGATCGTCGTCGGACTCGCGGCGATCAGTTTCGGTGCGCTGTGGGACCGCAGGCGCAACAAGCGGCGAGCCGCGGAGATGCTCGCCCCTCCGGCACGGACCATCCCGCGCTTCAAGCCCGACGCTCCGGCACCGCATTACTTGTCCGATCTTCAGGCCCGCCGCAAACCAGACGATTCGGAGCCGAGCAATCTCACCCAGGCGGAGCGCGAGTCGATCAACCAGCAACTAGCCGATCCCCACACTCTCACCGTCAGCGCTGGCTACGCCTCAAAGGACTTCATCACAGACTCGAGCTCTCACTGGGCGGTATTGGAGCATCCCGCAGTGCTGGTCTGCGGCGATCCGATCGAGACGTTTCGCGAACTGCTCGGCACGCTAGAAAAGTTGATCTTGAGTAGGACGCCGCTGGTTGTCGTCGCACCCGCCATGGCGCCCGATGTGCTGGCCACGCTGGAGGTGAACACGATCAGGCAGACCATGCGCCTGCTGGCCGTCATCTGCGATCAAGACGGCCGCGGTACGGTGGCAGCCGCCTGTCATGCGATGATCATCGACCGCACGGACCGGCAGTCCGGATATCTCGGCCCGGACCATCTCGGCAACTGCGAGCGGTGGATCAGCACCGCCACCTCGAGCCATCTGATTGTCGCTGCGGAGAAGAAACAAGAATCCGCATGACGGCCGCGGATGCACTCGGCCCCGCTGAAACAGTTGAAACCGCAGAAACAGCCGACCTGCACACCGGCGGCTGGGGATACGTGGCGGCACTGACTCCGATCATCTTTGGCACCACCTTCCTGCTGACCACTGAGTTCCTACCACCTGGCCGTCCCTTGCTGGCCGGCCTCATGCGATCGTTGCCGACCGGGCTGGTAATGATCATCGGCAGCCCAATTCCGAACCGCCGGTGGCTAGCCCGGTTCTTCGTGCTCTCGGTGCTGTACGCCTCCGGACTCTTCCCACTGCTGTTCCTCGCGGCCTACCGGCTGCCAGGCGGGGTCGCTGCAGTGATCAACTCACTTAGCCCGTTGCTCGTCGTGGTGATCTCGGTGCCATTGCTTGGTACCAAGATCCGCGCCATTCAGGTCGTTGCCGGCACCTTCGGCGCAGCGGGTGTTGCGTTGCTGGTGCTGCAGTCGGATGCCCGGCTGGACCTGGTCGGCCTGATAGCCATGGCGGGCGCTATGGCCATGTTCAGTGTTGCGACTGTGCTCACCAAACGTTGGGGCCGTCCCGAGGGAATGAGCTCGATCGGCGTCACCGGCTGGACGTTCCTGCTCGCCGGACTGACCCTGCTGCCGGTCACGTTGCTGGTTGAGGGACTGCCTGACCACCTGACGGGACGTAACATCGGCGGGCTCATCTATCTGGTGCTGATCAGCGGCATCTTTGCTTACGCTCTGTGGTTCTGGGGATTGCAGCGGCTGTCCGCAAGCGCAGTGACCTTTCTCACCCTGCTCAATCCGGTCACTGCCGCCCTGCTCGGCTGGATCGTGCTGAATCAACGGCTCAACGCCTGGCAGTTGCTCGGCGCCTTCATCATCCTCGTGTCGGTGGTGCTCGGCCAGCCAGGAATGTTCGACCGTCTGCGCCGGCGATCGGCACTACCATCGCGAGTGTGAGCGCGCCGACGGAGCACCGTGACCGCCGCTGGCCGCGCCGCGTGTACGCAGCGGGCGCGGAGCCGGACCCGCGATTCACGTTCGCCAATGAACGCACCTTCCTGGCCTGGATCCGAACCGGCCTCGGCTTCCTTGCCGCAGGCGTTGCAATCGCGGCGGTGGCCCGGATGACATCCCGGCTCGGCCTGGAGATACGGCTGGCCTCTGCCGTCCTCGTTATCTGCGGGCTGGCCTGCGGGATCGGTGCCTTCAGCAGGTGGATGGGCAACGAGCGCGCGATGCGACTCAATGAACCGTTGCCATCCTCACCGCTACTCCTCGTACTCACCGCAGTTGTCGCCGCTGTGGGAATCGTGGCGTTGATCATCGTGGGCTTTGGATGACGCTCGCGCCCTGGGATCCAGGACTGCAGAACGAGCGCACCGGTTTGGCCTGGCAGCGCACGATGCTGGCCGGTCTGACGTGCAGCCTGCTGGTCGCGCGCCTACTCGCGGCCATCTCGCTCGCTTTGGCGGTGATCATCGGGCTCTTGGCGCTGCTCTGTACTGCAGGGCTCGGCTATGTGGCAATCCGGCGCTTCCGATTGAACAACCTCGCCATCCACCGGGAGGAAGCGCTCGGCGATGGCAAGGCGAACGCGCTGGTCAGTCTGCTGGTGATGATCACCGCGCTCGGCGCCCTGCTCTACGTTGCCATCGCTTGACAACATCACCAATGCCGACCTACAGGGCGTTGCGTCAGCCGTAGCCGAGTTCGTGAAGTCGGTGATCGTCGATCCCGAAGTGATGAGCGATCTCGTGTACGACGGTGATCCGGATCTCCTCGATCACCTGCTCGCTGGTCCCACAGATCGCCAAGATCGGGTAGCGGAAGATCTGGATGCGATCAGGTAGTCCGGAATAAAACTGTCCCCGCTCAGTCAGCGGGACGCCTGAATAGAGTCCAAGCGTGCCGGGCATGTCCGGCGGTGGGTAGTCCTCGACCAAGATCACGCAGTTGTCGATCAATTGCGCCAGCTCAACAGGGATCTCATCCAGCGCCTCCGCCACATGCATCTCGAACTCGTCGGCGGACATCTCCATGCCAGTCGGACTCATTGCAGCGCCGGACAGGTGTTCACAGCCGCAGCCTAGACCGGCCTGACTCGATGACCCCGGCAGCGAGCGGCCACCCATTAGCGTGGGTGGCGACATGTCTAGGCAGCTTCTGCGTGTCTTGATCTCCGGCGCCAGTGTCGCGGGCCCGACGGTGGCTTACTGGCTTTGCCGGCAGGGATGCGCGGTCACGGTGGTCGAACGGATGCCGCTGGCTCGGGTGAGGACCAGCGGTCACGCCGTGGATCTGTTCGGACCGGCGATGGACGTGGTCGAGTGGACCGGCGTGCTTCCGGCAGTGATGGAGGCCCGCACCCGGACCGAGGTGGTCTCGTTTCAGCGTCACGTCGGCGGGGGCGTCGATGTCGACATGCGTCGGCTGGTGTCGGGGATCTCGGGCCGGCACGTCGAGGTCATGCGCGGCGAGCTCGCTGCGACCCTCTATGAGGCCACCCGCAACGACGTCGCGTACGTGTTCGAGGACTCCATCAGCACGATCGACCAGCAGCCGGACGGCGTCGCCGTCACCTTCGAGCACGGCCCCGCCGAACACTTCGACCTCGTCATCGGAGCCGACGGTCTGCACTCGATTGTCCGACGTTTGGCCTTCGGGCCGGAGGAGCAGTTCCGGCGGTTCCTCGGTGGCTACCTGGCCGGCGTCGCCATGCCCAACTACCTCGGCCTCGTCGGCCGGATGGTGGTCTGGAATGCTCCGGGGCGTCTCGCGGCGATCTATCCCGTGCACCAGACCGCGACGGCCAGGGGAGGATTCTTGTTTCGCCACGGCGAGGAGGTCGCGCTTGATCACCGTGACGTCGACGGACAGAAGCGGATGCTGCACCAGATCTACGGAGGAGATGGCTGGCATGTTCCCCGGTTGCTGGCCGAGATGGACGCCGCTGATGACTTCTACTTCGACTCCATCAGCCAAATCGTGATGGACAGCTGGTCCAAGGCCAGGGTCACGCTCGTCGGTGATGCCGGCTACTCCCCAGGCGCGGCGGTGGGGGGTGGCACCAGCATCGCCATGGTCGGGGCCTACGTGCTGGCTCAAGAACTTGGCCAGGTCGGCCGAGATTTCCAGGCAGGGCTCCGCGCCTATGAAGCCCGCATGCGTGAACTCGCCTCGAAGGCCCGGAGCAGCGGACCCGCCACGATGACCACCTTGATCCCTCGAACACAGCTGCAGGTCCGACTGATGCCGACCCTTTTGCGCCTCGCCACACGCGCTGCCGGCCCGCCTGCAACAACGCGTCTACGAGCTGCAGGCGACCCCCGCCCGCGCCCTCGACTCGATTCACCTCACACGTCTGACACCCAAGTAGCCGACAGCACTGAGCGTAGACAAGCTCCGACTAGCGCTGCGAGATCGCTGCCGCACGGTCGCTTGCCCAAGTCGGGGAATCTGACCTCACGTCTTGCGGTTACGAATGTGACCAGATTAGAGTTCTGGGCAGTTTGAGTCATTTGTGACTCATGTGATTAAAGTGAAATCAGGAAAAGGCGCTGATGAGAGGCCTGGCCATGCGCAGAACCGTGATCAAGGTGCGGGCCTTCGCGGCTCTTATCGCTGTCGGCGTGATCGTAAGCCTGATGCTGCCGCAGAGCGCTAGCGCGACGACGCAGATGACAGCCACGGTAGGCGTCAATATCCGTTCTGGCGCCAGCACCAGCGCGGCCATCCTCGGCGGCCTCTACCGCGGGCAGACGGTCAGTGCGGTCAGTAGTTCCCACGGTTGGACCAAGATCAAGTTTGCCGGCTCGACGGCGTACGTCGCCAGCAGATACCTCACCAAAGGTAAAGATCTGCCGGCGCCCAAGAAGATCGGGGCCGGCACCGTCAAGATCACCACTACTGCGCTCAACCTACGTAAGGGGCCTGGCCTGTCCTACCGGGTGATCAAGGTCCTCAAGGCCGGGGCGAAGGTGACCATGACGGGCAAGACCGCTCGCGGCTGGGCACAGCTGGTCAGTGGCAAATCCACCGGCTGGTCCAGCATGCAGTACCTCGCCAGCTCGACCACCGGGCGGCCCGCGATCATCGGCAAGCGTGTGGCGACGGCAAAGCTTGATATCCGTACCACGAGCGGCGCAGCAGCTCGAACTGTCGCCGAGGTCAAGAAAGGCACGGCGCTCTCGGTCACAGGTGCCATCCAGAACGGCCGGGCGCAGATCATCTACAAAGGGGCGGTCCGCTGGGTGACAGCGAAGTACCTGACAAATCTGGCGAGCAACCAGCCATCACTGCCCAAGCTGCCCAAGATCACCGGAACCAGGTACGCGACGGCGCCATTGAACATCCGGTCGACCTACGCCGGCAAGTACAAGTTGATCACCGAGGTGCCGCGGGGCACCAAGCTCAGCATCACTGGAGTCGTCAAGAACGGCCGGATGCAAATCATCTTCGAGAAGGCTGTGCGTTGGGTGACGGCCAAGTACCTTTCGAAGTCAGTCCCGAGCTCGACGCCCCCGAGCTGGCGCGCAGTGGAGCGTGGCCTCAAGCCCAACGCGATCAAGGTCCACCGCGCCGCGCGGGCGAAGTTCCCACAGATCACGACTTACTACACTCTGCGGGCAGGCGTATTCACAGACCATTCCACCGGTCGGGCACTTGATCTCATGATCCCCAATTACAAGTCGGCATCCGGGAAAGCGCTGGGTTACAAAGTGGCGGCCTGGGCCAAGGCGAACGCGAAGCCACTTGGGATCAACTACGTGATCTGGAACCAGCACATCTGGAACATCCGTCGCGACAGCGAGGGTTGGCGGTACATGGCCGATCGCGGCGACGATTCGTCCAACCACAAGAACCACGTACACATCACCGTCTTTGCAGACGGCTTCGATCCGCGTTAGAAGCTGGCGATACCCTTTCCGATCACCGCGACACCGATCACCAGCAACAGCACGGCCATGATCGTGGAGTTGTTCCCGACGAGCCAGCCACGCAACCCATCGAGTGGGCCGGCCAACCGTGCGGACGCGATGAGGTAGGCGATCACCGGAATGACCACGGTGCAGGCCGCCAGCAGCACAAAGATGATGATCACCAGGGCCAATCCCTGACCAAAACCCAGACCCGCTCCACCGACGATCAGGCCGGCAGCGGCCGCCATCAGCAGGTTCTTCGGGTTCACCGCGGCCAGCATGAAGCCGAGCCCCAGAGCCTTAACCGCGGTCATCGAGTCGATCGCCGACATCCATTTGGGCATGGTGGCCTGTCCACCCTTGGCTGGACGCCCCCGCCACTGTCTGAATGCCAAAAACAGCAGCAGGACGCCGAAAATAATTTTGATGACGCCGCTAGCGGACGATCCTCCGCCAGTGCGCTGCGAAATCACAGCGGAGAGCAGCGTGAACACGACGATGGCCACGCCGATTCCCGTCAGCCAGCCGATCATGAATCCGACACTGGCGCCCTTAGCGTGCGGCGACAGCAGCATCAAGATCACAGCGATGATCGGTATCGGGCTGATGGCGATACCGACGGCCAACGGGAGGATCTCGCCAATCACCGAACCCATCCGATCGTCCGCCTCTGTCAGGTCACCGTGTTCTCACATCATTCAGCATTCATGCGTGCCGTTCTCGAGCCGAGCTCATCAAGTTCTGCCGGATACTTCGGACTCCCCCGCCTCGCGTCGGAGTGACGTTCCAGCGCCGCCAGTCGCAGCTCAAGTTGATCAACGCGGTGGCGCAGCAGCGTCACCTGGGCCTCGAGACTCACCTCACGCTCAGCGCGGCGTTGGATCCGGGCCGACTGCGCGGCTCGGTCGAGCACGGCTTGCAGCGGCACCAGTCGCTGCGGACCGTGTGGCCCGTCGACCAGTCGGGATGCAATGTCGCCGTTGCGGTACCACGCGCGCAGAGCCGAGCGGGAAACCCCTGCCTCAGCCTCGGCCGTGGCTAGCGGTACCCAGGGTGTGTCGTCCAGCGTTGCCAGCAGCTCCAACTCATCGCGCCATGCGTCGAGGCGGTCATCCCACTCTGATGGCACCGTGCCACCTCCCATAGAGCCCTATTAGTAGCAGTGTATTGACAGGGTTTTGATAATGAAAACATGTTTGAGCGATTCTCTGGACAAGCGCGGAATGTCGTTGTCCTAGCCCAGGAAGAGGCCCGCGAGCTCGACCACAACTACATCGGCACCGAGCACGTGCTGCTTGGATTGCTGGCGGTGTCGGACTCGCTGGCGGGGGCCAGTCTCACGGCCCTTGGTTACACGCGTGAGGACGTACGAGCGAAGATCGAGGCGATCGTCGGTCGCGGCAAAGCCTCACCCGGCGGTCACGTCCCGTTTACGCCGCGGGCGAAGAAAGTGCTCGAGCTGTCGTTGCGCGAAGCGCTGCAGCTCAAGCACAACTACATCGGCACCGAACACCTCTTGCTGGGCCTGCTCCGCGAGGGCGAGGGCCTTGGCGCACAGATCCTGGTAGACAAGCACCCGCTGGATGAGATCCGCGCCGATGTGCTGGAACGCGTCAAGTCGCCCGGGGCGCACGACACGCCTGGCGGCGCACGCACACCGGCAGCGCGTGACGTGCTCACGCTGGCTGCCGAGCTGGCGGGTGAGGGACCGATTGGCAGCCATCACATCCTGGAAGCGATCCTGCAGCAGCCCGACAGCGCCGCGGCGAAAGTGCTCACCGACGCAGGCATCGACCTCGACCAACTCGCCGACAAGCTGGACGACGTGACCACGGAGGACACGACCGACAACACGCCGACCCAAGCCGCCGCACGCCAGCTCGAGCTGTCACTGACCGATGACACCGTGACGGTCGTCTTGCGTGATTCTGGATCTATCGAGCTCGGCAAGCAGATCCTGCAGCTGAACGGCGGCCCGCTGCCGGCTCGCGGACCACAGCTCGACCTGCTCGTGCAGCTCTGGAAAGCAGTGAACGACTGGCTTACCGCCACCGCTCGGATGCTGGCGCCCGAGCCCGAGGGATCAGGGGAGTTGGAGGAAAGGATCACTCGCGGCCTGCGTTCCCGATTCCGCCGCCGTCGAGCCAGCTGACCGCTGGCTCGGGAGTTGGAACGTTAGGGCGAACCGGTAACTAGGTGTGCACGAATCCAGTCACGCCGGTGACGGTGTCGCCGCCGACCCAGACGTCCTCACCGATCTGCGCGACATACACACGGCCGCGTCGACCCAAGGCGGTTCCCTGAGCGGCGACGTAGGAGCTGGGCGCACGTCCCGTACCGATCAGCCATTGACCCAGTGAAGCGTTGAGGCTGCCGGTGACGGGATCCTCACCTTGCCCTACCTGGGCTGTGAAGGCTCTGACCTCGAAGTCCACATCAGATCCCGGCGGATGCGGGCCAACCACGCCGATGTCGCTGAACCGACCACGGTCCGTCACGCTTGGTTGCAACGACAAGACCGTCTCCGCGTCGGTGAGCAGGAGAGCGACCCAGCCCGGACCATTGTCCGCCCACTGGGCATCGACGACCTGATCATGATCAACACCCAGAACAGCCATGATCTGGATCAAGTCCTCCGGAGTGACGTCACCGCCTCGAAGCAGTGGGGGTGCCGCGAAGGCGAGCCGCCCGCCGTCACGGCGGATGCGTATCAGTCCCGCTCCGCATTGCTGGATGATCATTTCAGGGTTCTGTGGGACTCCGCCTGCCTCCAACCAGGCATGGGCGGAGCCGAGTGTGGGGTGGCCGGCGAATCGGAGCTCTCGGCTGATGGTGAAGATCCGCACCTGATAGTCCGCCCGGTCATCCGTTGGAGTGGACAAAAAGGTCGTTTCGCTCAGATTGGTCCACCTCGCAAGGTCGGCCATCCGCTGCGTCGTCAGCTCGTCGGCGTCGTGGACGACAGCCACGGGGTTGCCGAGCGTCAGCTCGTCGGTGAAAACATCGACCTGGGTGAATCGGCGCATAGCGACAGCCTTCCAGCTTCCGCCATTCCTCCTCGCGCCGGTTCGCACACTCATCCTTGATCAGCGCGGCGACGCGAAGGCCGAGTGACGCTCTACTCGAGCCACTCCGTGACAAAGCGAGGATTGGCGTGGATATGCACAGCCTCATATCCGTCGCGTCCGGTAGAGAACTTGTGTGGCGTGTTAGCGGGGACGACGAGGACCTGTCCGGCACGACCCTGCAGCTCAGTCGAGCCGATGGTGAACGTTGCCCAACCGCGCCGGATGATGAAGGTCTCGGCGTACGGATGCTTGTGCAGCCGTGGCCCGACGCCAGCCTTCGTCGTCGACTCGAGAATGATCGAGACGTTGGCGCTTCCCGGTAGCTCTTCGTAACTCTCGGTCCAGTCCTCGCCGTCGTCGCGGCCGTCGGAACGATCAATGATGAACCCGTCCATCGGCTGACGATAATCCATCTCCGCAGGGCGCCCATCTGGCAGGGAGGTGACAGCGTCGCACGCCCAGGTCTTGCGATTCGAGGCATTCACGCGTTGAATGAATAATTCCGAGTACTTGGAATCTAGAGGGGAGTTCCAGGTGCGGGGTTCGCCACGGTGGACCGGTTTCAGCATCGCCGGGATCTTGCTGCTCGCATCGACGGCCTGTACCGCCGTGGATCCGTCATCGACGGCGATACCAAGACCGTCCCACAGCTCCTCCACAGGCGTGCCTGCTGCGCCGAAGAAAATCGGCGCGACAGCGCCATCCGCCCTCAAAACACCCGCGGCGGTAGCGCCGCCCATGCCCAAGAAGTTGAAGGCGAGAGTGCGGCGACCCGCCCCCAACGAGCCGAACACGGCAGCACGGCGAGCCGCCCCGAAGAAATTGCGGCCCGCCCCGACCAAGCCCAAGACGGCAGGGCTGCGCCCCGACCACATCGTGGTCGTGATCTTGGAGAACAAGCACCGCTCCAGCGTCATGGGCAGCGCGCAGGCGCCGTACCTCAACAAGCTCGCGGCTAGGGGCGCCAGCATGACCCACTCGTACGGCGTGACCCATCCCAGCCAGCCGAACTATCTGGCGCTGTTCTCAGGGTCGACCCACGGAGTAACTGGCAATGCATGCCCTCAACATTTCCGAAAGGCCGACAACCTGGGCCATCAGCTTCGTAAATCAGGACTCAGCTTCATCGGCTATGCCGAGTCCTTGCCAAGAACCGGCTTCCGCGGTTGCGGATCGGGTCGGTACCTCCGCAAACACAACCCGTGGGTCAATTTCGGCACACTGCCAGCGAGGACCAACCGGCCCTTCAGCGCATTCCCGCGCGACTATCGCAAGCTGCCGACCGTGGCATTCGTGAGCCCGAACATGTGTAACGACATGCACGATTGCTCGATCCGCACCGGCGACCGTTGGATGAAAAAACACCTCGGCCGGTACGCGCGCTGGGCGCCACGCCACAACAGCCTGCTCATCGTCACCTTCGACGAGAACGCCGGCGGGACAGCCCACTCAATTCCAACGATCATCGTCGGCGCGAACGTGCACCGGGGTGTCTATCCCGAGCGACTCAACCACTACAAGATGCTCCGCACCATCGAGGACATCTATGGACTGCCCGCACTCGGGCGCGCCAAAGCCGCTTCCCCGCTGTCGACCATCTGGAAGAGTTCGCCGATTCCGCGAAGCCGTCGCCACAGCCGGTGAGGCAAGTGATCCAGAAGGCTTGGTCCATACCGCCAAAACCTGTCAGCGGCTCTCCAGCTACTGGCTCTTCAGCACGCGAGCCAAAACGTCCGGCCGGTCGGTCATGATGCCGTCGACACCGAAGCTGAGTAGCCGGCGCATTGTCGGTTCGTCGTCGATGGTCCAGACATCGACCCTGAGATCGCGGTCGTGCGCGGTGCGAACGAATCGTCCCGTGACGACCGGAACGATGCCTTTGAACTTGTCCGGAGGCTGCACAGCCTGAAACGCCGGGACGTAAAGGTGGCCGAGACGCAGCAAGTGAAGGATCCAATAGACCACTAGCTCAAAGCTGGAGGATGCCGTCGCGACTTGGCCTTGGCTGACTGTGCGGAAGCGCCGAATCGTCCCCCGGTCCTCTGCAACCACCAACGTGCGTTGCAATGCCCCAGCGGCTTCGATATGGCGGAACACGGTCTCTTCGATGCCGGCACGATCGCCCTTGATCTCGATGTTGAACGGCGCGTTCGGAAAAGCCTCATACAAGGCCTTCAAAGTGGGAATCGTGACTCCCTTGGCTCGCCACGGAAAGGTCGCACCGCCGTCCGGGCTGAAGCGATAGCCGGCGTCAAGACTTTGCAATTCCGGGAGAGTCTTCTCAGCTACGGGCCCCGTGCCATCGGTTGTCCGGTCAACCACGGCGTCATGAATGACGACAATGGTGCCCTCGGCCGACGCGTGTACGTCGCATTCCACCACGCCGCCACCTAATGCAAATCCCTCGCGGAATCCTTCGATCGTGTTTTCAGGTGCGACCTTGGCACCACCGCGATGGGCGAAGTTGATCGGCCAGCCGCGCGGAGTCGGCGGCTTCGGCATCGAATCACCCTTCGCCGTGAGGCGGCCGACGGCAGCTGTCACCAGCGTGCCGGCCAGCGCACCCAGGATGAAAGAGGCCGCACCAAGGCGAATCTCCCAGATGTTGTCGGCGACGATGGGCGAATCTCCCTGCTGCTTGATGATCGCGTTACTCATGCTGGAGCCCTTTCCGGCGAGTATGGGTGCTGTCCAAATTAGAGGTACAAAGAACGCCGGGGACACCCACCTCGGGTCAGAGCATGTCAGCGATGAGTGTGGCTGCGCGTGCGGCACCGTCGCGTTCGACGGGCCGGTAGTCGACCGGCCGCCCGATCTCGTTGATGGTCATCTCCACGATCACGTCCGGGGTTGCCAGGTCGAAGTCCAGCATGCGGCCGCCGCCGTACTGCCGCAGCCGGTGCGAGACATGGAAAGTCTGCTCTAAATGGTGCTGAAGCGGCAGGTAGATGAACGGCCTCCGTGTCGCGGTCAACTCCAAGCAGGTCGTCAACCCTCCCTGCACGATCGCGAGGTCGCACGCAGCGAGGTGCCGGTACAGCTCCGGTACGAAACCGCGCACCTCCAGGCCCTCGCGCTGTGGGAACACGTCTGGATCGATGCACGGACCGATCACCACGATCATCCTTAGCGACGGGATGCGACGTTTCGCCTCCGGATACGCCTCGACGACCCGGCGCAAGAGATGCCCACCCACCCCGGAACCGCCGACGGTCACCACACAGACCTGCTCGTCGTCTCGATAGCCCAGCTCATGCCGCAGCCGCGCCCGATCGGCAAATCGGACGGATCGAAACCGGTCACATAGCCGGCAAACGAATAATGCTCACGAGTCCAGTCACGGATCAGCGGCAGCTCCGGTCCGAACGCGTCGGGAACGATGTCGGACTCATTGCCGACAAAGATCGCTCGGTCGCGGAGCCGCGGGTAGCGGGCGACGTGCTCGATCATCTCCGCGTTGTAGTCCGCGGTTAGAAACGCTTCATGATCACCACCATCAGGCATCGGCAGCCAGCCGACAAAATCGGTCAGCCAGACATACGCGGCATGCTTCTGCTCCGGATTCTCATGCAGGTAGTAATCCAGCTCCCAGGCCTCGTCGCCGATCCACAGATCGTAGGGTTCGTCGCGGACAAGATCATGAAACACCATGAAATTGGATAGCAAGATCTCATCCATCCGCCGAATCGCCTGAAAACAGTGCAGATCATGCTCAGCCGACTCCGACTCGATATGACCCGACTCATTGGCCAGGTACGCGCTCGCCGGAAGAATGCGCTCACCCCGAACCTGCAACACCTTCGTCACTGGATGCTGAGCTAGCCAGTCAATCTCAAGATCAGGATGCAACTTCCGCAGCTCGTCCGCGATCGCCACGTCGCGTTGCGCATGCCCGAGTCCAATCGGCGACGATATGTACAGTGCCCGCTTGCGACGTGACTTCCCACGCACCCAGCGCTGGGGCGGCGGAGCGGGTTCGATGAAATCCCGCAACAAGGCGTTGGGCCTTCACTGGATCGCGCACGTGCGGCGCATGACCCGAACCCTCCAACAGCACCAACTCACCCTGCAGCTGCTGTGCCAGCTCTTCCCCTCGCCAGGCGTCGACCTGTCGGTGCCATGGACGACGAGCACGGGGCAACGGACCTGCTTGATCAGCTCGGCCACCTCCGTCGGCCCGATGATCTTCGTCTCCCAGCCGCGGAACCCGGTGAGAATCGTCTCCATGTCGATATCCATCGCCCAGCTGACACAGTCTCCGATCGGCTTGGTCGAATGCGGTTCGGTGAGGCACATCGCGAAGAAGAACTCCACGTACCTGGGCCAGTCACGCAGCCAACAGCTCCGCGTCTCCTTGGCCCAGCCCTCGTCCGTGTCGAGTTCGGCATCGAATGGATAGGCCCCCGGCACCTGCTCGCGGTGCGACAACGGCGGGGCGATGAAGACCATACTTGCGACCCGCTCGGGGGTGCTGTGCGGCGAAGATCAGCGATTCGCCCATGTCGCACCAGTTGACCACGATCGCCCGAGGCCGGTGATGCAAGTGATCGAGAAGGCTCGGGTTAGAGCATTTCGGCGATGAGTGCGGCTGCGCGTGCGGCGCCGTCGCGTTCGACCGGCCGGTAGTCGACATCCCGCCCGATCTCGGAGGTGATCATCTTTGCGATGGTTTCGGGTGTTGCGAGTGCGAAGTCCATCAACCGTCCGGCGCCGTATTGGTCGAGGCGGTGGCGTACGTGGAGGTTTTGTTCGAAGTGGTGGCGTAGTGGGACGTACAGGAACGGCCTGCGGTTTGCGGTGAGCTCCATGCAGGTGCTGAGTCCGCCTTGCACGATCGCGAGATCACAGGCGGCAAGGTGCCGGTAGAGCTGGTGGACATAGCCGCGCACCTCCAGGCCCTCATGCTGGGGGAGGCTGCCGGGGTCGATTCTGGGGCCGGTGACCATGATCATCCGGAGCGCCGGAACTTGCCGTTTGGCCTCTGGGAATGCGGCAACGACGCGGCGCAACAGGTGTTCACCTACGCCGGAGCCGCCGACGGTGACAATGCAGATCTGCTCGTCGTCTCGATAGCCCAACTCATGCCGCAGGCGTGCCCGATCGGTGAAGTCGGCAGGATCGAAGCCGGTCACATAACCGGCAAAGGAGTAGTGCTCGCGCGTCCAGTCGCGGATCAGCGGCAGCTCCGGCCCGAACGTGTCGGGAACAATGTCGGACTCATTTCCGACGAAGATCGCGCGGTCACGCAGCCGCGGGTAGCGGGCGATGTGCTCGATCATCTCGGCGTTGTAGTCCGCGGTCAGAAAAGCCTCATGATCACCGCCGTCTGGCATCGGCAACCACCCGACGAAATCGGTCATCCACACGTACGGTGCCCGCTTTTGTTCGGGGTTCTCGTGCAGGTAGTAGTCGAGTTCCCAGGCTTCGTCGCCGATCCACACGTCGTAGGGTTCGTCGCGGACAAGATCATGGAACACCATGAAGTTGGCGAGCAGGATCTCATCCATCCGCCGGATCGCTTGGAAACAATGCAGATCGTGTTCTGCTGACTCGCTCTCGATGTGGCTGGATTCGTTGGCCAGCAGTGCGCTCGCAGGGTGAATGTGTTCCCCGGCGGCTTGCAGAACTCGCGTCACCGGATGCTGGGCGAGCCAGTCAATCTCAAGATCAGGATGCAGTTTCCGCAGCTCATCGGCAATCGCCACGTCCCGCTGAGCGTGCCCCAAGCCAATCGGCGACGAAATGTAGAGGGCCCGCCTCCGACGGGCTTTCCCGCGCACCCACCGCTGAGGGGGCGCCGCCGGCTTGACGAAATCCCGCAACAGCAAGTTGATCTTGACTGGATCACGCACATGCGGCGCATGGCCCGAACCCTCCAGCACTGCCAACTGGCCTGCGGTGTGCTCCGCGAGCGCGATGCCACGGCTCACGGAGACAACGGCATCGCCCTCACCGTGGATGACCAAAACGGGGCAGCGCACCCGGCCGGCAAGTTCGCGCAGCTCCTCAGGTGTCAGGGCAGGAGCCAGATTGGTCAGCCCGAGCGTCTCGGCCGTTGTCTCGAGGCCCCAGCCGACGCAGTCTTCGATCGGCTTGGTCGAATGCGGCTCGGTGAACATCTGGGAGAAGAAGAACTCGAGGAAGCCGCGATAGTCGCGCTGCCAGTACCAGCGGTTGTGCTTTGCCCAGCCCTCGTCGGTGTCGAGCTTGTCCTCCCACTCATAGACCGTACGTGCCGGTACGGGCTGCCCGCCGCCCTGGTAGCTCGGGCCGATGAAGGCGGCCGCCTCGACCCTGTCCGGATGGTTCGCGGCAAGAACCAGGGCTCGCTGTGCGCCCATCGAGAAGCCGACGATGATCGCGCGAGGAGTCTCCGTCGCATCCAGCACCGCGATGGCATCGGCCGCGAACTCGGTCTCGGCGTATGCTTCGGCGTCGGTGGGCCGATCCGAACCGCCGTTACCGCGCCCGTCGAAGGTGATCACCCGGCAGTGCCGGGCGAGGTACGGAATCTGCATTTTCCACTGCCGGGAATGGATGATCGACCAGGTTGGCAGCAGCAGCACCGTAGGCTCGCCGGAGCCGAACACCTCATAAAAGATCTTGACGCCGTCACGTTCGACGTAACCGTCACGAATCGGCTGGCTTGCCCGCATCGTCTGTCCTTCCTGATCCCGCTTTTCCTGATCCCGCTCGGCCCTCTTCGAGATTCCTGATCACCAGGCCGAATCGTCGCAGCGCCGACCGGATGGGCAAGATCTCCCGATCAAAGCCCAGCAGCAGCAACGCCTCCGCACCGATGAATCCGGCGCCCACCAGGGTGCCTACCTCCTGGGGGGTGAAGGGACCGAGCGGGCCGTAGCGTTGCTCGGCCTCACGCGCCACATCGCCGAGCAGAGCAAACCACCCGCCCATGAGCTCGCGGACCGCGTCACCCAGCTCCTTGTTGGACCAGCCGGCCGCGATCATCTCCTGCAATACTCGTACGTAGCCGGAGTCCAAGTCGTCTTCCAAGAAGTCACAGGCACGCTCGTAGCGTTGCCATAGGGGCGCATCCTCGGCGTACATCGTCTGCTGGCGCGCCAGGCGGCGCTGATTCTCAACATCCAGCAGCGCAAGGATGAGGCCCTGCTTGGAACCGAAGTGGTAATGGAGCTGGCTGAGGGGCACCCCGGCCTCCTCGGCCACCTTCCGGGTAGATAGTCCCCCGTAGCCGTCGGCAAGTAGTCGGCTCCGCCCCGCGTCAAGAATGAGCGTGCGCGTGTCCGCGGCCCGAACTGCGACATCTGCCACGAACAGCCTCCCTGGTCAGACTTCGATAAAAACTCTCGACCTGTCTCCGGCCGATCGTTCGGTCGTTCGATCGGACTTGACATGACATTAGCAGAAATGCGACGATCTGCGCTAGTTCGGTCGACCGACCGAAAAATAATCTCTGGAAGATATTCATGAGCAGTACCGCCACCGAGCCACCCCGTCGCAACGGCGTGGACGTTGCGACCCTCTTCGCCACCCTCGACGCTGTCAAGAGCCAGCCGGAGATCGCCAAGTTCCAGTTCCGAGCCAGCAACACCTGGGTGAGTGGCACCCACAGCCGCTCGCAGCTGTCGGACTTCTATGGCGCGATGCAGGAGATGCAGCACAAGCACGTCGACCACGCTTGACGCCGACCATCCCGCAGTACTGGTTGGGCAGGACAATGCGCCGACGAATGACTGACGAAGTCGACCATCTTCAAGCACTGCGACCTCTCCCAGAGCTAGTGAGCTGAGGTCTCAGGCAGCAAGCCTGGCGCCAAGATCGCCGGTGACGCCCGCAACGTTGATCTTGGGAGGAAAGGCGCCGAGCGCCCCGGCTTGTGCCAGCGAGTCGGCAAATACCCGATCGGCGAGAACGAGGTAAACCAGTTCGCCCTCGTGTTCGGCGATCGTACGGTTCAACTCGTCGGGCTCGGATACCTTGAGCAGCTCGGCGAGCCGGATCCTCACGCGTACCGGATCGGCGCTGATCATGGCCGCGATCCGGGCTACGGCGTCGTCATCGCCGGTGCCGAAGGCGCCCACTGCGACCAGATCTTGCGGCCCGGGTAGCGGCGCCTCTAACAAGGCCAGCAGATCAACGCGACCGACACCGTAGTCGGGATCCCACCCTGGCGGCACGACGCAGACGCCCGGCCAGCGCAGGGTTGCGAGGAAAGCGGCCTGGATGCGCTTCGCCCCGTACTTGTTGATCAGTGACTGGCGGCCGTGATGAGCCAGCCACAGCGCGGCCGCCGCCGCCAGATGTGCGACGGCATAGGAGGTGCCATCGGCCATCCGCACGATCGGGGTCTGGCCGTTGTACGCCGCGACATACACGCATGAACCGGGCATGCTGACGTCGACCGCCGTCCCGCGGGAGGAGTCGACCCAGAGAATGTCGCCCGGCCCGGTTGCGGCCACTGCTAGACAGTTGTCGTAGCTGGCGGGCGCGGTCACGATCCGTACGTAGTTGCCGGCGGCCGCCATGACGATCATGCCGGCGTCGACCGCTCGCTGAATCTCCCCCTTCAGCCCGAAGAATCCCTTGCCGCCAAGGCTCATCGTCACGACGTGACAGCCAACCTGGCGGGCATGTGCGACCGCCTTCGCGACATCGGAGTCGAACAGCTGGACCACGCTCTCGGTGGCGCGGATCGGCACCAGAAGAGAGCGGCCAGCAAGACCGACGATCCCCTCGGTGGGCGTTCCTTGCCCGACGATGACGCTGGCCGTCCGCGTGCCGTGGCCGGGGTTGGGCAGAGGCCAAGCCGGATTGGGAATCAGATCATCGAGCGCGTCGTCATCGCCGTCGATGACGTCGCGATCCCGGGTGAGGTCCAGGCCGGCAGTGCCCAGATTGGGATGGAGCGTGTAGCCGGAATCTGGCTGGCCGAGGCTGATGCCGATACCGCCGCGGGTGGCATCCGACATCGCTGCCATTGCTTCCGGCCAGTGCAGGATCGTGTGCACCCAATCCAGGGGCGGCGGGTTGTTCACACACGGATTGTCGCCGAACGCACCGGTGGCATCGACTCCCGGCTCGACATCCACCGGCACCGGCACATCCGCCTCGACCCGGCTGAATTGCTTGCTGCGATACAACGCCAGCGCTGCGTCGTGCGACTCGCGGGCGTGCTCGGGGGTGCCGACGGTGTGCTCGCTCTTGCCGGTGAGCAGCACCAACCGGCTGCCGCGAGTGAGCCGCTGCACGCGCCAGCCGATGCCAAGTGTTCGCTGAGCGATCTTGTTTATCTCGGAATTGTTCTGAGCGGATTTCGGTAGGACAACCACTCGAATCTGATGCGCTGTGTCAACCGTCATTTGCAACCAACCTCACGCGGCCAAAATGGGCTGGCGTCTCCCGCTGCGCAGTGGGGCGCTCCCTCATTGAACTCGAAGCGCTGGATCGGGACGCAGAGTCATCCCAGTAGTGATTGCCCCGCGCTCGTGGCAACGCTTCAGGAGGAGAGACTGTTGCCATGCAGAAGATCTCCCTCGAGGCTCTCGCGCGCCAGCAGATGAAGCTGGCTGCCACCGCCGCTGGTCGACACACCGCGGATACCGTCTTCGGCGGTCACGAGAAAGTGCTCCGCCAGACCGTGATCGGCATGATCGCTGGTGCGCGCCTCGCCGAGCACGAGAGTCCTGGCGAGGCGACAGGGTTGATCTTGCACGGGCGCGTACGGCTCTCCGCAGCCGATCTGTCGTGGGAGGCCGCTCGGGGAGACCTGCTCATCTTTCCCGATACCCGCCACAGCCTCGAGGCGCTGGAGGATTCCGCCGTCCTACTGACGGTGGCCAAGCTTTCCTGAATCCACATGCGGGCCGTTCGGCGAGGTGCCGAACGGCTCGTCAGCACTACCCTGCCGATCCCATGCCTCCGGCGGCTGCTCGCTGTTCGCAGGCTCGGCGATTTCTGGAACCTCAGTAAGCCGGTTCACCTGTTCGTTGAGTGCGTCGAGCACTGCCCGGAATTGCACTTGGGCGACCCTGGCGAACATCCGGATGTACTCCACATCCTGGAACGACGGGTCTTGGTCGCTGGCGCGCTCGATGGTGGCCGTGGCGCGGGCGACTGCGCCCTTTGCGGCGGTGCTGGCCTGCTCCATGATGTCGCGTTGTTGGGATCGCGCGGTCAACAGCAGGTCGCGAGCAGACTGCATGGCTTCATCGATCAATGAGTCGGCGAGCTGCTGGGCCTGGTTGAGCACCGTCACGGCTTGGTCGGTGGCCGCATCCTTCGGGTCTGCCCGCGCCTCGTCCAGCTGGCTGTACAACTGGCGGCTCTCCTCCGTCAGCGTCGTGATTTGCGCCTGAAGTCCCTCGATATCGTCAGCGATTGCGCGGACGAACGCGTGGACCTCGTGCTGGTCGTAGCCACGGAGCCGGACGTTGAAGTGCTTGCGACGTACCTCCTGCGCACTGAGCGGGGCACGCGTTGTCTCCGGCCTGCTCATGGTTTGCACCCCTCCACTGCTATCTAGTCTCCCAAGCGTCCTGCAACTCCTGCGTCGGCGACGCAGACCCCGAGAAATCGAACTGCTCGCGTCGGATCGAGCCTGCTGGAACGCCCGCCGCCGTGAGCTCCCGCACGGTGTACCGGACCATGTCCGGCGAGCCGCACACCATCGCGGTCCGCTGCGACCAGTCACGGGCCTTCGCTGCGACGCTGCCGACAACCCCTCTGGCGCCCGGATATGTATTGTCCTCCGAAACGACCGGCGTGTAGTCGAACCACGGCTTTCTAGCAAGTTTGGTGAGGTGCTCGTTGTCGTAGAGATTCCAGGGCATCTTCGAGCCATGGAACAGATGCACCCTCGGCCCCGAGCCGGTGGCATCCCAGCCTCTGTCGATCTGCTCCAATACGGCGCGCAGCGGAGCCAGACCCGTGCCACCCGCGACCATGAGGAGATCGGGAAGGTATCCGTCCTCGGGCAACGTCAGCTGCTCGCCGACCGGGGCGCCCATCTTGATGGTGTCGCCTTGGCTGAGCCGGCGGACCACTGCGGTAGAGACCATCCCGCCGGCAATGGGCTGAATATGGAACTGCATGCGTCCCGAGGAGTCCGGTGCGTTCGCTGGACTGAAATAGCGCCACAGTCGTGGCCGCTGCGGAATCTCCACAGCCACTGACTGCCCAGGGCGGTAGGGAAACGGCTCACGTGGTACGACCTCAACCACGGCAACCTCGACCGAGCGTCGCTCAACCTGGACCACGTCCGCCTCCCAGTACGCGGGGGCGATGTCCTCGTGCTGCTCGGCTGCGGCAACCATGACCTTGGCTACGATCCCGTACGCCTGCGCCCATGCGTCGGCCAGCTCGGGAGTCCACGACGGTCCCAGGAAACGCTTCAAGGTGGCCAGCAGGCTCGCCCCGACCGCCGCATAGTGCTCCGTAATCACGGAGAAGCGACGGTGGTCACGACCCAGCTGCTCCAGCAGGGGCACGACGTCGTCGAGGTTATCGACGTTCGAGACCACAGCGCCCAGAGCAGCCACCAGCTTCTCGCGTTGCGCCGTCATCTGAATCGGGAACATCGAGCGCACCTCAGGGTGGCTCAAGAACAGATGCGAATAGAAGTACAGCGGGACATCGTCGCCGGTGGCCGCGACCCTCCCCCAACTGGCCTTTAAGGCGGCGGTGTCCATCAGGTCAGGTCGACCCAACTTCCACTATCTCGGGCTCGGTCGCGGCGACAGCTGCGCCGGCCCGGCCGATGATGTCATCGGGGACACCGGCGTCCTCCATGGCTGCCGCCAGATGACCGACGACCGCGGTGAAGTCGTCATGGTCGATCCCGAGACCCTCGTGGGCCTCGCCAAGCGGGCGACCGTTGTAGTTTTCTGGGCCGCCGAGCACCTGCGTTACCAAAAGTGCCTGGTGCCTCTTGAGTCGGGCGAGGTCGACACCCTCGAAGTACGGCGCAAGCTGCGGGTCGCCGAGAACACGGTCGTAGAAGTCGTTCACGACAGTGCTTACGGCGGACCCACCGCCAACCGCCTCGTAGTCGCTGAGGGCCGCGCCAGTCGTTTGCTCACTCATGGCGTCTCGTCTTTCCCCCCGAAGTAGCGAACGGTGGACGCAATCTGCTTACCACGTAGGCGCCCCGCAGGGAAAGCCGAGTGTCCATCATCCGCCCATTGAGCATACGACTCGCGCGACGCACTCGCTCGTGAGGTCCTCAGGTTGGACGGCCTTACGGTTCAACCTGTTGCCTCACAGATGGAGGGTCTGGGTCACCACATTGACCACGGCGGCCGCGATCTGCTCATGACCGGCCGCGTTCGGATGATCGCCGTCGCTGGCGAGGTAACGGGTCTCGTCGTAGGCGTAATTCGGGCCCTTGAAGGCTGCGCGCAGGTCAACGTAGGCCGCGCCGGTATTGGCAGCCGTCGTCTTGATCACATTGTTCACCTGGTCCGTCACCTCGTCCGCCGCGTCGACGTAGGCAGGGCCTTTGGCCTCCGCGTACTGACCACCGAGCCAGACACTCCAGTAATCCAGCAGAACCAGCAGGACTGGACGTCCCGTCGTCAGATCCCGAACTCTGGCGACGATCTCGTCAAGGTTCTGCTGCGTCGACCGGATCCGCGGCTGGTAGCAGGCAACCGAGGTGCCACAGGATCCGCTGTACGCGACGTCATTGGCGCCCACCTCGATCTCCACGACATTCGCCTTGCTCACCTGCGAGATGACATCGTCGTCCGAACGCAGCTGCGTGAGCACATCCGCGGTCGTGAACCCGCCAACCGCATCGTTGGTCGCAGTCACCTCTCGGGTTGCCGGCTCGGTCAGCGACGTAGCGCTCAACTCTGGATACGGGGTGCATCCGCAGCTGGTGCCATGTGGCACCGAGTCGCCCAACGCGACGATCGACCAGTCGTGCTGCTGGGGATCGCTTGTGGACGGATGGCTAGTGGACGTCGGGCTTGTGGAGGGCGGGCTTGTGGAGGGCGGGGTGCTCGTGGCGGCCGGCGCAGTCGAACATCCACTTACCAAGATCACACACGCGAACGCGGCGACCACGTGATGCACACACCGTCTACCCCAGCCCATTACTCAGATGCTAGACGGCCAGCGGTGGGGGAGGAGCCGTCGAGGTGGGCCCTCGACGGTTCTGGGCTGAGTGGAGTGGGAAGGTCTAGAGCGTGACTCCCAAGGATGAAGTGAAGATCATCGTCGATGCCGGCCAGATCGTCGGTCCGCTGGATCGCCGCCTGTTCGGCTCCTTCGTCGAGCATCTCGGCCGATGCGTCTACGACGGGATCTACGAGCCAGAGCACCCGTCTGCGGACGCGTACGGATTCCGGACCGACGTCATGAATCTCGTACGCGAGCTCGGGGTGACGACCATCCGATACCCGGGTGGCAACTTCGTCTCCGGCTACAGGTGGGAGGACGGTATCGGGCCGCGCGAGCAGCGGCCGAAGCGGCTCGACCTCGCCTGGCACTCGCTCGAGACGAACCAGGTCGGGCTGCACGAGTTCGCCGGCTGGTGTGAACACGTGGGCGCCGAACCCATGCTCGCGCTCAACCTCGGCACTCGCGGCACGCTCGAAGCACTCGAGCTGCTCGAGTACACCAACATTCGTGCCGGGTCCGCGCTCGCCGAAAAGCGGGTCGCCAACGGCTCACCCGATCCGTTCGGCGTACGAATGTGGTGCCTCGGCAACGAGATGGACGGACCCTGGCAGCTCGGCCACCGCAGCGCCGAGGACTACGGCAAGATCGCAAGCCAGACGGCGCGGGCGATGCGACAGCTGGATCCGGACCTCGAGCTCGTCGTCTGCGGCAGCTCCAACCGGTCGATGCCGACCTTCGGCACCTGGGAACGAGTGGTGCTCGAGCACACCTACGACGACATCGATTTCATCTCCTGCCACAGCTACTACGAGGAACGTGACGGCGACCGGGGCAGCTTCCTCGCCTCGGCCGTCGACATGGACGCGTTCATCGAGGCGGTGATCGCCATTGCGGACGCCGTGAAGGCCGCGCTGCGCAGCGAACGGACCATCAACATCTCATTCGACGAATGGAACGTCTGGTACTCAGACCGCTACCACGAGGAGGGAAGGATCACCGGGCTGGCCAACTGGCCGTACGCGCCCCGACTGCTTGAAGATCAATACTCTGTGATCGATGCGGTAGTCGTCGGAAGCCTGCTGATCTCTCTGCTGAAACACGCCGATCGAGTGCGGGCCGCGTGTCTTGCTCAGCTTGTCAATGTGATCGCGCCGATCATGACCGAGCCGGGCGGACCAACCTGGCGGCAAACGATCTTCTTCCCGTTCGCGATCACCGCGCGGCTAGCTCAGGGCACAGTGCTGCGGCTCGACGTCGAAAGTGCCAGCTACGAGACCGCGGCGTACGGATCTGTGCCGCTGGTCGACGCCGTCGCGACTGTCGATGACGGCGGGTCGGTCGCTGTGTTCCTGGTGCATCGCGGCCTCGACGCGCCGACGACCGCGTCCATCGATATCGGCTCGCTCGGGCCGGTTCGCCTCGGCGAGAGCATCACACTCGCCGACGACGACCCAACCGCCGCCAACAGCCTCGAACATCAAGATCGCGTCACTCCGGCATCAAACCGGTCGGCGCGTATCGAGGACGGTGTGCTGACGATCGAGTTGCCCCCGATTTCCTGGACTGCCGTGCAGCTGGTACCCACGACGTGACCACGCGCGTCTTCATGCGCCCTGAGCCTGTCGACGGCGCCAGGGGCGTCCTCATGCGCCCTGAGCCTGTCGAAGGGTCAAGAGCGTCGTGATGCGCCCTGAGCCTGTCGAAGGGCTCAGCACACATGCCGTACGGGTCAGGCGTGCTTGACCGCGGCAGCGGCCTGCAGGCCAAGCTCCTCGATCGAGATCCGGCGCATCTCGACCTTGCGGATCTTGCCCGTGACGGTCATCGGGAACTCGTCGACGATCCTGACGTAGCGCGGGATCTTGTAGCGAGCGAGCTTGCCGGTGCAGAACTCGTGCAGCGTCTCCGCAGTCAGTGGCTCGGCGCCCGAACGCATCCGGACCCAGGCCATCAGCTCCTCGCCGTACCGCTCGTCTGGGACTCCGATGACCTGCGCGTCCACAATGTCGGGGTGGGTGTAGAGGAACTCCTCGATCTCCCGCGGGTAAACGTTCTCTCCCCCGCGAATCACCATGTCCTTGATCCGGCCGACGATGTTGAGGTAACCCTCGTCGTCCATGATCGCGAGGTCGCCGGTGTGCATCCAGCGCGCGCGGTCGATGACCTCCGCCGTCTTGTCCGGCTCGTTCCAGTAGCCGAGCATGACCGAGTAGCCGCGGGTGCAGAACTCGCCGTGCTCCCCGCGCGGCACGGTGAGCCCGGTCAGCGGGTCGATGATCTTGACCTCGACGTGCGGATGCACCCGACCGACCGTGGAGGTGCGCCGGTCGAGATCGTCGTCCACGCCGGTCTGGGTAGAGACCGGAGAGGTCTCGGTCATGCCGTAGCAGATGGTCACATCAGTCATGCCCATCTCCTCGACCACGCGCTTCATGACTTCCACCGGGCACGGCGAGCCGGCCATGATGCCGGTACGCAGGCTGGACAGGTCGTAATCGGCGAAGTCGGGCAGGCCGAGCTCGGCGATGAACATGGTCGGGACGCCGTACAGCGAGGTGCAGCGTTCGTCCTGCACGGCCTTCAGCGTGAGCGTGGGGTCGAAGCCGGGCGCCGGGATGATCATGGTGGCGCCGTGTGAGGTGCAACCGAGGTTGCCCATTCCCATGCCGAAGCAGTGGTAGTAGGGCACCGGGATGCAGACGCGGTCATCCTCGGTGTAGCCGCAGCCCTCCCCGACGAAGAATCCGTTGTTGAGCAGGTTGTGGTGGGTAAGCGTGGCGCCCTTCGGGAATCCGGTGGTGCCTGAGGTGTACTGGATGTTGATCGGATCGTCGGCCGACAGCTCACGCTCGCGCTCGATCAACAGCTCGCGATTGCCGGCGCGGCCGGTGGCCATCAGCTGCTCCCACCGTGGATCGCCGAGAAAGATCACCTCGCGCAGCTCGGGGCACTCGTCGCGAATCTCGGCGACCATTGCGCGGTAGTCGGCGGTCTTGAACTCGGGCGCGCTCACCAGCACGGAGATGCCGGCCTGCTTGAGCACGTAGCTCAGCTCGTGGGTGCGGTACGCCGGGTTGATGTTGACCAAGATCGCGCCAAGCTTCGCGGTGCCGTACTGGACGAACACCCATTCGGCGCAGTTCGGCGCCCAGATGCCGACTCGGTCACCCTTCGCCACACCGAGGGCGTGCAGCCCCAGCGCGCAGGCATCGACTTCATCGACCAGCTGCGGATAGCTGAAGCGGCGACCTGTCGCACACTCCACCAGCGCCTCATGATCGCCTACGCGCTCCGCCGTCCGGTCGAGATTCGCCCCAATGGTGTCGCCCAGGAGCGGCACAGTGGACGTGCCACTGGCGTAGGACGGGTGCGCGGGCGCCGCCGCTTTGCCGGAGCTTCCCCGAGTCACTGTTCAGTCCATGTCGATCGGGTGCATGCCATCAAGTAAGTCTTGCATCGGTACGCAGTTGCGTAACTACTCCGGCGGTCTCTCCGCCGAATGGCAGGTTCCCGCGGAGACGTCCTGCCACAATGTTGCGTGGTCCGTGGCGGGCGGGACATTCGATGCTCCGAAAACCAATTGACACCGGGTGTATCAGAAGCATTCCGTCACCCTCCGGGTTAGTGAAGGATGATTATCACCAACCGAGGTACCGATCATCCCGAGGTGCTGATCATGACTCCGTGCGACCCGGCCGGGAAAAGGGCCCGCCGTGCGTGACGATCCGTCCGTCGTCGCGCTGGTCGTCCGCGCCGCGGACGGAGATCAGCGTGCCTGGGACGAGATCGTAGAGCGTTATTCACCCCTGGTGTACGGGGTCTGCACCAGGTACCGACTGGGCCGTCATGACATCGAGGACGTGGGGCAGACCGTCTGGCTGCTCCTCGTCGAGCACCTCGGCAAGCTGCGTGAGCCAGCCGCGCTGCCTGGCTGGCTGGCGACCACCACCGCGCGTGAGTGCCTGCGCACGGTGACCATGGCGCGCAAGTCAGATCGGCGAGGGACGGGACGCGACGACTCGCAGCTATTCGTGGACGACAGGGCGATCGACGAGGAGATCCTGATGGCTGAGCGGAACGCGGTCTTGCGCGCGGCCTTCGCCGAACTTCCGGCGCGCTGCCAGCAGCTGTTGTCCATGCTCATCAGCGACCCGCCTTATTCGTACGCCAAGATCCACGAAGTGCTGGGAATCCCGGTCGGGAGTATCGGCCCACAGCGGTCCCGTTGCCTGGATCGGCTGCGCCGATCCAATGCCTTCATCGCGCTCGGCGAGGGCGACATCGCGGCCAACGTCCGGGGAGGTGGAGCAGGTGCGTGACGACATCGACGATGAGGAGGGGTTGGCGGCTCTGCGCGATGATGACAAGCTTTTGGCCGCTCTGCGCGAGGCGCTGAGCGCATCCGATGCCGTCCCTGCCTGGTTCGTCGAGACCGGAAAGAACGCCTACGCCTGGCATAACATCGATGCCGAGCTCGCCCAGCTCACCTACGACTCGTTCAGCGACCAGCGCATGGCCACAGCCACGCGCTCGGAGACGGCCTCGATTCGGGCTCTCACCTTCACCTCAGCCAATCTGTCAATGGAACTCGAGGTCAGCGAAGACTCCCTGCTCGGACAGATCATCCCGCCGCGCGCCGGAATGCTCGAGATTCATACCAAGACCGGCGTGATCACGACGAGCGTGGATGAGATTGGCTGTTTTGCCGTGGATCCCAAGCCGGACACTTCGTTTCGGTTGCGCTGCCGTATCGCGGACGGCACCGACGTGCTCACCGGATGGATCAACCTATGAGCAGCAGGCGCCGGACGCACCAGCCCTGAACGGCCCTCTCGCCCTTCATCCCCCTCTCGCCCTTCATCCAGAGCCAAGACAGACAAAGGACAAGCCCGTGGCCGCGGCTACAGGGTCGGACTGGAATTCGTGCCGGGCGTCGCACAAAGCATCGGCCAGGCTTGCGCCGCCCCGCAACTCCCGATGCAGCGCAATCATCAGCGGCACGACAGCGACATCGTTCACGGGCACAACGCTCGCCACGATCGCCGTGGTACCGAGCGGGATCAGCGAGCTGGCCAACCCGAGCACCTCGTCAGCGCCAGCGGGCGCGACGACGCCGGAATCGCAGCTTGACAAGACCAGCTGCCGCGGACCGCGACGCAACCGCTCCAGGTCATAGACCGTCAGCGGGCCGTCGTCGAGGCGCAGCGCGGAGAACAGCGGGCTGTCAGCGCGAAAAGTGCCGTGAGCCGCGATGTGCACCAGCCAAGCACCGTCGATCGCATCCAGCACTTGCGCTGCCGTCGCAGTGCCATCGCCAAGCACAACGGGTTCTACCTCGCCTGCGTACTCGGCGGCCAATCGAGGCACCTCCGCCCCCTGAGAAGCCAACCCAGGACCACGAACCAGCACCACCGCACCGGGCGCCGCATTTTGGATGTCATCGAGGGCGGCTCGCTTGGCGCGAAGCCAGGACGCGGCCGAGGGCGCAACGCTAACCGCCCGAGACCGCAGGTGCGGCAGCAGGCCCCACGGCACGGCATGCAGTTTTCCGGGAGGTACGACGATCACCTTGCGCTCCCCCAGGTGTGCCGCAGCATCGCCTAGAAGAACCCGCTCGAGCGTCTCACCCATCCTCGCCAACCGGTGGTGAGCCTCCTCCGGGGAGGGTGCTGCTGGGCCGTACGCCAGACGCTTGAGCACGAATCGGGCGAATCTGACCTCGCGCGCGGCTTGCTCGGTCGTACCGGCCGTGAACCGGCGTACCGTGCCATTGCCGCATACCAGCACGTGCAGCTGCCCCTCGATGTCGACCAGCTCCAGCAGCTGATCGTCACAAAGTTGATCAAGCAGCTCGGGAACGACAGATCCTCCAGAGCCGATGCGCGAAGCGTCCCCTCGACCGGCACCGAGGGTGCGCATTGCTCGAGCTCGGACTGCACGTTCCAGCCGCTGCTGTTCGTAGCGGAGCGGAGCGGTTCGGAGCCCGAGGCTGGTGCCCTGGGACAGCTTGCTGCTGATCGCCCGCATTGCTGCAAGTTCGGCCTGCAGCGCCTCATCGGCGGGAGGACGCACCTGAGGCACGGCTAGCGCAACAGCGCGCCACCGCTCGCTCCAGGCGAGCATCAGCCTCGGCCGGCCGAGTCGAAACGCCTGCCGCTGGCCGAGATTCGCCAGCTCGGCGCCGTGTGCCGTGGTTTGGGCACGCAGCTCGGAGGACCCGAGCATGCTCCGGTAGTCGTCGATGACGTCCAGGCCTCGGCGGCAGGCGTACATGAGGCGCTGCGAGTCTCCGACCGCTTCGGCACGCAGCGCCTCGGCCAGCCACGCCACCGCGCGGGAGAGCGGTGGCCCGCGCCGACGGCCGGCAGCAGCCGCAGCAAACTGCTCTTCGGCCACTCGCATCCGGCCGAGGGTCAGGGCGACCCGGCCGGCAGCCAGCCGGGCCAGCGGCTGGTCGGAGGAGGATAGGTCGGACAACCCCCGGACACATCGTTGGGCGTCACGAAGCAAAATCGCGGTCGCCGGGCCAGCGTCGACGCCCGCGCTCACTCGCACCAGCTCCGCATGCGCCCGCCACCAACGCCGACCCTGCCGATCGAAGAGCTTGCGCGCCTCGGCGGCCCACGCGAGTGCCTTCGTGGGCTGTCGCCGGCGGCCAGCGCACACTTCGCTGCGGTGAGCAGCAGTTCGGCCCGCTTGGTAGGGCGGCCGTGGATCTGGTCCAACTGGCCGATTGCGGCCTCGGCCTCATGCATCGCGTCCCTGAACAACCCCGCCGCAGTCAGCGCGGCGCACCGGTGGATGCTCAAATCAGGTTCCACGGCGCCTAGACGCTGAAATCGCTCCGCCGCGTTATCGAAGCAGCTCAGCGCCTCCGGGAGGTCGCCGAGCCGCAAGGCGACCAGGCCAAGATTCATCCTGACTTCGGCTGCCTCCAGCTCCTGGCCGCTTGCTTCGAACAGATCCTCGGCTCGGCGCAGGTCCGCGACGCCACGTCGCGCTGAACCAGTCAACAAGTAACTGACTGCCCGTTCCTGCAGCGCCCGTGCTTCCCAGCCCTGATCGTTGGCCGCTCGCATGGCAACGATGGCGGTGTTCAGATCCTTGAGTGCCTCGTGATGACGGCCGAGGATCACCAAAGCGGCGCCGCGGCGGAACAGCATCCTGCGGTTCCAATGCCCTGTTGATTGCCGGACCGCGGCGTCGAGAGCGTTGCGACCTGAGATGGTCCGGCCCGCGAAGATCAAAGCAACCCCGAGCGTCCCAAGCACGTCGGCCTCGAGAGCGGACGAACCGGCGCGGCGCGCCAGCTGTCGGGCGATCCGCAGCTCATGGACCGCGGCGTCGATGTCGCCGTACTCCCGGAGCACGAGGCCGATGGCCTGCCGCGCGGCTGAGGCGGCGAGTGGGCTGGGATCGCTCGCAAGTATGGTGCGAGCGCGCTTCAGCGCCTCGTTGGGGCGGGAGACCGCAAGGGAAAGTAAATCCTGTCCCAGTTCACCGTCCAGCTCGAAAGTGGCGGCCATATCCGTAGATCCTTTGCCACTTCGAGCGAAACAGGCAAGTCAATTCACATGTCGGACCAATCGGCATGTGGGACGAGTCCTAGCTCTCAGGCCTGTGGATGTATCAAACTCGGATCAGGGGAGATCTGATGTATCAACCGACCGACTGCCCGAAGGGAGCATCAGATGGACCCGGTGACCAGTGCGCAATTCCTCGTCCTCAAGGACTCATTCGCTCGCAAGGGCGTCAATATCGAGGCCGCTCTAACGCCGACTGGCGAACTCGATTACATATACGTGGTCGACCGCCTACTCGTGTGGATGGCGAGACAACATCGATCGGCTACAGGCGGCGATGCCAGGGTTGCGACGCGCCGGCGCTGACGAGCAACCAGAGATCGGCGGTCTCGTGCGGCTGTCAATCGATCGAGTCTCGATCGACGATGGAGAAGCCGGCTCCTTGACCGTCCCCGAGGTGCTGGACCTCATCGACGAGCGCATGCCGGATAACCCCGGACCAGCGGGCGAGGAGCCTCTGGTCACGCCGGTCCACATCGTGCACATCTCGAAGATCACCCCGGCTGGGGAACCGGAGGTGCCGAGCGGGTATCCGACTCAGCCGTGGCCGGCGCCACCCCAACAGGCGGGAATGGCGTGAAAATCGGCATTTCGGACACTGGGCTGCAGCCGAACCTCAGCGCAGCATCCGTGGATGACCACAGGTCGCCGGGAGATCGCGGAACCACTCGGGCCGATCCTGCCCAATGGCCTGCGGCGCATACCCACCGTACGCCGGCCACGGGACCTTCGCGGCCGGTGTCGCCAAGTGCGCGGCGCCCGAGGCCGCGGTGTATGTCAACAATCACTTCACCGAGTCCGAAGGAGAAGCGGAGGATGTGATCATCCAGAAGCTCGACCAGCTGATCACAGACTCAGAATCCGGACGTGGTCTGCCTTCCTGCCGGTCTGTACACACGCAATGACTGGGAGCCGCTACCCTTCAACCAACTCCGCCAAATGCACCCCAACATCACCCTGGTCGCTTCGGCCGGCAACGACAGCACCGACCGGAAGTTCTACCCCGCGGCGTTCGATTGGGCGGTCGGGGTCGGCGCGCTAGGCACTGATCAGCAAAACCGGGCGCTGGTTTAGCAACTTCGGCAACTGGGTGGACGTTTACGCGCTGGGCGAAGGCATGGTCAACGCTTACGCCTTCGGCGAGTACACCTACCATGAGCCGCCGAAGGCGCCGGCAAAGCAGATCTTTCAACGGGATGGCGAGGTGGGCCGGCACATCGTTTTCCGCGCCACTGGTTGCCGGGCTGATCGCGCGGGAGATGGTGCAAAGCGGTCTTTCCGCTGCAGACGCCGCGCAGGCGCTGCTTAACCAGGCCCAAGCGCACGCCATTCCCGGCGTCGGCCCGGTTTTGTACCCGCCCTAATGATCCTTGTACTCCAGCGGGATCAACCCGCGATTGGCTTTGAACGCGCAAAGCCCGGCATCCTCGACGCCGTCACGATCAAGCCTGGCTCTCGATAAATGCGGACGAAGTCTTTGATAAGTCGGCGGAAGCATGGCACTTGCGTTGTCGTCGTATCACGGCGAGCTCGCTTCTCCGTACATTGAATGCGCGGCCGTGGCTACGACCTGTCTGGCAGAAGGGCGGCGCAGTCACTCACTCCCAAGCCGGCTGAACGCACGAGGTAGGGAATCGGTGAACTACAGTCGACAGTTGAGAGCCGATCGCCATGGATGTGGCGGAGCCTGGTCCGCAGCGCCACCGAGCGCGCCGCCGCTCAAGGCTGGCCTGCCGTGGAAGACGCTTACCAGCCTCACGATCGGCCTGGCGTTGCTGATCACCATGGCGGAGATCAGCCGGCTGTCTGGAAGCATGTTGGACACGGTCGGACAGGCGTGGTCGTTCAACGAACTCATTGGTTTCGGGTCCTTCAGCTCACGCGCCGGATGGCGGGCCGACTTCACCGGTGCTTTTCGTGTTCGCGGAATCTTCTTGGCCGTCTACGTCGCAGCAGACCTGGCATTCATCTTGATCTACTGGACCCTCATTCGCAGGTTCTGGAAGCGACGCTTCGATGGTGGAACGCTGCGCAACAGGCGGGCACTGTTGCTGATCTTGGTGGCCGCCGACGTGATTGAGGATGTCCTCGCCCTCGGCACCCTCGCTTTGCGTGGCCAGGCCAACGGCGCTCTGGTTGCTCAGCGACGTGCTGGCTGTCGTGAACTGGTGAAGAGCCTGGCGTGCGTCGTTGTCGCTTTCGTGGTGATGCGGGACCTGCTGACAGGCGGGGGCCGAACGGTCCGCCGCTCGTTGAAGGAGATCTACGAGTGGTCCGCCAGCATCGCTTCACCGTGGTGCCGCTGGCTCTGGTCGCGCTGGTGTCGATCCTCCCGGGAGCAAACATTCTCGATCAGGTGCCGGATATTGCGCGGCGGTGGACAGACGGGCCGCGCAACTTCACAGTGGAGGGTGGCTCAGCACTCCTCGCACTGATGTTCTTTACCGCCACGCTTTTCCTGGTTGGTCGAATGAGGACGGCCGCCGCCGCCCGTTGGTGGAAAGAATGCGCGGTGTCGCCCCCGCCCGAGGCTCCCTTGCCGCCTTGGTTGATCGTGCCCCTGGTGATCTTCCTCATCGGTTTGGCGGCGAGGATCTTTGGGTTCCCTGTGGGCCTGGTGAGGTTGGGGTTGGTCTGTGCCGTCCCGATCGCCATCGGGGTATGCTCCATCTGCCTGAGGAAGATCAACATCGGGCGAGCGGGGCTTGCGAAGAAGCCTGTGACGACAGGCTGAAACGGCCGATCCGGTGGTCTGCGGCCAAGATCGGCTTGATCATGCGGACCGGGGACGCAATTGCTGTCGGCCTGCATGGCCATCGCCTGGCTCGCTGTCGTACGAGCGACGATCTCTGTGGTGCTGCTGGCGGCAACACAATCCATCGAGTTCAACGGCTTCGCATTTGCCCTACTGGTGGTGGCCTGCTGCTGGAATCATCTTCACCTGGCCATCGGCTTCTTATGTGCTGGTGCGCCTGAGTGCGGCGGCGAGCTCAGAGAAAGCCGACGGCATCCTGGCCCGGTTACGCTGGCTGGTACCCGTACCGGGCGCAGCAGAAACCATTGCTGCTGACTCGGCGTCCCGATTGTGTGTGTCAGTGTCTCGCTCGCGATCTATGTCGGGCTTGGAGTGCTGCCGAGTACTGCCGGCCGGTTGGGGGTCCTGTTCTGCTGGAATCTCGCGCTGATGGCATTGACCGGCATCGTCGCGGGCCTCGCGCTGGTGGCTCAACGGTGGGCGCCCGTCGAGTTCTTTCAGCTCCTTCGCCTCCAATCGACCCCGATGCTATCGCTGCTGATCGTGCTCGTGGTGATCGCCGGGTTCGTGCCGGCCGCAGTGCCGATACACCAGGTGCGAAGCAATCCGACGGATCGGCCATCCTTGCCAGCGGACAATCGTGAGGACCTTCCCACGACCATCGAGAACTGGGCCGTAGACCGAGCAGCCCAAGAGGGTTCGGGCTCTTGTCGTCGTACGGTGATCATCAACGGGCGTACAGCGGAACTCATGCCCATGCTGTTGGTCGCCTCCGAAGGTGGCGGAATCCGCGCGGCGGAGTGGACGGTCCAAGCGATGCAACGCCTCGCCAGCGATGGCTGCGCCCAGCATGCTGTCGCCTTCTCCAGCGGTGTGAGCGGCGGCGCGGTCGGCCTGACACTGCTCCGGTTCAACAGCAGTCCGGATCGAGTTGCTGCCGCAATATCGAACTCGCGCGCCCTCTCGTACGGATTGATCGGCCTCTTGGTGAGGGACTTCATCTACGCCGGCACGGGCATTCCGTTGCCGGCCCTTGATCACGGAACCGGTGCACAGTGGATCGATCGTGGCGCACTGATGGAGGACGCCTGGGACGCTGCCGCCCCTAAGCAAGCGCCGACGACGTGGCAGGGGCTCCAGTTCATCGGGAGACGCCCGGGAAAGAGCAGACCAGGCAGCCGGTTACCGGCCCGTTGATCTTGAACTCAATGTCGGTCGGCAACGCCTGCCGAGTCTGGGTGAGCGAGATCGAGCTGATGCCCGAGGCGCCCGGGACGGCCGCTCCAGCGATGGGCGGTTGGATTGCGATCATGCGGGAACTCCTGGCCTGCGCTCAGTCGATCTGATCAGCCGCTACGGAGCCTTTGGTTCGGCAGAACACCCAGCGGATGGTGAAGAATCGCTGCCTCTACGGTTTGACCGCGTCCACGGCCGCGATGCTGGCCGCCCGCTTTCCCTACGTGACGCCGTCTGGGCATGTCGGTGAATGCGCCCGCGCCAACGGGGGCACAGCGCCGCTCGACCAGCTGGTCGACGGCGGCTATCTCGAGAACACTGGCTTGGGCACGATCAACGATCTGTCCGACATCTGGCTGCCCAGGGTCCGGAGATGGAATGCCGATGAGCTCCAAAAGCCGCGGCCGAAGCTCATTGTGCCGCTGGTGGCCTATTTGGACAACGCCGCCGGAACCGACAAGAACGCGCCGAAGCGAGACATAACCAACGAGTTTCTGCTTCCGCCGCTGGCAAAACTGCATGCCGGCAGCGATGCGATCGCCGATGAGGCCAGCCTGCAACGAGCCTCGGACCTGGTCGCGCCAGATCAAGTCTGTCCAGCAGGCAATAGCTTCTGCACGTCAGCAATCAGCACGATCGAGGGTCGGATCTACGCGATCTATCCCGCGAGCCGGCCACAAATCTCCGCACCACTCGGCTGGGTGCTGTCCAGCGTCAGCCGGGAAGCGATCGCCTCCGCGCTCGATCAGCAGGAGGCAACCTCCTGCACGGCAAGCAAAACTCAGCCGTCTGCTCGCGCGGGTACGGTTCCCTTCGCGATTTGAAGGAGGCCCTCAAGCCTGTGGTTCCCTAAAGCGACTTGCGGTCTGCTAGGCATCTTCGCGAGGCGTATCTCTCGACGCCTCCAAGTTGCTGCCGATCCGACGGTTCTGCTGGGTCGTGCGTTTCAGGCTTCCTCAATCCGAGGACTTATGCGTGTGGCGACACGGTCATGCTGAGTCGCAACGACATCCGACACTGGCTCATCCATCTCCAGCGGAGCCTTCGATCAAGATCGGCAGCCAGGCCTTGACTCGTGTGCCGCCGGTTGGGGAATGTTCGTTGGTACACCAGCCGCCCAACTCGGTGGCTCGTTCAGTCATGGACACTCGACCGACTCCCGACGGGTTGGTGTCGGCTGGAACGCCGATGCCGTCGTCTTCTATTTCGACGGTGAGACCGTCGTCCGTACGGCTCATCCGGACAACAATCCGCTGCGCGCCAGCGTGTTTCGTCGCGTTGCTGATGGCCTCTTGCGCGATGCGGTAGGCCGCGACCTCGACCGCTGCCGGGAGTACCGAGAGATCACCCGCAGACCTCGAAACGTAACGATCGGAGGGCCTTGGCGCGCCCATCACCGCACTGAGTTCGGCATGCTGCTGAAGGGCCGACAGCAGGCCTCCATGGTCGAGGGCTGGTGGGCGGAGTCCTTCCACCAGGCTGCGAACGTCTGTGAGCGCGGTCTTCTGCAGGGCGTGCAGCTTCTGCAGGGATTCGGCCTGGCTCGGGCATCCTGGCGGTAGGTCCATGGCCGTCTCGGTCCGCAGGAGCGCTGCCGCTAGCAACGGGCCGATGCCGTCGTGGATCTCTCGCCGGATATGGCGGCGCTCCTCCTCCCTTGCAGTCACTGCCTGGGCGAGCGCCTTCCGCAGCGCCTGCTGTAGACCGAGGTTGTACGCGCTGCTGGCAAGTACGTGGCCAAGAGCATCGAGCAGTCGCTCGTCGGCTCGCCCGAGCGGCTCCAGACCCGGGCGTACGGCCAGGCTCAGCTGCCCTACATGGACTTTTCCGGCATATAACGGCATCACTCGATCTGGTTGTCGCGAAGCGCCACGAGACACGCTGAGCGGGGTCATTCCAGGCATGGTGAGGTCAAGGTGTACGAATGCCAGCCGCAGGGCATGCATCAGCACATCGAGAGCGGCGACAAGGCCGCTCTCATCCGTAACCACTGGCGTTGTCCGTGGTGACAGCGCGGCAATCATCACGTCGCTATCGGCACGGGCACCGAACAAACGCCGCTGCAAGGCTCGGTTGAGCAGGGCGATTGTCACGCACAGGGCGGCGATGAGTACTCCCGCGGCCGCCATCAGCCAGTCAGCCGGCCGCGTCGGCGGCATAACCAGCAAACGCCATAGCACCAGCACGCCGGCTGTCGCGGCAATCAACGCGACGATTCGCAGCCCCCAACGGCGGACGACGATCTGAACCTCGAACAGGTGGTTACGCACCACAGACACGGTCATTGCTGCCAGGACGAGGATGAAAAGTCCGCGGAACCAGGTCCACGGGATCAAGGGACGCCCGGTGATCGCGGCGGGCAGTTGCCCGAGCCCGACGTAAGCGAGCGTTCCGAGCGTAAAGGGAATCAGTACCCATCGCACAGCAGCCCGTTTCTCCGGCTCTCCTACTGACCTATAGCCGAAAACCAAGGCGAGCACCATCAGGATCGGTATGGCGTGCGCCGCCCCGAACGAGACGGTAATCAGTCGGGCCAGCTTTCCGAGTTCGCTGGCTTGTCGCAGCGCAACCAGGATGTAGAGCAGGTGTAGAGCCAGCGGCACCACGAAGCAACCAATCACAAGCCTGCGCGGGGGAAGGCTCTGCCGGGGCAATGATGCAGCCATCAACAACAATGCGCCCCAAAACAGCGCCTTGGCAGTCTCACCAATCACAAACGGCCACAGCCGTGGACCACTGGCCAGGTCGACAACCTGCATGCCGAGAGGCCACACCGTTACGCCGAACAGATACAAGCAAGCAGCCGCCAGCAGGGCCCGCGGGGCACCCGACCCCGGCCGCACAGCAACCAGGAAGGTACCCAGCGCGAGCATGAAGCAGGCAAGGAGCAGCACACTGGCGCTCGGCCTGAGGACTGAACTGAACCGGTAGGTGGTGAGGGTGACCTCGACGCTGGCCAGTGGCCCCGAGCAGTCTCGGTCGAGCGGCGCATCGCTTCGACGCACGTCGTAGCGAATCACGTCTCCCACCGCGTAGTTACGGACAGGGCCGTTGCGAACCAGGTCTTCCAGAGGGCGGCCGTCGACCGCCACGACGCAATCACCGACACGCAGCCCCGACACACCCGATACCACGTCATTAATCACGACGCCGCGTTCCGACCAGTAGGGTGCGCTCGGAAATGTGACAGTACCGTCCGCAGGAAACATCCCGCGGGCAAGCAGGACCCAGCCGAGGGAAGCCATGATCACTACGGCGACAAGCAGCGGAACCCCTACCCAGCGGGGCAGATTTGATCGGATGCTGGCCCAACCCGACCAGGACGGTTGCCTCATGCGGCCGGGACACCTCCACTGGACGCTTGGGGCATGACGCCGTCCGGCTATTCAGGCCTGCGGCGCCCGGAAATGTTTGAGCGACCGTGGCCGTCACCCCCGCACCGAACAGGCAGACTTGCCCCGGTGTTTGCGATGACAACTTCGTTGCGATGACAACATTACGCATATTGATCGCCGATGATCACCCCCTTTACCGAGAC
>CAWEHO010000010.1:0-177254 GCA_963808905.1 uncultured Actinomycetota bacterium
TGGTGTTGCCCGGTGCCGGGCCGGCGCGACCGGGACTATCGGACGCCGGCATCGAGATATCCGATCAACCCGGCGGGTGCGTACCGCCGGTCGCGATGGTGCCGGTCGACGGCGGTGTCGGCCAGCACGACCCGCCGCCGCATCATCGGAAGCGGGCGGTAACATCGACGGCGAACGTCCCAGCGTTCCAATCGGCCCGGGCGCGCTGCGACATTCACGCCCGTCGTCAACGCCATATGCCATAGTCCCACGACGTAAAGAAATGTGCTAGTGCAACAATTAGGAGTCCGGACGATCGCCAGCCCCTCGGCCTCCGGTAGTTAGAAGTCCCCGCACGAACATGCGGTCTTCTCCTTCGCGTATTCGCTGACTCCCGCGTCCCAGTCGCATGTTGGGATGCGTTCGGGCGGTCCGTTCCTTGCCGTAGGAACGCCGGCCTGCTTTCTGGCCGCCATCCACCGGTCGTGCTCCATCCTTGGCAATAGGCCGGCAATGCTTTTCATAATACTTGTTTTGCCACTCCCAGCGGGTCCGCATAATCCAAAGAATTGTCCCTGGAGAACTTTGAAGGTGACGCCTTCGGCTGCAACTATTCCGCCACTATATTCGACTCTAACGTCTCGCAGGTCAATCTGGACGTTCGTCGCATTCTGGCTAATCGCCTTCCGAACGAAGTATGGATCGATCGGATCGTCGAGTATCTCGAAGGCTTGGCGAACATGAATGGTCGCCTCGTTGGCTTCGTCGCGCATTCGATGGATTTCTCGAAGCGGCGCGGCGAACTGTGTGTAAAGTAGGTATAGTGTTAGCACGGTCCCGGCGGAGGAACGTCGTATCACAAGATAGACTCCTAGTAGGACAACACCTACCCCAAATATGCTTTCGATGGTCATCTTTCCGGCATCAAAAAGACCCATAGTTCGGTGATGTCGCCGTTCAATCTTTGAAAGGTCGGTGGCTTCACGTCTAACGCGCGACGCTTCAAGTTCAACGGCATTTAAGGTGCGGACGATGGGTTTCCCACGAAGTAGCTCCGTCATCGAGCCGTCAAGGTGGGATTTCTTTCGCGCGATACCTACCCGAACACCATCCTGGCTGCGGAGTTGGGTGCGCGTCACGAGAAAGCTGGTTAAGCCAGAGGCTAGCATTATGCCGCCGACAAGAGGTTCTACCGTGGCGGCCAGGGCGACTGAGATGGAAACTTGTAGTAGCGCCGGCATGAAGTCCGCAAAGATGATCTTGATTAGGTCTCCAGCGGATTTCGATCCCCTGCCCATCGTTCCCGCGCTGTATGCAGAATCTGCTCGTACCTGAGGACCACCACGACTCCTGGCATAACATTATGGAGTGTATATGGATAATGTGCTCGTAGGAATGCGAACGGGAGAAATAGTCCCACTAAAAGGGCAACCTCATAACCGATCGAGGCAGCGCGATCCACAGTTAGTTGACTGACGATGTTCCCGATAACAATTGATGGAAGCGTCAGTGCAAGAGTTGCAATCGCATTGCCAACTGTTATGGCGACCAATGTCACCTTCTGTCGGCGCGTTGTGTACGGCCAGAGTCTTCCTGAGCAATTTTGCAATTTCCATGTTTTCCGATCTGTTCTTACGGCTGCCGCGGTGAGCGGGCTCGCTAATTCCGCAGGGAGACAGCAAGATGCTTCCCTAGGGGCCGCTCAGTGCAAGCTGAAGCAGACATGCTGTCAGATACAGCAAGGTTGAGCCCTTCGGCAGACGCCGACGAAATCGTCCAGTCTCGCGCGGGAATAGCGAGGAAGCCCGCGGGGTGTGTAACGACGCAGCCGAAGGCTCCGCGCGGTACGAACACTGCCGATGGCTTCACATGCAGAGTATCTCAGCAGACTCATCAAGCAGTGCGGCCCGCAGCGAGCGAGGACACGCGCCGCGGCGGGCGAGCCCGGCCCTTGATAGGGAGGCGCCAGAATTCGCAGTGCGCTGCTTTGGGGACGCACTGAGTGTGGCGAATGTGCAACAGCTGCTCGCTGGCTACGTGAGCCGAACACGCGTCCACCCGATCATAGCGGCGCGGCGTGGTGAGCACCCCGGCGAGCGTGATGGCGGCCAGGCAGATCAGCAGCTGATGCGCGAACCCACCAAGTCGGCCATATTTCGATACCGGCTGCCCCGCAGACGTGAGCCTGTTTCGGCGGCGCCAGCATCATGGTCGGGTTTGGGAGACATGTGAGGATCGGGCCGGGATCCGGCCCAGTTCAGTGGCCGCACCCCCAGCGACAGAGCGTGTGACAAGCGGCACGGCGCTCGCTGGGAGGGGTTCATCAAGGTGGACACACGTCAGGACGCTGGGCGCTTCGAGCCCTGTAGCGTGCATCAGTGACCGGGCCAGATGACGGCAGTCGATCAGGATGGGGGCTGTGGGTATGAGCACGGCGCTGTCCCTGCTCGTCCTCGCGGCCGTCCTGGTCTTCGCGGTGATCCGTCCCAGGGGTCTTCCTGAGCTGGTCGCCGCCCTGCCAGGTGCCGTTATGGTGTGGGTTCTTGGTCTGGTGTCTTGGCGGGACATCACCCGGGAGCTTGCCGCGCTTGGTCCAACCGTGGCGTTCCTCGCCGCCGTCTTGATGTTGGCCCATCTGGCCGAGGAAGAGGGCGTTTTCGACTACGCGGGAGCGATCGCGGGGCGCCTCAGCCGCGGATCCGCTGGCCGGCTGCTGCGAGTGGTGTTCATCATCGCGTCGGTGGTCACGGCGGCCCTCAGCCTCGACGCGACCGTAGTGCTGCTGACCCCGGTCGTTCTCACCGCGGCTGTCCGGGTTGGAGTACGCCCCCGACCACACGTGTATGCCTGTGGGCACCTTGCCAACTCGGCCTCGCTGCTGTTACCTGTGTCGAACCTGACCAACATGCTGGCCTTTGCCAGCAGCGGTCTCACGTTCGCCCAGTTCGCGGGCCTGATGGCGCTGCCATGGCTGGCCGTCATCGCGACGGAGTACCTGGTCGTGCGGCTTTTCTTCGCGGCAGACCTGACCGGCTGGAGCCAGCACCCCATAATCCAGGCCTCGGCGGGCCGGCCCGGGTTCGCGCTCGTGGTGCTCCTCGGCACCCTCGCCGGGTTTGTCGTCGCGGAACCACTTGGCGTGCACCCCGCGTGGGCCGCCGCCTCGGGTGTCATCGTTTTGGCTGCACACCGCATCGTCCGACGACCTCGAGCCGAGGCGGCCGCGTTGGTTCGGGCGGCGAATCTTCCGTTTTGCGGGTTCGTGTTTGCCTTGGGTGTCGTAGTCCTTGCATTGCGATCGAGCGGCTTCGGAGGTCTGGTCGACAAGATCACGCCCGACCGGGCCAATTTCGTCGGGCTGCTGGCCGCGGCCGCCATCGCAGCAATGCTGGCGAATCTGGTCAACAACCTGCCCGCCACTTTGATGTTGGTACCCCTCGTCGCGCACTCGCCCGGTCTGACGCTCGCCGTACTGATCGGTGTCAACGTCGGCCCCAACCTGACATACGTTGGCTCACTGGCCACGCTGCTTTGGCGGCAGGTTTTGCACTCCCGCGACCATCCGCCAGCGACCCGGGAGTTCCTGCGGCTGGGTGCGGCGACGGTGCCCGCCGCCTTGCTCGTGGGGGTAGCGGCACTATGGCTTGGTCTGCAAGTCTCAGCCATGTGGTGAGGAGTGCACGCAGATGAAGATCGTGGTCTGGCTCACTGAAGGCACGTGGGAGGCATGCATCGATGCCGTCCGCGACCAACCCGCCACGAGCATCGAGTTGCTCCATGTCATTGACCCCGAAAGTCTGGACGCCCTGGCGGGGGCTCGGGCAAGCCTGCTGGGCCGTGGCTTTGCAGCCGACACTGGACCGCTGGCCGACAATCTCAAGGCGGCCCAGCAAGCTCTCCTCGACGCCGCACAGGCCCGTCTCGGCCGGCCGACAGGCCGACAGGCACGATGGGGCCGACCAGAACGAGAGGTCGTCGCTGCTTGTGCAAGCGCCGGCATGCTGATCCTCGCTCGCGATGGCGACCGCACGCGGCTTGGCCCACGCAGCATCGGGCATACGACACGGTTCATCCTCGACCATGCGCCCTGCCGAGTGCTGCTGATTTGGCCCGATGAACCACCACGGCTCTCCACCCTTCCACCGCCGCCACCCCACGGCGCGGGCCACCATTCACCTCCACCGGCGTCTTGACCCATCTGGTCGGCTGACTGAACCGCCCCTGGTTCGTCGGAGGGTGTGTGGTTTACGCGGCTTCCCGGTCGGGGGTCTTGGTTCTAGCAACTACGAACGACTCGGCGACCTCGCCGAGGCCAGCCTTCCTGCGCTCAGCGTCGACCAATCTGGTCTTGGTCTCGCTGTGGTGCTTGCCCGTCGCGTCGCGGTAGCGCACCTTGTAGTGGACGACCGTACGGATTCGTCCAGACGCGTCGCGCTGTTGAAGGCGACGCCGCTCAATGTGCGCCACGTTACGTCTGGCGCCGATCGGCTTGGGTGTCAAGCCAAGCCTCGACGGCTGCCCTGCGGTATCGAACGTGACGACCGATTCTGTAGCCTTCCGGGCCCTCACCGCGGTGCCGCCACCCGTACAGGGTGTCAACAGGCACGCCGAGCATCTCCGACAAGTCGGTGATCGTCATCAGTCGATCAAGCTCGTTGATCATTTCTTTCCTCCCGGTTGTGGCTGAAAGGTGAATGGTCGGGAAGTCGCCAGCCATCGCGGGATTCTGTCGACGTCCCGCATCCTTAAGGCGGATCGCACGTGCTTGGTGGTCGCCGACACGTCGGTAGTCCTTTGCAGTGCGCCAAGGCGCCTTGCCGTCCAAGACGAGGTCCAAGCTCGCGACAGCACAAGTCCGCCGGCACTCGCAGCCCCATCTTTGGCCGAGCAAAGTCGGCTGATCTGGAGCTCTGCCGAAGGCAGCACTGGCGGGAGCTCCTGCGTCCCTCGCGCGTCCCTGGCGGTGGATCCGAGGAGATGCTGACTGGCTGGCGGTGGTATCAGGCCTGGTCAGAGACGGTTTGATCTTGTATCCCCAACGGGATTCGAACCCGTGTTGCCGCCTTGAAAGGGCGAAGTCCTAGGCCTCTAGACGATGGGGACCTCAGTGGCACCAGCAACCATAGCGTGAGCGGCCGCCGCCAGCCGTCACTAGCCGAGGCTTGCAATCGCCTCGCTTTCCGCCAAATCGCTGTGCTGCGCTATAGTTTCGCGGGCGCCCGGAAGGGTGCGTACCCTGGGCCCGTAAGGCCCCGTGGCGCAGTTGGTTAGCGCGCCGCCCTGTCACGGCGGAGGTCGCGGGTTCGAGTCCCGTCGGGGTCGCGTAAGCGGTGATGAATCGATCACCGATCACAAGGCCAGGTAGCTCAGTCGGTAGTAGCGTTCGCCTGAAAAGTGAAAGGTCGCCGGTTCGATTCCGGCCCTGGCCACGATTTTCCTGGCTGCTCGCGCATCGCGCGCTTTGGATCCGCCTACTTCGTCGTCGTTCGCAGAGGAAGAGCGCCTCTGCTCTCTCCTCCTCAGCACGGCGGGCGCGCGATTACCGACGCTCGCAGCCGCAGATTCATTGCTACGCCGACTTCTTCTCCTTGGGCTGGATGGCGCGCATCCTCGGCGGCGGCAGCACATCGCCAACGATCGCGTTCGAGCGACGCGGGCCAAAATACCGGGAACCAAGATTGATCAACGTCTGCAGCCGATTCCGTCCGCCGAGCAGGTACGTGATGTGCAGCACGATCCAGCCGAGCCATGCCAGTACGCCCTTGAGCTTGATCCCCATCGACATCTCGAGGACTGCATCGCCGCGACCGATTGTCGCCATCGTGCCTTTGTCGCGGTAATGGAATGTCTCAGTGTCCAGACCGCGATGCAGTCGAGCGATCTGTCTCGCGGCAAACTTTCCCATCTGCAGCGCCGGCTGGGCCAGCTGCGGCAGCGGCTTGTTCACGATGACGCTACCGTCGCCGATTGCGAAGATGCGCTCCTCGCCGATGACGCGAGTGTCCTCATTGATCTCGATCCGCCCGCCGCGGCCGATCGGAATTCCCCAGTCCCGAACCTGCTGATCACCGGAAACGCCAGCCGCCCAGATCACAAGATCAACTGGCATCGAGGAGCCATCCTTGAAGTCAACGCGATCAGCTTCGACTTCGGAGATCGCCGTCTTCAGCCGTACGTCGACACCACGCTTGATCAACTCCCGCAACGCGTACCTGCGGAGGGAGTCGTCGAACGGCGCGAGCAGATGATCGGTCATCTCGACCAGCACCACATGGACTCGCGCCGGATTCAGCTCGGGATAGGTCGACGGCAGGGTCTCGGTCTTGAGCTCTGCCAGCTGACCCGCCATTTCCACCCCGGTTGGACCGCCACCAACAATGACAACGGTGAATCCCGCAGTGTTCGGATCCGACTGCCGGGCAATGAGCTCCAGGCTGCCGAAGATCGTGTCGCGGACCCTCAGCGCCTCGGCCCGGGTGTACATCGACATGGTGTAGTCCGCCGCACCCGGGATGCCGAAGTGGTTCGTCGTGATGCCGTTGCCAATGATCAGATAGTCGAACCCGATCCGGATGCCGTCGTCACAGATCACCTCTTGTTGATCATGGTCGATGCCGACGACCCCGGCGCAGCGGAACCGGACTCCCTCATGGCGAGCGGCGAAGAAGCGAAGCGAGTACGTGACGTCGCCAGGATTGAGACCGCCGGTCGCCACCTGATAGAGCAGCGGTTGAAACGTGTTGTAGGGGAAGCGGTCGATCAGCGTAACTCGGAACCCTTCCTTGGCCAGCGCATCTGTTGCCGCTACGCCTCCGAAGCCGGCGCCAACGACAATCACATGAGGCATCTCAGTCACAAGCTCATCTAATCAGTGCGCGTACGGCCTCCAACAGACCCATCCTGCACAGCGTCCCCACGTTTCACGTACGCCTCGACGAATCGGCCGATTTCATCCAGCGCCTGCTCTCGTACCCGCGGCGCAGACAGGGTGAGATCGTGGAGACCGTCCGGGATCCTGACCACGGTCACATGCGGGCCGAGGCGAACCGCGCGGGCCGCTGTCTGCTCGACATCGAGCACCGAGTCCACAACGCGGAGACCTTCATGCCAGCGGCGCGCGAATTCGGTCCTCGCCGATGCGAGCACCAAGATCGGAACGCCGATGCCCAGCCCAGCCGCGACGCGTTGATGGCCCAGCAGAACCGCCCGCAACCAGCCTGTGCGAATGGGCGGACTGGGCCTGGATTTCAGCGTCAGGTCGTAGTCCCACTCCCCGCCCAGGCTGATGTGTAGCGATCGCGCGGTGAACCCAAGATCAGGGACCCGGATGATCGACGTCGGCGCTCGACTGCCCAAAACGTCGATCACCGGCGCCCCCAGCGCCCGAACGATGGCCGAGCCCTGCAGGTCCAGCCATGGCGAGTTCAAGATCATCCCCTCGAGCCGGTCGGCGTTGCGGGCCGCCCAGAGGGCAGCGATCAAGCCGCCGGTCGAGTGACCCATCAGCATTAGCCGATCATGATCGGCCGCGATCAGATCGGCCGCCGCGTCAAGCTCGAGAGAGTAGTCGTCGAGGTTGGCGATGAAGCCGCGGAGCTGACCCGGGCGAATGCTGCGCCCGTATCGTCGCAGCTCGAGGGCGTAGAAGTCGTAGCCAAGGTCGGTCAGGTAGTCCGCGACGTGGGCCTGGAAGAAATAGTCGTTCCAGCCGTGGATGTACAGCACTGCCCGCGACCCCATCCGAGGACCAGACTTGCGGATCAGCGTTGCGACCAGATCGACGTCATCGGGCTCACCAGGCGCGGGTTCAGCGCCCGGCAGCGCAAGCTCGGTCGTCTCGTAGCCGCCCAGGAAGTCGGGACTCCAGGTGGTCACCCACCAATAGTCCCTAAAAGGCCCTACTTAATAAACCGGATGTTGACCGGGTACTTGTAGAACTCGTGCTTGCTGGCCGCGATCGTGCCCATGATGCAGAAGATCAGCGCAACGATGAAGACCAGCGGCCACAAGATCAACCCGATGACAACCGCTGTCAAGATCACGCTGACCACGTACGCGATGCTGTACAAGATCGAGAAGTTCAGCGCCTCCGTGGTGACCTGCTTCAGCCACTCACTGCGATCCTTGTACACCAGGTAGGCAATGAGCGGGCCGATGAAGCCGAAGAACGGGATGCTGATGTGGGAGATGATCGCCCACGTCTTCTCATCGCTCTCAGAGACGGGAGCGACGCCTGGCTGCGAATAGCCCTGCTGGGGATATCCGGGCTGTCCGTATTGCTGCGGTGCATATCCCTGCTGGCCATATCCCTGCTGGCCGTACGCCTGCTGGTTCGGGTCATAAGTCTGATAGCCCTGTTGATAGCCAGCTTGCTGGTTGGGATCGACATAACCCTGCTGCGGATAGCCCGGTTGCTGGTAACCGGCATTTGGATCGGTGTAGGGGGGTTGCTGATATCCCTGAGCCTGGCCGTAGGCGGGTGACTGGCCACTGCCGGCGGACGGATCGCTGTAGCCCTGCTGGGGTGGTTGCGCATACTGAGGCGGCGCAGATTGAGGTGTCTGGGGAGCCTCCGTCGGGCTGGCCGCGGTGCCGTACGGATCGGCGTAGCCAGCGCTCCTCGTACCAGCAGTATCTGCACTGGAGGGTGCGGTAGCAGATAGGTTTGTATCAGCCAGAGCCCGATGCGCCTTCGGCAGGGTTGATGTCCTCCGCCGTGGCGGGGCTCGAGATTGGCTCGCTTGGACTCGCCGGCGCAGTCGCTCGACGAGCTTGGGATTGCTCGCTCTGAGACTGCGATTGATCCGGCGTTTCTTGAGGGTTCTGGCTCATGCGGTCCAGGCTATGGCCAGCGGGAGGCGCTTGCGGTGTTTTCCCTAACCTGACTTCCGAAGGTCCCGGTACGCCTGATCGTCGTCCGAGGAGTCGTCGTCCTCGTACTCCTCGGCAAGGTCGGCATATTGCGGCGGTACCTCGTGGCTCTCCGACCCTCCCCGAAGTTCACGCTCCAACGACGAGAAGTCAGTATCGAACGAGCGGTACTTGAGTTCGCGAGCAACCTTTGTCTGCTTTGCTTTTGCACGGCCGCGCCCCATCGGGTCGACCCCCTCGCACTGTGTCTGCCTGCGGCTAGCCGCGGCTCAGAATGGTTAATGTCGTGAGGGAAAGGCTACCCAATGGTCCCAAGGGTGCAAAGCGCCGGGACCCTATCCCACAACGTGTTGGCCGAACAGGCTCACCCGCTTGTCGTTGCCTGCGTTGGGCATAACCGATCCGCACACCCAGGCCCGCAGCCCACGCCCGGCAAGCAGGTGTACGGCTTCGTCGACCACGTCGGAGGGCAGCACCGCGACCATCCCGACGCCCATATTGAACGTCGCCGCGAGGTCGGGGTCGGAGATCTCTCCGAGCTGCTGAATGAGCCCGAAGACAGGCGGCGGCTGCCAGGTCGTACGGTCGATTCGCGCTTCGCATGAGGCAGGAATGACACGGGCAAGGTTGTTCGCCAGTCCACCACCGGTGATATGGCTCATCGCATGCACCTCGACGGCTTCGATCACCGCGAGGCAGTCGCGAGCGTAGATCCGAGTCGGGGTCAGCAGTTCCTCGCCGAGGGTCTGGCCGAGCTCGGAAACGTGGCGATCCAGCGCCCAACCTGAGTTGCGGAATACGCGCCTGACCAGGGAGTAGCCGTTGGAGTGCAGGCCCGAGGATTCCATGGCCAACAGCACATCCCCGGCGACCACGCGCTCCGCGCCCAAGATCTGGTCCCGTTCCACGACTCCGGTCGCCGCGCCAGCGAGGTCGTACTCGTCCGGTCCGAGAAGTCCCGGATGCTCAGCGGTCTCGCCGCCGAGCAGCGCACACCCGGCCTCGCTGCACGCGATGGCGATGCCCTTGACGATCGCCGCAATCCGCTCTGGATCGACCTTGCCGCAGGCGATGTAGTCGGTCATGAACAGCGGTTCGGCCCCGCACACGACGAGGTCGTCGACAACCATCCCGACCAGGTCGAATCCGATCGTGTCGTGACGGTCGAGCGCCTGGGCGATGGCGACTTTGGTGCCGACTCCGTCGGTCGAGGTCGCCAGCACGGGATGCTCGTAGTGTGCGAGTGCGCTGGCGTCGAACAGCCCCGCGAAGCCACCGATGTCGCCCATGACTTCCGGACGGCGGGTCTTGGCAACCCATGTCTTCATGAGCTCGACGGCCCGGTCGCCAGCTTCGATGTCCACGCCCGCCGCGGTGTACGCCGACCGTTCGCTCATGGGTGCCCTCTCCCAATCACCGACTTGTCAGAATCTGAGCACCATATTTGGTGCTCAGATTCTGACAAGTCGGTGGGAGTAAGTCGGTGGGAAGTCGGTGGAGCAACGGAGTTAGGGGCGGGTGAGGGCATCTGCGGCACCCACCCCGGAGGCGACGGGCTCCAGGTCCGCGGGGTCCTCGAGGATGGACTTGCCCAGCCGCTCACTGAGCGGCAACTCGACCGGGTAGACGCCATCGAAGCAGGCGCGGCAGAGTGCTCGCTTGCCAACCTGAGTCGCCGCAATCAGGCCGTCCAGTGAGACGTAGCCGAGCGAATCCGCTCCAATGGAGCGGCAGATCTCATCGGTGTCCAAGCCGTTGGCGATGAGCTCGGCACGCGAGGCGAAGTCGATGCCGTAGAAGCACGGCCACTTCACCGGAGGGGCGGAGATGCGTACGTGGAGCTCGGCCGCGCCTGCCTCGCGCAGCATCCGCACCAGCGCCCGCTGGGTGTTACCGCGCACGATGGTGTCATCGACCACCACCAAGCGCTTCCCGGCGATGACATCCCGCAGCGGGTTCAACTTCAACCGGATGCCGAGTTGGCGAATGGTTTGGCTCGGCTGAATGAAGGTGCGCCCGACGTAGGAGTTCTTGACCAGGCCCTGCCCGTACGGGATTCCGGACGCTTCCGCATAACCGATCGCTGCCGGCGTACCCGACTCCGGAACCGGAATGACCAGATCGGCATCGGCCGGGCATTCACGCGCGAGCGTACGCCCGACAGCAACCCGCACGGAGTGCAACCGCTGACCCGAGATCATGGTGTCGGGCCGCGCGAGGTAGACGTACTCGAACAGGCAGCCCTTGGGATCGGCCTTGGCAAACGTACGACTGCGCAGGCCATTGGCGTCGACTGCGATCAGCTCACCGGGCGTGATCTCTCGAATGAACGTGGCACCGACGATGTCCAGCGCCGCGGTCTCGCTGGCGACCACCCAGCCGCGCTCCAGCCGGCCGAGCACCAGTGGCCGGATGCCCTGCGGGTCCCGTGCCGCGTACAAGGTCTCCTCATCCATGAAGACCACGCTGAACGCGCCGCGCAGTCTGGGCAGCACCTGAAGGGCGGCCTCCTCGGTGTTCAGCCCGCTGAATGTGGCCATCAGCCCAGTGATCAAAGAGGTGTCACTGGTCGCCTCGTTGGACAACGATCCAGGGAACAGCGACCCGTTGTGATGGTCACGCTCCTTCAACCAACTCTGCAGCTCCAAGGTGTTGGTCAGATTCCCGTTGTGGCCCAGTGCGATGCTCCCCACCGCGGTCGAGCGGAACGTGGGTTGAGCGTTCTTCCACACACTCGAGCCGGTCGTGGAGTAGCGGCAGTGCCCGATTGCCAGGTGAGCGTTGCCCAGCGAGTCCAAAGTCGCCTCGTTGAAGACCTGGGAGACCAGGCCCATGTCTTTGAAGACCACGATCTGGGAGCCTTTGCTGACCGCAATCCCCGCCGACTCCTGCCCGCGGTGCTGCAACGCGTAAAGCCCGAAATACGTGAGCTTGGCTACCTCCTCGTGCGGCGCCCAGACACCGAAGACGCCACACGCATCCTGGGGTCCACGATCGTCGGGATCTAGGTCCTGGTTCAGCAGACCATCACCTCGTGACACAGCCTCATCGTATTCGTGCCGGGCGGCCATCACTGGGAGTTTGCTGGTACGTCGAAAAAAGTCGGGTCGAAGGGATATACCCTTTCCCTGCCATGGAGTCAACCAAGCCCGCGGGAACCACGAGCATCGGCGATTGGTCGGGCTTTGCTGGTGCCCCCCGGTCGCGAGTCGTCGATCTGATCGTCAGCAACCTGCTCAACGTTTGCATGGTGGTCAGCGTCGTCATCATGTTCGGCTTCGCCGGCTCGGTGCTTGTCTGGCTGGGGGCCGCGCTGGGCCTCATGTCGCTCATCATGCTCGGCTGGCTGATGCGTCGCGACATGGGCCGTGGCCATCCACTCCTGGCGACCTATCAGGCGCCCAGAGTCGTCATACTCATTGCCGTCGCAGCGGGCTATCTCGCGCGCCGACCTGGCGAGCAGGCATGGATCTGGGCCGCCACGGGTCTCGCGATCTTTGCCATCGTCTCCGAGCCAACGGTGCGCCTGCTGCTGACCAAGGCGACCCCCGTTGCCGTCCAGCTACCTGACTTTCCCGAGGTGCCGCGCACGCCTTTCAATCCGACGTTCGTTGCGCTTGCTCCACTTGCCGTTGCCGCGGTAGGTGCCCTGCTGGCGCTACTCGGGGTTGCTGGCTGGAGCTACTTCCTCGTCGTGGTCGCTGGCATCATGCCGGCGGTGATCATGATTGCGTACGCCGCCCGGGCCGTGCTCATCAGCCGGAGCTCCGCGAGCGAAGTGCGGAAGGCGCTCCAGCGGTACGAACCCGAGTTCTGCGTCTACTACGCCGCCCGTAACGGCGCCGGCTACCAACTGGGCATGTGGCTGCCCTACTTCGAGCGCCTCAACCGGCGGTTCATCGTGATCACCCGCTACCCGCACACTGTGCCCGAAATCACCACACTGACCTCGGCACCAGTGCTGGTTCCCAAGCTCAAGAGCACGAGCGGGCGGTTATGGCACCTGGTCGTCGACTCGCTCAAGGCCGCCTTCTACGTCCAGAACCACCAGGCCAACGTCGACATGTTGCGGTTCCCGCGGCTGACCCACATCTGGTTGAACCACGGCGACTCCGACAAGGCAGCTAATTACAGCGCCAGGCACGCCGCCTTCGACAAGGTCTTCGTGTCTGGTCAGCAGGGTGTGGAGCGCTATGCGGACCACGGGGTCAGGATTCGACCGGAGCAATTTGCGCTCGTCGGGCGACCGCAGATCGAGCGAATCGCGACGCGAGACAAGCCGCTGGCGCCGGGAGGACCACGTACCGTGCTGTACGCGCCGACCTGGCACGGCGGCAAGCCGAACACCAACTACTCGTCGCTGTCTCTCGGTTCCAAGATCGTCGAGGCGCTCCTCGCTCGCGGCGTAACGGTAATCTTCCGCCCGCATCCGCAGACCTATCGCGATCCCGATCAAACTGGTTTGGCCCAGGACATTCAGCATCGGCTCAATGCGGACCGGAAAGCCACTGGGCGTCAGCACGTCTTTGGCGCTGCCGCTGAGGTCGAGTGGGACATTCCCGCCTGCTTCAACCACTGCGATGCGCTGATCACCGACGTGTCATCGGTGGCATCGGACTTCCTGGCGAGCGGAAAGCCACTGGCAATGGTCGCGATTCAGCAAAAAGGCGCCGCATTTCGGCAGGCAATCCCGATGGCCCGGGTCGCCTACGTCATCGAGCGCGACTTGAGCACCTTGCCTGAGGCCCTTGACGAACTGCTGGGCGCAGATCCGTTGGCAGCTGCCCGCCGGGCTTACCGTTCCTATTGCCTGGGGGACGCTATTGGGTCAGAGGCGCCCATGCCGTTCCTGCGCGAGGTGGAGAGGATTCTCGACGGCCCGCCATTGCGACAGCCGAGCGTACGGCACGACCAGCCGCGGCGGTCTTCTCGGCAGGCGTCGCCGCGGGAAGAGCATGGGGTCCGATCCTCAGCCTCAGTCGATCAACCCCAGCGCTAGTTTCTGCGAGACTTCGGGTATCGGCGACCCTGACGGTTAGGTATAAGGAGGTCGCGGCCTCATTGCTGACACTCGGGATGACGCTTGACCGAAGATGCGGCCAAGATGAGGTATGCCCTCTACCATGACGCAGCCCGACTCAGGCACCAACAGCTTGCCGCGGCTCAGCCGATCACTGCGAGGTCTCCACACTGCGGCGCCGATACGGCTCCTGCACATCGGTCTGGGCAACTTTCATCGCGCCCATCAGGCCTGGTACACCGCGAACGCTCCCGATGCCTCTGAGTGGGGAATTGCGGCATTCACCGGGCGTCGGCCAGACACTGCCAACGACCTCGCACCACAGGACGGCCTGTATACGCTGATCACGCGCAGTGCAGACGGCGACGCGTTCGAGGTCATCGGCTCGCTTGCCGCGGTTCATCCCGCTACCGATCACGAGGCCTATCTCGATTACCTCCGTCGGCCAGAAGTGGCGGTGATCACGATCACGGTGTCTGAGGCGGGCTACGTCCGGGGGCCGGACGGGCATCTCGATCGCGAGCCGCGATGTCATCACCGCTGACGCTGCCGCTCTGCAGGCCGACATCGACGCGCCGGTCAGCAGTTTGCCGGGGAAACTGGTCGCCGGTCTGCTGGCTCGTCGGGCCGCCGAGGCTGGTCCGATCAGCGTCTTGTCCTGTGACAACCTGCCCGAGAACGGTGCCGTAACGAAGACTGTCGTCACCGACCTGGCCGCGGTGGTCGATCCGACTCTGCTTGTCTGGATGGAAGAACACGTGGACTTCGCCACGTCAATGGTGGATCGCATCACGCCAGTGACGACCCAGGGGGACCGAAGCGCAGTCGCGGAGACTCAGGGCTATGAGGACGCATCGCCGGTGCCAACCGAGCCCTTCGCCGAGTGGGTGATCTCCGGCGCCTTTCCCGGTGGTCGGCCGGCGTGGGAGGACGCTGGCGCCCGGCTCGTCGAGGACATCACCCCGTACGAACAGCGCAAGCTCTGGTTGTTGAATGCCTCGCACTCGCTGCTCGCGTACGCCGGGAGCATCCGCGGCCACGTCACGATCGATGAGGCAATCGCCGACCCGCAGTGCCGATCGTGGGTTGAGGCGCTGTGGGACGAGGCAAGTCGTCATCTCACTCTGCCGCCGGACACGATTACTGACTATCGGGCGGCGCTGCTGCAACGATTTAGCAACCCCCGGGTACGTGACCAGCTGAGCCGGATCGCCGCTGACGGTTCCATCAAGCTGCCGGTGCGAATCCTGCCCACCCTGCTCGCGGAACGTGCCGACGGACGGATGCCGGTCGGGTGCGCCACTGCCGTCGCGGCCTGGATCTTGCACCTACGTGGCCATGGCGCCCCGATCAAGGATCCAGCTGCGGAGCGCGCACGCGCCGCAGCCAGCGCCGACGACGAGACCAACGCGGTCTCGGGAGTGCTCGAGACGCTCTACAGCGGGCTCGGCGACGACAGCGAACTGGTTCAGGCGATCATCCAACAGATGCAGGCACTCGCCGAGCGGGGATGATCACAGGTGCTGGAACGACAAGTCACGCCGGGTCACAAGGTGACCGGTTTGCCAGTGCGAGCCGACTCGTAGACACCGGTGATGATGCCGATCGATTGGCGATTGGTCTCAAGGTCGACCCGAAGCTGCTCCCTGCCCGCCAGCGCGGCGAGGAAGTTCTCGTATTGCCGGCGGTGGGCGTCGTTTGCCAGTTGACCGGGGTTGCTGCCGGCGGTCTCCGCCGCAGCGCCCGAGGCATCGGGGTAGTCGGCGATCTGGTTGATCGCCGAGCCCGGGGTGCCGTAGGCCCGCTCTTCGGCGCTGCTCTCGCGACGGCGTCCGGTGGATGAAGGTCAACTTGTCGTTGTCGATCACGACCGAGCCCTTGTCGCCGTGCACCTGCAACCTGGCGCTGAGCCCGGGGTAGGCGGCGGTGGTGGCATGCAGCACACCGAGGGCGCCGTTCTCGAACCGGACCACACCGACGGCGACGTCTTCGACCTCGATCCGTTCGTGGGCGAGGGTTCCGGTGTAAGCGAACACCTCGACGGGTCGGCCCATCGTGGCCACAAGCAGGTCGACAGTGTGCACGCCCTGGTTCATCAACGCGCCACCCCCGTCGAGCTCCCAGGTGCCACGCCAGTCGCCGGAGTCGTAGTAGGTCTGGCCGCGCCACCAATCGATCGAGGCGATGCCGCTGGTCAACCGACCCAGCTCACCGTTGCCGATGGCCGCCACCGCCACCTCGGTGGCGGGATCGAACCGGTGCTGAGAGATGACCGCGACCTGAGTGCCCGCCCGGCGCTGAGCGGCGATGATCTCATCGGTCTTCGCCACGGTCGTCTCGGCGGGCTTCTCGATGATCAGATGCTTGCCGGCCTCCAGCGCCTCGATGGCTATCCCACCGTGCCGGCCGGTAGGAGTGCAGACCGACACCACGTCGATCTCAACGGCTTGCAGCGCATCCGTCAGTGAGGTAAACGCCATCCCGCCGTGCTCGGCGGCCAGCTTCTCGGCACGTTCCGGGTGGAGGTCGACGACCGCGACCAGCTCGATCCGGTCGGCCAGTTCGCTGATCACCGCCCCGTGGATCGTGCCGATAACGCCCGCACCGACAAGCGCCAGCCGGATCCGGTGGTCAGATTCGCTGACCGTGCTCATGCGTACTGGATCCCTTCGGACTTGAGGATGCCGGTGAAGGCCTTCCACGACTCGGTGAACAACTCCGGTCCGGACAGCGCACCGAACGCTGTGAACTCCCCGAGATGGGGCTCCAGGGAGAAGAAGCCATCGAAACCATCCGCCCGCAATGCGCGGACCGTATCGGGCACCTCGCCGTCGCCAGCACCAGCGACCACGACCGTTCCGTCGGCCAGCAGGGCGTCTTTGATCTGGATGTAGCTGACATGTGGGCGCAGCATGGCGTACCCCTCGGTAAATGGTCGAACTCCGACTTGGACGAAGTTGGCCGCATCCCAAGCCAGCTGCAGGTGAGGCGCCGCCACCGATGTGACGATGTCCAAGCAGCGGCGCGGAATATCGCCGTAGATCTCCTTCTCGTTCTCATGGACCAAGATCACGTCCGAATCAGCGGCCGCGTCAGCCAGGGCGCTCATGCGATTCAGTACCTCATCGCGGCGGCTGTCGGGGTCCGTGCCCTCGGGAATGAAAAACGAGAAGATCCTGATGTACGGCGCCTCGAGAGTGTTGGCGACCTCCACGGCGTGCCGCATCCGCTCCAGATGAGGTGCGAACTCGTCGTCGATGGAGATCTTCCCGATGGGCGAGCCGATGCTCGAAACCTTCAGACCGTACCCGTCGAGGGTCTCTCGAAGCGTGTCGAGTTGGCCGGAATCGAGGTCCAAGATGTTGGTTCCCCACGCGCTGCGGACCTCCACATACTGCAGGCCGAGACCGGCAGCGACCTCGCACTGCTCCTTGAAGTCTTTGGAGATTTCGTCGATAAATCCTGAAAGGGTCCACACAGCTTCATCGTCCTTTCTTCTTACGGTCATGCGGGCTGAGCCCTTCGACAAGCTCAGGACATCGCCTGTCGAAGCCCAGCCGCGCCCTTCGACAAGCTCAGGAAGCATCACTCTCCAAGTAGGGCTGTACTAGTTCGACATAACGATTCGCCATCGTGTCAACGACCTCGTCCGGTGGGGACGCCCACAGATCGGCATTGAAGATCTCCACCTCGATGTCGCCGCGATATCCGGCTCGCGCGACTGCTCTGGTAAAGGCAGGGAAGTCGATGTGGCCGTCGCCCATCATGCCGCGAGCCAGCAGGGTGTCCGCCGGCAGCGGGGTGATCCAGTCGCAGATCTGATAGCTGGCAATCCGTCCTCCGGCGCGCTGTAGCTGGTCAGCAATTCCTGGTTCCCACCACAGATGAAACGTGTCGACCACTACGCCGACGTCGGCGGCGTCGAAGCGCTCGGCGATGTCCAATGCCTGCGCCAGCGTGGAGATCACTCCACGATCTGCGGCGTAGATCGGGTTCATCGGCTCGATGCCTAGAGTGACTCCGTGATCATGCGCGTACGGGACCAGTCGCTCGATGGCTCGTGCGGCGCGGTCTCGGGCAGCCTGAAGATCACGATCACCCGGCGGCAGCCCGCCGGCTACGAGCACCAGGGTGGCCGCGTCCAGCGCCGCAGCCTCGTCGATTGCCTGGCGGTTCTTGATCTCTGCAGCCTCCGCCTCTGCTGGATCCGCGGTCGTGAAGAACCCGCCCCGGCACAGCGAGGAGACGCGCAGACCGGACTCGGCGACCAGCCGACAGGCTTCGTCGAGGCCCACCTCTGCGAGCTGTTCTCGCCAGATCCCGATCGCGCCGAGGCCGGCGTCGACGCAGCCCTGGATCGCTTCCGGCAGCGACCATGAGGCAGTGGTCCGCTGGTTGAGCGAGAGCCGGCTCACGCCCACTCGGTCGCTCACCGGGCCAGGCCGGCGGTCGCCAAGAGCAGGCCAACGCGATGAGCGGCGAGGTCGGGGTCGGTCAGCAACTGCGCCTCGTTGGCGAGCTCGAACACCCGGGCCAGGTGGAGGCACCGAACGAGCAGATTGCAGGCCGCCCACCATGACGAAGCCGTCCTGATGGCCGTTCAGCCAGGCCAGGAAGGCGATTCCGGTCTTGTAGTAGTAGGTCGGTGTCGCGAAAATGTGGCGGGACAGCGCCAGCGTCGGCGCCATCTCCCGGCGATATCCGTCGATGTCGTCCTCATCGAGCGCGCTCAAGGCGGCCGCGGCGGCAGGCGCGATAGCGGCGAACGCGCCGAGCAGGGCGTCGGAGTGATGAACACCATCACCCTCGATGAGCTCCGGATAGTTGAAGTCGTCGCCGGTGTAGAGCCGCACGCCTGCCGGTAACGCGGCACGCAGCTCCTGTTCATGATCAGCCGAAAGCAGCGAGACCTTCACTCCGTCGACCTTGGCGCTGTGCTCGTTGATCAAGTCGAGGAACGTACGCGTGGCGGTCGGTATGTCCGTTGACCCCCAGTAGCCGCTCAGCTGCGGGTCGAACATCTCGCCCAGCCAATGCAGGACGACTGGTCGGGAGGCCTGAGCAAGCACGGTCGAATAGACCTGGAGGTAGTCCTCGGCGCTGCGAGCAACGAGCCGCCAGCTGGCGCGAGGCCATCACGATCGCCTGGGAACCAGCCGCCTCGACGAACTCGACCTGCTCGAGGTAGGCATCGCTGACCTCACTCAGGCTGCGTGCCGGAGCGAGCAGTTGATCGGTTCCGGCACCTGAAGCGATTCGGGCGCCGTGCTCGCTGGCCAATGCCGCGCTGCGGGTGATCAACTCCTGAGTGGCCGACCAGTCCAGGCCCATGTTGCGCTGCGCGGTGTCCATGGCCTCGGCGACGCCGAGCCCGTAGCGGAACAGGTGCCGCCGAAACCCCAAGGTGGCTTCCCAGTCGACAGCCGCCGGCGCACCTGGCACGTTCTCGCCGCGTGGGTCGGCGACGACGTGCGCAGCCGCAAATGCAATCCGACTCTGGAACGGCTGCGGATGCTCGGCCCAGGCGCGCGGTTCGCGAAGATCGATCTCACGCCAGCCGCCGCCGGCTTCTGGCAGGGCAATCGTGGTGGTGGTCGTGGTCACGATGCGAACCCCTCGATCGTGACCCGGCGACCCTCGGCTGAGGATTTCAGGCCAGCATCTGCAAGCTGCAGGCCGCGTACGCCGGCAGGAAGATCGTAGGTGTGTTGCCGGCCGGCATCCACATCGGACAGGAACTGCTCCCACTGGGCTCGGAAGCCGTTGGTGAACTCCGCGTTGTCCGGGATTTGCTCCCACTGGCTGCGGAAGTCCTCGGTCGTCGGCAGATCCGGGTTCCACACCGGCATCGGCGTACGAACGCGCGGCTGGATGCGGCAGCCGAACAGACCGGCTACCGCCGAACCGTGGGTGCCGTCGACCTGGAACTCGACCAGTTCTCCGCGGTCGACACGAACGGCCCAGGATGAGTTGATCTGGGCGATGACGTCGTCCTCGAGCTCGAAGATCGCGTACGCAGAGTCATCGGCGGTAGCGGCGTACTTGCGGCCCTGTTCGTCCCAGCGCTCCGGGATGTGGGTGACCGCCTTCGCGCTCACCGCAAGCACTTTCCCGAACAGGTTCTCCAGGACGTAGTTCCAGTGCGGGAACATGTCCAGCACCATGCCACCGCCGTCCTCGGCCCGATAGTTCCAGCTCGGCCGCTGCGCGGGCAGCAGATCACCCTCGAAGACCCAGTAGCCGAACTCCCCGCGTACCGAGAGAATGCGGCCGAAGAACCCGGAGTCGATCAGCCGCTTCAACTTGAGCAGACCCGGCAGATAGAGCTTGTCGTGGACCACCCCGTTGATCACACCGGCCTCCCGCGCGGCAGTGACCAGCTCAATACCTTCCTCGACCGACTCGGCGATCGGCTTCTCGGTGTAGATGTGCTTGCCGGCGCCGACGGCCTTCAAGATCGACTTCTTACGCTCGGAGGTAACCTGGGCGTCGAAGTAGATCGAGGCTGAGCTGTCGTCGAGCGCTTCGTCGAGATTGGTGGTGAAGTCGGCCACGCCGTGGGCGACTGCCAGCGTGGCCAGCTTCTCGGCGTTGCGGCCGACCAGGATCGGCTCGACGGTGATTCGATCACCGTTGGGAAGCATGACGCCGCCGTCGTCCCGGATGGCGAGCACCGACCGGACCAGATGTTGGCGGTAACCCATCCGGCCGGTTACCCCGTTCATGATCACTCGGATAGTGCGCTGTGCCACGTCGTCTCCTCAGTCGTCATTTCCCCGGATTACGAAAGCGCTTTCGCAATCGCTTTACTTACTATACGATCGGCAGTGGAAGAAGCACAACCTGAAGGAGTCCGCGGTGTCCCCTTCGTCAGGGCCCGTGCTGCTGAGTGACGTGGCGGCAGCCGCCGGTGTCTCGCTGGCTACCGCTTCGCGGGCGCTCAATGGCCAGGCGGGGGTCGGCGCAGCGCTTGCCGAGAAGGTTCGCCAGGTGGCACATGATCTCGGCTACGTAGCCAATGTCCACGCACGGCAGCTGGCCGGCGGGACCACCTCGGTGATCGGGCTGATCGTGCATGAGATCGACGATCCATTTTTCACCCAGATTGCGGGTGGCATCGTACGTTCGGCTCTCGCGGAGAACCTCATGGTTCAGGTCTCACACTCGGGCCGAGACCCAGAGCAGGAGCTCAGGGAGATCACCACTCTTGTGGTTCAAGACGTTGACGGCATCATCATCGCCGGATCTGGGTACGTCGATCCCGCCAAAGAGGCCCGCGCAAAGGATGTGCTGCGGGCATATCAGCAGCGGGGCGGTCGAGTGGCCGTTATCGGACGCCACCATCTGGGCGTGGACGCCGTGCTCCCCGACAACGTGGCTATAGGCGCTCTAGCGGCCGACCATCTCGTCAAACTCGGACATCAAAACGTTCTGGTCGCCTCAGGCTCAGAGGAGTTGACCACGATCGCCGACCGCCTGTCCGGCATTTGTTCGGTGTTCGAGGAGGCCGGTGTACAACCAACCGTGTGGCACGACGCATTCACTCTCGCTGGCGGTGCCCGCATCGCTAGCCGGATCGGTGATCTCGCCACACGCCCCAGCGCCATACTCGCGATCAGCGATCTGATGGCAATCGGCGTACTGCAGGAGCTGCGACGCCAGGGAATGCGGGTCCCGGACGACATCTCCGTGGTTGGAATCGATGACATCGCAGTGGCCCAATCACTCGCACCGGCCTTGACCACAGTCGCCGTACCTCTGACTGAGATGGGCGAGATCGCCTTCGGCATGCTGCGGAAGCCCGCCGCAGTCAGGCCCCGTCGGCGCATCGTCCCTGCTCATTTGGTGGTTCGCGAGTCGACAGCTCGGGTAACGCAAAACTGATACGTTCGGCAGCAAGCGGTGCCGAAATTCACAGGTCTCATTCTCGAAACGAATATTGACACCCATTGAGAAAACGCTTACGCTCAGTCACGAAAACGCTTTCGTGCACCAATGAAAGGGAGAACGATGGCTATGAACCGAAGGCAGTTCTTGATCGGCGCCGGCGGGCTGGCCGCTGCGGCCACCACGATGGGGCTGGCGGCTTGCGCCCCTGGTTCTTCGGGTGGTGGTTCTCAAGGTGGCGGCGGTGAGGGTGGCGCGACCAACCTGGCTCTGGCCTGGTGGGGCAACCCGACGCGCAACAAGAACACCCAGGCGAGATCGACGCGTACATGAAGGCCAACCCCGATGTGAAGATCTCGGGCCAGCCGGGTGAGTTCAACAGCTACTGGGACAAGCTGGCCACCCAGACCGCCGGCGGCACGGCTCCCGACATCATCCAGATGGACATGGACTACATCTCCGAGTACGGCACTCGCGGCGCGCTGCTCGATCTGGGCAAGGTCGACGTGTCCAAGTTCGTCGAGGGCACGGTCGATTCGGGCAAGATCAACGACAAGCTGGTCGGGCGTCAATGCCGGCATCAACAGCGCGCTCATCTTTGCCAACCCGAAGGTCTTCGAGAAGGCCAAGATGGACCTGCCCGACGACAAGACCTGGACCTGGGACCAGATGATCGAGGTCGGCTGCCGAGGTCGCCTCCAAGGCGGGAGTGCCCTTCGGCATGGCGTCGCTGATGGGCTCAGACGCATTGTTCGGCACGTTCGTGCGCCAGCACGGCAAGGAACTCTTCACTCCGGACGGGCTTGGGTTTGACGTAGCCGAAGCTCAAGCCTGGTACGACCTCATGGTCAAGGGCCAGAAAGCCAAGGCCATTGGAACGCCCGAGCAGATCAGCGAGGAGGCTGCCAAGCCGCTGGACCAGAGTGCGATCGTGGTCGGGAAAGCTGCCATGCAGTACTACAACTCCAATCAGCTGGAAGCGGTCAGCGCTGCGGCCGGCGGTGACCTGATGAAGATGCTGCGGGGCCCGAGCCTGACCGGCAAGGCAACCGAACGGAAGACCTGGTACAAGGCGAGCATGCTGTGGTCGGCGTCGGCCAAGACCAAGAACCCGGATGCCGCAATCGCCTGGATCAACTGGTTTGCGAACGACCCGGCGGCCGCCGACATCGATCAGGCTGAGCGGGGCATCCCGCCGAACACCGAGATACTGGCCGAGGTCAAGCCCAAGCTGTCCGAGGCGCAACAGGTAGTCGCGAAATACATCACCGACATCAAGCCCGAGGTGGCCGACACCCCGATCGCCCCACCCCCCGGCGGCGGCACGATGGCCGACAGTCCTGTTCCGTCACGGGACCGATGTCCTCTTCGGGCGGGCGAGCACGGCTGAGGCCGCGCAGAAGTTCGTGGACGAGCTGAAGTCGAACCTCAAGGTCTGAGCCATGAGCGCCATCTCTGAGCTTTCGACGATCCATCGCGTCAAGGCCAAGACGCCGGAGGAGAAGCGGCTCGCGGCCAAGGAGGCGGGCCGGGACAACAAGGCCGGCTATCTGTTCCTGCTGCCCTGGCTGATCGGCCTGGTGGTGATCACGGTCGGGCCGATGATCGCCTCGTTGTACCTGTCGTTCACCAACTACAGCCTGATCCAGGCGCCCGAGTGGATCGGGCTGGACAACTACGTCCGGATGCTCAGCGACGCGCGTCTGCACAACTCGCTCGCGGTCACGTTCATCTACGTGTTCGTCGGCGTTCCGCTGCAACTGATCGTGGCCTTGGCCATCGCCATGCTGCTGAACGAGGGGATGAAGGGGCTGCCGTTCTACCGGTCGGTCTTCTACCTGCCGTCGATGCTCGGCGGCTCGGTGGCCATCGCTGTGCTGTGGCGGCAGATGTTCGAGGTCGACGGCCTGGTCAACCAGGTCCTCAGGCTGTTCGGATATCCCAGCCACCACGAGCTGGATCGGCGACCCGCAGTACGCGTTGTGGACGATCATCTTGTTGCACGTCTGGACGTTCGGCTCACCGATGGTGATCTTCTTGGCCGGTCTGCGGCAGATCCCCGGAATGTACTACGAGGCGGCCTCGGTCGACGGCGCAAGCCGATGGGCCCAGTTCAGGAAGATCACCCTGCCGCTGCTGTCTCCGATCATCTTCTTCAACCTGGTGCTGCAGATCATCAACGCCTTCCAGGCGTTCACCCAGGCCTTCGTGGTCTCGAACGGGACCGGCGGTCCTGTCGGACTCGACGATGTTCTACACGCTGTACCTGTACCAGCGCGGGTTCGTCCAGTTCCAGATGGGCTACGCCGCCGCGATGGCCTGGCTGCTGGTGGTGATCATCGCGGCTTTCACCGCTATCAACTTCTACTTCTCCAAGCATTGGGTGTTCTACGGTGACTGATCTTCAAACAGAGGGCGGGGTGGCAACCCCCCCTGACACAACGGCGTCACTGACCGGACCGGCTCCCCAGGAGGCGATCCACCACGGCGCCCACCGGGCGGGACCGGGCACGGTCGGTGATCAAGCACATACTGCTGATCGCCGCCAGCCTGATCATGATCTATCCGCTGCTGTGGCTGATGGCCAGCTCCTTCCGGCCGACCGAGGTCATCTTCCGCACCCCCGGCCTCTGGCTGAACGACCTGTACGTGGAGAACTACACCAAGGGTTGGTACGCGCTGTCCTACCCCTTCGGCCAATACATCATCAACTCGGCCATCGTGGTGATCGGGGCGATCGCCGGCAACCTGTTCGCCTGCACGCTGGCCGCGTACGCGTTCGCCCGGCTGAAGTTCCGGCTCAAGACGCTGTGGTTCGCGATCATGCTGATGACGATCATGCTGCCCTTCCACGTGGTCGTGGTGCCGCAGTACATCATCTTCAACCAGCTGGGCTGGGTGAACACGTTCGTCCCGCTGATCCTGCCCAAGTTCCTGGCCACCGATGCGTTCTTCGTGTTCTTGATGGTCCAGTTCATCCGAGGCATCCCCAGCGAGCTGGACGAGGCGGCACGGATCGACGGTTGCGGCCACTGGAAGATCTTCAGCCGGGTGATGCTGCCGCTGATGGGCCCAGCGATCGCCACGACGGCGATCTTCACCTTCATCTGGACCTGGAGCGACTTCTTCACTCCGCTGATCTACCTGACCGATCCGATCGCCTACACGGTTCCGGTGGCGCTGCGCTCGTTCCTGGACGCGACGGCTGGCAGCAACTGGGGTGCGATGTTCGCCATGTCGGTCGTCACCTTGATCCCGCTCTTCCTGGTGTTCTTGTTCGGCCAGCGGTTCCTGGTCAAGGGCATCGCCACCACCGGCGGAAAGTGACCTCAATGCGGGATCCGGCTCAGCCGGGTCCCGCATTCTTCAACTCGCGAAAGGCAGCTGCTGTGACCTCCAAACGACGCTATGTGGTGGTCGGAACCGGCCACCGCGTCCAGATGTATCTCGATGCCATGGCCGGCGATCACCGCGACGACGCGGAGCTGGTCGGGACTCGTTCGAGCCGAATCCCGGCCGGCTGGCGGTACATCTCGAGCTGGCTGTCCGAAGCCGGTCTCGACGTCAGCGGTGTGATCACCGGCCCTCCCGACGCGCTGGAGCGGGTGATCACCGAGACCCAGGCCGACCGGGTGATCATCACCTCACCCGACTACACCCACGCCGAACTGATCGTGCGGGCACTGGATGCCGGCGTCGACGTGGTGGTCGAAAAGCCGTTGACGATCAATCCGGAGAGCACCCGGCAGATCGCCGAGGCGGTCGAACGTACCGGTCGGCAGGTCGTGGTGACGCACAACTATCGCTACTCGCCGCGGAACTCCGCGCTCAAGGAGGTGATCAAGAGCGGCTCGATCGGCACACCACTCTCGGTCACGTTCGAATGGGTGCTCGACACCGCGCACGGCGCCGACTACTTCCGCCGTTGGCACCGGGACAAGGCCAACTCCGGTGGCCTGCTGATTCACAAGGCGTCGCACCACTTCGACCTTGTCAACTGGCTGCTCAGCTGACTCTCCCGAGCAGGTGTACGCCCGCGGCGGGGTGCGGTTCTACGGCGCCGAGAACGCGGCAGCACGCGGGATGGCACCCCGCTCGGAGCGAGGCACCCATGAGGGGGCTCACAGTCCCTGGGAGCTGGACCTGCGTGACGACCCTCGGCTCAAGGCGCTCTACCTGGACAACGAGTCCTACGACGGCTACCACCGTGATCAGGACGTGTTCGGGCCCGGCGTGACCACCGAAGACAACCTGGCCGTGATCGTCGACTACGACCGAGGCGCGACCCTCAGCTACGCGCTCAATGCGCATTCGCCCTGGGAGGGCTATCGGATCGCGGTCAACGGCGACGAGGGGCGCGCCGAGCTCGAGGTGGTCGAACGGGCGGCCGTGCTCGTTGATGCAGACGGCAATGTGGTGATCGACCCGAGCGCCGTGCCGGAGTTGTCGTCGCGGACCGGCGGTGAGCGGCTGACCCTGCAGCGCCACTGGGAGGCGGCCCAGGACGTCAAGATCGAGGAGGGCGCCGGAGGCCACGGTGGAGGCGACGCGTTGCTGCTCGCTGACGTTTTCCGCGGCCCTGGCGATGACTGGTTGGAGCGACCGGCGGATTGGCTGGACGGAATCCGGGCTATCGCGGTCGGCATGGCAGGCAACGAGTCATTGCGTACTGGTCTGCCGGTCAAGATCACCGATCTTGAGCCTCGGCGTGGATCTGTCCGCGACTGAGTCCTCCCTCGAGCTCGACCCCGACCGGGCACTGCCGTTTCCTGCAGAGCAGCGCAACATCGCGAGGGAGATCTATGGCGAAGACGAAGGAACTGCCTCTGATCTGCATGCACGGGCACGTCGAACCGGAGGTGTTCGCTGACGACACCCCGTTCGCGGATCCTGCGCAGCTCTTGATCGTTCCTGATCACTACGTGTTCCGCATGCTGGCCTCTCAAGGCATTGAGCCCGCTCGCCTCGGGGTGCCACGGCTCGATGGCGGTCCGGTCGAGACTGACTCACGGAAGATCTGGCGTACGTTCTGCGAGAACTGGAAGCTCTTCCGCGGTACGCCCTCGCGCTATTGGCTGGAACACGAGCTGGTCGAGGTGTTCGGGGTCGATCTCGTCCCGAGCGCCGAGACGGCCGACGCGATCTATGACAAGATCGCCGCTTGCGTGGCCGACCCCGCCTTCCGCCCGCGGGCATTGCTCGACCGGTTCAACATCGAGGTCATCTCTACGACGGATTCGGCGACGTCGGATCTGCGGCACCATGCGAAGCTTGCCGCCGACGGTCTTGGCGAGCGCGTTTTTCCAACCTTCCGGCCCGACGCTCTGGCCTACCTTGATCGACCGACCTGGCGCGCCGATGTCGCTGAGCTGGCCGAGCTTTCCGGGATCGACACGACGATCTACGACGGCTTTCTCGACGCACTGCGTTCGCGCCGTGCGGCCTTCGTCGAAGCAGGTGCACGCGCTACCGATCACGGCCACCTCCTGACCGACACCACGCCGATGGAGCCGAACGCGGCCCGTGAGCTGTTTTCCCGGATTCTCGGAGGGGCGGACGCGAGCGACGCCGAGGTTGTCGCGTTCGCGGCGAACATGCTCTACCAGATGGCCGAGATGTCGTGCGAGGACGGTCTGGTGATGCAGATCCACCCCGGGGTGCTGCGCGACCACAACAGCACGATCGGGAGGGCGTACGGGTCGGACAAGGGCTACGACATTCCGATTCAGACCGAGTTCACCCGCGCCCTGCGACCGATGCTGGACCGGTTCGGTACCGACCCCCGGTTCCGCGTCATCCTCTTCACCGTCGATGAGACTGTGTACAGCCGGGAACTTGCCCCGATCGCCGGCACCTACCCTTCGGTTCGACTGGGCGCCCCATGGTGGTTCCTGGATTCCCCCGAGGGCATGCGCCGCTTCCGGGAGACGGCCGTCGAGACTGCCGGCTTCTACAACACATCTGGTTTTGTGGACGACACGCGGGCGTACGCGTCCATTCCGGCTCGCCACGACCTCTTCCGTCGCGTCGATGCCGGCTATCTCTCGCGTCTGGTCCTGGAACATCGGCTCAACATGGACGAGGCCGTCGAGACGGCCATCGACCTGACCTACAACCTGCCCAAGGAGTCCTACCCGCGGCCCGCACCATGACGGCCAACGGAGAGAAGTGATAGTTTCACGCCGTCATGCAGAGCCGAGTGAAACGCGGCAGCGATTACGCGAGCGGCGGGATTGGCTGAATGTCTGACTGGCGACGCCGAATGTTCGATTCTCCGGGCATGACCCAGTTTCCTCCCGGGCCGCACCTCGCGAAGCTGGCACGGCACTGGAGCCGCAAGATCTACGTGACTTCCCCTCGCTGGGACAATATCGGCGAAGTCCTGAGTTCGATGGGCGTGATGTTCGAGCCGTTCAGGGGCGCGTACGACTGTGATCTGCTGTTCGTCAACTGCGGTACGAAAGATCGTTTAGACTCGGCAAGCCTGCAACGTTTCGTTTACGCGGGCGGGTGCGTGTATGCCTCAGACTTGACCAGCAGCCTGATCGCTGAAGCATTCCCAGGAATGTTCCGGTTTCGTGGCTCCGGTCGGCCGGGCCTGATCGCCGCGAACGTCGTTGATCATGAACTGCGCGACGTCGTTGGAGGCTCCATCACTATGCGCTTCGATATGACCAAATGGTCGGTTCTGGAGGGGTGCCAAGGCGAGACTCTGGTCGAGGCGGCCCAGGGCACCGCGTACGCCGGACGACCGTTGATGGTTGAGGTTGAGTTTGGAGATGGTGCCGTCTTCTACACGTCTTTTCACAACCGGGCACAGGTCTCTGAACAAGAGAAAGTCCTGCTGCAGTTGCTGGTGCTGAAGCAGATCAGCGCGTGGTCGAAGACGACGGTTGTTCAGGCGAGCCGATCCTTGGGGATCAGCTTGACAGCGTTGAAGCGGCCGACCGACAGCTGACATGGCTTGCGCTCGGCCTGCAATGCCCGGCCTGGCGGGTGTTGCCGTACCACGCTCTTGTGTACCATCGACCTTTCGACGGAACAGCGGTGCTGCAGCTGATACTGTTTCGCAGTCCCGATAGCCTGCTGTGATGCTGGCATGACAAGAAGGCCCTATGACCGACGACAATCAGGGATCGACGGCGCCGGACACCTCCACAGCTAATCAGACCTCGCTAAATTCACACGACTTAACAGAAGATACTGAAGTCGCTACCCAACTCGAAGAGCTGCGTTCCTCAGTAATGGCCGTCGCTGCCGCTATAGCAGGCCTTCGAGCCGACTTTTCGACGTCTCAGGAGCGTTCGGCGGCACAGGAAAGCCTTATCACACGTATGCAACAACGCATCGAGGAGCTGCAAGGCGATCAGGTGCGTGCGCTGCTCAGCCCGGTCTATCAAGAGCTCGCGTCACTGCACGCCGACCTTACCGAAGCAGCCGGCAAGGATTACTCGGTTCTTCCTCCCGAACGCCTGCCGCGTGAGCTCTCATTCTTGGTGTCGCGGGTCGACACCGCCCTGCAGTTGCTGGGACTCGAGTCTGTCGGCGCAGCCGCCGGAGTCCAATTTGACTCGCGCCTGCACTCAGCGGTGCGGCGCGTTCCTACGGGGCGCAAGTCCCTCGACGGAATGATTGAAGACGTTCAGCGACAGGGATTTATCTTCCCCGGCGCGGCGAAGGCCAGCATGTACGCGCGGGTCACCGTCTACGCATACGATCCGACGATTTACGATGGCACGATGGATGAGCTCGCGCCCACAGCAGATATAGAGAGATAATTTGATCCATGCCCGATACAGTGTTCGGAATAGACCTCGGAACAACGTACTCAGCCATCGCGTATATCAACGATTTTGACCAAGCTGAGGTCATTCGGAATCGCGAGGGCGATGAAACCACTCCCTCAGTCGTCTTTTTCGAGAGCGATTCCAGTTACGTCGTCGGCAAGGAGGCAAAAAACGGCGCTGTCATTTACCACGAGAATACCGTTTCCCTGATCAAGCGAGAGATGGGAAACGATACTGAGCGGAACTTCTTTGGCAAACCGTACCGTCCCGAAACGATTTCGTCACTCATTTTGAAAGATCTCGTCGAGGCTGCCCAGGATGCGACCGGGCTTGACACAAACAAAGTCGTCATTACCGTTCCGGCATATTTCGGGCTTACCGAGAAGGAAGCGACACGGCAGGCTGGTGGCATTGCAGGCCTCGATGTCCTCGGCATCGTCACTGAGCCAGTCGCCGCCGCGCTATCGGTCGGCATTCGCGGCGACGAGACGAAGTGTCTGTTCATCTACGACCTCGGTGGTGGCACTTTCGACTGCACAGTGATGGAAGTATCCAGCGGCAAGGTCGAGGTAATCGTCATCGACGGTAACCGACGGCTCGGTGGTGCCGATTGGGACGGCCGGCTTTACGACTTAGTAGCGGAGAAGTTCCGGGTCCAAGCTGGTCTGTCCGAGGATCCAACAGACGACGAGGATTTCGCGCAACGCCTGCTGAACGAAGTGGAAACTTGTAAGAAGACCCTATCCCGGAAGGAAAAATCAACTATCCGCTGTAGCTATGCGGACGTGGTTGAGATGATCGAGGTGACCCGCGCCGAATTCGAGCAAGCTACGGCATCGTTGGTCGAAGAAACCCTGGACATCGTGCAGCGCTCTCTGGACTCGGCTCAGGCCAAGCGCCCGGGACTCACGTTGGATGAGGTGCTCCTGGTCGGGGGGTCCTCCCGGATGCCCATGATTCAGGAATCTTTGAAGGCTCGGTTCGGGTGGAACCTTCGTCTCACAGATTTCGACCTTGCCGTCGCCAAGGGCGCCGCAATCTATGCGCAGGGCGGCGTGCTGGCCGAGACAACCGCGGGCGGCGCAGAGCTGACAGAGGCTGGTTCGCCCGATGCCGAGCCAACCGATAAGGTGCTGCACCTCAACGGGCGCGCTGTGATGGTCAAGAACGTGCTGTCTCGCGGCATCGGGATAAGGCTTATCCGTGACAATGCTCGTACCGGCCAGCCCGAGCATTATATTGGTTTTCTCGCTCACGCCAATGAGTCACTGCCGATAAACGTAGAGCAAACGGTCTATACCTACTCAGCGGGCGCCACCGAAATTGCCCTTGACATCTTTGAGCAGCAGGGCGAGCGCGAGTCAGAGGTGGTCGAGCACAATAAGGAACTCACGCCGGAATCCGGCGCCACCTTTACGGGCCTGCCCTATCTGCCCAAGGAATCGCCGATCGATATTAAACTGTCCATCGATACGGAGGGATTGGCTACGCTAGCGGCATTCGAGCCGCAATCGGCGCAAAATCTCGAGATCGGCGTGCGGCTTTCTGTCATGCAGGCAGAGGACGAAGCCCGAGCCAAAGAAATTGTTGCCGGCCTGTCCAGGCGGGTCTGAGCTCAGCTCTTTGCCGGGGGCTTAGAGCGGGAAAGCCGAGATCGTGACATTCGACCCGGGTGATTATCGGAAGCGAGTGCTCACGCCATACAAGGGCCCAATGCTTGGTGCACTGCAGGCTGCGTTGCGCGAGCTGAAGAGCGACGGATCGCTAGCCGTGCCGAAGCACCTTGATCTTGCAACGCTCTACGACGTGGTACCTGGCATGAGTGATGTTGCCGTGTCGGCCCAGATCGCGGCGGTTGCTGACGTATTCGCCAAGACCACGTCGAATGCGGCGTTCAAGTCCATCGCTGCAAATCTCAACGAGCTTCATTCAGCACTCAAATCACGCAATCCTGGTTTCACCCAGGCAGCTTTCTGGCAGGCCCGGCTCAGCGAGCGTGATCAGCGAAGCAAGGGGCAGCTGGTCGACTTCGCGAAGGACGCCGCAGCTGAACTGCAGAGCCTGGGGGTCGTGACGCCCACAAGGCTTCGCGAGCTGGCTCGGGGCGCTCACATCGCCGACACCGTTTCTGACAAAGAGCTGGCTGATGCAGTATCTGCCGCCGGTGTCTTGGTTATGCCGGAAATACATCTGCCATCGATCACGGTGCCACCCGCGGTGACCGGAGATCTCATAAAGACCACATGCTCCAGCCTGATCGAGGCAATTTTTCTGGATGCACCGCCCGCGAGGTTTTCAGTCGTCGATGGCTTTCAGGCGGCCAACGGGGCACGACTGACCTTGAAAAAGGTCCGCGCGTCTCGGGAGCTCACCGATCTACGGCAATCAACGGAGAATGACCACATCAAGAAGGTTCTCGGCGGCGTCTTGGGCGCGGCCAAGACAGATGCGGATCTCCAGGCGCTCGTGCTGGCATATTTCATTGACTTGGGCCGCACGGCAGCGCAGTCCACATCGCTACAAGTGATGGCGCTCAAGCGGCTCACAGAGACGGGACTGGAGCGGACGGATGCGGCAAGAATCCTCTCGCTCTTCGCCGACCGCACCAAGAGTGTCGGCTTTAGCGGTGTGCAGGCCAAGGTCGCCGATGGCAAGCTGAGGGAGGCCCGCCGACTCTTCGATGCTTTCGAAACCCAGGCTTCGGACTCCCGTAGCGACCAAATGGACAAGGCGCGCGTTGCTTTGGAAGGAGCGGAAACGCGACTGGCCGCGCTACGCGAGAGCGCCAGGAAAGCCGTCGAGGATGGGAATATCGCGGCGGCTGCGAAAGCGCTAAACGACGCCCTGACGATCTGCACCGACGACGAGTCTCTTGAAGAGATGGTGCGCGCGCTTCCCCCGTCCGCACCCCTGAACGTGGTCGTCACACCCAGTCAGGACGGCCGCGCCGCAATCGTGACCTGGCGACCTGGCTTTGGCACCACGGACGATATTCAGTATCGGATCATTCGCAAGCTCGGTGTAGCGCCCAAGAATGCGCACGATGGAGAGATCGTCGGACAGCCGACGAGCGCCACCAGCTGTGAGGATCCCCGGCCGCCCTTTGCCGAACGCGTATATTACGGCGTCGCCGCCTCGCGCGAAGGGGCGTTCTCCCCGGTCACGGCCGACGAAATCCTGATCGCACCGCCGGTGAAGGACGTCAGGGTTAGTTCTGACCTCACAAGCATCACGCTTCATTGGGACACACCACCGGGCGCTCGATCGGTCAAGGTGACCCAAACCGCGCCAGACGGAGCAACGACCGACGTAAAGGTCAACGCCCATAGCGCAGCTACCGCGTCGGGGCTACCGACGGGACATACCTACACCTACATTCTGACCGCAAGCTATACCGCGGCCGACGGGTCCGAGCTGCAGTCACGTCCGGTTCGCATCGAGGGAATACCCCGCGGGACAGCGAGTCCGGTGCCCTCGCTTGGCCTGCGGCAACGCTCGGGCAATCAAGGCACGCCGTACGTCGAGGCCAACTGGCAGGAAATCACTGGGTTTGTCGTCGAGATATGGACCTTCACGCAGCGACCGCCTTGGCCCTATGGGAGCCGGATTAACGCGGCGGAACTCGCCCAACGAGGCCGTCAGCTCACTGGTGCCGACATAGGCGCTGGCAGCCGCAGAGGCGTTCGCGGCGCAGTCGAAGCCGGTTTGCGGCACTACGTTGCAGTGACACGCGACGGGCCCGACGCCGTTATTGGTCAGTCTCAAGAGCTCGGAATTCGCCTCATATAACCGGCGTACAGGCAGAGCGCTTTACGATTGGGTCGTGCTCTCATGGGACTGGCCCGGCGAGGAATTCGACGTACGAGTTCGCTGGACCGGGCGGAACGCTTCTGGCGACATCATGATCACTCACGTCCAGTACCAACAGCAGGGCGGACTCAGACTCCAAGTCGGCACTGCGGGCGCCCAATTCAGCCTTCGCACAGTCCCGGCTCAGTCGACACGAGAGTGGCCATCAACGGAATACCGCATCGAGCTGCCGGCCGCTACAGCGCTGGTCCGCTACGACGTTGCATGGCATCGTCGACCACTGCGCCCAAGTGACATTACGGTGACGTTCACTGCTGAGGATGCAATCGAGCCAACTGGAATCGGGCCAACCGGAATCGTCATTGTCGTCAAAGAGGGTACGGTCATGCCATTCGGCAAGACGACGGCATCGCAGTCTTCCAGGGGAACTTGGACTTTCGCCAGGAGCGTGTCCATGTTGTGAGGCAAACACTGCCAAAGCTCGGACGACACTACTGGGTTCGAGCCTTCGCGGTTGCAGCCGACGTCATGCGCCTATCTGATCCGCCTACCCATGATTTGCGAGGAGCATGATGCTCGCGATCAAGCCGCAGACTGCCCCCTGCCCGTACTGCTACAACCGAATAGACCCCAAGAAGGTCATGTATCGGTGCACCGGAAAGCCGGCTCCAGGACGGCCGCGTTGCGTCAGGGCGGAGGATCCAGAGCGAGTTGCCCAACTGGCGGACGCAACCCCGGTCTATCCGGCCTTCACGCCTGAGCGCAGCCTGATCACCTTGAAGGGAAGCTGGGAGCGCCCGCGCTGCAGCGGCCCGACGTCCATCCTGTTTGCCCGGTGTGCCATTCCACCTTGCCGGCCAACTTCACCGTCGCAAGCCCGCTCTTCGGAATAGCTGGGTGCGAGGATCGGGCAAGACCACGATGCTGACGGTCTTGACCCAGGAACTAACGACAACAGTGGCGCGGCGCTTTAGGGCCTCTATAGATGCTGTCGGGAACTCGCGGCTACTCAGCAAGCTGGATAAGTTCCGAACCGACATGTCGACCAGCGGCGGCCACCTTCCCGACCAGACCGCTACATATAGCCAAACCGAAACCGTTCCAGCTGTGTTTGAGTGGCAGCTGCCGAAAGATACGCTCCTCGGCACGCGCACTGTGTCGACGATTCTTTCCTTTTACGACACTGCCGGCGAGGACTTGTCGAATATCGATATTGCGCGGGAGCAGCACTATTTGGCCCGAATGGGCGGTGAAGGTTCGTTCACCGGAGACGCGTGGGCGAACGCGCACGAGGCCTACGAGGGCAATGATCTCTCGCTGGCGTGGACTAATGGTGACACCCGCGATCATGCTGCTGGACTCCTCGGTACATACGCGGGTGACCGACAGATCTCTCCCGGCGGCTTTCTCTTGGCCTGTGCCTGAACACTGGCGTCGGTGCCGACGCGCTGCATCCAAGCGTGCAACGCCTCGCCAGGTATTGGGCGAGCCATCCAGAACTGACGCACCGCGCCCGCTCGTGGCTTCATCGGGAACTGACGATCGAGCAGCTAGCAAAGGATCTCGCTGCCGCGCTGGACGCTCAGAATCAATCTGCAATCATCGCTCTCGATCGGTCAATGGGACTGGTTGGTGCCGCTGTCGTGGCGGTTCAACCCCGAACATCCGATATCTCTGTGGCTCGGCTCGCGCGCACTCGCAAAGGCCCCGGTGGGCGATTCCAGCCTCGCTGCTCGCAGAGCTGTCGCCGACGGCTCCGGTATGGGCCTGGCGGTTCTTCCTGAATACCGCTGACGACAACGGGTTCAGCGAGCTGATTCGGTGGGTCGTCGACCATCCAAGACTGGACGACTCTCTGGCCCGGTACCTCGACGCGATCCTGTCTAGTGAGTTCAAGCAACAACCCGAGCGGCCGCACACGTGAGCTGCTCACTGCGCTCGCTGAGCCGGGACGGACCGGCCTTACGTCCACCCTGGACGATCTGGTACATCGCTACATCCAGCTCGCGCAATTGTGGTCCGAGGTGGGCTCTAGCGTCGATAATCCACGAAACGCTGCTCTCCGGGAATTGAGCACATGGCCAAGCGAGTGGCTATCCATGTATCGTCCGTCTATTGCTGCGGCCCTTATTGACTGTGCTGATCGGGAGGCCGTGCTGGCACTCGCGCAGCAGGCTCAGATCGGCACGTCCCTAGACAACTCACTCTCGGTCCGCCTTCAGTCGGGTGAGCCCGCTGCCCTTGTTGGAGCGCTTCGGTTGCTCGCTGACGGCAAGCCTGAGCATGGAAGATCGTCAACCGATGCCTGCTGGAAGTGTGGGACCTTCCAGTACACGAAATGGCACGAGAGCAGCTCCAAAGCGGGTCTGCCGGCGAAGCGGAAGCCAAATCTCGCCGACTTTGAGAAAATCCAGTCGAAGGGCAAAGTCGCCCGGGATATCGCGCGGGGAGCGCGCAGTTTCCTCGATCGAACTAGGGGCGACTGATGCAATATCTGTTCCTCTTGGTCCTGATCATTGGCGTTCATTATCTCGTCATAGTCGGCTGGATTCTGCTAGCCTGTTTGATCGGGTGTTCTCGCGACTGATCTTCTACTGGGTTATCGGCTTCAGTCTGATGTTCGCCAGGGTTTCTTTCTTGGCCTAGTCATCCCGTGGCGTGTGCTCACAAACTGCGAAGAGTTTGCCCTCCGCCAGCTGACCCCAGACGACGTTGTTGCGGGCAAGGCCTTCAAAGGGCGGCCTCGTGGTGAATCGAAGCACTATGGGTGGGATCGCGCCTGGCCAATGTATGTACCATTCCAAACACGCCAAGACGCCAAGGGCGTTGTCGGCGAGGCGCATATATCTTGGCCAAGATACGGGCGAGAATTATTAAATGGAATTCGATTCACACCCAAGGGCGTTGGTGTGGTCCAGGCGTCGCCCTCCGAATTCTTTTCTTCGGATTCTGGGCTGGAGTTTGGCTATCGATTGGCGCCTGGCTGCTGGCGACGCTGGCTCTTGGATCCGTGGTCTGGAATTTCCAACGCATCATCTTGTTAGTCCTGCGCTGGGCGGATATCATCCAGCGGCGGCGGAGCAATGCATCACTGAAGTGTTATTACTGCTACAGCGAAAGCCGCACGCCAAGTTACCGCTGCCTCAACCCCCAATGCACAATCATTCATCGCAGCATGCTTCCTGGGCTCCTGGGGCTTACGACTCGTCGGTGCGCCTGTGGCACGCAGCTTCCCAACACCATCCGAGCCGCGGCGCGGACGCTTCCGACGGTGTGTCCATATTGCAATCGTGAGCTGGCCGATTCGAGCGGCATACGTCACACCGTCCAGTTGCCGGTCATCGGCAGCGTGGCGGCGGGAAGACCGAGTGCTCATGGCGGCCATCGTACAGCTCGAGTCGTGTGACTGAGCGGCGAGGAATGGGCACCGTGCAGCAGAAGAGGCTCAGACCATTCTGGATTCGGCCGACGGATGTTCGACAGTCACGCCAACAACGGCAAACGCCGATGCCTTCCGGAAGGGGTTCCCTGATACTCGGGACGCGGCCGAGAGGGAACCGAGCTCCAGCTCATGGATGCGGCTGGCGAGGCCTTTGCCACGTGGGACACGACTGCAGATCTTCGCTATCTCGAAACGCCGACGCATTCATTTTTGTCCGGATCCGCTGGCGTGGCCCCAGCTCCGTCGAGAGCTCGAGCTCGGCGGAACTGCTGGCACCGTCGTAGTAACTGGCGAAAATCAGAAGGAGAGCTACGGGGCCGCGATCGATCGAATGCGCGCCGAGAGCGTTCGATTGCGGCAACGCAAGGTGGGGGTCGTGCTAAGCAAGGCTGACGTGCTTCTGAAACTTCCATCGGCTGCAGAGCTGGCCAATTCCACCCTCGACAGCCACAGTATTCGGAAGTGGATGTATGAACATGACTTCGACCTATTGATTACTGTATGGAAAGGGACTTTGGCGAGGTTCGCTATTTCCTGGTGGACTCGATGAACAGTCATGATCCCGACCAGCCGCTCAGCCCATGGTGGACGCTGCAATGGGCGCTGCAAGCGAATGGCAGCACTTTAACCTTTGTTGATCCCGAACCTAAGGCTGGACCGAGAGATGCTGCGGCGCCGCCAGTTCCGGCCAGAGCGTAAGGAGCTCGCTATGCGAAACGGAATCCCAACTGCCTACTACCTCTTTCGCACTGCGCGGAGTGTGATCATCTTGTCATGCTCGCGGCGCTGCTGGTCGCCGTGATCCTGTGGTCAGCTCGACGACGGTCAAGGTGCCCGCTTCATCGCAGCCTGGTGGAGGATGTCAATTTCGATTAGTGCGACGATTTTCCATGCCCTGCCCTTTCCCTGGGAACTGATATGAGCGGAGCCGCGTCCCAAGTGCAAGTGCAGGCGCGCTTGAAAGGGCCTGGATCGGTACCTATCGGCATCGATCTTGGAACCACATACTCCGTCGTCGCCCGCGTGACTCCTGAAGGATCAATCGAGATCTTGGACAACGACGATGGGCAGCAGCTGACGGCATCGGCGGTACATTTCGTGACGAGGGCAGGTCGTAGTGGGCCGGGTCGCCAAGGAGATGTCTGAAATAGAGCCGGACCGCGTCGTTACTGGCATCAAACGGCAGATGGGCAAAGAGCATGTGCTGACATTTGGCGGTACGGCCTTCCGACCAGAAGGTATTTCCGGAGTCATCCTGCGCCGGCTGGCCCAGAATGCCGCGGATTTCCTCAAAATCGATGTCGATCAGCTTGTCGCGGTGATTACTGTGCCGGCCTACTTTGGGGTAGCAGAGCATGAAGCTACCGCCGCCGCCGCCGCAATCGCCGAGCTCACCTGCATCGATCTTGTAGCCGAACCTGTCGCCGCCGCGCTCTTTTACGGCGTCAGTTCCGGCGACACCGGCACAGCACTCGTATACGACCTCGGCGGCGGCACGTTCGATGCCACCATCGTGCGGTTGACGCAGACCGGACCGATCGTTGTGGCTGTCGACGGGTCCAATGAATTAGGCGGCCTGAATTTCGATGAATCATTGCAGGATTTGCTAATAGAACGTTACGTACTGACAACGTCTGATGAAAGCGCCCGCGACGACGAAGGTTTCTGCTCCACCTCGGGCACCAGGCGGAGGAGCTGAAGAAATCCCTCAGCCGAGCTACTTCGGGCTCTCTGCAGGTCCGACGGGCGGGTTTGCGTGCGAGGATCTCGGTAACCCGCGACGAATTCGAGAAAGCGACATCTGATCTGATCGCCGAGAGTCTCACAGTTGTCGATCGTGTCATCGCCTCAGCTGAACAGCTTGGCACACCGCGCCCGAGTCGAGTCATTCTCGTTGGTGGCGCTACCCGGATGGTGATGGTCAAAGCTGCCTTGGAAAAGCACCTCAAAATTGGGGTAAAGCTCAATGAACCCGATCTGGCAGTCGCCAAAGGTGCCGCAATTCATGCCAGGAGTTTGACCGGCGCAATTTCGCAACAAGGCCACCTCGACCTCGCGACTAGCGGCGGAGCGCACCGCTTGGCCACGAGCAGACCGGTTCGGTCAGTCACCGCCCGCGCATTGGGCATCAAATTGTTCGACAGTCACGACGCCAGTGCACAGCGGATCTTTGTACAGCATCTGATCCAGGCAAACACGCCCCTGCCCGTTGAGGGTGTCCACACCCGTGTTGCCACAATCCTTGCTGGTCAAGAGCGGGCACGGATCGAGCTCATGGAACAATCAGGCGCCGTTGCATCCTCAGCAGTGGAACATAATCGGCGCGTTCTCGATGGCGAGCTGGTCGGCCTACCCGCTGACCTGGAGCCAGGGGCGCCGATCGACATTATGTTGTCGATCGGCCTGGACGGGAGAATCCGATGCTCTGCGACGGAGCCAAAGAGCGGCCGGCAACTGGTCCTGGAGTCCTACATGGACGGCGTATCGGACAATGAAGAGCTTGCCAAACAACAACTCGTTGTCGGTGGGATCAAGTTTGCGCGGTAGGCCGAGTGTCTAGCTCCGGGCCGACTTGCATGAGGAGCTGCATGAACGCAGTGATAGCCTCGCGCCGACCTGCAGATCGTGCCGCGCGCTGCTTTCTCCGCCAGCCTTGGCACTGAACGGACTGCCGGTGCTGGTCTGCGGCGGAGGCCCGGCGGCGCTGTCGGCAATCCGGGCACTACTGGACTCACGGGCTGTGGTGACGGTCGTTGCGCAAGAGATTGGAGCGACGGTGGCCGAGCTGGCGGCACGTGGGCTATTGATCATCCGATCGGCGGCCTGCTGCGCCTGATGATTCCGCGACGCCGCTCTGGTTGTGCCGGCCACTGGTGTCGCGGAGTGTGACCAGCTGATTGGTGTCGCGGATGTACGCGATCAGCCAACAGGAGCTGGAACAGCGATCTTGGTCGGCGGCCGTCCAGGAAATCCTGGACTGCTGACCGTCGCCGGGCTGGAGGCGATCAAGGAAGCCGACGTGATCGTGCGCGATCGCTTGCCCCCACGGCCTTACAGGCCGCCAGGACCGGCGTCAGGTACCAAGATTCCGAGAGGCGCGTCGACCTTGCAGGAACAGATCAGCCAGATGCTCCTTGAGCGCGCGTCGGCCGGCAAGACGGTGGTACGGCTCAAGGGCGGTACCCTCGTCTTCGGCCGGCGCCGAAGAGTGGCACGCCTGCGCGGCCGCCGGCTCGCCCGCCACGGTGATTCCGGGCGTCTCCTCGGCCATCGCGGGCCCGGCGCTGGCGGATGTGCCTGTCATGCACCGGGAACTCATTCAAGGCTTACTGCGACCTCGGGCCCACGCTCCACTCTGCGATACTAATCCTTATGGGTCTTCAAGCCCTTAACTGGCAGGCGCTAGCGACTGACAACACCATTTGTGATCATGATGGGCGTTGCCACGCTGCCGTCCATTACCGCCGAGTTGATCAAGCAGGGCCTCGCCCCAGATCCTCCAGCCATAACGGTGGGCCGGGCCGCAAATGCCGAGCCAGCAATCCGTACGCGACGCTAGGGAACATCTCGGAAGTCACCAGTGAAGCGCGAATCAAGCCACCGGCGATCACGGTGATCGGCGCGGTCGCTGGATTTGCGCCTACTGATTGACGGGCAATACGGCTGCGCTGCTAGGCAGTTCGAATTCACGCTCTCGGACTCCAGCAAGAAAGGCATCCCACTCGTCAAACCTGAATACCAGAACTGGTCCCTGACGATCTTTTGAGTCCCGAACCCCCACTACTCGTTCGAGGGTAGCGACTTCTACGCACCCGGCACTACCACTTCGAGTGCTCTTGTGCCATACGGCATCGGAGAAGTCTGACGCGTGATTCACTGTTCCTCCACTACTCAACCTGATTTTATTGGCTAAATGCGAGATAAAACCTATCGATTCTTCGGGGCCCTTTGCGGTTGCTCTAATACGATCAAACACGTGCGCGTGTGCGGTCACATCTTCCGATTGTTCAAAATACAGAGCCCCCCCTCGATATTCTATTACGGCCACCTCTGGATCTGGACGGGGTAGCTGCATTATCGCAAATCCACGGGAACGCCACTGTAGACCCTACATCGAGCGGTAATACTTGGATCGTTATGTTGTTTTCTTCAGACAAATCAAGGAGACGCCGATATTGCGACTGCATGAGTTCGGCGGGTCCGATGCGCCGGCGTAAAATGGCTTCATCCAGCACTGCCCATACCCGAGTGTTGTTTTGCTCGATGACCAGTTGCTGGCGGGCCATCCTGAGTTTACGCGCCGTTCGATTTGCTCAGGCGGCTCCGAGCGATAATATGCACGCAGAACGGCCCTTGCGTATTCCGAGGTTTGGAGCAAGCCATTGATAACCTGGACTTCGAATAAACGAATTGATTCTGCTTCAGTTTCAAGTCCTAGGAAGGTGTCTGTACCGTCGGAAAGAACGTCGCTGTAGGAATGCCACCACCCCTGTTGACGTGCTTCCCGGGTCAATGCGAGGAGATTGTCTCGATGGGTCCCATGTATTTCATATTGATCCAATAGGTCCGAAACGTCCCGCGGTCGGACACCGACCCGACCTGTCTCGATCCGGCTGATCTTGGCTGGCGACACTTCCAGCCGCTGAGCAACGTCCTCGATCGTGAGTCGCGCAGCTTCGCGCAGCCGGCGCAGCTCTTGCCCCAAACGTCGCCGCCTTACCGTAGGACTCTGGACCCCGGGCACCCGCTACCTCCTCCTCCCTACTTGGCGTCTCGCAGCCAGGCCTGCGAAATGTACACCCTGCATATTGCATTGTGCATCCACCGTAGAGAAAATTTGGCCGAATCTTCACCGGCGAGTCGTGTCAAGATTATGCACGGAGATCATGCGGGCACCAGAAGAACACAGCGGCCTCTGGGAACCCTTCTGTCACTACCGTAACAACCGCTATAGGAAGATACACCTTGCATCTTGCATTCTGCATCATTAGAAGCGAAAATTGAGTAAGTTGATCGGAGCAGTCCCGTGGACGTTACTGAGAGTTCAGAGCTCACAGGGCCCGTTACAGCGACTCGCTCCGGTCGTCTGCCAGCTAGGGCAGAACTTGCAATCCACCCGAGACGCCGCGCATCTTGCAGGCCGTCGAACTGGGCCCACCAACGCGCAGGCTCCTTGACGCAACGCGCGGGAGCATGCGTTGACCCGCTGCTCCCGCGCTTACCACGACTCTCTGCCGCTCAGCAAGAAAGGTACCGTGGCGATGTTAAAGAATAGCACCCCGTTGCTTAGCGCACTTGCGGCGCGCTGCGACCGGGAAGATCAATGATGATGTCGCCCACTTCCGTAGATGGCACATCAAACATGGACGCTTTGGCAAGCCGACGTACGTGGATCCGCGCTTCCCGACAATGCGAGATCCAGACTCTTTCCGGGCCGGATCCTTCCCAACAGTAGGAGGGTCCCCGTGACTGAGCCGCGGGGCACGCAATCCGCTGGATTGGAAGACTTCAACGCTTATCGCCGGCCTGGCCCAATCACGTTAGCGTGGCGTTGGCGTACCGAGATTGCGCTCACGGTCGCCCTTGTGGGACTGGAGTACCTATTGTCCAAGCTAATGGGATTTATCACTGGCGCACTTGTCATCGCAGCCGCAGCTGCGGTTCTCTGCGCAGTTCCACCAACACGCAATTGGATGGTGCGTCGCGGCTGGTGTCTTTTTACACGGCACCGGTTATACGGTGTCTTCCGAGAGACTTGGACGACTACGCGTATGGGTCGTCTATCCTCTTATTATGCGGGTCTCCCCAATAGATCATGGGGTACGGGTGGTGTGTGTGGTATTCGCAGGTATCTCGGTGGAGCGGCTACACAGAATAAGAAGGGAAATTCGTGACGCTTGCCTGGCAAATGAGGTGCATTTTCAGCCACCTCATGCTCCATTTGCCCCAATAGAGATCATCCGTAGCAGTCCAAAATCACAGGACATGCCGCGAACCCCTTCACCACGGCCTCCATCCAATGAGAACCTCGACGACGTGTGAGTCACGGAAGCCCATTGGACTTCTGGCGCGCCAGCATTTCTACCTCCGATGCGAAGCCAGCGGCGGGGCATGAACCTCCGCGAACAATGTGTTCACCGGGTGTCGGCTTTGCCACTTCACCCCCTCCGACCCGACCAGTACGTGAATGAACGGTGCCGCCGACCAGCTGAAGCTGGGGTTACCGTGACCTCGACCGGTCCGCGGATTGAAGTACTCACGGAAGCCAGCCTTCGCGACCAGGCCAACAAGATCATCAGTCGGCTGCGATCCCAGATGCCGCGACCCGACCTCTACGTAGAGCGCCTGGGCGCCCTAATGTGAGATCAAGGCGGTGCAAAATGATCATGCGCGTTTGATGGTTGAACTCGACAGTGAACGCGCACGATCATGACATAGGACGTGAGATCCAGGCGAAACCGCAGCCCCAATCAAGCGTCAGCTCGACGCTGAGCGCGCGTACGGGGCGAACGGTGCCAGATGCTTCACGAAGTGGTCAGCGATGATGCGGTAGTGCTCTTCCTCGTTGTCGTTCCACACCTGGTACAGCCGCGGCCCGAACTCCTCCAGGATCGCCCCGTAGCCGACGTGCAAGACCTGCCGTGAGTCGATCACATCCATCAGACGAGCGACCTCGTCATCGGTCGGATCGGTGGGGATTTTCGTCGGATCGCAGGAGAGGTGGTAGCTCTTGCGGTTGGCTTCGAAGCTGTCGAGGGCGAGCACAAGCACCTCTCGCATCAGATCAGGATCGTTGTTCGCGATCACGCGCAGGGCCTCGGCCCAGCTGGTGCCGGCCGTCTTGAGATGCACCACACCCTTGGTCGCCTCTGCAATCAGGGGATAGGTCGAGTACTTGTCGGAGCCGGAGTGCAGCGACAGCTTGTACGGGCCGAGTGCCCGGGCAATCTCGGCGTGAATCTCGAAGTCGCGCTGCAACTCGTCGATATCGCCGATGTACTCGACGCCCTTCTCGAAGCGGCCGACGAAGCGCGGCGCGAACGAGACGAAGTCCATCCCGAGGCGCTGCAACTCGCTGACCACGACGATGTGCTCGGCCGGCTTGGTTGGATAGTCGGTCTCGTCGACGGCGAACTCCACCTCGCAGTCGATGCCCTTCTCCATCAATCGCCGGTACATGGCCATGGCGTGCGCCAGGGACGGCCCGTACTTGGCCATGGCGCGCAGGACCGATTCCTCGTCTAGCTCGATCGCCTCCCGCTCGAGGTCGATGCGGCGCCCCACGTACGTCTTGGTGAACGTCGCCAGGTCCGAATCCAGACCGGCCCAGTCCAGCGCTTCCACCTTCCGCTGGATCGCCGGAGCGTCGGCGTGTTCAGCCTCGGGGTCGACTTCCGCCTTGGGATCCAAGGTGTAGAACACGAAGCCGGCAGCCGCGGTGTCGTCAATGTCTTCGAGCTGCTCAAGATGATCGGCGTCGCCACCGACCGGCTTCGTCCAGCCGGCTTGGAAAGCGCCCCAGGTCGCGTCATCGACCACATTGCGCGGGGTCCGATGGCAGCGTCCCATTTCCCGGATGGATTGCTGGGCGAAGACCGGATTGATTGCCGCGCCGACCGCCTTCAGCGCTCGCACATGGCCCGGGGTCGCCAGTCCCAGCCGGTCGCCGAAGCCCGCCGAGGTATGCAATCCGAAGCGGGACGGCTGCAGCCAGGGCAGCGCGGATCGGAGCGCCAGAGCGTTTTCCGGCGTCGTTTCCGCGACGAAACGGACCTTGCCATCGCTGCTCTCCGTTGCCCCTGCGAAGCCGCTGAACGCAGACTCGTCATCGGCGACAGCCACAAGTCGTTTGACACCGTCGCCCGACCGCTCCAGCCAATAGGTAGCCCCCTCGTAGGAGACCTGGGAGTCTGGATAGGCGCGATCTCCAAGTAGGGCGGTTGCGGAGGGGGCTAGCTCGTCTGGTCGGGCGCTCATATCATTAACGTATCAGAAAGCGCTTTCTCAGTCACTGCTGGATCGCGATTCGGAGGTCAGGTAATGGGTGTCGATGATCTACGTGCCGGGTTTGCCGAGCCCTCGCCGGAGGCGGCCCCCCGCATGCGGTGGTGGTGGTTCGGGCCGTCGGTGACTCGCGAGGAGCTGGAACGTGAGCTCACAGCTATGGCTGACGCTGGACTCGGCGGGGTCGAGGTGGCCTATGTCTATCCGTTGGGGCCGGCGACGACCGAGTTCACTTCGGATGCCTTTCTGACCCACCTCCGCTTCGCTGCCGAACGGGCGCACGAGCTTGGGCTCCGCTTTGACCTCACACTCGGTAGCGGCTGGTCCTTTGGCGGGCCGCACATCCCTCCAGAGCTGGCTGCCCGGCAGCTGCAGTGGGAGCGACGCGAGATCGGCCCGGGACCGTTGGATGTTCCCGTCGTCTCACCTTGGCCAGGCGACGACCTGGTGGCCGCGTTTATCGGTGCAGGCTCGCTACAGGAGCAGCCGGTTTCGTACGAGCCGCTGCCCATCGTCGACGGCCAGTTGGTGATCGGGGCCGGGGCGGGTCCCCGCATTGTGCTTCTCGCGTACGCCCGGCTGACTGGGCAGAACGTCAAGCGCGCTGCCGCCGGAGCAGAAGGCCCGGTTCTCGACCACTACTCCGCTTCCGCCACCGAGGCGCACCTGACGGCGGTTGGCGATGCGATGCTCGACGCCGTCCCGGCCGATCTCGTCGGATCGGTATTCTGCGACAGCCTCGAGGTGTACGGCGCCGACTGGACACAGAACTTTCCGGCGGAGTTTGCCCGGCGGCGGGGCTACAACGTCCTCCCCGAGCTCTACCTTCTGATGGTCGACGGACCCGACGCGGCACGGCTACGCGCTGACTATCACCGCACGTTGGTCGAACTCTACGAAACGAACTTCGTCGCCGTCTGCCAAGGCTGGGCGGCCCGCCGAGGCGTGCCGTTCCGGATCCAGGGCTACGGGACGCCGCCAGCTACCATCAGCAGCTACCGGTTCGCGGATCTGTTCGAGGGCGAGGGGTGGGGCTGGCGCGAGATCACCCAGACCCGATGGGCATCGTCAGCTGCGCACCTCTACGGGCGTATGGTCATCTCCGCCGAGGTGTGGACCTGGGTGAGCTCCCCCTCCTTCCGCGCCACCCCACTCGACCTCAAGGGCGAGGCACACGAGCATTTCCTCAACGGCATCAATGAACTCGTCGGACACGGCTGGCCGTACTCGCCGCCTGACGCGCCAGGCTTGGGCTGGTTCTTCTACGCCGCTGGAGCGCTCGATGATCGCAACCCATGGTGGCCGGCGATGCCAGAGCTCAGCAGGTATCTGAGTAGGCTCTGCTGGCTGCTGCAGCAGGGCGAACCGATGGCCGACGTAGCCCTGTACGTGCCCAATGAAGATCTCTTCGCGACCATGGGCCGTGCGCAAAGCGGCTCGTTGGACACCTGGCGGGAGGCCAACCGCCGCATTCCGAGCGCGATCCCGGCTACGATCCGGACGGCTGGGCTGGACTACGACCTCATCGACGACCAAGCGGTCGTGATCATTCCGCCGGACCGATATCGGGTAGTGATCATCCCCGCCACGACCATGATCTTGGACACGACCGCGATCTGGATGGACAAGGTGATCGCCGCGGGCGGCTCGGTGATCAAGATCGACTCGACGGTCGAGGTGCCTGGTGCGGTCGGCGTACGGACTGAAGGACTGGCCGATGCGCTGGCCGTGGCTGGGACTCCCGATCTTGAGATCTCGCCGGCGGCGGCAGACATCGGCTTTGTGCATCGCAGTTGGGGGGACGCCGAGGTCTATCTGGTAGCCAACACAGGGCCGACCGCTCGTACCTTCAGCATCGTGCCACGGACGAGCAAACAGAATTATGAGCAATGGGATGCGATGTCGGGCCGAGTGCTCCGAACGGGAGCGGCAACAGCGGGCATCGAGCTGGCACTGCACCCGTACGAGGCGACCGTGATCGTCCTGAGCGACGAGCTGGCCGACCAGGTATCCCCCGACGCCGCGAATGAGCGACTTCTGCCGCTGAGCGGTCCGTGGCAGGTCGCATACGGCGATCAGCCGGCGCAGCCAGTCGAGCTGCCGCACGTCTGGGAGGACGAGCCCGGTCGGCAGTACTACTCGGGGGCGGCGACGTATGCGACCAGCATCGATCTCGGCGCCGTCGACGGCAGGGCATGGATCGACTTCGGCAACTGTGAGGTTCACGATGACGACGCGACCGAGCACGGACTCGTTGGGCCTTCCTACCGGGTGGGAGTGCGCGCTCCAATAGGCGAGGTCGCCCAGGTGCGGGTGAATGGCGTCGACTGCGGGCTGGTCTGGGCTCCGCCGTACCGCGTCGACATCAGCGAGGCGCTGCGCGGGGGGAGCAACACGATCGAGATCGTCGTGTACAACACCGCGGCGAACGCCCTCGCCGCGGACGAGCACATTGCGCGGCTGGCAGCTGAAAGCGAGGCCCGCTACGGGCGCAGGTTCCGGATGCAGGACCTTGACAACGCAATGGCCACGGTGCGATCCGGGCTCTTGCAGGTACCAACTCTTGTTCTCAGCCTCTGATCGTCGTATGAATGTCAGCAATGGAAATGCCAACGCTGGGCACCTGGTTGCTCGTACTCGGGCTGTATGTGGTTCTGCCACTTCTTACCTGGCCGAAGGTCCGACGTGCCCTGGCACCATTGGCCATACGCATCAATGACTGGGCGAAGGCTCGGATCGAACGAAACGAGTACGACCCCGAAGAAGATGAGTTGTGGCTGATGGAAAAGCGACGCAGACTCAGCGCCGACCTGCGTCGCGTTGAGCAGCTCGTGGCGACCGACACGTGGATGTCCGCCACGCGGCAGCGCGCTAATCGGCTCGCCTACCTTCAGCTCGTGGAGGATCTTCGCCACATTCCTCAAGTTTCCCCAGCCCTCGCTCCGTTCCTGGGCAACGACTCCTGGGACGAATCCGTCAACTTGCGTTCGACCAGGTATCTCGCCGCAGGCTATGTCACACGGACTCCTGAGGTCGAAATCCTCGAGATCGGATGGCGGCGGGGTCGCGACTGAATGCGGTGATAACTGAACGCAGTTGTCCCGCTACCACGCTTCGGCCAGAAAAGCCCAGGCTTCCTCCTGCATGGCAGCGTCAAAGGCGTGTCCACCAGGCGTAAAGGACGCGCGGTAACGCGTCGTACCCGCATGCAGGCGGACAAGATGATCATGAGCCGCCTCCATCCCCGCACTCGGAAAGAGCTCGTCATCGGTCCGGTACTGGACCAGGAATCGAGCCCGCCCCATGGCAGTCAGGTCGGGCCAGTCAGTCAGCGACCACAGTCCGGGTACGTGGAGCAGCCAGGAGTGCGTATCCAGCTCGTCCGGCACCAGTGACGCGAACGTGGCCATCATGCAGCACACCACGCATGCGGCGATCTGGTGATCCAGCGCCGCAAGCAGGAGGCTGCGGCCACCTCCACCCGAAAAGCCGAACGTTGCGAGGTGTGCTGGATCGACACCGCCCTCGGTGGCGAGCACTCGAAGCGCCACGAGATCGTCCATCAACACCGCGCCGGCGAACGTCTGGCCCAACGCGCCCGCGGCCTTTGCCACCGTGTCCTCATGCAGCCCCGACGCCACATCAAACCGCTCGTCGTCGGTTGGCGCGACCGCCTGCTGCTGCCAGAGGGCGTTCTGAGCCTCCAGCAATGCGGAGAGCCGAGGCGTCGGGCGGGATAGATCGAACCGACGGCTGCCCCACGAGAACGTGTCATGCACCAGGACGACGTTGCCCTGGCGAGCTAAGTCATTGGCCGGAGCCCGCCCGGAGTAGTACGTCGCGCGAAGCCAAGCGGCACGCTGGCTCGACGCGGCGCCGAGGTCGACGAGCTGCTCTGCGCCGACGGATCGCACGCCGCCATGACAGTGCATGCCGAGAACGCCAGGAAGGCTACGTCGAGTGCCGGCTGGACATAGCAGCCAGGCTGTGGTGTCGGGACCATAGCCGACCGACCACCGCAGCCGACGAATCAAGACGCCATCCAAGCGCCGGCTTCCCTCGTCGTGCACGGTCGGACGGGCGGGCACTCGTCGCAGGCCGAGCACGCGACCCAACGCCGTGCCGGCCGAGTCTTCGCCGACGTAGGGCTCCGCTGATCGTACGGCCGCCGGCCAGTCCTCGTAACCGGCGATGGGGTTCGGCCGGGCGGGCTGCCGTGGAGATCTCACAGACACATTCGTCAGCGGATTGCCCCGAGCCGCACCGGCCCAGTGCTGGCGCGGCGCTCGATTCGGGGTCGGAAGAAGATCGCCGGACCCGGTGCGCGCTGGTTCAGTAGATCCGACATCCGCTGCCAGGCCTGCTCCCCGAGCTGAGTGACGGGAACCGACGCGGTGGTCAGGGGCGGCGTCATGTAGCGAGCAAAGGGGATGTCGTCGAACCCCACCACCGAAACCTTTCCGGGCACGCTGACACCTCGTTCGCTGAACGCACTCAACAAGCCCATCGCCACGAGATCATTGAACGCGAGTACACCGGTGGCTGACGAGGCAAGCACACGCTCCGCGGCGTCGTAGCCGTCGGCGAAGTTGACGCCGCACGGAAGAACCTGGATCGCCGTGTCCGGATGATCATGAAGAAATTCGCGCACCGCCGCGAGCCGCTGAACGTTCGATGCGCTCTGCGGAGCGCCGGCGAGATACACCAGCGACCGGTGACCGTCGCCGTACAGCAGATCGAGCAACTCCCCCAGCCCGGCCCGATAATCCGCGGCGACCACCGGGGTGCTTTCCGAGCCTGCGTCGCGATTCACCAACACGACGGGCATGAGTTGGCTGAGCAGCGGCCGGAGATCGTTCTCGGGCATGCGTGGCGCGCACAGCACAATGCCATCGCAGCGCCGTCGCGTCTCAACGGCAAGGATCCGCTCTTCGGCAACCGATTCGGCGGCATCGGCGATCAGGACGTGATACCCGTCCCGTGCCGCGGCGCGACTCAGCCCGCGCAGCACGCCGTGAAAGGTCGGGTTTTCGAGGTCGGGAACAACCACGGCGACGGTGCTCGTCGTGCCGAGCACCAAACTGCGGGCGAGCGGGCTCGCTGAGTAGTTGAGCTCCTCCGCCGCTGCACGGACCCTCTCGGCCAGGGCTTGATCGACCGACGGGTTGCCGTTCATCACCCGTGAGACCGTAGCCAGTGAGACGCCTGCGCGAGCAGCAACATCGGCGATAGTTTGCGGTCGAGTGTTGGGTGAGCTTGCCACGTCGTTCCATCCTCTTCAATTGCTGCTCCGAGTGCCTGGCGGTGGGCCTGCTGGCCCTCGGATGAATCCATCGTGTACCTTTGTGAAAGCGTTTTCTAGTCCTCTCAAGAAATCATGATGAGCATGCACTCCACCTCGAGCAGCGGCCCAGCACGCCTGGTCCTTGTCGGAGTTCGCGGGTATGGACAGGTCCATGCCGAACGGATCGCCAAGCTGACAGAGCACGGCACTGTGCAACTCGTCGCGGCAGTCGATCCCGGGGTTGTCCTCGATCCACCCTCGATCTACGGCGTCGATCTGTACGCCGACCTCGAGGATGCGCTCGCTGCAGTCGGCCCAGTGGACGTTGTCATCATCGCTGCGCCCATCGGCGCGCACTTCCGACTCGCCCAGATCGCCCTCACCTCCGGCGCAGACGTCTACCTCGAGAAGCCGCCGGTGTCCTCGATGGATGACTTCACCCGCCTCCTCGCGACCGAGCAGGAGACCGGCCGCGTGGTCCAGGTCGGATTCCAGAGCCTCGGCTCACGCGCATTGGACATGCTGAGGGAGGACGCCTTCGACATAGGTTCCCTGAGACGGGTAAGCGCTGTCGGAGCGTGGTCGCGGACTGTCGGCTATTGGAGCCGTTCGCCCTGGGCGGGACACCGTAGCCTGCACGGCCAGCCCGTTGTCGACGGGGTGGTGACGAACCCGCTAGCACACGCGGTGGCTACCGCGCTCGCGATCGCTGGCTGCCGCCGGCTGGATGACGTCGAAGTTGTCGAGACAGATCTCTACCGGGCGAACGCCATCGACAGCGACGACACCTCAGTGGTCCGTATTCGTACGAACCAGCACCAGCGGGTGATCTGCGCTCTCACCTTGTGTGCACCCGACCAGCGCGAGCCCCAAGTGCATATCGAGGGCTCTCGTGGTCGTGCCACCTTCGCCTACACCACTGATCGGATCGATGTCGAAACCGAGGACCGCAGTCGTACCGAGATCACGGCGCGGGTTGACCTGCTCGAGAATCTGTTGGCCCACCGCCAAGATGGAACGCCGCTACTCGTGCCGCTGGCCAGCACCGGAGCATTCATGCGCGTACTGGACGCGGTCGCGGTCGCCAATGAGCCTGTCAGGATCGACCCCCGTGCCATTCAATGGGACGGCGAAGGTGAGGATCGGCGCGCGATCGTCGACGATGTCGAGCACTGGCTCTGGCAAACCGCATTGAGTGGGCAGACATTCGTCGAGCTCGGCGTGCCCTGGGCCCACCCCAAGAAGGACCGAGTAATCGCTCGAGCCAACATTGCTGGGGCTGATGTCGCGCTCTATCGCGACGGGCAAGGCACCATTCCGACCTCCAGTCCGCGTCCAGTTCTGCACCCCGTGCGTACGCTGAGCGGGGTAGTCCTGACCGCGAACCATCCCGCCGACCACGACTGGCACAGCGGAGTGGGCATGGCAATACCGGATGTGAACGGCACCCACTTCTGGGGCGGTGGGACTTATGTCCACGGGCAGGGCTATGTGCTGCTCGACAATCATGGCGTGATCACCGGTGAGCCGCCGGAGCCAGATGACGACGCCTTGGCTCACGAGCTGCAGTGGATCGGCCACGACGGATCGGTCCAGCTTCGCGAGCATCGGTTGATCAGCTGGGCAGCCATCAATGAGCAGGCCTGGCGGCTCAGCTTCGACACCACTCTCCGCGCCGATGCCGGCGCAACGCTCAACTCGCCTGGCAGCAAGGGTCGCATTGGCGGTGGCTATGGAGGCTTCTTCTGGCGGTTCCCCGCCTGCGAGAAGGTGGAGGTGTTCACCGCTCAGGCTCGGGGCGAGGAAGAAGTTCACGGCAGCGTGGCGCCATGGGTGGCCTGGTCGGCCGATTTCGAGGCGGGACCGGGAGTCAGTGGTCCGGCGACAATCATCATCGCGGCGCCAGACGCGGCCGAAGCTGGGGAGCCCTGGTTCGTCCGGGTACGTGGTTACCCCGGATTGGGCTCCGCCCTCGCCTGGGATCAACCTGTGCTCATTGCTCCGGGCGCAGCACTCCGCCGCCGCTTCACGGTGGCGATTGCCGACGGCCGCTTGGGCGAAGACGAAGCGAGGGCGCTGGCAGCCGATCTGGTAACACAGGACAGCGGCACAAGCACCGCTAGCACGGGCTTACCCGCGGGCTGAGCCATGCGAAGTCCGCCGCGCGATGGGGATTACCAAGCGGCGCCAGAGCGTATCGAAAATGCGGGCTGAGCCCGTCGAAGCCACAACCTGTCGATTTCCGGCCGGCGATATCTCGCTGATCGATTCACCTTTTGGGAGCGCAACCGATTGCTATCCAATACGACCGCACGACTTATGAGAAATAATCCAAAACTCGGGTTTTTTATCCCTTGACATCTGCTATTCCACAAACATTTAAAGGTGCCAAGATTCGATCAGCCGGGTACCACAGTCACAGGGCATCGCAAGCCCGGGGCCCCACTGATCCGCGCGTCGCCAGTCAGTAGCGTGCAGCCCAAGGCTTCAGCCAGGGCCACGTACGCCGCGTCATATGCGCTGAGGTTGTCCCGCAACTCCCACATCCTCTCGAACATGGGAAAGGTGCTGTGGCGCGTAATGCCGAGGCGACGATACCGCTCGAGAAGCTGCCAGCCCGCACGGCTGTCCAACTTTCCACCACGCACCCTGCGGCGAATCGCGCTTGCGATCTCAGAATCCATCAGATGTGGCGCGTGCAGCTGAAGATCGCCGGCCAGGACACCCCGCGCCCGCGCATTGAGCAAGGCGCCAATCACTGCTGAGGCGTCGGCGACTAGCACCGCTCGGCCCGGGCACGATCGAGGTCCTCGAGGATCTCACTCATGGGCACGTTGTAGTCCGGCAAGCTCTCGAGCAACGCCGCATTGTCGATGCGGCGGGACGCCTCGGCGAGCTCCCGAATCGCTACCGAATTGACCGAAGTCCCCGCCTGCTTGGCCATTCGCTCCAGACGCTCGACCACATCGTCAGGCACATTGCGCAGATAGAGCGTCCTCATGTTGCACAATGCTAGCAAGTTGCCAGCAAATAGCTACTCGAAGCGGACCAGGGCTACTTCCTTGCCGCGCGCCAGGCTCGTTCGAACGGCAGCCGCCACGCGTGCGGCGCGACGAGCTGATGAATGGAATTCGGCCCCCATGAGCCTTGCCCGTACGGCCGCACCGGAGGGGGATCCTGCAGGAGTGGCTCGGAGCGCTCCCACAGGCTTTCGATGCCCTCCGCAGTGGTGAAAAGCGTGTGGTCATCGCGCATGGCATCCAAGATCAGCCGCTCGTACGCCTCGAGGATCTCGCCAACCCGGTCCGTCTCCTGCGTTGAGAACTGCATGCTCAACTTGTCGAGCTTCATGCCTGGTCCGGGTCGCTTGCCGTAGAACGAGAGGGAGACTTTGGCCTCGTCAGCAAGATCAAAAGTAAGATGGTCCGGACCGGACGAGCCGACCCCCGATCCTGTGGGGAACATACTCTTCGGTGCCTCTTTGAAGGCAATCGAGATGATCCGCAGGCCCTCGGCCATCCGCTTGCCGGTCCGGCAGTAGAAAGGTACCCCGGCCCAACGCCAGTTGTCGATACCGCATTTCAAAGCAATGAAAGTTTCTGTGTCGGAATCTCGAGCGACCCCTTCTTCCTCCCGATAGCCGCTGTATTGACCACGTACCACATCACGCGGATCGAGCGGCAACATGGAGCGAAAGACTTTATTCTTTTCCTCACTAATTGCCCGTGGTTCTAGTGCAGTCGGCGGTTCCATCGCCACAAATGCAAGCACCTGGAAGAGGTGCGTGACGACCATGTCCTTATAGGCGCCGGTCACCTCGTAGAAACTCGCGCGCTTGTCCAGGCCCAACGTCTCGGGGATGTCGATCTGGACGTGGTCGATGAAGTTCCGGTTCCAGATCGGCTCGAACAACCCGTTGGCGAAGCGGAACGCAAGGATGTTCAGCGCCGCTTCCTTGCCCAGAAAGTGGTCGATCCGGAAGACCTGCCGCTCGCGGAACGTCTCATGCACCTGATCATTCAAGGTGATGGCACTTTGCAGATCAGTGCCGAACGGCTTCTCCATGACCACCCGAGAGCGTTCCACGAGGTTCGCCTCGCGGAGGGTGTTGATGACCTTCGGTGCAGCTGCGGGGGGCACGCTCATATAGTGCAAGCGCCCGACGACTCCGCCGAGCTTCTCCTCAGCAACCCGAACCAGCTTGCTCAAGCCCTTTGGCCCAGCCGACTGCGGTATGTAGGTGAGCCGCTCGGCGAAGGAGTTCCAGTGCTCATCCGTCAGCTGATGGTGGCTGAATTCCTTCACCGCCTCTTTGGCGAAGTTGCGGAACTCATCCTCGGTCAAATCCTCTAGCGACGTCCCGATCACTTGGATGTCGGGCGCGAGCGCCGACAGCGCGAGGTGGGCCAAGCCGGGAAGCAGTTTGCGGCGCGAAAGGTCACCAGTGGCCCCGAACAGCACAATGACATGGGGCTGGATGGTTTCCATTCCTCGGCGGGGACGTGCTCCTGGCGACGGGTAGGCGATGGTCTGAGGAAGATCAGTATGTACTGCCACGCCTTGATGCTCCCATCTGTCACGCGGCGCCAACAAGATGAACAACCGGATTTAATGAGCACATGGGCCACCTGTTGCCATACGCCGCCAACTGTTCGCTGCTATTCACAGAGGTGGAGCTGCTGCAGCGGCCGGCGGCGGCTCGGGCGGCGGGATTCGATGCAATCGAGTTCTGGTGGCCGTGGCCGGCCGATCCAGTGCCACGAGATGTCGACATCGACACATTCATCGCAGCCGTACGCGACGCCGGCGTCCAGCTGATCGGCCTGAACTTCTTTGCCGGCGATCTTGCAGGCGCTGACTGCGGAGTGCTATCCATTCCTGCGCGGTCCTCGGAGTTCCGCGACAACATTGATGTCACCGTAGGCATTGGTGAGGCGCTCGGCGTGCCCTGCTTCAATGCGCTCTACGGCAATCGGGTGGAAGATGCGGCGCCGGAGCAGCAAGATGATCTTGCCACGGAGAATCTGACCCTCGCCGCGAAGGCTCTCGCGGCGATCGACGCAAAAGTCTTGGTCGAACCGGTCAGCGGTCCCAAACCGTATCCGCTACGAACGGCCGGCGACGTTATCGCTGTCCTCGACCGCCTCGACGCGCCGAACGTGGGCTTCCTCTGTGACCTGTTTCATCTCGCCAACAACGGCGACGATATTGACGCCGCGCTCGCCGCGTACCCAAACCGGATCGCTCACGTACAGCTGGCCGACCACCCCGGACGCGGTGAGCCGGGCACCGGCACTCTTGACCTCGATCGCTATCTCAACACGATCCAGGCCAGCGGCTACGCCGGCTATGTCTCCCTCGAATACATCCCGACCACGACGACGATCGACAGCCTCAGATGGCTGCGCCAGCAGAAAATCTGATCAACCACCCAGGCCGACGCGGGAGAACGCTTCCAGCATGAGCGTCTCGGCCACGCAGGCGGCGGCGAAGTCGCCCAGATGGAGTGACTCGTTGGTGCCGTGGGCACGCGAGTCTGGATCCGCGACGCCGGTGACCAAGATCGTCGCGTTCGGGAACGCCTTGCCGAAATCGGCAACCATCGGGATTGTTCCGCCTTGTCCGATAAACACCGGCTCGACGCCCCAGGCTTGAGCGAACGCAGTCTGCGCCGCCTCAGCGTAGGGGCCGGTGAAATCGATCGTCGACGGCTCACCCGTCTCGGTGGCCGACACCGTCACCTGAGCTCCCCACGGCGCATGATCATGAAGATGCCTGATCAGTACGGCCAACGCCGCGTTGGCATCATCGCCCGGCGCAAGCCGGGCGCTGATCTTGGCCCGGGCCACCGGGATCAAAGTGTTCGAGGCCTTGTCGACCGGCGTGGCATCAAGGGCGATCACCGAGACGGCCGGTTTGCACCACATCCGTTCAGCGAGCGATCCGCTGCCGATCCAATCGACGCCATGCAGGATCCCGGATTCGGTCCGTAGCCGTTCCGGCGGATACTCCAGTGCCGGAGCAGGCGCAGTCACCAGTCCGTCGATCGCCACATTTCCCTGGTCGTCATGCAGCGTTGCGAGGAGCCGGCAGAGCGCGGTCAGCGCATCCGGCAGGGCCCCGCCATAGACCCCCGAATGCAAGCCGTGGTCCAGAGTGCGGACCTCGACCGTGCAGCCCGCGAGTCCACGAAGCGAGGTGGTGAATGCGGGTTGTTCGGCTGCCCAATTGGTGGAGTCGGCAATGACGAAAACGTCGGCTGCGAGGTCGGCATGGTGTTGCTCGAGGAGCTGCGCCAGAGTCGGAGACCCGATCTCTTCGTCCCCCTCGACCAGCACGGTGACACCCACGGGCGGACGACCGGCGAACGCCCGCAGGGCGGCCACATGAACCGCGAAACCCCCCTTGTCATCGCTTACCCCGCGGCCGTAGAGCCGCCCCTCGACCTCGGTGGCCACGAACGGCGGTGTGCGCCAGTCAGCGCTATTTCCTTCGGGCTGGACGTCGTGGTGGGCGTAGAGGCATACGGTCGGCATGCCCTCTGGTGCCGGAAACCGGCCGACGACAGCCGGGGCCCCACCACTCGCGCGGATCAAGCGAACGTCTGGGCACCCGGCATCGACGAGCAGTTGCTCGACGCGCTCGGCGCTGCGCTCCACCTCCGCCGCCCGTGACGGGTCGGCGCTCACCGACTCGATGGCAACCAGATCCTTCAGATCGGCGAGGACCCCAGGAAGCTGAGCGTGAACTTGATCGCGGAGAGACATCTGATCAATTGCTTTCGTGACCTAGTGCGCAGCCATGACGACGGGAATGCTGCCGTGCCACGCTTCGCGGATGCGCGCGAGCGGCATCGTGAACTGGTCGACAACCTCAATCGCTGCGTTCTCATCGGGCGTGACTTCACCCAGCTTTGTCAACGGGACCCCATTCGCGTGGCACAGAGAAGCCAGATCGTCATCGCCGCCGTCCTTCACCGAGACCAATGCGCGACCAGCGCTCTCGGAGAACAGCCAAACAAATGGATCAGCCTCGGACGGCAGCTCGATGCGTACGCCGAGGCCGTGCCGAAGGGCTGATTCCACGACCGCCAGCGCCAGGCCGCCCTCGGCAAGGTCGTGAGCGCTGGCGAGCAAGGCGCGACGGCTCCCTCTGATCAGGACCTCGGCGAGCGCCTTCTCCTGAGCAAGATCAACTGCGGGCGGGCGGCCGCCAAGATGATCATGTATGACGTCAGCCCAAGCCGAACCGCCCAACTCATCACGGACTTCGCCGAGCAGATAGATCGCCTGCCCGGCTTCTCGGAAGCCACTCGGTGTGCGACGCGTCACATCGTCCATGAGGCCGAGGACACCGACCACCGGCGTCGGCAAGATCGGCGTACTGCCGGTCTGGTTGTAGAAGCTGACGTTCCCCCCGGTTACCGGCGTCCCGAGCACGCGACAGCCGTCCACAAGTCCGCGCACCGCCTCGCTGAACTGCCACATGATCGCCGGGTCTTCCGGGGAACCGAAGTTGAGACAGTCGGTGATCGCCAGCGGTACGGCTCCCGCGGTTGCAACGTTGCGATACGCCTCTGCCAAAGCCAATTGCGCGCCCGCGTAGGGATCGAGCAGGGCATACCGGGAATTGCAGTCGGTGGCCAGCGCGACGCCGAGGCCAGAGTCCGCGTCGATGCGCAGCATGCCGGCATCGTCGGGTTGTGCCAGTACGGAGTTGCCGCGGACGTAGCGGTCGTACTGGTCGGTGACCCATGACTTGTCGCAGAGATTGGGTGCGGCGACCATGCGGAGCAACGTGTCAGCGAGCTCGTCTCCACTGGTGGGTCGCGGCAGGTGATCGACTCCGTTGGCCAGGACGTGATCTTGCCAGTCTGGCCGCTCGAATGGACGTTCGTAAACAGGTCCCCCGTGAGCGACCGTACGCGGCGGTACGTCCACCACGGTCCCACCGTGCCAGTCGATCACCAGGCGCTTCCCGGCGGTCACTTCGCCGATCACGGTTGCCAGCACGTCCCACTTACCACAGATCGCCATGAAAGCCTCGACATTGTCGGGCTCGACGATCGCCATCATGCGTTCCTGGGACTCGCTCATCAAGATCTCTTCCGGGCTCAGCGTCGGATCTCGAAGGGGCACCAGATCAAGATCGATGTGCATGCCGCCGTCACCGGCACTGGCCAGCTCCGAGGTCGCACACGACAATCCGGCGCCACCGAGATCTTGAATACCGGTGATCAGCCCGGCGGCGAAGATCTCCAGGGTGCACTCGATGAGCAGCTTCTCCATGAAGGGATCGCCGACCTGAACGCTGGGCCGTTTGGTCGCCGGCTTGCGCCGCGAGTTGGTCGAAGTGGGCGCTCCGGCACTGTCAACGCTGATCTCTGAGGTGTCATCGAACGTTTCCGATGCAAGCACGCTGACTCCGCCGATCCCGTCACCACCGGTGGCGGCGCCGTACAAGATCACCTTGTTGCCGGCACCCGTAGCCTTGGCCAGATGCAAGTCTTCGTGGCGCAACACCCCGACACACAAAGCGTTGACCAGCGGGTTGCCGAGATAGGTGCGATCGAAGACCACCTCACCGCCGATGTTGGGCAGGCCGAGACAGTTGCCGTATCCGCCGATCCCCGCGACTACACCGGGCAGCACCCGCGCCGTGTCCGGCTCATCCAGCGGCCCGAAGCGCAATGAATCCATGACCCCGATCGGACGAGCGCCCATGGCCAAGATGTCGCGGACGATGCCGCCGATGCCCGTAGCAGCGCCCTGGTAAGGCTCGACATAGCTGGGATGGTTGTGCGACTCGATCTTGAACGTGACGGCGTAACCCTGCCCGATATCGATCACACCGGCGTTCTCCCCGATACCCGCGAGCAACTTGCCAACGGGAGTCTCCGGCGGCAGTTCGGCGAACTTCCACAGATGCACCTTGGACGACTTGTAGGAGCAGTGCTCGGACCACATGACCGAATACATGGCAAGCTCCGACGAGGTTGGCCGGCGGCCAAGAACCTCTTTGATCCGGGCGTATTCGCCGTCCTTGAGCCCCAGCGCAGCCCACGGCTGTGCCTGGTCCGGGGTTTCAATCGCGTCGCTGACGGTGTCTGCCACGGCCGCAACGCTACCGGTGCGCGGCCAGTGCAGTGCTGGGAGTCCAATCGTTGCGTTCGGCCCAGTCGAAGAAGTACCAGCCCATCGCCACCGTGATCTGCGCCGTCGCCGTCAGCCAGACAAAGATCCCGCCGTCGTTCAGCACGGTGCCCAAGATGGCGACCATGAGCACGGCGATGAGAGTGCTACGCAGCGTGCTGAAGTCAGGCGAAATTCGCGGCACCACGTAGGCGAAGATGACCATCCACAGCACGACACCGATCAGCAGCGACCCAATGCCAACACTGGACACAATCGTCTCGGCGGAGGCGACCGCCTTGCGGCTGATGACGTCCAAGGCGTCGCCGTCGAGGATTCGCTGCACGAAATTGCCCAGGTGAGTACGCCGATCCGGTCCGCGGCGCCAGTCAAGGACTGAGATCACAGCAATCGCCAGCACCGCCGAGCCGCCGATCGCCAGCACCTTCGGCCACGTCATCCTGACTCCTGACAGTGCGAGCACAAGCCATAGCACTGCCGGCGTGAGCGCGACGACGCCACCGAAGTCACTGCCCATCGAGGGCCAGCCTTCACAGATCACGATGCCAATGCCGATCGCACCGGCCGCCGCGACGGCGGCCCCGCGCCGACCGGCAGCAAGGCAACGATGGCCGACGTAGCCCGCGAGAAGTAGCCCGGCGCTGGCGTACGCGGCGAAGGTGACATTTCCGAATCCGTACCAGCGCAGGCCGTAGATCGGGCGTGAGTTGAGCATCGAGCCTGGCTGCATGACCGCGCCTAGTGCCGCGTCGACGGTGAATGCGGCAACGGTGATTGCCGTCGCGGCGATGATATTGGGGACGCCGGCCAGCCGCCCGACCAGGAGCGCCAGCGGTGTCAAGATCACCAGCCAGAGGGCCACCAGGACGCTGAGAAACAACGCCGGCGAATCACTGTACTGCCAGGGCACGGCGCCGGTGAGCATCATGGCCGCGGCGAGTACTCCACCAAGAGTCAAGATCAGTTTGGGCAACTCGAACTTGCCCCGCACCACCCAGAGCACCATGATCACGATCATCACGGCACCCGCCAGGCCGAGTGCGAGATAGCCGATCGGCGCGGCGTCGGAGAGCGCGGCGATGGAGGAGAGCTTGGCGTCGATGCCCTCGACGGTGAGGTTCGTGTCGTAGACCGCGAACGGCGAACCATCAACCGCCACCGATGACGAAGTCGGACCGCCGAACTCGATCAAGGTCCGGGTGAGATCCGGCAGCGTCACGATCCCATCGCGCCGGGTGCTTGCCGAGGTCAGCCAGCCAGGCAGTGTCGTCCCGAGCCGGTAGGCGACTTGCAAGCTGGGGTCGTCGGAGCCGGGATTCGGTCCGACACCGGTCACGATCAGGGTGATGTCTTTCCGGTTCGCAAGCTGGGTGATGATCTGGTCGGAAAGCGGCCCCGCGTCCACGATCGTGATCGGGCAGGTTGTCTTCATCCCAGTCGCAACGAACTCCTCCGGCGACTGATAGCCGGTGACAGAACCGTCCGGCTTCGCCGCCGCGAGCGCCGCACCCGGACCGACCGCGGCAACACATCCCTTGACCGAACCCGACAGCGTGCCCAATTGCGCGTCACCGCGGCGCGCGGCCGCGGCCGCCTGGCGCGCGGGCCAGTCGGTCACCTTCCCGTCCTGGACCTCCGGAGCGCACAGACCGCCAACCGCCGCCCTCCGGCCGGCTCCCAGCGTCGTCCATCCGGCCGCAGCGCAGTCCCCGACATAGCGCGGGCGGATGGACATCGCTCCGGCCTGCGCATCACCGAGGTGCGAGCCGAGTACCGCACGATCCGTAGCCGTCAGTTCGGGGCGTCCCGTCACGCCTACGACCACCACCCGATCCGTGAAGATCGCCGACTCCTCCGGCTGGTCGGCCAACGCGTGTATCCCCCGGAGCCCGACGAATACCGCACCCAACGCAATTAGCAGGAGTATCCATCGCCTGCCTCGAAGAGCGACGGACTTCTTCGGCTCGTCCGGCACTCGCCCGCCAACGGGGTGACGCCGTGGAGAATGCCGGACGCCGGATGCGTGCGGTCCCGACGTAACTCTCTGTGGCACTAGACCTTGGAAGCGAGGAAGCTGAACACGCTGCTGAAAAATGGACGACCGTCTCTGGTTGGCCCTGTCAGCGAGTCGACGTTGTGCTCGGGGTGTGGCATCAGGCCGACCACATTCCCGCGCGCATTGCAGATACCGGCGATGTCATGGAAGGAGCCGTTTGGGTTGCCGTTGACGTAACGGAAGATCACCTGCCCCTCGCCCTCCAAGCGGCGCAGCGTCTCCTCGTCGGCAACGTAGCCGCCTTCACCATTCTTCAGTACGAGCTTGATGACCTGGCCCGCGGTGAAGCCGGATGTCCACGTGGTATCGACCGACTCGACCCGAAGATCTTGGTCTTTGCAGACGAAGACGCGCACGTCATTGCGGATCAGCGCACCGGGGAGCAGGTGTGCCTCGCAGAGGATCTGGAAGCCGTTGCAGATGCCGAGCACTGGCATTCCCGCCTCGGCAGCCTGGATCACCTCGCCCATCACCGGGGCGAACCGGGAAATCGCACCACAGCGCAGATAGTCACCGTAGGAGAATCCGCCCGGCAAGATCACGGCCTGTACGCCGTCAAGGGTGTCGTTCCCGTGCCACAGCGACACTGGCTCGCCACCGCACTGCCGGATAGCCCGCAATGCGTCCTGGTCGTCAAGCGAACCAGGAAATGTGACAACGCCGACCTTCGGGCCCATCAGCCCGCCTGTTTGGCCAGCTCGGCATCACCGGCGGCCCTGGCCTCGCCCGCCGGCTGGGCATGACCGTCCCGCTCGGCCTTCTCGGCAGACTTGGCTTCATCTCCAGCGGGCTGGGCCTCGTCGGCAGCGTCCGCCTCGCCAGCGGGCCCAGCCTCCGTCGACCCAGCCTCCTTCGGCCCAGCCTCGGTCTGCTTTGCCACGTCGGTAATCACGACTTCGTCAGAGTCCCCGGCCTTGCCGCTCGGCTCCGCCTTGGCGCTCGGCTCCGCCGTGTCGACAGGCTGCACCTTGTCGATGGCCTCGGCCTCGGCTACGGGCCTGGCCTCATCGGTGGTCTCCGCCTCGATGACCTGGGCCTCGTCAAAGATCTGGGCTTCGTCGCTGCTTTTGACTTTGTCGTCAGCTGCGGCCTCGGTTTCCTCGGCCCGTTCGGCCTCGGCTTCGCCGGCCCGGTCGGCCCCGTCGTCTGCTGCAGACTCCGGAGCTTCCTCGACTCGTACGTCGAAGGTCTCGATGACGGTGTTGGCCAGCAACGTCTCAGCGGCTCGCCGCACCTCGGCCAGCCGTTCCTCGGTAACCTCGCCGTCGAGCTCGAGCTCGAAGCGCTTGCCTTGGCGTACGGACATGCCGGAGAAGCCCAGCCGGGCCAGCGCCCCGGTGACAGCCTTACCCTGCGGGTCCAGGATCTCCGGCTTCGGCATAACGTCGACAACCACTCGAGCCATGCCGCGGAGTCTAACCCGAGCTGGGCACAGGCAATGCGAAGTGGGCTCAGGTCGACTAGGCAACGTCCCGGCGTACGGCAGACAGCATTCCAGCGATCGCGGGCAGCAGGCACCACGTTGCAAGAATCATGCCGGCGAGCCACCAGGGCGTCGGATGGCGCGCGGCGAACAGTACCGGAGAGGTGATCTCCAGCATCGCGTTGGTCGCTCCACTCGGCATCAAATTGAGGAGCTGATCCCACCTGTTCAGGAAGAACACCACCGAAATGATCGGCTCGACCAGGAAACCGAGGAGAACACCAACCACGAGGGCGACCGACATGCTCTTGATCAAGATACCGATGCCCATCCCGATCATCGTCCAGAGTGCGATCGAGCACACTCCGAGAATGATCGAGCGCCAGATTTCAGGCTGATCAAGCAGCAGCGAGCCGTTGCTTGCCGACACAAAAGGAACCGCCACCGCTATTCCCGCGGCCACGCTCGTGATTCCGTAGATCACGCCAAAGATCAACAGCGCTCCGGCTTTGCCGAGCAACATGCGGCCACGGCGTGGCGTGGCCAGATAACTCGAAGCAACCGTGCCGTACCGGTATTCGCTGCCGATTGCGACGATGCCCACCACCATGGCGAGGATCCTTGACAGTACGTTCCCGCCGTTGTAGACGCTGCGAATGATGCCTGGATCGGCAAACGGCGAACTCGCAACTCCTGCCCTGCTTTGCAGTAGCGCGACGGAAGCCGGCAGCGCCGCATAACCGGCGCTGAGCACGAAAATGCAGATCAGAGTGATCCACCACAGCTTGGTGGTGCTGATCCTGCGTAGTTCTGCGCGCAGCGCACCACTCATCTGGAACCCTCGAGCATGGAGAAGAACTCCTGCTCGAGATCGCGCCTTTCGGTGATCAGTTCATCGACCACAATGCCGGAGTTGAAAAGGACTGCGCCGATCCGACTCACATCGGGGCTTTGAATGCGCAGGTAGGCGCCACGCTCGTCGGCGGCGGTTTGTACATCGGCACCGATGACCGCTAAAGCATGGACAGCCGCCCGCATGTCCGAGACGCGCGCACGCGTGGTGCCGTCGCCGCGGTTCAGCTCGGACATCGGCAGCTGCGCCAGCAGCCGGCCCTTGTTGATCACGACGATGTCATCCGCGGTGGCCTCGATCTCGTTCAGCTGATGTGAGGAGATCAAGACCGCTCGACCGGTCGCGGCGAATTCGCGCAGGAAGCCGCGAAGCCACCGCATGCCTTCGGGGTCCAGGCCGTTCGCCGGTTCATCCAAGATCAGATAATCGGGATTTCCGAGCATCGCGGCAGCCAGCGCCAAGCGCTGCCGCATGCCGGTGGAGTATTCCCCGACCGGCTGGCGGGCCACCTTGCCCAGGCCAACCTGTCCGAGCAGCTTGTCGACCCGGCGATCACTGGCACCGGCCGTGGGTGCGAGCACACGGAGGTGATTGCGCCCAGTCCTCGCCGGGTGGAAGCTCGCGTCCAGGACGCATCCGACAGTTTGTTGCGGATGCGACAGGTCGGCGTAGGCAAGTTCGCCAAAGGTTGCCGTACCCGTCGTCGGCGTAGCCAGGCCGACCAGGATCCGCATGGTGGTCGTCTTCCCGGCGCCATTGGGACCCAGGAAGCCGGTCACGCGGCCAGGCTCGACGACGAAGCTCAGGTTGTGCACGGCAAGGACGCCGTTGTAGCTCTTGATCAACCTCTCGACGATGATCGGCGGCACTTCATGATCAACGACCCAACGTGAGGGCGTGCCACGGCGTACGGCGGCCCTTGTGCTGTCGCGGCGGGCGGCAGCGGGCTGCGGTTGCGACGGCGCCGAACGGGCGCTCGGCTGAGCGGCGCGCGAAGCTCGTCGCGGCGTCGATTGCGGAGGCGCTGGCCGTAGGGGCACGTAAGCCGTTGGCGTCGGCACTGGTACGGGTGCCGGCTGCGATGTTGGCCGTGGCGTCGGGACCCGCCATGACGCGGGAGCAGGCGTCGGCACGGATGATGATGTCGGAGTGACCGCGGACACGGGCGGGATCACGCTCGCCGCTTGACGCAGGGGCGGGGACGCAGTCGCCGCTTGAGTCGCCGCTCCAGAGATGGGCGGCGGAGGTACGTTCGCTGAGGCCGGCGTGAGCCGCGGCGACACTAGCGGGGCCGTCGGCACGGGTGATGGCATCGATACGCGCGGTGGCGCGACTGGTGCTGGTGGCTGGGGCGGCTGCGGCCGTGCCGGACTCGGATTGTCGGGCGACGTCCCATGGCCATTGGCCGGCGCACGCTCAATTACCGGCTCAAAACTCGGTAAGGGCGCACTGCGTCGCGGCTGCGGGCTTGTCACGGATGGTGTCGGTGCCGCGGGCGCGGCGGGCTCCAGCCGCACAGCAGGCTCGGCGTATCGGCTTGGCAAAGGATCCATGGCGCGCCGGCCAATCCCTGCCTCGGCCGCGGTCGTCTTCTCCTGATCGGGTCTGGGAGCAAGGGTTCCGGGCGTGGGGGTTCCGGACGTGCGGTTTCCGGGAGCAGGGCTCGACGCGGCCGCAGCACTGGATCGGAGAATCCCAGCTGATCAGATTCTGGACTCGGGTGGGTGATGACAGGTGGATCGAGAGCTCGAGCGGCACGCGCTGGGCGCGTTGCCAAGTGGTCGCCGTCATCAGCCGGAGTGAACCCGCGCGATCGTCGTGCTACGTACGACTCGACGTCGTCGGGCTCTTCCACTAGCGCGCGACGGGGGCGATCCACCGGGAGAGTCTCTCAGTCACCATCACGTGCCGGGCGACGGCAGCACTGTGTCTTAGGTCAAGGTTTGATTGCAGCGCAGTCAGCTCCCTCAGGGAAGTTACGTTTTGGGCCCTGACGCCGACCCCGATCGAGCCAGCAATCGAGCAGTTTAGGCGAATTGATGCCTCAGAGTGGAGATATTGCAAATCTCTTCGACGTCCAGGAAGGACAACTCGACATGACCCTCTACCGCCCTCGTGACAGCCGGATCATCGCGGGCGTGTGCTCAGGAATCGCCCGCCACTTCAACATCGATCCCGCCATCGTGCGCATCGCCTTTGTTGCGAGCCTTTTCCTCCCCGGACCGCAGATCTTGATTTATCTCGCCGCCTGGCTGCTGATGCCGGACGAGACCGCAACCGTCGCCTGATCCCCTTCGCCACAAGGCCCCTTAGTCGCTCCGACTAAGGGGCCTTGTGATATGTCGGCCTCCTCCGGCTCAGGGCGCGCCGTACAACGTACGCACGATGTCCTCGATCGCCGGCTCTTCCAGCGTCAGGTCGATGACCTCAGTCATCGCGGTTACCTCCGCCAGGACTCGGGCGGCGGTCGTCTGCTGCGGGCTGAACGCAAGGCGTTGTCGTTGGCCCTCGAGCTCGCTGCCGATATGGGTTGCGGCAGCGACACGGAGGTCGGGACCCGGCTCCGGCAGGTCGACGACGAGCACGCGCTGCAGCGCCACCCGCGCAGCCAGGCTCGACAGCGTCCCGTCGAAGGCCAGGCGGCCACGGTCGACCACGAGCACTCGCTCGCAGAGCCGCTCGATGTCGCCCATGTCGTGCGTGGTCAGCAACAACGTGGTGCCAAACTCTGCGCGCTCAGCAAGGAGAAAGTGACGCAACCGCTCCTTGCTGATCATGTCCAGTCCGATGGTTGGCTCATCGAGGACAAGCAGCCGCGGGCGATGGATCAGGGCCGCGGCCACCTCACCACGCATCCGTTCGCCAAGGGAAAGCTGGCGTACGGGGACGTCCAGCAAGTGGGCAAGGCCCAGGCGCTCCACCAGCTCCTCGGTTCTGGTCGCGGCTTCCGTGGTCGGCATTCGATGGATCGCGCCCAGGATGCGGAACGAGTCGCGCAGGGGGAGGTCCCACCACAGCTGGCTGCGCTGCCCAAACACCACCCCGATCTCCCGAGCGAGCAAGCGCCGCTGCGGGACCGGGTTGTAGTCGCAGGTACGTACTCGCCCACTGGTCGGAACGAGGATTCCCGTCAGCATCTTGATGGTGGTGGACTTACCGGCGCCGTTGGCCCCGATGTAGCCGACCGCTTCCCCAGCCAGGATCGACGCGGTGATTCCGTCGACGGCGTGCACGACCCTGGTCTGCCGGCGCACCCGCCCGATCCTCTGCCGCACGGTGAAGGTTCGGTGCAGGTTCTCGAGCGCAATGATCGGTTCGCGACTCACATCAGCCACCAGCCCCGGTGAACCGGCGCATCCCGGCCCGCCACGCGAGCCAAGCCAGCAGCCACGCCCAACCCGCGAACAGTGGAGCGAACCAGCCGAGCCACGCCGGCAGGAACTCCGGCCCCTCTAGCCCCATGATCAACAGCGCCGGCAGATACGCGGTGACGGTGGCCGGAAAGACAAACGTGAAGAGCACCCGAATCGGTGTGATCAAGACGCTGCCGGGCAGCTGGCCCGCGTAGCTGCCTCCGTAAACAAACGACGACGTGAACTCGGCACCGTCGATCAGGAAGAACTGCAGACCCCCTGCGGTCGCGAAGAACGCTGCGTAGATGGCGGCGCCGACGAATGGCGTGATCACTAGCAGGTAGGTCGTTGCCGGCGTGTAGTCCAAATGCAGAGCAGGCAGCACGACAATGATGATCACCACGCTGATCGCGACCCGGCCCAGCCGGCGCAGCTGGAAGTCCGACGTGATCAGCTGCAGGATGAGCGGCATCGGTCGGACGAGCATCACCTCCAGGCGACCCAGGCGTAGGTACGTCGGCATCGTGTCCAGCTGGCCAAAGACAAGGTCCGCGAGCGCAAACCCTGCGTTGGCAAGAGCGAAAACCAGTGCAGCCTGCGGCAGGTTCAGCCCGCCGAAGACCGGAACATTGGCCAAGATCACGTAGAGCTCGATGAACTCGACGACGCCGACGGCCACCGAGGTGACGACGTTGAGCCAGAAACTGGTGCGGTAGGCCAGCTGGCTGCGGATCCGCGAGCCGATGACGGTCCGGTACACGTGAACGGCCGGATCGCCTCCCAGGCGCGATCCGCGCCGAGCGAGCTTGGCGAGCGAGGCAATGAAACCAGACGGTTCAGCCACCTTGCACCACCAGCCGAAGTCCCGCCCGCCATTGCATCAGGCGAGCGACGCCGACGAGCACCGCTAGCCAGGCAAGCTGGCTGCAGACCAACGCGACGGCCGCAAGGTCCAGCGCCCAGCCAGAAAGCACGTCGATAGGCGTCTGCAGCATCGATGGAAACGGCGTGGCGTACGCGATGATCCGCAGCCATTCCGGAAACAGGTGGACAGGAACGAAAAGCCCGCAGAGCGGACCGACCAAGACGACGTAGAGCCCGATGAAGCCGCGCACATCGAGGGTCCAGAAAGCGATCAGATTGATCAGGAACCGCACCACGAAGCTGATCGAAACGCCCAGGAAGAAGCTGATCACGCCGAGTGGGTAGGCGGTCCAGGATTGCGGCAGCGCGAGTCCAATCGTCACAGCGCCGATGAGCAGGGGCGGGAGGCCGCGGGCCAGCAGTTGGAAGCTGGCGCGTCCCAGGTCGCGAGCCCACCACGCCAGTTGCAGGTCGATCGGCCGGGCGAAGTCGACGGCGATCTCTCCGCTGCTGACCCGCTCGGCGATCTCGATCCAGCCGAAGATCGCAATCGGTGCCAGCAGTGCCTGGCCGAGCCAGACGTAGGTCGACGCGGTGCGCTGGTCGTACCCCGCCAAGGTCCCTCCAGCAGTAGAGATCGCCGCGAAGAGGACACTGATCCTGATGAACCCGAAGACTGATTGGGTCACGACGCCGGCGAATATTGCCAGCCGGTAGGTGCTGTACCGCCGGAACTCTGCCTTCGCGAGCAGCAGGTACGTGCGCACAGTTGCAATGTTTGCTACAGGACGGGGGCAGGGCGGTACGCAGCCGCCGCTGGGTAGGCAGAGGCGATCTTTTCGATCTCCGCGACCAGCGCGGCTACCTGTCTGCCGGCGGTGCCGGACAGCTCGATCGGATCGGCAATCGCTGCATCGAGCTCGGCCCGACTCACCGCAAGCCGCGGGTCCGCGGCCAAACGATCAAGCAGGTCGTTGTCGCTGCGACCCGTCTCGCGCATCTGTAGAGCAACAGCGATGGCGTGCTCCTTGATCACTTCATGCGCGGTCTCTCGACCAGCGCCGTGCCGCATCGCGGCGACCAGCACCTTGGTTGTCGCGAGGAATGGCAGATAGCGCTGCAGTTCAGCGTCGATGACAGCCGGGAACGCTCCGAAATCCTCGAGCACGCTGAGGAAAGTCTCGAACAGCCCGTCGAGAGCGAAGAATGCGTCGGGCAGCGCGACCCGCCGGACCACCGAGCACGACACGTCGCCTTCATTCCATTGATCACCTGCCAGCTCGCCGATCATCGAGACGTAGCCTCTGATGATCACCGCCAGGCCGTTGACTCGCTCGCAGGACCGCGTGTTCATCTTGTGTGGCATGGCACTGGAGCCGACCTGCCCGGGTTGGAAGCCCTCGGTCACCAGCTCATGTCCTGCCATCAGCCGGATGGACGTGGCCAGGTTGGAAGGCGCCGCCGCCACCTGGGCCAGGGCAGTCACAACATCAAGGTCGAGCGAGCGGGGATACACCTGGCCTGTACTGACCAGCAGCTGCGTAAACCCCAGATGATCAGCAATTCGCCGCTCCAACTCGTCCAGCTTGCCGGCTTCCCCGCCCAGCAGATCGAGCATGTCCTGGCTGGTTCCCACCGGGCCTTTGATGCCACGGAGTGGGTAACGGCCGAGCAACTCCTCGACTCGTCGATATGCCACCAGCAGCTCATTCGCCGCCGTGGCGAAACGCTTTCCGAGCGTGGTGACTTGAGCCGGAACGTTGTGCGTACGCCCAGCCATCGGCTGATCTGCGTATTGGCCGGCCAGCTGCCCGAGCTGTACCAGGGTGGCCACGATCCGGTCGCGGATGATCTTGAGAGCGGACACAATCTGCAGCTGCTCGACATTCTCGGTCAGGTCGCGGGAGGTCATTCCCTTGTGCACCTGCTCGAAGCCGGCAAGCGCATTGAACTCCTCGATCCGCGCCTTGACGTCATGCCGGGTGATCTTCTCCCGCTCAGCGATGCTCCGCAGATCGACGTGGCCGACGACCCCTTCGTACGCCTTGATCACGACTGCGGGATCATCGCCGCCGAAATCCACACCAAGATCACGTTGTGCGGCGAGCACTGCCAGCCACAGCCGGCGTTCAGAGATGATCTTGTTCTCGGGTGACCAGATCTCCCGCATCACCGAGGAGGCGTAACGGTTGGCCAAGACGTTGCCGATCGGCACCGCTCAGCTCACCACCAGCCGTGCCGCGCCTGCCGCGCTAGCGCGGCGAAAATCGGCATCAGCCGCGATAGTCGCGGCGAGAGAAGGAGCCCGCGGCAATGTCGTGGCGATAGAAAGCACCGTCGAGCCGGATCTCCGCGATTGACTCATACGCCCGACTGCGGGCTTCGTCGATATCCTCACCGAGGCCGACGACGGTGAGCACCCGGCCGCCGGCGCTGATCAGTCCTACCTGCGAATCGCGAGCAGTACCGGCGTGGACGATCATGCTGCCGTTCCGCATTGCCGCGTCGAGTCCAGTGATCAACCCACCTGTGGTCGGGGTTCCGGGATAGCCTGCTGCAGCGAGAACCACTCCTACTGCGGCGCCACTGCCCCATTCCAGCTCGGGATACGCAGCAAGATCACCGGTGGCGGCGGCGTACAGCAGGCCGCCGAGCGGCGTCACGAGGCGCGCCAGTAGTGGCTGGGTTTCGGGGTCGCCGAACCGGGCGTTGAACTCGACCACACGGACACCGGCCGAGGTCATTGCCAGGCCGGCGTACAGCAGTCCACTGAAAGGAGTGCCGCGCCGCGCCATCTCATCGATGGTCGGCTGCAGTACCCGGCGGCTGACGTCTTCGGCGAGATCAGCCGGTGCCCACGGCAACGGGGTATACGCACCCATGCCGCCGGTGTTCGGCCCGGTATCTCCGTCGCCGACACGCTTGAAGTCCTGGGCCGGCTGAAGCGCGCGTACGGTACGGCCGTCGGTGATCCCGAACAGGCTCACCTCGGGGCCATCGAGAAACTCCTCGATCACCACCCGGCCGCAGCGCAATGCATGATCAACAGCCTCCCGCCGATCACTCGTCACGACGACGCCCTTGCCGCCGGCCAGCCCATCGGCCTTGACCACATAGGGCGACCCGAAGAGATCGAGCGCTTGATCAACATGGTCACGAGTCACGCAATCTCGGGAACGCGCGGTGGGCACACCGGCGGCGGCCATCACCTCCTTGGCAAAGGCCTTGCTGCCTTCCAGCTTCGCGGCGGCGGCAGACGGGCCGAAGCACGCGATACCCCTTGCGCGTACGGCATCGGCGACACCCGCCACTAGCGGGGCTTCCGGACCGATGACAACCAGATTGACTCCGAGTCGGATGGCCAAGCTCGCAACCGCGTCACCGTCAAGCGGGTCGATGCGATGATTCGTGCCGAGTGCGGCGGTTCCGGGGTTGCCTGGTGCGGCGTGCAATTCGACCACAGCCGGGTCGCGACTGAGCGCCAAGCTGAGCGCGTGCTCGCGTCCACCTGAACCGATCACCAACACCTGCAGCGGACTCACCACGTGCCAAGAGCCTACCCAAGCAAGCGGGAACGATTGCGCTCTGACCAGCCGCTGTATCGATTGCCGACCGGACGCTTGGAAGTGCTACATGGGGTACTTTCGCTCCGTGGCTGATCCCAGCTTCCCTGCGCTGCACATCCGGCCGCCCCAGGGTTGGATGAACGATCCGAACGGTCTGTGCCGCGTTGACGGGCGCTATCACGTCTTCTTCCAATACAACCCCGCAGCACCGGTGCACAGCGCAATCCATTGGGGTCACGTCAGCTCGACCGATCTGTTGTCTTGGCAGGAGCACCCCATCGCGCTCGCGCCACGGCAGGGACTGATCGACGCAGCCGGCTGTTGGAGCGGCTGCGTGATCGACGATTCGGGAGTGCCCACCGCGGTCTACACGGCAAACCCCGACCACGCCAGAAACGCCGTCGCAGCCCTGGCGCGCTCCGATCGATCACTGACTCATTGGCAGCAAGACGCCACGCCGGTGGCGGGCATCGCGCCAACTCCGGAGCTGGACGAGGTCCGGGATCCGTTCATCTTCAACCACGAAGGGCATCGGTACGCCGTGCAGGGTGCGGGACAGCCCGAGGGGAGCCCGCGGTTGGAGCTGTATGGCTGTGACGATCTCCGGCGATGGACTGAGCTCGGGACGTTGCTCACCAACGACGACCCCATCGCTGGTGAGATCGCCCCGGCCGAGATCTGGGAGTGCCCGAACCTAGTGCGGATCGACGGTCAGTGGGTGCTGCTGATCTCCTTGTATCGCGCGGCCGATGGCACGAACCCGCTGGTCGGAGTGCGTTATCTCCTCGGCGATCTGGTCGCACGCGGACCGGGATGGTCGTTCAAGGCGACCTCGGGAGGCGTGCTGGACGATGGTCCGGCGTTCTACGCGCCGCAGGTGCTGGCCGAACCTGACCGAACGCTGCTCGTCGGCTGGGCTGGCGAACTCGATCGCAGCGACGCGCAGATAGTGGAGGCAGGTTGGGCAGGCGTACTGACCTTTCCGCGTGAGCTGTACGTACGCGACCGGGTTCTCGGTACCCGGCCGGCAACCGAGCTCACCAGGCTGCGCCGGGCACCTCTGGTGTTGCGGGCAGACACGCCATTCCGGGCGCCTGCGTTCGAGCTCGTGGCCAGCGGGCCTGTTGCGCTGCGCTTGCTGGACGACGGCGTTGATGCGCTGGCCGCGGCCGCTGAGGGCACGCCAAGTGATCCGGTGAGAATTCTCGTCGATGGCAGCATGGTCGAGGTCTTTCACCGTGGCGCGAGCCACACCACGCGTGCCTATCCGGGCAACGGCAGCAGGTGGGTTGTGGAAGGGACTGCCGTCACCGGATATCGGCTGGGCCGCATGGTCCGCGACTCGCCCTTCGCCGCGGACGTGCCACCGAATCTCGAAGTATCGGCGAGCAGCTGAAGGTCAGCTGCTGAATTGATCGTTCGGTTTCGTCCTCGAAGCGCTGCAGAGTCATGGTCACCGCCTGCTCGGCCATCGCCCGATCAGGTCGTTCGATTGTTGCTAGCCGTGGTACGAGTTGCGCAGCCAAGTGCTCTCCGTCGTCCAGGCTGACCAGTGATAAGTCAGCTGGAATTCGGACTCCGAGATTCGCGGCGGCCAGGACGGCACCCACGGCCAGCCGCTCATGGGTGCAGATCAAGGCGGTTGGACGCGGTTGGGCCTGCAGCAGCGTACGGGCCGCGGCGAAGCCGGCGTTGATATCGCGATTGACGGCCTTCTGGATCGACAGCTCGACATGTTGGGCGGCTTCGGCGGTCTGTTCGATGCCGGCGAGACGCAGCCGGCTCTGCATCGCATCGCTCGGCCCGGAGATAACGCCAATGCTGGTATGCCCACTCTGGATGAGAACGCGCGCTGCGGCGCAGCCGGCGCCGTGCTCGTCAGCAACGATGCTTGTCAGGCCCGCATTCGGATCGACGCAATTGACCAAGATCGTTGGGATGGTCGACATCACCTCGACCGGCGAGTAGCTGATCAGATCGGGCGCCATCACCAGCAGCGCATCCACTTGATGATCATGAAGCGTGGCCAGCGCGCGATTCTGATGATCATGATCGTTGGCCGTATCCATGAAGATCAACAGGTAGCCCGCAGCCGTCGCGCTTTCCAGTGTCGCATGCAGCATGGGCACTGAGAATCCGCTCGCGCCGGGCCAGATCAGCACGCCGATGGTACGGGTCCGGCGGCTGCGCAGGCTGAGCGCCACGGCATTGGGAGTGTAGTTGAGCCGTCGAGCTGCCTCGATGATCACTTGCTGCTTGTGGCGGGCGATGTGCCCTTGCGCGCGACCGTTGAGGACGAGCGAGACGGCGCTTCGCGACACACCAGCAAGATCAGCCACGTCCTGGGCGGTCGCCTTGTGTGCCACCGTGTATCTGCCCCCTTGCGCGTCGCTTGCCATCCACTCTATGCAGGCGTTACTCACGCATCGGATATCCAGCTCGCTCGTCGGTATCCCACGCAGCGTGGGGTGTTCGCCCTGTGCACGGCGTGGGTGCCGTGTACAGCGCGAAGAATCTGAGTACAGGTGAGCGCGATAAGTCCGTCAGCTGGCACGCCGGCGGGCGGCGTCGAAGGGTGCTCGGTCAAAGATGAACCGGCTGTAGGCAATCTTGCCGCCTCTGACCGTGACGCATTCGGCAGCGGGCGCACTCGAGACGAGCACTGTCTCGGTGTCGTAGACGACTACTGCCTTTTCGCCATCACCAAATGCGGCGAGCAACTCCGACCCGGTGAGCATCTGGATGAACGGGTCCATGAATCCGCGGTATGCCGCAGCGCCCTCCAGGCGGCCGGCCGGTGCGTCGCAGACAATGTCGTCGGCGACATATTCCATCGCCTTGTCAAGATCGTGGCCGGTCCAGGCGTGGAAGTAGGCCAGCGCAACGTCGAGCGCCGGGTTGGTCGCTTCGGTCATCAGATCTCCTTCACTTGTTGGCAACTTGGGGCTCGATTCTGTGCCTCCTACCTATGTAGACACCGCGACGGTCGGGAACGGAACGCCGCGGCGCCTGCATAGGTGGGACCTGTCGGCCCGCAATGGCATGCTGCAAACGTGGAGCAAGCAGCGCTCGAACAGACAGGGCTCGAACGGACAGGGCTCCAACAGACAGGGCTCGAACGAGAAACGCTCGAGCGTGCTCGCGCCGGCGACGAGCAGGCATTTCGCGAGCTCACCGACCCGTACCGCCGGGAGCTGCTGGCTCACTGCTACCGCATGCTGGGTTCGCTGACCGACGCCGAAGACGTGCTCCAGGAGACTCTCCTGGCAGCGTGGCGCGGGCTTCCGCGGTTTCAACAGCGTTCCACTCTGCGGTCGTGGCTCTACCGCATTGCCACCAATACCTGCCTCAACGCGATTCGCTCCCATGCCCGGCGAGCTCCTGCAGAGCCGATTCCACCGTTCCAGCCGCCGGAGCCGACCCAGCGCGATGAAATCACCTGGCTGCAGCCCTATCCGGACACCCTCCTCGATGGGATCGCCGATACAGCACCTGGTCCGGAAGCCCGCTACAGCCAGACTGAGGCGATCGAGCTGGCATTCGTTGCCGGACTGCAACGCATGCCGCCTCGGCAGGCCGCAGCGGTTCTGCTCCGCGACGTACTCGGCTTCGGCACCGAGGAAGTGGCGAGAATGCTCAAGACCAGCCAGACGGCGATCAAGGGAACATTGCAGCGAGGTCGTGCGGCTCTGGAGAGTTCGCGCGGCATGGCGGACCGCCTGCCGGCATCAACCGAGGAGCGTGATCTCGCGCGCCGCTTCGCTGACGCGTACGTCGCTGCTGACATCGACCGCGTCCTGAGCTTGCTCACCGACGACGCCTGGTTGTCGATGCCGCCGGCACCGCACCAATACCACGGCTTGGAGGCGATCGGGTCGTTCTTGGCAGCCAGCTTCGCCTTTCGGGGCGAACGCGGCGTCTATCTCCTTCCCGGCAGGGCCAACAATCAGCCCTGTCTTGGCGAGCTACCTCGCTGCTCGCGATGAGGCCATGGCGAGTCCATCCGGAGTATTCGTTCTCACCCTCGCAGGCGACCGCATCACCGCCATGACGCGGTTCCATCGCGATGATCTCTATCGCCCATTGGGATTCCCGCCCTCAGTGCCCGTATCAGCGGGTGTGGCAGAGAGGGCTGTACTTCGTCGCTGACGGACGAGCCGGGTTCTGGGCGCGCGATATGCGCGAGCCGATGCTAAAGAAGGTCGTGAATGACGATGGACTGTTCGCGGGACGGACCCACGCCAATGCCGGAGATCCGCGCACCACAGAGCTCCTCGACGCGGTTCACGTAAACCTGTGTGTTCTTCGGCAAATCGTCGAATTCCCGGCAGCCACTGAGGTCCTCGGTCCACCCGTCGAGCTCTTCATAGATCGGAACAGCGTGGTGGAACTCCGATTGGGTGAGCGGCATGCTCTCATGCCGGCCGCCGTTCACCTGATAGCCGACGCATACCGGAATCTTGTCCCAACCGGTCAGCACGTCCAGCTTGGTGAGGAAGATATCGGTGAACGCATTGGCACGGGCCGCTGCCTGTACGACCAAGGCGTCGAACCAGCCGCAGCGACGCTTGCGTCCGGTGGTCGTGCCGAACTCGACGCCGCTTCTGCGCAAGCTTCTCGCCGTCCTCGTCAGCAACTCGGTCGGCATGGGGCCTTCCCCGACACGCGTGGTGTAGGCCTTCGCGATCCCGACCACCCTGTCAATCCGCGTGGGACCAACCCCGGTACCGACGCAAGCCCCGCCGGCGACCGGATTGGAGGAGGTGACGTAGGGATACGTTCCATGATCGACATCGAGATGGTGGGCCTGGGCGCCCTCGAACAAAACCACCTTTCCTTCATCGAGTGCCTCGTTGAGCAGCCGGCTGACGTCGACAACGTGCGGTCTGATCCGCTCGGCATGAGATAGCAGGTGTTCGGTGATCTCTTCGGGGTCGATCCTGCGCCGGTTGTAGACCTTCACCAGCAGGTGGTTCTTCTGCTCCAGGGCGGCCTCGACCTTCTTGCGGAGGATCGACTCATCGAAGAGGTCCTGGATCCGCAGGCCAATCCGGTTGACCTTGTCCGAGTACGCCGGCCCGACCCCACGTCCCGTCGTACCGATCCGAGCCTTGCCGAGGAACCGCTCGGTGACCTTGTCGATCACTTGGTGGTAGGAGGTGATGATGTGCGCATTCGCCGAGATGACCATGTGCGAGGCGTTCACCCCACGCGCCGCCAGCCCCTCGATCTCGGCGAACAGCACATCGAGATCGACGACGACTCCGTTGCCGATCACCGGGACGCACCTGGGGTTCAGAATCCCCGACGGCAGCAGGTGCAGGGCGTAACGCTCGCCGTCAACAACGATGGTGTGACCGGCGTTGTTGCCGCCGGAGTAGCGCACGCAGTAGTCGACGCGATTACCGAGCTGGTCGGTCGCCTTTCCCTTTCCCTCGTCGCCCCACTGGGCTCCCATGACCACAATCGCCGGCATGTGATCGCCGTCCCTTCTAGGCCTACTGCGTCGAGAAATACCGATGAGAAATACCGAAGCCCCTGGGCGCATTCGCCACAGGGACTCTTGCGACGTAACCCTACCCAACCTCCGAGGCGTATGACGAGCCCGTTTAGAGCCAGTCCTTGGCGCGAAAGACGAAATAGAGCACCACACTCGCCGCGATCATGAGCAGGAGATACACCCAGAAACCGGTGAGACTGCCAACGAGCGGAAACTTCACGTTCATGCCAACGAAGCTCGTGACCAGAGTGGGAACTGCCAAGATCGCCGCCCATGCGGTGAGCTTCTTCATGATCTGGTTGAGCCGAACATCGGCGAGTGCCAGGCTCGTATCGAAGATCGATGACAGGGTCTCGCGCAGCGCGTCTGCCGCGTTGGCGACCCTGGTCTCCTGCTCCGACAAGAACACCCAATGACGGCTGATCGCAGGATCTCGGCCACCCTTGCCCTTGCGGCCTTGTGGCGGGCTGTCGATGATGTCGGTCATCACGGTCCGCATGGGATCAGTCAGCCGCCGCAGGTGGGAGAGCGCCGTTCTGAGCTTGAACGCGTAAAGCTGCTCAGGCTTGGTGAGCGGGCGCTCCTCGAATAGTGCATTCGCCAGGCTCGTCGCTGGAATCCTCGAGCCACTGAAGCGCCTCCTGATAGCTGTGGATGACGGCCTGCGATGATCATCTGAACCGCTGCCTCGATGCCGCCCTTGGCGATCATCTCTTCCTTGTGGCAAAAAAGCTGGGCGGGCTGAAAATCCGGATTGGGATCGACCAGGCAGATCACCGCACGATCCGTCGCGATCAGGGACACCGGATGCGCCGTGATCCGTGTGCTGTCCTTGTCGATCGAGACCGCGTTGGTGATCACCAACCGAGCCTGGCCGATTGTGTCGAACTTGGCTCGCCGATCTTCGGCGAGGAGATCTCTGATCGCCGGCTCGTCGAGATCAAGAGCTTGGGCGATGTGGCGCACTTCAAGTGCTCCATAGTCGTGATCGCGTGGCAGAACCCACCACGCGGAGGCATCGGAATGCAGCTCCAGTACGTCGCTGATATCTTCACCGGTCAGATCTTCGGCGATGATCTTGCTCCCCGACCACACCCGGCTCAGGGGGACAGGTCGGTCAGCAACGGCGATGGACACGCTCCGAAGACTAACCCCGGCTCGGTGAGGAAACCTACGTACACGTAGCTTGCTGACCGTCTGCACAGTTTGCGGCCTGCGCAGACCGTCAGCAACCGTCGAGACCTTACGAAAGGACTCAGATGAGAAAGCTCATCGTAAGCACGTTCTTGACCCTTGACGGGGTCATGCAGGCGCCGGGCGGACCTGGCGAGGACGACGAGGGAGGGTTCGCGTACGGAGGCTGGTCGGTCAACTACTGGGACGACCGGATGGGTGAGGTCATGGAGCAGGCGACGAGCAGGCCGTTCGCGATGGTCCTCGGGCGCAAGACCTACGACATCATGGCCGCGTACTGGCCGAACGCCCCCGAAGAGGAGGGCGGAAGGGTGTTCAACGAGGCCACGAAATACGTTGCGTCCCGCGGTCGTCCGACGCTGGACTGGAGCAACTCGGTTCTGATCGAACCCGACGCCGCGGCAGGCATGGCGGCACTAAAGACCGAAGATGGGCCGGAGCTGCAAGTGCACGGCAGCAGCAACCTGATCCAGACGTTGTTGCGCCACAACCTCGTCGACGAGTACCGGCTATGGGTCTTCCCCGTTGTGATCGGGTCGGGTAAGCGCCTGTTCGCCGACGGAGCCATCCCCGCAGGGCTGAGGCTCGTCGACAGCACGGTCTCTACGACCGGGGTGGTGATCGGTACCTACGAGCCGGCAGGGGAAATCGTCCCTGGATCATTTGCGGCGGAGTAGTCGCGACCCGGGCTTATGAGCAAGGGGGCGACCCCCCTTGAACCCCGGGCGCTTCGCTAGCGCGTTCCGGCGACCCGGCTTCATGACAGGTGCTGGCCGAACCAGTCCAGCACCTCGCTCCAGGCCTGCTGGGCCGCCTCCGCGTTGTAGCGAGGGCCGGTGTCGTTGAAGAATGCGTGGCCCGCTCCGGGGAACGTACGAATTTCGTAGGTAAGTCCGGCAGCCTTGAGCGCCGCCTCGGCGCGGTCGCGCGTGGCGTTCACCCGCTCGTCCTGCTCCCCGTAAATTGCGTAGACGGCCGCCTTGGCCTGGCCGAAGTCGGGGTTTTCGGGCGCGGGCCCGTAGAACGGAACAGCGGCAGCCAGACGCTGTTCGCCAACTTGCAGCAGGTTCCACGTCATGCCGCCGCCAAAGCAGAACCCAACTACACCGATCTTCGCATCAGGAACTCGTTGCTCGAGCTCGTCGATGCCAGCCTTGAGGTCGGCAACCAGCTGCTCAGGTGGGGTGTTCGCCAGCGTGGTCGGGGCGGCCGCAGGGTCCTTGAGCGACCCGGTGCCGCCTTGAGCCGATAGCAGGTCGACGCACAGCGCCGAGTACGACTCCTTCGCGAAGCGGCCTACGAGGTCAAAGAAGTGCGGGGTGAGACCGCGGTTTTCGTGAATGACGAGCAGGGCTCCCTTTGGGTCCGTCGCCGCAGCCCACGCTCCCTGCAGCTCGCCGGCTGGGCCGGCAAAGCGCACTGGCTGACCCGGGTTGGCCGACCCCGTACCTCCCTGGGTGGGGGTGCTGGCGTCAGGCGAGGTCGCTCCGGCGGCCCCCGACTGTCCGCCTCCATCGCCGCAGGCAGCCAGCAAGGTGGTCGCGCTGGTCAGGCTCAGGCCGAGAAGCGTCAGTCGGCGTAGCGCCTCCCTCCGGCTGAGCAATCCATCAGCGAAGTCCTCGGCCACCTCTCCTACGAGGTAGTTGCGCAGCGCCATTTCAACCTCCTTGTAGTTCCTTGTGCCTGAGAACGAATGCGCATCCGCCAATGTGCCTCTCTGTTAAGTACGGGGATGCCGGAACCAGCGTTCAAGGAGCTTCCCTGACGGTCTCCACTGGTTCCGTCCAAGGGTTGTGGCCCGCGAGAACCGGCGCGGCAATGAGGTCCCAACAAGTAGCGGCGTCCCACCGAACAAGGCGAAGGCCGGCTGGCTGGGCCGGTGCCAAAGGCTAAGAAGCTTGAAGCGGAAGTGCCGCAGAATGCACAACACCGCTGGACCCAACCAAAACCCTTTGGCACCGGCCCAGCCAGCCGGCCTTCGCCGGGAGCAGACGCAGACCCACGCGACGCTACTTGTTCAGGGACGTACCAGCAGAACGGAGGTCCTCGCAGGCCTCGACCACGCGCTTTGCCATGCCGGCCTCGGCGATCTTCCCCCAGGCCCGCGGGTCGTACGCCTTCTTGCTCCCCACATCGCCGTCAACCTTCAGCACGCCGTCGTAATTGGTGAACATGTGTCCGGCAGCAGGTCGGGTGAAGGCGTACTGGGTGTCGGTGTCGATGTTCATCTTGACAACGCCGTAGTCAACCGCCGACCGAATCTCCTCCAGCGTCGAACCTGATCCGCCGTGAAAGACCAGATCGAATGGACGCTCCTTGCCGATCTTGGCGCCGACTTCCTCCTGGATGTCTTTCAATACTTCGGGTCGCAACTTGACGGCCCCGGGCTTGTACACGCCGTGCACATTGCCGAAGGTCAGGGCGGTGATGTAGCGACCCTTGTCGCCGGTACCCAGCACCTCGACGGTACGCAACCCGTCCTCGGCGGTCGTATAGAGCTTCTCGTTGATCTCGGCGCTGACGCCGTCCTCCTCGCCGCCGACCACACCGACCTCGATCTCCAAGATCACGTTCGCGGCCGAGGTCTGCGCCAGCAGCTCGTCGGCGATCGACAAATTCTCCTCGAGAGGCACCGCCGAGCCGTCCCACATGTGCGATTGGAACAGCGGCAGGCCGCCACCCTTGACCCGCTCGCTCGAGATCGCGAGCAGCGGGCGCACATAGCTATCCAGCTTGTCCTTCGGACAGTGATCGGTGTGCAGCGCAACGTTGATCGGATAGTTCTTCGCGACCTCGTGCGCGAACTCCGCCAAGGCGACGGCCCCGGCGACCATGTTCTTGATCGTTGGGCCGGACAGATACTCCGCGCCTCCGGTGGAGATCTGGATGATGCCGTCGGATCCGGCTTCGGTGAAGCCCTGCAGCGCCGCGTTCAGCGTCTGCGAGGAACTGACGTTGATCGCTGGATAGGCAAAGGAGCCCTGCTTGGCCGCATCCAGCATGGCGGCATAAACCTCAGGGGTGGCGATGGGCATGCTCGGTGAGTTCCTTTCCTACCTGCGGATTCTTGGTGACCTTCGCGATTGCACAGTCTGTCAAAGGAAGGCAAAGGGGTGGTAACTGCCATGTTTTGTCTCAGCTTTCCAGTGCCGACAAGTCCACTCCATGGCGGCCTGCAGAAAAAGCACGGACGGTGCTGTCGAGTGTGGCGGGGAACACGCTTACTTGATCAAGTGGCACGACGGATTGCCGGCCGTCGGTGAGAGTGAGGCGCAGGCGCGGGCCGCGAGCGAGTCCGCCCTTGATCGTGTCGACGGCGGCAACCTGCGGCCACGATGCGGCAAGATCGGAAACCTGGATGCCGGGCGGACCAATCCGGATGGCAATGCCGCTGCCAATTGTGCTCATTTCTCGTTTGGCCAGGAAGTACAAAACGATGGTGGCCAGGAGCCAGATCAATGACGCCCCCAGCACAACCGCACAGATGATGACGAATCCGGTGCCTTGAAGATCTTCCCGGCGCCACAGGTAGATCAACAACAGCACCGCGATCGTGATACCGAGACTGATCAGCCGCGACCGCACCAGCCTGCCGCGTCGCGCCACCTTTTGGCCGACGGGCCCTGGATCATAGGCAACGACTAAGTCGGAAATCGGATCGGTGCTCATGAGATCACCGGCTAATTCTCCCGAGCGCCACGCGGCGTGATTGCCATATGGATGCGATATCGGTCGGCGCGATACCACGAAGTCGACATCTCGATGGCTCGATCACCTGCATACGTCACTCGCTCCTGCACCAGCAGCGGCGCGCGTTTCGCGATTCCCAGCACCCGCGCCTGATGGGCATCGGCAGCCTCGGCGCGTACCGTCTGCTCACCGCTGCTCACCACGACGCCGTACTCGCTCGCGAACACGTCGTACAACGATCCCAGCTCGCGTTGCAGTAGTCCCGGGAACAGCGCCGACGGATAGTGACCAACCTCGTACGCCATGGGTGTGCCGTCCGCAGTCCGGAGCCGCTCGACCCGTACGACGGATTGGCCGGGTCGGATGCGAAGCGCGTACGACACATCGTCATCTGCCGGCTGCTCGGCCGCGGACAACACAACCGTGGCAGGTATCAAGCCACGTGCGCGCATCTCGCGCGAAAACGAGGTCAGATGCAGCCGGGAGTCCACTTGCGGGCCGGTCAGGTAGGTGCCTTTGCCGTGCACCCGCTCCAGTACGCCGGTCCCGACAAGATCGGCAATTGCCTGACGCACGGTGACTCGACTGACCCCGAGGCGGATGACCAGCGCCCGCTCTGAGGGGATGGCGTCACCAGGGTTGAGCTCGGTCGCGATCAGCTCTTCGAGGATGCCGCGGACCTGGGCACGTTTCGTGGTTGCTGAAGCTGGTTGGCGATCAAACCCCGCGGGGGGTCCAAGGGGGGTCGTCCCCCGCTCCCCCCTTGCTGGTATCTCGAAGGCTGCGAGATCGACCCGGCCATGGTCGTGCACCAATGCGTCTCCTTACCACCTGCGGCTACAGCCAACTCACTGGACCCGAAGGCCAGTATGCGCCAGGCGCCTGGAGAGGGCCGAGAACCCCGCAGCGCAAGGTCCTCACCACGTCGTACCCACGATGTCAGCGAGCCCATCGCAGCGCCCAGTGGTACATCGCGATGGCCGCGGCCGCACCGGCGTTCAGGGATCGGGTCGAGCCGTACTGGGTGATAGCGACCAGATCCTTGCATGCTGCCACCAGTTCGTCGGTCAACCCTGGCCCCTCGGAACCGAACACCAGGCAGGTCTGTTGTGGCAACTCATAGGCCTCCAACGCCACGGCGCCCTCGAGGTTGTCGATGCCGATCAGGACATAGCCATCGCCGGTGAGTTGGCTGGCGAAATCGGCGACCGATGGATGGTGGTGGATCCTGAGGTACCGATCAGTCACCATCGCTCCCCTGCGGTTCCACCGCCGACGGCCGATGATGTGTACTCCTGAGACGTTGAAGGCGTTCGCGGTACGCACGATGGAGCCGATGTTGAAGTCGTGTTCCCAGTTCTGGATCGCAATCTGCAGCGGATGTCGGTTGGTCTCAAGATCAGCAACAATGGCCGGCACTGTCCAGTAGCGATACCGGTCGATGACATTGCGGCGATCGCCGTGCTCGAGGAGATCCGGGTCGAGCCTGCCGTCGTCGGGCCACGGACGCGGATGCGGCCCAACGCCCGGTTCCCCGGACGCGTCAGTCATTTCGTCTTCGCTCAGGGTGGGATGCGAGGATTCCGCTCCGCCGCGCTTCAAGGGGTTGCCCCTCTCGTTATGTCCCTGCGGGGTTTCCAGGCTGTCGCCTCCGGTTGCTTTGTCCCAGCGGAGGTTCCCGGGGTTGTCTCCCTTGCTTTGCCCATGCGGGGTTTCAGGGGTGTCGTCCCCCTTGGGCCATTCAGCAAACTCACAGTCTGCGACGGTACCGTTTCCCCCCGTGACCGCACTCGAGGCCGCCGTCGCGCTCATCCCGATGCTGCTGCCGTCCTGGATGGACCCAGAGGAACTGATCAAGTCCTTCGGGCCGTACGCGCTCTGGGGCGTGGCGTTCGTGATATTCGCAGAGTGCGGACTCTTCGCGATCCTGCCCGGTGACTCGCTGCTTTTCACCGTTGGGCTGTTGACCGCGGCCGGGGTCATCCCCTACAACCTGGTGTTCGTCTGCATCGTGCTCACGGTTGCTGCCGTGCTGGGCAATGTGAGCGGCTATGCGATCGGACGCAAAATCGGACCGCCGCTCTTCAGACCGCGTAGCGGGCCGGCCGGAAAGATCTTCAAACAGTCTTACGTGGACAGGACCCACGCCTTCTTCGAGCGATACGGCAACCGGGCGCTCATCCTCGCGCGGTTCGTCCCGATTGTGCGCACATTCGTCACCTTGGTCGCCGGTGTCGGCAAGATGGATTTTCGGCATTTCATCACCTACACCGCAATCGGTGGGGTGTTGTGGGCGTGCGGGGTCACCATCGCCGGCTACTTCCTTGGGAACATCGGATTCATCAAGAACAACATCGAGGTCGTGCTGATCTTGATAGTGGCCGTCTCGCTGGTCCCGATGGGCGTGGAATATCTCCTGCATCGGCGCCGTCGCAAGCAGGAATCGGCCACCGTCTGAGCACGCGCCTTTCGGACAGGCTCGGGACAAGCTGAAAGCTCAGCCTGCATCAAAGAGCAGGCTTGGTGATCTCCAGCAACACTTCAAGATCATCTCCGCTGGGCACCCACTGTGCCGCGGCGACGTTCTGCTTGACCTGCTCGGCGGATGTGGCACCCGCGATCACCGAGCCGACGGTCGGCATCGCCGACAGCCCTCCGATCGCGACCTCAAGGGTCGAGAGATCCCGCTCAGTCGCGTACGCCTCGATGGCCTCGATCAGATCGAAATTCGCCCGCTCGAGCCGAGCCCGATTGCGCGCCAACCGGGATCCCGTGGGAGCAGGTTCGCCACGGCGGTACTTCCCGGTAAGCAGTCCAGAGCCGAGAGGGTAGAACGGCAACAAGCTCTGACCGGTGTGCTCCAAGGCAGGGATCAGCTCTCTTTCGACCGAGCGGTTCAGCCAGGAGTACTCATTTTGCGCGGAGATGAACGCCTCGTAGCCGCTGGTCCGCGATGTCCAATCGGCGTCCATCACCTGCCAGCCCGCAAAGTTCGACGATCCGATGTAGCGCACCTTGCCCTCGGCCACGATCTCGGTGAGAGCCGCGAGCGTCTCATCGATCGGCGTATGAGGGTCGGGTTCATGCAGCTGGTAGAGGTCGATCCAGTCTGTTCCCAAGCGACGCAGGCTGCTCTCCACTGCAATCCGGACGTAGCGACGCGAGCCGCGGGCACCCCAGTCTGGCCCGTTCACCCCCCGCATGTCGGAGCCGAACTTTGTCGCAATGATCACCTCGGCGCGGCGTGAACCGAGCGCTCTACCGAGCAGGATCTCCGAACCGCCGGCATTGCCGTAGACATCTGCTGTGTCAAACAGCGTGATGCCGGCATCTATTGCGGTATGGACCACCGCCGGGACATCCTCGTCGGCCATCCTGGCGGCGAAGCTGTTACAGCCGACGCCGATGGTGGAGACGGTCAGGCCGGAGGGCCCGAGCTGCTGGTAGGTCATTTCCGCGGGCACTTACGACCCCTCGAACAGCTAACGCTGGTTGGGATTTTGTTGCCCTGGATTTTCGGGCCCGGTTTCGGGTGGCACGTAACCACTCTGCTGCGGCGGCTGATAGCTGCTCTGCTGAGGTGGCTGCTGGTACTCCTGCGGGTTGGGCAGCGAGTCGCTGGGCCGATCGAACTGGACCGGAGGCGCCGACTGCTGCGGCGGGAGCTGGGCCTGCTGTGGATCGCCGCGGTAGGCGATTTCGCCGAAGTTCACATCCGGCGCCTGGCGTACGGCAGGCTCGTCAACCTGGAAGTAAGTCGCCTTCTCGAACTTGAACATGTTGGCGATGATGTTCGACGGCACCGACTCGACCTTGGTGTTGTAGACCCGTACGTTGGCGTTGTAGAAGCGGCGGCCCGCGGCAATCCGGTCCTCGGTCTCGGCGAGCTGCCGCTGCAGCTCCAGGAAGTTCTGGTTGCTCTTCAGATCGGGGTAGGCCTCGACGCTGACGATCAGGTTCCGCACCGCACCGGAGAGCTGAGCCTCGACGTCGGCGCGCTGCTGGCTTGGCAATGCACCCTCCGATTGAGACAGCTGCTGAGCCTGGCTGCGGAGCCTAGTGATGTCCTCCAACGTGTTGCGCTCGTGCGCGGCGTACGCCCGGACCGTCTCGACCAGGTTTGGAATCAGTTCATAGCGGCGGTTCAGCTCGACGTCGATCTGCCGCCAGGATTCCTGAATCAAGTTGCGGGATTTGACGAAGCCGTTGTACGAGCCCATGCCGATGAGCGCGAGAATGACGACGATCACCAAAATGATGATGATCACGATGATGGCGGTACCCATCAGCTCTCCTTAACTTGCACATGCCGCCGCCCTGAGCGTCGTCGAAGGGCAACATCTGGGTTTTTTGAGGGGCTCGGCCCACATTCACCCTAACGGGTGAAGCCCTGAGGAGGCCCAGAGCCCTTCGTTCAGACGGAGGTCGCCCTTACTCCAAACCCAGTTCAGCTGCCGAGATCGCCGCACGGTACGCAAGTCCGGCCGCCTCGACAGCCTCCTTGGCGCCGGTGTTGCGGTCGACGATCACGGCTACTCCGATGACGTCTGCCCCTGCCTCGCGCAGTGCCTCGACCGCCGTCAAGACAGAGGCACCCGTCGTACTGGTGTCCTCAACGGCCAGCACCCGACGACCTGACACAGCGGGTCCTTCGATGCGCCGCTGCAGACCGTGAGCCTTGCCTTCCTTGCGCACCACGAACGCGTCGAGCCGCTCCCCGGCCGACGCGGTGGCATGCAGCATGGCCGTGGCCACCGGATCGGCGCCGAGTGTGAGACCGCCGACCGCCTGAAAGTCCCAATCCGCAACGAGCGCGCGCATCACACGGCCGATAACGGGAGCCACCGCCCCATCGAGAGTGACCCGTCGCAGATCGACGTAGTAGTCGGCCGTGCGCCCAGAGGACAAGGTGACCTGGCCGCGTACGATCGCCAGCGCCTTGATCTGCTCAACCAGCTCTGCGGTGTCCTCGGCAAGGTTTGGGCTGCTCACGTCCGGCACCCTATTATTTGGCGCTCGCTCGCGCACGGTCGCCGCAATCCGGCTCGTTCGTCGTTACCGGCGAACCAAAGGAAATTGCCGCTGCCGCGATCTCGTCCGGCTTCACCGCTACCTCCACTTCACCGCTACTTGCGCTCGGTGCGAATGAGGTGCCCGAAGCCGACAGAGCGTTTTGCTGAGTGGAAGAGGTCCGGGCAGGTGGTCAAGGTGATCAGCGGCTGGGTCGGCTTGAGCTCGGGCTTACCTGGTACTGGGTCGATCACCCACGTATCGGTGTCCTTTACGGTGAGCTGCCTGGGAGAATCATCGAGGATGTAGGTGAAGATGGCGTCTCGCGTCTCGACGATGATCTCGTCGCCGCTGTTGAGATCCAGGAGTCGGGCGAAAGGCTGGCCGTGGGTCACCCGGTAGCCCGCGAGCGCAAAGTTTCCGATCTGCCCCGCCTGAGCGCTCGAAGAGTAGTGTCCGACGCCCTTGGCCAGCACACCGAGCTGGGTGCCATTTCGGATCGGAACTTCGTACGCCGCGCCCAATGCCGGGATCCGCAGCAATCCGACGGCATCGCCAGGACCCGCCGAAGCGTGGTTGATTCCTTGCGGATCGGTCTTCTGCTCCTCGCTCCAGGTCGCGCGTAGCCGGCTGACTTCACTCCGGAACTCATGCTCGGCGGCCAGGTTGGTTGCGACGTACTCATAGCCCACCCAGCCCAGACAGGACAACCCGAGGACCAGCAGCGCGATGCCCACGATCGCGAGCAGCCGGCGACGTTTGCTGTGGGCTGCCTTGGTGTCAGTTCCGGCTACGCGGATGGAACTGCTCACCCGCGACATTGTGCCGCTGATCGATCAGTCGCAGAGGAGCTTCGCGGCAATTTCAAGAGCTGGTCGCGCATCGCGCGCTATGAATCCGCCGCCGTCGTCGTCCCTCGCAGAGGAAAAACGCCTCCCGCCTCATGGTCGCTCCGCTCGCGAGGTGGCCTCGCGCATCATCCTGCTCCGTGCGGCGGGCGCGCGATTCACCGACGCTCCCAGCTGTATCAAGAGCTGCTCGCGCATCGCGCGCTCGCAGCCGTGTCAGCCGGCGAATGGGTTGGGCGTCAACGTGTACTTGGTGGACAGGTACTCATGAATCCCCTCGAAGCCGCCCTCGCGCCCGATCCCGGACTGTTTCACGCCGCCGAATGGTGCTGCTGCATTGGAGATCACGCCCATGTTGAGGCCGAGCATTCCCGTTTGCAACGACTCGATGAGTCGTTGACCGCGCGCCAGGTCCTTGGTGTACGCGTAGCCGACGAGGCCGAACTCCGTGTCATTGGCGATCCGCACCGCCTCGTCCTCGTCGCCAAAGGTCACGATGCTGAGCACCGGTCCGAAGATCTCCTCACGGAGAATGTCGCTACCGGGGCGTACGCCGGCGACCACCGTCGGCTCGTAGAACGTGCCCGGCCCTTCGATCGCGTGACCGCCGGCCAGTACCTTGGCTCCGCGGTCGCTCGCGTCTTGCACCAGAGCTTCTGCCTTCTCCACCGCATCACCGTTGATCAGCGGGCCGATCTGGACACCCTCCTCGGTGCCACGTCCGACCTTGAAGCCCTGCACCCGCTCGGTGACGCGAGCGGCGAACTCGTCGGCAACCCCCTCGTGCACGATGAACCGATTGGCCGCGGTGCAGGCTTGGCCGATGTTGCGGAACTTGGCGAGCATGGCTCCGTCCACGGCCGCACCAAGATCCGCGTCGTCGAAGATCAGGAAAGGCGCATTGCCGCCCAACTCCATCGACGTACGCAAGATGCCTTCAGCCGCTTGCTGCAGCAGCCTGCGGCCTACCTCAGTCGATCCCGTGAAGCTCAGCTTGCGCAGCCGCGGATCGGCGATGATCGGGGCCGACACCTTGCCCGAGGTGTGGGTCGTGATCACATTGACTACACCGGCCGGCAGCCCAGCTTCCGCGAGCAGTTTGACGAAATAGAGCGTGGTCAACGGGGTGAGCTCAGCGGGCTTGATCACCACTGTGCAGCCAGCAGCAAGTGCTGGAGCGATCTTGCGGGTGGCCATGGCCAGCGGGAAATTCCATGGAGTGATCAAGAAGCAGGGCCCGACCGGATGCTGGGAGACGATCATCCGCCCGGTGTTCTCGGGGTTGATGCCATAACGGCCGAAGATCCGTACTGCCTCCTCGGAGAACCAGCGCAGAAATTCAGCACCGTAGGTGACCTCGGCCTTCGACTCGGCCAGCGGCTTGCCCATCTCCAGGGTCATCAGCAGCCCGACGTCGTCCTTGTGCTTTTGGACTAGGTCGAACGTCCGCCGCAGGATCTCGGCGCGCTCCCGAGGGGGCGTCGTGGCCCATGGCGGCCGCGGCATCGACCGCTGCGTCCATCGCTGCAGCACCATCCTCGATCCCGCCGTTCGCGATCGTCTTGATCACGTCGCCGGTCGCGGGATCCTGTACGTCCAACGTGGCACCCGAGGTAGCCGAACGCCACTCACCGCCGATGAACAGCCCATCTGGTACGGAGTCCAGCAATGCCGTTTCCGCCGCGTCCACCATCGACAACCTCCCTGGCTCAACCGACACCATCGTCTCGTCGAGCCTAACGCTGGGTCCGCGCCAGGCGACTTGGGGAGGATCTAGCTGCCGGCGCACTATGGTCTCGGTATGTCCTCTGCCTGGAGAGCCGGCCGGATCGGCGCCGCGACTACCACGATCTTCGCCGAGATGTCGGCGCTCGCGATTGCCACTCAATCGATCAATCTGGGGCAAGGCTTCCCAGACACCGACGGCCCGGCCTTCATGCTCGAGGAGGCGCGCGCTGCCATCGCCAGCGGGATGAACCAGTACCCGCCCGGGCGCGGCATCTTGCCGTTGCGAGCAGGCCATCGCGGCGCACAGCAGCCGGACGTACGGGCTGAGCTACGACCCCGAATCAGAGGTTGTGATTACGACGGGCGCTACCGAGGCACTTGCGGCATCCATGCTCGCGTTCGTCAACCCAGGCGACGAAGTGATCGCGCTGGAGCCCTACTTCGACTCCTACGCCGCATCTATCGAGGTCGCCGGCGGGCAACGCGTCGGGGTAAGCCTGTTCGGCCCGGATTTCCGTCTCGACCATGCCGAGCTCGCCGCGGCGTTCACGCCCAAGACCAAGGCGCTGTTGATCAACTCACCGCACAATCCGACCGGCGTGGTCCTGGATCGCGCCGATCTCGGCGCGATCGCGGAGCTGGCGGTGCAGCATGACGTGCTCGTCATCTGCGACGAGGTCTATGAGCATCTGACTTTTGATGGCGCGCAGCACATCCCACTGGCAACCTTCCCCGGAATGCGCGAGCGGACCGTGCGGGTCTCATCCGCCGGCAAGACGTTCTGGGCCACGGGCTGGAAGATCGGCTGGGCGCTTGCGACCCCTGACTTGATCAATGAGATCACTGCGGTGAAGCAATACCTCAGCTACTCCTCCGGCGCGCCGTTCCAGCCGGCCATTGCGCGAGCTCTCAATGAGGGCGATGAGTGGGTGGAGAAGGCCCGGCTCGATCTCCAGGACAGACGCGACCAGTTCGCGGAGGGCTTGCGGTCGATCGGGCTGGAGCCGATCTTGCCCCGGGGCACGTACTTCATGACCACTGATGTCCGGCCGCTGGGCTATGAGGACGGCATGCAGTTCTGCCGCGACCTGCCCACCCGCTGCGGAGTAGTCGCGATCCCCCATCAGGTCCTGTATGACCGCGTAGAGGCAGGCAAGCCGTACGTGCGGTGGGCTTTTTGCAAGCAGGAGCGGGTGCTCGATGAGGCGATCCGCCGGCTGGGAGCCTTGCGGCACGCGTGAGCTCGGTATCTGCATTCCGTTTACGCGTAGTGCTTCAGGTTGTTTCCGGGCTCCGGAGACTCCTCAGCATCCTCGTCGTTGAACGGTAAAGACTCGGCAAGCAGCTGCCGCAATCGCGCCCCACGCAGCACCCGATACGGAAACGGCGATCGTCCCGCTCGTTGCGCGATGGCGGCGTACGGCAGCGACGTCGAGCCGCCGACGATGATCACGTTGCCGAACCGCCGACCCTTCAGTGTCGATGGTTCCGCGCACAACAACACCTGCGGAAAGGCCAGGCTTACGCCGGCCAAGACCCGGCGTGCATAGCCCAGCGGGCCACGATCAGTGATATTGATCATGATCACTCCATGATCAGAAAGAGCACGCCGCGCGTCGGCGAGAAACTCCGCTGTCGTCAGATCGGCCGGCACCCGGGCACCGACGAAGGCGTCGATGATCACCAGGTCGGCGTACCCATCACGCAACTCGGCAATGCCGCGCCGGCCGTCGACGCCGCGTACCTTGATCCCGCTGCGCGTCGGTAGCGGTAGATGTCGCCGTACGAAGGCGGTGAGCTCGATATCTGGCTCGAGCACGATCTGGGCTGAGCTCGGTCGCGTCGCAGCCACATAACGCGGCAGCGTCATGGCAGCGCCGCCGACATGGACCACGCGGAGCCGTTCCCCGGGCTCAGCCACGCTGTCGAGGACATCGACCAGTCGTTGCACATAGTCGAATTCCAGGCGCAACGGATCGTCAAGATCGACATACGACTGGTCCGTACGACCTACCCGAAGCGTGAAGGCCCGCGGATACGCCACATCCGGCACCAGCATTGCCCCATCGGCCCCTGGTCGCAGCACCAGACCCGCGGATCTCAAAGCCGCTCCCTGGCGCTGGCGGCCGTCGCGACAAGCGCAATCGGCTGTGGCGCAATCGGTTGTGGCGTGGTGTAGAAACGACGTGGAAGGGAGACTCGCCATGAAACTGCGCTGGATCGACTCCAACGGCGTAAGCACCCACGATTTGGTAGAGCTGCCGGCCCTGCAAGAGAAGACCGACGGCTTCATCTGGCTCGATATTCCCGAGTGGAGCGACGAAGCAGAAGCGCTGCTCAAAGGCGACTTCGGCTTCCATCCGATGGCGATCAGTGAAAGCCGAAACCGCAACCACATCCCCCGCGTCCACGTCTATCCCCACCACGTGTTCATCGTCGTGCATGCGCCTGAGATCGGCGCCAGCGGCCACGTGCACTATCTCGAACTGGATCAGTTCGTTGGCGAAAACTTCCTGGTGACCATACACGGACCATTGAGTCCCAAGGTCCCTCTGGAGGCGGCGCTGCGAGAGACCGAGGCCGTTGCGGCACGACTGGACAACGGCCGGTTGCACCCAACCTCGCCGTTCGGCCTCACGTACGCCATCGTCTCCTCCATCGCGCGGCGTGAAGCCGACATGGTCGCCGATATCGCGCGGGAAGTCGGGCTCATGGAGCAGCGGGTCATGGCTGAGGCAAATGAGGATCCGCAGAAGTTTCTCAGCGAGCTCTTCGCGGCGCGACATGAGCTGCTGACGATCAAGACCATGGCGGCCCAGGGCAGCGAGATCTATCGGCGCGCGATCAAGCTGACGACCTTTGCGCCACCCGAGGGCTTGGCTTTGATGAAGGATGTGCTCGACCAGTACGAGACCGTGGCACATATCAGCGATTCCCAGCTGGTGTTCTTGATGGGTGTCACCGAGTTCTATCGGGCTCGCACGGACACGAAGATGACCATCGCCGCCGAACGCCTGGCAGTCATCGCGGCGGTCACGCTGCCGATCACCTCGCTGTCCTCCGTACTGGGCATGAACGTCATCGTCAACGAATCCACGCACTGGGTGGCGCTCACCATCTTGCTGTTGATCATGCTCGTGATTTCGCTGGTCTTGCTGCGCTGGGCGCATAAACAAGGCTGGTGGGGGTGACATGCCGACTTGTCAGCGTCTCAGCGGGCTATAGCCGTCTGAAACGCTGACAAGTCGTGGTTGGAGATGGACGGGGTTAGGCGATGGCTGGCTGAGACTCCAAGATGATCAAGCCGTCGCTGCTCTCGTCGGCGTCGAAGGTGACGGTGTCGCCCTCGCGTACCTGACCGGACAGCACCCGTTGCGCCAGTTGATCTTCGATCGTGGTCTGAATCAGCCGGCGTAGCGGGCGGGCACCGAAGACCGGGTCGAATCCGGTGAGAGCGAGCCACTCCTTGGCCGCCGCCGTGGCCTCAACCGTGATCCGCCGATCCGCGAGCCGCTTGTTGAGCCGTGCCAAGTTGATCTCCACGATCTTGGCCAGCTCTTCGGTGCCCAGGGCGTCGAAAAGCACGATTTCGTCGAGCCGGTTCAAGAATTCCGGCTTGAACGCTCCGCGTACCACGCCCATCACGGCATTCCGCTTGGTGTCGATGCTCAGCGTCTGATCCGCGAGGAACTGCGATCCCAGGTTGGACGTCAAGATCAAGATCGTGTTGCGGAAGTCGACCGTGCGCCCTTGGCCATCGGTCAACCGGCCGTCGTCCAGCACCTGCAGCAAGATGTCGAAGACCTCGCTGTGTGCCTTCTCCACTTCATCGAGAAGCACGACGGAGTACGGGCGACGCCGCACAGCCTCGGTGAGCTGGCCGCCCTCCTCGTAGCCGATGTAGCCGGGAGGGGCACCGACGAGCCGCGCCACCGAGTGCTTCTCGGAGTACTCGCTCATATCGATCCTGATCATGGCCCGCTCGTCATCGAAGAGGAACTCCGCAAGTGACTTGGCGAGCTCGGTCTTGCCGACGCCAGTCGGCCCGAGGAACAGGAACGAGCCGGTCGGTCGGTTGGGATCAGAGATGCCAGCGCGGGAGCGGCGTACGGCATCCGATACGGCACGGACAGCCTTCGACTGACCGACCAGCCGCTGGCCGATCCGCGACTCCATCGACAACAACTTCTCGGTTTCGCCCTGCAGCAGCCGTCCGACCGGTACGCCGGTCCAGTTGGAAACGACCTCAGCAACGTCGTTCGGACCAACCTCTTCGGAAACCATCGACGGCAGCTGATTCTCGTCCTTGGCGGCCTCTTCCAGCTCCTTTTCCAGGGCAGGAATCTCGCCGTAGTTGATCTCGCTGGCCTTCACCAGGTCGCCGTCACGAAGTGCCCGCTCGGATGCTCCGCGCAGCTCGTCGATTTGCTTCTTCAGCTCACCGACGCGGTTGAGACCTTGTTTCTCTGCTTCCCAACGTGCCTCAAGTGACCTCAGCTCCTCCTCGACATTGGCCAGCTCCTCAGTCAACCGGTGCAACCGGTCGACGCTGCCGGGATCTGACTCCTTCTCCAGGGCAAGCTTCTGCATCTTCATCCGCTCCACGGTCCGGCGCAGCGCGTCGATCTCCACTGGCGAGGAGTCGATCTCCATCCGCAACCGGGACGCGGCCTCGTCGACCAGGTCGATCGCCTTGTCGGGCAGCCGGCGTGACGTGATGTAGCGGTTCGACAACGTGGCCGCCGCGACCAGCGCAGCATCTGTGATCGCCACCTTGTGGTGCGCCTCATAACGCTCGCGGAGGCCACGCAAGATCGCGATGGTGTCCTCGACGCTCGGCTCGTCCACGAACACCTGCTGGAAGCGGCGCTCAAAGGCCGGGTCCTTCTCGATGCGCTCCCGATACTCATCCAGGGTCGTGGCGCCGATCATCCGAAGCTCGCCGCGAGCCAGCATCGGCTTGAGCATGTTGCCCGCGTCCATCGAGGAGTCGCTGGTGGCGCCCGCGCCGACGACGGTGTGCAGTTCGTCGATGAAAGTGATCACCTGGCCGGCAGCGTCCTTGATCTCGGTCAGAACAGCCTTGAGCCGCTCCTCGAACTCACCGCGAAACTTGGCGCCAGCCAGCATGGAGGGCAGGTCGAGTGCAACGAGACGGCGGCGCTTGAGCGAGTCGGGAACATCACCTGCAACCAGCCGCTGCGCCAGGCCCTCGACGACGGCGGTCTTGCCTACTCCGGGCTCACCGATCAACACGGGGTTGTTCTTGGTACGCCTGGCGAGCACCTGGACCACGCGTCGGATCTCAGCATCCCGCCCAATCACCGGGTCCAGCTTGCCGTCCCGCGCCATGGCCGTCAGATCGACACCGTACTGATCGAGCGCAGACGACGTTCCTTCCGCCTCCGGGCTGGTCACCCGCTTGCTGCCACGCAGCTCATTGAAGGCGCGGGTCAATACATTGGGCTTGACGTTCAGCGCGGACAAGACCTTCTTGGCGTCGGAGTCGACCGTCGCGAGGGAGATCAGCAGATGCTCGGTCGCCACGTATGCGTCGCCGAGCTGCTCGGCCCGCACCTCAGCGTCCGCAAGCACCCGAGCGAACGACCCGGACAAACTCGGCTGGCTGACTGACGAGCCCTTTGCCGAGGGCAGCTTGGAGATGGCTCCCTGCGCGGCCGCAGCGACAACGGCGGGGTCGGCGCCCGCGGCAGACAGCAATGGCGCGACCGTGTTACCAGGCGTCTGGAGCAGCGCGTGGAGCAGGTGGGACGGCTCGGCGTACGGATTGCCCCCTGTCAGGGCAGTACGCAAAGCAGCTGAGACAGCGTCCCGACTCTTGGTGGTGAGCTTGTTGGTGTCCATGTCTCCTCTGTGGTCAAACTTGAGTAAGCCTCACTCAACTATGCGCCAGTGAAATGGACTTCGCAACGACAAAGTTGAGCGTCATAGACTCAACCTTTGGCTGATGGGGGGTATTCCGGATTTGGCGCGGTCACAAGGTCTTCTTGGCGCTCTCGGATGCCGCCTATGGGAGGCGGCGGTACATCACCCGCAGTCCGACAAGACCGTGGCTCCGTGAGTCGAACGCTTCTGGGACGATGCCGATGGTCTCGAACCCGAGCGACTCCCACAGCATGACGGCGGCGGCGTTGGTGTCCACGACAGCGTTGAACTGCATGGCCCTGAATCCGGCATCGGCCGCCCAATGCAGGGCGTACTCACCCAGCCGCCGTCCAACCCCGCGACCGCGAGAGGCCGGCGACACCATGAAGCTCGCCGTCGCGACATGCGAGCCACGGCCAGGTCGATTTGGACCGATGGTCGCGGCGCCGAGCACCCTGTCACCGTCGACGGCAACGACCGTTGTCCCATGCGGGCCAGTGGACCACAGAGCCTTGGCGCCCTCAGCGGTGAGGTCGTCCGGATAGGCATAGGTCTCGCCGTCAGCGACGATGTCGCGGAAGAACGGCCAGATCTGCTCCCAGTCTTCATGTCGAGCCGTACGGATCTCCACGACGGTTACCGTACGCGGGCTGGACACACCCACGTGGCTGTCGTGTGATTCCCTGAAAACCTCACTCCATCGGCTGGCCATCGGCGCGACACGCCGAGACAAGGCGCCGCTGGCGTCAACTTTTCAGGGATGTGATGCGCATACCGCCCGCTGCGACAGTCTTCGCATCTAATGCCGAGACAGCAGTTCCTGACGTAATCTCCCTGCGGTGGTGACCCATAAGTTGTCCAGGCGTGATGCTCGGCAGATCGCAGTTCGCGCGCAGTGGCTTCATAGACAGCGGCCGACCGAGCTCGTGGAACTGGTACGCCGCATCACCTTGCTTCAGATCGATCCGACGGCTGCCGTGGCGCCCAGCGCTCACCTCGTGGCATGGAGTCGGCTGGGCTCCGCGTACGACCCGGCTGACCTTGACCGCGCCCTGCAGAAGCGGGAGCTGGTCGAGCTTCGCGCAACCATCCGTCCTGCAGAGGACATCGTGCTCTACCGCGCCGAGATGGCGGTTTGGCCGGGCGAGGGTCCGCTGCGGAGCTGGCAGGAGTTCCGGCGAGATTGGGTAAAAGCAAACGACGCGTGCCGCCGGGACATCCTGCGCCGGCTGTCCGCGTCCGGCCGGTTGCCGTCGCGGGAGCTGCCCGACACCTGTGCGGTCCCGTGGCGATCCACGGGCTGGACCAACAACAGAAACGTCACCCAGCTCCTGGAATTCATGGTCAGCCGCGGCGAGGTCGCCGTAGCCGGGCGGCTCGGGAACGAACGCCTGTGGGATCTCGCGGAACGTGTCTACCCCGACGCTCCCGTCGTACCGCTGAAAGAGGCCGCGTACCGCCGAGACGAACGGCGCCTTTCAGCGCTCGGCATCGCCCGCTCTCGCGGGCCCGAGCACCCCGTCGAGCCAATCGATGTCCGCGAGGCTGGGGAAGCGGCTGTTGTGGAGGGCGTACGCGGAACCTGGCGAGTCGATCCCACGCGGCTGGGTCAGCCATTCGCCGGCCGGGCGGCCCTATTGTCGCCCTTTGACCGGGTGCTCCATGATCGCAAGCGAATGGCCGATTTGTTCGAGTTCGACTACGCGCTCGAGATGTACAAACCTGCTGCAAGTCGTCGCTGGGGATACTTCGCTCTGCCCGTTCTGTACGGCGACCGGCTGGTAGGGAAGCTTGACGCCGCTGCGGACCGCAATGCCGGCGCGCTTCGTGTGAACGCTCTCCACTGGGACATCGAGCCGAGCAAGGCCATCGCCGCCGCTGTCGACCATGAGATCCACGACCTCGCGAAATGGCTCAAACTCAGCCCAGCGGTGGCCTGAACGGCCGCCTCGCGCGGTCCATACGACTCTTGTCGCGAGACGTCCTCGAGGCACAGCCCTCAAAACGGCGCACCATCAGGCTCCTCATGAGTGCGCTCCCACCGCAGCCGTCGAAACGAACTAGCGACGTCAGTGACTTCGGCGCTGGCGAGAGCTCTGGCCATGCCTGCCACGCTGCTGCCGAATTAGCGACTAGGACTGCTCGGCCCAAACACCCAACTCGTTGCCGCTGGGATCAGAGAAATGGAACCGGCGACCGCCTGGAAAGTCATACGGGCCACTCACTATGCGCCCACCGGCGCCGACGACCGCTTCCACGCTCGCATCTAGATCGTCCGAGAAGAGAAGCACAAGCGGTCCGCCCGGGCGTACCGCATCCGACTTCGCAAGTCCTCCGACTTCGGCACCTGGTCGGGCGGGATCCTGGATCCCGGCATAGTCCGGCCCGTAGTCGTTGAAGGCCCACCCAAATGCCGAACCGTAGAACTGTTTGGCCGCAGCAACGTCGACGACTGGAATCTCGATGTAATCGAGTGCGTGGTGACGATGTGTTGACTCTGCCATGACGCTTCCCCTTTCAGCCTGTAGCGCGATTCGACCGTACAGGCGGCCGCCGACAGTTCCTCCGATGATGGTGGTCACTGTGTCGAATCAGCGGTTGCAACGATCCGGTTCAGCAAATCCAAGCCCTGCAGCTCGGTTGTCAGTGCCTTCCGGGAGACTGAGCCCATGTCAGGATTCGCTTCTTTTGCCATGATCAACCTGGACAGCGAAGACCCGGCCGGGCTTGCCTCGTTCTATTCACGGGTGCTCGGCTGGGACGTGCTGCACAGCGAGGACGAGTACGCCATGATCGGCGACGGCTCGATCAACATCGGCTTCGGCAAGGTGCCCGGTTACGCCGCGCCCGGCTGGCCCGACGAGTCCGCACCGAAGCGCTACCACCTCGATCTCTACGTGGACGATCTCGACGCTGCTGAGGAGAAGGCACTGGCGCTCGGTGCCAGCAAGCCGTCCGAGCAGCCCAACCCGTCACGATGGCGTGTGCTGCTGGACCCGGGCGGTCACCCGTTCGACATCTGCCTGAAGGGCTAGTTCGCTCTCGCCGATGGCGCGGCCGCGACGGGATAGGGGCGGCAAACGTCCCTGGCCCACCACGAGATGCTGCTGGTGCAGCGGTCCTGGCCGATCGAGCGTTACCGCGACGGGGTATCGTGCGGCCGTCCAGATCTCGGTGGGCTGGCTGCGGCACCGCTAGATCAGTTGCGAGGCCCCGGCAGCGCCCTGGGGGCGGGCCGTACGCGGGCTCCGCCCAGGTGCACCCCGCCCAATGGGTCGGCGGTGAACAACCGTGATCCCGGTGGTGCGGCGCGTACCGCGGCGAGCAGCTGCGTCAACTCCTGCATCCGGGCGCGCAGGTCGTCGATCTCGTCCTGCATGTGGAGGATCCGGCGGATGCCCTCCAGATTGATGCCCTCATCCTGAGAGAGCCGCTGGATCAGGCGGAGCCGCGCAATGTCGCGTGCCGAGTAGCGTCGACCCCGCTTGGCGCGTACGCCGCGGCGAGACCAGGCCCATCCGGTCGTAGGTCCGCAACGTCTGGGGGTGCATGCCGGCGAGGTGGGCTGCGACGGAGATGACGAAGACCGGCGCGTCATGATCAATTCGCTGCGGCAGCTCTGAAACAGACACGTCTCACCTCATCCAGCCGCAAAGAGCTTCGCTCTCGGGTTCATTGAGCCGACTGCCTCAGCATAGGAGTTCAGCGCAGCTCGGGCCTCGTCGTTGAGCGCGGACGGCACCAAGACCTCGACGGTAACCAGCAGATCGCCCTTATTGCCGTCACGCTTGCTCACGCCCTTGCCGCGTACCCGGAGGGTGCGGCCGTTCGGCGTTCCCGGGGACAGGCGCAGCTTGACGGGCGCGCCATTCAGCGTCGGAACCTCGATCTCCGCGCCGAGGGCGGCCTCTTGGAAGGTGACCGGCGCGGTCAGGGTCAGGTTGTCGCCCTTACGCCCGAAGACCGGATGTGGACGTACGTGCACGATGACGTAGAGATCGCCAGGGGCACCACCGTTCTCTCCGGCTCCCCCACGGCCCTTCAGCCGGATGCGCTGGCCGTCGGTGACGCCGGCCGGAATCCGGACCTGCATCGTCTTGGTGGACTTCCCCCGGCCAGAGCCATGGCACACCGGACATGGGTCGTCGACGACCATCCCGCGTCCGCGACACTCACGGCAGGGCTCTGTTACCGCGAAGACACCGCCAGAGGTCGAGGTCTGCATGCCGCTGCCCTCACATGTGGGGCAGACCCGCGGGATCGTCCCTGCCTGTGCACCGGTTCCCCGACAGGCCTCACAGGCCGTGTCGGACACCATCTGCATCCCGACCGTGACACCCTCGATGGCCTGAACGAAGTCCACCGTGACCTCGCCCTCGACGTCGCTGCCGCGGCGTGGACCCGCGTGCCGTGGAGAATCGAGTCGTCTGGGTGGTCGGGCCACCATTGAACAGGCCGCCGAAGATATCGCCCAGACCGCCTCCGGCGTTGCGGAACAGGTCGTCGACCGACGGACCGCCTTGCCTCGCTCCACTTCGCGGCGGGAAGTGGAAACCGCCGCTACCGAACAACCGCCGGGCCTCGTCGTACTCCTTGCGCTTGTCCGGATTGGACAGTACGTCGTTGGCTTCGGAGATCTCCTTGAAGCGCTGCTCGGCAGCCGAGTTGCCCGGATTCTGATCAGGATGGTTGTCACGCGCCAGCTTGCGGTAAGCCTTCTTGATCTCTTCGGGCTTGGCGTCCTTGGCGACACCCAGGACCTTGTAGTAGTCCTTCTCGATCCAGTCCTTGGTACTCACCGACGCCTCCCTTCGCGATGATCAACTACCCATGTTGGGTGGATGTTCCACAGACAATTCTTCTCTGCCGACGAAGAGAGAAGATCACGGCTGCTCAGCGTCGGCATCCGGCTTATCTGCACCCGGCTCACCTGCAGAGCTTGACGAGGGCTCTTCGACAGGCGCTGTCCTGAGCTCGTCGAAGGGCTCACGGCGTACCTGCTCGGGCTCAGGGCGTCCGCTCGGGGTCAGGGCTTCGGCTCGGGCTCGGCCACTGCGACCCGCGCCGGCCGCAGGATGCGATCTCCGATCCGGTAGCCGGGCTGCAGGATCTCAACACATGTCGGGCCGTCGATGCCCTCAGCGTGCGCATGCAGCAACGCCTCGTGGATGTGTGGGTTGAAGGGATCGCCGGCCTTGCCGAAGGTCTCCAGACCATACTTGGAAGTCACGCGCTCGATCTCCTCCGCAACAGCCTTGAAACCGCCGCTGAGCTCCTCGTGCTCCCGGGCCGATCGAACGTCGTCGAGCACGGAAAGGAAATCCTTCAGCACACCCTCGATTGTCACCTTGCGAGCAAGATCACGATCACGGTCGACTCGTCGCTTGTAGTTGACGTACTCAGCCTGGAGCCGCTGCAAATCAGAGGTTCGCTCGGCGAGCTTGTCGGTGAGTTCTTTCACTTCCGCCTCTAGTCTCGAGCTGGAGCGGTTTCGGATTCGGTGCCTGCCGCGGCAGGAGCCGCAGTTGCCTGCGGCTCCCGTACCTCGTAGGTCTCCGGATCGATGCGACGCCGGTCCCGTACGGTCGGGCCTCGCTGCTCATATTCGGTTTCGGAACGCTGATGATCAGGTTCGGGTCCGCTCACCGCGCCTCACTCGAGGTCTGGTCGTCGTCCACGATCTCGGCATCGACGACATCGTCGTCACTGGTGCTGCTCTCGCCGTTGGACTCGGCATGACCACTCGGGTCACCTGCCTCGGACGGAGCCTGCTGAGCCGCCTGCGCCGCCGCGTACATCGCCTGACCAAGCTTGGCACTGGTCGTATTCAGCTTCTCGACCGCAGCCTTGACCTTGTCGTTGTCGTCGCCTTCGAGAGCGCTCTTGAGCTCGGCGATCGCCTCCTCCACCGGCTGCTTGACGTCGTCGGTGATCTTGTCGGCGTTCTCGCTGATCAACTTCTCGGTACGGAAGACCAGGTTGTCAGCCTCGTTGCGAAGCTCGACGGCCTCACGGCGCTTACGGTCCTCTTCGGCGTGCGCCTCAGCCTCCTTGACCATCCGGTCGATGTCGTCCTTGCCGAGCGCGGAGCCACCGGTGATCTGCATCGACTGCTCCTTGCCGGTCGCCAGATCCTTCGCGTTCACGTGCACGATGCCGTTGGCGTCAATGTCGAAGGCAACCTCGATCTGCGGCACTCCGCGCGGCGCCGGCGGCAGGCCGGTCAGCTCGAAATTGCCGAGCGGCTTGTTGTCCTTAGCGAAGTCACGCTCGCCCTGGTAGACCTGGATCATCACCGACGGCTGATTGTCATCGGCCGTGGTGAACACCTCGGAGCGCTTCGTGGGGATCGTGGTATTCCGCTCGATGATCTTGGTGAATACGCCGCCCTTGGTCTCGATGCCGAGGCTCAACGGGGTGACGTCGAGCAACAGCACGTCCTTGACCTCGCCCTTCAGCACACCGGCCTGCAGGCTGGCACCTAGCGCGACGACCTCGTCTGGATTGACGCCCTTGTGCGGTTCCTTGCCACCGGTCAGCTCCTTGACGAGCTCAACGACGGCAGGCATCCGGGTAGAGCCACCAACCAAGATCACGTGGTTGATCGCGCCGACGCTGATCTTGGCGTCTTCGATCACCGAGTGGAACGGCGAGCGGCAACGATCGAGAAGGTCGGACGTCATCCGTTGAAACTCCGAGCGCGTGAGCTTCTCCTCCAGGTGCAGCGGGCCGGCCTGACCAAGAGTGATGTAGGGCAGGTTGACCTGAGTCTCGCTCGCCGAGGAGAGTTCGATCTTGGCTTTCTCGGCTGCCTCTTGGAGACGCTGCCGCGCGATCTTGTCCTGGGAAAGATCAGTTCCGTTCTTGTTCTTGAACTGCTTCACCAGCCAGTCGACGATCCTGGAGTCCCAGTCGTCTCCACCGAGCCGGTTGTCACCGTTGGTGGCCTTCACCTCGAAGACACCATCGCCGATCTCGAGCAGGGAGACGTCGAACGTGCCGCCACCGAGGTCGAAGACCAAGATCGTCTGGTCCTGATCGGTCTTGTCCAGACCGTACGCGAGGGCCGCAGCCGTCGGCTCGTTGATAATCCGGTCGACGGTCAAGCCGGCGATCTCACCGGCCTCCTTGGTGGCCTGGCGCTGCGCGTCGGAGAAGTAGGCGGGCACCGTGACCACTGCATGGGTGACCTGCTCGCCAAGATACGCCTCAGCGTCTCGCTTCAGCTTCTGCAGCACGAATGCGCTGATTTGCTGGGCGTGGTAGTCCTTGTCGTCGATCCTCACCTTCCAGTCCGTGCCCATATGGCGCTTGACGGACCGAATGGTGCGATCGACGTTCGTGACGGCCTGGCGCTTGGCGACCTCGCCAACCAGCACCTCGCCGCCCTTCGCGAATGCGACCACCGAAGGCGTGGTTCTCGAACCTTCGGCGTTGGGAATGACGGTGGGCTCTCCACCTTCAAGTACGGCGACGACGGAGTTGGTGGTTCCGAGGTCGATGCCGACTGCACGAGCCATGATGTATTTCCTCCAGCTGAAAGTTGGGGTTGTCCTTGAGTCTGCGTCACTCAACTTAGTACTTGAGCGCACTAGGCTCAACTATGCCAGACACTCGAATGTTCCCAAATCGGAGTCTTCAATCTTTTGCAGGCCGTCTGCCAGCCGCACCTCCAGAGTCTGCGCGGGAGTGTTCATTCGCGACTGACTGTTACCGGGACAATTCGGCGGCGACGGGCTCACCGACCTGTTCCTGTGGTCAGCGGGCAACAAGGTGCGCTGCGCCGCTCGGCTCAAAGCGATGCGGCTCCCCCGCAAACCCGTGCCGATCCGTGAAGAGCCCGGCATCGCTGCCGATCATGCCCCCGTGCGATTGTCAGATCGGTCAGCATCGCCCGGACAGAGCGCCTGTCGACGTCGGAGCGCGGGCGAAGACTGGGACTTTCTAGGGAGGCTGCATGACAGAGCCGGTGAGCATTGCGGTCGTCGGGGCGGGCAACCGCGGCCAGACGTACGCCGACCTGGCCGCGGCCGATGGTCGAGCCCAGGTCGTAGCGGTCGCCGACCCCGATTGCGCTCGCCGCGAGGAGCTGGCCGATCGGCACGCAGTTGCTGCCGACCGGCGGTTCGACGGCTGGGAGGCGTTGGTCGGTGGCCCGCGGATCGCTGACATGGTCGTCGTCGCTACCCAAGACCGCTGCCACTACGAACCGGCCGTCGCGTTGCTAGACGACGGCTACCATCTCCTTCTCGAGAAGCCCATAGCCACGACGCTGGAGCAGTGCGACGACATCGTCGAGGCTGCCGAGCGGGCCGGCGCGACCTTCGCCGTCTGCCACGTGATGCGATACTCGCCGTACAGCCTGACGTTGCAGCGCTTGCTCGACTCGGGTGCGATCGGGGAGCTGGTCTCGGTCGAGCATCTCGAGCCGATCGGCTGGTGGCACTTCGCACACTCATTCGTCCGCGGCAACTGGCGGCGTGAGGACGAGTCCTCGTTCATGCTGCTGGCCAAGTGCGTGCACGACATCGACTGGCTCAGTCATGTGATCGGCCGTCCGGCGCGTCGGGTGTCGTCCTTCGGTGGGCTGTACCACTTCCGTGCCGATCAGCGTCCGGAAGAGGCCGCCGACCGCTGCGTGGACTGTGTGCTCCAGCAAAGCTGCCCGTACTCCGCGCCGAGGATCTACTTGCCCTGTCTTGGCGACCCAGCCAGGGAACGCTGGCCGCTGCGGGCCGTCACGTCCGACCACACCGTCGAAGGTGTCCTCGCGGCCTTGCGGGATGGCCCGTACGGCCGCTGTGTCTATGCCTGCGACAACGACGTCGTCGATCACCAGGTCGTGTCCATCGAATACGAAGGTGGCGTCACGGCGAGCTTCACCGCTACGGCTTTCACCGACTATCAGTTCCGCAAGACAAAGTTATTCGGCACCCACGGGTGCATCGAGGGCGACGGCAAGGTGCTCGACCTGCTTGACTTCCGCACTCGTAGACGCGAGTCGGTCCCGATCCCGACCGTCGACGTGCCCAAGGGACTGGAGGGTCACGGTGGCGGCGACGCTGGACTCATCCGCGCCTTCTTGGATGCCCTGGTCTCCGGTGATCCGGCCGTTCACCTCCCGAATCCGCGTCAAGCGCTGGCTGCGCACCACCTCACCTGGGCCGCCGAACAAGCGCGGCTCACCGCCTCGGTCGTCGACCTTGTTGGCACCCGAGGCCCCTGAGAACGGATCACCACCGTGGCCGAAACGTTCCGCAGCTCGCGCCAGCGGAACCCTCACGAGTCCGCTGGCGACGCACCTCATCTACGCAGTCAAGCCGGCAGGAACCGAGCGGAGCTAACTCCGCTGATCGCGGCCACGATCAAAACTCGAAGGCAGTGCTCCGCTCGCTCCTCGAAGCCGAGGTCGAGGGTCAAATCACCTTCCGTACGACGGGTTCTCTTGGACGGTCTTTCAGGATGTGCGTGGTTCAGTCGAAATGCAACGAGTCCCTGCGTTCACGCTTGAGCTCAAAGAAGTAGGGATAGCCGGCCAGAGTGACGCTGGCATCCCAGATCCGACCGGCGTCTTCACCTCGTGGAATCCGGGTGATGACTGGTCCGAAGAACGCGGTGCCGTTGACGTGAATCGTCGGGGTTCCCACGTCCTTGCCCACCTTGTCCATCCCCGCATGGTGGCTTTCGCGGACCGCGCTGTCATAGTCAGTCGATTCGGCGGCCTCCGCTAGCTCCGGCGGTAGGCCCAGTTCGTCGAGCGCCTCGGCGATCACTGTGGACCGGTCCTGATAGCCCTGGTTGTGGATGCGAGTACCCATGGCGGTGTAAAGAGGGGAAAGGATCTGCTCTCCCTTGAATTGTGCAGCCGCGACCGCCACCCGTACTGGACCCCAAGAGGACTGCAACTTCTTCCGATAGTCATCGGAGACGTCGGTGTCCTCATTCAGCACGGCCAGGCTCATGACATGGAAGTGCACCTCGATATTGCGCACTTTTTCGGTCTCCAGAATCCAGCGCGACGTGATCCAGCAGAAGGGGCACGCTGGATCGAACCAAAAATCAACTCGCTCGCGAGCGGGAGCGGCGCCTCCCATCTCCGGTGGTGGTCATGGTAGAAGTCATGAAATCTCCTGTGCGTTGCGCGATGCAACGGCTCTCTCGCATATCCGTCGCATAGGTCGGCTATATATACGGTGAAGTGAAACACCTGTCGATCTATTCCTGGCATCGATGGGATGACAGCGCCTGCAACAACCTCGCGAGCTCTCGTCGAAAGACACAGACCACAACTCTTGAGGCCTCGCCGTCTTCGGTCAAGCGCCTAGCGCGCCCCCCGTGAGACGGCGGCCTGGTTCGCGGAAGGCGCCGACAGAGGCGCCCGGCGCCCGTCCCTACAGCAAAGGTCGGGTTCGTCGGACCCGCAGACTCAATAGCCGCTTCGTCGCGTTCTGACCAGCTGGCCCGGCTGGGGAGAGGTCGATTTCAGCTGACCGCTCTCTTTACGAGCGCGGCGATCCTCTCCTCTTCGGCGGCGGTCAACTCCGTCAGCGCGAACGCGATCGGCCACATGGTGCCATCGTCGAGGTTCGCTGGGTCGTTGAACCCCAATGTCGCGTACCTCGACTTGAACTTCGCCGCGGCCTGGAAGAAACAGACGACCTTGCCGTCCTTGGCATATGCGGGCATTCCGTACCAGAGCTTCGGCGAGAGGTCTGGCGCGGCGGCGGTGATGACTGCATGTACCCGCTCGGCCAAGACACGATCTGACTTGGCCATCTCGGCGATCTTCGCGAGCACGGCGTTCTCGTCATCCGCCTTGCCTGCGCCTCGGCTGCGGGCCTTGGCTGCCTTCACCTCTTGGGCGCGCTCCTTCATGGCGGCCCGTTCCTCGTCGGTGAATGCCGCTGAGGACTTCTTTGCCGCGGTGGTGCTCTTGGCGGCCTTTTGCGTGTCGTTCACTGCGGGTCTCCCTCTGGCGTCTTATTTCGGCGACGAGTCTCATTCTTAGGAAATTGCCGGTGCGCCGCTTCTTGGAAACTGATGGATATCACGTGGGCCATGTGATCTGTACAGCCGGCTCGACCACGAAGGCGCCACTCACGCAGATCGCCGACTTGTCATCGCCGGGTGTCCTGACTGGTCACGGTCGTACCAGCGAAGAACCCGCAGGGCCCGGAGAGTGTTCCATCGGCTGGGCTGGCCGTCGCCATCCTCCAGGACGAAGTGAACCTCGCCCGGATGCGTGTGCTCCAGGAGCCAGCTGCCGTCGGGTTGTTGCTTGGATCGGAGCAGCTCGGTTGCCGCCTCTATGCGCGGGTCTGGGTCATCGCCTGATGATCGGAAGTACTCCAGTGCCCGCAGGACGTCGTAGTGCCAGCGGGTCGGAAACGAGAACTGCAGCCAGTCGGGCTCCACGATCTCGCCGGTGCTCTTGCGCCGAAATAGCCTGCGTTCGAGGAGGTACTCGTCCCCACGCCGCCGCGCGGCGACGGTCTCAGCCGACCCGCCCGTCGACCGCTCGTGGGCCAGCAGCCCTTCGAGCACGTTGATCGTCGTCGCGAACGACGACCGTCTCGAACCATAGGCCGCCCAGCAGTTCCACCCGCCGTCCTCAAGTTGTTCGTCCAGTAACCGGGCCACCACGCCGTCGACGCCTTGTCCGAAGTACGCGCCGAGCGCGACAGTCATCCCGTTGATGCACGGCTCCACCTCGCCGTCGAAGTACCGTTGGCCACCCTCTTCCCAGCGGCAGTGGTTGCTCACCAGCGCCACCGTTTCGCGCACCTGGTCGTCCTGCGGGTCGACCCCGAAGTCCCGCAGCAGGAGCAAGCTGTACGTCGTCGCTGTCCAGGGCTGGGCCTCCTCGCCTCCGTCTGGTGTGGTCGCCGCTGGATTGCACCTCGTCGGCACCCCCACGCTGGGCCGGGACATAGGCGCCACCCGCCCACTGACCGTCCTCGTCCCGCAGCGCTAGTAGCTGGGCGCCCCAGCCCTCCGTGGCCACTCGGGCCCGCTCCGTCGCTACGACCTCGGGAGGCGCATTCGCAAGATCGCGCAGCACTTGCCAGCGCACTGCAGGATCGGAATCGAGCAACCATTCCAAGACGGTCATACGCTCAGGTTAAGGTCGCTGGGCCTGAGAGCCGCTGTGCTGGGCAAGATTGACGAAGCGAGTGCAGGTGGGAGTGATGACCGCGCCCGAACTAGGGTGATCCGATGGACCGCGCCACCGCTCAAGCTTGGCTCGATCGTTACGTCTCGGCATGGCTTTCTTATGACGCGAACGACATCGCCGAGCTCTTCACCGAAGACGTCGCCTACCGCTATCACCCCAATGACGACCCGATCGTCGGCCGCGCTGCCGTCGTCGCATCGTGGCTGGGAGAGTCCGAATCGGACGTGGCCTCAGCGCGTGACGCGCCCGGCACTTATTCGGCCCGGTACGCGCCAGTCGCGGTCGACGGTGACGTGGTCGTCTCCACAGGCACCTCCCGGTATCGCGAGCAGCCCGACGGTCCCGTCGTCCGGGTCTACGACAACTGCTTTGTCATGCGGTTCGATGCCGAAGGACGATGCAGCGATTTCACCGAGTACTACGTGCAGCGCCGGTGACTGTCAGTTCATAAATGCCGGTATCGGAAGTCATAAATGCCGGTATCGGAAGGCTGTACGGTGCGCACGCTCGGGGTGCCCGCGGGTAGCGGTGTGCTAGGCGCGTAACAGCGGGCCAGAGCATCTGGTCGCGAGGAATAGTCAGGACCTGTGGATCGGCGTGCCACGCTCTTCCTCCCCCGTGTCGGTGACCACGCTGACCTTCGCCACCATCTTGGCTATGGTCGAGCCCTTGGGCCGCATCCGGGGCGGCCGGACTCCAGGAGTCCGACGGCGATGAGTCTCGCCGTGGTTCCCAGTCTGTCTCCCCACACCCGATCAACCGCACTCGAGGAGAGCATCATGACCGCTACCTACACCTTCGACATCTTCTCCAGCCTCGACGGCTACGGCGCCGCCAGCGGCAACTGGACCGGCTACTGGGGTAAGCAAGGCCCCGAGTTGCTCGACCACCGCCTTGCCTTGTACGGCGCGGAGCAGCGGATGGTCTTCGGGGCCAACACGTATCGGGCATTCGCGCAGATGCTGGCCTCGAGCACCGAGGAGTCCGAAGTGCGTGACCCATGGGTCACGCGGATGAGGAGCCTGCCGGCAACGGTGGTGTCGACGACGCTGGAAGAACCCCTCGACTGGCCGAACGCGACCGTGGTGAGCGGTGACGCCGTCGACGTCGTCGCCCGGCTCAAGGAGGAGTCCGAGGTGCCGTTGCGCTCGCACGGCAGCCTGTCGTTGAACCGGGCGCTGATGGCCGCCGGCCTGGTCGACCGTGTGCAGGTGACCATGTTCCCTGTCATCACCGGTCAGACCGGATTGGACCCGATCTTTCAGGGTGCGGCCGACTTCGACCTGGAGCTGGTCGAGAGCCGGACGCTCGACGGCCACATCCAAGAGCTCATCTACCGGCCCACCCTGCATGTCTGAGTCCAACATGCACCCACCCGTCAAGCAGCCGAACCTGACCCGGAAGTTCCAGCTGACCGACATGCCCACCGGTCTTATGGCCGCCCTGGTCGCGCAACCCGCGTACCGGCCAGTTCCCCGCCGCGTACCGGCCGTTGCACACCGGCCATTGCTCCGTCCATTGGGGACCCGATCAACCATCCCGACTCATCATTCCTATCAACCCCGATCTTGAGCCTTAGGACACGACCGGCTGAGATCGCGCCTCCAACGCATCGAGGTCCCGCTCAGCGTAGAGCCGGTGTTCCCATTCCTCGTTGAGGACCACAAGCAGGCACTCACGCACCGGGTAGCTACGAGGCTCCGGCCAGCCGGGGCCCTCGACCGCCTTCGTGTGGCCGTCGAGCGACTCCTCGCTCAGACCGTCGATCACCTGGCGCACGGTGGCCATCCGATCGTGCCGCAGCTCCAGGACGACGTCCAGGGAGGGGCGTACGTCACGGTCGCGGGGCACGCCAGGGGTATCAGGCATCTCGTCCCACGGCAGGTCGAGCGGGTCCCACGGCGACGGATCGCCCAAGATCGCCCGCCTGATCCAGGAATCGGTGGCAAATGCCAGGTGTCGCAGCGTCTCGATGAACGACCACTCGCCGTCGACCGATTCGTGCAGCAACTCAGGATCTAATTTGCCGGCGCGTTCGACGGTGCCACCCCACAGCCGCTCGACAACATCCCATGCCTCTGCAAAGCCGGCCGCGTCTGTCGGGCGCATCTTGGTCCGGTCGGGGTATCGCCGGTCCAGCTCCGCGTTGACCAGCGGTCCGATGTCAACGCCATTGATCGTCAGGTTCTCGATCTCGCCGCGAATATCGACGTCAACCAGCTCGACGCCCCGCATTAGCGTTCCTTTCAGATAGACCGCGCGGAATTGGGCGTCGCTCAGGTCGACCGTGCGAAACTGCGCGCCACTCAGGTCAACGCGTTCGAAGCGCGAGCCACGGAGATCGGCACGGTAGAAGTCAGGCATGTCCACGACGCTAACTGTTTGCGCCGACGACTATCGGGCCAGCGACCATCAGCCGGGCCACGATCCGACGGCAGCGCCGTCACTGCCTGTTGCCATAGGCTCCAGGTCGGCTGTTACGCAGGCCGCCTCTGCCGGACACACCGAACTTTCGCAGCAGAGCCGAGACCTGCACGGACACAGTCTTCGGGCGCGAGGCCGTAAACCGTATCGGCCATGCGGCCCCGGACTGCAGTTCAACTGCCGGCGCAGCTAGATTCGGGACGGTGGAAGGCGCACTACGCGTCGAGGTTGTCGTGATGGATCCGATCGCTATCGCCGGGACGAGCCGATGAGCGTTGGATCGGCCGTCGAGGCCGTTTCCGGACGCACCCCGGACGAGTCCGGCGCTCGCGCCGGGACGCTGCTCTCGGTCAATGTTGGTCTGCCGCGCGATGTGTCCTGGCAAGGCCGCACCGTGTACACCGGGGTGTGGAAGTACCCGGTCGAGGGCGCCCGAACGGTACGCCGGCTCAACCTCGACGGAGACGGTCAGGGCGACTTAGCCGGGCATGGCGGTGAACAGCGCGCAGTGCTCGTCTACCAGGTCGACTCCTACCGCCACTGGGAGCGCGAACTCGGCCGGGATGACTTCAGCTATGGCCAATTCGGCGAGAACTTCACCGTCGAGGGGCTGGCGGACGACACTGTCTGCATCGGTGACCAGTTCCGGATCGGGACCGCGGTCTTCGAGGTGACCCAGCCGCGCGTCACCTGTTACCGAGTAGGCGTCCGGTTGGCCGATCCGCGCGTACCGGCGCTGCTGGTGGCACATCACCGACCCGGCTTCTACCTGCGAGTTCTCACTGAAGGCACGGTTGCGGCCGGCGATGAGATCATCAAGGTCGGGTTCGGGCCCGAGCAGATGACCGTCGCCGAGATCGATGCGCTGCTCTACCTGCCTGGTCATCCTCATCGCCAGCTCGTACGCGCCTTGAATATCCCGGCGCTGAGTCCTGGATGGCAAGGATCGTTCCAAGCCCTGCTCGCCGAGGCCGATCAGACCGGCTCGAGTGGGAACGCAGGCCTAGTCAGCACCGCGCCGCCGCCTGCCTGGGCCGGCTTCCGACAGCTCACCGTCACCGGCCGGCAGAGGGAGAGCGACACCGTGTTCTCGCTGCAGCTAGCCGAACCAGAGACTCAGCCCCTGCCGCCCGCGTTGCCCGGCCAATACGTCACCGTGCGGGTGCCGGCCCAATCCGAGGGTGCATCGGCGCTACTACGCAGCTACTCGCTGTCCGGTCCGCCCGCGTCGGCGACGTACCGGATCAGCGTCAAGCGGGAGCCGTACGGTCTCGTCGGTCGCTACCTGCAAAATGAACCGCAGATCGGCCAGCCCCTGCCAGTGGCGGCTCCTCGCGGAACCTTCGTGCTGCGGCCCGGCGATGCACCAATCTTGCTGCTCAGCGCCGGTGTTGGGGCCACGCCGGTGCTTGCCATGCTGTACGCGTTGGCGGCCGCTCAATCGAGACGGGAGGTGTGGTGGCTACACGGTGCCCGAAACAAGACCGAACACCCGTTCGCGGAGGAAAGCGCTCGGCTGCTCGCCCAACTGCCGCACGGCCACCAGCACATCTGCTACAGCCGAGCCGGCTCGGAGGACCGACTCGGAAGGGACTTCGACACCGCCGGCCGCCTGACTCCGGACCTGCTGGCAAGGTTGAATCTGCCGGCCGAGGCGGAGGCCTACCTGTGCGGGCCGAGCGCGTTCATGGCTGAGCTGTCAGCCGGCCTGGTCGCTCTTGGCGTGGAAGCTTCCCGCATCCACACCGAGATCTTCGCCGCGGCGCCGGCGCTGACCCCAGGCATCGCGCCCGTCGCGGCCCGTCCGCCACACGTGCCCACCGGCACGCCCGGCCTCGGGCCAATGATCGCGTTCGCTAGGAGCGGCCTGTCCGTGCCGTGGGATCCGGCGTACGCGAGCCTGCTGGAGCTGGCCGAAGCTTGTGACGTACCGACTCGCTGGTCCTGTCGTACGGGGGTTTGCCATACCTGCGAAACCGGACTGCTGTCGGGCGCCGTGGACTACCAGCCCGACCCGCTGGAGTCCCCGGCCACCGGCGATGCGCTGCTGTGCTGCTCGCGGCCCCGCGGCGAGATCACCCTCGATTTGTGATGTGCTCCCGTGAGGCCAGCCACCTTGTCCGGCCGCTCCAGCACGGTTGCGGCGATCGGTGAATGATCGCTAGCGCGCGTGGCCGCCGCGATCGACGTCCGAACAACTCGAGCAGTCGGCGACGGGCGAGATTCCGAGCCCTTCGGTCCGCTTGAGGCATCTCGGATGTCAGTGGGATCCGATTTGCTACCACCATGTCAAGATCACTTGCGGTTGTCACCGGTGGGGCATCAGGCCTCGGCAAGATCATCGCCTGGAGTCTGCATCGCCAGGGCTGGCATGTGGCTATCGCGGATCGTGATCAAGATGCAGGCGTGGCCCTCGCCGATGAACTGAAGATCGCGGCTGGCCGATGCACCTTCATTCGCGTTGATATCTCCGACGAGAAAGAGCTACGTCGCCTTTTCGATCAGCTGGCCGCCCTGGGAAACCTGCGCCTCCTGGTGAACAACGCAGGAGGTTGGCTGCCCGGACCACAGTTCCCGGACACCGACGATTGGCACCGCAGCCTCGACCTCAACCTCAGAATGCCCATGCTGGGCGTCCAACTGGCACTGCCGCTCATGCATGACGGCGGCGCCGTGATCAACATCTCGTCCTCCGCTGGCTGGGACTCTGCCGCCTACGGCTCACCCGAGTATGCGGTTGCCAAGGCCGGCCTCATCCGCTTCACCACGGCGGTCGCGGACTTTGCCGAACGCTTCGGCGTACGTGTTAGTTGCGTCGTCCCCCACTGGATCGGGCTCCCCAGAGCTGTAGCGGAGTTCGATCAGATGGACGCCGACGCTCGGGCACGTAGCGGCGGCCTCATCGACCCCCAAGTGGTCGTTGACGCCGTGCTGGAACTGGCGGACGACCCTGACAGCGCTGGGCGGATCGTCATAGTGCGGGCTGGCCGACGCCCTTACGCGATCGATCCGGCAGCGTCCGACCCGCTGTCGCCTGATCCTTGAAATCATGCTGGCCGCGTCGGCGCAACCGGGGCTATTGGCGGGGTGAGCGGGGGTGAGATTGCGTGAGATTTCTTGATGGTTGATGTCGGATTTGCCTAGTCGGGATCGTCGCCAGGGTGTCTTGTCCATCTACTGCTGGAAGGAGAGGAGCCACGTGACAGTGGCCGGATAGCCCGCCAAAATCAACCAACACGTAAATGAAGGAGACCTCACATGAAGTACATGATGTTTGTTGCAACCGACCCGGAGCCCGATCAGGGAACAGAGTCAGTGGAGGATCTGGAAGCCTGGTTCGCCGAGGTGACCGGACGGGGCAAGCACGTGACCGGAGATCGGTTACGGCCTGTTGAGGACGCGACAACCGTCCGCGTCAGAGCTGGCGAATTGCTGGTCACCGATGGCCCGTACACCGAGGCCCGAGAGTGGATCGCCGGCTTCGACATCCTTGACTGCGAGGACCTGGATGACGCCATCGAGATTGCCTCCAAGCACCCGATGGCCAGATTCGGCCGCCTCGAGCTGCGACCATTCTGGCCGTTCGAGGACTGAGAGACATCGACCACGACAACGAGGCTGCGCGGGCCGTTGCAGCGGCAATCGCCGCCGAGCGGCTGCGCATCCTCGCCGGTCTGATCCGCACCATCGGGGACTGGGAACTCGCCGAGGACTGCGTACAGGACGCGATCGAGCGCGCCTTGAGGCGCTGGCCCGACGACGGGATACCGGACAATCCGGCGGCCTGGCTGACGACGGCGGCTTATCGGAGGGCGCTGGACGTGTTGCGCCGCCGTCGTGTTGAAGCGCAGAAACTGCAGGAGGTGGCAGCCATGGTGAGCATCGAGCGGTCCTCGAACAGCGAGCCCGACCCGTACGCCGGGGTATACCGCGACGAGCAGCTGCAGTTGGTGTTCACGTGTTGCCATCCGGCCCTTCCGCTTCCCGGCCGAGTTGCCTTGACGTTGAAGACAGTCGCGGGCTTGTCGACTGCCCAGATCGCCCGCGCCTTTCTGGTCAGCGAAGCGACCATGGGGCAGCGGCTGCTGCGTACCCGAAACAAGATCGCCCACACCGGCATCCGCCTCCAGGTTCCCGAGCCACATCGGCTCGCCGAGCGGACCGCCGGCGTCTTCGCCGTGATCTATTTGATCTTCACCGAGGGATACGCGGCACCTGACAGCGAAGGCGCCGCCAACCTGGCCGCCGAAGCCATACGGCTGGCCGAGCTGCTCACCCGTCTCCTTCCGCATGACGCCGAAGCGCGTGGTCTACAGGCCCTGCTTCTGCTCCAGCACGCCCGCCACGCCGCCCGAACCGATCACGACGGCAACCTGATACCGATGGAAGAACAAGACAGGAGCCTCTGGGACCGCACCATGATCGCTGCCGGCCTCTCGGCTTTGGACGCGGCGCGGGCCATCGGCGGTCAGCCCGGAACGTATCGCCTCCAAGCCGAGATCGCCGCTCTGCATGCAGCCGCGCCGACCCCGGCCGCCACAGATTGGACGAGGGTGATCGCAGGCTACGACGCCCTACTGCGGCTGCATCCGTCGCCTGTCGTCGCCTTGAATCGCGCAGTCGCCGTGGGACTGCGCGACGGGCCTTCAGCCGGCCTGGACCTGCTGGAGCAACTCGGCAATGATCCCCGGCTAAGCACCTACCACCTGCTGCCGGCTGCGCAAGCGGACCTGCTCCGCCGGGCGGGCCAGCGGGAAGAAGCCGCTGCTGCCTATCGCATGGCACTGGCCTTGGTCGAGAACGCTGGCGAGCGCCGTTTCCTCCAGCGTCGCCTGCATGAGGTGCTCACCGATCCGGACGGCTGGCCGCGCGATTCCCAATCTGGACTTCCCACCGAATGACAGGCTGCAAACGCTGACGTTTCCCGTCTCTTGACGGCTGTGCAGCGTCTCAGACCGGAATGAGACGCGCTTTCCCATCCCAAGCTGACGGGTATACCACCGGACGCGGTAATGATCGAAGATGCCTGCCACTCGAGGAATCTTCGTTCTGGACGGGTCGAGTCGAGCCCACCTCACGAAAATCTCGGAGCGAATCACCACGGCGCGGGCCGGGTGTCGTAGAAGAAGCCGCCGGTGGGCCCGCTATCAGGCAGGTCGGCGGCCCAGACGATCCCGGCTGCCCCGTCGGCGACCGGTCCGCCACCGCGACCACCCATGTCGGTGGCGACCCAACCAGGGTCGACCGCGTTGACGAGGATGCGATCGCCGCGCAATTCGGCGGCGAGCATCCGGGTGAGCGCATTGAGCGCCACCTTCGAGATGCCGTACGCGGGGGTTCCGCCGCCCATGTAAGTCAGCGACCCGGCTCCGCTGGAGACATTCACAATCCGCGCGTGTCCACTCCGGCGCAGCAGCGGCAGGAGCGCGAGCGTGACCCGCCACGCACCAAACAAATTCGTTTCGAGCGCCTCGCGGACGACGCCGAGGTCAGCTGCGCTAGCCCGCTGCCAAATGTCGTACATGATCGCGGCGTTGTTGATCAGTATGTCCAGGCGATGATGATCGGCCTCGATGGTCGCGGCCAGCCGGTCGATGCTCCCTGGGTCGGTGACGTCGAGCTGATGTGAGTGCAGGTTAGCCGGTGAACCCAGATCGGCGACTGCAGCGTCGGCGTCCGCCAGGTTGCGTGCGGTGAGGTAGATGGTGTCACCCACGTCCGCGAGTTGTCGGGCGACCTCGCGGCCGATACCACGGTTGGCACCGGTGACGACAGCAATGCGATTCATCGCTCGGCCTTTCCCAGCTAGTAGGTCATGCCGCGCTCGGCAGAATGACCCGCCGCGCCCGGCCTACGTCGCGTCGCCCAGCTGCTGGCACGATGGCGGCACCGCGCTGGCTGATATCCCTCACTCGTTGTGAGTGGCAAGAGACAGTGTGTTCCCGTCAGGGTCCTTGAACCATGCGATCAGACTGCCGCCGGGAGCGGTCCACACTCCGGAGTCGTCCTGCTCGAGGCCATCCACGCGGAGGAAATCGACTCCCCGCCCCGCCAGCTCGGCCATCTCGGCTCGAAGATCATCGACCTCCCAGCCGAACACGGTGAAGACCTGAGGACGCAATTGATCACCGACGTTCGTCAGCCGAATGGTAATGCGACCGGTCTGAACGACGACCGCGAACGAGTCCGCGTTGATCACTGGGAGGCCGAGTACGTGCTCGTAGAAGGTGCGTGCCCGATCAAGATCAGTGGTGGGTAGGAAACCAACAGGAGTGGCTAACTGCAACATCCCGCGATGATCTCGCACGACGCCGAATGCTTGCCCAATAGGTGTCGCTGGCACGTGAGGCGATGGTGAGCGCGCGTGGCGTGGCGGTGCGGTAATGGTAGATCGACGACTCCTCGAAACCAGCCCGCCGGTAGAGCTGGTAAAGGTTGAGAGCCGCAGCGTTGGTCCGCTGGAACCCATACCCACGTTGTGAGAGCGCCGCGTCGAGGCCGGCCGGCCAGGCTGAGCACGCGTGACGCGGAGCGCTCGACAATGATCTTGCTGATGTCACGCATCGGGCCTTGATATCGGCAGTCTTGCCCGATGAGTTCTTGCCGTTGCGCCGGTCAATGTCTTCGTTACGGTGGTCGTTGGGGTTTCGCCACGCCAGACAGCTATGGAGGTCATCATGAGCACGCCGAGCCAGCACCACCTGGATGTCCCAGGTGGGAGCGTCTACTACGAGGTCCGCGGGTCGGGTCCACTGCTGCTGGTAGTAGGTCAGCCAATGACCAGTGGCGGGTTTGCACCACTTGCGGATTTGCTGGCAGAGGACCACACGGTGGTGACATATGACCCTCATGGGGTTGGTGAAAGCACAGTTGACGATCCATCGCTCGCCGTCACGCCCGAGATCGAGGCAGACGATTTGGCTTACGTCATCGACGCGCTCGGCGGGAGGAAGGCCGACGTGTTCGGCAGCAGTGGTGGCGCGGTCGCCGGGCTCGCCCTTGCCGCGCGCCACCCCGACAAGGTGGACATCCTCATCGCGCACGAGCCGCCGGTGGCCGACCTGCTGCCTGATGCGTCTCACATACGGACGGCGATCGATGGCGTCGAGGATGCCTATCACGCGTACGGGGCGGGCGCCGCGTGGGGCAAGTTCGTCTCTGCCGTGATGCACGACGGGCCAGTAACCGAGGCTGGTGTACCCGACGCCCAATGGCCGCCGCCAGGCTCGAGTGACGAGGCCGCCGCCGAGGGTGAGGGCGGTGGCGGTGAGGCAGCTACCCAACCGGCGCCGTCGGCGAAACAGCAGGCCGATGACGAACTGTTCTTCCTCCGCATGCTTAAGCCGTTCACCCGCTACCAGCCACCTGTCGAGCTGCTCCGTTCGGGCGAACCGCGAGTCATCGTCGCGGTGGGCGCCGCCTCAAGTGGAGAGATCGCGGCACGTTCGGCCAGGGCGCTGGCAGAGCAACTCGGTGCCACTCCGGCCGTGTTCCCTGGTAACCACGGCGGCTTCACGGGCGATCCAGAGGGGTTCGCTACAAAGATCCGGGAGTTGCTGGCCAAGCCGAGCTAGGAAGGCCATATTCGGGCGCGTTCTGGCTCGAAAATGCAATGCGGCGATGTTGTAGTCGAACGAGGAGCATCCCGGGCCAAGGGCATCCCAGGGCCTTATGTATCGCGCTGACTGCTCAGCCGGGAGCCGGTCCGTCTACGTTGATGACCGCCGGACCACGACCAGCACGGACGACGATGATGTGGCTTTCCTCATCGGCCGGGTTGCCTTCGCGATGGATCGCACCCTTAGGCACATGCAAGAAGTCGCCTGGACCCGCCTCGACCACCTCGGATCCGCCAGGCCCAAACTCCATCCGCAGCCGCCCGTCGACGACGTATATAGATGTGTCGTAGTCGGCGTGGTGGTGCCAGCCGGTGGTCATCTGTGCCTCGGTTCGCACCAGCCCCGCCCACATCCCACCGATCGCAATGGCCTGCTCTCGCGTCATTCCCGGAGTACGCTCACCTTCGACCCGATCCGTCGGCCGCACCAGCCGCACCGGGTCCGCAGCGTTCATGATCACTCCTCGGCGTCAGCGTGAGAATGTGGACGTCATTGTATGAAATCCGCCCCGGCGTCGCGCACTTCGCCTCCCGGCGCGGCGCAGCCGGGATCAGGTTCGCCGGCGTTCCCCAGTTCGGAAGCCCGGCCCGGTCTCTCGGATCGTTCGGCTCGCTGAAACGCATGTGATTCCGGAGCGGCGAGATAGACGCGCGCGCATCCAAGGCACCCACAAACTCACGCCGCAGCCCAGCGAAGATCACAAACCACCGCATGATGATCAGACGGATAGACGCCGTCGACCGGGGCGCCGGCGAGCGATGCCGACTCGACGAGAATCCGCATCCCCTGCTGACCCAGTCGAAAGAAGACTTGACAGCACATTGCCAATATGACAGCATGTTGTCTATGACTACTGCACATCTTGCTCTTTACGACACTCTTGCCGATTGGGAGATCGGCTACCTCCTCGTCGAGCTGCGGACCGGCCGATTCACGAGCACCCAATGGGACATCGTGACGGTGGCTGGATCAAAGGAACCGATCACGACCATGGGCGGCCTACGCATCCTGCCGGACTTGCTGCTAGAGGACCTTGACCCCGCCTCCAGCGGCTTGCTCATCCTGCCCGGCGCCGACATGTGGGACGCGGGTGGCGGCCAAGCCTTCGCTGCAGCGGCGGCACGCTTCCTCGACGCCGGTGTTCCCGTCGCGGCCATCTGCGGTGCGACGGCCGGTCTCGCCCGAGCCGGTCTGCTGGACGAGCGCCGTCACACCAGCGCGGCAGCTGGGTACCTGCTGGCCACCGGCTATGCGGGCGGCGAGCACTTCCTCAATGAGCGCGCGGTCGCAGATGGTGACCTGATCACGGCCGGTCCGCAGTCTCCGGTGCACTTTGCGCGAGCGACGCTGAAGCGGCTCGGCCTGGCCTCCGATCGCACGCTCGAGGCGTACGAGGCGGTCTTCCATCGTGGCGATCAGCACGCCTTCCCGGTGCTTATGCAGTCGCAAAACGCCGCATGAGCGCCAGTCAGGGCACGCGCGACGGGACCATTCCGTCGCGCGACGTCTGGCCGGAGCCCGTTCCGCGCACAGAAGCCGGCGCCGCACTGACCGATATCATCCTTACGACCTTCCGCCTCAACGCGCGCTTCCTCGAAGCCGCGCAAGAGCTTGCAGCCAATGGCGACTTGACGGCAGCCTGGTGGCAGGTCCTTGGCGGCATCCTGGACCAGCCACGCAGCGTCGCAGCCATCGGCCGGCGCATGGGTATGACGCGGCAGGGTGTGCAACGCGTCGCTGATCTGCTGGTCGAGCGTAATCTCGCTGAGTACCGCCCCAATCCTGATCATCGGCGCGCCAAGCTGCTTGCGTGTACCGAGGCGGGCTATTGGGCCATTCGCAGAATCTCCTTCGTTGCGCACCCCTGGGGCAACCGGATCGGAGCTGAAGTCGGTCTCGACGAACTGCGGAATGGACTGGTAGCAATGCGGCGCCTGGTCGAAATCCTCGAAGCCGCTCAGCCCACAACCGAGGCCTAGTGCCCTGGAAGGGAAATCTGTTGGCGCTTCGCGGCGCCCAGGCACGCACCTCGCAGCGTTCTCCTCGGTCGAGATACGACCCGGTATCCCTCCCTCGTCGGCCTTGCGTGTCGACGCCGCGCGTCGCCTTGCGACGACAGGCACGTACCTGAACGTCGCCAAGCGCCAAGGAACTTCCCTTCCAGGGCACTAGCTGGCGAGCCGACGCTCCCGCTCTGCAACCATGCAAACATGAACGACTCCCAGGTAGCGACACCAACTCTCCGTCAGGTCGTGTTGGACTGCGAGGACGCGCGCACGCTGGCCGAGTTCTATCGACAGTTACTGGGCCTTCACTATCGCGCCGGTGACGAACTGCCCACTGACGGCACTCCCGATGCCCGGGGCCAGGACTGGCTGGTGCTCTGCGACGCCGATGGATCCCGGCGTCTGGCATTCCAGCAGGTGCCGAACCTGCCGGAGCCCACCTGGCCCGAGGGCCCGCGGCCACAGATGCTGCATCTCGATACCACCGTCCCGACGCTCGACGACTTGCGCGTCCAGCATCAACGGGCGCTAGCGCTCGGCGCACGCCTGCTCTTCGATCGCTCCGACGATCCGGATGAGCCACTGTTCGTGTACGCCGACCCGGCGGGACACCCGTTCTGCATCTTCGTAGGGTCCTGACTGACCGCTACCCGGGCCGGGTTGTGACCAGGAAAGATCGTGCGCGTTTGATACGCGAAGTCACATGTCGATCGCGCACGATCTTGTGTCCACGGTTGTGACTTCCTAGCTGACCTGCGATCACTGCCGGTACGGCGTGTGTTCTGGCTAGCCAGAACAGGCATGCGTAGCGTGGATGCAGTTCAGCTGCAATGAGAGGCAAATGCCATGTCCAGCTTTCTGAAGTTTCTGCAGAGTTTCGGTCTGCTTGTTGTTCGGCTGGGACTTGGCGGCATCCTGCTGCTGCATGGCTGGATCCGCTGGAGCTCTGGGGTTCAGAAACAGATCGACTACCTGACCCAGTTCCGTACGCCGTACGCCGAAGTTGCGGCCTGGGGTGCGATCATCTTCGAGCTCGTCGGCGGCGTGCTGCTGATCGTCGGTGCGCTGACCCGGATCGTCGGCCTCGGCGTGTTCATCGAGCAGATCTTGATCATCGCCTACACCAATTGGTACAAGTGGCCGCCAACGCTGCTGAACGCCGACGGTACGTACAAGGGCGGCTATGAGTACAACGTGGCTCTCGGCCTGCTCGGCTTGCTGCTGTTTGTGATGGGTGGTGGCACCGTGTCCATCGACCGGTTGTTCCGGCGTAAGAATGAGCCAGCTGAGGAAGATGACGCGTATGACCACACCGCCGCGCGTGCTGCGACGTGAGTGGTGGCTTGCAGGGCTCATTTGTGGAATCTGCAACATTCACAGGGAAGCCACAGCTAGCCCATAGAGTCCTCGCGAGATCTGGTGTCACTCTTAACGCATGATTCGCACCGATGGAAACGCCGCACCACTTACTCGACCTGACGGTTCACCGATTCGCGTCCTTGCTGTCGACGACGAGTCCAGCCTGACCGAACTGCTCTCGATGGCCATGCGCTACGAGGGTTGGCAGGTCTCCACTGCGGCCTCAGGCGGCCAGGCCGTCAAGGTGGCCCGGGAGACGAGGCCGGACGCCATCGTGTTGGACATGATGCTGCCGGACTTCGACGGGCTCGAGGTGATGCGCCGGATCCGAGCCGAACATCCTGACGTGCCGGTCATCTTTCTCACCGCCAAAGACTCCGTCGAAGATCGAATCGGCGGCCTCACCGCGGGCGGTGACGACTATGTCACCAAGCCGTTCAGCCTGGAGGAGGTGATCGCGCGACTCCGCGCGCTCCTCCGTCGCAGCGGTGCGGCACTCGCCAGGAGCGACTCGACGCTGGTAGTCGGTGATCTGACACTCGACGAGGACAGCCATGAAGTACAGCGCGGCGGCGTCGAGATTCAGTTGACCGCGACCGAGTTCGAGCTGCTGCGATACCTCATGCGCAACCCACGGCGAGTGCTCAGCAAGGCCCAGATCCTCGACCGAGTCTGGAACTACGATTTCGGTGGCCAGGCGAACGTCGTCGAGCTCTACATCTCCTACCTGCGTAAGAAGATCGACGCCAACCGTCCGCCGATGATTCATACGCTGCGCGGAGCTGGATACGTATTGCGGCCAGCCGCGACATGAGCCAGAGCGGTCAGCCGGCCCCCGCTTTCGTTGCCACGCCGGCCTCCGTCTCTACCGCTGGCGTACCGCGTACGCCGGAGCCATTGCCGCGGCCGAATCCCTTCGGCCGCCACACACTGGGCCGCCAACTCGTCGTCAGGGTAACGGCCCTCGTCGCTTTGGCAGCGCTGTTGATCACGATGGCGACCGCCCTGGCCGCCCGGCAGCTGTTGTGGTCCCAACTCGACGGTCAGCTCGATACGGTCACCGCTCGGGTACGGGATCCGGCCAATGCCTGGCCTATTGGCGGTCCCGACACCGGCTTGCTCCGCCCCGGTCAGCCCATCGGCACGCTGGCCGTGCTCTACGACAATGACGGTACGGCGCAGGCGGGCGGGCGGCTCACAGAGCGTGGTGCCGCAGGCCAGCGTGGCGCGGCGGTCATAGCGCTTCCCCAGGCAGCCGTCGGTCAGTTGGCCGGCGTGCCGGCCGATGGCACGAAAAGTTCGATCGTCCTAAGCGGACTCGGTCACTATCGGGTCGTCGGCTATCGGATCGTCGCCGGTGGCACCGACCTCGGCATCCTCATCGTCGGCGTACCGCTGTATCAGGTCGATGAGACGATCATCCAATTTGTCGGCATCGCGGCACTGCTTTCTCTGTTTGCCATCGTCGGGACCGTTTTCGCATCCCGCTCCCTCGTCGTCCGCAGCCTGCGGCCCCTGAATCGGGTCGCGGCGACCGCACAGCAAGTCTCCCAGTTGAGGCTCGATCGTGGCGAGGTCGCCCTTGCAGTACGCGTTCCACCCCAGGACGCCAACCCTGAGTCCGAGGCTGGCCGCGTCGGGCAGGCGATCAACCACATGCTCAATAACGTCGAGGAGGCGCTCGCCGCCCGTCAGGCATCTGAGACCAAGGTTCGGCAGTTCGTCGCTGACGCCTCGCATGAGCTACGCAACCCACTCGCGGCGATCCGCGGGTACGCGGAACTGACCAGGCGCGACCGCGAGCAGCTCCCCACCGAAGCGGCGTACGCGATGTCGCGGGTGGAGTCCGAGGCCGAGCGCATGTCCCACCTGGTCGAGGACATGCTGTTGCTTGCACGGCTGGATGCCGGACCTGATCTTGATCTCAAGCCATGCGACCTGAGCGAGGTCGTGATCAACGCTGTCAGCGACGCCCGCGCGGCGGGACCCGATCATGCGTGGCAGCTGAGTCTGCCGCACTATCCGGTGATCGCGTATGGGGACCAGCACAGACTGCAGCAAGTGATGGCCAACTTGCTCGCGAATGCCCGTACGCACACGCCGCCCGGAACTCAGGTGCGTACCGAGGTCTCGGTCAGCGGTCCTCAGGCGGTTGTCACTGTGACCGACAACGGACCCGGCATCCCTCCTGAGGTGTCGAATCGCGTCTTCGAGCGGTTCGCCCGCGGGGACGCGAGCAGGATGCGGACGCCTGACGCCGGGACCGGTGGCAGCACCGGTCTGGGCCTGGCCATCGTGGCGGCGGTCGTCGAGGCGCATCACGGCAGCGTCACGGTTAACAGTCAGCCCGGTCACACCCAGTTCACAGTTCGGCTCCCCCTGGCCCACCTGACCCAGGCGCCATACGCGGAGCCGGGGTCGGATATGCGAGCGCCGTCTACGAGCTAGTGTGTCGCGCCACACTAGGTCCAGATGGCGCTACTCGAGCACGGCGCAGCATCACAATGCCTGTCATCACAAGCCACAGCTGGGCGACCACCGACGCCAGCACCCCGTACAGCAAGAAACCGGGGAAGAGGCTGGGCACGAGGAAGAGCCCGATTGCGGCAAGCAGTGTTGCGCCGCCGATAACGGCTCCGGCCCAGCCAAGCCAGGACGGGTAGAGATCCCGCACCATCGCGATCCCCAGACAGCAACGGGAGCCCGATCCCGTATTTTGCGCGCTACACCGAGGGACCTAAGGTCAGGTCAGACCGGCATACTCAGAAGTCTTTGATCAAGACTTCAGGTGCGACGCTTCTTGCGTGGGCTCGACGGAAGCGGCTCGACGCCCGGGGTCCAGTTGAGGATGCTGGATCGCTCCAGAAACTCATCGGAAGTGATGTCGCCGCGGGCGAAGCGCTCGGCGAGGATGCTCTTCGCCTCCTCCTCGGGCGTTCGCTTGCCGAGTTTCGGCAGTGGGAGCTTGCCCTGGCGCCACAGATACAGACCCGTGAGTACCAGGCCCAAGATCACGAGCAGAAACAGGAAGCTGCCGAGGAATGGCAGCACGGAGTGCGTGTGCTCCTCCCATCCTTCGGGACCGTCCGGGACACGTGGAGGCATGGATCATCCTTTCAATCGAGCTAGTTACTGAGTGGGTCTGTGGGGAGCCGGGTGGTCGTACAGTCCGGCCACACCACAGGGCGCTGCGGATCGGCCGCGTCTGGAGCCACCGCGCCGCATCGCCGTCGCGAACGTACGCCCGCGGTGACGTCGATGTCGGCCCAGGTCAACCACGATGCGGTCACGGTGACGGAGGCGACACCCCTGGGTTCTCATGCCAAGCCAGAGCAGCAGTGCCGCCCCCAACCGAACGGCCCGATCGATGGCGGCATCCTTGTCAAGCCGTACCGGTGCCGCCCAGGACGCGCCGGCGGGCGCAGTAACCAGCGCCGTCACGTTGATCACCTCCAGGCGTCGAACATGGCACTTGCTCGTAGACGGAGTTTCATCGCTCAGGACCTGAGCTGGGCCTGAGCCGTGGCGAACCTGTCAGCCAGCTATGAAGCGCTTCGACCTGGCTACGAGCTTCGGCTGCTCACTCAGCAGCCGCGTCGTCGGCTTCACCGGCCAAGATCAGATAGAGCGACCGGCGTGCCTGGGCAAGTACCTGCGCCGCAGCTTCCAGCTGCGCGGCGTCGCCGCCAACCTCGATCTGACGTACCGCTCCGTGCAGTTGGTGCAGCGAGTCTCTGAGGTCGGGACGGTTGGGCGCATCGGCGAAGTCGGCGAAGGGGTCTCCCAGTCGCGCGCTCCGCTCCTCCAGGTAGGTACGTCCCTCGGACGTAAGGGTCACCGATCGACGACCCCCTTCCTCCCGGGTCGTGACCAGGCCCTCGTCCTCGAGTTGCGCGATCGTGGGATAGATCGCTCCCGGGCTCGGATGCCACGCGCCGCCGGTGCGCGCGCTCATCGCCTGCATGATCTGGTAGCCGTGCATAGGTTCGTCTGCCAGAAGCAGCAAAATCGCTGTCCGGATGTCCCCACGCTGCGCACGTCCGCGGCCGCGACCACCCGGCCCACGGCCGCCCGGCCCGCCGCGACCACCGCGACCCTCGTGACCTCGGTAACCGTGTGGACGGTGCTGCTCACCTCGCGGGCCGACCCTACGACCCGGCTCGGCATCCCAGCCACGTCCCCGGCGGTGTTCAAATTCCCCAATGGTGCTTCGATCCTTGTAACGCATTAGCGTTCCTCCTTACTTTCTATCTAGCTAAAGATAGTATCAAGATATATCGCGATACTATCGATTGCAAATCCGCTCTGTTCGACCGATGCGAAGCCAAGGCACCTCGGTGAGGCATCAGTAGGGATAACCCCAGCTGGAACTCGCCCGATAGCCTGATGGTGGCTGCGCTGCCAATCGAGGAACGTGGCCGGTATGAGTGATTCCTACGTCCGCGATGAGCCTGCCGACGAAGTACTTGATCTTTATGACGTTCTTCCCCAGCGCGTCGACGCTCCGCACGACACCGCTCATCCGACGGAGGATGATCCCGTGACGTCGATGATCAAGGGCACCGGGCGCAACTTCGCGGCGATCATGGGGATGTTTGCGCTGTCGCTCGCCGCCTTCGTCGCGTGTACCGCCCTGTTCAGTCTTGGGCTCGGACTGCTGGTGCTTGTGGTGGGGCTGTTCATCCTGGTCGGCTGTCTAGTCGTGGCCGGCTGGTCCTCGCGCATGACGATGGCCCTGCTCGCCTACACCGGCATCGCGCTTCCGCGTACTCGCTATCCAGCAGCCGGACCTGGCTTCGGTGGCAAGCTGCGGCGGCTCACGTACGCGCAGTCGTGGCGGGATCTGCTGCACGTCTTGGTCAATTTCATCCTCAGCACGATCACGTTCTCGCTCGCGCTGACCTGGGTCTTCGGTGGACTCGGCGGGGTGACTTATTGGTTCTGGAGCCGCTGGTTGCCCGAGTCACGAGACAGCGGCCTGGCAGCGCTGCTCGGCTACCCCGGCCGTTTCGCAGAAATCACGCTGTATACCGTGCTCGGCGCCGTGTTCTTGCTCACAACCCCGCTCGTGCTACGCGGACTCGTCCGACTCCATGGCGCTCTGGCGTACGCCTTGCTGGTCGATGAGACGCCCGCTCTGCGGCAGCAGGTCAGCGAGCTGACTCAGAGCCGTACCGCAGCCGGCGAGGCTGAGGTACATACGCTGCGCCGCCTCGAGCGTGACCTGCACGACGGCCCGCAGCAGAGACTGGTCAGGCTTGGGATGGATCTGTCGGCGGCCCAGCGTCGCCTCGACGACGACCCGGTGCAAGCGCGTGCCCTGCTCGACGAGGCATTGACGCAGTCCCAGGATGCGCTCGCCGAGATCCGGACTCTCTCCCGTGGCATCGCTCCGCCGATTCTGGCCGAGCAGGGCCTGCCTGCCGCGATCACCGCTCTGGCGGCGCGGGACACCGTCCCGACCTCCGTCGAGGTGGACGACGTGCAGCTGTCCGACGCGGCGCAGAATGCCGCCTACTTCGTGGTGGCCGAAGCTCTTGCGAACATGGAGAAGCACAGTCAGGCTCGCACCGCCTCTGTCGAGGTACGCCGCGTCGGCGCTCTGGCGGTGATCAACATCGCCGACGACGGGGTCGGCGGCGCGTCGCTGGCCAAGGGTCATGGCTTGTCCGGCCTGGTCGACCGGCTGGCGGGCGTGGATGGAACCTTGACCCTGTCGTCGCCCGCGGGCGGTCCCACGCTGCTCACCGCAACGATTCCCCAACAGCGCTAGCTCCCGCTTCCCACCGAGTTGTCAGAATCTGAGCAGCAGATTTGGTGCTCAGATTCTGACAACTCGGGATAGGTGAAGGGTCGGTCCGAGCGGGCTGGATGTGACAGCCTGGTGCCCGTGCGTGTGGTGGTGGCCGATGATTCCGTGCTCCTCCGCGAAGGCCTCGTCCGGCTGTTGACCGAGGTCGACTGTGACGTCGTGGCCGCAGTGGAGGACGCGCCTAGCTTCTTGCACGCCGCGGCCGAGTATCGCCCGGATGTCGCGATCGTCGACGTACGGATGCCGCCAGGCATGACCGACGACGGGCTGCGGGCGGCCGTCGCGGCCCGGGAATCGCAACCTGATCTGGGGATATTGATGCTGTCGGCGTACGTCGAGCTCTCCTACGCTGACGTACTGCTGTCCGATGGCCGCGGTCGGGTGGGGTATCTGCTCAAGGACCGCGTCACCTCCCTCGACACCCTGGTTGATGCCTTGAGGACGATCTCGACGGGCGGCACCGTTCTCGATCCCGAGGTCGTCGCGCAGCTCCTCGTGGCGCGTCGCCGAACGGACCCACTCGGCGCGCTCAGCCCCCGCGAGCGCGAGGTGCTCGCCTTGATGGCCGAGGGGCGTAGCAATGCCGCGATCGCAGCACGCCTGGTGATCACCGGCGGAGCGGTCGAGAAACACATCTCCAACATCTTCGCCAAGATCAACTTGCCGGACGTCGGCTCGGACAACCGCCGCGTACTGGCCGTGCTCGCCTGGCTCCGCGCCCGCTGACTTGTCGTGTTGCCAGGCGTTACTGTGGCGGGCATGGCCACGGAGCGCATCGAGCTAGAGGTCGGAGATCGGGTCGTCAAGATCAGCAATCCCGACCGGGTCTACTTCTCGGCGCGTGGGGAGACCAAGCTTGATCTTGCTCGGTATTACCTCTCGGTCTCCGACGGCATCGTCAACGCCCTCTATCACAGGCCGTGCATGCTGCATCGCTTTCCCGATGGCGTCGATGGCGAGAAGGTGCATCAGAAACGGCTGCCGCACGGCGCACCGCCGTGGATCGAGACCGTACGCGTGCACTTTCCGCGCTTCAATCGGGACGCCGACGAGCTGTGCGTGACCCATCCGGCGGACGTGATCTGGGCGGTACAGATGTCGACAGTGGAGTTCCACCCCTGGAATTCCCGGCGCGACGATGTCGAATCCCCGGACGAGTGGCGAATCGATCTTGATCCGATGCCAGTGGCCAAATATGACGACGTACGGCGGGTCTCAGTGATCGTGCGGGAATTGCTCGAGGAACTGGGCGCCGTGGGATATCCGAAGACTTCTGGCGGCAAGGGACTCCACATCTACGTCCGGATCATTCCTGATCATGGACACCCCGACGTACGCCGCGCCGCCTGGGCCTTTGCGCGCGAGGTGGAACGGCGCGCCGGCGATCTGGTGGATCTGACGTGGTGGCGCAAAGATCGCGATCCCGGCTCGGTCTTTGTCGACTACAACCAGAATGCGCGCGACCACACGATCGCCAGCGCCTACTCCGTACGCGGCACTCCGGAGGGTGTCGTCTCGGCACCTTTACTCTGGGAAGAGATCGCCGACGCGGATCCCAAGGATTTCACCATCGCCACCATGCCTGCCCGGTACGCCGAAATTGGTGATCTTCACGCCGATATCGACGATCACCCATATCGGCTCGATCAGCTTCTGGAGTGGGCCGATCGGGACGAGCGCGACAAGGCTGTGTCCGACGGAATGGGGTCCGACGGAATGGGGTCTGACGGAATGGGGCACGATGGCATGGGACCCCCCGACGCCGATTGATCGTGCTGATCCTCGTGGGGGAATCAATCCGAAACTGCTAGGCCAATCCCTTGCTCTTCAGCCAATCTCCCGCGACCTGGGCAGGATCTTGGTGTTCGCTATCGACCTTCTTGTCGAGCTGTACAAGATCATCAGTTGTCAGCGCGGCCTGAACGGCTTCCAAAGCAGCTACTGCATTCGCGTTGTCAGCGACATCGGAACGAACCAGCGGTATGACGTTCTGCGGAAGGATCATCGACTGCGGGTCTTTGAGCTCGACGTAGCCCTTCTCTGAGATGACGGCGTCGGTGGTGAAGAAGGTGGCTACCTGGATTTTGTTGGAGTCCAGGTCACTGATCTTCGGCGGGTATTTCGCGTACGGGACGAAGGCCTTGAACTTGGCGCCGTAGATCTTCTCCAAACCGGGAGGACCGTAGGCTCGCTTCTCAAGCTCCGGCGGACCACCGAGGGTTGCGGTGCTCGCGATCTTCTTCAGGTCCTCCAGCGAGGTAATCCCGTGCTGCGCCGAGAAGTCCTTGGTGACGACGTAGACATCTTGATCGACTGCGGCAGAGCTCTTCAGCAGCTTGAGGCCGGGCGGCAGCACGGCCGGCAGCGACTTCTCAACCTCTTCGGCCGTGGTCGCCGTGGCGTTTGCGTCAAAGTTGAGGAGCAGGTTTCCGGTGTACTCAGGTACGGCCGAGATCGACCCATCTTGCAAGGCCTTGATGTAGATCTCGCGCGATCCGATGCCGAGCTTGGTCGATGATTCGACCCCCTTCGCCTTCATCGCTTGCGAATAGATCTCGGCCAGGATCTGGGATTCAGTGAAGTCCGCCGAACCAACCACCACCGGCGCACCCGCTGCACTTGCCGAACCCGATTGTGCGGGTTGGGACGAGCTGGCCTCCCCCAGTGGATTGCTGTTGCCGCCGCATGCGCTGAGAAGCAGGGCAGCGATGCCCAGGCCGACGCCGACAAGTGATTGCTTGATCTTCATTTCCTGTACTCTCCGTGTAGCGGTCGATCAGGACTATCCGACTAGGTTAAGTGGGGTTCCTGTGGGCTCGCTGATCATCCTGCCTATTGGGCGCACCCGCCGACCCGGGCTGGCATGACGGCTGGCAAGCCAGCCAAGTCCGCCCAGCAAGAGATCAAAGACGATGGCCAGCACTGCAACCAAAAATGCTCCAGCGAACATCTCGGAGTAGTTGCGAGTCGCGTTACCCGTGATCAACAGCCGGCCGAGGCCTTTCCCCGAGCTATATGCCGCGACGGTTGCTGTCGCGACCACTTGCAGGGTCGCACTCCGCAGGCCGGAGATCACCAACGGCAGGGCAAGCGGCCACTCCACCTTCGAAACCACCTGCCAGGGCGACATGCCAAGCGCGGCTGCGGCGTGTACCGCTTCATGATCGGCACCCCGAACACCTGCGGCTGTAGCGGTCAGGATTGATGGCAGCGCGAGTATGGCCAGCACGCCGATGATCGGTCCAGTCCCTGTGCCGAGGAGCAGCACCACAAGGACCAGCAGACCCAGCGTAGGAATGGCGCGGGCAGCATTGCTGAGCCCGATCACCAAGAACGAACCACGTCCTGTGTGACCAATGAAGATGCCGATTGGTATTGCGATAGCCGCTGCGATCGTTACCGACGCCACGGTATAGCCGAGGTGCTGCAGCAGCAGATGCCAGATCCCGCTCGGGCCCCTGCCAGTTGGCCGGATCGGACAGATACGCGAAAAGGTTCATGCCGGCCGCTTCCTCAACCATGGCAGCGTGCCACGCTGAATGAGCAGAATGAGGGCGTCAAAGATCAGCGAAAGAGCCAGCATCAAGATCAGCGCCACGATGATCGGCGTGTAGAAGAAGCTGCTGAAACCGAGGTCGAACAATTTCCCCAGTGCCCCGCTTCCCACCAAGACAGCAACGCTGACCAGAGCAATGTTCGACACCGTGACGACTCGCAGCCCCGCGAAGATCACCGGCATGGCCAGCGGGAGCTCAACTCCGAACAGCCGCCGTGGCCAGCCGTAGCCGATGGCCGATGCCGACTGCTTCACCGCCGGCGGCACTGAGCGGAGCCCGTCCACAACGGAGCGCACCAGTAGCGCCGTCGAATAGATCGCGAGCGCGACGACGATGTTGACCGGGTTGAGGATCTTGGTGCCAAGGATCAAGGGCATCAGCACGAAGAGCGCCAGCGATGGGATCGAGTAGATGACGCCCAGAAAGGCCAGGACGACATTGGTCGCTCGCCTCATCTTGGAGACCAAGAAGCCAAGCGGCAGCGAAACAATGAGCGCAATGAGAACGGGGAGCACCGCGAGAACAATGTGCTCCACAAGCAAGCTGCCGATCATGGGCAGTTCGCGTTGGATCCAGGCCCAGTCGAGATTCACTTCACTACACTCGAGCCACGGCGATCCCAGGCCTTGCCAATGGCGTCCCAGCCCTCGTGGTTCCGAAGGGCCGCCCGGTGATCTTCAATCGGGAGCGTGGGGCGATCTGACGCGGACTCGATGATCGACTCTGGCTTCTCCGCGTCGATGGAGCCGCGGCCGTCCTCCTGGACCTCAACGTCAGGAGGCACGTGAGCAGCGGTTTGCGAATCATTGGTGTTGACCTCAGCGCCATCGGCATCGGCTGTCGGTGCGCGCCTCATCGATCCTGGTCCGTTTGGGGATGGTGCGTACGAGTCGGCGCGCTCGTCCTCGGTCACATCGTCGTGGGCGGGGTGGCCCTCGGTTCCATACCCCTGCGCGGGCTCCCCTTCGGCTCGTTCGTCTTGTGCCCATTCCTGCTGGGCCGATTCGTATTGGGCTGATTCGTACTGGGTTGAGGTTCGTACTGGTCGACTGGTTCGTACTGGGCTGATTCGTGCTGGGCCGATTCGTGTTCGTACGGTTGAGGTTCGTACTGGGCCGATTCGTACTGGGCTGATTCGTACTGGGCCGATTCGTACTGGGCCGATCTCGTGTCTGGACCAGCTTGCCTGGACACCTGTGCCGATTCGTACTGGGCCTCATACTCATCCTGCGCTTCGGGAGCCTCGCCGGATTCGTCGTCTGACTCGTATTCATATTCCGGCTCGCCCAGCGGCTCGTACCCCGCATCGTCTGGTTCTTCCAGCAGCTCGTACTCCTGGGCGGCTTCAGCTTCGCGAATCGAGATCGAATCGGCGATCGATGTGCGTACGTCCTTGACCTTGTCGAGAATCGTCTCCGCGCTCACTACACCCGCATAGCGCCCGGTGTCCTCTGTCACCGCGACTGCCAACCCGTATCGCGAGGTCAGTGCGGAGTCCAAGGCTCCCCGAAGCGAGTCCCTCTCAGGACTGAAGGTCGCGCCGAGCGGGAAGACCCGACCTGGGCGATCCGGATCCGCCCAACCAACCGGCCGAGCATCGCCGTCGACCACCAGAATCGGTGCCGGGCCCCTGGCAGTCTCCACATCTCTGACCACCTTGACCCGATCCAGGCTGAGCACGCTCGCGGGCTGAAACGAGAGAGACCGAAAACCGCGGTCACGGCCGACGAACCCCTCGACGAACGCGTCAGCCGGCTCATCGAGCAACTGCTGCGGCGTGCCCACCTGGACGAGATGTCCGCCGACGCGCATGATGGCGACTTGGTCACCGAGTTTGATGGCTTCGTCGATGTCGTGGGTGATCAGAATGATCGTCTTGCTCAGCTCACGTTGCAGCCCAAGAAAGAACTCATGCAGCTCGCTGCGAACGACCGGGTCGACGGCCGAGAACGGCTCATCCATGAGCATGACGAGCGGATCCGCCGCGAGGGCACGCGCTACGCCAACCCGCTGCTGTTGCCCGCCGGACAGCTGAGCGGGAAAGCGCTGTGCGAGCTTCCGCTCCAGACCGACACTGTCCAGCAGTTCAAACGCCCGCTTCTGGATCTTTTTCCTCTGCCAGTGGAGGAGTGAAGGCACGGTGCCGATGTTGTCGAGCACCGTGCGGTGGGGAAACAGCCCGCCGCTTTGAATGACATAGCCCATCTGGCGGCGCAGCGTGGTCTTGCGCTTGGAGCGAAGCGGAACGCCGTCCCAGAGGATCCGGCCAGTTGTGGGCTCCAGCATCCGATTGACCATGCGCAGTGTGGTGGTTTTGCCGCAACCGGAAGGGCCGACAATTACCGTGATCTTGTCGGACGGCACTGTGAGACTGAGGTCGACGACCGCGGCCGTGCCGTCCCGGAACGTCTTGCCGATTGACTCGAACTCGATCACGCCAACTCCATAGATCTTTGGCCCCACAGGTCTCGCTCAACAGCTTGTACGACCCTAGCCGCCAGTACCGACAATTGGGGCACGTAGCGCGGCGTGCCCTGCTTACGCCTGCCGAACGCCAGCACTGGAATTGTTTGGGTCGTTCCTGCGGTCTGAATACACCGCCCTGCGACGCTCAGGGCGCACGTACAGCGGCGCGCCCTCAAGCCGCAGTCAAGGCCGTTTCCGCACCAGTGGCAGAAATATCTCGTCCACGATCTCGCTGATCGTCTGCTCCGGCACCGGCTGCAAAGTCATCAATAGCTCGTGACGCAGCAGGTCCAGCGGGACATTGGCGATGCGCGGAGTGCTGGTCGCGACGGTAGTCCTGCGCGGCATCGGGTTGGGTGCGGTAACTATTCGTCATGGCCAGCGCCTACATCGGGCTTGACCCGGCGCCACAGCAGACGCCAGCATCATCACCCGGACGGCTCAACAGATCGGCGGCTCGTTCGGTACCGCCGTGTTCGCGGTAGTACTCGAGCGCGCGATCGCCCAGCACGCTTCAGCGGGTCTCGGCGGCGTCGCAGCGGCTTTTGACGTCGCATTCTGGTGGTCCATCGCGTTTACCGCAGTCGCGATAGTGCTGGCGCTCTGGCTGCCCGCTCGCTCGCCGTCGTGACGCACTCCTATGTCGCGACATCACGATCCCCCGTGGGCTTGTGCAAGATCGCTTGGACGGTCGTTGAGCTCGGCGAGGTCGGCGTCACTGAGGTGGACATCGACGACCCCTAGGTTTTCCTCGAGGTGGGCCAGCGACGACGTGCCAGGGATGAGCAGGATGTTGTCCGCCCTGGCCAGCAACCAGGCAAGCCCGACCTGGGCTGGGGTGACACCTAGACGTTCGGCGACGCTGCGTACTGCGGGGTCGTCGACCACCTTGGGCATGCCGGGGAACGCCGAGCCGAGCGGGAAATACGGGACAAACGCGATCCCGGCGGCGTTGCAGTGGTCAAGCACGCCGCCGGTGTCCCGGTTCAGCAGACTGTAGGGGTCCTGAACGCAGGTGATCTCGCTGGATACGGCCTGCACCTCGGCGAGTGGCGCTGTCGAGATGCCGACGCCGGCGATCTTGCCTTCATCGCGGAGAGCGACCATCTCAGCCAGTTGATCCTCGACCGAGACGTGCTGTCCGGGCGAGAGTCCGTGATGCCCTTCCAAACGGCGGATGTTGACCGCACCCAGCTGCTCAACGCCGAGAGTCGCCAGGTTCTCCTCCACAGCGGTCCGCAGTTCCGCAGGCCGTTGGGCGGGAATCCAGCCACCATGGTCGTCGCGCAACGCGCCGACCTTGGAGACGATCACCAGATCCTCGGGATAGGGATACAGCGCTTCCCTGATCAGCTCGTTGGACACCTTAGGCCCGTAGTACTGGGCCGTGTCGATGTGATTGACCCCCGCCTCGACCGCGCGGCGCAAGACCGCGACTGCCTGCTCATGGTCTTTGGGCGGTCCCATCACGCCCGGGCCGGGGAGCTGCATCGCCCCGAAGCCGACACGCCGAACGGCTTTGCCGGAGATCTCATACGTCGCTGCCATCTCGCCTCAATCATCGTCTGCGGATGGTCAACAACGTACGCGTGGCCGCACTCCCGACCATCCCCCGGGCTTTCCTACCTCGCGATCACCAGCGGTGTGACCGGAATGTCGCGATCGCCCGATCTCGCATCGAATTAGGCTGAGGGCGCAAGCCCCGAGGAGGAGTGACAGGTGAGGATCGTCGCGATCATCATGGCATTGGCCGTCTCGGTCGTAGGTGTCTTGCTGTTCGCCCGCGGCGTGACATCGATCGTCGGCGTCGTCAAGCTCGGCCAACCCTCCCCCGGCCGAGGTGACCATCCCGGCCAGCGGTGGCGCCACATGCTCGCTGAGACTCTTGGGCACACCCGCATGCTGCAGTGGACCAAGATCGGGGCGGCTCACTGGTTTGTGTTCATCGCCTTCGGCGCGCTCTTCTTCACCCTGATCACCGCGTACGGGCAACTCTTCGATCCCCTTTTCGCCCTGCCGATCATCGGGCACTGGCCGCCGTACGAGTGGGCCAGCGAGATCATCGCCTGGGCCGGTTTGATCTCGATCGTCTTTCTGATCATCGTCCGATTGCTGCTCACCGGTCGCGGCCGAGAATCCAGATTCTTCGGCTCGCGATCTTGGCAGGGCTTCTATGTCGAGCTGACCATCCTCGGGATCGTGCTGTGCATTCTCGCGCTCCACGCCATGGAGTATCGGCTGCTCGGCGCGGAGACCACGCGGTTGCATTTCCCGCTGACCTGGTTCCTGCTTCCGGCGGGTATCAACCCGGCGGCGCTCGAGACCGGAATCGTGATCATCGCCGCGATCAAGATCATAATCTCGATGGCTTGGTTCATTGTCATTGGGCTCAACACCACGATGGGCGTTGCCTGGCACCGATTCACCAGCTGGCCGAACATCTGGTTCAAACGAGAATCCACAGGGAAGCCAGCGCTCGGCACGCTGCAGCCGGTCATTGTCGACGGCAAACCGCTGGACTTCGCCGAGATCGAGGATCTTGACGAGGACTTCTCGCTAGGCGTCGGCAAGGTGGAGGACTTTACCTGGAAGGGATTGCTCGACTTCACATCGTGCACCGAATGTGGTCGCTGCCAGTCCCAGTGCCCAGCCTGGCATACCGGCAAGCCGCTCTCACCCAAGTTGTTGATCATGGATCTACGCGAGCACGCGTACGCCAAGGCCCCTTATCTGCAAGCGGCAGAATCCGCGCGAGCAGCGCTGCCCGAGGCGACCCGAGCGGAGGCGGCTCGGCCGCTGGTGGGCCCCATCGAGATCACCGATGGCGTACCCGGAGTCATTGACCCCGATGTGCTGTGGTCGTGTACGACCTGCGGTGCCTGCGTACAGCAATGCCCGGTGGACATCGAGCATGTTGATCACATCCTCGACATGCGCCGCTTCGAGGTCATGATGTCCGCGGAGTTCCCGACCGAGCTCAATGGACTCTTCAAAGGCCTGGAAAGCAAGGGAAATCCATGGAACATGAGCCCGCGGGGGCGCATGGACTGGGCCAAGGATCTCCCGTTTCCAGTGCCACTCGTCGGCAAGGACGTCGAGGACCTCAGCGACGTCGAGTATCTCTTCTGGGTGGGCTGCGCGGGGGCGTACGAAGATCGTGCCAAGAAGACCACGCGTGCCGTCGCGGAGCTGCTGCACGTTGCCGGCGTGAGCTATGCCGTACTCGGCAACGGCGAGACGTGTACCGGCGATCCCGCCCGGCGCGCCGGAAACGAGTTCGTCTATCAGCAGCTGGCGATGCAGAATGCGGAGACCTTGCAGGAGGCCAACGCCACCAAGATCGTCGTAACGTGTGCGCACTGCCTGAACGCGTTGAAGAATGAGTATCCGCAGCTTGGCGTGAACTGCGAGGTAGTGCACCACACTCAGCTGCTCAATCGTTTGGTACGCGATGGCCAGCTCACTCCGGTCGCACCCCCGGACGGCTCTGTTGCCGGTCGGACGATCACCTACCACGACCCCTGCTATCTGGGGCGACATAACCAGATCTATGATCCGCCGCGTGATCTTCTTGGCTCCTTGCCGAGTGTCACGGTCGCGGAGATGCCGCGGACGCGGGAGCGCTCGTTTTGCTGCGGTGCCGGGGGCGCGCGAATGTGGATGGAGGAGCGGATCGGCACGCGGATCAACAACAACCGCACCGAGGAGGCGCTGCGTACGCTCGCGGCATCTGGACGCAATGGCCAGGATGCGATCGCGACCGGATGCCCGTTCTGCCGGGTCATGTTGACCGACGGCCTGAACGAGAAGCAGGCTGCGGGGTCTGCGCCCGAGACCACCGAAGTGCTTGATGTCGCACAACTGCTCCTCGAGGCGGTCAAGCGGGAGACATGAACCGCGACTTCATTTTTTGGGCATGTCGGGCGTCTCGTGGCGGTTGGTGCTTCGACCGCCTCAACGCGCATCCGCGTACCTGCTGCCTCGCGGCGATTCTGCCATCGACACGCTAGACATTCAGAGACAGAGCGACGTCAAGATTGACGTCTAATCGTCTTGACTTGACGTCAGTGAGACGTCATAGTGGTGTCATGGATCTTTCACCATACATCGAGTCGGTTCGAGGAGGCGTCGTAAACGCGTCATCGCTCGCCGACGAGCACACGCAACAGGTCGCGAACCGTCTCGGCACCGCGATTGAATCATCGACCCGCCTCGCTCTCATCCAGGCGCTGTCGGACGCAGCCGGGACCATCAGCGCCGACCTGGCCCCCTCGTCGGTCGAGCTGCGCATGGTCGGCCAGGACCCGGAATTCGTCGTGTCGGTCCAGACAGCCGAGACCGAGCCCACTTTGCTGCTGCCCAACGCCGAACCAGGCAGCGAGTCCACGGACCAGTCCGCGGCTGCTGAAGCGGAGGACGAGCCGGTCGCGCGCATCACACTCAGGCTTCCCCAGTCAGTCAAAGCGCGGGTGGACGAGATGGCTTCGTCTGAAGGGATTTCCACCAACGCATGGCTGATCCGCGCGGTCATGGACGCCTTGGCCGACCGCGGCAGCCCACGACAGGACTGGCCACTGCCACCCGGGGCGCCGGTCCCGCCGCCGGATGTGATCTTCGGCTCCGCCGGGCCGTTCGAACCGCACGGGGTATTTAGCCCGCAGGGTCCATTCGGGCCCGGCGGCCCATTTGGTGAGCGCCTCAGGAAGGCTCGACGCGAGGAAGGACGTTCCCGCGGGAACGTTCAGGGTTGGGTCCGATGAGCATCGTGAACTCCTACCAAGGCGTCAGGCACGTCGTCGTCGACAACCTCGGCAGTGGATCGATCACGGTCGAGCCGGGATCGGGAACCGATCTCGTGGAAGCCTCTGTCGACGCTGCCGATGAAACGTTCCTCGATCAGATACATGTCCGCCATGATCATGATTGGCTGCGAATCAGCTTTCCGCACCAGTTGTTCCGGTTTACGAAGGCCGAGCTGCGCCTCCGCGTACCGGACGGCCTGGACTACGCGATCAAGACCGGTTCGGCCGACGTAGTGATCAGCGCCGACATCGGCCGCTCCAAGATCGTCAGCGGCTCCGGTGACATCACCGTTGGCAACGCTACTGATCTTGACTGCAGCACTGGCTCTGGTGACATTTCGGTTGCTCGGGTTGCCGGCAATGGCAGCCGGCTCAACTCCGGCTCGGGGGATGTATCAATCGGCGAGGCAAACAGCTCCCTTGCCGCAAAGTCTGGCTCCGGCGACGTCGTCGTGAAGTCCCTACGAGGCGGCAGCCTGCAGGCAAACTCCGGATCGGGTGACATCGCTGTGTCCTCGACAAGCGGCTCGGTCGATGTGCGTTCTGCCTCGGGCTCACTGACGATCGGGGTGGCCGACAACCTGCCTACCTGGCTTGACCTCAACTCGGTGTCGGGCGACATCCGGATCGGGCTGGAGTCGACCACGCAACCCGCACCGGGTCAGCCCTACCTCACGCTGCGGGCGCGTACCGCCTCCGGAGACATCTCGATCTACCGCGCGTAGTCGCCGAAAGCTAGATCTTCGTGCGGTGGAAGTTCAGGTGGGAGCGGCTCGGGGTCGGGCCGCGCTGGCCTTGATAGTGGGAGCCGTACTGGGCCGACCCGTACGGATGCTCCGCCGCAGTCGAAAGACGGAAGAAACACAGCTGGCCGATCTTCATTCCCGGCCAGAGCTTGATCGGCAACGTCGCCACGTTGGAGAGCTCCAACGTCACGTGACCAGAGAATCCGGGATCGATGAAGCCTGCAGTGGCGTGGGTCAGCAAGCCGAGCCGGCCCAGCGACGACTTGCCCTCGACCCGCGCCGCGATGTCGTCGGGAAGGGTCACAACCTCATAGATCGAACCCAGCGCGAACTCTCCCGGATGCAAGATGAACGGCTCATCGCCCCGCGGCTCCACAGCGCGGGTCAGCTCAGATTGATCAGCCGAGGGATCGATGTGCGGATATCGGTGGTTCTCGAAGACCCGGAAGTATCGATCGAGACGGACATCAATGCTCGAAGGCTGCACCATGTCGGCGGCATAGGGTTCTAGCCCGATGCGGCCGGCATCAACCTCGGCCTTGATGTCCCGGTCCGATAGCAACATGGCGGGACACTACCGCGGTATGCAGCCCTTAGCTGCCGCGCGTGATTTCCAGCCAGTGATCGCCGATAGAGACGATCGCGCCTTCCCCAACCCGGACCATCTCGCCGGCCTTGCAGCGCGCCGACATGCCGTTAGTCGTGGACACGGTCGAGCCATTCGTCGATCCGCGGTCGACGACGTAAACCCCGCCCGCATCTACACCGACTGCCAGATGGGACTTGGAGACCGTCCGAGTCTCGTCGGCGATCTTGATCAGCTGCGCATCCTCTTCACCGGCCTTCGGTTGCGGGTTGCGACCCAACAGGACCAATCCGTCCAGGGCGATCCGCCGACCGTCGTCCAGCAGAATCGACCATTCCTGGACGTAGGGAGAACGAGAGGCAACAGCGGTCTGGTCGGAGAAATCACCCGCGGGCTGGGCCGGCATTGCCTCGTACGAGGGCGATGCAACCGACGGATGACCGTTGGGCCGCCGAGGGCTCTGCAGCTGGGGCATCGGAGTCCCCTGCTGCTCGGGCGCATAGAGTTCGCCGCCTGGGTCGGGCGGACCGTACTGCTGCGGCTGCCCGTACGGCGCGCCAGGGTAGGGAGTTGCGTACGCGCTGCCTTCGTACGGTCCGGCCTGTCCACCCTGGGGCGCAGCGGCGCCGGCGTACGGCCCTCCAGGTTCCGCCGGATACCCGGGCGGTGCAGGTAATTGGCCAGGCGGTGGAGCCATCGGACCGGGTGGCATCGGACTGCCGGAAGAGGCGTAGCTCTCTGGCGGTCCATAGCTTGGCGACACCGCCGCGCGAGCCCCGTTCGGCTGCGGCTGGTGAGATCCATTGCTTACCTGGGCCGGCGGTCCCTGCTGTGTGGGAACGGCCGCCCGAGCTGGTTGCGCCGGCGGGGCCAGCACCCGCTCCTTGATCATCACCGCGGTGGCGGCGAGGTCGTGCCAGCCCTGCTTACGGGGATGCCTGAGCTCCACGATCAACATGATCAACAAACCGATACCCGTGATGTACAGCGCCCAGAACACCAAGCCCCGAACAAAGACCCGGCCTCCGCCGATCGGCCGGCCGTCAAGAAATCCGACCAGCTGCAGTTTCATCGCCCGCAGACCCGGACTCGCCGCGCGCGCGGCGAGCGCATACCCGACAAGGATGATCCAGCCAATCACGACAGCCGAGCCGATGATCGCGACCGTCATCTGGAGCGCGCCTGTCATGGTCGGGAGAAGGAACAACAGGGCGACGCTGACGACGACGGGAACCGACATATTGATGAGAAACGCCACGAACCGCCTGCCGAGCGCGCCTACCTCCACCCCAGGCGGCAGGCCTGTCTCGCGGTTGGGGCGACCCTGCGCGGGCGATTCCATGACAAGCTCCTCGTCGTTCGTGACTGGTTCGCAGGAGAGACGCTACTGCGGAAAGTCAATCAATACAGACACTCCGTCACCGAGCTCCATGACGGTGCCCACTGGCACCGGGAATGGCTCGCCCGGAGCGAGCTGCTGACCATCGCCGCCCCCGGGTGGTACCAGGATCGTTCCGTTCGTGGAGTTCAGATCGGTAACAACAATCTGCCATTCGTCTGGGACCACCTCCAGATGCGTCCGACTGATGTCGTGGTTCGGACTCGGGACGGTCATCAGCCGGGGCGTCCGGCTGCGTGACCGATCGCCTGAGGGCGCGCGGCCAATGAGGACCGGACGATCGACCTCGGCGCTGCTACCGTTCGAGGCGCGAAGAACGGCCAGGACCGGCGGTCCCACCAGCTGTGGTCCTTGAGCGCCGACAGGGCTGCCACAAACGCGGCAGCTGGTTGAGTTTGGCGGGCTGGCGTGTCCGTTCGGGCACAGCAAGGCAAGGATCGCCGACTCAGGGACAGGCGTCGGCGGTTCGGAGCTCTGCCCAAGAGGCGGCGGCACTTCACCAGCGTGATCATCTGCCAGATTGACCGCGACAGCAGACTCCAGCTGCTGCGGTGCAGCAACATCAGGCTCAGTGTCAGAGTGGACCGCAGCGTCAGTGTCAGGCGCGGGCTCATCGAACGGTGACTGCATGAGTTCGGTTTCTGCATTCGCCAAGGCCGCGATCTCGTCCGCTGGCAGCTCGGCGGTCCGGCTGAGCGGCGCATCGGCATTCAAAGCTGCTTCGTCGGCCTGGGTCTCGGGCTGCCGCTGTGCCGACTCAGCGGAGCGTACGGCGACCACCTCCGGCAGCGGCTCGGTGGTTATCTCGGATCGGTCGCCAGAGACATCAGTCGGTCCCGACCGTCCCTGGAGAGAGCTGACCTGTGCCTGCTCTGAGGCATCAAGGACCACTGATGAAGCACGTACGGCCCCAACGACAAGCGGCAGCTCGAGCAGGGTGGCATCTCCGTCGTGTGGAACGACCACCCGGATGTGCTCGACACCGGCCAGTCCCACCTCACTCCAGGTTTGGATGCCCTTCCCATCGGCCACGACCTTGCCGGTGGCGAGATCGATGACCGACACCTGGCCCCGCACCAGGGAACGCATCCCGTCTTCGGTCCAGAAGAACGCACCGAAGCTGGGGAGTTCATCAAGGTTGAACTTCGCCAACCTCGAAGCGAGGTCAACAATCGAGCTCGAGGCGACCACCTCGTCCCACAGCGTGTTGATCAACGCGGCCCATTCGTGGGTCGGCGGCTCGAGCACCACCAGGGAGGTCGGCCCGGAGAGCACGACCCATTCCCCTGGTGTGTACGTAGCGCGCCACCGCCCGAGCGCCGTAGACAATCGATCCTCCCCAGGCCCATCCATCCTTCAGGGCTCCCGCGCCATTCTTCCCTGGCCACGGTCTCAGCGGAAGCCAGGGACCAGCGACAAACGATTCCCCTGGTCAGGGCCACAAGGGGCTGCCCGAAACGCTCGCCCGCCGTATAGTTTGTCTCGTGCTCGCCGAATCCCGGACCTGGGTAATTGCGACGAGGCGTCACGCCACCGCTCGTCGTACGACGATCGCTGACGTCGCGCGAGAAGCCGGCGTGAACAAGGGTACGGTCTCACGTGCGCTCCGCGGCATCCCCGGTGTCGGCCCAACGACCCGGGAGCGGATCATCGAGACCGCTGATCGGCTGGATTTCTCGGCGTCGCATCTGGCCACGGCCCTCGCTAGCGGGCAGTCCCGCACCATCGGCATCGTCCTCCCGACGCTGCGCTCTTGGTATTTCAGCGAGTTCGCCTCCGGCGCCAGCGAGATCCTCAGTCCTGCGGGATTCCGGGTGGAGTTGATCAACCTCGATGTCGACTCGGATTTCCTGGAGGTTGATTCGCCTCAGTTCCGCAAGCTGTTCCGCGAGCTTGGTGCCGGACGAGGCCGCGACGCCCTCCTGTTTGCCGGCACGATCTCGACAGAACGGACTGAGGAGGCCGCCGACTCGGCTCGAGTACCAGTCCTAGCCTCCGGCTCGCCGTTGACCAGCGTGCCGGGAATCTTCGTCGACAACCGGGCGGGCGGGCGGCTTGTCGCCCAACACCTGCTCGAGCTGGGCCATCGCGATATCGCCATCTTGGACGGACGAATGTCAGGCAAGTACGACTATCACGTCTGGGATCAGCGGAGCGACGGGTTGCGCGACACCGTACGCCAAGCCGGATTCGACCTCGACAGTCGCAACATTGTGCGACCAGGAGACTGCCACGCCCAAGACGGCGAGCATGCCATGAACGCTCTTCTCGCAAGTGGCCGCAGGCTGCCGACGGCGATCTACTGCCACACCGACGAGATGGCATTCGGCGCCATGGCTGCGCTGCGAGCGGCGGGACTCCGTTGTCCCGACGATCTTTCCATTGCAGGCTTCGACGGCCATCCGATGTCACGCTGGTGGGGTCTGACCACGGTGACCCAGCACGCGTACGAGCAAGGTGTACGCGCCGCGCACGCGATGATCAGCGCGCTTGCTCCAGATGGGCACGATGGGAATGGCTCCAAGGAGAAGCCTGCGGAGCTGCGGGTTGAGCTGATCGTGCGTGGCACTACCGGCCCCGTCTCCAGCGCTTCTTGATCGTCAGTCTTTTCGTCTGACCCCCACTCTTTGAGTTCGAAATCTACGACGCACGGAGATTTCGGTCGGTCGGCACACATTGCTGCCTATGCACACCGTACGTAACCTGTGCAGACCTTCCCGCGCGTCGGGCCGCAACCAGTCGAACTTGATCCGCAGCAATCACACGACCGCGGCGCGTACGGACAACACGTCCGGCAGGTGCGCTGCGATCTGATTCCAGTTGGCGCCGTCATCGGTGCTCACGAAAACTGAGCCGTCACGGGCGCCGACGTACAGACCCATTTGTTCGGCATCGTCGGCGGTCATGGCATCGCGCAGCACGGAGGCGAAGAATCGATCCGGCAGGCCAGATTCAGACGGCGTCCAGGTCTCACCCGCGTCCTCTGAGCGCCAGACGCGCGCCTCGCCCCTCCGGCGGGAAGCGGTTGATGTCTGCGGCCAGAGGGAAGACGAACACCGTCTCGGGCTTCCGCGGATGAACAACGATCGGAAATCCGAAATCACTCGGCAGACCGTCGGCGATGGATGTCCACTGATCGCCGGCGTTGTCGGAGCGGTAGACCCCACCATGGTTCTGCGCGAAGATCCGCTGCGGCGCAGCAGGATGGGCGGCGATCTTGTGCACACACTGCCCAAACTCGGGCCAGGGGTCGGGCGCGTGGGCAGCCATGATGCCAACGTTGGCCGGATTCCACGTCTCGCCCCTGTCGTAAGTCCGGTAGACCCCACCGGTCGACATGGCAACCGTGACGTGGGTTTCATCGGCTGGATCAGGCAGCACCGTATGGATCGCCTGGCCGCCGCCGCCCGGTTGCCACTTCTCGCGATGCGGGTGGTCCCACAGTGACCGGATGAGACTGAAGGACTCACCCCGATCGGTGGAACGGAACAGTGCGGAAGGCTCGGTGCCGGCGTAGATCACATCGGGATCGTTGGGCCCAGCGGGCTGGATTTGCCAAACGCGCTCGACGCTGCTGCCGAGCTCTTGGGGAAAACGTACGGGGGCGGCTTGAGTCTCGGTCCAGGTCGCGCCGCGGTCGTCGGAGTAGTAAACGCCTGGACCCCAGTGCTCGCTGGTACCACCGACCAGAAGCCTCGGCTCTGCGCCGCGGTTGTCGATACAGGTCCCGTATACGGCCTCCATGAGAAACGCCGGCTCCGACCACTCCCAGTCCTGACGTTCTTCGTCGGAGCGGCCAACCCACAGGCCCTTCTTCGTGCCGACAAGGATGATTGCTTCACTCATTCCGCTCTCCCCGCGATGCGAATCTGCTCATTCTCAAGGTCTATGTCGACCCGCGCGTTCGGGTCAAGCTCGCACCACGTGAGGGCTGACTGGAGGGCCGCGGCCTTTGCCAGGCTCCCGGCGCGTCCGCAAGGCTTGCGGAGTGCCTCGGTGTGGTCAGGGAGCGCGCAACCAGACGGTGGTGTCGCTGGGCAGCCGGCCATGATCGAGTTGAGCGCTGCTGAGCAGTACGTCGCCGACCGGAAGCGGGACGGACCCGGCGCCGAAGTTGGTGAGGCACCGTACGCCGCCGGGGCGGACGAAGTGCAGCACCGACGGTTGCGACTCGACCCAGCTGAAGTCGCTGCCAGCCAGCAGGTTGCCACGGAGTTCGAGCGCCCGTCGATAGAGATTGAGCGTGGAGTCCGGATCGGCCTCCTGGGCGCTCACCGCGTACGCCCCAAACCACTCCGGTTGAGGCAAGTGAGCGACCTGCGAACCGAACCCGTACGAGGGTCCGTCCTGGCTCCACGGCAGCGGCACTCGACACCCGTCGCGGCCCTTCTCTGTGGTCGATCGGCTCGCCATCGGATCCTCCAGAACTTCCCGCGGCAAGTCGGCCACCTCGTGAAGTCCGAGCTCCTCGCCCTGGTAAAGGTAGGTCGAGCCGGGGAGCGCCAGCAAGATCATGATCGCCGCGCGGGCTCGCCGCTCGCCCAGCGCCCGATCAAGCTGCGGCGCGACACCGTCGGTCAGTAGCCACTCCCTGGCGATCTGTTGGGCTGGACGCTCGTCTCGCGACGGCAGCCCGTATCGGGTGGCGACTCGTGGTGAGTCGTGGCAACCAAGCAGCCAGCTGGTCGTTGAGCCGCTTTTGATCATGTCGTCCAGTCCGGCGGTGATCACGCTGCGGTAATCCTCGAGCCGCCAGTCGGCGTCCTGCATCGCGAAGTTGAATGCGTGCCCGAGACTGTCAGGAGACGCGTAACGTGCTCGCCTCGCCGGATGCACCGAGGCCTCGGCGACCGCGTACCGAGGCGGATCGTAGGAGTTGAAGATCCGCCGCCAGTCCGCGTAGATCTCGTGTACGTCGTCGCGATCCCAGAGCGGGTGCGATCCGTCAGCCCGGATGATGTCAGCGATGTCGCCCCATGGTGGGTACGGCTCGGACATGTTCTTGCGGAGGCCGTGGGCGACATCGATCCGGAATCCATCGACCCCGCGATCCGCCCAAAAGCGCACCGTATGCCGGAAATCTTGCCGCACATCCTCGCTCTCCCAGTTGAGATCGGGCTGCTCTGTGGAGAAACAGTGGAAGTACCACTGACCATCACCGACCGGTGCCCACGCCGATCCACCGAACAGCGATTCCCAGTCGTTGGGCGGTCGCTCGCCACCTGAACCCAGCCCGTCGCGGAAGATATAGCGGTCGCGTTCGGAGGCGCCCCGACCGGCCGCAAGTGCTTGCACAAACCAGGCATGCCGATTGGAGGTGTGATTGGGCACGATGTCGACGATCACCTTGATGCCAGCCGCATGCAATGCGGTGACCATCGCATCGAAGTCGTCCAAGGTGCCGAGCCGCCGGTCGACATCCCGATGATCATCAACGTCGTAGCCTCCGTCGGCGAGCGCAGATGGATAAAAAGGGCTTAGCCATACCGCGTCCACACCGAGCGACCGGAGGTAGGGAACCCGCGAAGTGACGCCGGGCAGGTCACCGATTCCGTCACCGTCGCCATCGGCGAAGCTGCGTGGATAGATCTGGTAGACCACCGCCGTACGCCAGATGTCCGCGACGACCGCGCTACGCGCTCGTTGATCTTGATCGATCGTGCTTGTCACCCGACGAGTGTGCCGCATCCGAGCCCATCTCCAATGTGTTTCTTCACACATGGCCGTAGACAGCCAAGATCTTCGAGGCTGGAGCCCTCTCGGCAGACGGTTTGGCATTCGCTGGCTCGCGATGGCCACCCGAGGTTGTGCCTCAATCGGGCAGTGCGCGAGGATCGTAAGCAACGCAAACCCATCTCTGTGAGCTACCCGAGGAGGCACTTCATGACCGAATCCGCCACCGTCAACGCAGCCGAGGAGGGCGCCAGCCAGCCCGTGGGGTCCAAGCTCACCGGAAGGGTGGCACTCGTCACCGGCGGCACGCGGGGAATCGGCGCCGCTATATCGGAAGACCTCGCATCGAAAGGTGCGACGATCGCGGCAGGATTCAGCGGCAATGTCGAGCGCGCCGCTCAGTTCGCGCAGGACTTTGCCGGCCGATACTCCACGGCTGTCAGCACCCATCGCGGCAACGTAGCTTCACCTGACGACTGCCGCCGGGTCGTCGATGAGGTCCTCGAGGAGCACGGGCGGCTCGACATCTTGATCAACAACGCCGGCATCACGATCGACAAGACGATCCTCAAGCTGACCGACGACGACTGGCACAAGGTCTTGGACGTCAACCTTTCGGGCGCATTCTTCTTGTCGCAGGCGGTTCTCGGACACATGGTCGAGCGAGGCAGCGGCCGGATCATCAATGTCAGCTCGATCATCGGCGAAATCGGCAACATCGGTCAGGCAAACTACGCGGCGTCCAAGTCGGGTCTCTTCGGGCTCACCAAGACCTTCGCCCGCGAAGCCGCGTTCCTGCTCGAACGATCGGGCAAGCTCACCGACGACAGCGTGGGTATCACCGTCAATACCGTCACTCCGGGCTACACCTGGACCGAGATGGTTTCAGCCGTCCCGGAAAAGGTGCTCGACAGGCTCAAGGGCCAGATTCCGCTACGTCGCTTCGGGCGTCCCGAGGAGGTTGCGCGGATCGTAGGATTCCTCGCCGCCGACGAGTCGTCATACATCACCGGTCAGGTGTGGGGCGTCAACGGCGGCATGGATATGTAAAGGCGCTTGGGCGCATCCAACCAACAACCCCTCGCCGGGTTGCTGAAACCCACGTCCAGGCAGGTTTCGTACGGTCGGCACGGGTTGCACAACGTGTGCAGACCGTCAGCAAACCGTGCAAGGCACGGCCGGCGCTGCGCAATGCCATAAGTCCGTTGGCCGCAGGGCGCGCGTTTGAAAGATCCGAATTAATCGCATTCGTGTTCTAATAGATGGGTGAGGTTCGAGGCGCGGCACATCGGCAGCGGACGGTGGGGCGTCTACGACGGGGGCGTGATGGGCTGGCGCGCTGTCGATCTTGGAGAAGACGAGGCCAGCCAGATGGCCATGGACATGGATGTCGTCTACAACCAGTACGGACAGCGAGCGCCCGACGAACGGCGCGAGGTCCGGCCACCCGTCGAGGTCGAGACAGCGGCGTGGGCGGCTGGAGGAAGCCTTGACTATTGGGTACGCGAGCGCGGGGAATGGTGGGGCCGAGTACGCGGGCCCGATGGACGGCAGGTGTGGATCAAAGCCACGGATCTGAGGCGCAGGCCAGAAGCGAGCTGAGCGCGTCGCCTGGGTGAATCGTCCTTCGACAAGCTCGAGGCGGGCGCATAGGCCATGAGCTCAGGGCGCACCGACGACAGGTCGGGGGCACAATCGAGGAGTTGCGGGGCGGGGCGGGATCGACAAGCTCACGGCGGCGATCCAAAGCACTGGCGCGCAGTTGATCACAAGAGTCGCTCTTGCGTGGTGGTTGCGGCAAGGAGATGGCGGGCTCGACGTCCAAGATCGTTGAGGTCGACCCGTCCTGCCTCCGCTGCGCCGGCCAGCCGCGAGGCTAGGTCAAGCGCCTCGTCCAGCAGCGGCGCATCGTTCGCAGCCTCCTGACCCATGTCACGCAGGATTGTCACCTCGGTCCGCGCAGCGATGATCGGATCCGCAATTCCCTCGATCCAGACCTTGGTCCGGTGACCGTCGCCTCGTTCCTCCCCGACCAACGGCTCCAGCGCAAAGATGCGGTCTGATCGCGCGAACTTGCCGAAGCCCAGCGAGACCATCCTGGGTTCTGACACCACGATCCGATCATGTCAGCCCTTGTCACGCCGTGTCACTCGCGAGGTCAAACCGCTGCCAAACACCGACGCCGAGTTGAGCGAGCTGGCTATCGAACCCGCCATCGACCCTGTTATCTGTGCCGTCGTTTACCGGAAGCGGTCACGAACGATCTCGAAATCAGTTAATGTGATCGCGTTTCTGATCACTGCAATCTGCGGTCGTCCAGTACGACACGCCGATCTTCGGGGGACTCTCAGCCGTCTCCAGGCGTCTTATGATCAACAGTGATCACATCAGTCACATGCATCACTCCATCACCGTCGGGCAGGAGTCGACATGAGCTTTGCCGCGGGGCCCAAAGCTGACAGCGGGGTCGACCAGTGGACTCAAGTAAGCGTCGGGGGCGTCAAGTATCTGCGTCTGCCGCTGCACACACGATGGCTGGACGAGACAGATGATCTCGCGCTGGCACTGAAGGAGCACCTCAAACTGGCACGCCCTGGCGACACGGTCGGAATCAGCGAGAAGGTCGCCATCCTGCTAACCGGCCGGACCGTGGACATCGACACCGTGCGACCTGGTCGATTGGCTCGATTCCTGTCAGCCCATGTCAAGCCGCGCACCGATTCGAAGGGGCTGGCGGTCCCGGAGAAGATGGAGTACGTCGTCCGTACTGTCGGCTTGTGGCGGATCATCACCGCGGCAATCGGCAGTGCCGTCACTCGCCCGTTCGGTATGCACGGAACTTTCTATCGGCTGGCCGGATCCGTAGCCCGGGATGTCGATGGGGGGCGGCCGCCGTACGAGAATGTGCTATTTCCTCCCTTGGAGACGAAGGTCGCGCAGAAGATCTGTGCCGACCTCGAGCAGGCGCTGGACATCGGGGTCAGCATTGTCGACCTCAACGACTACGGCGGCTCCATCCGAGCGGTATCTCCGCGATCCCTTTCTCAGGAGACACTCTTGGCGGTGCTCAGTGACAACCCGCTACGCCAGCGGCTCACCAGCACGCCATTCGTCCTCGTGCGGCCCGCCTGAGACGTTCGGCCCGCCTGACAGGCGCTCGAACCCGGCTGATCAAAGCCTGATCAAGGCCGAACCATTCATCGTCGGCGCCGCGCCACGACCTCGATGGCCTCGCCCAGCAGGAACCGCTCCGGAGCGCGCAGCGCGTACAAGCCCCCGATGAAGACTGCCAGCAGGGTTAGCCCGACTGCTGCCACCAACAACGCCTCGTTGATCAGCCCCGAACCCAGAACGGGACCGAGCAGGTAGTAGACAACTCCACCTGCAGCGGTTCCGGCAGCCGCTGCAGCCGCCGTACGGCCCACCATCAAAGGCAACGACCGGAGATCAACAGCGTTGTGGCGCCGACCCAGCAACCAGGTGTTGGCCACCGCAGCAAACAGCACTGACAGCGAAGTCGAGGCCGCAATCCCGGCAATCCCGAAGGTCAGTCCGAGGGTGAAATCTCCCACCACATTGATGGACATGGCCATGACGAATACCGTCACCGGCCGTCGCGAGTCGCCCAGCGCGTACGAGGCGCGCACCACCATCTCCCGCCACCCGAGCGCCAGCAGGGCAGGTGCGTACCACAGCATCGCGGTTGCCGTGCGCTGGGTATCGCCGGGGGTAAAGCTGCCGTGCTCGAAGAGCAACGCCACCAGAGGGACCGAACAGACCATCAGGAAGCCCCACACCGGCATCAGCACAGTGGCGACCGTTGACAAGCCTCTACCCACCAGCCGGCGCATCTCCTCGAGGTCGCGGCTCCCCGCCGCTGCGCCGAATGCTGGATACAGCGCGGTCAGCAGCGACGCGACGAGCAAGGTCTGGCCGAGCGAGATGATCCGCCAGGCATAGCTCAATGCCGAGATGGTTCCCTCCCCCACCATCGAGCCCACCGCCCGATCAACCATGGTGTTGGCGTTGCCGAGGGCGCTGCCGACCAGCAGGGGCGGAATCAATTTGGCGATCGATCTGAAGCCCGGATCCTTGAGGTCCCACGATGCGCGCAAACGAAGCCCCAGAGCACGAATCGGCACGAACTGACACAGCAACCGGGCGGCGGAGCCTACGACGAACCCGACGGCGAGCGCGTAGACGCCGTAGCGGGGACCAAACACCACCGCCGCCACGATCATGATCAGATTGAACGGAACGCCTTGCATCGCCGACCAGAAGAACCGCCGATGTGCCTCCGCGGCGGCAGCGAGGAGGTTTGTACCCGATATCAGGACGGTCGCAATCAGCACGATGCGGGTGAGCGAAGCTGCCAACTCGGCCTGTGCACCCTTGAAGCCCGGCGCCAGCACGGTGACGACCACGGGCGCCGCCAGCGCCATGATCAGCGAACCGAGACCGAGGACGACCAGCGTTACAGTCAGTACGACGGAAAGCGTGTGAGCGGGCTTGTTCGAGTCGCCGTCTGCACTGATCTGAGCGGCCAGCACGGGCACGGTGGACTTCGCCATGGCGCCGGCGATCAGGGCGAGAACCAGATTCATCAGCCCCTGGGCCACCAGGTAGGCATCAAGCTCGCCGCCGGCGCCGAAGACGCCCGCAATCACGACATCGCGGAGGAAGCCAAGAAGCGCCGATACCGTGGTGAGAACGGTCACGAGAGCTGCCGCTTGGGCAATCCCCGACCGTGCCTTCACGCCTAGCAACTTAATGCAGCTCGAATGGTGGCATCCCCCACGTCCGTGGAGACCTCCTAAGAATGTGGCCAGAACTACACGGAAATCGGCGAATCAGATGGGTCTGGGACCACGTTCCCACCGGCCCTCTACCGGGATCTGGGGCGCGTGGCGGCGAGTGCCGAGAGGAAGACCCGCCCCTTCCGGTACCGCTCAGCCAGCTGCGCCGCAAAGGAGAACGTGTTGACGCCATCGATCCCGATCGGGATTCCGGGCACGCCAACGGCGCGTCCCGATCAGCTCGACCAAACGATTAGTCGCACACTGGTCCAGCCGCTCCTGGCCAGTCGCCACTCCCGCGCGTACGCCCACTGATCCGCTCCTCCCCTTCGGCATCAGGACACCAGCCGCGTCGGGATGCGTGATCACGCTCAGGCCATAGCGCCGGTCAGCAACAACCGGCGCGAGCTCGGCCCGGAAGTGCACACTCTGGTACTCGGCGAGGTCGTCCGGGCCGCGCATCGCGATCCCTGCCAGAGAACGGACGTTGCTGTGCGCGCCGTCGGCACTACACGAAGTCCCCTCAACGTCGAACGGGGATGGATTCCGAAGCGTTACGAGACTTGGCTCGCAACAACACTTCGCCGAGCGTTGCTGCCGGCATCGTCGTAATCCAGGGCACCGCTAGCCGCGGATGTCGTCGTCCTCGACGTACGCCACGGTCTCCTGCTCGGCCAGATCCGCCTCATCGACCTCGCGTATCCCCCGGCCTGAGTACGCAGGCTGCGCCTCCTCGCCCTCAGCCTCGGCTAGCGGGTCGGCCTCGAGTTCCTGCTCGGCCCAATCGGCCTCGGGTACATCTGTGGGCGGAGTGTTAGGACTTGAGAGGGCCATGGGGCTCCTTGAGGTCACATTGCTGATCAAGGTCTGATCCTCACCTTATGCCTCACCGAAATAATCAGTTGCCCGGGCCGGGGACGGCTGCCTAGCCTGATAAAGGAATACGTCGGGCAGCGATGTGTTCAGCACCGTGAGAGGGGGTGTTCACCTTGTACATGATCATGATGACTCCGAAGACAGGGCCCATTCATGCCGGCGCCTGTTGGGTGGACGCCACCCTCAGTCGCGCCGCATAGCGCGGTTTCCCCGGTTCGGTCATCCCACAGTTTCAGGCGCTGACGCGCCGCTAGTGCCCCGCCCAGCGGCCGCCTCGGGTACGCGCGCCTGATCATGTGAAAACCCAGTCCGATCGTCGGGCAGCTCCACACCGATCGGGAAACTCAACCATGCCCACATCACTTGCCTGCAAGCTGCGAGCGTCGGTAATCGCGCGCCCGCGCGTGCTGAGGAGGAGCGAGCGGAGGCGCATTTCCTCTGCGAGCGACGACGAAGTCGGCGGATCCAAAGCGCGCGATGCGCGAGCAGCTTCAAATAAGGAGAAACAGCCATGTTTGAACAAGAGCAGCGACCCCAGCAACAGATAAGTCGTGAAGCCGCAGAACGCTACGCGATCATGGTGGCCATTGCGGCCCGTAAGGCTGGGGCCAAGCAGGTACGCCAGCAACGACGTCGCGGCGCCGTACGGGCTGAGCCTGTCGAAGCCCGCTAACGCGGTCACGAATGCCATCTGAGCCTGTCGAAGGGCACGTCTCCGCCCTTCGACAGGCTCAGGGCGCATCCATCACTGCTGCAGAGGTTCCTTTTGACAAGCTCAGGGCGCATCCATCACTGCTACAGAGGTCCCTTCGACAGGCTCAGGGCAATCCATCCATGCTCAGGGCGCATCTCCTCAGCGACGGCGGCGAGCTGTCCCGAAGATGCTGCGTACGATCTCCGTTCCCGCGGTCCGCGCAAACTGCTTGAACGCACTGGAGCCCGTGATCTGCTCCACCACTGATTTCTCCCGACGTTGCGAGCTACGCGGCTGCGCCCGAGCTGACGCCCGCGCCTCACGCTCGGCCTGAGCCTCAGCTCTCACCCGCTCCTTTTCCGCCGCTGCCTGGTGCGCCGCAGCCTCCTTCTCCACACGCTCTCGCTCCGCCGCCTCGGCGCCCGCCTGTAACTCGCGGGCAAGTTTCTCGTACGCGGAGTCCCGATCGAGCGGCTGGCCGTACTTGGCCATCAACGCAGACGCAGCGATCCCCGGTCGCAACACCTCGTCCGGAGTCGGCGCCATGAGCGACTCCGGCGCCCGCATGCGAGTCCAGGCGACCGGAGTCGGTGCACCGTCCGGATCCATCACCGTGACGATGGCCTCGCCGATGCCGAGCTGTTGGAGCGTCTCGGCGAGGTCGTAATGCGACTTTGGGAACGTGGCGACGGTCTGCTTGAGAGCCTTGGCCTCGTTCGGCGTGTGGGCTCGGAGCTGGTGCTGCACCCGCGATCCCAGCTGTGCCAATACGTCGTCGGGCACGTCTTTCGGGGTCTGGGTGACGAAAAATATGCCGACGCCCTTGGAGCGGATCAACCGCACGGTCTGCGCGATGGCGTCCAAGAAGGCCTTGGAGGCGTCGTCGAACAGCAAATGCGCCTCGTCGAAGAAGAAGACCAGCTTGGGCTTGTCGATGTCTCCGACCTCGGGCAGCTCGTGGAACAGGTCGGCCAGCAACCACATCAGGAACGTCGAGAAGACCGCCGGCCGGTCGACGAGATTCGGCAGCTCCAGCAGCGAGACCACACCGCGGCCATCCCGCGTCACCCGAAGCAGGTCGGCCGTGTCGAATTCGGGCTCGCCGAAGAACTCCTCCGCTCCCTGGTCTGCGAAGTTGATCAGCGTGCGAAGGATCACCCCGATGGTCGAGGCGCTGAGGCCGCCGATGTTCTTCAGCTGGGCCTTGCCGTCATCGCTGGTGAGATAGGTGAGCACGGCCCGCAGGTCCTTGAGGTCAAGCAAGGGCAGCCCGGCCTGGTCGGCGTAGTGAAACACCAGGCCAAGCGATGACTCCTGCACCTCATTGAGCCCGAGCACCTTCGATAACAGCACAGGGCCGAATGAGCTCATGGTTGCGCGCAGCGGCACGCCATTGCCTTGGCCACCGAGGGCGAAGAACTCGGTCGGGCAGGCTTTCGGCCGCCAGTCCTGGCCGATCTTCTGGGTACGCGCCAACAGCTTGTCGTTCGGCGCTCCGGGAGAGGCGATGCCCGACAGGTCGCCCTTGATGTCGGCCGCAAAGACGGGCACGCCGGCGGCGGAGATCTGCTCGGCCATCACTTGCAGCGTCTTGGTCTTGCCGGTGCCCGTGGCGCCCGCGACAAGCCCATGCCGGTTCAGCATGCTCAATGGGATGCGGATGACCGCTGCTGGTAGCGGCGTGTCGTTCTCCATCAGCACGCCAAGGTCGACAGCTGGCTCATCGAAGGTGTAGCCCGCAACGATTGGTTGCACGTCTTCGGAGAGCTGGTCGGCGCCGGGCTCGGTCATGGCCAAATCGTAACGACGCACCATGGAGTTGCCTGATGAAACTTGACTAGAGTGTCACAGTGATTTTCAAGCGCGTCGGGGACGTACGCCCGTACCCAGATCATGGTTACGTCCAAAAGCAGTGGGCGGCAATCGCCCCGCACCAGGTGCGCTTGGATCAGCTCGTCACCACAAAGCGGACGTTGGACCTGGAAGCGCTGTTGGAGGAAGACTCCACCTTCTACGGCGATTTGTTTGCCCACGTGGTGGCCTGGCGCGGAGAGCTCTACCTCGAAGACGGCTTGCATCGCGCACTACGTGCGGCGCTCCAGCAGCGGCAGACCATGCATGCCCGAGTGCTTGACCTGAAGTAGCGCCGAACTCCAGGTAGGCTCTCACGGCACGGGGGGTAAGTCGGGCACGGGAGGAGCTCGGGGAACTCACGCATGGGGCCGCTGCGGAGGTAAAGGAGTTCGACGTTGATCGGTCGGATCTTCCGAGTGGTTCGGACCCCGGTCACGCTCCTGATCTTGTTCGGCGTGCTCTTGTACGGAGCATGGTGGGGCTACAACAACATCATCAAGCCGATACCGGCGTTGCCACCCGAGCCCTGCGTCAACCAGAGCGTGTCCAAAGGTCAGCTGAAGAGCAGCCAGGTTGTGGTACGGGTCTACAACGGGGGCGATCGGAAGGGCCTGGCAGCCGATGTCGGCCGATCGTTGCGAGGCAAAGGATTCCGAGTCACGCTGACGACCAACACCGTGGAAAAGATTCAAAAGACCGTCATCGTCGGCGCGGACGCGAACAATCCAGAAGTGAAGTTCGTCAAGACCTTCTTCAAGGAGGCGGTCGTACGTCCAGACAAGCGAGCTGATCGTTCCGTGGATGTACTCGTCGGCAATAAATACGGCGGCTTCAACAAGGACGCCAAGGCCACCTACCAGGTGGACACCACCACCATCTGCCTCCCCTCCCAGACCCCCAGCCCGACCCCGGCCCTCGGCGGCTGACCGGGCCTGCGGGCGCGAGGCCTGCGACTCCTCCTGCGAGCCCTGTCGGGCAGGCACCTCGGTGCGAAGATTGCAAGCATGACGACTGGATTCGAGGCTGTGGTAGTAGTTGCCCGCCTCCCTTGCAATCCAGCGGAGAAGGCGTCGAAACCCTGCACAGCTCCGTTGACCGCGCTGCGTCGATCTTGCTGACTTCGGCCTGCAGGTTCCGAGGGTGGCTCTCGCGATCGCAATCGGAGTGATTGCGACCGAGCGCTGGGCCCGGGGGCACCAGGAAGACGCAAGAAGCTAGAGAGAAGGGAAGCTGACGCCGGATGTCGACGATGGTGGAGAGACTGCGAGACGCCCAGAATGCCCACGACGCCGAGCAAATGGCTGCGCTGTTCGCCGAGGACTACGACAGTTCTCAGCCGGTGCACCCGGGACGCGCCTTCAGCGGCCGTGCACAAGTCCGGGAGAACTGGACGTCAGTCTTCGAGGGCGTGCCTGATTTCGAGTCCCGCCTCGTATCGTCCTCAATCGAGGGGGACAACGAATGGGGCGAGTGGGACTGGCGCGGACGTCACGTGGATGGTTCACCTTTCCTCATGCGAGGCGTGACGATTCTGATCATCCGTGACGGCTTGATCGCTGCGGCCCGTCTCTACGTGGAGCCGGTCGAGGATGCTGGTGAGGATATCGACACGGCCGTACGCGAGCTGTACAAGCCACCCTCAGCGGACGAGTCCGGCTCGTCGGTCGGACGATAGCCAGAGCAGATAGCACGCACGTGGCGCGTGACTGCCGGAATGTCGCTTCACTCCCTCGGGTTCGAGCGCCAGCGGGCGAGGCGACCGCGCTGGCCTACCGCTCGGAGGCGCTCCTCGGTATTCGTGCGCTGATCCTCAGGTGTCACGATCAACAGTTCGTCGCCCACCTTGATCCTTTCCCGGCCAGCGGGATAGAACGGTCGCTCGTCTCGAATGATCAACGACACGACGGTGTCCTTGGGAAGCCGTAGCTCGCCTACCTCGACCCCTGCGAGCCGCGACTTGGGCGGGATGCGGACCTGCAAGAGATCAGCCGAGATCTTGTCAAGCGGCGCAACCTCTACCTCGATATCTTGTGCCGACGCATCATCGACCAGGCCCAACCACCGGGCGACGAGGGGCAGCGTCGGACCTTGCAGGCAGGTGAACACGATGACGAAGACGAGCACCACATCGAAGAGGAACTCTGCGCCCGCAACCTGCTCAGCCAGCGGAATCGTGGCCAGAACGATAGGCACTGCTCCGCGCAGCCCGGCCCATGAGAGGAACACCTGATGCCGCACCGAAATCTTGAACCACACCGCACACGCCACAACCGAAGCTGGCCGCGCTATGAGCGTGAGGAAGAGCCCGGCAGCGATGGCGATCAGCGCGGCGTGCAGCGTCACCCGGTCTGGGAAGGCCAGCAGTCCGAGCATGACGAAGAGGCCGATCTGCGCAATCCAGCCAATTCCCTCCACAAATGAGCGAGTCGCCGCGCGGTGCGGCAACTGGACGTTTCCCAGAATCAGCGCGCACACGTACACGGCAGCGAATCCGCTGGCGTGGACGAGCGCGGTAATCCCGTACGCGAAGACGGTCCAAACCAAGATCGCGAGTGGGTAGAGCCCTGAGGAGGGCAGTGCGACGCGGCGCAGAATCTGTGCACCAAGCCAGCCAAGACCACCACCGATGGCTAGGCCCCCGATCAGCTCGAGCACGATCAGGCCGAGAACACCGACGATGCCGTACTCCATCGGCTGACCTTGGGCGAGCGAGCTCGCGAGCAGCACGAGCAGTACTGACGGCGCATCATTGAGGCCTGACTCGGCTTCCAGCGCGCCGCGCAGCGAGTGTGGGATCGGGACGTTGCGGAGTACGGAGAAGACGGCCGCAGCATCGGTCGGGGAGGTGACGGCGCCCAGCAGCATCGCAATCCAGAGCGGCAATCCCAGGACGTAGTGCCCGAATAGGGTCATCAGGCCCACGCTGATCCCAATGCCCACCGTGGCCAGCAATGCCGCCAAGATGGTCGAGGACCTGATGTCGCTCCACTTGGTGGTGAGACCGCCCTCCGCCAAGATCACAACCAACGCGGCGAAGGCGAGCGCCTGCGCGAGGCCCGCATTGTCGAATGAGATCCCGATGCCGGATTCACCCAGCACCATTCCGAGACCAAGGAACAGCAGCAGCGACGGGAGTCCGACCCGAGCACCGATCCGTGCGGCAATGATCGCGGCGATCAAGACGACGGCACCCACCAAGAGAATGGCGTCGATCTCAATCATGCGCACATCCTTCCGGACGTTTCCGCTGGCCGCGACAAATATGCGCGTGTGGCCGGTCGCGCGAGCAGTTCGGCCCGCGGCGCTACGCGAGGAGCTGCGAGATCACGGTCAGCAAGCGTGGCCCGGAGAATCTGCGTTTCTGACGATCGTTGTCGGAGCCGATGCCGGTCAGTCATCGTCCTCATCCAGCGCCACCAGCCATTTCCTGGCGTCGTGGACCTCGTCGGTGTCAAACACCTTGATCTCACCTGGGATCAGCCAACCGAAGACCTTGACGCTGTCCTCCAACCATTCGGCGTCGGAGACGATCGCGATTTTCTTCCAGCCCTTGGGGTGCCCAGCCCACAACTTGGTGTCAGCCCAGACAGCGCCTGGCGACCAGTCGAAGTCCGGCGAGACACCCTGGACAGGCTCAAGGGCATCAAGGCGCCGAATCTCGGCGGGAGCGGGCGCGGCGCTTGCCTTCGTGCATGGCCTGAACTCGGGCAACCGGGATGGCGTGACCCTCTGCGACCAGATCCGCGTCCAACTCTTGCGCCGGCGGCATCTGGTCCGCCCACGGATCGCCTCCGTCCAAGAGGCCGCCCGCGTTATGCACCGTGAAATCGCCGGGAGCCACCCGATCGAGGTCTTCCCAGGCAATAGGAAACGACACAGGCACGCCGGGCCGGATACGCGGGCTGTACGCCGCCACGACTGTGGCGCCACCAGCGCGGGTCGAGTCGAGAAAGACCTTGCCGGCTCGGTCCTCCTTGACAAAGGCCGTGGTCGCCAGATCCGGATCGATCCGTTCGGCTCGCGCAGCCACCGCACGGGTGGCCGCAGCCACGTCCTCAGGAGAGGACCCGGCTGCTAGCGGCACGAACACATGCAAGCCCTTGGCGCCGCTGGTCTTGATCGCGCCCGCCATGCGCGCGTCGGTCAGCGCTTGATGGATCAAGTGAGCAGCCTGTACGACCGTCGAAAAAGCCGAGCCCTCAGGGGGATCGAGATCGAGCACCAGATAGTCGGGGTGGCCCGGGTTGCTCATGGTGAAAAGAGTGACGTGATACTCCACTGCTCGCTGGTTGGCGAACCAGAGCAGTGTGCGGCGGTCATTGCACAGGGCGTACGAAACCTCGCGTCGAGACGCCTCGGCCCAGATCGGTGCTCTGGGCACCCAATCCGGGGTGTATTTGGGAAGGTTCTTCTGCATGAATGCTGGCTGTCCAGGCCGGATACGGATCACAGATAGCGGCCGATCATCTAAGCAGGGCAGGATACGAGCGCTGACCGCGTCGAGGTAGTCGATCAGGTCCCGCTTGGTGGCACCCGATCCATCGAAGAGCTCCTGATCGAGGTGGGTAAACGAGACGCCTGCGCGCTCGTCGTCACCACCGCTCATGATGTGATTGCTCCGCTCGTTGCACTCGCTCCGCGCGGATCGCGCCCTTGATCCCGCCTACTTCGTCGTCGCTCAGGGACAGAAAAGCGCGTCCCCTCGCTCCTCCTCAGCACGGCGGGGGCGCAATCCGTTGATCAATCATCACCGAAGGCTCGCCTCGGCAGCTGACCCCTCCGCCGTCGGCTCCGGATAGTTCTCGGGGAAGTGGCACGCCACCTGGTGCCGCGGTAGCAGCTCGACGAGCGGCGGCTCTTGAGTCCGGCAGATCTCTTGTGCCTTCCAGCACCTGGTGTGAAATCGGCATGCCGGCGGAGGCGCGATCGGACTCGGCACGTCACCGGTCAGCAGGATCCGCTCACGCTGCTGCCGGCGTCGGGTGTCGGGCACGGGCACGGCTGACATCAGCGCGACGGTGTAGGGGTGCATCGGTGCGCTGTACAGCTCCTCGGCGTCGGCCAGCTCGACGATCTTGCCGAGGTACATGACGGCCACTCGATCCGAGACGTAGCGCACGACCGACAGGTCGTGGGCGATGATCACGTACGTCAGATCGAAGTCCTCCTGCAGGTCCTCCATCAGGTTGAGGATCTGCGCCTGAATCGATACGTCCAGGGCCGAGACCGGCTCGTCGGCAACAATCAGCCGTGGGCGCAAGGCGAGGGTACGAGCGATGCCGATCCGCTGTCGCTGCCCACCTGAGAACTCGTGAGGGTAGCGGTTGTAGTGCTCCGGATTGAGTCCCACCGCAGCGAGCAGCTCCTGAACCGCTTTCTTGATTCCACCTTCCGGCGTCACGCCCTGGATGCGGAACGGGGCACCCACGATCTTCCCGACGGTGTGCCGGGGATTCAGCGACGAATACGGATCCTGGAAGATCATCTGCATGTCGCGCCGCAAGGGCCGCAGCTGACCGTCCTTGAGATGGCTGATGTCGCGGCCTTCGAAGGTGATCTTGCCGCCGGTCGGTTCGAGCAGGCGCGTCAAGAGTCGAGCCGTCGTCGACTTGCCGCATCCGGACTCACCGACGATGGAGAACGTCTCTCCCCGCTTGACCGTGAAGTTCAACCCGTCTACGGCCTGAACGGCACCGACCTGCCGGCGCAGGATCCCGGCGCTTGATCGGGAAGTGCTTGATCAGCCCGTCGACGATGATCAAGTCCGAGTCCTGCTCGGTGCCAGCGGCCGCAGGCTTCTGCGCGGGCGCGGTCATAGCTTCGGCGCAATCTCGTGCTCCCAGATCGCCTCGCGTTCGGTCGGGGAGAGATGGCAGGCCACGGTGTGTCCGGGTTCGACGGGCGCCAGCTCTGGGCGTACGTCCTCGCTCAGACCCTCGTTGCGCGCGGCGTACTCGCAACGCGGATGGAACGGACAGCCGGACGGCACATTGATAAGACTGGGCGGCGTGCCCTTGATCGCAAGCAGCCGCTCGCCCCTCGACCCTTCGAAGCGTGGCATCGACCCGAGCAGACCCCAGGTGTAAGGGTGGGCCGGCCGGTTGAAAAGCTGCTCGGCGCTGCCGTACTCCACCGCACGGCCCGCGTACATCACCAGCACATCGTCGGCGATCTCGGCAACGACCCCGAGGTCGTGGGTGATCAACACCACAGAGGAGTTGAATTCGCTCTGCAGGTCGCGGATCAAGTCCAGGATCTGCGCCTGGACGGTCACGTCGAGAGCGGTGGTCGGCTCGTCAGCAATGAGCAAGGCGGGATCGCACGAGAGGGCCATGGCGATCATGGCGCGCTGCCGCATCCCACCTGAGAACTGATGCGGGTACGCGTCGATACGGCGGCTGGGCTCAGGAATGCCAACTCGCCCGAGCATGTCGATAGCGTGCTTGCGCGCAACTTTCTTGTTCACCGGATTGTGGATCTGGTACGCCTCGATGATCTGCCGACCCACCGTGTAGTAGGGGTTCATCGCGGAGAGCGGGTCCTGAAAGATCATGGCCATCTTCTTGCCGCGGAGGCCGCGGACGTACTCCGGACTCTTAGCCAGCAGATCCTCACCATCAAGATAGATCTCGCCGCTCAGCCTGGGGCCGGGCCGGTTCTGCTCCGAAGTCGGCCGGGTATGCAAACCCATGATCGCCAAGCTGGTGACGCTCTTGCCGGAACCGGATTCGCCGACAATGCCGAGGGTCTGGCCCCGATCGAGCGCGAAGCTCAAGCCGTCGACCGACTTGACCAACCCGTCGTCGGTCGGGAAGTGCACCTGAAGATCAACAACCTCCAGGAACGGCTGCTTGTCAAGCTGGCCGGGGTGCCGGGTGACAAGATCGCGTAGCGCAGAAGTTGTCATTCGAGCCTCACCCGGGGATCGATCACGCCGTACAGAAGATCAACAATCAAGTTGGCGGTGATCACAAAGAAGCCGGCGACCAGGGTGACGCCGAGGATCTTAGGCAAGTCGTTGCTTACGATGCCGTCATAGGCGTACTTGCCGAGACCGTTGAGGGAGAAGGTCTTTTCTGTCAGCACCGCGCCTGCGAGGAGCAGGCCGACGTCGAGACCGAAGATGGTGAGGACGGGAGTAAGGGCCCCCCGCAGCCCGTGCTTGAGGATAACCGTACGCTCTGGCAGTCCTTTGGCCCGCGCCGTGCGGATGTAGTCCTCGTTCATGGTCTCCAACATCCCCGCCCGGGTCAGCCGAGCGTACTGAGCTGAGAAGAGGAAGGCGAGGGTGATCCAGGGCAGCAGCAACGAATATGCCCACTGCGCCGGATTCTGACTGAAGGGAACGTATGAGCCGCCGGGAGCGGTGATACGAAGCTGGTAGCTGAAGATTGCCAGCGCCACCAGCCCGGTGAAGAAGATCGGCAGCGAGACACCTGCCAGCGCAATGCCCATAGCGCCTCGGTCGAACACCGATCCCCGTCGCAAGGCCGAGATCACGCCGATGCTGATACCTGCGATCAGCCAGAGGAGCGACGCCCCGACCACCAGCGAAATGGTGACTGGCGCGCGATCGAGCAGCTCAGGCCACACCGGCTGCTTTGTGATGAAGGAGTATCCAAGGCAAGGCGCCGGACAACGCTCCACTCCAGAGCCATAGTCGTAGCTGGCCCCCGCAAAGACTCCCTTGATCCAATGCCAGTACTGCACCGGTACTGGGTCAAGGAGGCCGAGCCTTTGTGCGGTCAAGTGGACCGTCTCTTCGGTGGCAGCCCGCCCCACGTAACGCGCCGCGAGTGTTTCCGGGGTCGCCCCGCCCAGTCGTGGAATCAAATAAAAGATGGAGAAGGTGACGATGCTCAGCACGATGAGCAGCACAACTGCCCACAGCAGCCGCCGCACGATATAGGCGAACATCTCACCCTCCTCTTCGTGATCACGGTCCGACCTGATCAGTCTCACTCTCGCTCGCGCAGTACCGACGCTCGCGAGAGGCTTGGCCGGGCTAGTGCCCTGAGCCTCGCCGAAGAACCCTTCGGCAGGCTCAGGGCGTAGGTGATCATGTGCTACTTCTGCGCTCCCATCCCGAGATAGTCGTACTCGCCATATGCGTCGGTTACGAAGATGTTGGTGCCATTCTTCGACCGCACGAGCAGGCTCTTGGAGTAGACACCTGGGTAGATGACGGCGTCCTGCATGACCCGCTTGTCGATCTCGCCCCACATCTGATTGCGCTTGTCGGTATTGAGCTCGGTCAGCGCGCTGTCGAGCATCTTGTCGACCTCCGGGATGCGGACGCTGGTGTTGGAGGATCCGCCGGTCGGACGGATGACCCGCGAGTCGACGATCTGGGACAGGAAGCCGAAGCCATCAGGCCAGTCGGCTGCCCAGCCGTTCAGTGCCAGACCCAGCTTGTTCTTCACCACGTACGGCGGCAAACCGGCGTACTGCGCGAAGTAATCGCCCTGCGGGTACGGCTTCAGGGTGAGCTTGATGCCCACGCGACCCAATGCCTGCTGGAACGCTTCGGCGGTGGCCTTCTCCTTGGGCCGCTCGGCCCGGTAGGCGATGTTGGTCTCGAAGCCGTTCGGCTGTCCACAGGCCTCGAGTGACTTCTTGGCCGCGTCGAGGTCGCCCTTATGGTCCGGACCGTCTGGGAAGAGATCGAACTTGGAGTAGCCCGGAATGCTCGGCGGCAGGATCGTCGTGGCCAAGTCCCCACCGGCAAACTGCCCACCGTACGCGGTCTGGTAGCCGGTGTGATCCATGGCGTACTCGATCGCCTTGCGGCAGTCGATGTTGTTGAGCGGGGCAACGGTCGGGTTGATCGAGGTGTACCAGAGCCGCACACCGAGCGGGTTGTCCGCGTTCTCCTTGAGGGTCGGATCCGTCAGGACCCGGCTCTGTGCGGCCGGTTGGACTCCAGTCGCGACGACATCGACATCGAGGTCGCCGCTGATGATCCGGTTGTCAATGTCATCGGCGTTGACATTGAGAGAGACCTCGATGCGATCAGGGAGCGCCTTGCGATTCGGGATCGGTCGCAGGATCCCACTGATCATTGCGGACGAGGTTGAAGCTCTTGCCGGGCTGCACGTCGGCAAACTTGTACGGACCGGTGGAGACGACCGAGTTGCGGTACTTGGCGCCGGTGTCCTTGCCCTTGGGTACCGGCATCGTGTTCGGCTGCTGAGCGAGATAATCGAAGGCCGCGAACGGCTGCTTCATGTGGAACACGATCGTGTATTTGTCGGGTGTCTCGATGGCCGAATCGGTGTTCATGTTCGGCGTTTTGTACGGACCCTTGTAGCCGCTCGGCAGGTTCAGCATGCCATCCCAGTACGCAGGTCCGTTTGGGAAGGTTTGCTTGTCGGTCGAACGCAGCACCGCGTACTTGACGTCGGCCGATGTGACCTCGGTGCCGTCATCGAATTTGACACCCTTACGCAGCTTGTAGGTCCAGGTCTTGGCGTTATCGGATGCCTGGCCTGGGGCCTCGGCGAGGTCCGGCACGAGCTGGTTGCCTTCCTTGCCCGGGGCGGATTTGAACATCATGAGCGAGCGACCGTAGAGCCGCGCAAAGTTCCACGAATAGGCGTAGTAGGTCTCGCCCGGATCGAGGGTGTCCCAGTCACCCGCGTTCGCAAACTTCAGCGTGCCGCCCTTCTTGTCGGAAGGATTGACGACGCTGGTGGATGCCGCGTTGAAGCCGCTCGCGCTGGTCTGGGTGCCTGGCTGTTGGTTGTTGCCGGCGCCCCCGCCACCACCGCAAGCCGCTAGCACGAGCGCGGCCGAAACCCCCACGGCGGCCAAGCTCCTAGCTCGCCAGGATCTCGAATGGTTCATTCCTGAATCCCTTCTTGTTTTGTCGGGGTTTCGCCCCCATGGTGATTCCTATCGATTTGCTCGTGGGTCGAGGGCATCGCGCAGCCCATCGCCGAACAGATTGAAGGCCAAGACCGTGACGAAGATCGCCATGCCTGGCCAGAACATGAAATGCGGCTGGGTGTAGAAGACGACGGCGTCCGACAGCATCCCGCCCCAGCTCGCGGTGGGCGGGCGGATACCGACGCCGAGGAAGGACAGCGCCGCCTCGAAGAGAATGTTGGTGGGGATCAGCAGCGACGAGTAGACCAAGATCGGCGCGATGAGATTGGGCAGCATCTCCGTGCGCAGGATGTAGCCGCGGCGAGCACCAAGGCTGCGGGCCGATTCGACGAACTCCCGCTCCCGCAGCGAAAGCGTCTGCCCGCGGATGATGCGCCCGATGTAGGGCCAGTTGAAGAATCCGATGATGAAGATCAGCAACGCGATACGCAGCTGATTGCCCTGCAGGCCGAACGCCTGGTCCGGGAAGACACCGGCAAGCGCAATGGCCAGCACCAGCAGGGGGAATGCCAAGAAGACGTCCATCAACCTGCTGGTGAAGGTGTCGGTCCAGCCGCCGAGGAAACCGGCGATGATGCCGAGCGTGGTCCCGATCGCCACGGACAGCAGAGTGGCCAGGAATGCGATCAACAATGAGATTCGGCTGCCGTAGACGATCCGACTGAAGATGTCCCGACCGTTCACCGGCTCAACGCCCATGAGGTGATCCCAGCTCATACCGCCGAAGCGGCCGATCGGCTCCAGCGTGCCACCAGCTGTGTCGATCAGCTCCTGGTGAAACTCGTTCGGCGGACTCCCAAGGTACTTGACGATCAGTGGCGCGAATATCGCTACCAGAATAAGAAAGATCAGGAAGATGCCACCGCCAAGGGCGACCTTGTCCCGCTTGAGCCGGATCCAGGCAATCTGTCCAAGGGAGCGGCCCTCCGTCGGCCCGGCACCCACCAGCACGGCCTCCGGAGCGGCGGCCTCAGCCGCAGTACCGGCCTCCGGCGGTAATGTCAATTTTCCCTCCTACCCAGGAGTAACGTAGCCCGAAAGGTCAGCGAAAGCGCCGATTCCACGCTGGATTGTGATCGCAGCGATACGCCGTTGCTGTTCGGTAATGAGCGCAACCAGTTGCGGACATGGGTAGACACTGATGATCATCAGCTTCAGCGAGACTGGAGAGCCTAGTGACCGACGGCGCAATTGATCTTCAGGTGCCCGACCTAGCCATCCTGCAGCAGCGACGCAGCGAGAAGTGGTCCGGCCACGAGCCCGATGTCTTGGCGTCGACAGTCGCCGAAATGGACTTCCCGCTAGCTCCTGACGTTACGGCGGCTCTGCACGCGACAATCGATCGTCATGATCTTGGCTACACCCCGCCGACGGCGAGCCGGCTTTCCGCGGCGTTCGCCGCATTTGCCCGACGCCAGATGAGCTGGACAGTCGACCAAGATCAAGTCACGGTGGTGCCAGACGTCATGGCCGGGCTCATCGAGTTGTGCAGATCACTAGTTGCGCCCGGCGAACAGGTGGCCTTCTGCACACCGGCCTATCCGCCTTTTTTTGCTGAGCTACCACAGGCGCGGGTGAAGCTGGTGTCGCTAGCACTTGGTGCTGCTGGCGTAGTTGATCTCGAAAAGCTGGAGGCGGCGCTGGCAGCTGGGGTACGCGCACTGGTGCTGACCAATCCGCACAATCCGACTGGCCGAGTTGCATCGCGGGCAGAGCTTGAGCAGATCGCCGATCTGTGTGCCAGGTACGGCTGCTGGGTATTCGCCGATGAGATTCACGCGCCGCTGGTGCTTTCAGGAGTGACACATACACCGTGGTTGGCGGTTTCGGATGCGGCGCGGGAGCGCGGTATTGCTCTCACCTCGGCATCCAAGGCATTCAATGTGGCGGGGCTGAAGGCAGCACTAATGATCACCGCGTCCGATCGGGCTCGCGACGCAGTGCGACGCGTGCCACCGCTAACCGATCGGGTAGGGATACTCGGAGTGATCGCCGCGGAGGCGGCCTTCACGCAAGGCGACCGGTGGCTCGACGCCGTTCGCGGTCAGCTGTCGGCAAACCGTGCACTTCTTGTCGAACTATTGCAGGCCGAGGTTCCCAAGATCACCTGGACGCCGCCGCAAGCTTCCTTTCTGGCTTGGCTGGATTGCCATGCTCTCGAGCTGGGCGACGATCCAGCCGAAACCTTCCTCACCCGGGGACGCGTAGCACTCAGTCGTGGCTTGGACTACGGTCCGGAGGGCGCCGGCTTTGTTCGGTTGAACTTCGGGACTGGTCCCGATCATGTAGCAGACGCGGTACGCCGGATGGCACGAGCCATCTCGTAAGTGGGTGCCGGCACCCGCGATACTAAAACCACTATGCGTGCGGGCGGCTTTCGCGAGTGGCTCGAGGCCAAAGATCCGGGCCTCGTTGCCGTCAAACGCTCCGCTCGGGTGACTCTGGCCACGTGCGTCGGGTTCTACTTCAGCCGCTACGTCCTTGACGACGCGCAGATGGCGACCTTCGCCTCATTTGGCTGCATAGCTATGGGTGCACTCTCTGACGTGACCGGCAAGCCGTCGCAGCGCACCAGAGCGTACGGTGTTTCGCTGCTGGTCGGCATGATCTTGGTGACGCTGGGCACCGTGCTGGCCGTCAATACCTGGGCAGCCGTGGCTGGGATGCTCGTGATTGGATTCCTGATCGCGTACGCGGGCGTCGGCGGCCCACGGGTTGTCGGTGCTGCAAACGGTCTGCAGCTGCTCTACATCCTGCCGAGCTTCCCGCCGTACATGCCGCAGGCACTCGGCTCGCGGTTGATTGGATTGATCATTGGTGTCGGGCTCCTGGCAATTGCCGATCGGGTGCTCTGGCCGCCACCTGTGCCCACACCATTTACTTACCGGCTGGCCGGAGCCATCAAGGCGGTACACGATGAGCTGCTCGCTTTGCTCGAGCCGGACGGTATGCGACCTCTTGCCGCTGAGCCCAAAGGCGCGATCAGCCTGAGATTGAGCAACATTCCACCTCTGCAAAGGCCCACCGGCCCCGGCAGGCGCGATCGTGCGGCGATGGAGGCTGCAACCCTCCTTCGAGGCCTCGAGGCTCGAGTGGCCGCATTACGGGAGCTGAGCGATCAAGGTCACTTGGTGACATCTCACCTCGAGGGCACGAAATTGCTCGGCACAACCGTACGCAGCCTGGCTGAGTCGGTCGCAGCCCTGGAAGGCGCGGGACCCGATCCCGACCCCACAGCGGTCGAGGCAGCGCTCTCGGGATATGTGCTACGGCGCGAAGCCTTGGCCGGAATCGCGAGGATTGACCACGACGTACAGATCCGGCTGCGATACGCCGTCATAGCCGAGGAGCTTGCGATATGGACGCGGGACCTGGCCGTCGCCACCCAGCTCATTCGCGGCAAGCGTGTTCGGGACCCGGCGACGCGATCCATGGCCGAACCATTCTGGTATGCGAACCGCTCCACGCTCTCGCTGTGGTTCCTGCGGTTGCGCGGACACTTCACTCCCCGATCGGTCTTCTTTCAGAATGCCGTGAGGCTCGCTCTGGGGCTGGCTCTTGCGCGAGCGGTCGCCGGGGTGCTGGACCTATCTCATGGTTTTTGGGTGCTGCTGGCAACCCTGTCGCTGATGCGCACCACGGTCGCGGCCACCCGTGCCGCCGTGATTCCTGCGTTCATAGGAACCGTTGCCGGCGGACTGGCGGCGGCGCTGCTCTTGGCGTTGGCTGGTACGCACTCCGTGGTGTACGAGGTGGCCTTTCCGTTGATCTTGGTCATCGCGCTGGCCGCCGGGCCCATCGGCGGTCTACTCGTCGGCCAAGCGTCGTTCACGCTCGTCGTGGCATTTCTGTTCGCCCAGATCGCGCCGGTGTCCTGGCAGCTCGCGGAGGTCCGCGTAGAAGATGTTGTGCTGGGTGGATTGCTCGGTGCGGTAGTCGGTCTCCTTGTTTGGCCTCGCGGCGCGACGGGCGAGATGCGGCGTACCGCGAAGGTCAGCCTCGACGCCTCTGCCATCGACTTGGAGTCGACGGTGCGGTGGTTGACCCATCGCGAGGCGCCATCCTCGGACCGACAGGACAGCGCACGTACCGCCGCGCGTTTCCTCGTGCTGGCTGATGCGACGTTCGCGCAGTATCGGTCTGAGTTGAGAAGTACCCCAGACACCGTTGACTGGCTGCCGGTACTCGGGCTCATCAATGAGGTCGTGCGAGGTGGTCAGGCTTTACGTCGCACCCATGGCGAAGCGGGGCCGTTGCCATGGCCTGGGGTTGCCGGTGAGCTGAGGGAACTCGGGCAAGGCACGGCTGACCAGCTCCGTGAGATCGGAGAGCTGATGATCATGAAGACCCCTGGCTCCAGGGCTGCCACGACAAGCTGGGGATGGCTCGGTGAACGCGTGGATGTCGACGAGCGATGCAGGGCGAGTGGCCCGTCGGGAGCCTGACCCAGCTGCGGCAGTCCGCGTCCTCGATATCTGGGGATGGCTGGCTGGGGTGTCCTACGATGGCCGACGGGTAGCGGCCAATGCCGCGAGCGCGCCCAAGTCCCACTGACCGATCGGGAACATAGCGGCGAACGCCGGCGGCGGCGAGATCCTCGCCTCGGCAGCGACGGCCTCACTCGCCGAGACGCGACCAGCGAGCAAGCCCGCGCTCGGTGAGCCTCAAGGGCGTCTCAGGCGACGTGAATATTGTCTCCATCGCCTGGTGAGGCTGTCGCCACACCGGCTCTGAACTCATGCTTTCGCACTCAGGCGCCTAACCGCCCCAAATGTCTTCGACATACCGGTTCTCGGCCCGGAGGTCGGCGAGCCATGCGTCACCCTCGGCCGATGACGCGCCGGTCCGCTGACGCTGGATGTCGATGAGCGCCGCTCGTACGGCCGGGGCGATCGTGTTGGCGTTTCCGCAGACGAATACGTGGGCGCCCGCTTCGAGCAGGGCCCAGACGTCGTCAGCGTGAGCGGTGATCGCTTCCTGGACGTATTGCCGAGGTTGTCCCGGAACCCGGGAGAACGCGGGAACCACCGAGACGATGCCCTGGTTGGCAAACTCGGCCAGCTCGTCGGCATATAGGTAGTCGGCCTCCGGATTGCGGCAGCCGAAGAACAGCAGCGACTCCGCGACGGGAATCCCGCGTTGTTTCAGCGCCGCCCGTTCCTGCAAAAAACCCCGGTAGGGTGCGAGCCCAGTCCCGGCCCCGACCATGATCATCGGAAGCTGGGGATTCTCCGGCGGCCGGAAGGCGATGCCCGGGTCGCGGACGAAGACGAATACGGTGCTGCGATCCGAGCTGGCCGCCAGGTGGTTCGAGCACACCCCGGAGAACACTCCTCGGCCGGACCGTGCCGGAGCCTGCAGGACCCCGGTGGTAATGCTGCAGACTCCTTGATCGACCAGCGGCGACGACGAGATCGAGTAGTAGCGCGGTCGCAGCGGCGGCAGCAGATCGAGATAGATCTCGAACGGCAGCGCGCAGGCCGGATACATCTCGAGCAGATCGAGCAGTGATCGATTAGGCGAGAACACCTGCTCGCGGTAGCGAGCCTGGGCTTCGGCGTCGTCGCCGATCAGACTCTCCAAGGCGGCCCGCTGATCGGGATCAGTGGTGTAGTCGATCATCGTCTCGATGTCGGATCGCTTGGCCACGTCCTGCAACTCCACACAACTGCCGAGCACCCCAAGCAGCGGGGTGGGTTCGTCGATGGGGAGGTGGGTGTGCGATCCGGAGCGGGCGACGATGGTCAGAGTACTGTCCCGCGTCGAGGCCGAAGCGCAGCATCACCCGACGGATGATGTCGGCGTTGTTGCGAGGCAGCACGCCGAGATGATCACCGGTCTGATAGCTCACACCCGCCGGAAGGGCAACCTCGACATGCCGGGTGGACCGCTCCAGTGGCGACCCGGCGGGCGCCGTGGCCAGCTCGCGATTGACTTGTACGACAGCCGGTGCAGCCTCGTACGACATGATCACCGGATTGGTGTTCTGCCGGTTCACGATGGTGATACTCAGCCTCGACTCCTTGGTGGCGGACTCCGCCGCGCTCCCCGGAAGATCAAATGCCGTGGCGAGATCGGACCACAAGGTGTCGTGCCAGGTGCGGTACGCCGCGTCGAAGTCGGCCCGTACGTCGCCCTCGCCGCGCGGATGAATGCGGCGAGCCCCGAGCTCCTCGAGCTTGGTGTCGAGCAAGATCGGCACCGCCTGATAGGTAGTGGCCCATTCAGTGTTCCCGCAGCCGAACACCGTGTACGCGGCACCCGTCGGCCGCTGGTCGGCGGGCGGGTCGCCCAGCCAGCGGCAGAACTGTTTGGCGTTGGCCGGCGGAAGTCCGTTGTAGGACGAGCTCACCAAGATGCTGGCGCCGTCGGCAGGTAGCTCACCGACATGATCATCCAGCGCCCCGAGCACTACCGAGTAGCCGCGTTCGGTGCCTTCGTGGGCCAGCCGGGTCGCGATGCCTTCGGCCGTACCAAGATCGGAACCGAACAGCACGAGCAGCGGAGTGTTGTGCCGGTCGGCCGCCGGGATGATGGGCGCTAGTTCCTCGGCGGCCGTGGGTGGCGCGGCCAACCGAATGGCCGGTGCGTCCAGCCGGCGATCCGGTCGGGGAACTACCTGGATCCGCATCTCGTCGGGCTTGATGGTCAGCGTCGTCTTGATCTTGAGCTCGTAGTCGAAGGTGTCGATGAAGTCGAAGCGCTGCAGCAGCAGGCCGAGCACCAAGATCGCCTCCTGGATGGCGAACTGTCGCCCGATGCAGGCGCGTTGGCCGGTACCGAAAGGCTTGTAGGCGTTCGGGGGCAGTGCGCTCAGCTTGTCGGGAGCGACATGGTCGGGGTTGTATTCATCCGCGTCCGATCCCCAGACCGACTGGTCGCGGTGCAGGGCCGGGAGCATCACCATCGCTGAGGTTCCAGCCGCGAAGCCGGTATCGCCCGCCGATCACGGTGTCTTCCCGGGCGTACCGGTTGAACCCAGGGGCGGTTGGCCACAGCCGAAGCGCCTCGTTGAGGACCTGTGTCACATAGGTCAACCGGTGAATCTGCTCGAACGTCGGCGCGCGAGTACCACCGAACACCTCGTCGACCTCGGCCCGGGCTCGCCGCAGCACGTCGGGGTTCTTCAGCAGGAAGTAGATGGCGAAGGACAGCAGTCCGCTGGTGGTCTCGTGGCCCGCGATCAGGAAGGTGATGCACTGGTTGCGGATGTTCTCCTCATCCAGCCCTTCACCGGTGCGGGGATCCCTGCCCTCCAACATCCGGCCCAACAGGTCGGTGTTGTCTGCCGCGTCGCCTTGTTGCTTGCGTTCGGCGATGATCGAGTCGACGAGACCCTCCATGTAGGCCTGATCCTCCTCGAGTTGCCGCTTCGCCCGTATCCGCAACTGAGTCTTGAGCGGCAGCTGACGGGCCCGCGCCTGGGACTCCAGCAGCGTACGAACCATGGCTGCGACAAACGGGTGCGGCGTTTCGCGATAGAACGAGTTGAACCGGTAGCCGAACCCGCACAGGGCGATGGTGTCCAAGGTGAGGTTCGTCATGTCGGCGGGCACGTCGACGAACTCCCCCGGATTGAGGCGATCCCATTTGCCGATCAGTTGGTCGGCGATGTCCTGCATCTTCGGCACGTAATGCTCCATCGCCTGCATGCTGAACGGCGCCATCAAGATCGCGTGAGCGCGCTGCCAGCGCGGATCGCTGGTCTCGGAGGTGAACAATCCGTGGCCCCCCACGCCCTTGGACATCTCAATCAGTCCGCCCGCGAGGTACTTGTCGAAGCGGGCATCGTCACAGACCTCGTTAACCAACTCGACGCCGGACACGATGATGCGGGTGTCGTTCGGTGTGCTCAGCTTGAAGATCGGCCCGTACTCCCGAGCCATCTTGATCAGGCTCTCGATCGGGTTCTGCAGGTCGAGGTCGAAGAGGTTTCCCAGCACCGGCACGCCCTGCGGGCCAGGGAAATCCGCTACGTCGATCATGGTCTCGGTGGTGGTCATTCGGACTCCTTCGTAGTCGGGTCAGATACCCGCGGCCGTCTCGCCCCAGATGTCTTCCAGGAAGCGATCACTTGCTTTGAGGTCGGCCAGCCACTGCTGAGCCGCTTCGGTTGATCCGCTCGTCTTGTTCTGGTGGATCTTGGTCAGCGCGGCGCGGACCCCGGGCGCCATGGTGTGGGCGTTGCCGCAGATGTAGATCACGGCGCCGGCGGCGAGCAGGTCCCAGACATGATCTTGTTCGCGCTCGATCAGATCTTGTACGTACGTCCTGGGCTGGCCGTCGGCCCGGGAAAGGGCGACCTGGAGATCGGTCACCCCCGAATCGGCAAACCCCTGGAGCTCATCGGCATACAGGAAGTCGTTCTCGGCGTTACGGCAACCGAAGAACAAGATCGACTCCCCGATCGGGACTCCCTTCTCTTTGAGGTCGGCCCGCTCCTGCAGGAAACCACGGAAGGGTGCCATGCCGGTGCCCGCCCCGACCATGATCATCGGCAGATGCGGGTTGGCAGGTGGGTGGAACGGGATGGTGGGCCTGCGTACGAACGTGAATACGGTGCTGCCCTCCATGCTGGCCTCCAAATGACCGGAGGCCACCCCGGAGAAGGTGCCGTGACCGCTACGGGCCGGCCCGCGCAGCACCCCGACCGTCAGGTGGCAGGTCGACGTAGCGGCGGGGCAGGAGGAGATGGAGTAGTAGCGCGGCCGCATCGGCGGCAACAACTCCAGGTAGACGCTGAACGGAAGGTCGACGCTCGGGTAGTCATCGAGGAGCTCGAGCACCGGCTTGCGCGGCAAGGCGACCTTCTCGCGATAAGCCGCCTTGCCCTGCTCGTCGAGTCCGGACATGGTCAGCAGCTCCGCCTGCTCCTGCGGGTCCGTGGCGTACCGCGACAGTACGGTCAAGTCCGTCCGGGTGGCGACGTCCTGCAACTCGACGCAACTCCCCAGGACGCCCAACAAGGGGGTCGGTTCGTCGACCGGCAGATGTGTGAACGCACCTCCCGTCGGGGTGATCGTCAGGTAAGTCCCAGCGTCCAGCCCGAACCGAGCCATGACCCGCCGGATCAGGTCGACGTTGTTGCGCGGCATCACCCCGAGATGATCACCGGTGGCGTACTCGGTTCCTTCGGGAAGCTGCAGCTCGATGTGCCGAGCCGATCGCGCGCCGGTCGCCGCGTCCCCGCCATTCAGCAGCTCCCGGTTGATCAACAACGTGCTCGGCAGAGCGCGGTAGGAGACCACCACCGGATTCGTGGTCTGCCGGTTGGTCATGCTCAGCTGCAGGCGGGGCTCGGTGCTGGACCGAGCGGCTGACGCCTCCTCCGTCAGCCCGAGCTTCTCAGTGACTGCGGGCCACAGTCCGGAGTACCACTCGGAGAATTGGCCGTCGAAGTCGGAGCGGGCGTCGCCTTCGCCGCGCGGGTGGACGCGGTGCGCGCCGTGCGCTTCGAGTTGCGTGTCGATCAGGGTGGGTACGGCTTGGTAGGTGGAGGCCCAGTCCATGTTGCCGCAGCCGAAGACGGAGAAGGCTAGACCGGAGCCGGCGTCGGTGGGTGTTGCGGGGTCGGTGATCCAGCGGCAGAAGCGTTCGGCGTTGTCCGGCGGGTTGCCGTTGTAGGAGGCGCACACCACGACCAGGGCTCCTTCGTGGGGCAGTTCGCCGGTGTGATCATCGAGGGCGCCCAGGGTGACGGCGTAGCCGCGGTCTGATCCGTCTTGGGCGATTCGTGTTGGCGATCCCTTCTGCGGTCCCCAGGTTGGACCCGAACAGCACCATCAGCGGGGTGTTGTGTCCCTCCCCGGTCCGGTGGGGCCGCGGCTTGGGCTCGGCGGCTTGCCCGTTGGTCGGCGCGGTGGTGATGGCGATCGGTGCGGTTCCGGTGGTCCGGCCGGGACGCTGCTTGATCTGAATGGACAAGCCGTCGGGTTTGATCGTCAGACCCTCTTTGATCTTCAGCTGATAGTTCAGGTAATCGACGAACTCGAAGCGTTGCAGCAGCATGCCGAGGACGAGCATCGCTTCCTGCATCGCGAACTGGCGGCCGATGCAGGCCCGCTGACCCGAACCGAACGGCTTGAACGCGTTCGGCGGAAGCTGCGAGCGGGTCTCGGGCCGGAAATGGTCAGGGTTGTACTCCTCGGCGTCGGCGCCCCACACGCTCTGGTCGCGGTGCAGCATGATCGTCATTCCGGTGATCGAGGATCCCTTCGGCATCAGGTACGGCCCGACCATGGAGTCTTGGTAGGGGTAGCGGGTGAACGCCGCCACGGTGGGCCACAACCGGAGGGTTTCGCTGAGGATCTGATTGATGTAGGTCAGGCCCTGCACCTGCTGGTAGGTGGGCAGCAGCGAGGTGTCGGTGCCGAGAACCCGATCGACCTCCTCCTGAGCGCGGGCGACCACCTCGGGATGCTTGATCAAAAAGCTGATGGTGAAGGACAGCAGCCCGCTGGTGGTTTCGTGACCAGCAATCAAAAAGGTCTGACACTGGGCCACAATGTTGTCATCACTCAGCTTCTCCCCGGTCCGCTTGTCCACCCCGGTCAGCATGGCGCTGAGCAAATCCTTGTGATCGTCGATGTTCCCGGCGCGCCGCCGCTCGTCGATGATCTGTTGAACCTCGCCCTCCATGTAGCGGTAGTTCTCGGTGAGCTTCTTCGAAGCGCCGCGCCGGAGCTTGGTCTGGATGGGCAGCGCCCGGGCGCGTCGTCTGGCTCTCTCCCAACACCCCGTACATGGCCTCGACGAAGGGATGCATGGTGTCGCGGTAGAAGGAGTTGAAACGGTAGCCGAAACCGCACAGCGCGATCGTGTCCAGGGTCAGCCGGGTCATGTCAGCGGTCACATCGACCGGTTCGCCCGGATTCAAACGCTCCCACTTCTGCATCAACTGCGTCGCGATGTCATTCATCATCGGCACGTAATCCCGCATCGCCTGCTGGCTGAAATTGGGCAGCAAAATATTGTGCGCCTTCGACCAGTTCGGATCATCGGTATCGGAGGTGAACAATCCAGCACTCCGGCCGAAACTTCGCACCGCCTTCTGACCGTCACCGACCAGCTTGTCGAACCGCTCGTCGTCGCACAGATCATCGATCATCGCCAACCCCGAGGCGACGAACCGATCACCAGCCGGGGTGCGCAACCGAATCATCGGACCGTACTCGCCGACCAGCCCCATCAGCGTCACGATCGTCCGCTCCGCCGGCACGTCGAACATGTTGCCGACCACCGGCAGGCCCTTCGGTCCCGGAATGTCCTCAACCGTCAACGATGCGCCCTGACGGTCCTCCAGCGGTTGCGGTGTAGTCATGCAGATTGCCTTTCCAGTGCTGCCGGTTCGGCGACCCGACCGGCGCGGATGAAAACCACCAGGCCGGCGACCACGACCCAGGCGGGGAACAACAGCATGGCCGCCGGATGCATCAGCGTGCTCAACAGCAAGAACGCCGCCACCAGATAACTCACCACGGCCAACCACTTCGGCATGATTCCCGCTCCACGGAGCAGCGTCGTCGTGGTCAACGCATACATGCCCGCGCCGCGAAGCGCATAAATAAACACCATTCCGTAGCCGACCGCGAGCATGCCTCTGGCGAAGTCGGCCGACGGCAGCGGGGCACTCGTCAGATCCTTCAACAACGCAACAGACCCGGCCGATGCCGTCCCCGCAAAGAGCAGCACGACAAACAAAATCCCCGACACCAACTGCAACCCATCCGGGATCGCCGACGGCGACGGCGTCCGGGACTTGATCAGCAACCGGGTAGTGTGCGCATGCCACAAGAACGCGATCCCGGCCAGCGGAATCAAATAGATGCCGACCGTCACCAGCGCGGTGCTAGTACTGCTGTAATAGGCGGTGATCTCCGCATCCGAAGCAGACAACGTCGGCGTCGTATGCACCAACACCAACGCGACCACAAACAACACCGCAAAGACAATGCCCGTCAAACTCGACAGCCGGGCGAGTTTGACCGTGGCGGACAGTTCTCGGTGCGACCCGCCCGATCGGCTGGTAGCGGGCGGCGCCGTCGAGGGCCTAGTCATCACAGACCTCGGATTCTGGTTCGGAGCCTTTCCTGGTCCGCGGGAGCGACTGGGGTGTGGAGTCCGCCCTACGGCTAAGGTCGAGGGCCTCCAGAACCCGGAGCAGATCCAGAGTGCTCGCGAAGGGGTCTCGGCTGCCGTCGGGATGGTGAACCGCGCCGGTCAGTCGGCCGCCGGCCTCGCGATACACCTCGACAATCACCCTCATGTGCACTCCTCCCCAGCGCGACGACGGCTGGGCATGGCTGCAAGCCTGGTGGACGCGATGCCGGTTTGTCCCTGGCAGCACCTTCCAGTGCGGCTGACAGGATTTCGTTCGGAATGAGAGGTTGATCAGCCGAGCAGATCGGGGAATCGCCCAGCCAGCTCACGCCGGGACGTGATGCCAGCCTTGGCGTAGATGTTGCTCAGGTGAAACGCGACGGTGCGACTGGTGATGAACAGCTCCCGGCCCACTTCGGAGTTGGTTCGACCGGCGGCGACCAGCCGCGCGACGGCGAGCTCCTGATGGGTGAAGTCGAGCGGCGCTCCCATGCTGGCCGGGCGGAGGCCAGCGGTCTGCAGTAGCGCATCGCAAACCGCGAGAAAAGGCGTGGCCCGTATCCGCTCGAGCTTTTCGTGAGCACTACGCAGCAAATCAAGGGCAGGTCGCCGCTCTCCGTGGGTCAAGAGGAACCGGCCGTAGCCAGTTTCCAGCCGAGCTCGGATAAGCGTGGCCGGCAGCTCCACCGCCAGCTTCAGCCCTCGCTCGTACGCCTGCTGAGCGGCGGGCGCGTCCTGCCGCAGCTCGGCGAGCCAGGCCTCCAGCCGTACGGTCTCGAGCGACGCCCATCCCGGCGCCTGCCTCGTCCGGACGTGCAGCTCACGCACTTGATCCTCCGCGGCGTCGAGGCGGCCCAGTCCCAGGAGCGCCTCGGTACGCAGCGCCCGCCAGGCCGGGGAACCCAGGCCGTCGACCCGCTCGCGTACGGCGGGATCGTCGAACTCTCGCAGAGCGCGATGCATGGCCGGATAGTCTCCGCGAGCCTGCGCCACAGTGGCCCGCGCGGTCGCCGCGTACGCCCGGCTCCCCCACCACGGCAGCATCTCGGCGGAGCTGCTCGCGATGGCCAGCTGCGATTCGGCCAGCTCCCACAAGCCTCGTCCCGCCGACACATAACTCGCCACTCCGTAGGTCATTCCGAGGCCGAGCTGAATTCCGGCATCCTCCGCGATGGAGATCGCCAGCTCGGCTTGGCTGGCCGCGCCATCCCAGTCG
>CAWEHO010000011.1:0-74181 GCA_963808905.1 uncultured Actinomycetota bacterium
ACAGAAGAATGGCCGTCCGAACGTCGCCGCTATCCGTGCTTACTCAGACCGGAAGGATATGGTCTCCGGGCGCAACCTATCTCGTACTCGCCAAGCCGAACGTGATCATGAACGACATCCAACTCCGAGGGCTCGCGGTTGCAGGAAGTGACGCAGCCGGTAGGAAGAACCCCCACAATCACGCCCAGACCGCTCGGAACCTTAGACGCACGCTCACGGAAGCCGCGGCAGGTGCTCGGCTGATCCAAGCAGAGGGTCTGGACAGCAAATCGGCCGCCGAAGTCGCAGCCTCCCTCGCCGATGCACTCGAAGAGCTGCACCGGCTCCAGCGCAGGCTCGATCGACGTATCAGACGCGAGCAGGGCCGCCGAGAGGGGCCGCCCGTTAGCTAAAGCTAGCTCGATGTCCACCCGGGCACGGCGGTCAGCAGGGAGGCCCGCAGACGGGTGAGGACGGCTTCTGGGTCGTGGTTCTCCTCATCGGGTGGATCGACATCCCACTCGTCGTCCAGCAGCAGGTCGAACTCGTCGTCCTCAGTCAGATCGGTCATCGGCGACCATGCCCATCACCTGTTGCAGGTCGGACAAAGCCCGCTCCATCTCCACCCGCACATTGGGTGAGATCACAATCGAGGCCGGGGAGTCCAGGCCGTTCAGTTTGGCCCGGCGCTGGCTGATCTGCAGGAAGACCATCACGGCCCGGTAGTCCCCGGCCAGCACCTGGGACCAGATCGCGGCCTGGGCTCGGTCCAGCCGGGCGTTCTCCAGCTCCCGCATCTCCTCGGCGGCGCGGTTCTCCGCCGTCGGCCAGGGTGCGGTTGATCAGGTGCCGTACGGTGTCGGGCTTGATGCCCATCCGCTGCGCTATCTGGGCGGTGCTGACCCCGGCCAGCTTGAGCGAGAGGGCCTCGACTCGGCGGGCACGCTGCCGTTTCCGGCGGGCGTCCTCCAAGTTCGAGTGACGGAGTACGCGCTGGACGGGGTGCTTCCCGAGACGCCCTCGTTCCCGGACGCCTCGGCCACCTGCGCGACCTCGGTCACGATCGTGGTGCGCTCGGCCATCGACCTACCCCTGAACCGCGGAGGTGGAGACGCCGGCTCCACACTTGTTCGATCGGCAGCGCTTATTGTCGCTGCGAGGTTCGCTGGTCTTGCAGTCTTCCAGCTTGCGCTCATCGGGCGCTCGTTAAGCGCAGTGTCGAACGTGGTGGCCCAGGCGGTCTGCCGGTCGGGGCCGGCCGTGTCCCAGCGCTTGAGGGCTGCTGCTACATCGGCGGGCTGGTGGCCGGAGCTGTATCGATGGCTTTGGACGATGGCGACGACACCTTCTTCAAGATGTCGTACCGTCGCCAGGGGCCCTTCCACTCCTGGGCGGCGATGTCGGTGCGAATGGCAGCAGTCGTCACTGCCGCACTCGTGGTGTCGTTCGCGATCTTCATCGTGGCCTATGCCGTGGGAGGCTGGGCCGTGCTGTCGCTCGGGCTCTTGTTGCTCCCACTCATTCCCGGCCTGAAATCCATCCCCCGCTGGATCCCGCTGGTTGCACGTCAGCGCCGACTGGTACATCTTCGAACCGGTCGATCGGGATTATCGCCTGGTTCTCCCCGGAGAACCCTCGCATACGGTGCTTATCACGAACCTCGCCAACCGGGTGCAACCCCTCATCCGCTACGACCAGGGTGACTCAGTCACCCTTAGCCCCGACGCCTGTCCATGCGGCAGTCCCCTGCCCGCCATACGCGTTGTCGGACGTACCAACGACACCCTCTCCTTCCAAACCGATAATGCAGGACAGGTGAGGCTCCTACCGCTGGCTTTGGGCACGGTTATCGAGGAGACGCCGGATGTGAGGCGTTTCCAGGCGATCAAGACCGGCCCGAAGCTGATAGAGGTCAGGCTCGAAACGTCACTTGGCGCCGACCCTGAGAAGGTCTGGAATGCGATTGACCGACGGCTGCGAGAATATCTCTCGGCGCAGGGAGCAGCTTCGGTCGCTGTAAAGAGGAGCCAGTGCGTACCGCAGGCAGGTCAGGCGCCGGCCGGCTCGAGGGATGCAATATTTGAGCTTGATGATCGGCTCCTCGGATATGCCGCTCGATGCCTCGTCGGCGGAAAGCGGGCGCACCGCCGATGCTCCAGGTGCACTGCCTCGCTTGCCGACGAGTTTTGTGGGACGGGAGCACGAACTGGCCGATGCTCGGCGCCTGTTAGCGCATAGCAGGTTGCTGACGCTGACCGGACCGGGCGGCTGCGGCAAGACCAGGTTGTCCATCGAGCTGGCGGCTGGCGTCGCGGATGAGTATCCAGACGGCGTGCACTTCGTTTCCCTGGCCGGGATCACCGATCCGGCGCTGGTACCGCGATCAATCGCCCAAGGCGTCGGGCTGCAGGACTCGCGTGGGCGGCCGCTGCTGGAGCATCTGAGCAGTTACGTACGGGACCGGAAGCTCCTTCTCGTACTGGACAACTTCGAGCACCTACTGCCGGCCGGCGGCTTTGTCGCCGAGCTGCGCAACGCCAGCACCCAACTGCGGATCCTCGTCACGAGCCGTTCACCGCTGCACTTGTCGGGCGAGCAGGAGTTCCCGGTGCCGCCGCTGGTGATGCCGCAAGCTGAGTTTGCTACCTCGCCAGCCGCTGTCGTTGCTTGTGACTCGGCGCGACTGTTCGCCGTGCGCGCCGCCGCCTCAGTGCCTGGATTCGCGGTCAACGATCAGAATGCCGACGCGATCGCGCGGATCGTGCATCGGCTCGATGGCATGCCGCTGGCGATCGAGCTGGCTGCAGCGCGAGTCAAGATGCTCACCCCCAAGGCAATTCTGGCGCGCTTGGACCATTCGCTCGGCTTGTTAGTCGGCGGCGGCCGGGACGTACCGGACCGGCAGCGGACCTTACGTGCCACGATCGCGTGGAGCTATGACCTCTTGAGCGAAGCAGCCAGGCGGCTACTCGCAGTTTGCTCGGTGTTCACCGGCGGTATCAGTCTGGACATCCTCGAGACCGTCTGCGCGGAGGCGCTACACCTTGGCGTACCGATTCTGGACCCACTGGTAGAGCTGGTCGATCAGAGCCTGCTCCATCAAGCATCAATGTCCACGACCGTGCCGCGGTACACAATGCTGGAGACCGTTCGCGAATTCGCGGCGGAGCAGCTGGCCGACATGTCCGAAGCCGCCGATATCCACACATCGCACGGATCGGCGTTCGGGAGCGTCGCCCATGATCTTGATCGTCCTCCGTGCTGGCCCGCGAAGGCGGGGCTGGACCATCTCGAGCTCGAGCACAACAACTTTCGCGCGGCCCTTGACTGGTATCAAACCGAAGACCCGGCTGCCGCTTTGCGTCTGGCCAACAGGTTGACCGCATTCTGGTCTGCGCGCGGCCACTTTTCCGAGGGCCGGCGGCGACTCGGGAACCTGATTGAACTCCTCCCTAAGGAGGACAGCGAGCGGGTGGCTGGGTTAAGCGGCCTGGCCTGGCTCGCCACCGATCAAGGCGACTACACCCTCGCCATCGACCTTTTGGGACAGAGCATCGCCCTCGCCCGCGCCAGGCACGACGTGATCGGGGAGGGATATGCACTGTTCTATCGAGCCCGCGCCACGATGGCGAGTGGCAGGGTGGTGGAGGGTGGCAAGGACGCCGCAGATGCCCTCGATTTGCTGACGCAAGTGGGTGACGCCGCAGGAGTCGCGTCCGCACTGTTCTTCTGTGCTCTGGCCACCCAATACTCCGGTGACGTCGAGCTCGCCTGTGATCTCTTCGCGCGATGTGCGGCGATGTACGAAGAGAGCGGTCTGCCTTCCGGCAGCGCCCGTGCGTTGCAGCTGCTTGGCATAGCACGCTTGATATTGGGGGACCTACCCGCTGCCCGAGCAGCCCTCGAGCAAGGTCTACCCGTCATCGTCAACATCGGCGACCTTTTCGCCATCCCATCCGGACTGACTGGCATGGCCGGACTTGCGGCGAAAAGTGGCAGGCCGCGGCTTGCGCTCAGGCTGGCGGGGGCCGCCGCAGCGTATGAGGAAGTGAATCAGACCCATCTTCCTGACCCGCTGCGAGGCCTCCTCGACGAGTGGCTCGCGCCCGCCCGCGCGGTGGTTGGCGCAACCGCGGCGAAGCTTTTCGCCGAGGGGCGCTCGATGACCCTCGACGATGCAGTGGAGCATGCGCTGGCTGACGAGCCCGAGGATCCGTGGCGAGTGGGCCCAGGAACGAGCCTGACCCGCCGTGAGTCTGAAGTTGCAGCGCTGGTCGCTCGTGGGCTGACCAACCGCGATATCGCGGGACAGCTGTACATCTCAGTCAGGACCGTCGAGGTCCACGTCGATCGGATCCTGTCGAAGCTGGGCTTTCGAACCCGCACACAGCTTGCGGCATGGGCGCACGAGGAAGGTCTAGCGCCGCGAAATACGTAGTGGGTACGTAGTTCTTCTGACGACTCCGGCTGCCCCCCGGTCCAGCGTTGTTGCCATGGACACAACTTCTTCCGACAGCCAGGTGCTGGTCGTCGGCGCAGGACCGACCGGCCTGGTGCTCGCCGCCCAGCTACTGGCACGCGGCATCCGCACCCGGACCATCGACAAGGGTGTCGGTGCGGTGCCGCAGTCGAGGGCGCTCGGCGTCCAGGCGCGCACCCTCGAGGTATTCGACGTTATGGGCCTTGCGGACGCCTTCGTTGAGCGCGGCCACAGAGTGCGTCGCTTCCGCGTGTACTCCGGACAAAGAAACCTGTTCGTCCTTGACTTCGCCCGAAACGGCTCGCCATACGGGTTCGCACTCGTGCTTCCCCAGCACGAGACCGAAATGCTGCTGCGCACCCGCGTACGCGAGCTGGGTGGCATCGTCGAACAAGGTGTGGAACTGGTGCGCGCCGCCGAGGATGGAAGCGCCGTCAACGCAACTATTCGGGACCTCGCGGGTGTGGATACTGAAACCAGGTCCGGCTACGTGGTGGGTTGCGACGGCGCGCACAGCCGGGTACGTCACGAACTCGGGCTGGCTTTCGATGGGCAGCCCTATGCACAGGACTGGCTGTTGGCAGACGTCGCCCTGGATGGAGCTGGTAGCGAGGACGAGATATACATGTTCCTCCGCCCGGACGGCCTGCCTCTTACCTGCATTCCTATGGGTGAGCAACGCTGGCGAGTCGTAATGCCCAACGCTGGCGATCGGGGCGGACAGCCGCCTTCCTTAGAGGAGATCCAGGAGCTCGTCGACCAACGGGCGCCGAGGCGGATCGTTGTCTCCGACCCGGTGTGGCTGGCATGTTTCCGCTGTCAGCTCAGGTCTACTCCGACGTACCGGCGTGGGCGGATCTTGCTGGCTGGGGACGCCGTGCACATTCACTCCCCGGCAGGTGGTCAGGGCATGAATACCGGGATCATGGACGCCAATAACCTGGCGTGGAAACTGGCCTTGGTCGCCGACAGGAGCGCCTCGGACCTGCTTCTCGATAGCTACGAGCAGGAACGTCGTCCGGTCGCCGGGAATGTTCTCGGCCTCAGCGACGCGATTGTCCGCTGGCAGACTATGAGCCATCCAGTGAAACGGGCCTTGCGCGACGCGTTCATTCCAACGATTACTAGGCTGCCCGCTGTTCAGAGGGCCGCCAGTCAGCGGCTGTCGCAGATCTCGGTGGCCTACCCCTCGAGTCCGCTTAACCAGCCAGATCGAGGGCGTCACGGACCCAAGCCCGGCGAACGCGTACCCGACATCGAGGTGCTCAGCGACTACGGAAAAACTCGCCTGTACGAGGTGCTTGGCCGCGGCCGGCACGTGCTGCTGGTCTCGGCACCCGACGTCCGGAGGATACTCGAGTCTGCCGGCCTCAGCGCGTACAACGATTTCATTGATCTCGCCGTCGGCCGGTTGGGCACGAACCGATCCCATGACAGCCGACACCCCACCTTCGCGTTGGTGCGGCCGGACGGGTTCCTCGCGGCTCGCGGAGTCGGCAATGAGCTGGACAAAGTGATGGACTACCTCCGACTATTCCTCGGACGTACCGACGCGAATCCCAGTCGTTCAGGAACAACTGCCCTTGCAGTGGGGATCCAGATGGATGGAGGTTAGCGTCATGACGGAGCCCGAAGACTTCTACCGCGATTTCCTGCCCCGCTTCATCGAGGCGCAACGCGCCTTTCACGACGGTGACCCGGAGCCCAACCTCGTGCTGTGGTCCACCGAAGACCCGGTGACACTCTTCGCCGCCCGCGGTCTGGTCGACTCCGGCACCGAGCCCGTAACGGCGACGTTCCGGTTTGTGGCGTCCACGTTCTCCGACGTCGTGACCTTCGATTGGGAGACGCTGGCCTCCGGCGTAGCAGGGGACTTCGCCTACACGGCGGCTATCGAGCGCTATACCAATTCCAGGGACGGTGGCCCGCCGGAGCAGACCGAGCTGCGGGCGACCCATGTCTATCGCCGCGAGGGTGGGCACTGGCGCGCTGTGCACCGCCATGCCGACCGCAGACCTGCCGGCCCGTGACCTGACTGGCGATTCCATCTCGCCCACAGGCCTCAGAGCCAGCGCCGGACCTGGGATTGGTAGCGCTCGTACTCGGCACCGAACCTGCGCTTGAGGTACTCCTCCTCTGGCACAATGACCCAGCGGTGCGTGGCAAGCACCGGGAGCGGGGCGATGATAAGCGGCCACCATGTTCCGACCGAGAGCGCGGCGCCCACGTACGCGGCGGCGAGGCCGGTGTACATCGGGTTGCGGCTGATCCGGTACGGGCCTTTGGTTACCAGCGTCGACACCGGGTGGTGCGGTACGACTGTCGTGCGGTTACGCCGGAAGGTCGCTGCGCCGGACCCGCTGAGCGCAAGTCCGGCAATAGTGAGGACCGCGCCGACGGTCTTCGTCACCGGCCGCCCGGGCAAAGGCAACGGCAGCCACTTATGCAGCGCGAGCGTTGCCGAGAGCGGTGCGGCGAAGAGTAGCGGCGGGGCAGGGACGCGGACGGCGGCGCCGCTCTCACGCGTTGCGGCGGAGGGTTCAGGGCTGTCGCTCATGGTGCGCCTCCTTGGGAATGTGAACTCAGTGTCGATGCTCAGCTTGCCACCCCAGCTACTGCGCGCAGCTGCCGCCGCCAGCCCAGGTGGGATCAGCCGTTCCTCAGATCCACAGCGCGCGCTCGCCGCGCTTTGGTCTGGGAATGACGCTGGCGACAGGAACCTCCGCGCGGACGACGGCAGCCGCTTTCATTGGGCGTGCTCGGGATTCCGCGTTGATAATTGGTCATGATCAACTTCCGCGGCGAGGCATGCAATGACGACCGCATCGGAGGCGTACGATCACGGCACACCGCAAGATCTCGGGCGGCGAAGCTCTCCTGGTTGCTGTGGATGGCGGTCGCCCTCATCGGAATCTGGCTCGGAGTCCTTCTGCGCGGGCACTGCTAGGGACCACAGCCGACTGATCCGCGCCGGGCGTCTAGCGCTTATCGGCCTGTTGCTCCAGCCAAGCCTCGACGGCTCCCGGCGGTAGCGCACGTGACGACCAACCCGGTAGCCGACTGGGCCGTCGCCCTTGTGCCGCCAGCGGTACAAGGTATGAACGGGGATGCCCAACATCTCCGAGACCTCCGTGAGCGACATGAGCCTGTCACCGGCCTTAAGTGTCATGATCATCCTCTTTCTACAGCTAGCGCATCGAAGCGGGTCTTTGTATTACCTAAGTCGCGATGCCCGCAGCGGGCGATCATCAGGGCCTGTTCAGCGGCTCGGTCCGATTGTTGAAGGTGGTGTTTGCGCGCCTGGTATGGCTGCTGTCTGGGTTTGATTGCGCTTGGGCGCGCGCCGGGCGGTGGCTGATGATCTGAGTGGTCTGGCAGCCGCGTAGGGAGGTCGTCGAGGATGCGCCACCAAAGAGCGGCTGCGGGGTGGTCGTCGGGTAGCGGTGCTTTGGCGGCTGCCGACTGGACGAGACTGCTCGTGTCGAGGCCTGAGCGATCTAAGTTCTCCAACCTCTTCGTCAGGCTCGGCAGGAACGAGTCTTTGATCAGGTTCGGGAACTGCTCGGCGAGCAGTTCCGCCCACCGCTGATCTTGAGGCGTGTCGTGGGTGCTGAGTCGCCGGTTGAGTCGGTGCTGCCAGGTCCGTGCCAGAAGACTTCGTTGCTCAGGCCCAGTTGTCCGCAGGTCAGCTCGCTCGACCTGCATCGCGGCGCGCCAGACCTGCAAGTCCGTGATCAAGCCAGCCGGCAGTACGCGATCTTGTTCGGCCACCCAGGTCGCAGCTTCGCTCGACGCGCCGAGTTGATCAGCTAAGCCGGTGATCAGTTGGGCTCTAGCGGCTAGGTAGGGTCCCCAGTCAGGATTGGTGGCGGATCCGGTAGGGGATGCCTGGCAGCCACGGGAGCGGCGCGAGCCTGTTGTGGAGGCGGGTGTCATCGAGCCGCCAATCGAGGACGGCAGCTCGGTCCACCGCCGTATCGAGTTCCAGCTGCTGAGCTGCGTTGCGCAATTCGACGAGCGGATCCGCATCGTCGGCCATCAGCAGGCGTAGGCGGGCACGAAGAGCCGGCCATGCTGTCTCCTTAGTTATCTCGCTGATCAACTGGTTGGCGTCACGATCGAGGTTGTTGATCATCTGCGCATCGGCGAGGTGTTCGGCCGCGAAGTGGAGGGCGTCGAGGTAGCGGGCGGTGGCATGGCCGAGCAAGATCGCAGGGTCGTGCTGCTCCCGCTGCAGCGTGGTCACGGAAAGTGGGGTGGCGTCGCGAGCCAGGATCTGCTCGAGCAGCTCGGTAGCGGTGCGGACGTGGATGTTGTCGGGTCGCAGGATTGTGTGTGGGTCTCCGTCGCCGACTACCGGAAGGTAGAGGTGGTTGGCGGTGCGGCCGCGGGTCAGCATGGTGTAGAGCTGCTGCCGAGACTCATGGCCGGTGGCGAGGCCGTGCATGGTGTCGACGGTGAGGCCTTGGGCGCCGTGCGCTGTGGTGGCGTAGCCGAGCTCGGTGGCACTGCGGACGTAGTGAGCTGGCAAGGTCACCCTGCGGCCGTTTTGTGCATGCTGCACCTTCAAAGCGCCGGTGCTGGTGACATTCAGCGACGGTCCAGCGGTCACCGTTTTTGACCCAGTCGGTGGCTGTGATGCGGAGCCGCCGTTCGTTTCGGCGGGTGATGATCACATCGCCAGCGGATGCACGATTTCCGTCGGCCAGTTCGACGTCTCGGCCGGGCCTGGTGTTGTGGAGGCGGTGGATACGGGCTCGCGAGTTGAGCCGGATGACCAGATCACGGGTGGGCGCCAGCATGATCGCGTCGAGGCCACGGTCGCGGTCGGCCTGCCATGCGGTGAACAGTTGCTCGATCGTTGTGGCGGGGTCGCCGACGTGGACGCGGCGGCGGTCAAGGTAGAAGCCGAGCGCTTCGGGTCGGCCGTCCCGCAGGGCGAGGGTGGCAGCGGACTCGGCTGGGTCGTGGAATCGGTGTATTTCGGTGAGACGGTCGGCGCCGCGGACGGCGTGGATATCGCGCAGCACACCGCACGCGCCGATCGCCGCTAGCTGTTGATCATCACCGATCAGCCGCACGCTGCCGCCTCGCCGCACGACGAAGTCGACTGCGGTGTCGAGGGAGAGGGTGTCGGCCATTCCCGCCTCGTCAATGATCAGCAACGTGGACTCCCCGACGCTTAAGGCCCAATCGGGCAGGTCGCCGTGATCAATGGACCAGGTCAGCTTCGCCAATGTATCGGTCGGCGCGCCGGTACTGTCGCGGAGCAGGGCGGCTGCTGCTGCCGACGGGGCGAGGACCGACGACCTGGCCGCCGCTGTCGGTCCACGCCCGGGTCAAGGCGCGGACGGCGGTGGTCTTACCCGCCCCGGCGGGAGCAATGGCCAGCTGGAGACGGGCACCCGACATGCTCATCGATCTGACCAACGCTGCCTGTCCCGGATCCAACGTGACCCCGTTGGCGGCTTGCTCCAATAGCGCCAGTTCAACAATCCCGGCAGGTGCGGTCCGCCCGTCCATGTGGCCGGCGATCGCGACGACTCGCTGTTCGGCGGCCAGGATGCGAGCGGAGGTGAACAGCTCGGAACCAGCAGCGGTGTAGACGCTCGACCCGTCGCTGCGGCGCAGGGCTGCCGGTTCGGTGATCGCTGTCATCCGGCCGCGCCAGCGACACCGATCGAGTGTTGAGAATCTCGGCGACGACCCGGTCGACAAGCTCATCGACCTTGGCGGTCGGAACCTCAGCGGCCCGGATGTTGCGTTGCGCTTCGGCGCGGACATGCCAGGTTTGCCAGGTTGAGCGGTGCTCCTCCAATGCGGCCAGCACCAGGCCCGCCGTCCTCGACACCCAGGCGCCATCGATGGATGAGGAGCTCGGTGCAGTGGTTGCGTGGAGCGCTTGACTGATCATGGCTTGTACGGCCTCGGGCCCGCCGAGGGTTTCGGCCGCTTGGGCGTGCCAGGTGGCGCGTTGCTCGGCAAGACTGCGGGGCTCGTGCTTGGCATCGCGGGTTTCCAGGGTGGCCTGCTGAAACAGGCGCAGCGCCTCCACCGACGTCGGCGGCCGGCCATGATCATGCTGAAACTTAAGCGACAGCTCAGCCGATCTGTTCTTGATCACCTGCCGCCGAGCCGACCAGCGGAGCCTCAGCTCCGGATCGACGCCGACGATTTCCCGCACCGCCGGCTTGCGCGGGTCGAGGTCGGATCGTTCGGCGAACCGGACGCCCAACTGATCTTGCAGGTGGTGTTCGAGGGCGGTGTTGTAGGTCTCCGAGGCAGCCACGGCGGCCTTGAACAGCACTCGCCCATCGTTGGACAGCCATCGCCTGTCGAGGGTTTGGACCTTGTTGGCGACGGCGACGTGGGTGTGCAGATCGGGGTCACCGAAGCGGCTGTCCCGATGGGTGAACGCTGCCGCGATCAAACCAGTGACATTCACCTGGCGCACGCCTTGCGGGCCCTCCCTGGTGAACAGGGCATGCTTCTCGATGAAAGCGAGGGCATCGCAGAGAGCGCCCTGGTGTGCCCGCGCAATCACAGCCGCGATCTGGGGATCGGCTATTGCCCACAACGCCGACACCGACTTGACGGGGGAGAAGCTGAGGTCGTAGCCGGCGAAGACTGCGCTGGTGGCCGCGACAGCCTCGCGATTGCGGCGGCCAGCTCACGCTCATCGGCCGGTGGTCGCCCCTATTGGCCCTGAAAGGACTCCCGCGCCACTTCCGCGCGTATATCACGCCGATCGAAAGCCGCATCGGTCGATCCAGTCTGGGCAGCGAACCCTTTGGCGACCTCGATCTGGAATCGGTTGGGCCTGGTGTCCATAACTTTGAACGGCGCACCGAGCCGAGTCGCCGCGCGAACGTTGTCCTCGGTCAAGTCGGTATCGGACAGCTGTTCCACCCGCTGCGCCGCCAGCGGATGCATTCCGGCGCCGAAGAGGGCCAGCATTTGCTCCGCGGTCACCGCGTCGCCGGCCTGCAAGCCGTCAATCCCGACCATGCCCGAGCCGATCCACACCCCTGGAGATTCGCCCCCCTCCGCGTAGTAGGACGCCAACCCGACATGACCCTTGGAGGTGGCGTCGAAGGCTGCCACCTGCCGGGTCAGGTAGTCGTACCCCGAGCCGGCGGTGAGTTTGTGGATGCTCATCGTCACAGCCCCCTGAAGGCGCGAACCCAGCTCGGGGCGATCACCGGATTCGCCACGCATCATGCCGTGTGGGCCCCTATGTCAACGGCTCGCGGGTCGCTGGATTTACTCCCTGCTTGTTTAGGGGTGAGAATCCGGCGGGGGATGTGACGAGTACTCTCCGGGGAGGTGGGTGTGGCGGAACGCCGCAGCGAAGAGCAGGGTATTGAGGCTGGAAGCTCTGCCACGCAGCTTGCCGTTCGGCAGTCAGTCGTGCCTCTTTTGCGTCAGCCGCACCCACCCCGTCTAGGGAGGGAACTGTGCTTGCTTTCGGCCGGGTCGCGCCGTGTGCGACGGTTGGGCTACTCCCGAGCGGGGGTTCATGCGGCGATGCTGAGAGTGGGAGTTGGCTGCGCGGCGTTGGCGAGGTCGGCGCGCAGCGTGCGGTAGATCAGGTCAGACAGCCGTCTTTGAGGCAGCGGAGGGCTTCGCGGCTGGTTTTGCCTTCGGCTCGTTTGCGCTGGTAGTAGGCGCGGCCTTCGGTATCTGCGCGGATCTGGGTGATCGCTATCGTGTAGAGCGCCCGGTTGAGCTGCCGGTTCCCGCCGCGGTTGAGGCGGTGTCGGATGGTGCGACCCGAGGAGGCCGGGATGGGTGCTGTTCCGTTGGCGGTGGCGAAGTGGTGTCGGGTGGGGTAGCGGCGGACGTCGAAGACGTGGCCGATGATGGTGGCCGCAACGACCGGGCCGACGCCGTAGATCTCAGGGAGGGTGCTGCCACTTGCTTTGACCAGGGCGTCGATTTGGATCCGCAACTCAGCGAGCTGCTCGGTGAGGGTCAGCATCCGGTACAGCCGGCTCCGAGCCACCGCGGCCCGGACGCTTTCGTCGCCGCTCAGTAACTCCAGTGCGGCGTGCAGGTGCGCCGTGTTGGTCAGGTGCGGCAGGTGGTGCTGGCGGCCGTGCTGATCGAGACCATCGTGACGGGACCCCCTGAAGTGGTCCGGGCTTTGTGAGAGTCGGTCATTGGTGGGTGCAGGTCTCAGCGTATCGAGCTGGCGCCTGGTAGCCGAGGGCTGAGTGCCGGCGATGGTGGTTGTACTCGGCTTTCCAGTCGCTGATCACGACCCGGGCGTGGGTTAAGGACCAGAACAGATTGATGTTCAAGCATTCGTCTCGGAGCCGCCCGTTGAACGACTCGATGTAGCCGTTGCGCCACGGTTCGCCGGGCGGGATGAATGAGAGCCCGACCCGTTCGCTGGTCCAGTCGGCCATCGCGGCGCAGGCGAGTTCGGGGCCGTTGTCGCAATGCAGCACCGCGGGGTAGCCACGGTCCTGGGCGAGCCGGTCCAGCTCATCGATCAGCCGGTCGCTGGTGATGGAGCGTTCGACCAGACCACCCAGACACTCGCGGGTGTGCTCATCGACGATGGAGACGATCTTGACCGGCCGGCCGTCGGTGGTTGAGTCGAACTGGAAGTCGACCGCCCACACCCGGTTCGGCGCATCCGCGATCGGAGTGTCGGGTGCGGTCGAGGACCCGAGGCGCTTGCGGCGGCGGCGTTGCGGCACCCGGAGCCCTTCTTGCCGCCACAGCCGCTGGACCTTCTTGTGGTTGACGTGCCAGCCCTCGCCGCGGGCGTCATGGTAGGCCCGGCGGTGACCCCACCTGGGATGGGCTTTGGCGTAGTCCCGCAGCCACTGCCGCAACGCCGCGTCCGGATCGGCTGGTGTCGCGTTGGCGGGCTGGTGGCGTTGGGTGCTCCGGTGCTGCCCGGTCACCCGGCAGGCGAGCCGCTCACTCAGCCCCATCACGGCGACGAGGTGGTGCACGGCCGCTCGCCGGCGTGCCGGGCTCAGAAGTTTCCCTGGGCTATCTCCTTCAGCGCCGCCTTCTCCAGCTCCGCATCAGCGAGCAGCCGCTTCAGCGTGGCGTTCTCCCGCTCCAGGTCCTTCAACCGTTTCGCGTCGTCGGCCTTCAACCCGCCGAACTGGTTCCGCCACCGGTAGTAGGTCTGCTCCGACACCTGCAGTTCCCGGCAGACGTCGGCGACATCCTTACCCTCACCCAGCAGCCGATCAGCTTGGGCGAGCTTACGGACCACCTGCTCCGGGGTGTGTCGTTTCCTCGTCGTCATCGTGGATCAAGCCTTCCTGCCCAACATCGTGGGCGGCAAGACTCTCACTCGACCCGGACCAACCAGCAGGGGTCACGTCAACAGCAGGTCGGTGTGGACCCGGTTCGCGGTGGCGGTGCGTTCGTTCACCAGCTGGTCGCGGTACTCGGTCAGCACCCGGAGATCGGCGGCGTGGCCGGTCATCGGCCGGACCGGCGGCAAGGCATCCTCGCGGGCGGTGATGCGGGCGATCGCGACCGCGTCGACCGGGTCGGTCTTGCCCTGGCCAGGTCGGCTCAACCGTTCCCGGGAGGTCATCAAGGGTGGCACCTCGACGACGTTCAGGTCCCGCTTGGGGGGGTACGTCGGACGGAGGTGCGGCGGTCTGAGACACCACGAGATTTAGAGGCGGTGTAGACGAGCCGAGTAGACGGGGTGATGACTTAAGCAGTGGATCTGGCAAGCGCGGCGTTAGACAGGAGTCTGTCTCTCACCAGGAAGGGCCGGGGCGCGCCGACCGTAAGCCGACTCGCCTGCGGCTCAGCCGCACGTGCTGCCGGCCCTCCCATGATCACCGCCTAAGGAAGGCTCGCAGGAACTCTTATGCTCCCGCACTGCGAACGAGCGAGAGTCGAGCCGTAGGCGTTGAACGTGTTTATGAGAGCAGAACTAGATTGCCCAAAATCACTCGACTGGCGCGGATGTTCACCCGGATTATGAGCCGCACATGACTGGGATCGGGCGCGGCCAAGAGCCGATCGGTTTCGACGTTGATACGAGCGATGAGCGCATCGTCCTCCAGCAGGGTGAAATGAGGTTCGTTGGCGGAGGATGGCCTGGTGTTCGATGCGATCTCTTGTGGCACACCGGGCACACGCAGTGCGTCAAAGAGCGTCTTCAGCCGGTTGTCGATGTCACCCCCGCTCGTGACGATGCCGCCCGGCAGCTCGGGTCGCAGCATCAGAATGTCGATATCGGCGAGTAGATGTAGTGGCTTACAGACCAGAGGTGCAAAGACATGATCGCCTCGCTGCAGAAGAACCGACATCTTGTTCGCCTCGGCTACCTGGAGAAACTCCGGAGAGTTTGACAACGGCTCATGTGTCCACAGTTCGCGAAGCTGCGGGTCGAGCGTTTCCCGTATCCGTTGCTTGTCTGATGCGTTGCCCCGACTGACCAGCGGGCCGTCGTAGTTCAGGGTGAAGCGCACAGTCCTGACGCTGTCCGTGCCGCCTGCTTTCTCATGCGTGTTCCGCAAGCCGACCGGCTAGCAGTCGTCCGCGAAAGGTGCGGTGAATGGATGCGGTATTCAGGCGCTCCGACGGCCGGGACGGTAAATCTGGTGAGGACCCGCTCATAAGACCCGTATGGCTGGCTCCTCTCAGAAGCGGTTCCGCGCCACTCGGGACACTGACGCGATCTTCCGATAGGCGTTAACTGATCAGTCTTGCTGGTTGACAGTCCGGCACCCAGACTTAGGGGGAACGGGAGCATAAGCGAGCGATCTGGGAGGGTGGCCATGAGTGAGCTCGACGACTTCGTCACGCCGACTCTCGCCCGCCAGTACGAGGCAGAGCAAGCGCTGATCAACGGCGACGCGGGACCGCGGCTAGCGATGACATCGATGCAGGATCCGGTGACAGTGTTCGGTGCGAAGGTTCCGGTCAGGCGCGGTTGGAACGAGGTCAGCGAGACCGTTCGCTGGTTGGCGGCGCGGTGGTCCGACTCAACCGACTACCGCTTCGAGCTCGTGGCCGCTGACGTGAGCGGGGACCTGGCGTACATGGTCGGCTTCGAACACATAGCCAACTCTGTCGTCGGCGTTCCAGTCGAGCCCTACACCTTGCGTGTCACACATGTCTTCCGCCGGGAGAAGGGTGAGTGGAAGATCGCCCACCGCCACGCCGACTATGTTCCGATTGACCAGACCCTTCCTGACGGGGAGTCAACGACGCAAGTTGATAAGCGATAACCACTGGGGGCTTGCCCGCAGAAGAGACAACTCCATGAAAGTGTGGCAACCTCATGCCGGCGACCATGATCATTGGCGATGCCCGTAGGAGGGTCGGCTATCGAAAACGCCTGTCTTCGTATCGTTAGCCGTTCGACCAACGGACGCCTCACCGGGATTCAATCCGTACGCAAGTCAAGCCCAGCCGAGTGGAGCTGGCCGCTTTCAATCCGATGCAATTTCTCTTAGAGCCGGAGCGCGGACCCTCTCGGCCTCAGTGCGGAGACCTTGCTGTCGGTTCCGAGGATCGTGCCATCCCGCGAGTAAGCGCCTGCCCGACGCAATGACCACCGGGAGAATTCAGTGGCCGTACTGATCGACAAGGTTGTCGCGCAACAGCGTTCTAGAGGGCATCGCTAGACAGGGAGCGATGCCCTCATCCGAGGACTTCGAGCACCTCCGCGGCGCCGGTGCTAGCAATCCGGCGTCCGTAGTAGACGTCTTGCGTGAGTGATGGATGCGAATGCCCGAGCTGATCAGCCGCTGCCCTGGCACTCAATCCGCTTTGATCCATCAAGGTGGCGACCGTACGCCGGAAGGTGTGGCTCGTCACCCACTCGAAGCCCATGGCGTTCAAGGCGTTCCGTAGATCACCAATCGCATTATCGCGGTCACGTAGCCCGCCCATAGCCGAGCAGAACACCGTTTGATCGGGCTTGCCCAGAGGCCGCAGCCTCAGCATCTCCACGGCCCATGACGGCAGCACCAGCGTACGGAATCCGGCCCTGGTCTTCGGTGCGGGCTTGATCACGAGTCCCCGCCCCTTCACTCGAATCACAGTGCCCCGAACTTCGACTGTGCCCGCCGATAGATCAACGGCATCCCACGTCACCGCCAAGGCCTCGCCCACACGCAGCCCTGTTGCCAGCAGCATGTCGACAAGATCAGGCAGATCACGTTCCCGAGCCTTGTCGTTGTTGCTGAGCCATGCCCGCAGCTCGCGAGTCTCCGCAACACTCAGAGCACGGGGAACCCGCTTCGGCTTGCCGTGACTGATTCGGCCCGCATCTCTCACGGGGTTGTGCTCAAGTGCGTCATGGCGGGTGGCCAGCCCGGCCATTCCCGACAGCACCGTGCGGCACAGCTTTGCCAGCGACGCGCCGTGCTTGTCCCGAACCGCCCGCAGATGACGGTCGACCACCCCCGTTGTCAGTTCCCGCACGCGTAGGTTGCCGAGTGCCGGGATTATCTGACGGTCGAGCCGGTCTCGATACGCGCGCAGTGTGCCGGGGAGCGGTCCTGAACCGATATTTCAGCGAACCATGTCTCCGCGAGTCCAGCGATCTTGGTGTCAGGTGTGATCTCCGCTCCTGCTCCGACGTGTACCCGATCGCGAAGGGCCAGTCGCAGCGCACGTTCGGCTGCGCCTTTAGTCCGCCCGTGTCGTTCGACACGCCGCGTCACGCCGTCGTAGTCGCGGTACAGAGTGCGCGCCCTGTAGCCGGTACCGTACGGCGCAATGCTGGTACTGCCGTAGGTACCGACTGAAAGCGGTGGGCGGCCCACGATGATCATCGTACGCAGCCCCCCTTTTACCCCCCGGAAACGACACGCATTGACGATCGATAGCGCTCGCTTCAGAACTCGCTCGATATGCGTCGGCGCTAGTCAGAGCAACTTACGGCAATTATTGATCAGTGGTGCGCACCACGGCCGGCAAACCGAAGGGTTGTTGGTTCGAGTCCAACCGGGGGAGCTTTACTAGGGGTTTTACCGTCGGAAGATCATCACTCTACCCCTGTTTACCCCCTTTTTCAGATCGGGTTTTGGATGGATTTTAAGCCCGGCCACGATGTCGTTTTCCAAAAGCCCAGCCACTTAGCAAGGCGCATTGCCGGTGGCCTTTCCATTGGCTCGCCACTTGGTTCGAGCGCGTTACTAGCCACTATTTCCGCACGACGTCGCCGCCTTGATGGACGAAGCGGGCTATCCGCGCGGAAGGCCGTCGACCAACTTGGGGACGCGAAACCGTGGTTGATCGCGGACATTTACATGGGCCGCAGGAAGCGCGCAACCGGAGCAGCCGAGGTGCTCGAAGATCTGGGAGGAGGGCTCAGTAGCTGCGCAGGAACCGCACGCGGAACGATCTGCGCCGGGCGTGCTAGCGCTTATCGACTTGTTGCTTCAGCCAGGCCTCGACGGCCTCCCGGCGGTACCGCACATGGCGACAGTTCTCCGGTGACAAGAGATTCGGTGGGTCCGGGTTCACCGACACCGAGCTGGAGATCGGCCGTGCTGTCGAGCGACTGAGCCAGGATTGGGGCTTACAGCCATACCAGGTGTCGCTGGCCTGGCTACTATCCCGCCCGGCGGTCGCCTCGGCGATCGTCGGCGCCGAAACTGAAGAGGAGGTCACCGCCAACGCCACCGCGGCCGACGTCACTTTGGACCAGGCCCAGCTCGACGCCCTGACGGCACTGCCAGCCGGCAAGGACAACTGAACGAGACAGCACCACGCCCAAGACGGCGTAGAAGGTGCGCCGTAAGCATCGACCCTCTACGGGATATCGAGCGCGCTAGTCAGCATCGTCTCAGGGCGCGTCCGCGCGCCAGTCCAGATCATCGTAGAAGACGACCATGATGCCTTTGGGCAACGCCCCGGCCCTAATGACCGTTTCTGCTGACGAGCCGCCAGGTCTCCACGTCGCCCTTGCCTTTCACCTCGACGAGCCCTATCGGCTCGGTGACGAAGTCGTCACCCAAGAGCTCCCAGGTCGGACGCGTGAGCTGGATCTCGTCTGATGTCCCGTGCGACTCCATGCGGCTCGCCATGTTCACCGTGTCACCCCAGAGGTCGTAGAGGAAGCGGCGGCGTCCGATTACGCCCGCCACGACCGGGCCGGAGCTGATCCCGATCCGGAGCCGGAGGTCGCTCTCCGGCAGGCATGTGTGGGCGCAGTCCTTCATCTCAAGCGCGAGGTCGGCAAGCGCGTGCGCGTGGTCGGACCGAGGCCGGGGAACACCCGCCGCAGCCATGTAGCAGTCGCCGATCGTCTTGATCTTCTCGACCTCGTAGCGGTCGACGAGTTCATCAAAAGTCGTGAACAGACGATCGAGCATCCCGACGACCTCGCGCGCGTCGAGTCGGCTCGCAAGCGGAGTGAAGTCGACGATGTCCGCGAAGAGGATGCTGGCGTCGTCGAAGTGGTCCGCGATCGCGTGGGGCTCGGCCTGAAGGCGCTGGGCGACCTCCTTGGGAAGGATGTTTAGCAGGAGCGCCTCGACGCGCGCTTGTGCGGTGTCCCTACCTCGCGCGAAGGTTATGAGCAACAACATCGCCACAAGCGACACCGCGACGATGTTGAGGACGTCGAAGGTCCGGACGAAAGCATCGGGCAGGTTGGCGCCGTCCGGCCGCACGACTTCGGAGAGAACGACCGCGAGCAACACGACGGCGACGAACGCCGCGAACCACGGCCAGGCGCGCGCGGGTCGGTCGAAGGCGACCGCGCCGAGCGGCGCAAGAAGCGACCACAGGATCACAAAGCTCGAGTCCTCGAGACCGCCGAGCATGATCATCCCGAGCGCGGGCGCGACCAGGATCAGAAGGAACTGCGCCGTCCGCAGGAACGCGAAATTTCGATTCCGGGCGAAGATGGCGAGGCTGATGATCGATCCGGCGACATAAGCCCACGGCGTGAGCGCGACCGCCTCCTCGCCCACGACCCAATACAGGCAGCCCCAGAGGAACCCAATTGGCAGGATGAAGAGCGCGATCCCGACGAGCAGCCGTTTGCGGAAGCGCAGCTCCGACGAGTCGGCGGAGTCCGCCCCGATCGACAGGACGCGGTCTCCCAGCGCCGCGATCATGACGGGCGAGCGTAGTCGACGGTGGCCCTTGGACCTTCGGTCGCGTCCGTCCGTCCAACGGAATCAGGTCCGCTGATGTTGCTTTGGCTGGTCTCCGGTCAGCGGCCTCTTCGTCGTCGACGAAGACGCTTCGTGCCGTCAGAGCGCCAGCGTCGGTGCAAGTAGCTCGCCTAGGTCGCGGTTCGCGTATTGCCCCGTTCGGCCCACCCCTGGTCGCTAGCTTGGGAGCGGCTGATCCCACATCGTGAAGGGCCCAAATCTGAAGTGGCTGGTCAGCAGGGCCATATTTCTGGCTCGATGGCGTGGACGCCTCCATCCATCGCAATGTATTCGTCGTATTCGTCCAAACTGTCATGGCGATGGTCAGCCCTGGTCTGGGAAGCATTCCACGAACCAACTCAGCTGCCAATCGACCTGGTAATCGACCCCGCCCTCATGACCGTAGTGGGCGTAGACCTCGATGTCCTTGGCAACCCCGGTCCCGCCGCCGTAGGCCAACCCCGGTCCCGCCGCCGTAAGCATGGAACGCGGTGAACACCGTCGGAGGCGGGCATACCGCGTCCATCAGGGCGGACCGAGATGAGAGCCGGCGCTGCCCCCCGACGAACACCACCTCGCTGTTGCGGGCCACACCCAGAGCCTGCGCCCAGAAAGGGGTCGACTGCCCGCTGTTCATCGGGCGCGCCCCCCGAGCCCGATCAGACGATCGAGCCAAGGCACGTCCTCATCTGACGATCGGGCCAAGTCACGTCCTCATCGACGGTCGGATCACGTAGCCGGATTGCTGCCGTCGCAAGACGACCCGTTAGCGAGACGCATTCATGGGAACGCTGTGTCACTCGTGGGGGTGCAACGGGCGAGCGCGTGGAACAGCACGTCGTCCACGTCTGCAGGAAGGTGATCGACTGCACCAGATTGGCCCTACTGGGCGCACTGTCGCCGAGAAAGCGAGCGCATCCTCGGTTTGCTCTGCATGCCAGGTGCCATCAGCCCCACCCGGACACTGTCTGCCTGCGTTGGCAACTACAGCGACAGAGGAGGCTATTTATCCCACGCGTCACCCATTTTCGCTGCACCTCGGCCAGTGCGTCGGCAGGTTCTAACGGTGGTCGCAACACATGAGCGTTTGTTGGGCTTCGAGGAGCCGAGCGGATCGGGCGTTGTCGGAGGACCATCCGCTCACCAGGGCTACTTGCAGTAGGACAGGAGCGACTGGGGCAGGCCCGCCGATGCGGTGCCGCAGATGCTCTGGGAGTCCTGGGCGTTCCATTTGGTGCCGTTCCACCGCAAGAAGAAGACAGTGTCGCCCGGGCTAACACGCGCAGCGGCCCACAACTTGCCACTGACGTCGGCGCAGGTGAACTCCTGCATCGTGGCGCCGACCGGGAGCGCGGCAAGAATCGCCTCGGACGTGCAAGCCGCGGTGGCCGGCGTCGTCGGCGACGAGGACGGGGCCGCCTTGCAGTAGGACAGGAGCGACTGGGGCAGGCCCGCCGATGCGGTGCCGCAGATGCTCTGGGAGTCCTGGGCGTTCCATTTGGTGCCGTTCCACCGCAAGAAGAAGACAGTGTCGCCCGGGCTAACACGCGCAGCGGCCCACAACTGTGCCACTGACGTCGGCGCAGGTGAACTCCTGCATCGTGGCGCCGGCCGGGAGCGCGGCAAGAATCGCCTCGGACGTGCAAGCCGCGGTGGCCGGCGTCGTCGGCGACGAGGACGGGGCCGCCTTGCAGTAGGACAGGAGCGACTGGGGCAGGCCCGCCGATGCGGTGCCGCAGATGCTCTGGGAGTCCTCGGCGTTCCATTTGGTGCCGTTCCACCGCAAGAAGAAGACAGTGTCGCCCGGGCTAACACGCGCAGCCGCCCACTCGGTGTCGCCGACCTTTGCGCAGGTGAACTCCTGCATGGTCGCACCGCCCGGCAGGGCCGACAGGATCGCCTGCGAGGAGCAGTCGGCCTTGGTATTTGGGCCCTTCGAGCTGGTCGTGGGGCTGCTGCTTGGAGTGTCGCTTGAGTTCGGTGAAGAGGACCCGCAAGCCGAAAAAGCGAGGACGAGTCCGAGAACGGGGATCACGGTTAGATTAAGGAGGACGCGCCTGTTACGGGCACTGTGAATGCGGCGAGACAAGGCGGTGTTGGACGACAAGGGCGTTCTCCGTAGGGGCCTCGTGGTGCGCGCGTGTGGGTCGAAATTTACCCTCTCAAGCCCGCCCAAGCGCAAGCCAGCAGGGCCACATTTCCAACGCACTGGGGCCGGAAGGGTTCGAGACTGTGGTGTATCACCAGGCTCGTCGAGATCGACGCGGCCGCCGCCGGGTGCAAGGTGTTCACCAAGCTCGGTGTGACGTCAAGAGCCGAGTTGACGACAGTCGACCTGCAGATTCAATGAACCCGGCTGGCCGCCTGCCTGGAACCTCTGTTGGCCCAGCTGCCGGCGAACTATCGCGACGTCCCTCGACTTACGATCCGGACGGTCCCAACCAGGTCGAGGCGGCCGCCGTGATCGGCCTGTCCACGTCCGGAATTAAGACTCGGGTGGGTGAGCGCCGCTCGAAGGCCTACCCTGCCGCTTCGCTCGCGGCGACCGTCGGTGTTGAGCTCTCAAGATCATCAAGGAAGGTGTTCGCCCACTTGTAGATGTCATTGTCAACAACTTGGCGGCGCATCACCTTCATCCGCCGAGCCTTGTTCTGTGGTGTGTCATTCATGGCCTCCACCAGTCGATCCTTGAGGCCATTGATGTCGTGAGGATTGACCAGATACGCCTGCCGCAGCTCACGCGCCGCGCCGGTGAACTCGCTGAGCACGAGTGCGCCGTCGTCTCGCTGGCGGCACGCGACGTATTCCTTGGCTACCAGGTTCATGCCGTCCCGCAGCGGCGTGACCAGCATGACGTCTGCCGCGCGGTAGATTGCGGCCATCTCGATCCGCGGGTATGAGTTGTGCACGTAAGTTATGGGCGGCCGGCCAATGCGCGAACTGTCGCCATTGATGCGGCCGACCAGCCGGTCGATGTCATCCCTGAGCTGCCGGTAGAGGTCGACCCGCTCACGAGAGGGAATGGCCAGCTGGAGCATCACGGCCTCGTCGGGGTCGATCCTTCCCTCGGCGACCAGTTCGCCGAAGGCTTGGATCCGTTCCAAAATCCCCTTTGTGTAGTCCAGGCGGTCCACGCCGAGGAACATCACGCGGGGGTCACCGAGATCCTGACGGACCTGAGCTGCACGCTCGGTGGCCTCTTCGGAGGCTGCCAGCTGGTTGAAGCTCCGGGCATCGATCGCGATGGGATATGCCCGCGCCAGTACCTCGCGGCCGTCAGGCATCCGGATGCGATCTCGCATGGTCTCCAGACCAAGCCGTTGACGCACGAGCCGGACAAAGTTCTGGGCGCCGCCTGGCAGCTGAAAGCCGACCAGATCCGCACCCAGAAGTCCTTCAAGGATCTGCTGCCGCCACGGAAGTTGGACGAAGAGCTCGCCAGGGGGAAACGGAATATGGAGGAAGAAACCGATCCTCAGGTCGGGTCGCAGACGGCGCAGCATTTGCGGAACCAGCTGCAGCTGGTAGTCCTGAATCCATACCAAAGCGCTCTCCGCCGCCGCCTCTGCCGTACGGTCAGCGAACCGCTGATTGACCGTGACGTAGGTATCCCACCATTCGCGGCGGAATTGAGGCGTAGCGATGGCATCGTGATAGAGCGGCCACAGCGTCCCATTGGAGAAACCCTCGTAGTACTCCGCGACCTCGTCTGATGAGAGCTGAACTGGAACCAGCTCCAGCTCGTCGTCTTCGAACGGCTCCAGCTCCTCGTCAGCTGCGCCGTGCCACCCGACCCAGGCGCCGCGGCGCTTATGCATGATCGGCTCGAACGCGGTGACCAGTCCGCCCGGAGACGGCCGCCAGTCTGCGGTGCCGTCGGGAAGTTCGATTCGGTCGACCGGAAGTCTGTTCGCCACGACGACGAAGGAGGCTGGCTCGAGCTGCCACTGCTTGCGCTTCTGACTCACGAACGTCGTGACCTCCCTACGGCGTTGTCCTCGACCTTAACTGCACCCGGCGGTTGCGGGCCAGCGACCACCTGGCGCGACAAGCCGAGCACGAGGTGCCACAGCCGGGCTTACATGTACCCGCATAGGGATGTGGCTAACGCGGCACTATGTCTGTCAGGCTCGCCTTATGAGCCTTCCCGAACCGCTACCGGTCACAGCGGCTGAGGTGCTGGAAGCCATTGTGAGCTCGCCGTCTCAAACGCTTATCGCGACGGATTTCGACGGCACTCTGGCGCCGATAGTCGACGACCCGGAGCAGGCGTACGCGGATCCGGACGCGGTCGCGGCACTGGGTCGGCTGGGCGAACGCGTCGGTGCCGTCGCTGTGATCACCGGTCGACCGGTACGTATGGCAGTTCGACTGGGCCGCTTTCAGGAGGTGGCCGGCTTGCACTCGTTGATCGTTTTGGGCCAATACGGCGTAGAGCGCTGGAACGCGGCCGAGAATGAATACCTGCTGCCGCCGGCTCCGCCGCAGATCAAAGCAGTCGCAGGGGAGCTGCCGGAGCTCTTGCACTCACTTGACCTCGCAGCGGCCAGGGTAGAGGACAAGGGTCGGGCGATTGCAGTCCATACCCGCTCGCTACCTGATCCGAAGGCGGCGCTTGCCAAACTTGCGGATCCGCTTCGTGATCTTGCCGCTCGTCACGGCCTGGCAGTGGAACCGGGCAAGAATGTGTGGGAGATCCGTGCGCTCGGAGTGGACAAGGGCGCAACGTTGCGTGCAGTCGTTGCTGAAACCGGCGCACGCCAGGTGATCTTCGCTGGAGATGATCTTGGTGATCTGCCGGCTTTCCAAGCGGTTCGGGATCTGGCGACGGCCGGAGTGGTCGGGTTGCTCGTGTGTTCCGCATCAGCTGAGGAAGACGCCCTCGCGGAGTTGTCCGACGTAATCGTTGACGGGCCGAGGGGCCTCGCAGCGTGGCTGAACGAACTCGCTGAACGGCTCGACGTGGACTGAGAGGACTGCCCGTCGACCGCCTCAGGGCAATGAACCGCCCATACTGGAGCGAGAATGAGCGGCTCACCTGCGGTCTCCACCAGCTCCACCACTGTCCATGAGCCGCCTGAACAGCGGCGGACGCTCGCAGTTCTCTTGCTGGCACAGATCTTGAGCGGTGCTGGCCTCGCCGCCGGCATCACCGTTGGCGCACTGCTCGCCGAGCAGATGTTGGGTTCCAGCCGTTTGTCCGGGCTGCCTACCGTGTTCTTCACGATCGGTTCGGCTGCTGCGGCCGTCGGCCTGGGTCGACTTAGCCAGCGTTCCGGCCGGCGCGCGGGTCTCAGCGCTGGCTATCTCACAGGCGCTGTGGGCAGTTTGGGAGTGGTTGTCGCCGCCTACCTCGGCAACGTTGTGTTGCTCTTTGCATCGCTGCTGATCTATGGCGCGGGCGCTGCCACCAATCTGCAAGCCCGCTATGCGGGAGCGGATCTTGCCGCGCCGTCCCGGCGAGGGCGAGCCGTGAGCATCGTGCTCGTCGCAACAGCGGTCGGTGCGATTCTCGGCCCCAATTTGATCAAGGCGACGGGCGCTCTGGCCCGCAACCTCGGCTTCCCAGCCCTGGCGGGTCCGTTCATGCTGGCCGCGGTCGCCTACGTCTCGGGTGCGCTTGTGCTGTGGCTCCTGCTCCGGCCCGACCCGCTGCTGCTGGCACGAAGCCTTGCAGCGGCCGAAATATCCAAGGAAGGAGAAGTCACCACTGAAGCTCCGCCTGCTGCCGCTGGCAGGAGATGGTCGTGGCCTCTGGCGAGCGGCGCCGGGATCATGATCATTACGCAATTGATCATGGTTGCGATCATGACCATGACACCAATTCACATCGAGCACCATGGACACGGCATCGGCATAACCGGAATCGTCATCGGCGCACACGTCGCTGGAATGTTCCTGCCCTCACCCTTGTCTGGTTGGCTGGTTGACCGCTTCGGCTATCTTTCGATCGCCGTTGCTGCAGGCGTGACGTTATTGGCTGCCGGGCTGATCGCCACATGGGCGCCGGTCGATTCGGTGTCCATACTTGTGTTGGCCCTCGTGCTGCTCGGGTTGGGATGGAACCTTGGCCTGGTCAGCGGCACCACGCTGGTTACCGACGCCGTGCCGTTGGCGACGCGCGCCCGCACCCAGGGCGTAGTCGATCTTGGCATCGCATTGGCGGGTGCGACCGCCGGGCTCAGCTCCGGACTGATCTTCGCGGCAACCAGCTACGCCACCCTTACGCTCGCCGGCGGCTTACTCGCCCTGGTGATCGTCCCGATTGCCGCCGTCGCCCGAGCTGCCCCCAGCGTGCCTGGCCCGTAGACCTGAGAGATCCACGGTGCAGAGCTCCTTATGCTGACCCACCGAATCATGCAATCCTCTGCTGTTATTGCATTAGGCATGAAGAAGATCGGGTTCCTGTCGTTTGGCCACTGGACGGCGTCGCCGCAGTCACAGACACGCTCGGCCTCCGATGCGCTGCTTCAGTCTATTGATCTTGCTATCGCGGCCGAGGAGATCGGGGCCGACGGCGCGTACTTCCGGGTGCACCACTTCGCGCGCCAGTTGTCCTCTCCCTTTCCGCTCCTCGCCGCCATCGGGGCGAGGACAAGCCGGATCGAGATCGGGACCGGCGTCATCGACATGCGCTATGAGAACCCGCTCTATATGGCCGAGGACGCCGGTGCGGCCGACCTGATCTCCGGTGGGCGGCTGCAGCTGGGCATCAGCCGGGGGTCACCAGAGCAAGTGATCGACGGCTTTCGCTATTTCGGGTACGCGCCTGCCGAGGGATCCGACCACGCGACGATGGCCCGTGAGCACGCCGCGGTGTTCCTCGAAGTGATCAAGGGAGACGGTTTCGCGCAGCCGAACCCACGGCCGATGTTCCCGAACCCGCCAGGCCTGCTGCGGGTGGAACCGCATTCGGCGGGGCTCCGCGACCGCATCTGGTGGGGGGCCGGAACCCGAAAGACTGCCGAGTGGACCGCTGAGCAGGGCCTGAACCTGATGAGCTCGACACTGCTCACCGAGGACACCGGGGTTCCATTTCACCAGCTCCAGGCAGAGCAGATCCAGCGCTTCCACGACGCATGGAAGGCCGCCGGCCATCAGCGGGAGCCGCGAGTCTCGGTCAGCCGCAGTATCTTCCCGGTCGTGACCGATCTGGACCGCGCGTATTTCGGTGACGCGAGCGGTAGCCAGGACCAGGTCGGCTACCTGGACGGCGGCGTGGCTCGATTCGGCAAGACCTACGCCGGGGAGCCCGATCAACTCGTCAAGGAACTTGCCGAGGACGAGGCAATCGCGGCCGCCGACACGTTGCTCCTCACGGTTCCGAACCAGCTCGGTGTCGACTACAACGCCCATGTCATCGAGAGCGTGGTGCGCCATCTCGCGCCGGAGCTTGGCTGGCACTGAGGCCCGGAGCTCGACACTGGTGTTCGGCTCGGTTGTCTCGGCCTATGAGGACAGGTTGTGTCGTAGTATCGCGCCGCGTGAAGCGCTTCGCCCTGGGCCCGCTGACCGTACTCATTGCCTCGCTGTGCTCGGCTTGCTTGACCACGACCGCCGGAGGCACCGACGACAGCCCTCCACCCAGCGCAATCCCCCAGCCGTCGACCATGTCGACTCGCGGAGGTGAGCCGTCCAGCGGTGGTGGGGGCCCATCGACTGCGGGAGTGAGGCCGTCGACCGGCGGAGTGAAGCCCAAACGGGAGACACTCCCGTTTGGCAAGTCTCACGCATGGGACGACGGGGTAATTGTGACCGTGGGAAGGCCAAAGGAGTTCGAGCCAAGCAAGTGGGCAGTTGTGGAAAAGTCAAAGCGCTACGTGAAGTTCACCGTGACGGTTGTGAACAAATCGGATAAACCCATCGACATCGGTCGGACATATATCAGCGTTCAGTCTCGCAACAAAGAGGAGGACCAGCTGTTCGACTCCATGAGCGGTCTCAAGGGGGTTCCCGACACGAAAGTGTTGAAGGGTCGGGCGTCGGAGTTCGACGTTGGATTTGGCGTCGCCGATCCGAAGGATGTCGCCATGGAAGTCGCCCTCCATGACAACGTCAAGCGGCCGGGTCTCCGCTACTCCACCTAGGGCGGGTCCACCGAGGGCAGGGCGGACTCGAACGGCGACCAGGGATATGAGGTTCGGGCCCGAACGCTTTGTGACGTAGCAGCGGCAACGGAGCCGCCGCTATGCCGGGTGCGGCACTGTAGAGACAACGTGGAAGGGAGACTCGCATGAAGCTGCGCTGGATCGACGCCAATGGAATGAGCGTGCGCGACCTTGCAGAGCTATCGGCTCTGCGGAAGCGCTCTGACGGGTTCCTTTGGCTCGACATTCCGGAGTGGAGCGACGAAGCGGAGGCGATCCTGTCGAGCGAGTTTCACTTTCATCCCTTGGCAATTGCCGAGAGCAAGGGCCGTAGCCACGTGCCTCGCGTCCATGTGTATCCGCGCCACGCGTTCATCGTCGTGCACGCACCGGAGATCGGCGCGGCCGGCCACGTGCACTATCTCGAGTTGGACCAGTTCATTGCCGAGGACTTCCTGGTCACCGTGCATGGCCCTATCAGCCCCAAGGTCTCGTTGCAGGCGGCGCTGCGCGAAACCGAGGCGGTCGCTGCCCGAATGGAGAGCGGGCGGTTGCATCCCAGCTCACCGTTCGACCTGACGTACGCGATCGTTTCCTCGATCGCGCGCGGGGAAGCCGAGATGGTGGCCGAGATCGCGCGTGAGGTCGGCCTGATGGAGCAGCGGGTCATGGCTGATGTGAATGAGGATCCGCAGAAATTCCTCAGCGAGTTGTTCGCGGCCCGGCATGAGTTGTTGACGATCATGACCATGGCCGAACAGGGACGCGAGATCTATCGGCGGGCGATCAAGCTGATGACGTTTGCACCGCCCGAGGGGCTAGAGCGGATGAAAGACGTGCTCGACCAGTACGAGAGCGTCGCTCGCATCAGTGAGGCCCAGACGCGGTTTCAGCAGGGCGTCACCGAGTTCTATCGTGCGCGTACCGACACCAAGATGACGATCGCCGCCGAGCGGCTGGCTGTGATCGCGGCCATCACGCTTCCTATAACGTCGCTCTCATCGGTGCTTGGCATGAATGTCATCGTCAACGATTCCACCAGATGGATACCGCTGACCATCTTGTGCTTGATCATGCTGGCTATTTCGTTGGTCTTGCTGCGCTGGACCAAAAAACTGGGCTGGTGGTGACATGCCGACTGGTGAGCAAAGTCAAAGTGAGCCGCTGACCAAGATCACGTAAAAGGGCTACTGTCAGCCCTGGAGAGTTGCAGCGGCCTAATGCCGAGCTAACACGGACCCGCGGCCGGAATCAGACAGCCTTACTGCGCCTGTGGTACATCCCCGCCACGATAGAGACGCCGACCGCGGCCAGCGCAACCTGAATAATCAACTCGATCCAGTCAATGCCGCGTGTAGCGGCAACCCCGAGTGCGGAGGCGATGAGCGTGCCTACCAGGGCCGCGAGGACCCCTACCAGGAGCGTGAGCCACAGCGGAATATTTTGCCTGCCCGGCGCCACAATCCGGCCCAGGACACCGATGATCAACCCGATGACCAGAGCGGTGATGATCCCAGTTATCTCCATCACAGACCTCCGCCAATTCAACGTTCATTTGCTACAACTCGCCCTGTTCAGATTACCCAGTGGGTGGTAGCGCGCGCCGGAAGACCGACAAACCGAACCAGAGCTCACCCGAGCTCGATACGGCTGCCGCTGCTCGTCATTGCGACCCGCACGATTCGGCATTTGGTCTGCGACCGAAGAGCATCAGGTGCGAAGTGTCTTTCTGACCACCTCAACCACGGCGGCGGCGATCTATTCATGGCCGGCCGCATTCGGGTGCCCGCCGTCGTTATTAGATGCGTGCGCAGTAACCGATATCGCTGCTTCCCGTCACCGTGGAGGCAGGTTCAGGAGGGCTTCTCGTCCGGTCACTGTTCGGTGGCCATCGAGGACAAGGCCATTTGTAGGGCGGGCGGGACTCGAACCCGCGACCCAAGGATTATGAGTCCTCTGCTCTAACCGGCTGAGCTACCGCCCCAGGTGTCGATCAGCACGTGGGATTGTCGAGCCCGATGATAGCGACGCGAGGCTGCCAACGATGCCGGCCCGGTGAACAGCCGATAGAGTCGCCGCGGAAACTCGGGTCGCAAGCCTAGGAGGATCTGTGGTCGAGTACATCCCCGCAGAGTTCGAGGTACTTGATGGGCGCTTTGCCGGTACGGGTGGGGATCGGTCGGTCGCGAGACTCTTTTCCGGCGGCCGCTGGCTCGAAGGACCCGCCTACCACCCGGCAGGACGCTTCGTGCTGTTTAGCGACATCCCCAACGACCGGGTGCTGCGTTACGACGAGGTGAGCGAGCGTACCGATGTGTTCCTTACGCCAGCTGGCTTCACGAACGGCCGCACGGTCGATAGGCAGGGCAGATTTGTGGCCTGCGAGCACGGCGGGCGGCGAGTGACCAGAACCGAGCACGACGGCTCCATCAGGGTGCTGGCAGCCTCGTACGAAGGACATCCGCTCAATAGTCCCAACGATGTGGTCGAGCACTCCGACGGCTCGATCTGGTTCACCGACCCGACCTATGGCATCCGCAGCGATTACGAGGGCCATGAGGCCTCACCGGAGATCGGCTCGCAAAACGTCTATCGCCTCGACCCGGATCAGGAGACCCTGACTGCCGTCGTCGACGATTTCACCCAACCCAACGGCCTAGCCTTCTCACCGGACGAACGTCGCTTGTTCATCGTCGACAGCGAGCTCAACCACATCAGAGTCTTCGATGTTGATCATGGAGCGCTGAGCGGTGGCGAACTTTTCTGTGCCGACGAGCAAGGTTACGACGGGATCCGCTTTGATCATCTTGGCCGGCTTTGGGGAGCTGCTCATGACGGGCTGCACTGCTATGACCCAGACGGCTCCTTGATCGGCAAGCTGCGGCTGCCTGAGATCACTGCGAATCTGACGTTTGGAGGCCGCCAGCGCAATCATCTCTACATGGCCGCGACCAGCTCGCTGTACGGCCTGCGCGTGAACTTCCGAGCTGCCAGCTACCCAAGTTGATCTTGGAGACTCCCCAGATGCACCGAAGTCTCATCGCGTGAGTCGGCGGTATCCGCCAGGCCGCGAGCAGTAGAGTCGAGGATGCGGCATCGCGCCGGGAGTTTTCAGGGGGGAAGCTGCTTGTGCTGCAAATGTTCGCTCGTACGGTGAGGCTCGCCGGAGTAGTCACCCCGTCCGAGGGGAGGCTGCTCGGCATTGTCAGTGTGGCAATCGTTGGGTTGATCTCACTTTCGACATTGGTCGATCCGCCGCATTGGCTTCAGGTAGTCGCGCTGTTTTTTCATCTGATCTTTCTTGTGGTGGGCTTCGGCTCGGTGCTCGCGGTCGACTGGTACGGGCTGCTTTCTCTGTCCCGTCGAGTGACCATCGGCGATGTGCTGCTCACCGCCGAACGAATGACACCCTTGATCTGGATCGGGCTGACCGGCCTCACCGCCAGTGGGGTGTTGCTCAAACCGAATCTCAGTTCGTGGCTCGTCGTCGTCAAACTCTTCTGTGTGCTTGGCGTGGGCATCGTCGGCGTACTCGCGTTGTCGACGAGCCGTGCCATGGAGCGTCAAATGCCGGCCCCGCCACGATCATTGATCCACCGGGGTATGGTGCTCGCCGGCGCCTCACAAACGTTCTGGTGGACGGCGGTCATCATCGGTTTTCTCACCAATCAGGCGTCCAGCACCATGGACTAGGTTGGGTCGGGTGAGCGATCAGAAATCCGCTCCTGCCTATCTGGTATTTGATCAGTACCTGACAGCGATACGGTCAGCGGCTGAACGCCTCCATGATCACGCTGATCACGCGGGCCTCGAGGCCGCGGTTCCGAGCTGTCCGGGCTGGAACGTTGGTGCCCTGCTTGCTCATCAGGGGATGGTGCATCGCTGGGCTGCAGCAAACGTACGCGGAGACTCCGATCATCGGACGGAAGAGTCTGAGGCGGCGGCCGCGGCGGCGCCAGACCTCCTCGCATGGTTCGACGAGGGAGCTCGAGCACTCACCAAGACTCTGATCAGCGCACCGGATGATCTTGAAGCGATGGTCTTCTTGCGAAACGCACCGCCGCCGCGGCTGTTCTGGGCGAGGCGGCAGGCACACGAGACGACCATCCACGCAGTCGACGCACACGCTGCCGCGCTGCGACAGTTGCCCCGCCCGGCAGAGACCTTGATCAACGGCGAGCTCGCGGCCGACGGGATCGATGAGCTGCTGCGTGGCTTTCTTCCCCGCCGCACGTCCACGTTACGTTCAGAAGTTCCTTACGTGATAGAGATTCACGCGGTCGATGCCGACCAGCGTTGGCAGGTAGCCGTCAGCGAACAGCCGCCGCTGAGCGTTCGGGGAACCACCTGGGACACCGATGCAGTGATCAGTGGCAGCGCCCTCGAGCTGTATCTGGGACTGTGGAATCGCACAGCAGAGCTCAAGGTCGACGGACCCAGCGACGTGGTTGAGCAATGGCGGGAACACGTACGGGTGCGCTGGTAAGGCGCCTAGATCATCGCGGCGCGAGTGAGTTCCGGCCAGGGCGAGCGAAGATCGTCAGCACCCGTGGTCGCGCGATCAAGATCGCCCCGGCCAGCAGCACGAGGCCAAGGACAGCGGTGATCGAGGCGAGCAGATGCTGCGACCAGGTCCACTGGAGCTCGACATCTGCTCCGTTGGGCAGGTCAGTGAACGGTGCCACGACCACCCACCCGACAAAGAGCCAGCCAACTGCCAGAAACCAGGCCGGGAGACGGCGCGGACTGATCGGCCGTCGCTCGAGGAGGCTCATGGCCAGCGGAACCACCCAGACGAAGTGGTGCAGCCAGGACACGGGTGAGGCCAACAGTCCCGCGACGCCGCAGAGGTTGACTGCCAGCCGGACATCTCCCAGCCGGTGCCACAGCATTGCTGCCCACACGCCGGCCAGTGCGGCGACAGCGGACAAGACCAGCCCGACGATCGCCGGATCTGATCCGAGCCCGAAGATGCGCACGATGTCGGCCATCAAAGACTGATTCGTGTAGTAGATGACGCTGTGCCCCAGCCCGGTGTCGCCGCGCGCCAGCCTGGTCCAGAACTCATACGACGCCGCTGGCACGATGGCTGCGCTGATCAGCGTGACGGCAAGGCCGGTGATCACCGCCACCCAGAACGCCCGGAACTTCCGCACAGCCAGCAAGTAGACAACGAAGATCGCAGGGGTGAGTTTGAGCGCCGTGGCGACAGCAGTCAGCACGCCTTCCGGCAGCACGCGTCGGGCGAACACGCGAGGACCCGGTGCGAGGTCCAAGACGACGAGAGCAACTAAGAAAATGCCGAGCTGACCAAAGGCAAGCGATTGGACGACCGGCTCCACGACGTACACCACGACAGCGCTGGCCAGGCTGAGTGGCCAGCCACTGAGTCCGAACCGGTGCAGGATCGCGACAAGAGCGACGGCACCCGCGGCAGTCCAGCCAATCTGAACCACGGTCGGTGGCAGTAGGGATAAGGGCACCGCCAAGACGGCCGCAATGGGCGGATACAGGAACTGAAGTTGCCCGGAGAGATCGTAGAAGTCGCCGCCTGCAAGCAGCACCGAACCGGCTCGGCGATATACCTCGAGATCGACCATGTTCGGATGCCATGGAATGAAAGAGCCACCGAAGGTAGTCGCACCGACGTAGAGAGCGACCAGAATCGGCAGCGCGCAGATGCCGATTCCGCGGATCGCCCGAATCCAAAATCTCTGATCTGCCGGCGGAGCATACGCCGCAGCCGTGCTAGCCACGGACTTCGAGGATTTGGTCGAGGTGCTCGACACCAGTGTCGTGTCTCCTAAGTTCCTTTGCGGTTGGCGGCGTTCAGGTGCGTGGATCGCAAGGCCGACGAGGGAGGCATACCGGGTCGTATGTCGACCGAGGAGAACGCCGCGAGGCGCGTGCATCGGCGGCGCCAACCGTAAAGAGACTTAGGAGACACGACACTAAAGCCTCGAGCGTGGGCTGTTGCTTGTCGCAGGCGATCCTGTGACAGACTCCGTTGGCTCGCTGCCGCCCGACGCCGTACCCGACGGTCCCGGCGATCCGGAAGACGGCGATCCCGACGGTGCGGGTGATTGCGGAGATCCAGATTGCGGAGATCCGGACTGTGATCCTGACTGCGGCGGACCTGACTGGCTGGCGGAGCTGCCGGTCGGTGACGGCGGTGCTTGTGGCGGCTGATTTCGGAAGATCAAGATCGCGATTAGCACCGCGAGCGCCGCGAGCAGCACCATGAGCAGCCAAGAAACCAAGATCGTCCGCCATCCGGCACGGTCGAAACGCCCCGGCCAGGGCAATGGCCAGAGGCGTGCGAGGCCGGGCCGCACCCGGTCGATCCAGTACTGCTGGTAATCGGGCCCTGAGGGAACACCCTGCGGCTCAAGCGTCGCGATTTGTACCGCGTCGAGGATCTGGTTGGCCTTTGCTGCTGCGGCCGGCGAGCCGTCGTAGACCAGCGCGGCCCATGGCGAGACGAGACGATCGTCGGGTGCGACCGGATTGTCATCCTCCTTGCGAAACTTGCGTGCGAGGCGCCCACTGTCTTGGCCGTGACCACCTCGTGCGAGCACCGCGTCTATGTGCAGAGCGTTGATTTCACCCGCCAAGCGAGCTCGCGCCGCTGCATCCGCCGCCGCTCCTTCGGACAGCAAGATCACCATTGCGGGGGTGTTGGCTGCGTCGTGAGCCGTGAACGCAATGCCAGCCGGCGTTGCGCTCAGCCGCGCGTCGAGCCAAAAGTCGCCCACCTTGGGAGGATCATCCGGTAGCAGCGGCCTCACTGGCACGTACGCCGGCGCCGCGCCAGAGGTGCCCTCAGAACCTCGATCCGAGACGCCCCCGGGAGGCGCCCACGATGGATCTGGTCTTGGGGCCGGCGGCTCGGTGCTCGACATCACTCTCCATCTCACAGCCTCTTTCGCAGAGGCCGACCACAGCGTCGTGCGGGGCACGGAGAGTCTATTCGGCCCTTTCGGCGGGTTTGGCTTCGTCGGGCTCGCCCGCACGGCGATGAACGCCGAGGCTAACCGCTTTCACAGCTTGTTATGGGTCCAGTCACAGTTTGGGGTTTGTCCAGGCTCATAGCCTGGAGTCCTGCGTCTGCGAGAATGGCTCGGAGTCCGGCGAGAAGCAGCGGACGGCTCATCGTGCCCGTCTGCGTAGCGCCTAGTGACGAGTAACGGGAGAGTGTGTGAGTAGTCCGTCGTTTGGCCAACCTGTCGACGAGCGCCCGGCTGCTCGGACGTCGGGGCAGCCCGGAAACCAGGCAGCCTCACAGCTCCTTGGAGATGCCATCGCTCAGGTTCAGCGAGTGATCGTTGGGCAGGAGCACATGGTCGAGCAGCTCATGGTCGCGTTGCTAGCACAGGGACATTGCCTGCTGGAGGGTGTGCCGGGAGTCGCCAAGACGCTGGCGGTCCGCAGCTTCGCGACCGTCGTCGGCGGGGAATTCGCCCGGATCCAGTTCACTCCCGACCTGGTCCCCTCAGACATCGTCGGCACCCGTATCTACCGCTCAAGTCAGGAGCGCTTCGACGTCGAACTCGGGCCGATTTTTGTGAACTTCCTGCTCGCCGACGAGATCAACCGCGCGCCCGCGAAAGTGCAGGCGGCGATGCTGGAGGCGATGGCCGAGAGGCAGGTCTCCATCGGGGGCACCACCTACCCCGTGCCGCAGCCGTTCAGCGTGATCGCGACTCAGAACCCCATTGAGTCGGAGGGTGTGTATCCGCTGCCCGAGGCGCAGCGTGACCGTTTCTTGCTCAAAGTCGACGTTCCCTACCCGGCCGGCAACGAAGAATTTGAAATCCTCCGCAGGATGAGTGTCGATCCGCCGACCTCACAGCCGGTTTTGAACCCGCAGATGATCCTCCGGCTGCAGCGTCAGGCTGAGGAGGTCTTCGTTCACAACCTGGTCGCGGAGTACATCGTCCGACTCGTTCTGGCGACGCGGACGCCGGCCGAGTTCAACTTGCCAGACCTCACATCGGTCATCCAGATCGGCTGTAGCCCACGAGCAACGCTCGGTCTCGTGGCCGCCGCTCGTGCTCTGGCACTCATCCACGGCCGGGACTACGTACTGCCAACAGACGTGCAGTCCGTGGCCAAAGATGTCATGGCGCACCGTATCGTGCTCGGCTTCGACGCTGTGGCTGACAACATTGCGCCCGCTCAAGTGATCGAGCGGATCGTCGCGATGGTGCCACCGCCGACGCCGGTGTGGAATCAGCAGGCTGCGCCGAACCATCAGAGTCAACCTGGCAGAGCGGTGCCGTCGGCTAACACATATCCCTCGCCGCCAACGCCATACCAGCAGCCGGTCCCGAACATGCCTAACCAGCCGGACTTCAAATAGAGGCTCATGTGTCGTACCCGCCGCCAGGCGGTCAGCCAGTAGGCTCAGCCAATTTTCCGCCGCCCTCCGGTCCCCCGGTGAACCCTCCCCCACGCAGTGGTCCTGCTGTGCAGTTCGCCTCCCCGGAGCAGAGCATGGGTGCCGTCACCTCGGTCGTCGGTACGCCGACGCGGGCCACGATCCCTTTGAACAAGTTGGCGCCTGAGGCTGCGCTGCGAAGGTTGGAGCTCACGATCGTGCGTCGCCTCGAGGGGTTCTTACACGGCGATCACCTGGGCCTGCTGCCCGGACCTGGTTCGGACATGAGCGACGCCCGGATGTATGTCCCCGGCGAGGACGATGTGCGCAGGATTGACTGGGCGGTGACCGCGCGCACCACCGTGCCGTACGTTCGCGACACCATCTCCGATCGAGAGCTCGAGGTCTGGGCATTGCTCGATGTCACCCCGTCGATGAACTGGGGTACCGAAGGAGTGACCAAGAGAGACCTCGGCATTGCCGCGATCGCAACGATCGGTTTTCTCAGCCAGAAGATGGGCGACCGGTTCGGCGGCTACATTTTGCGGCCCGACAGCCTGCGCCGGATGCCGGCACGCTCGGGCCGCTCCGCCCTCTATGGACTGCTGCGCAAGATGTTGACCGAGCCGTTCGTGCCCGACCATGCCACCGGACCGATGACGCTCGCGGCAAGTGTGGAGAAGCTGTCCCGGCTGCAGCGGCGCCGTGGCTTGCGAGTTGTCGTGTCGGACTTCCTGACCCCCGGTGATCATGAGCTGGACCCCAATACTGCCCCGAACTGGGAACGTTCGATGCGGCGGCTCGGGGTGCGCAACCAGGTGCTGGCGGTCGAAGTGGTCGACCGGCGTGAGATCGAGTTCCCCAATGTCGGGGACATGCTGATCCGCGATCCCGAGACTGATTTCGAGCGTTACGTCAACACCGGCGACTCGGACGCGCGAGCCAGGATGGATGCGGCCAGCGCGGCACAGCGGGAACGAATCCGCATTTCGCTTCGTCGTGCAGGTGTCGGGCACATTCAGTTGCGGACTGATCGCGACTGGGTGCAAGACATTGCTCGGTTTGTGCTGGCGTACCGCCGTGTGGCGAGCATGCTGCACGCCCCGCCACAGGGAGTGACGAAATGAGTTGGGCGCTGCTTCCGCAGCAGATGATTCCGCAACTCGCGTTCCTCGCACCGAATCGGCTGCTGATCTTGCTCATCATCCCGGCGCTGATCCTCGCCTACATCTTCGCCAGCCTCCGCAAGAACCGGCGTGGCATGCGGTTTACCAACACATCGATGCTCGATGTCGTTGTACCCAAGCAGTCGCAGTGGCGGCGGCACCTCGCCGTCGCCCTCTCGTTGCTGAGTCTGATCACTCTCACCGCAGCCTTCGCCCGGCCGAAGACGCAGATCGACGTGCCGCGGGAGCGCGCGACGGTCGTGTTGGTGATCGATGCATCGCAGTCGATGCAGGCGACCGATGTGAAGCCGACGCGGCTCGATGCCGCCAAGCAGGCGGCGATTGACTTCGTCAACAAACTGCCTGAGAAGTACAACGTCTCCGTTGTGTCGATGGCGGGCGCTTCGGCGGTCTTGGTGCCACCAACGACTGCTCACAACACGGTGCAGAACGCGATCAACAGCATCCAGCTGCAGGACTCGACAGCCATCGGTGAGGGGATTGCGACGGCGCTTGGGGCTTTGCGGCAGGCTCCCAAGGACCCCAACAACCCGAATTCGATAGCTCCGGGCGCCATCGTCTTGCTCAGTGACGGCTCGAACACCGCCGGTCGTTCGCCACAGCAGGCGGCGGCTGAAGCGAAGGCAGCGAAAGTGCCGATCTATACGATCGCGTACGGCACGCAGAACGGCTACGTCGATCTCGATGGCAAGCGGCAACCGGTACCAGTCGACCATGAGGAAATGAAACAGATCGCCGCCGCGACGAACGGAGACTATTTCGCGGCGGCCACGGCCGATCAGCTCAAGAAGGTATACGAGAACATCGGCTCCGATATCGGCTACGAGAAGGCCGACCGCGAAGTGACCTCTCGCTTTGCCGGCTACGGCCTAGCTCTCGCAGTTCTCGCCGCTCTCGGCGCGATTTCGTTGGGGGCCAAGTGGCCGTGATGGAAAGCGTGTTTCGCGCTTCGCTCCTGCAGTCCCCGGTGCGCGGCTACGACGCTCGCGAAGCGATGCGCCCTGAGCTTGTCGAGGGGCCGTCATGATTCCCTTGTTGTCTTTTCTTGCTCCCACCCGGTTGTGGCTGCTTCTGCTCATCCCGGTGCTGGTCGGTCTTTACCTGTTGATGGTCCGGCGCAAGCGGAACCGCAGCATGCAGATGGGCAAGACGATGTTCGACCTCGTGATCCCGCGGGATCGTACGTGGCTACGGCACCTCGCGGTCGGGCTGTCGATCCTCAGTTTGCTGACCCTGACGCTCGCCTTCGCCAAGCCCAAGGATCAAGTCTCGGTGCCGCGCGAGCGGGCAACGATCGTGGTGACCATCGACGTGTCCTTGTCCATGGAGGCCAAGGATGTGGACCCGAACCGACTGGATGCGGCGAAGAGTGCAGCGGAGCAGTTCGTAACCTCGCTGCCGCCGAAATTCAATGTGGCGCTGGTGACGTTTGCGGGCACCGCCACCACCCTCGTGCCGCCGACACTCGATCGGGGATCAGTCACGGCCGCGATCCGATCCTTACGCCCGCAGGCCTCGACCGCCATCGGCGAGGGCATCTACACCTCCCTTGCGGCGCTGGCTCAAGTGCCGCCAGATCCGGACAATCCGAAGGCGGTCGCGCCAGCCCGTATCGTCTTGCTCAGTGACGGCAAGACACAGGTCGGGCGTCCCTCCGACCAGGCCGCAATGGCGGCAAAGGCCCAATCCGTCCCGATCTACACCATCGCGTACGGTACCCCAGACGGCTACATCGATATCGGTGGCCGGCGTGAGCCGGTGCCCGTGGATCGCGCCGAGCTGGCGCGTGTCTCCAAGATCAGCGGCGGCGAGGCGTACACAGCGACCTCGGCCGGTCAACTCAAAGAGGTCTACAAGGACATCGGAAGCTCCGTTGGCAAGGAGAAAGTCGATCGGGAAGTCACCTCGCGATACGCCGGATTCGGTTTGGGTTTAGCAATTCTTGCGGCGCTCGGGATGATCTCCCTCGGCGCCCGCTGGCCATGACGTAATCGACCTCGCACAACTCGCCACACGGCGCCTCGGCGAGACTAAGGTTCAGGCATGGCGAGCGTGGCGGAGAATCTGGTCGCGGTGGAGGCGCGGATCAAGGTGGCATGCACTCGAGTAGGGCGAGATCCGAGCGAAGTGCGGTTGTTGCCAGTGAGCAAGAACCAGGGGATGGAGCTGATCGCCGAGGCTTATGAAGCCGGTGTTCGAGTGCTTGGGGAGAACAAAGTTCAGGAGGCGGCAGAGAAGGCGAAGTACTTTGCTGATCGTCCCGATCTCAGGTGGGCCATCATCGGCCATCTGCAGACCAACAAGGCCAGACAGGTGGCGGCCATTGCGTCGGAGTTCCACGCGCTGAGCAACATCAGGCAGGCTGCCTTCCTGGAGAGCGCCTTGGAAGATCAAGGGCGCAGCCTTGACGTCTTCCTCCAGGTGAATTCATCGGGCGAGCCGCAGAAATGGGGGCTGCCACCTGACGAGGTGGAGCCCTTCGCCATCGCACTCAAGGTGTACAGCACGTTGCGCGTACGTGGTCTGATGACGTTGGCTGTGTTGTCGGATGACGAGCGAGAGATCCGAGGCTGCTTCGAACAGATGCGTGACCTGCAGCGACGGCTCCAGGGTCGCGATGACGTAGCCGGCAGCTATGACGAGCTCTCCATGGGCATGTCGGGCGATCTGGAGCTGGCCATCGAATACGGCGCGACAACCGTTCGAGTTGGTCAGGCGATCTTCGGCCCGCGGCCTTCGCCAGACGATTACTGGTCGCCCACCTAGCCGCCTACTCGTGGGGTCCACTCATGCGCAGGTCGGCGGCCGCGATCGCCAGCGCTGTCTTTTTCCTAGCCGGACCCGGCGTCGTCGCGGGGTTGATCCCGTGGCTGGCCACCAGGTGACACGTTCCAGGATCGATGTCACCGTTCGCCGCGAACATTCCAGCGACGCGAGTTGATCAGCCATCCAGATTGTCGATCGAGATGGGCGACACTCGATCCGCGGGTTCGAAGCCGAAGATCCGACCGAGAAAGTAGACCTGCGCTTCCGTTGCCGCCTTGATCGTCTCTGCTCTGCGAAAACCGTGGCCCTCACCGTCGAACATGATCAGCGCGACGGGCAGGTGTTTGCGGCGCGCTGCGTTGGCCAGCATCTCGGCCTGTTGTGGCGGGACGACTGCGTCTTCGGTTCCCTGCAAGAGCAGGATCGGTGCCGAAAGCCGATCAACGTGGTTGATCGGTGATCGCTCGACGTAGATCGAACGGTCCTCCGGATACGGTCCCACCAGGGTATCGAGGTAGCGCGCCTCGAATTTGTGGGTGTCCTTGGCGAGTGCCTCGAGGTCGGCGATGCCGAACTGACTGATCCCGGCATTGAAGACGTCCGTTGTGGTGAGCGCGGCCAACGTCGTAAAGCCACCGGCACTGCCTCCTCGGATGGCCAGCCGATCTGGGTCGGCCAACCGCTGGGAGCCCATCGACACCGCTCCCGAGATGCAATCCAACACATCGAGTACGCCCCAGTGGCCCTTCAGCCGATCTCGGTATTCCCGGCCGAAGCCGCTGCTGCCGCTGTAGTTGACGTCGAGGATGGCGAATCCACGGGACGTCCAGAACTGGTATCCGATCTTGAAATCCGAGGCCGAGAACGAGGTCGGGCCGCCGTGCGAGAGCGTGATCATCGGTGGCAGGCTCCCAGCGGGTGCCCGGAAGTCTCGATTGACCGGCGGATAGAAGTAGCCGTGCACCATGCCATGCTCAGTCGTCCAATTGACCCGCTGCGCCAGCGATAGCTGATCAGCGTCAATGATCATCTCGCTGGCGGATTTCACCGTGGTCCAGGTGCTGCTCGCGAGGCCGTAGAGCGCAACCGCCGCCGGTCGGTCTGGGTAGCTGAGCAACGCGGCGGCGCACTCGCCGCCCACATCGACAGAAGCGGCGGCGACGTCGGCGGCAGCTATTGCACGAAGGGCGCCGTCGGAGATCCGCAAGATTTCGATACTCCGTTCGCCGCTGCGATTCAGAGTGCACAGCAGATGATCATCATCGATGATCGCATACGGCCGGCTGCCGAGCGACCATTGCGGCAGGCAAAACTCCGCCTCGATGGTACACAACGCTTGCAGACCGTCTTGGCCGCTCCACACGTAGAGATTCCACCAGTTCGTACGATCGGAGGCGAAGATCAGCTTGTCGCCGAGCCAGCGGGGCTGCATGGCGGATTCGTCAGGACCACCGGCGATGGCTTGACTGCTGGTGATCATGGTCCCGCTCAGCTTTCCGACCATGATCGTGGTTGAGTCCCACGGCATGTTGGGGTGGTTCCACTCGGTCCACGCCAAGCGCCCGCTGGGTGAGAGCTCGGGCGTCGAGTAGAAATCGGCGCCACTACAGAGGATTGCACCCGCATCCGGGTTCGGGCCGTCAAGATCAAGAGCCACAATAGTGTTGGTCGGTTCGCCTTCGCCGGAATGATCTTCGCGGATCGCGAGCACCAGGCGGCGAGCTGGATGGACCCGAATGTCGCCGAATCGGTAGGGGCCTTCTGGTGTGATTGGGCGTGGCATCGCTTCGCCCTGTACCGCGTACAGTCGACCGTCTGTGAATTCTGAGTAGACCAGGGCCCCACCGCTGACGTGATACTCGCCGCCGCCGTACTCATGCACTCGATCACGTACATAGGCAGGTGGAGGAGTAACCTCAACCGCTTGACCGCCCGACAGCAGCCGTCGCCACAGGCTGGTCCGTCCACCTTCGTCCGCCCGAGACTGCAGCCAATACAGATATTCCCCGTCGATCTGCAGGGCTGACAGCCCGATGGACGAACCGATCAGGTGATCGACCGAGATCGGGGAAACCCACGAGCCGTATGGCGCAACCGTCACAGCCTCAATCTATTGAGAGATCAATGTGAGCGCGGCTCTTGGTGCAGCTGTGACCGATGGTGCAAGATAGGGAACACACCGGGTCCACCGCGAGACGTCGGCTTGAGGATGCAGGGGAAGGCAGCCCTCAGGTTGTCTTGGTCTCGTACTGGAGGATCTGGCATGAGCACGTCCCGTGGAGTTTTGTACATCCACTCCGCGCCGTCAGCACTGTGCCCACACATCGAGTGGGCAGTGGGCGGCGTGTTTGGCACGCCCGTACGGGTGGACTGGATTCCTCAGCCAATCGAGCGCGCTTGTTATCGGACTGAGTATTCCTGGACCGGCCCAGCTGGCACGGCGGCGCGGCTGGCGAGCGCACTCAAGGGCTGGCAGCGGATTCGGTTCGAGGTGACCGAGGAGGCCACCTCCAGTACCGAAGGCGGGCGCTATTCCTATACCCCGACACTCGGCATCTTCTATGCCGTCACCGGCTTACACGGCGACATCATGATCCCGGAGGACCGGATCAAGCACGCGATGGCGATGTCGGCTCTTAGCGGCCGGGACCTGAGTGATGCTTTGTCCGCGCTGCTGGGCCGCGCCTGGGACGAGGAGCTCGAACCCTTCCGTTACGCCGGCGACGGTGCGCCGGTCCGCTGGCTCCACAAGGTCGTCTAGGACTGGCTCACCCACAAGTCGGCTCGTGAGTGAGTCGGCGGTAACTCAGAGCGGGATGTTGGTATGCGCGCCGCGTTCGCCCCTGTCAGCGCTTCGAATGGCGGCGGCCAGGGCCGAGCGGGTGGCATCTGGCGCCACGATTTCGTCGACAACCCCGATCTCAAAGGCCTTCTCCACACCACCGGCGATGCGCTCGTGTTCGGCGGCCAACTCCGCCTCTACCTGCGGGCGCACGTCGTCGGCAACCTCGGCCAACTTGCGCCGGTGCAAGATCCGCACAGCGGCTATCGGGCCCATCACCGCCACCTCGGCACCCGGCCACGCAAATACCCGCGTAGCGCCAAGGGAGCGCGCGTTCATCGCGATGTACGCGCCGCCGTACGCCTTCCGCGTCACCAGCGTGACCCGGGGCACCACTGCTTCGCCGAAGGCGTGTAAGAGCTTCGCACCGCGGCGTACGACTCCGTCCCACTCCTGCCCGACACCCGGCAGGTAACCCGGAACGTCGACGATCACGACCAGCGGCACACCGAACGTGTCGCACATCCGGACGAACCGGGCCGCCTTCTCGGCGCTGAGTGCGTCGAGGCAGCCGCCCAGGCGCAGCGGGTTGTTGGCGATCACGCCAACCGTACGCCCGCCGAGGCGTCCCAGCGCGATGGTCACGTTCGGTGCCCAGCGCGCGTGCAGCTCGACAGTCGAGCTGTCGTCCAACAGCCCATTGATCAGCGGATGAACGTCGTAGGCTCGCCGGTGCGACTCGGGGAGTAGTGCAGCAAGATCGACATCCTGCACTGTCGCTGCGGTCTGGCCCTGGCTGGCCAGCAGGGTCGCGAGTGCCCGGCCTTGCGCGATCGCGTTTGCTTCGTCGTCGGCTACCACGTGGACAACACCTGATCGGCGGCCGTGAGTGTCCGGCCCGCCGAGCCGCAGCATGTCGACATCCTCGCCGGTGACCGAGCGCACGACATCGGGACCGGTGACAAAGATTCGCCCCTCTGGTGCCAAGATCACCAAGTCGGTCAGCGCCGGCCCGTACGCCGCACCGCCGGCGGCAAATCCCAGCACGATGGAGATTTGTGGGATCTTCCCGGAGGCCTGCGTCATCGCATGGAAGATCCGACCCACGCCGTGCAAGGACAGCACGCCCTCAGCCAGGCGCGCTCCACCGGAGTGCCAGATGCCAAGAATTGGCACCCTGTCGTGCATGGCCCGCTCATAGGCTCGCACCACTACATCGCAGCCATCACTGCCCATCGCACCACCCATCACGGTGGGGTCGGAGCAGAAGGCGACAACCCGGCAGCCGTTGATCATGCCGGTTGCCGCCAACATCCCCGAGTCGTCATCGGCCGTGATCAACTCCACTGAACCGGCGTCCAGCAATGCCTGCAACCGGAGCTTGGGATTGCGCGGATCCTGATCGCGCGGAAGCTTGATCTTCTTGGGTGCTGGGACAGCCTGAGCTGCCGCGGGCCGTGGAGCAGTCGCCGTGCGCGAGGCATTGCCTCGCTCAGTCGTCGTCGTCATCTCAAGCCTCCTGTGGCGTAGGCATTGGTAAAGGCGACGGCGACGTTATGACCACCGAAGCCAAACGAGTTGTTGATCGCCGCCAGGTCGCCGCTTGGCAGGTCGCGCACCTTGGTCGCGATATCAATACCAAGATCAGGTTCTGGGTTGTCCAGGTTGATGGTGGGCGGGACCGTGCGGTAATACAGCGCGAGCAGGGCAGCGAGGGACTCCAGCGCGCCCGCACCACCGAGCAGGTGGCCGGTCATGGACTTGGTAGCAGTCACGATCGCCTCCGTGTGCTCACCCAGCGACTGGCGGATGGAACTCGCCTCAGTGACATCTCCTTGCGGCGTGGACGTCGCGTGCGCGTTGACGTGCACGACGTCCTCGGGAGCGAGATCGGCTTCCCGAAGCGCCTTCGTCATGGCAAGAGCCTGACTTGTGCCGCTGGGGTCCGGCTGAACCATGTCGTGCGCATCGGCGGTGATCCCAGCCCCGGCAAGCTCGCCGTAGATACGTGCACCGCGCGCCTGCGCATGCTCAAGAGTCTCGATGACGAACATCGCTGCTCCCTCGCCGAGCACGAAGCCATCCCGATCGACGTCCCACGGCCGCGACGCACGCTCCGGCTCGTCGTTGCGGCGGCTCATGGCCTGCATCTGCGCAAAGCTGGCGATCGGCAGCGGGTGGATGACCCCCTCCGTCCCGCCTACCACGGCGACATCAGCGCGTCCCAGCCGCAGCATGTCCAGGCCAAGTGAGATCGACTCGTTGCTCGACGCGCAGGCCGACACCGGCGTGTGTGCTCCAGCTCGGGCACCAAGCCGCAAGCTCACGTTGGCTGCCGAGGCATTGGCCATCAGCATCGGTATCGCCAACGGGCTGACTCGTCGCGACCCCTTCTCCTTCTGGACGTCCCAGTGGGAAAGCAGGGTCATCATCCCGCCGATGCCGGTGGCGATAGCGACGCCGAGGCGCTCGCGGTCGACGGGATTGTCCTCGCGGAGCCCATATCCGGCGTCCTGCCAGGCCTCCATGGCGGCAACTACCGCCAGCTGCGCGCAGCGGTCGAGCCGACGTGCCTCGACCCGTTCCAAGATCTCGGCAGGGTCGACGGCCGCCTGTGCCGCGATCTTGACGGGCAGATCATCAGCCCAGTCGGCTGCGATCCTTGCCACGCCGGACTTCCCGGCCAACAGGCCTTCCCACGTCGTAGCTGCGTCACCTCCGAGTGGGGTCGTTGCTCCTAGGCCGGTGACGACAACGCGGATGCGTGACATGCGGTATCTCCTGCGATGGCGTGTCGAGTTGTTTGGCTGGGTTCGGGGCCGTCCAACCTTGCGGATGGCCCCCGAACATGATCAGCACTGGCGATCAGGCGGCAGCGCGTTCGATATAGGCGACTGCGTCGCCGACCGTCTTGAGGTTCTTTGCCTCTTCATCGGGAATGCTGACGCCGAACTTCTCTTCGGCGGCATAGATGATCTCGACCATCGACAGCGAGTCCACATCAAGATCGTCGGTGAACGACTTGTCCAGCTGGACATCGTCGGTTGGTACGCCGGCGACCTCATTGACGATCTCGGCGAGATCTGCGCGGACTTCCTCGGTGGTGGGCATCAATAGGGCTCCATTCTGTGGTGTTGGGATGGTTCTCGTGCCTGTGCGCAAGCATCGATCGAGTGCGCCAGTCTGAGACAACTGCTAGGGCAGGATGATCACCTGACCGGCGTAGACCAGGCCGGCGCCGAAGCCGATGATCAGGCAAGTCTGGCCCTTGCGCGCCTCCCCTGACTCCAGCAACGCCTCGATGGCCAACGGAATCGAGGCGGCCGAGGTATTGCCCTGCCGTGCGATATCGCGCGCAACAACGACGCGGCTCGGGAGCTTGAGAGCGCGGAACATGGCATCGGTGATTCGCATGTTCGCCTGATGTGGAGCAAAGACGTCAAGGTCCTCAGCGCGTACGCCCGCAGCATCCAAGGCCTCTGCCGCGGTCTTCGCCATCGTGTAGGAGGCCCACTTGAAGACTGGATTGCCTTCCATCTTCAGGGTCGGCCAGTTCGCGCCACCTTTCGTGGCCTGGTAAGCAACGGGATCCCATGCCACGGCAGCGTCCCAGGGTTGGGTCTGCTGGATCAGCGGCGCCTGATCGCCATCAGAGCCCCACACGACCGGTCCGATGCCGGAGAACTCGCTAGGTCCGATCACGGCGGCTCCAGCACCGTCAGCGAAGAGAAACGCCGTCGAACGGTCGGACCGGTTGGTCATGTCGCTGAGCCGCTCTACCCCGATGATCAACACATATCTCGAGGCGCCACTGCGAATGAACGAGTCGGCCATCGCAGTTGCGTAGCAGAACCCGGCGCACGCGGCTGAGATATCGAACGCCGCAGCGCTCTTCGCTCCGAGTTCGCTGGCGATCGTGGTGGCCACCGCCGGGGTTTGGTGGAGGTGAGTGACGGTCGAAACGATCACCGTGTCGATCTGGCCGGCCACGATGCCCGCACGATCCAGCGCCTTGCGGGCTGCGGCCATCGACATCATCTTGATGGTCTCGTCAGCAGACGCCCAGCGGCGTTCGATGATCCCCGACCGGGTACGGATCCACTCGTCGGAGGAGTCGATCATCGTGCAGATCTCGGCGTTGTCGACGACTCGCCGCGGCCGGTAGCCACCCAAGCCCAAGATGGCGGAGTATCGCTCCCCAGATGTCACCTTGAGCGTCATCGGGTGACCTCGGTTGCGTCGGCTGATTCGACAACTGGATGCAGCCGAAGTAACGGCTGACCAGGGGAGACGGGGTCACCGTCCTCGACGAGCCACTCGACGACGATGCCGCCGTGCGGCGCGCTGACCGGCATCTCGTCCCGGAGGTTCTTGACCATCCCGACCGTGCTGTAGCTCGGCAGAATCGTGTCAGTTTCGATGTCCTCGGTACGAATGAACTGTCCTTTACCCGGCGAGACAATCAGCCGCCAGGTGGGATTGCCGGGAATGGGTGAGGCGGCAGCGGCACCTCCATGCTGCTGCACGAATTCCATTGCCTCCTCCAGTTGATCTGGAGTGTTGAGCGCGAAGAGTGCTACGCCCTTCAGGTTGCGCTTGGCGATACCGGTCAGCGTGCCCGCAGGTGGCATCTCCATGAGTCCCGTGACGCCCAAATCAGCCATCGCCGCCATACACAGATCCCAGCGCACCGGCGAGGCCACTTGGGCTACCATCCGTCTGAGCACTTCCCGGCCATCGTGCACGACCTGCCCATCGGCGTTCGACAGCAGGCGGGTCCGCGGGTCGTGGGTGGAGATCGCACGCGCGAGCACCCCGAGACGCGCGACAGCGGGCTGCATGTGCACGGTATGGAACGCCCCTGCCACGCTGAGTTCGATGAGTCTGGCGCGTGTCGGGGGGGTGGCGGCCAGCGCTGCAAGTTGGTCTTTGGTGCCGGCGGCGACAATCTGCCCACCGCCATTGTTGTTGGCCGCGGTCAAACCATGCGCTTCGAGCGCAGCGAGCACCTCGTCAGGATCGCCGCCGATAACGGCCGTCATCGAGGTCGGCGTGACTGCGCTGGCGGCGGCCATGGCACGGCCACGCTCGCGTACGAAGACCATTGCCTGTTCGGCTGACAGGACGCCGACTCCCGCGGCAGCGGTGATCTCGCCTACAGAGTGCCCTGCGACGACGCCAACCAACTGATAACCATCCGCTGGATGCGGAAACAGTTCCAACGCAGCAAGCAGACCAGCGGATACCAGAAGAGGCTGAGCAATCGCAGTATCTCGGATGGTTTCGGCATCGGCATCGGTGCCGTAATGACTCAGATCAAGGCCGGAGACTGCGGAAAGCCAGTTGAGCCGGTCAGCGAAAGTCGGTACCTCAAGCCACGAGCTCAAGAAACCCGGTGTCTGCGCCCCCTGACCAGGCGCCACAATCGCGAGCACATCTGTACTATTCCCGGTCCCGACGAAAAGGGTGTGCGGGGACGGCACGAATATTCGGATGTCCTATTGTCACTTCCCCACAGTTTCTTGGTCTTGCCGCTCGCGCATCGCGCGCAGTAGTCCGACGTCGACGTCGTTCTTCGCGAACAAAAGGCGCGTTCGCTCATCGCTCCTCCGAACGTCGGCGCGCGATTTGCCGACGCTCGCGGCATGCGGCCCAGCCTGGTCTAAGATGCCGCGATCCGCTTTGATCGTTTGCCGCCCCGGAACGCGGCTCAAGCCCGTGACTCCTCCGGGTGGGAACGGGCGAAGAGCCGGCCCAAGGTGACTGCCAGACGCAGCGCGTACGCGTCCCGCGGGTCGGTCGGGCTATAGCCGGTGACTTCGTGAATTCGGCGTAGCCGATAGCGGACCGTGTTTGCGTGAACGAACAACGCACGCCCTGCCGCCTCCACCGAAAGCCCTTGGTCCAGAAACGTCACAAGCGTCTCGAGTAAGCCGCCACCGGCAGCTTGCAAAGGCTCGTAGATGTCGTGAGCAAGTGCTCTGCGCGCGTGACCATCACCAGACAGCGCCCGCTCGGGCAGTAGATCGTGGGACGCCACCGGTCGCGGCGCCTCGGGCCAACCAGCGGCGGCGCGGTAGGCCGAGATCGCTTCTCGCGTACTGGTCGCCGCGTCCATCAAGTGTTCAACCGGCGGTCCGACGATGACCGCGCCCGGCCCGAACAAGGTGACAAACTTGCTCACGATCTCAACGGTTCGCTCAGGCGCGTTGACCGGCTCGCCGCCGAGCACGACCACCATGCGATCGCCCTGGACGGCGCCGAGCATGTCGGTTCCTGCGATGGCCGCGGTGTGCCGGATGGCTTCCAGGGCCTGCGCAGGCTCCATGTCAGGCGCGGCTCCGACCACGACGGCCACTCCAACGGTTGAGTGCCAGCCCAGGGTGGACGCGCGTGAGAGCACGGTCTCGTCTGTCTCGCCGCGTAGCACGGCATCCACAACCAAAGCCTCGAGCCTTTCGTCCCAGGCCCCCCTGAGCTCAGCCGCACGGGCGTAGATCTCGGCCGCGGAGAAGGCCACCTCCCGGCTGTATTGGACGATCGCTGCATGCAGGATGGGCCGGTCGCCTTTCGGCATCAACTCATCGATTTGGTTCTCGACCACCTCGATAGTGGTCCGCACCAACTCGACTGTCTGATAGAGGGAGATCTTGCGAGCTAACTCGCGCGGCGCGGACCCGAAGACCTCGGAAGTGCTCGGCATCTCGGGGCCGGGAGCGGCGAACCATTTCACAAAACCATCGATGCCGGCTTGTGCGACCAGCGTGATCCATGATCGGTGCTCAGCATCCAACCTGCGGAACCAGAGGTGTCGCTCCTCCATTTCCGCGATCGTCGCGGTGGTCATCTTGCCGGTCACACCGGCGAGGCGTTTCGCGATCGTGGCCCGGGTCTTGGCCGACGGGAGCAAGGACCTGTTGATCCCTCGAGTGCTCGCGGCCATAGGCTGACTGTAAACCGCTCGCAGTAGCAAGGAACAAGTTGTGAGTGATCTTGATCTCAGACCACAGGAATACCTGTGTGCCGGACGAGTGGACGGCGGACCTGAGGAGCTGCTGCTCACGGCACGCCACGTCTATCTCGGCAAGACCACGGAAGTGTCGCGCGCGCTGCCCGACAGGCAGATCCGGATGATCGGCGCGTGGTGCTTCCTTGATCATTACGGACCCGAAGACGTGGGCGGCTCGGTTGGAATGCAGGTCTGGGCGCATCCTCATACGGGACTGCAGACGGTCAGCTGGCTGCTCGACGGTGAAGTCGAGCATCGCGACAGCCTCGGCTCGCAGGTGATGGTGCGGCCGGGTGAACTCAACATCATGACTGCCGGTCACGGCATCGTGCACAGCGAGATCTCCCAGCCTGACAAGCCGCCGTTGCTGCATGGCGTGCAGCTGTGGGTCGCGCTGCCGGACGCAGTGCGCGATCGCGAGCCGACCTTTGAGAGTTACGCCAACCTGCCGGATCTGGTACGCCCCGGGGTTCGCGGGAAGGTGCTGATCGGCGAGGTCGAAGGGATCAGGTCGCCCGCGATCGCCTACTCACCACTGTGTGGCGCAGAGCTGAACCTTGATGCCGGAGCCGATCTTGCCCTGTCCGTTGCCGAAGGTTTCGAGTACGGGATCTTTGTGGTTGCGGGTTCAGTCGTCGCCGAGGCGACGACGGCCGGAGTCGACCAGCTGATCTACCTGGGCGACAGCCGGCGAAGCATTCGACTACGCAGCCCACATGGTGGCCGGGTGATCATGCTCGGCGGTCAACCATTCGTCGAGGACATCGTCATGTGGTGGAACTTCATCGGCCGCAGCCATCAGGAGATCGTCGAGTTCCGGACCGCCTGGGAAAACCGCGACCCACGATTTCCGCCTATCGTCAATCGCGCGGAGAAGGTGATGGAGGCACCGCCTATGCCGACGATCACCCTCAAGCCGCGACCCCGAAGGCGCCGGGCCGAGTGAACCCGGTGCAGGCCCTGCGCGAGATCGGTTTCCTGCTGGAACGCTCGCGTGCGGACACCTACCGCGTACGCGCCTACCGGGGCGCCGCCGACGCCATCTCAAAGCTCAGCGAAGGCCAGCGCCGCGAGCATCAGGAGCAGCGCACCTGGGCGAAGGTGCCAGGTGTGGGACCCAAGACGGCAACAGTGATCACGCAGGCTATGGACGGCCAGGTGCCCGAATACCTGCAGAAGCTTCGGGAGGAAAAGCAGCCACTTGTCGAGGGCGGGCTGAACATGCGTGCCGCGATCAAGGGTGATCTCCACTGTCACTCGTCGTGGTCCGACGGTGGTAGTCCGCTCGAGGAGATGATGATCACCGCGCGAGCGCTCGGTCACGAATACTGCGCCATAACTGATCACTCGCCGCGGCTCCAGGTGGCACGAGGGTTGAGTGCTGATCGGTTACGCGAGCAGATCGACGTGGTAGCAGACCTGAATCAGGCCATGGCGCCGTTCCGTTGCCTACAAGGCATCGAAGTCGACATCCTCGAGGATGGCGGCCTTGATCAAGAGGACGCGTTGCTGGCCCAGCTGGACGTGGTTGTGTCGAGCGTCCATTCCAAGCTTCGCTCCGACTCGGAGACCATGACGCATCGGATGGTGGGTGGCATAGCCAATCCGCGTACCAACATCCTGGGTCACTGCACTGGTCGGCTGATCCAGGGGGAACGCGGCACCCGGCCGGAGTCGGTTTTCGACGCTGAGGTGGTTTTCGAGGCCTGCCGTACCTTCAACGTGGCCGTGGAGATCAACTCGCGTCCTGAGCGACGGGATCCTCCGACCCGGCTGCTGAAAATGGCGATGGACATGGGCTGTCTGTTCTCCATCGACACCGACGCCCACGCCCCAGGACAGCTCGAGTTCCAGATCTACGGCTGCCAGCGGGCCGAGGATCTGGGACTGGATCCCGGTCGTGTGATCAACACCTGGCCGGCCGACGAACTCCTCGCCTGGTGCGCAAAGGCGTAGCTGACTCCGGCAATCACCCCAGCAACGGAATTGGGGGGTTATCCTGCGCCAGCCATGTGATGAGCCTCTTTGGTGCTTGAGGCGGCGGCAGATAATACCAGTCGTCACGCTGGTATAGCCTGAAGCCCTGTCGGCTCATGAAAGCCTGTCGGACCAATGAAAGGATGTGCTGACCGTCGGAGGTGATGGCTGGTGGGCGAAGACGATGCACGCCTCGATGCGGTGGCGCATCCGCCGCCCGTGCCGGTCTTCTTCCTCTCCGACAGCACGGGCATCACAGCCGAGACAATGGGCAATGCGCTGCTGATTCAGTTTCCCAGCCTGCGGTTCGAGCGTCGTCTCATCCCGTTCATCTCCACCGTCGAAGAGGCCCGCCGGGTGGTAGCGATCTTGGACTCGGCTGCTGCGGGCCCGGTGACCCCCGTGGCTTTCTCTACCACAGCAATGGAGGAGGTCCGTCAGGAGCTGTTGCGGACCACGTGTCCACTGATCGACTTCTTCGACCTGCACATGGAACGAGTCGAGTCGATCTTGGGGGTCAAGGGCATCCGGGTGGCGGCACGGTTGCACGGCATGGGAGACGTCCAGCGCTACAACGCACGGATGGCCGCCGTCGAGTACGCGATCGAGCACGACGACGGGCAGAGCATGCGGGCGCTGGACAAAGCGGATGTGATCTTGGTGGCTCCCTCACGCTGCGGCAAGACGCCGACAACGATGTACCTGGCCTTGCAGCACGGCATCTTCGTTGCCAACTATCCGCTGGTCGAGGAGGACTTCGAGATTGCGGAGCTTCCCCGTCCGGTGCGCGAGCTTCGTGATCGGTGCTTCGGCATGACGACGACTCCGGCGCGACTCAGTCAGATTCGCAACGCAAGAAGACCCAACTCTCGCTATGCGTCACTCGAGCAGTGCTCCTACGAGTTGCGCCAGGCGGAGGCCATGTATCGCAATCATCGGCTTCCCGTGATCAACTCCTCGGCCAAATCCGTGGAGGAGATGTCCACGGTGATCTTGCAGACCCTCAGCCCGAAGCCCTAACCCGACGAAGAAGGAACCAATAATGTCCGCAACCTCGACCACTTCGACCATTGCGTTCTCCGAACTCAGCCTGGCCGATCTTGATCAGGTGGGGGGCAAGAACGCATCGCTGGGTGAGATGGTGCGAAACCTCACCTCCGCGGGCGTACGGGTGCCGGACGGTTTTGCCACCACCGCTGACGCGTACCGGCGCTTCATCTCCGAAGGTGGTTTGGACCAGATGATCAACGCCGAGCTCGCCGCGCTTGACACCGAGAACGTCGAGCAGCTCGCAGTGGTAGGTAGCAGAATCCGCCAGGCCGTCATCCAGCAGCCGCTTCCGGCCGATCTGGAAGCCGACATTCGCAAGGCCTACACCCGGCTGGCCGGTGAGTCCGGTAGCTCCGAGGACGGGGTGTCGTTCGCCGTACGGTCCAGTGCAACCGCAGAAGACCTGCCAGATGCCTCATTTGCCGGTCAGCAGGAGACCTTTCTCAACGTCAGCGGCATCGACGCCATTCTGACAGCGATCAAGAAAGTCTTCGCATCGCTCTACAACGACCGCGCCATCGCCTATCGGGTTCACCATCGGTTCGAGCACGAGGCGGTCGCGCTGTCGGCCGGTGTACAGCGGATGGTCCGATCCGACATCGGCTCATCTGGGGTGATGTTCACCATGGACACCGAGTCAGGCTTTGACGATGCGGTGTTCGTCACGTCGTCCTACGGGCTTGGTGAGGCCGTCGTTCAAGGCGCGGTGAACCCCGACGAGTTCTATGTCTACAAGCCGGCATTGCGTGGCGGCCGGCCGGCAATTCTCAAACGCGGTGTCGGCAGCAAGGCCACCAAGATGATCTACGCCACGCAGGCTGCGGGGGGCGAGACCACTGAGTTTGTGGACGTTGATCAAGCGGACAGCAGACTCTTGTCCCTGACTGATGATGAGGTGACTGAGCTCGCGCGGCAGGCCCTTGCCATCGAGCAGCATTACGGCCGAGCGATGGACATCGAATGGGGCAAGGACGGCCGCGACGGTCAGCTCTACATTCTTCAGGCGCGTCCGGAGACGGTGAAGTCACGGCAGACGACCGCGCGGATCGTGCGCTACCGGATCCGAGAACGCGGTCCGGTCATCGTCGAAGGACGTGCCATAGGACAAAAGATCGGCGCGGGCACCGCGCGGGTGCTTTCTTCGATTGCTGACATGCATCTGTTCAATCCTGGTGAGGTACTTGTTGCCGACATGACCGACCCCGACTGGGAGCCGATCATGAAGCGGGCCGCGGCCATTGTCACCAATCGTGGTGGTCGCACCTGCCACGCTGCGATCATCGCACGCGAGCTGGGCATACCAGCCGTTGTCGGCACAGGCGGGGCAACCAGCGAGTTGCAGGACCGCCAGTCGGTGACCGTCTCGTGTGCCGAGGGTGACACGGGCTATGTCTACGCCGGCGTGCTCGACTTCGACATCGAGGAGTCCGAGCAGGACACCATGCCGGAAATCGATGTCAAGATCATGATGAATGTCGGCACTCCCGATCAGGCATTCGCATTTTCGCGGCTGCCGAATGCCGGAGTTGGGTTGGCACGGCTGGAGTTCATCATCAACAACCAGATCGGCATCCATCCGAAGGCCCTGCTGGAGTTCGCTCAACTGGAGGAGCCGCTGCGCAGTCGGATCAGTCAGGCCATTGCGGCGTACCCGACACCGCGTGATTTCTTCGTACGCCGCGTGACGGAGGGAGTTGCTACTATCGCAGCCGCCTTCGCGCCGCATCCGGTGATCGTGCGTATGTCGGACTTCAAGTCCAACGAGTACGCCAGTCTGCTCGGCGGTGACCGCTACGAGCCGCACGAAGAGAATCCCATGATCGGCTACCGAGGGGCTGCGCGGTATCTCTCCGAAGATTTCGCAGACTGTTTCGCGATGGAATGCGAGGCGCTTCGCTACGTACGCGACGTCATGGGCCTCACCAACGTGAAGATCATGATCCCCTTCGTGCGCACTCTCGCAGAAGCCGAGGGAGTGATTCGACTCCTCGCCGAGCATGGACTTCGCCGTGGCGAGAACGGCCTTGAGGTGATCATGATGTGCGAGCTGCCGTCCAATGCCGTTCTCGCAGATGAATTCCTTGATCATTTCGACGGTTTTTCGATCGGCTCGAATGACCTGACCCAGCTCACCCTGGGACTCGACCGCGACTCAGGTTTGGTGGCCGCGTCCTTCGACGAACGCGACCCCGCCGTGAAGTCCTTGATCAGCACCGCAATCGCGGCCTGCAAGGCCCGCGGGAAGTATGTAGGGATCTGCGGGCAAGGTCCCAGTGATCATCCTGATCTCGCCGAGTGGCTGCTGGACCAGGGCATCGACAGCATCTCGCTCAATCCCGACACAGTGGTCGACACCTGGATCAGGTTGGGTGGTGGGCGCCAGGCCTGACTCCCTCCCTCTGTACCCATACAGTGCGCAGCCGCGTTAGGGTCGGCGCGTGGATGACATCAGCTTGGCTGCTGACCTGGTGCGTGACGCCGGAACCATGGCAAGCGAGATGCTCAGTCAGGGTCTGGAGACTCGCTACAAGACCTCGCTGTCGGATGTTGTGTCTGCGGCGGATCACGCGGGCGAGGAACTGATCAGCGCCCGGCTCGCGGATAGCCGGCCCGACGACGGGCTGGTGGGGGAGGAGGGCGCCCGCAAAGCCGGTGAAGGCCGCACCTGGTATGTCGATCCCGTCGACGGGACGTACAACTTCCTCTCCGGAATCCCGTACTGGTGTTCGGCGGTAGGCCTCGTCGACGCCGACGGGCCACTTTTGGGAGCTGTCTACTTTCCCGACGTCGACCAGCTCTGGCTGGGAGGTCGAGAGGCTGCCACCACGCTCAACGGAAACCCCGTGCCGATGCTGCCGAGCCAGGGTCTTTCCGAGATCTCTGTCGCGACCTACTTTCATCCGCGACATCTGTCGGATCGGCGACGCCTATCTGCATGGCAATCGGTGATTGCCTCTGCCGCAACGCTGCGAATACTCGGATCAGCATCGATCGATCTTGCTGGCGTTGCGAGCAGCCGGCTGGGTGTCTTCCTGCAAGCCAATCTCAACGGTTGGGACTGGTATCCAGGCGCCGCTCTGGTCATCGGTGCCGGCGGGGTCGCTGAGGAAGCCGTTGTCGGCGCGAACCGCTGGCAGATCGCCGGAAATCCTCAAGCGGTCGAGGACGTCAAAACAGCCTTGCACAGCGCGCCGTAGTCGCTGGGAAGTGGTCAAGAACGACACGATTTCTGTCGAATCCTGTGCCGTTCGACCACTTTCGTCAAAAGGAAGGGGCGATTACGCCGAGGCTCCTTCTTGCGCTACACCGGCCACGGCGGTGGGGTCGCCAAGCCGATACCGATCGAAGGCCTCGCCCGCGGCGTTGGGGTCATAGAGCTCGTCGCGAGCGAGGCTTTGCAACGTCGCAACCACGATCGACTCCGCGTCGACCAGGAAGTAACGCCGTGCAGCCGCACGGGTGTCGGCGAAGCCGAAGCCATCGGTACCGAGCGCGCACCAGGTGTGGCGCACCCACTGCGCGATCTGATCTTGGACGCCCCGCATGTAGTCGCTGACCGCGATCACCGGACCCGGGGCCCCATCGAGAGCGGTTGTGACATACGGCGAGCGTCGCTCCTCGCGCGGATGGGTGAGGTTCCACTTCTCCGTGACGACAGCGTCGCGCCGCAGCTCGTTCCATGAGGTGACCGACCAGACATCGGCGGCGACGCCCCACTCCTCGGCCAGCAGCTTCTGGGCTCTGAGCGCCGCCGTCATCGTAATGCCCGAGACCAGAATCTGTGCGCGCGGATGATCTCCCTCGAGCGGGGATGACGCGTAGCGATACATCCCCCGGAGCAACGCCTCTACGTCAAGGTTCGCTGGAGGTCCTGGCTGCGAAACGGGCTCGTTGTAGACGGTGATGTAGTAGATCAGGTCTTCGCCCTCAGGGTGGTCTGGGTCATCATGACCGTACATGCGACGCAGGCCGTCCTTGACGATATGCCCGATCTCGTACGCGAATGCGGGGTCGTAGTGGACGACCGCCGGGTTGGTACTTGCGAGCAGCGGTGAGTGGCCGTCGGCGTGCTGCAAACCTTCACCGGTCAGCGTCGTACGCCCAGCAGTCGCACCGATCAGGAAGCCGCGTGCCAATTGATCAGCCATCGCCCAGATCCAGTCGCCGGTCCGCTGGAATCCGAACATCGAGTAGAAGATGTAGAACGGGATCATCGGCTCGCCGTGCATGGCGTACGCCGACCCAGCGGCGATGACCGAGCCCATGGCGCCGATCTCCGAGATGCCTTCGTGCAGCAGCTGGCCCTTCTCGGATTCCTTGTACGACAGCAAAAGCTTGCGGTCGACCGACTCATACGTCTGACCGTGCGGGTTGTAGATCTTGGCGGTCGGGAACATCGAGTCCATGCCGAACGTGCGGAACTCATCCGGCGCGATGGGTACGATCCGGTGACCGATCTCCTTGTCACGCATCAGATCCCGGAGCAGCCGGACAAACGCCTGGGTGCTGGCAACCTTGGTCTTCTCCCCGGCTGGCTCCATCAGCGGCGCATACACTTCGTCGCCCGGCAGCTTGATGACCGTCGGCTTCACGCGACGCTCAGGGAGGTAGCCGTTCAGGACGCGGCGCCGCTCGAACATGTACTTGATCTCATCCGAGTCGTTGCCCGGGTGGTAGTACGGCGGGTTGTACGCGTCCTCGAGCGCGCTGTCGGGAATCTCCAGGTAGAGCCGATCTCGGAAGGTCTTGAGGTCCTTCGTCGTCAGCTTCTTCATCTGGTGGGTGGCGTTCTTGCCCTCCAAGGCGTCGATGGTCCAGCCCTTGACCGTTTGCGCCAAGATCACTGTCGGCTGTCCGACGTGCTCCGTGGCCGCCTTGAAGGCCGCGTACACCTTGCGGTAGTCGTGCCCGCCACGGGACAGCACCTTGAGCTGGTCGTCGGTCATCCCTGCGACCATCCGTTGTAGCCGCGGATCGGAGAAGAAGTTGTTGCGAATATAGGCGCCGTCTTCCACCAAATAAGTCTGGAACTGCCCGTCCGGCGTGGTGTTCATCTTGTTGACCAAGGCGCCGTCCGCATCCGCGGCCAGCAGCGGATCCCAGTCGCGGCCCCAGAGCACCTTGATCACGTGCCAGCCCGCGCCCAGGAAGATCGACTCGAGCTCCTGGACGATCTTGCCGTTGCCACGGACGGGACCGTCGAGCTGTTGCAGATTGCAGTTGATCACCCAGGTGAGGTTGTCGAGCTCCTCACGGGCGGGCAGCCCAATGGCGCCCAGTGATTCTGGCTCGCCCATCTCGCCATCGCCGAGGAAACCCCAGATGCGCTGTTGCGAGGTGTCCTTGATACCGCGGTTGTGCAGGTAGTGGTTGAACCGCGCCTGATAGATCGAGTTGATAGCACCGATACCCATCGAGACGGTTGGGAACTCCCAGAAGTACGGCATCAGCCGCGGATGCGGATAGGAGGACAGTCCATTGCCGGGTCCACGCGACACCTCCTGCCGGAAAGCGTCCAGATGCTCTGTGGTCAACCGCCCTTCCAGGTAGGCCCGGGCATAAATACCCGGAGATGCGTGCCCCTGGATGTAGATATGGTCACCACCGCCGGGATGATCCTTGCCGCGGAAGAAGTGGTTGAAGCCCACCTCGTAGAGGCTGGCCGCGCTCTGGTAGGTCGCAATGTGGCCACCCACCTCTAGACCCTTACGGTTGGCCTTGCTCACCATGATCGCCGCATTCCACCGGATATAAGCGCGAATCCGTCGCTCGACGTGTTCGTCTCCTGGGAACCACGGCTCAGACTCAGGGGGAATCGTGTTGATGTAGTCGCTGCTCCGCAATGCCGGGAGTCCGACCTGACGGGCTCGCGCCTGCTCCAGCAGCTTGAGCATGACGAACCGGGCACGGTTCCTACCCTTGTCCTCGAGCAGGCCGTCGAGCGACTCCAGCCAGTCGGCGGTCTCATCGGGATCGATGTCGGGAAGTTGGCTGGGCAAGCCTTCAGCTGTGATAGCCGGATGAGGTCCTGGCGTAGCCATCTCGAGCTCCTTACGTCTCATCCACCTCCAGGGCGGCGCTGGAGATATACATGGTGCGACATCCATCCTGTCACTTCCGCATGATCAACTGCACCCAGTGGCAACCAGATGGGGTGGCTGGTGGCGGCCGTGGGGTTACGCGTGGCAGCATGCCTCTGGCAGGCTTTGCCCAAGAGGTTCAGCCGGACTGAGAGTTCATTGCTTCGGAGCTAGCCGAAGCTGTCGGAAGGAGGCGCCACCCCGGGATGAGCGGGATCTCTTCTCGCCTTAGTCGGACTGCGACGGCGCGCCGCGGCTGTCAGTCCTCATTGTCTATGTGCTCAATGTCTTTGCCGTGCTCAATGTCGATACCGCTCTCCTGGTCAATGCCGTGGAGGTGTGGGTGACCTCCACAGCTGGTGCCGGGGGAGCTAAGGGTTTGAGTGACAAGCTGGGCCTGTCCCGTGGCTTGGTGGTTCAAGAGCTCGGCTGGGACGAAGACGCTGACGACGACGTGCGGATCATGATCGAGGACGCGATCGACGGCGAGCTCATCGAAGACGCGATGGAGGCCGTCGATCTGGTCTTGCTGTGGTGGCGGGATGAGGACGGGGACTTGGTCGACGGATTGGTCGACGCACTGACCGACCTCACCGACGCCGGCTATATCTGGCTGATGACCCCGAAGGTGGGGCGCAGCGGTTACGTCGATGCCGCCGACCTCGCCGAGGCCGCGGTGACTGCGGGCCTGGCGCTGACGAACAGCGTGCAGATCTCGCCCGACTGGACCGCCACCAAGCTCGTTCGCCCCAGGGGCTCGCGTCGGTGAGCCTCGCGCTCGGCCAGCCGGCTCCGAGCTTCACCGCCCGCAATCAGCACGGGGAACTGGTGACGGTGAGCGGACTGCGCGGTGCTCCAGCCGTGATCATCTTCTACCCCTGGGCCTTCTCCAGCATCTGCCGCAGCGAGCTGGCTGCGATTCGTGATGATCATGAGAGCTTCGTGACGCTCGGTGCGCGAGTATTGGCCGTCTCTTGCGATGCCATGTACGCCTTGCGCGCGTACGCCGACGCCGAAGGTATTGCGTACGACCTCCTCAGCGATCATTGGCCGCACGGCGCGATCGCCCAGGCATACGGCGTGTTCGACGAGCTGGCGGGATGCGCGCGACGCGGCACGTTTGTGTTGGACGCCACGGGCTTGATCAGGTGGCAGCAGGTCAACCAGATCAATGAACCGCGTGAGATTACCGCCGTGCTTACCGCGACGGCGAATCTATGATGGCCGCGTGCCGTTAACCGGGGATTATCAACCGAGTTCCCGCAGGTGGGTGCGGGATCAGGTCGAGCGATACGAAGCCACTGATGGGCGCGAAGCGAACACGCTGCGCGGCACCAGCCGGCCAATTGTGATCTTCACCACACGAGGTCGCAAGAGCGGGAAGATCAGAAAGTTCGCCTTGATGCGAGTGGAGCACGATGGCAAGTACGCCATGGTTGGCTCAGTGGGAGGTGCGCCGAAGCATCCGGAGTGGTATCTCAACCTCAAGGCCGATCCCGAAGCGCTGATGGTGCAGGACGGCGCAGATCGCTTCGACGCCACCGCCCGCGAGCTGCAGGGTGATGAGCGCGCGATCTGGTGGCTACGGGCCGTCGAGGCCTACCCGACGTACGCGAACTATCAGGAGAGGACCAACAGGCAGATTCCCGTGCTCTTGGCCGAGCGCCGCTCGTAATTTGGAGCTGCTCGCGCAATGCTTGATTGCTCGCTCCGCTCGCGAGGATCGCGCTTAGTAGCCGCTGCCTTCCTCGCTCGCTCGCAGACGAAGAGCGTGTCTGCTCGTTCGTTCGTCCAGGACAGCGGCGCGCGATCCTGGGCGCGTGGAGTCCGCCTACTTCGTCGTCGCTCGCAGAGGAAAGAACGCCTCCGCTCGCTTCTCCTCAACACGGCGGCGTTTTCCCGACGCTCGCAGCTAGCGATAGGAGAGCAGAATGAGCACTATGATCCCTGTCCAGCCCTTCGGTCGTACCGGCCATGCAAGCACCCGCATCATCTTCGGAGCTGCCGCCATTGGCAACGTCAGTCAGGAAGATGCGGATCAGACCATGGAGCTGATCCGTGAGCACGGCATCAACCACATCGACACCGCCGCGAGTTATGGCGACGCCGAACTTCGCCTCGGCCCATGGATGGAGACTCACCGCGAAGACTTCTTCCTCGCCACCAAGACCGGTGAGCGCACTCGCTCGGACGCCTACAACGAGATACAACGCTCCTTGGAACGGTTGCGCACCGACCACGTCGATCTGATCCAGCTGCACAATCTTGTCGACGAGGACGAGTGGCGGACCGCTTTCTCGCGCGGCGGTGCCTTGGAGGCGGTGGTCGAAGCCAAGGACGAGGGCCTGGTCCGCCACGTGGGGGTCACGGGCCACGGCGTAACTGTGGCTGCCCAGCATCTGCGGTCGTTGCAGGAATATCCGTTCGACTCGGTGCTGCTGCCGTACAACTTCCCGATGTCGCGCAATGCCGGCTACATCGCCGATTTTGAGGCGCTGGTAGCGGTCTGCGCCGAGCGCGGGCTGGCCGTCCAGACGATCAAGGCCATCACCCGCGCACCATGGGGTGATCAGCAACCGACTGCCAACACCTGGTACGAGCCGTTGACCGATCAAGGCGCAATCGACACGGCGGTGAGCTGGGTCCTGGGCCGTGATGGAGTCTTCCTCAACACCGTCGGCGACATCCACATCCTGCCGAAGGTGATCGACGCCGCGGAACGCTTTACGCGGCGGCCCAGGCGATGAAGAGATGCGAGCGTTGGAAGGCGCGTTCGGACTAGAGCCGCTCTTCGTCTGAAAGTCGGCCTGCGGGTGGGAGGACCGACGCAAAGGGCCAGGCCCGGCCCCATGGCCGGACAAGGACGAGAAAGGGTGCTGTGGAACCATGGCGTGACCCCGAGGTCATCGAACGGTTGCTGACGACTCCGGCGACCTGGGCCGTCGTCGGCTTGTCCGCCAACGCCCAGCGCACCGCGTACAGCATCGGTCTCTATCTGCGCGACCGGCTTGGCATGCGCATCATCCCAGTCAACCTTCGCGGTGAGGACGCACTCGGCCAGCAGGGATATCGCCGGCTCGCAGAGGTTCCGGGCCCGGTTCACGTCGTGGACTGCTTCGTGAACAGCCAGCGGGTCGGAGCCGTGGTCGACCAGGCCATTGCCGAGAAGGATCGGCTGGGCATCGAGGCAGTGTGGCTTCAGCTCGGCGTGATCGACCAGGCCGCTGCCGAACGCGCTCACGCAGTTGGCCTTGATGTCGTGATGAACACCTGCCCTGCTATGGAAGCTCCTGCCGAGGCTGCGAACTGACTTCTCCGACGGACGTCGGCAGTGGGAGCAAGCAGACTCGAACTGCTGACCCCTTCCTTGTAAGGGAAGTGCTCTAACCAACTGAGCTATGCTCCCGGGAAGTATCCGCCCTGGTCGGAGGGCTTTCGCTCCCACTCTCGGGTCATCCATCAGGCGCTTACACCTACAGGTGTGTGCACTGTGTGTGCAATCAGGTTAGCGGCACCATAACCGCATCCGAGCCCACCGTGCCAACTAAGCGCTCGTACCCGTTCCTGGTGATCGCGATCGGGGCGTGCCCGAGGAGCATGGACACTCGCGCGATGTCCGCGTGTGAGGCGATTTGATCTTCGTCGCGCCACAGCGGGCGGATAGTCGACTGCTCCGAGCGGGACTCGTCGTTTAGGGCGTAGCTATTACGGGAACTGGCTGAACACCAGCAGGCACAGGCCGTATAGCGCCACGATGAGCCCGACGCCTGCCCAGATGACGCGGGGGGTCGTGGCCGGCGTTGGATTCAGCCACCAGTCCAGGGCTCGACTCGCCCAGGGTACGAAGTACCAGCCCAGGAGTCCTGTGATGAGGGCATTGGCCAGGAACAGGGCGAGCCAGAACGGCATGCCGCGACCCACCAGGAGCGGGGTCTGGACGAAGAACCCGAACAGGAAGGCGGTTGGATACAGCGTGAGCAGCACGATCATGTTCTGCTTCCAAGTCGGTGGGGGCTCCCCTGCGGCCCCCTGGCCGCCGGTGAACCAGGAGTCGAAACCTGTGTGCACCTTCCGGGTGTGCGACTCGACGCTGAAGCGCGGCGTCTCGGCGAGCAGTTGCTGGCGCTGCTCGGAGTTGAGCCAGGCGTCCAGATGGGCGTCGGAGTCGAACCGGAGCATGGTCATCCAGTGGTCCTGCACCCCGGGCACCGGCGGCTCGAGCCGGTAGCCACTGAAGCCCTCGAATGTGGCTTCCACCGTCGCAATCCGGCGTTGCCACTCCTGGAAGGCCGTTTCTTGTCCTGGCTGCACGCGTATGGAGATGATGGCCGTGACAGGCGCGGGCAGTCTCGGTTCGCTGTCGTCCGCAAAGAGGTGCACGTCATCCTGCCCGACCAGCAGAGGCTGAATCGTGTTGAGCAGCCGCCGTCGCTGCTCCGACTGCAGCCACGCGCGCGCCGTCTCATGGCTCGCAAAGCGCTGCACGACGACCCAGTCGACCTGGGCTGGCGGATGCGGCGGGAGGACCGTGTGGTCCAGATAACCGGGGAAGTGCGCGAGGGCATGGTTCACCTGCTGCTGCCAGCGAGCGAATTCCTCGTCATGGCTGGGCGACACGCGGGTCTGGGTGACGAGCGTTACCGCCGAGGGAGGGACCGCCGACACGTGGGGCGGTGTCGCCATAATTTGCTCTCCTCACTGTGCACATGTCATGTTGCTCGATTTCGGTCGGCTGGTGGACTCCGATCAACTGCATCACGCCGATCTCCTCGTGATTCAGGATGAACCAGGGCACCTCTCATTCACCTCTCCGGAGGCCCCAGTGCAGAGCTGCGGTCCTAGCACAGGGTCGTGAGGCCACGCTCAAACGTCCTCGCACGCCGACTGAGGGCGCTGGTAAGTCCGCTGAAAGGCTGTGATGTCGCTGCGGCATACCCGCAACGGAGCAGACTAGTGTCACTTCTGGCTCGACCAATTCTGCCTGCCGGTCACTGGAGAACGCGTGATCAACAAGAACCTCGCCGCAGCGCTCGGTGCCCTGACCGGTCTGCTTAGCCTGGTGGGGATGATCCGGCTTGTCACCGGAGCCTTCAGCAACGGGATGACCACGTTCGCCTGGGCGGCGATCCTCCTGGCAATGCTTCCGTGGATCGTGTACGCCGCCTGGCGCGGTAGGCACGGCCATCTCAGTCCCCGCGGCGCATTGGCGGTCGTACTACTCGATCTAGTCGGCTGTGTGATGGTGTGGCTGTTCGTGCTCGGCCCTGTTGTTGCGCTGGCCTGCTCACTCGCCGCGTTTGCCGTCATCTGGGTCAGTGACTGGCCGCCGCGCCGCTTGACGGGCGAGGATCGGTATGTCCGTATCGAGGAATTGCGCAATGCGGACGACTCCTGACGCAGACCAGGGCGGATTGCGCTAGGGAACTAGGTAGCGAGGGGCCCAAGTAGAGTGGATCATTGTGGCCGGACCCGACTTCGCAGTCGCACTTGCTGACCTTGACAGGGCATTGAGCTCGATTGAGGCTGTCGTCGACCCCGATCGCAAGCGTACGGAAATCGCCGAGCTGGAAAAGCAAGTGGCGGTTCCTGATCTATGGGACAACCAGGACAATGCCCAACGCGTGACCTCGCGATTGTCGGTCCTGCAGGCAGAGGTTGATCGAGTGACCGGGCTGCGAGCCCAGCTCGACGATCTTGGCGTTCTGGTCGAGCTCGGGCAAGAAGAGAGAGATCAACCTAGCCTCTCCGAGGCGGCGAACCTTCTCACATCGCTGCAGAAGTCGATCGAGGCCCTCGAGGTACGCACGCTGCTGTCGGGGGAGTACGACGAACGCGAGGCGCTTGTCACGATTCGCTCCGAGGCCGGGGGCGTCGACGCGGCCGACTTCGCTGCCATGTTGCTGCGCATGTACCTGCGCTGGGCCGAACGCCATCGCTACCCGACCGAGGTCTACGACACCTCTTACGCCGAGGAGGCGGGCATCAAGTCCGCCACCTTCCAGGTCAAGGCCCCCTTTGCGTACGGAACCCTCTCAGCAGAGCAGGGCACACATCGGTTGGTGCGGATATCGCCGTTCGACAACCAGGGGCGCCGCCAGACCTCCTTCGCGGGCGTTGAGGTGCTGCCGGTGACCGAGGCGACCGATCACATTGACATTCCCGAGGCCGATCTGCGCATTGACGTGTTTCGCTCCTCCGGGCCCGGCGGGCAGAGCGTAAACACCACCGACTCGGCCGTACGCATCACCCATCTACCGAGCGGCATCGTCGTTTCCTGCCAGAACGAGAAATCCCAGCTGCAGAACAAGGCGGCCGCGCTCCGAGTACTGCAGTCTCGGCTACTGGAGCGGGCGAGGCAGGAGCGCGAGGCGCAGCTCAATGCACTCAAAGGGGACGGCGGCAATAGTTGGGGTTCCCAGATGCGGTCGTACGTCCTGCACCCCTACCAGATGGTCAAGGACTTGCGTACCGAGTACGAGGTCTCTTCGCCGGACTCCGTGTTCGATGGCGACATCGACGGCTTCATCGAGTCCGGCATTCGCTGGCGCAGAACGCGCGAGTTGGCCGCCAGTTGATCCCTGCGGTGTCTGATTGCTCCGCTCCGCTCCGCGCGGATCGCGCTCGGAACCCGCCTACTTCGTCATCGCTTGCAAACGAAGAGCGTGTCTGCTCGCTCTTTCCTCAGCACGGCGGCGCGCGATCCGGTGTCTGATTGCTGCTCCGCTCCGCGCGGATCGCGCTCGGAACCCGCCTACTTCGTCATCGCTGCAAACGAAGAGCGTGTCTGCTCGCTCTTTCCTCAGCACGGCGGCGCGCGATCCGGTGTCTGATTGCTCCGCTCCGCTCCGCGCGGATCGCGCTCGGAACCCGCCTACTTCGTCATCGCTTGCAAACGAAGAGCGTGTCTGCTCGCTCTTTCCTCAGCACGGCGGCGCGCGATCCGGTGTCTGATTGCTCCGCTCCGCTCCGCGCGGATCGCGCTCGGAACCCGCCTACTTCGTCATCGCTTGCAAACGAAGAGCGTGTCTGCTCGCTCTTTCCTCAGCACGGCGGCGCGCGATCCGGTGTCTGATTGCTCCGCGCTGATCCAGATGACGGGCTCCGGCCGCTGATCGTGTCCCGTTACCAAAGCTTGACTTAGACTCGTGCCCTGGCCGTCTGGCGTCCGGAAGGTGCCGGAGCTGTCTACTCGGGGGAAGTCAAGACCGTGATTCGTTTTGAGAATGTGTCCAAGACCTATGACGGCCAGCGCCGCGCGGCGCTCGACAACATCAATGTGGACATCGACAAGGGGGAATTCGTCTTCCTGGTGGGAGCGTCGGGCTCCGGCAAGTCGACGTTCTTGCGGCTGATCCTCCGGGAGCAGCGGGCGAGTGGGGGCAAGGTGTTCGTTGCCGGCCGGGAGCTCAACAAGCTGCACAGCTGGAAGATCCCGGCTATGCGCCGCCAGATCGGAACGGTCTTCCAGGATTTCAGGCTGCTGCCGAACAAGACTGTGACCGAGAATGTCGCATTTGCCCTTCAGGTCATCGGCAAGCCCGCCTCGACCATCAATCGGGTAGTCCCTGAGGTGCTCGAGCTGGTGGGTCTCGGTGGCAAAGGCCAACGGCTGCCGGAGGAGTTGTCTGGCGGGGAGCAGCAGCGGGTCGCGATCGCCCGCGCGTTCGTGAATCGGCCGATGATCTTGATCGCCGATGAACCCACCGGCAACCTCGATCCCGCCACCAGCGTGGGCATCATGAAGCTCCTCGATCGCATCAACCGCGCCGATACGACCGTTCTGATGGCGACGCACGACTCGACCATCGTCGATCAGATGCGTAAGCGGGTAATCGAGCTGGACGACGGCGAAGTCGTCCGAGACCAGAGCAGGGGTGTGTACGGCTACCAGTGAGTCACGCCGAGCAGAAGACCGAACGCCCGCTGCCAACCGACCTTCTTGGGGATAGTTAAATGCGTTTCCGCCACATCTTGGCCGAGACCCGCGCCGGGCTTCGACAGAATCTGACCATGACCCTCGCGGTCATCATGACCATGTGGGTCTCGCTGTCACTCTTCGGCGCCGGTTTACTGGCGAGCCAGCAGGTCGACCTGATGAAGGGCCGCTGGTACGACAAGATCGAGATCTCGATCTTCCTGTGCGCGCAGGACACTCGCGGCGACCAGTGTGACCCCGGTCTGGATGCCACTCAGGGACAGAAGGACGAGATCCGCCGAACTCTGGAGGCCAACCCGGAGGTCGCGCCGGAGGGCATCTACTTCGAGACCAAGCAAGAGGCGTTCGCGGAGTTCCAGCGGGCGTACGAAGGCAGCCCGATCCAAGATTCGCTGAAGGTCGAGCAGATGCAAGAGTCGTTCCGCGTCAAGCTGAAGAACCCCGAGGAGTACCAGGGTGTGGTCAGCTCCGTGGTCGGGCTCAAGGGTGTGCAGAAGGTCCAGGATCTGCACCAGCTCCTCGATCCATTCTTCCGCGCACTGAATGTGTTGCAGTGGTCGACTGCTGCCGCATCCGCGCTGCTGCTGCTCGCCTCTGCGCTGCAGATCGGGAACACCATTCGCTTGGCGACCTTCGCACGACGCCGCGAGATTGGCATCATGCGGCTGGTCGGCGCGAGCAACTTCTACATCACCATGCCGTTCTTGCTCGGGGCAGTGATCTCGGCGCTGATCGGTGTGACTCTTGCCTGTTTGACGATGGCTGCCGGGGTCTACTTCTGGATCATTCGCGGAGTGCGCAACTCGGTACGATTCATCGCCTGGATCGGCTGGCAACAGCTGGCTCTGGCGATGCTCGGTGTGGTCATCGTGGGCGTGGTGCTCGCCGTCATACCGACGCTCGTGACTACCAGGCGCTACCTCAGGGTCTGACAGAGCCCCTTTCGAGGGTGGTTTCACATGCGTCACAGAAAGATCACGAGTTGATTGAAATCACTCAAATAACTCAACTCTGACTTGAGACTTCGTATCTGATCGATGACGAAATGCCATTTTCAGCGTTTCGGTGTTTGCCAGCCCGCGTCGCGACCTGCCTATCATGCCGTGGCCGCGTGCGGTTGCAACCGGTGACAGCAGGCGGAGCGGCTCACTAGTTCCGTTACACAACCGAACATTGGATTGGGGAAAGCTGTGGCTCCGGATCTTCCCTACGTCCGTCAGGACGTTCCGGACGACAGCGAAGCACCTCAGGTTGGTGGTCGCTTCGCCAGGCTAACCAGGAGTGGAGAACTCCTTGCTAGATCGCCTGCGTCCAAGGGCATAACTGCATACCTGTCGGCGGCGCACGCCTCAGGCATGCGTGCCGCTCGGATTGTGGCGGCTGTCGCAATCGCGTCCGCGTTAACCCTCACCCTCCTCGGCCCTCAAGCCGCGGCCGACGAACTCGTCGCGCATCGGGCTCGAGTCAAGCAGCAGATCACGAAGACCAAGAGCGATCTCAACGAATCGACCGAGGCGCTCAGCAAGGCTGCGATCGCCGTCGACAAGGCCCAGAACAAGCTGGATGCGGCAAGTGCCCGGCTCGCTGCGACCAGGCAGGAACTCACGACAGCGCAGGTAAAGGACGCGCAGATGGAGGGTCGGCTCCGGCAGGCACGGTCCGACCTAGCTGCGGCAGTGGCCGCCGTCGCCGCCGGACAGGCTCGATTGAACGTCGAGCAAGCCAAAGCCGGACAGCTGATCCGTGACCAGTACCAGCAGCAGACCAATCTGCTCCCCGTCGCTGTGCTTGTCGATCCACACTCGACCGAGGATTGGCAAACCCGCCTGCAGTGGTCGACCACGCTGTTCGACACAACTCAGGCCCAGATCGACCGGCTGACCGTACTGCAGCGCCAGCTCAACGCTGCCCGCGTGCGGCAGGCCGACCTTGAAGCCAAGGTTGCCGCGGCTCGGCGCGAGGCGGCAGCGAACCTCAAGATCAAGAGGTCGCTGGAGGCCCGAGCTACGGCCGAGGAGGCCACCGTTGCGCAGCTCGTACACCAGCGGAAGACAGCCGAAGAGGCTGCCGCGACCGACGTCGCCCACGACAAGGCCCGGTATTCCCAGTTGATCAAGGAACGGGCATCCGTGGAGCGGCGCATTGCCTCGCGGATCGCGAAGGCGGCCGCAGCGCGCGAAGCGTGCGGCCCAGCAGAAGGCGAATGTGGCGCGACGGTCACACTCGACCGGCAAGCGGTCACACCACTCCTGGCATCCACGCTCAACCACGCCGCGTGCCGGCCACGGCTTCTCGTTCCCTGTGGCAGCTCATATCACGTCACCGTTCGGCATGCGCTTCCATCCGGTGCTGCACTATTGGAAGCTGCACGACGGTACCGACTTCGGCGCCTCGTGTGGCACGCCGATTCGCGCTGCCTCCTCCGGTCGGGTCGCCGAGCGGTATTACAACGCCGGTTACGGAAACAGGCTGATGATCGACCACGGCTACATCAGCGGCAGGTATGTGACAACCGGCTACAATCACGCGAGTCGCTACATCGTGCACGTCGGCCAGCGCGTCCGTAAGGGCCAGATCATCGGCTACGTCGGTACCACCGGATTCTCCACGGGCTGCCATCTCCATCTGATGGTGTGGATCAACGGTCGACTCCGGAACCCCATGACATGGTTCTGAGTTCAGACTAGGACCATGGCGAAGGAAAAGGGCCGCCGGCTCATCGCACAGAATCGCAAGGCCCGGCACGATTACCACATCCACGACAGCTACGAGGCCGGGATCGTACTCAGCGGTACCGAGGTGAAGTCGTTGCGCGAAGGGCGCGCTAACCTCACCGACGCATTCGCCACTATCGACGATGGCGAGGTCTGGCTGCGCGGGGCGCACATCCCGGAGTACAGCCACGGAACCTGGACCAACCATGCGGCACGCCGGACCCGCAAGCTGCTCTTGACTCGACGTGAAATCTCCAAGATCGAGCGCGAGCTGGAGGGCTCGAGCACTACATTGATCCCTTTGTCGCTCTACTTCTCCAACGGATACGCGAAAGTCGAGATCGCCCTCGCCACCGGCAAGCGGGAATACGACAAACGGCACGCCATCGCCGCACGCGAGTCGAAGCGAGAGGCCGAAAGAGCCCTCGCTTCTCGTAATCGGAGACAATGAGTTAATGGTGCTATTCCGCGCGTCCGCCGGCGAGCGCGCTTGGCAGGTCGGCGGCCGCTTCTCTCGGATCATCGTTGCGTTTCTGCTGATGATGCTGACGGCGCTGGCGTGGGCGGTGTTCGCCCCGACGCGGGCGTACGCGGCCGACGACCAGATCGATTCCTTCGTCATCAACTACGACATGCAGCCCAGTGGTGTGCTCAAGGTGAAGGAGACCATCACCTGGCGTTTCGGGAGCAACTCCGGCCGGCACGGTATCCAGCGCGACCTGGTCACTCGCGAGCCTGATCCGGATAGCGACCAGGATTTCGTCTACGGAATCAGCAACATTCAGGTCACCAGTCCCGATCCCAACGTGGCAACCCAGTTCAGCTCCAAGACCACGGAATCCCAAGGGGGCCGCGAGGCGGAGTTGAACGTGCGCATCGGTGACCCCGACGAAACCATTTCCACGCCGACTGCGACCTATGTCATCTCCTATGACGTCACCGGCGCGATGCGCTCATTCAGCGGCTACGACGAGTTCTTCTGGGACGGACCCGGATTCGGCAACCCGTTGATCAAGGACTTGAAGATCACGACCAAAGTGCCTGGCGGCGTCCAGGACGCCACCTGCTTCGCGGGGCCGCCACAAAGCACCACACCTTGCGAGACCAAGAACTTCACCAAGGGCGGAGAAGCCACATTCGGCCAGACGGATGTCGCACCCGGGTCGAGTGTCAGCGTCGGCGTGAAGATCACGCCCGGTCTGGTTGCCGACAACAAGCCGCACATGGAGCCAAATGGCTCAAAGCTCTCGCCGGCGGAAAGAGTGGGTGCTTTTGCGCTCGCCGGAGTATCACTGCTCAGCGTCATCGGTGCACCAATCGTCGGGGTGCTGTGGTGGCGGAAGAACGGCCGCGACCAGCGTTATGCCGGCCTCCCGCCAGGCACTGTTCCGCTCGCCGGTCAGGAGACGCAGATCGTGCCCAACGATCCCGACCTCCCTATCCCAGTTGCGTTCTCACCGCCAAAGATCCCAGTCGCGGAAGCAGGGCTGCTGCTCGACGGCCAGGTCGATGCGAGGGAGACCGCAGCCACGATCATCGACTTGGCGGTGCGAGGGGCGCTCACGGTGCAGAGCAATCGCGAGGACGACTTCCAGGTCACGCTGGTCGATCCCAATAGGGCGACAGCCCCGCACGAGATGGTGCTCCTGACGAGCCTGTTCGATGGCCAGCCGCCCGGCGCGGTGAGGGACCTTTCGGAGCGGGGCAGCATGGTGGGCGCGCACGAGCGAATGCGAGATTCCGTACGCAACCAGGTCACCTCGCATGGCTGGTTCCGCAAAGTGCCGTCGGCGGCCGCGACGAGCAGCTTCGGCTTCGGCATCATCGCCGTCGCAGTCTTCGCGGCGTTCGCGGTCGGGTTCTGGCTGCTGCTGATCTTGATCCCGCTGCTGCCGATCGTCATCACTCTCGCCGTGATCCGTGCCAAGCTCAAGCGGGGGCAGCGGACCGCCGAGGGCCGAGCGGTGTGCGATCAGGTGGAGGGCTTCAAGACCTACCTTGCCACCGCCGAAGCCGACCAGCTCAAGTTCGAAGAGGGCGAGGACATCTTCTCAAGGTATCTACCGTGGGCGATCATCTTCGAGCTGGCCGACCGTTGGGCCAAGATCTGTGGCGACCTCGTCGCCATGGGCCGACTGCCGAACACGACGCCGTACTGGTACATCGGCAACTATCAGATGTCTGCCTTCAACACCGCCTTCCTCACCAGCAGCCTCACCTCGGCGGCGACGCCGGTCGCCTCGTCGTCGGGCGCCGGCGGTACCGGGTTCGGTGGAGGCAGTTCATTCGGCGGAGGCGGCTTCTCCGGAGGCGGGGGAGGAGGCGGCGGCAGCGGCAGCTGGTGATGAGGTGCACGTACGCCTTGCCGGCTCATGGCCTTACTCGGGGTAGGCCCGGGGGATGCCCGATGGTGCAGGAGCGGTTGCGAAACGATGCTGGTCGTCATGAACGCGATCTATGAGCACCCCAGCCTCAGCATGCATGTCACACCTGAACAGCGTGACCGCGCCGAATCATGGCTCAAGGACGCCTACGCCGACGGTCGGATCAGCGAGCCGGAGTTCGATCGGCGGATCGGGCAAATCCTCACAGCAGTCACCCGAAAGGAGCTGAACGAGGCCTTCTATGGTCTTGTCCAGGTGCCGAGTTCGTCGAGGGCGCTAGGTATCCACCCCGCCTACAAGCCGTTGGTCCGGCCCGAAACGCGTCAGCAGGCCGGCCGCGGAGTGGCTGCCGTGGCGCACTTTTCGGTGTTCTTCTTTTGGCTATTCGGCCCAGGCTTGGTCTACGCGCTGTCAACGCCGGAGACGTACGCCCGAAGGGAAGCGGCCAAGTCGTTCAATTTCCAGTTGATCTCGTCGATCGCGTTCGTGCTGGTGGCCATTCTGGGCGGCATTACCAACCTCGACATTTTTGGCTGGTTGCTGCCGTTCATGGGCCTCGGGTGGTTCATCCTCACCATCGTCGGTGGAGCCAAGGCTCTGCAGGGTGATGACTGGAGGAACCCGGTCAAGAGCGTGATCAAGCTTGAGGTGCTTTCCGAGAAGTAAGCCCGAACACGGCGCCGGACTCCAGGGTCCGGCGCCGTTCCCGTTTCTGCACGGGAATCAATTGAGCTGTCACCGCATTGCATGACCGATAGAGTGGGTGGTTGAGACAACTCAATAGGGGGTGATTGGTTTCGACTTGGGTCGATAGTCCCAGGAGAAGCGGGCCGAGAATCCAAGGTCAACTCGTAAATGTCCCTTGGGAACCAATAAGTGCCAATGTTAAGCGCACTGACGTCGCTCTCGCTGCCTAAACAGTGATCGACGGGTCAGACCGGGCGAGCCTCCGTCCCGGACCCTGGCCTCGTTAAGGAGGCTTACCTGCTGAGTGTGGTCCCAGGACTTAGCAGGGAAATGAACTGAGACTGGGCTTGTCTGCAACGTGCTGGCGCGAGTGCAGGAGCCGAGAGAACGCTTAGCCAGCTGCGCCCGGAGAATGCCTGGTTCGTCGCTCGAGGACGCGGGTTCGATTCCCGCCACCTCCACTCATACATGCGTATGCTCTGAGGTATGAGCACTGAGCGAGTGACTGTATCGCTCCCCGACGATATCCGGCGGGCGGCACAGCGCATCGCTGAAGAACGCGGGACCTCGTTTTCGGCGGTTGTGGCCGAGGCACTCATCAGCTGGATGCGTGGCCGCCTTGTCGATGCCTGGCTCGCCGAGCATCGCGCGACTCACGGCGAATTCGACGAGAATGAGCTGCGCGGGCTGGCTACTGAGGCCGGTGTGCCGTACGTCGGGCCCGGTCGCGTCAACGACTCGGCCGCGTGAACCTGGTGCTCGATGCCGGCGCGCTGATCGGCATCGATCGCGACGACCGGCGAACAGCTGGGCTCATCGAACTGGGCCGGCGAAGCGGTGCGGCGCTGGTGACGACCGCACCCGTTATAGCTCAGGCCTGGCGCGGCGCTGCCAGGCAGGCGCAGCTTGCTGGTCTGCTGGCGATGATCGATGTGCGCAGTGCGCATCTCGCCGAAGCCCGCGCAGCGGGCGAGCTTTTTGCCGCCGCCGGCACCGCTGATGTCGTGGACGCGCTACTTGTTTTGCTGGCGGTGCCTGGCGATCAATTGCTGACCAACGATCCCGACGATTTGACGGCACTCATCGACGAGCGGGGCATCCCAGTAACCGTCGTCCGTATCTGATGATTGCGTCGAGACTTACGCCGTGATTTACCTGCCACCGCTTCGGCATCCGGTTCGGACCATCGGTCGGAGAAGGTTCGACTTCGATCATGAGGTCGTCGTAATGGCGATCGTGAATCGTACGCCCGATTCCTTCTTCGATCAGGGTCGTACGTACGTGCTGGAGCACGCAGTCGAGGCAGCGGTCGCTGCTGCCGACGCCGGTGCGGGTTGGGTCGATATCGGCGGCGTGCCGTTCTCGCCGGACACGCCGGAGGTTGGTTTGTCGGACGAGCTCGACCGCGTGGTGCCCGTTGTCGAGCGGGTTGCTGCAGCCAGGGACATCGTCATCTCCGTCGACACGTTCCGACCTGAGGTCGCTGCCCGCAGCATCGCGGGGGGCGCTGCCGTAATCAACGACCCCACGGGTTTGTACGACCCAGAGCTGGCTGAGGTGGCGGCGACCC
>CAWEHO010000012.1:0-38927 GCA_963808905.1 uncultured Actinomycetota bacterium
AAATTAGTTGACTGGCGGGTCACAGTAGATGCACCATCAAAAATCCTGCAGGCGCTTCTTGACGTGCCACGGGAGCGAGCGATAGATCGTAGGGAGAGCCGCCGTGCCGTCATGCGAGGCGCGCGCTCCGAAACGATGACCGACCCACGATGTGAAGGAGCGGAAGATGCCGAACAAGGGTGTGATGACGGTCGCTTACAAGTGGGACGTGCCGCTCGACGAGGACTACTACTTCAGGAGTCACGCCGAGACCATCGAGCGGGTCTGGGGACCGCTGGGCCTGGAACGGACGGAGGTCCGTAAGCTCGCCGCCGCACCAGACGGGTCGGCGCCGCCGTACCAGATCATTTGGAGCGGCTACTTTCCCTCGGTCCAGGCGCTTCAGGACGTCATGCAGAACCCGGCCAGCGGGGAGGTCATGGGTGACGTTCCCAACTACTACCAGGGCACGCCCGACGCCTTCGTCGGAGAGGTGCTCGGTTAAGCGCCCCTGGCCCTCCGTCGAAATAGCGAGCTCGGCCGCTCCGCCCCATACCTACCAAGTACTGACGAGTTGTTACCATCGCGCCGAGTCGTCGTCTAACCCATAGATGATTTTGCCTTGTCGGGTTCGTTTCAGCTTGGCCTGCCGTGCCTGCTGACCTTCCCTAGCACCAGTCCTATTGCTGCACGATCTGCATTCAGGTCTCATGTTCGCCAAGCTGTTGGTCTGTGCCGCAGTCCACCCCAGCAGCTTGGCTTTGCGCCTTGACACGATGTGGCCTGCAACAAACTGGCCTGGCTTGGAGTACATGTCAGTTCTGCCGCAGACTGCGCAGGGTAGGCGCATCGCTTTGAGGATGGCCCGGTTGCGCCGGTAGAGCGGCGTATCCAGCAGCGGATCTCTAGGTGTGCTGGGGCCACGCCACGCCATGCACTTACCATCGCACAACACGCAAGAATGTTGCGCGTCAGCCGGTAACTCGCAACGTTGTGAAGATCGTTTGGGAAAAACGGCTCTAGTGTAAATGAGAAGTTCACGCGCGGGTGAGGCGTCGAGCCCATATAAAGAAACCGACCCCTTCTCTGGTGTGTCCACCCACGGACCTAGGGGTATCGGAGGGGGGCGTATCCGGAGCACCAGGCTGGTCAACTGGTTGCCAATTCTAGAAATCCTGTTCCACCTGCGATGACGCTCCTCTACTCTTGCTTAGGCTTCGGCGCCTCCACGAAAATTGGCTGACCCATATCGTCGGCACGATGCCTCCATATGTGATTCATTCTGAACTCCAGCGACTCTTCGCCGTCTGTTAGGTCAAACCTTGTGAACGCCGCGTGAAGCGTGATTGCAATGGTTGGAGAAACTCCCTCACACCATGCCAGCACTTCTTTTGCCACAAGGAGGCTTACGAAGTCGAGACTGGCGCCCCGCGCTGTATAGATCGCCGACTTTGAATCGACATTCAACTGCAGCGCGGACAACAACTCGCGCGCTCCTAGCCATCTCGAGGTGGCCTTAACATGGGCGAATTCGCCCAGCGCTCGATTCAGGGCGGTTAATCTGCGCCAGCCAGCCGCTTCAAGCCAATCGCGCGGTGTTGTTTGCCAGCGACTTTCTAGTTCCGCGGCTTTTGTTGGCTTAAGCCGCCAGGCCCGTGATCTGGCAGTTTGTTCGAGTACTGATCGTAGAACGCTCATTGACCGATCATCGTCCTCTAGCCATAGCCAGTAGGCAGAGCGAAGGCTGGAACCGATGAGTGAGAGCGCATTTCCGACGTGTGTGTTCGTCACCCACTTGCCTACTAGCGAAGCAGCTTCTGTAAGAATCACCCATCGCCCCGAACGAGCGGTCAACGACGCCTCGTTGAAATCCTCGCCCAGCTGCTCCTTCTCCGACTCGAGGGCCTTCACGGCGGAGGTGGCGCTGGCATATCGATGCCACATGAAGTTAAGGCAAACCAGCTGATCATCTCTCAGGTAATTCCCGTTCGGCTTCCATCCAGCCAAAATCGAATCGAAGGAATGCGCACCCTGTCGAAGGACACCCATCGGTCCAGGACTGAGGCCCTCTCCTGGAAGCAGCGGCATTAATGCTGGCAACAGAGGCTTCACCAACTGACGCTCCGGTGAATTGATCGGGGGTGGTGGCGCTAGCCCTTCCTCTTCCGTGTCCTCACTGAAGGTGTCCTCGATGCCCACAAGAGCCCGCCTCGCCGAAATCATATTCGCGGACTCCGCGAGGTAGACAGCTCCGACTCGAAGCTGTCGAATGCACAGGGCCAGTGCCTCCGTGATGAGCTCAACAGCACCGTAGGCTTGCGGATCGACTTCGTCCCGCCCTTCTACAAGCTGGCCGGCGCTCCATCGGATCGCGGCGGGAAATTCTCGGGCGTGTATCAATTCGCTCAGATACCCGTAGACGACTGCTGGGCAGATTTCACGACCATCGGTCAATGGCACATGAAGGTGGTCGGGCTCTGGTTCGTCGTGGCTGACGGCCCCTTCAACGTCGTCGGTCAACGATTCGGTCTCAGAGAGGCCGAAATTCGGCCTGACCATGGGGCTCAGCTGTTGGGGAGTACTCCACACTCTGGCGATGAAATTCATTGTGGGCTCGCCAGGCTCTTGAGTGATCGACCAGTTGAAGGCTCGGTGGAGCGTCCATCTCTCAAGTTGATGCCGGGCAATCACAGCCGCACCCGGTAGCTGACCGCAAAGGAGCAGGCGCGCGCAGGTAACAACGCTGTCGCAAGCCCAGCCATAATGATCCGGAGCATCGCCCCTGAAATCCGCTGGATGACGGTCTTTACGGGCACCAAGGCGTCTGAGGCACTTATCTATAGGTGTCAATGGCGTCAGCACGGTCAAGACAGCCGATGTATAGCTATCCGGAAGGGCGCTGATTCGCTCCATCCGCAGCGTATGACGCGCAATTAAGGCCTGAACGAGGCGACGTTCGCCAGACTTGCTGACCCTCTCGAAATCGGCGACAACCGGCTTGAGGCGCCCGCCGCGACGGTTTGCCGCTTCTGCCTTTGCCCGAGCGCGAGCTTGTGAGCTAGGGCGAGCAGGGGTTGACTTTGCCCTCCGTCTGCTTTTTGGCACTGAAACCCGTCTAACTCCTTGATCTAGAGGCGACTCCCCTCATTTGTGGCGGGCTGGACCGCACACGGCGTTCGAACAGTGTCGCACCTGCCTCAGATTCCAGCTACTGATTTCGTGTGGCCGGGTCTAAGCAGTGGCTGCGTTCGCCTCTGGCGGCCATGTCGAGCAGGGCGGGGGAGCTGGTCCGTGCCGGCACGGGCGGGAGTCATCTTGCCGCCGCCTCATCGGAGGAGAGCCCATCCGTCGTGCGTATGCACCGCCAGCATGTTCCGCATTGCTGTTCGTCGGGCCAGACCAGTTCGGCGCCGCACTGCCAGCACTGCTGAGCAGTGTTTTCCTCCTCGTTAGAGGCTGCATTAGGGGTGGCACGAAGTGTGGGTATACCCCCCGTGCTTACGGGTTTTGCTTCGTCTTCTTCCTCCCTTATTGGGGGAGAGGTGGAGGTATAAACCCACATTTCGTGCCACCCCACTTTGGCTGTGGAATGCGGCAAATACGGCCGAGATGATGCCCCCTGCTTCGCCTGTCAGCTCCCAGTTGATGGCGCCGTCGTATTCGTCGTCTGCGTCTGGGCGGTCGTTTTCCACAACACCGATTGCGGCCAGGTCTTCAAGCGTCATCCTGGCGACGTGCCGGTGGAGGTTCGCCTGTCGTGCGCATGCGGATGTGCTGAGCACCTCACCTGTGGCGAGCACCTGTAGCACGGCGCGGCGTGCTTCGGGCATGGAGTCGAGTGCGACCCGGCGGGCGAGGGCGACAGCTGTTTCGTCGGATAGGCCGAGTGCGAGGATTCCCCGTGCGAGCGCCCCGAGTTGTTGCACGAGCCGCATGGGTTCTTCAACGACGGGGATGCCTTCGATTTCTCGTCGTCCGTAGCCGTTACGCGGTACGGCGCCTCTCCCCCATGCGGTGACTAGTGCGGCATCTTCGATTGCATCCCAGACCGCATCAGGTAGCTCGGGAAGCTTGTCGGGCAGGCTTGACAGCAACCCTGCTACGGCTTCGCGGGCTTGCTTGCGGTGCCCTTCAAGTCCCCCGCGCCTGGCCCGCTTGGCGGCCTTCTGTTTAGTTTCGATGGACCGTTCGGGGATGCGGTCGTAGAGCCAGCGCGGGCCTAGTTGGTCGGCGTGTGCGGCGTACCTGTCGATAATGCCTGTGACGCACGCGACCACGGTAAGGCGCCCCGACCATTCCAATCGATCACCGTTTGGTGAGGATTGGTCGCGGTATGCGTAGCCGTCGTACGCTTTCCGCAGCAGCGCGAAGACTTGGTCGCGTCCGCCTCGGTCGGAAGTGGCCAGCAGGCTGGACAGGTCACCGAAGGTGATGAGCGCTTCCCTTGGGATTCGAGTGAGCAAGCCTGTTGGTCGCGGGTTCCTGCCTTTTGTCCAGCTGAGCAGGCCTGCAGCGGTGACTTCGTCGAGTCGGGCATCGGCAATGTTGTCGAGGTAGCCGCACGCCTTCGGTCTTGCCTGAGGATGGGGGCGCGACGAGGAGTAGCCAGCAGGCTTCGCCTTCGTGTTTGCGGGTTGCTGCCGCTGCCAAGGCGTTGACGATGTGGCCAGGGTCGGGCAGGTCTTGCCAGCATCGCAGGTCGGTTATAAGGGCGGCGAGCGCAGCTTTCGGGTTTGGTCTGTATCCCTTCGTCTCAGGCAAGGCCGCTCCACGTGGAGCCGCCCCGTTCGATTCTTTGGGTGGCGGTACCGCCCGCGGTTTCGCTTTCCCGTTTTTGATGCCGGAGCGAATCGAGGCTTTAACTGACTCTTCGCCATCTTCGCGTACCAGCCCGTTTTTGTGGCTGGCGTCGAGCAGCGCTTCGGTTGCTGTCTTTTCGTTGAGTCCGGCGCCGGCGATGTAGTTGCCGCACTTCATCGCCTTGTTGTAGACAGCGTGTTGCGGCCGGAGTCTTTGCCCATTGCAGATAGGTCGCCATGGATTCCGTCGAGCATCTTCGCCAGGTATTGGGCTTGTCGGGTATCAGGTTCACCGCCTGTCCATGGTAGGAAGTTTCGAATTGTTCACGTTGGCCGGCGCGATGCTCAGCAACCCAATCGGCGAACGCCTCAGCACCGTCGGGGTCGCCGCCGTCGGCGAGCGCTTCGAGGTTGTCGAAAACAATGCGGTATCCGGCGCCGTTGTATTTGGGGCGTTGGGTGCCGGGCAGGAATACGAGTTTCCCGTACGACAAAACATCGATGCCGGGCCAGCCGTCTGAGGTTCGAGCAGCTGGGCAGTTCGGGATGTCCAGCGATGTAGAAGTGCGTGCCTGCCGCTTCAGCGGTCGCTGGTGTCTCCACTCGAGCGAAGATGCGCACATCCGAGGCCGGTCGAGTAGTTGCCTGGTTTTCTCGATGTCGCCACCGTTCGCGGGTCGACATCAACTACTGCGACTTGTGCCGCCGGTTCTGGCCCATGACTCGCCCAGCCGGGTGGAGCCTGTCTAGCTGGTTTAGCGTTGTCGGATGCGGTGAGGTCGTCGCGGTCGCCTGGCGGATAGTGGAACTCGTCGCCGGGTGTCGGCGGGCAGGCGACCAATGGCATGCCAAACAGTTCACTGAGCTCTGAGCGAATTCGAGCTCAGTCGCCAGAGGCGTGTCCGATAGCGGAATTCGATGGATTCGGTCATCACGACGACCGCCCCGGCTGCGTTACGCTTGCTGCAGCAATATCCGTGGAGGGCGATTTCCGGCTAGGGGGCGCCCTCTTCGGCTGTCTGGTGGTCTCATGGCTCACCCGGCCTTCACGGTCGGGACAACGTCAGCCACGCGTCGAGTTCGTTAAGGTCTACACGGTAGACGCGTCCGAGCCGATAGCCGGTGAGTTCACCTGAGGCGATATGCCGGCGTAATGTGCGCTCGTTGCAGTCGGCGTATTCCGCGGCTTTAGCCAGGGATGCGTATCGGCGGGCAGGTGTTGAGGGCATAAAAAAACCAAGTCTCTCTTCTGCATTTTGCCGCTGCAGATTCGGCTTGGCTCTTCTATGTTTTTGTGGAGCTAAAGATTACCCGAGAGTCCGGCTTGCGCCAAGCTGGAATTACGAATTCTGTTCATTCCGCCATCGCCGACAATCGGCGCGCAATCTCGAGGTCTCGATCCGCCGCAGCGTGTTGATAGCGGAGCGCCGCGCCTTGGGTGGAATGGCCGAGCCGGGCCATCAGTTCGGCCAAAGTGGCGCCCGTAGCTGCAGCCAACACGGCGCCGGTGTGTCTCAGGTCGTGGAATCTCAGGTCGGGTCGCTTGGCGGCCGCTCGGGCGGCTAGAACCCCCAACCGGTGCGTGTCCTGGTCGGTGCCCGGCCGTACACTGGACTGGTGCTAGGTGGCCCCCCCTTCGCGGGAAACAGCCGGCCATCCCGGCCAAACTCGGCATGATCGCGATATGGGCCTTAACGACAGGCAACAGGTGCGGCGGGATGGCCACGTCACGGGTACCGGCGTCACTCTTCGGTGTCGCCGACGATCGCCTTGCCGTCCACATGGACGACGGCGCGACGGATCTTGATCCGGCCGTTCCTCATGTCGATGTCGCTAGCGGCGTAGCTCGGTAGCTCACCGAACCGCAGACCACACCAGGCCGCGAGCAGGACCATCAGCCGCTGACGCTCGGGCATGGCAGCAACCAGCGCCTCGAGCTCGGGCAGCGTGAGCGGCTTGATCTTGTGGACGCGTTTGGAGTTGCCGGCGCCGCGGATGTGGCACGGGTTCGCGGTGATCAGGCCGTCATGCTACGGCGGACCCGAGGATGGTGCGCAGCAGGCCGTAGGCGTGCGCTCTGAGCGTCGGCGTCTTGCGTCCCTAGTTCGGCGTGCCAGGCGCGGATGACAACCGGTGTGAGCGCCCTGAGTGGCTTGTCGCCAAGGCAGGGAGGATCAGCCGATCCAGCAGCGGACTGGTAGTGATCGCGGGTGCGTGGCTTCAGTGTGCGGTCGGCCAGCCACGGCTTCGCGTATGCGGCAAGCGTGACGTTGACGGTGAGGGCGTCGCGGTGCTCCGGTGGCGTCCAGGCGCCGACCGAGATCAGCCGCCGTCCTCGGCGAGCCAGGCTTCGGCGTCGATCTTGGCGACAAAGGTGCGGGTGCGTGGTGCAGGGCGTTGTCGGGTCCGATGTAGGCGGCCTCCCAACGTTTGGAGCGGCCCTGCCGGAGCGCCCGAAGGACCGGCGCCTAGCCATGATCAGCTCTGATTTTGCGCAACATATGCGCAACATTACAGTGCTTTTCTGTCCGTGTGTGTCCGCTTGCGTCAGTGTCGCTGAGGCGTTACTGTTCCGCATAGATGCTAGTCAGAGGCCGATTTCACGCTCAAAACTCAGTGTCGCCACAAGTTCAACGTCACTGGTTCGAACCCAGTATCGCCCACCACCATATTCCCTAATGGGACTGCAATGGCGGCCTTTCCGGCATGCTGTTGTCCCGAGCCGGCTGCCGGTGAGCACTTTGTTTTCCCTGGCCTTGTTTGAGGTCTATGACTAGATCGTGCCCCGGCGGTTGGTGAGGGGGCCGGTAGTGCTGGTGGGATGTCGTGCCGGGTTTGAGCACTGATTGTGAGTCTGGATCCACCGGTTTCGCGACGCGTCGTCCGAGACTGGTGCCGGCGGCAAAGACGTGACCCAAAAACTGATCGGCCCAGCTGATGGTGCCCTTAATGGGACTTGTCCGTCCTTGCTGCCGGCACCGGACCCGGCTGTCGTGTTGGCCTGATCAGAAGCTTGTCCGCCTCCGGGTGTGGCTCATCACAGTCTTGCCGCAACGTCGCTCGGGCCGGGATCGATGTCCCCTCACCCAAAGGAGCGAACTGCATGCTGGCCCTCCATCGAGATCTTGACGTCGTCATCGGCGTCGACACCCATAACGACACCCACACCGCGGCGGCGGTCAGCGCGACGGGCGCTGTCCTTGAACATGTGACGGTTCCCACCGATCCGGCTGGCTACCGCCAGCTGATCGGCTTCGGGCGGCGCCACGACGCGACGTTGTGGGCCATCGAAGGCACCGGGAGCTTCGGTGCCGGACTGACCACGGCACTGCTGGCTCGCTGCGAGCGGGTCGTTGAGGTCGACCGCCCGCAACGGCCGGCACGTCGTGGCGGGGTGAAGAGCGACGATATCGACGCTGTGCGAGCGGCCCGGCAGGCGCTCGCCGGTGTCGGCCTCAGCGAGCCGCGCCGCCGCGGAGACCGGGAAGCCATCCGGGTGCTGCTGGCCACCCGCGCGCAGGCGGTCACGTTCCGGACCCGGGCCATCTCGGCTCTGCACGCGCTGGTCACCAGCGCCCCTGACGGTCTTCGCGAGCGGCTCCGGACGTTGCCGTTGGGACAGCTTCTGCAAACCTGCGCCGGGCTGCGCGACTCATCACACCGAAGCGTGGAGGAGTCCGCCACCGTGCTGGCTATGCGCTCCACCGCACGTCGGGCGCTCGCCTGCGAGCGGGAGGCCGCCGAACTTGAGGTGCAGCTCGACAGGCTGGTCCGTCGGCTCGCCCCCGAGCTCCTCGGCCAGTTGGGCATCGGCCCAGTCGTGGCCGGTCAGGTCATCACCTCCTGGTCCCATCACGGACGAATCCGTTCCGAGGCTGCCTTCGCCAAGCTCGGCGGTGCCGCGCCCATCGAGGCCTCGTCGGGGACGGTCACCCGCCACCGACTGAACAGGTCGGGAGATCGACAGCTCAACCGCGCGCTCCACACCATCGTGCTGGTCAGAATGCGCCAAGACAGCGCCACAAAGGATTACGTCCAGCGTCGCCTCGCCCAGGGCAAGACCATCCGCGACATCAAGCGGTGCCTCATTGGGGAAGTATCGGTGATGCGGCCAGGTATTGGGCTTGACCGTGGCTTCTCGGTCGTGTCGGGGGATGGCCTCGTTGCCGAGCCGCTGTGACGGCCAGTTTTAGTGCTGCCACCCTCGATGCGCCGGGGCCCTAGACCGGCGTTAGGGACATGCCCGACCGAGGGCCGAACAATGAGGAACCGGCAAAGGGCCTCGACACCGTTGGAGTCAACCACCAACTCCAACAGGAGGCTAGTGATGAACTACGTCGGTTTCGATTGGGCCAGCCGAGCCCACGACGTCACCGTGCTCGATGAGGCAGGTGGGGTGCTTGACCGGTGGGCGTTCCCGCACTCGGAGACGGGGTGGGTGACCACATTGGACCGGCTGGCACGGCACGGATCGGCCGCCGAGGTGCCGGTGATCATTGAGCGCACTAGCGGTCTGATCGTCGACCGGCTGCTGGCTGCCGGCCATCCGGTGGTGCCGGTGCATCCCACCGCCTTTTACGCTGCCCGTCCGCGGTGGGGAGCTTCCGGGGCGAAGTCTGATCCAGGTGACAGCTACAAGCTCGCCGACTATCTGCGCACCGACGGTCACCGGCTCCGGCGGTTAACACCGACCGATCCCGGCTTGCACGAACTGCAGGCGCTGGTCCGGCTCCGTGATGATCAGGTCCGGGCACGCACGGCGGCGACCAACCAGCTCACCGCCATCTTGGACACCTACTGGCCCGGACCCAAGCAGTTGTTCATGTCGTTGGCTTCTCAGATCGCGTTGGCGTTTCTGACCGACTACCCCACACCGACGTCAGCGGCCCACCTCGGCGAAGCGCGGATGGCGGCGTTTTGTCGGCGACACGCCTACCGGGGCGGGAAGAGCCCGGCCGAGTTGCTGAGCCGACTCCGCGCCGCGCCCGTGGCCCCAGTTGGTTTACCGCCGGCCACGCCGGCAGCGATAGTCACCGCGCAGGTCATATTGCTGAAGACGCTGCAAACGGTCATCAGCGATGTTGAGCGTCTGATCGCCGTCCGAGTTGTCGCCCATCCGCGGAGCAACCTGTTCGAAAATCTGCCCGGGGTCGGCATGATCAACCTGGCACAGTTGCTCGCCGAAGTCGGTCCGATCCTCGACCGGGTGGACAGTGCCGAACAAGCCGCGACCGAATGCGGCGCGGCGCCTGTCACCCGTTCCTCCGGCCAGACCCGCGGCGTCTACTTCCGCTGGGCCGCGAATACCCGCGCCCGCAAGGCCATCACCAGCTTCGCTCACAACGCTCGAATGCAAGACGACTGGGCCGCCGCACTCTACGCCGACGCCCGGGCACGAGGAAAACGCAACCCGCACGCCACCCGCATCGTCGCCCGCGCCTGGCTCCGCGTCATCTGGGCCTGCTGGACCACACAACAGCCCTACGATCCCAGCCGTCACCGCACTTCCACGTCCTCATACCCGCCCGGTTCCTCCGCCACCAGCCAACATTGCCGGCGCGCAGGCGCGGTCAAGATGGAGCACCCCACGGCTGAACGACCTTGACCGCGCCGAGCACCGGCTCACCATTAAACGCGGAGGAACCCCGATGCGATCAACTTGACTTAGAGAACTCAAGCGCTACATCGCCCGACAACTGTTTCGCCAACTTGAGGCGCTGTCCACGACCACTTGACGCGACATAGAAGCGTCCCATTAGGTCGTAGCAGGTCTTCTCCGCGGTTCGAGCCTTGTTGATCACGCGAGCAGCTCACAGCCGTGACTAGCGTCAGAGGACGGAGGAATGAGTTTTCGCTGGACGACGTTCAATCCACGAAGACTCTGGGAGAGCACCCAGCTCGGGTGTCCATGGAGAAGGGTTTGTTCAGAGGTGAGTGGCCCTGATGTTGAGCGAGTTCCTCTACTACCTCGTGGGCATCCTGGCCGTGGTCGGAGGCATCCTCCTCCTCGAGCGAGTGGTTGCAGGCCCACACACGACTTCGGGCACTGGATACGCCCGCGTGGACAGCATGTTCGACTTCGATCGGCTCCGGGGGAAGCAGTACGGTGCCCGAGTGACCAACCTGCTGGGCCGCCACGGACGCTCAACCCTTCCGTGTTCTGCGGGATGCTCACGCACGACTACCGGAACTTTAGGGAGGTAGGCGAACAGCTCATCCCGGTTGCCAGCATCGTCGGTTCTGTCGACGGCGCATCGCAACGGTTCGACCGGAAGTTCCGGCCCGTCAGTGACCGAGCCCGCGTCCGCCTGGGCAGCATCCTGGTCGTCATGCGCGAAGGTGAGCCGCTCCCGCCCATCGAAGTCTGGGCTTGGCACGGGGAGTACTACGTTCTCGACGGCCACCACAGGGTCGCAGCAGCGCGCGCTCTGGGTAGCGACTACATCAGTGCTCATGTCGTTGAAGTGGGCTGAAACTGCAGTTGGTCGTCGGCTGACTTGTCGTGCGCCCCGTCAACCATTCGGACAGGCTACGACGACGGCATGGGCTAGCCAGGCAGCATCGGAGACGTCGCTCTTGCGGCCAGGCAGGTTCTTCACCTGCCGGGCGTTGACCAGCATCACCCCAAAGTCAGCGTCTTCGAGCAGATAGTAAACGGCTTCCAGTAGTCCCCGGTCGCCTCCATCACCACCAAAGTGACCTGTTCGTTGATCAGATGCTCGCGCAGCGCCAAGACCGCATTCGTGGTTGAGCCCCAGGTGCGCACCGTCTCCACCCTCTTGCGGCCACCTCGTCCGGCAACCTGGACGCAGATGATCTTGTCACCGAGATTTCTTTGCCCAATACGAGCCACGCCTCCGAGGCAATGAGGTGCGCACGGCTGCGAATCGGCCGTTGCGGTGGCGAGCCGGTTGGTGTCACCAGCCCGGACCGCCGACCCCGACAGGCACAGGCCAGTAGCAAGGTGAGGTAATAGGAGAGCAATGGGAAGATCGCATCAGGCCGATGCTGGCGAGGACCCGACCGACCGGCACGCGGCTGAGGTCGAGGCGTTGCGTCACGCGGTCTTCGAGTCCCCTGGGTCCACCGAGTTGGCCGTTCGCGTATCGGCTGGCAGCGGCGGCCAGCTGTCTGACCCGATCGGTTCGTATGCCGAAATGGTGCGCGACCGGTCGTATCGCATCACCGACTCCGACTTGGATGAGCTCACCGCAGCGGGGCTAAGCGACGATGCCATCTTCGAGATTACGGTCGCGGCGGCGGTTGGCGCTGCCCTGCAGCGACTCAGCGCGGGGATGCGTGCGATCCGCGGGACGGCGTGACGATGCGGCCGTCGGTCCTTGAGCACGGGCATCGGCTGCGGGCCCGGATGTTCATTCGGCTCGTCCGGGCGCTTTCTCGCCAGCGCATCGATGCGGTCGCCCAGATGGCGCTCTACCGGCCGCAGTTTTTCGGCGACCCCGTGCTCAGCTTGGGCCCTGAGGTCCTTCGCGGGCAGTCGTTTTGGACTCCGGCCGAGCGCGAATACTTCGCGGTGTTCACCTCGCGCCTGAACGAGTGCCCGTTCTGTGTGCGGATACACACTGAGACGACAAGAGTGGAGTCCGGCGGCGCGATTGATGTCAACGACTCCGAGTCGATGCGCCCGGAGGTCGCAGCGGTTCTGCCGCTGCTGGAGAAAGTCACTCGGACGCCCGACCTGGTCGCGGGCGCAGACGTCGAAGCGGTGCGGGCCGCTGGGGTGCCGGATGAGGCCATCGTTGACGCGCTCCACGTCAACCTGATCTTCAACATCATGAACCGGCTCGCCAACGCCTTCGACTTCAGCTGGGATTCCGACGAGCACGTCCGGGTCAGTGCCAAAGTGATCCACCGGATCAGCTACCGACTACCACGCCTGCTCATGCGCTAGCCGTTCAGTGGATCAATGTCACGCTGACGTGCTCCTCGAAATCGCGAACAGCCGAGAGGGCCCCAGGCGTCGTACCTGAGTAGCGAATGCCGCCGACAGCGCCGACTCGCGATACGCCTCGAGTCGACCAGTCCGTCGTTACCGATCTGCTGCACGGGCATTAGGGTGCCTGGGTGCTGTCTGTCGCGCTCGCCGCCCTATCGGGACTGATCTGGGGCGTCGGCGATTTCTCAGGCGGCAAGGCAACCCAGCGGGCAGCCGTGCTCCCCGTTGTCTGGGTGTCAAAGCTGCTGAGCCTGCCGCTCCTGGTGATCTATCTGGTCGCGATGTACGTTCCGGTGACGGCCATTGGCCTTACCTGGGGTGCCCTGGCCGGTATCGCGGGCGTCGTCGGCCTGGTCTTGTTCTACCGCGCGCTCGCGGCAGGCGCGATGACCGTCGTCGCGCCAGTGACTGGCGTCACCTCGGCCGCCATTCCAGTTGTCGTCGGCCTCGTCGCCGGCGAGCGTCCCTCTGCGTCACGACTGCTTGGTGTCGGCTGCGCCCTGCTGGCAATCGCGCTGGTGAGCGTTGCACCACGCCCGCCCGGGCATCATCAGGTAGTCACCCGGAGACTTGTCGCCGCTGCGCTCGGCGCTGGAGTCGGTTTCGCGCTGTTCTTCATCCTGCTCGCGGTCGCAGGTCGGGCAGCCGGCGGCTCAGCGGGCCTGTGGCCGATCGCGGGTTCTCAAATCAGCTCGCTCGTTATCGTTGCCCTGCTTCTCCTGATGACGCGACCGGGACCCTGGCCTCGTAACGCCACGCTGCGCTGGACAGCCGTGGCCGGCCTATGCGACATGACCGCGAACGTGCTCTACCTCCTGGCCACTCGCGGCGGAGAGCTCAGCGTCGTCGCTCCCATCGCCGCGCTCTACCCGGTGACGACAGTGATCTTGGCCCTGATCATCGAGCACGAACGGCTACGTGCCATTCAGCTGGCCGGCCTCACCTTCGCCGTAGCCGCGCTAGTCCTCGTCAGTAGGTAATCGATCACTTTCCACACCACCGGCTAGGACTCGCCTGTAGCCTCGCAGCGGAGGCAAGAGTGCACGCAGGCGTGGAGTATCCCCATCGAGTGGCGATGATCAGTATGCACACGTCGCCGTTGGCCACGCCGGGCGTCGGCGATGCGGGAGGCCTCAACGTATACGTCGCGGAGCTGGCGCGACGGCTGGGCGAGCGTGGGCTGAAGGTGGATGTCTTCACCCGGCGGGACGCACGCGATGTCCCTGACATCGTCGATGTCCATGAGCACACACGAGTGATTCACCTCCAGGCTGGGCCCGCGGAACCGGTGGACAAGGAAGCATTGCCCGCACTGACCAAGGAGTTCACCGCTCAGCTGGAAGCTCGGCTTGATGATCATGATCTGATTCATTCCCACTACTGGCTCTCCGGTGCGGTCGGTTTGCAGCTGAAACGGAGCCGCTGCATCCCGCTCGTGCACACCATGCACACGATGGCCCGAGTGAAGAATTCCAATCTCGGAGGAGGCCAGTCGGCCGAACCAGACGTACGGCAGCGCGGCGAGGCCGCAATCGTCCGCGAAGCCGACGTGCTGACAGCCAGCACCAGCGACGAAGCAGCTGAACTCCGCAGCCACTACGGCGCCCGCGACTCGCAGATCATGATCGTGCCGCCGGGTGTCGACTTGCACACATTTCATCCCTGCAACCAGCCCAAATCGCGAGCCCACTTCGGCGTTGCACAGGACATTCAGGTGATCTTGTTCGTGGGCCGCATCCAACCGCTGAAGGCGCCCGACGTGTTGATCAAGGCGGTGGCGGAGCTGGTGCGGCGCGATCCTGCGCGCCGTGATCAGTTGCAGCTGATCATCATCGGTGGCCCGAGTGGCTCCGACCCCGAGTGGTCCAAGACGCTCGGCCCGCTGGCCGTTGATCACGGTATCGCGGACATGGTGGACTTCCGACCGCACTCGGAGCGCTCGGAGCTCTTCCGTTGGTACTGCGTGTCCGATGTAGTCGCGGTGCCGTCGTACAACGAGTCCTTCGGACTTGTCGCACTGGAGGCACAAGCGTGCGGTCGCCCCGTGGTGGCGGCCGATGTCGGCGGCCTGCGCCACACCGTTCGCGATCAGTACAGCGGACTACTCGTGAAGGGGCATGACGAACGCGAGTGGGCTGATGCTCTCGCTGAAATCCTCGATGATCATGACGAGATGATCAAGATGGGTGCCAACGCGGCAGCACACGCCTCGACGTTCAGCTGGGACAATACGGCGGCGGCCACGCTGCAGGCCTACCGCAAAGCAATCACGGCCTCGCTACTCGCTGGGTCATCACACGCTCTACGTCCTGGCCGATCACCGCGGCCTCAGAGCGTGATCCGCGCCGGAGCGGAGCGGGCAATCAATTCGACTACTGCTTGACCCCCCAGAAGACTTGCTCCACAACCTTCCTGGCTCGGCGCGTCACCCGCCGGTAGTCGGCCAACAGATGAGAGGACTCCCCCGGGCCGTACCCGAGCAGCTCAGCCAGACTCGCCAGCTCGCGGTTGTCGCTGGGCAGCGAATCTGAACCACGACCGCGCATCAACATGATCTGATTGCGAATCCGACCGGCGAAGGTCCAAGCCGCCTCCAAGTGCCCCGCGTCCATCCCGTCAATGACTCCAGCGTCCCGCGCGGCTCGGAGGGCAACGATCGACTGTGTGGAGCGGAGAGCCGGGAGCCGATAGGCATGTTGCAGCTGGAGCAGCTGCACGGTCCACTCAACATCGGCGATACCACCAGGCCCCAGTTTGGTGTGCTTGGCCGGGTCAGCACCCCTCGGCAAACGCTCGGCTTCCACCCGCGCCTTGAGCTTGCGGATCTCGGTCAGCTGCGATGCACTCAGGCCGTCTTCCGGCCACCGATGGGCATCGATCTCATCCATGAGGGCCTTGCCGAGCTCCCCGTCACCCGCGAGCGCGTCCGCGCGGACCAACGCCTGCAGCTCCCATGTTGAGGACCAACGGCTGTAGTAATTGCGGTATGCGGTGAGCGAGCGAATGAGCGCACCGCCCTTACCCTCCGGGCGTAGATCGGCATCGATGCTCAGTGACGGATCGGCGCTCGGTCGGGTCAGCAAGGTCCGCATCTCGTTGATCACCGAGGTCGCAACCTTTGTGGGATCGCCGTCGCCGTTATTGGCGTCCTCCATGACGAATATGGCGTCGGCGTCCGAGGCGTACGACATTTCACGGCCGCCCCAGCGACCCATCGCGATCACCGCGATCCGTGGCACGGGTTCCCTGGAAGCCTCCCGCGCGACCGCCAGAGTGGCATCGATCGTCGCCGACGCCAGGTCGGTAAGGGCCGCGCCGACGCTGAGCACGTCGTTCACCCCGAGCAGATCCCCGGCCGCGACCCGGAAAAGCTCTCGCCGACGAATCGCGCGGATCGCCTCGACTGCCCCGACGCTGCTGCTCTGCCTGCCGGCGGCCGCATGCATCTCCGCCATCAGCTCGGCCAGTGATCGAGGTTGCAGCTCTTGATCATCGGCAAGCATCTGAACTGTCTGCGGCGCTCGCTTGAGCAGCTCCACCGCGTATCGGCTGGAGGCGAGGACGCGGGCCAGCCGCTCGGCCATCGCGCCTTCGTCGCGTAGCGCCCGCAGGTACCAGGGAGTAGTCCCCAACGCCTCCGACACCTGACGGAACGCCAGCAGACCATGATCAGGATTTGGCGCCTCCGCGAACCAGCCGAGCATTGCCGGCAACAGCTGACGCTGAATCTCAGCCTGCCTGGTTACGCCCTGACTGAGTGCTGCGATATGCCGTAGCGCGGCTGTGGGGTCGGCGTAACCCAGCGCCTTGAGCCGGTCGAGGGCTGCGTCGGGGGCCAGCCTGAGTTCGTTCGACGGGATCTTGGCGACCGTGTCAAGCAGCGGAGAGTAGAAGAGCCGCTCGTGCAGCCGGCGTACCCGCTGGGCGGTGTGACGCCAGGTACTGAGGAGCTCCTTCACCGGGTCTTTGTAGCCGAGCGACCGCCCCAGCCGCCGCAGATCATGATCATTGTTCGGGAGCAGATGAGTGCGCCGGAGATTGTAGAGCTGGATGCGGTGCTCGAGCGTTCGCAGGAATCGATAGGCCAGAGCGAATCCCTTGCCGTCCTCACGTCCCACGTAGCCGTTGTCGATCAAGATCTTCAGCGTTGGCAGGGTTGCGCGCGACCGCAATCGCTCGTCCACCCGGCCATGCACCAGCTGCAGCAGCTGGACCGAGAACTCGACGTCGCGCAAGCCGCCCTCCCCCAGCTTGAGCTCACGACCCTGATCGCGGGACGGAATGTGTGCCACCACACGCTTACGCATCGCCTGGGTATCGGCAACGAAGTTCTCCCGTTCCGCGGCGCGCCAGACCATCGGCGCCACAAGATCAACGAAGGCTTGCCCCAGTTCCAGGTCCCCGGCGGCTGGCCGAGCTTTGAGCATCGCCTGGAATTCCCAGGTCTTGGCCCACTTTTCGTAGTAGATCCGATGGCTGGACAGGGTACGCACCAGCTGCCCCGCCTTTCCCTCCGGCCGGAGCGCTGCATCCACCTCCCAAATCGTTCCCGCAGCAGTATGCGCCGAACAGACCCGAGTCATCTCTGCCGCCATACGCGTGGCGATCTGTACGGCTTGATCGTTGCTGACCAGTGGGGCGCCATCGGAATCCACCACGGGCTCAGCGACAAACAAGACATCGACATCGCTGACGTAATTGAGCTCCTGGGCACCGCATTTGCCGAGGGCGACTACCGCCAACCGGGTCTTCAAGGCGTTCTCTCCGAGCTTGAGTCGGCCGATCGACAGCGCCGCCTCCAGAGTGGCGTCCGCCAGGTCGGAGAGTTCATCGGCTATGTCGACTACCGCTTCGAGGGGCTCGGGCGCGCACACGTCGCGGGCCGCAATCCGAAGCAGCGCTCCGCGATAGGCGATGCGCAGCTCGTCGCCTGCGGGATCGGTAGCTATCGGTATCGCAGCTTCGGGGTCGGCTCCCGTCGCTTCCAGCAGCTCTTGCCGCAGTGCGGCCGCAGAGGTCTTGACCAGCTCGCGCTCGAGCAGATCAATGTGGTCCGGATGAGCGATCAAGTGCTGAGCCAGCCTGCTGCTGGCGCCCAGGACCATGATCAACTGACGGGCCAGCACTGGCGCAGCAGTCAACCGCGACAGCAGTTCCGGCACACGATCGCACAGCCGGTCCAGAGCCAGCAGAGCATGATCCGGATCGGCAGACTGAGCGAGCACGTCCAGCAGTGGCTCGTACGCGTCGTCCCAACGGTCGATGACGCGCTCGGCCACCTTTGCATCGACGAAGCCGCGCCGCGCCAACGTGCCCTGTGTCGTCTCGATCCGAATCATCGTCCCCGATGCTACTGAGCGCGCTCGCCTGGATCTGTGCCAAGGTTTGGGTGACTGCTCTTTGGTAGCGTCACGGCGGAGGTCGTCAATGAACGCAACGGGACCTGCACGGCCGCAGCAGGCCTTACTCGAGCAGTCGCGAACGGTCCTGGGCTGGTTACGCGACTTGCCGGCCGAGGCCTTTGAACGCCCGACCGTGCTACCGCACTGGAGTGTGCGGCAGCTCACCGGTCACCTCGTGCTCATCCACACCGGCTTCCTGCGTTCCTTGAGTCAACCGACCAAGCAAGCGGCCCTGCCGATCCATGAGTTCGTCCCGCGCTATCGGCGTGACGTCGAGATGATCATGGCAAGAACTCTCGAGGCGTCGGAGGGGCTCGCTGGCCCCGAGGTTGTGACTCGGCTGGAGTCGGCCATTGATGATCTTGCAACCAGACTCGACGCGGGTATCAGGCTGTCGCAGGTGATCAGCACGCCACGCGGTCCGATCACAATCGAGGATTTCCTGGCAACTCGAATCGTCGAGTTGGTCGTACACACCGACGATCTCAATCGATCAGTTCCGGAAGCGCCGCCCGCCGCGCTGCAGCGCAGCGCCCTCGCCCGGTGCACGCGTACTCTCGCGGGGATCCTCGCCGGGCAGAACCCAGGCCGCTCAGTCGAGGTGCGGGTGCCGCCATACGCCGCCGTGCAATGCGCAATAGGTGAGCCCGGGCCGACCCATACCCGAGGCACACCGCCAAATGTGGTGGAGACCGATCCCATGACCTTCCTGCGCCTGGCGACTGGCCGTGTGACATGGACCGATGCGGCGACGGAGGGGCACATCCACGCATCCGGTCTGCGCGCGAACCTCGCGCCTGTGCTGCCCCTACTCTCCTGATCGCCAACTTGTCAGAAGCTGAGCACCAAATATGGTGTTGTAATTCTGACAAGTCGGAGCGAGATGGAGCACCCAGATCCCGGACATGCGGAACGGCTGGCGGACACACTCGCCGCAGCCGGTCGGCGGCGCTTCATTGGGCGTGCCGCGGAGTTGGCGGCATTGGAAACATCTTTGAAGCATCCGGAGCCTGTCGCCGTCCTGTGGCTATCGGGGCTCGGTGGAGTTGGCAAGACAGCCCTGATGCAGACGTGGGCCAGCCGCGTCAGGGAAGCGGGCTGGCATACCGCTCGCATCGACGGCCGTGCGGTGGGGCTTTCACCACAGGCTTTTGTCACCGCCGTCGAGTCGGCCCTCGGCACGGACGGCACGCTTCCCGAGGCAGACAGCACCGGTCACACAGGCCTTGCGCTCTTCATCGACACCTACGAACGGCTGGAACCGCTCGATGGCTGGCTGCGAGAGGAATACTTGCCGAGCCTCCCGGCACAAACACTGATCACAATCGCGAGCCGGCACCTGCCTAGCGTCGAGTGGCGGACCGATCCGGGTTGGGAAGCTTTCCTCCAGGTGCTGCCACTCCGCAACTTCCGCCCTGAGGAAAGCCGTGCCTACTTGACCAGTCGGGGCATTCCGGAGCAACGGCAAGCCGAGATCCTCGGCTTCACACATGGCAACCCGCTGGCCCTGTCCTTGCTGACCGACCTATATCGATTGCAGCCTGAACGCTATACAGTTCGCCATCCCGACGTGGTCCAGGCGCTGGTGCGCCGGCTTCTCGATGACGTCCCCACGCCGCTGCATCGCCGCGCGCTAGAGGTGTGCGTGCATCTGCGGATCACTACGGAGGACCGACTCGCCGATGCGCTAATGATCAACGATGCGAGCGCGCTGTTCGAGTGGCTCCGAAGCCTCTCCTTCATGGAGTCCGGGCCGACCGGCGTGTTTCCGCATGACCTTACGAGGGACGTGATCGAGGCGGACCTGAAGTGGAGGAGCCCGGAGCGCTACCGGCAGTTGCACGACGACGTGCGTCGCGGAATCGTCCGACAGCTCCAGCGCGGCACGATGGCTGAGCGTCAATCGGCCTTCTCGGATCTGCTGTTCCTGCACCGCGACAACCCGATCATGCAACCGCTCTACCAGTGGGACATGTTGGGACAAGTCACCCTGAGCCCGGCGGGGCCTGATGATCACGAGCTGCTGGTTGACATAGTTCGAGCACAACAAGGCTCGGCAGCTACGGACATCCTGCGGCATTGGATGCGTGTACAACCCGGCGGATTTTCGTTGTTTCGCAACGCAGCGGGCGACGTTATCGGCTTCGTCTGCATGCTCGAGGTGGCCGCGGCAACCGACGAGGATTGCAGTGTCGACCCGGCTGTGGCCGCCGCGACGAGATACGTCGCGGAGTTCGGACCGCCGCGGCGGGATGAGCCGGTGTTGTACTGCCGCTGGGCGTTGAGTCGTACCACTCCAGTACCCAGCGATACCCCTGGCCTCTGGGAGGCCATCAACATGATCAACGCAACGCAATGGCTCGGCACGTCACGGCTGTCTTGGTCCTTCGTCGCCATTGAGGACCCCGATCGTTGGGGACCCTTCTTCGCACATATACGCCAGCAGCACGCGCCCCGCGCGGAGTTCAGCGTCGGAGGTCACGCCTACGCTGTCTTTGTCCATGACTGGCGGGCGGAGCCTCCGCTGACCTGGCTCCGCGAGATGGCAGATCGAGAGCTGACCACCACAGCGTCGGACGACGGCGACGACCTGGAAACTCAAAGACCGATTGTGGTGCTCTCTCACCCCGAGTTCGTTGCAGCGGTCCGCCAGGCCCTTCGCGACTACGCCCGGCCGGACCAATTGGCTGGCAACGCACTACTGTCCTCACGCCTGGTCTCGGATCGCGCTCAGGACCAGTCCTCCACCGAGACGCTACGTACGTTGTTGCGGCTCAGCTCGGAGGAACTCAATACTCATCCTCGCGATCAGCGGCTGTACCGGGCCCTGTACCGCACATTTCTCAACCCGGCCGCTACCCAGGAGCAGGCTGCCGACCTTCTCGGTTTGCCATTCAGCACCTACCGCGCCCACCTCCGGGCAGGCACGAAGCGAGTCGCAGACCTGCTGTGGCAGCGCGAGTTGTACGGGACCGAAGGTTTGGCGACAGCCCGCGGTGCGACCGCAACTCGACAGTAAGCGAGCACTTTTCGACCTGGGAACCTGACCCCTCGCGTTTCTACCCTCTTCAGAACGCGGCGAGCTCGTAGACGTCGCCAGACTGTACGGAGGTGGATCGATGACGTTGCTCGAGCCCGTGGAGCGGTACTTCGACGCATGGAACTCACACGACGGCGATGCCATCGCCGCCTGCTTCGATCCGGACGGAGGTTACACGGATCCGGTCTCAGGGCGGCTGGCTCCGCCCGGCATCACCGCGTACGCGTCCGGGCTGTTCGATGCTTTTCCCGATTTACGCTTCGAACTCGACATCACAGCTATCGATGGATCATGCGTCGTCGCGCAGTGGACCATGACAGGCACGCAGACCGGCCCACTCAACGGGCTGCCGCCAACCGAGGCGCGCATCAAGCTGCCCGGTGTCGACGTGATCAGCGTCGGTGACAAGGGACTGCTCTCAGTCGAGGGCTACTTTGACCAGCGAACCCTCATCGAGCAGCTAGGCGCACAAGTCGCTGTTCAGCCGACCAGCGTCGGGCCCTTGGCGTTCGGCACCTCTGTACGGTTCCGCTCCTCCAACACCAGCGTTCCTGGCGCTCTCGCCATGACCTGGATCGAGGTCCGTTCTGAAGCCGAAGCAGAGGATGTGAGGCAGCGGAGCCGGGCAATCGTCGCTGAGATGGCACGAGTGCCCGGTTTCCTCGGCTGGGTAGGGATCGTCATTGCGGAACGCCTCTACACGCTCACCCTCTGGGACGATCCGGAAACCTTGGGCCAGCTCAGAACCAATGCTCAGCACAAGGCCGCGGTACGACAGATGTTGCAGACGGACTTCGGCGCGGCCTGGCATACCGGAGTCTGGGTGCCTCATCACCTCAATCCGCAGGGTCAGCGGTGTCCGAACTGCGGAACCGTCATCTATGCAGATCGTCCCGACCAGTCCTGCCCGTGCGGCGAATCGTCCCCGGCACGGCGCGCCTACATCTAGGCCGACTTGTCGGGTAACTAGAGCACGGGAAGGAGCCGGGTCAGCTCCAACGGAGTCACCTGCCGCCGGTACTCCTCGAACTCCGCACGCTTGTTGCGCAGGAAGAAGTCGAAGACGTGCTCGCCGAGCGTTTCGGCAACCAGCTCGGACTGCTCCATCTTGTGGATGGCCTCGTCCAGGTTGCGCGGCAGCGGCGAGATCCCCAGCGCCTGGCGTTCTCGTTCGGTCAAAGACCAGACGTCGTCCTCCGCACCCTCAGGCAGCTCGTATTCACCCTCGATCCCTGCCAGCCCCGTTGCCAAGATGAGCGCAAACGCAAGGTACGGGTTGGCAGCGGAGTCGATGTTGCGCAATTCCACCCGGGCCGAGGATCCCTTGTTCGGCTTGTACATCGGCACCCGGACGAGCGCGGAGCGGTTGTTACGACCCCAGCAGATGTAGCTGGGCGCTTCACCACCGCCCGCCAGCCGTTTGTAGGAGTTGGTCCATTGGTTGGTCACCGCGGTGATCTCGGCAGCATGACGGAGCAGACCAGCAATGAAGTAACGCCCGATCTTGGACAGGTGATGTTCCGCGCTCGCGTCGTAGAAGGCATTCGTGTCACCCTCGAAGAGCGACATGTGCGTGTGCATGCCAGAGCCCGCGTGTTCGGTGAACGGCTTGGGCATGAATGAGGCGTGAATGCCTTGAGACAGCGCAACCTCCTTGACGACGACACGGAAGGTCATGAGGTTGTCGGCCGTAGAGAGCGCGTCGGCATAGCGCAGGTCAATCTCCTGCTGGCCGGGTGCGCCTTCGTGATGGGAGTACTCGACCGAGATTCCCATCTGCTCCAGCATGGTGATCGCACGCCGCCGGAAGTCGCTGCCCAGGCTTTGCGGCGTGTGATCGAAATAGCCCGACTGATCCACCGGTACCGGGGCCTTGCCTGCCTCGATCGGGTCCTTGAAGAGGAAGAACTCCACCTCGGGGTGGGTGTAGAAGGTGAATCCAAGATCAGCGGCCTTCTTGAGCGCCCGCTTCAAGACATACCGCGGGTCTGCATACGACGGCGAGCCGTCGGGCATTGTGATGTCGCAGAACATCCGCGCCGTGGCTGGGCTGCTGTCGCGCCACGGAAGTACCTGGAAGGTCGCAGGGTCGGGGTGTGCCAGCATGTCGGACTCATAGACCCGGGCGAAGCCCTCGATCGCCGAACCGTCGAAACCCATGCCTTCGGCGAAAGCCCCCTCGAGCTCAGCGGGCGCAACGGCGACCGATTTCAGAAACCCAAGAACATCGGTAAACCACATGCGGACGAAGCGCACATCGCGCTCTTCGATCGCCCGCAACACGAACTCGGTCTGCTTGTCCACGTGGGCCAGTCTGCCGTCCACGATGTAACAGCAGCGTTACGGTGCCGCGGCCCCTCGGGCACGTGCTCAGGGGTGAAAGGCCCTAGCGTCGCGTCGTAGTCTCGTGGCGTGCCTCATCTACGGATCGCCATGGCCCAGGTGAATGCCACCGTCGGTGACATCTCAGCCAACGCCGATCTTGTTATGGACTGGTCAAAGCAAGCGGTCGACGCCGGCGCGCATCTGGTGCTGTTTCCCGAGATGATGCTCACCGGCTACCCGGTCGAGGATCTTGCTCTGCGCCGCAGCTTCGTGGAGGCGTCCCGGACCTCGATCACTCGACTCGCCGCCCGGCTGCTCGACGCGGGGCTTGGTGATCTTGTCGCCGTCGTCGGGTACCTGGACCGTACCAACGAACCCGACCATCCCAAGGCCGGGCACCCACAAAACGTCGCCGCTGTCCTGCACCAGGGTCGGGTGGTGTGTTCCTACGCGAAGCATCACCTGCCCAACTACGGGGTGTTCGACGAGTTCCGCTATTTCAAGCCCGGCAACGAACTCCACGTGCTGCGTATCCGCGGAATCGATGTTGCCCTTGCCATCTGTGAGGACCTCTGGCAAGACGGCGGGCCGGTGGCCGCCACTGCCGAGGCTGGCGCGGGCTTGCTGGCAGTGATCAACGCCAGCCCGTACGAGCGCGACAAGGACGACGTACGCGGCGACCTGGTCAGACGGCGAGCCCAGGAGGCGGGCTGCCCGCTTGCCTATGTCAATCTCGTCGGTGGTCAGGACGAACTGGTCTTCGACGGTGACACGATGATCGCTCGCGAGGACGGCACGATCGTGGAACGCACAATGCAGTTCGTCGAGGATCTTGTGGTCGCCGATCTTGATCTTGCCCCGGGCACTGCCCCGCTGCAGAGCGAACTTGCCGAAGGTACGGTTCCGGCCGAGCCCGGCGAGAGCGGCATGATCATTCGACGCCATCAGCTCTCCGACGCCGGGGAGCCTCCGGCGAAGTTGATCACGCCGACTATCGCCCGACCACTCGAGGCGATGGCCGAGGTGTATCTCGCGCTGGTCATGGGCTTACGCGACTACTGTCACAAGAACGGGATCGAGCGGGTCTATCTTGGTCTGTCGGGCGGCATCGATTCCTCGCTGGTGGCGACCTTGGCCTGTGACGCGCTGGGCGCAGACCAGGTCTACGGCATCTCCAATCCCAGCGCCTACTCATCGGAGCACTCCAAGAGCGACGCCGCTGATCTGGCGGCACGCACCGGCTTGCATTTCATGACGGTGCCGATCGCCCCAGCTGTCGGGGCCTTCCATCAGATGATCGACATCGACGGTGTCGCCGCCGAAAATCTGCAGGCCCGGATCCGTGCCGTGATCTGGATGGCCGAATCCAACCAGCATCCACCCTCGATCGTTTTGGCGTGCGGCAACAAGAGCGAGCTGGCCGTCGGCTACAGCACCATCTACGGCGATGCGGTCGGCGGGTATGCGCCGATCAAGGACGTGCCGAAGACATGGGTGTGGAGGTTGGCGCGGTGGCGAAACGAGCAGGCGCTGCAGCGCGGGGAGACTCCGCCGATCCCCGAAAACTCGATCACCAAGGAGCCGAGCGCCGAACTGCGGCCGGGTCAGAAGGACACTGACTCGCTGCCCCCGTACGAGCTGCTCGACGATGTCCTGGACGACTACGTCGAAGGCGACGCCGGTCACGAGGAGATCGTGGCGATGGGCTTCGACCCGGATTTGGCAGATCGGGTGATCCGAATGGTCGATCGCGCCGAGTACAAGCGACGGCAGTACCCGCCCGGCACCAAGATCAGCTTCAAGGCATTCGGCCGCGACCGGCGGTTGCCGATCACCAACGGCTGGCGTGAAGGTCGCTGAAGTGACCTCGCTCCGCTGCCCGATGCCAGTGCGGTCAAGCCCACCGCCGCTCAGGTAGCGGGATATGCCAGAAGGCTCGGCTGGCTGGCACCCCGACCCCGCGGGGGTCCCTGGGCGCTTTCGCTACTGGGACGGCTCGCAGTGGACGACCGTCACCACTGATGACCCTCGCGAACCTCCGCCGGGCGAGGCGGGGCAAGCGGGCCCGACATCGAGCTCGAAGGGTGAATCGCCCCGCAGACCGTTGCATAGCCGTCGACTCGCGCTGATCATCGGTGCACTCGTCGTGCTGCTGTCTACGGTTGTCGCGGTAGCCGTCGTGACGGGCGACCGGCAGGCCGCCACCACCTCGCGTCCGACATCGACACCGAGTGGTCTGAACGACTCGTCACCGCCTCCGACCACAGAGCCGTCCGAGACCCCGTCGGCGACTCCGACGCCCGTTCCCGTCGTGCGCTGCCCGAAGGGAAACCCCAGCCTGCGGGCAGACCACCCGCTCGACGACCGGGTTTACGGCGGCAACTTGTCGTTCGAAGAGCAACCGACGTTCGAGCCGGCAGCCATCGAGCCGCGCTTCAGCTTCGCCTACGACGTACTTCAACAGTCGGTTCTCGTCAGCCGGGAGCCGGCATGGATAGCTCAGCTGGCTGTCGGGCAGTTGCGTGGCAAGGACGGCTTCGTCAACGACGCCAGGAATACCGTGGAGAGCTTGGTGCACTGTGTGATCACCGGGAACATGTACAGCCCATACGTGCCCACTCGAACCGATATCCGCAGCGAAAGCCTGAGTATCGATGGTCGCAGCGGCTGGTTGATCGACAGCGAGATCATCGTCGACCGACCAGATCTCCAGGTCAAAGGCGATCATGTGATCTTCATCGTGGTACGCGATGGCAAGGACTGGGGCTTCTTCTTCGGCGCGGTGCCAATCGGAAATGCGCAGCTTGACGCCGTGCTCGCGACAAGCATCCGTGACCTGCGTGCGAGCTAATGCACCCTGAGCCTGTCGAAGGGCCACGTACGCCGCACGTCGGTCGGAACACTCACGACCGGCTAGCCTGCGACATCCTCCTCAGCGATTACGATCATGGACTCGAGCAGCGGCGCACCGAATGAGGTAGCCATCGCGACATCGCTCGCGTCGCGACCACGCCCGATGAGCACCCGACCCTTGCGACGCTCGTTGTTGCGCGGATCGAAGGTCCACCAGCGATCACCGAGGTACACCTCCATCCACGCGGCAAAATCCATCGGCAGCTCGAGCGCCGGGACGTCGATCTCAGGCAGGTAGCCGAAAACGTAGCGAGCCGGAATGTTCAGCGCACGGCATAACGAAATTGCCAGGTGGGTGAAGTCCCGGCACACCCCGTAACCACTGGCGTGAACGTCGGCGGCAGTGGTCCACGCGCTGCTCGCACCGTATTCGAACTGAAGATGATCATGCACGTAATCGCAAATGGCCTGGACGCGCCGATAGCCTGGCGGCGTGCCGCCGAAGCGCTCCCATGCGTCAGCACCAAGGACATCCGGCAGGCAGAAACGGCTTGGAAGGATATAGATCAGCGTCTCGTCAGGCAGCTGATCCGGTGTTAGCTCGGGGGCTTCCTCGTCGACAGCCTCAACGGCATCCGGCACAGCGACGGTAGCCCGATAGTTGATCACCGAACGACCCGTGGGAATGATCAAGCGCCGACAGGTATTGCCGTAGAGGTCGCTGTAGGCACGTGTCGGCCCATCAGGTTCCAGCGACCAACGCTCTTGGATGACGTCGACCTTTTGATCACTCAGCGGCTCCACCTGGAACACGGTGGAAACGTCGGCTTCCGATTCGTGAACGAACTCGCAGCCGACAATCAGGCGGCGCGTCACCTCCACCTGCGCCCCTTACCACGATCGAGCATCAAATCTCCCCTCGCCAACGACCTGATCTACCTGGGCGGAAGCTTACGGTGCAACCCCACTCACTTCCGACCGCCACCGGATGCCTGGTGGCGGCCGAGCAGGTTTATGCCGCACCGGGCGGCCGATCTCGCATGACGAAACATCAATCTTCGAGATCACAATCTCTATATTCTCTAGCGATCCAGTAGAGATAGAGGACTTTCCTCTCGACCGAAGGCGACAACATGTCCATACGCAAACTCGTGCGCGTACGCTCCACGGCGGCAGTCAATCGCAGCTGCTGCCGCAGTTCTGCTCACCGGTTGCGTCGGCGGCGCGGCCACGGCGCCAGGTAGTGCCGATGCGACGACCCTGCACCTGGTGGGCTACGCCGTGCCGAAGGAGGCGAACAACGCGATCCAGAAGAAGTTCGCCGAGACTCCAGAAGGCAAAGACGTCACCTGGCAGGAGTCGTACGGAGCTTCAGGTGACCAGAGCCGGGCAGTGGTCAGCGGCCTCCAGGCCGACTACGTGAACTTCTCGCTCGAGGGTGACGTCAGCCGACTCGTCAAGGCAGGCCTAGTCGATCAGAGCTGGAACTCCGGGCCGACCAAGGGCATGGTCTCCGACTCGACCGTGGTCATCGTCGTCCAGAAGGGGAATCCGCTCGGCATCAAGGACTGGTCGGACCTCACCAAGCCGGGCGTCAAGATCGTCACACCGAACCCGGCATCGTCTGGTTCGGCGCGGTGGAACATCCTTGCGGCCTACCAGCAGGTGATCGCCAACGGCGGCACAGAGGCTGAGGCCGAGGACTACCTCACCAAGTTCTTCAACCATGTGGTCGCGCTGCCTGGCAGCGGTCGCGACGCCACCAACACCTTCCTGCAGGGCGCGGCGAACGTGTTGATCTCTTACGAGAACGAAGCCATCCTTGCCCGGCAATCCGGGGAGGACTTCGACTACATCCTCCCCCCGGCCACGCTCAAGATCGAAAACCCCGGTGCGGTGCTCAAGAACGCCAATCCGAAAGCCAGGGCCTATCTCGATTTCGTGCTGAGTCCGGCCGGCCAGGAGGAGTTCGTCAAGAAAGGTTTCCGACCCGTCGTTGCCGACACCCCCATTGGCGAGGTGACCGGCGCAAACAATCCAGCCAAGCCTTTCCCGGTGCCCACGAAGTTGTTCACCATCAGCGATCTGGGTGGCTGGGATGCCGTGAACGCGAAGTTCTTCGACGAAGGCGGGCTGGTGCCCGAGATTCAGAAGGCGACGGGCAGGTCCCAGTGACACCAGGCGTCACGGGAATCCTCGAGACCGAGCAACAAGCCTCCACAGCGCTCGCGGCCGGCGCGGCCACCAACACCGGTGGCCCCAGAAATCGACACCGCCGGCCGCGCACCAGGAGCGCCACCTCGCTTACGCCGGTATCCGGGCTGGGGCTCGGAATTGCGCTGATGTGGTTCAGCCTGCTCGTGCTCATTCCCCTGGTGGCCGTGCTCGTCCAGGCTTCGGCAGGCGGCTGGTCGGCGTACTGGGATGCGCTGACCAGCCCACAGACGTTGGCCGCACTGAAGCTAACGGTCGGCCAGGCAGCGCTGGTTACCGCAGTCAACGTCATCATGGGCACCGCGATCGCCTGGGTGCTGGTCCGTGATCAGTTCACTGGCAAGCAATTGCTCGAGGTCGTCATCGACGTTCCGTTTGCGCTGCCTACGATCGTTGCCGGGCTGGTGCTGCTCAGCTTGTACGGGCCGTCGAGCCCTCTGGGCCTCGACTGGGCCAACACTCGCATCGCTGTCTTCCTGGCTTTCCTGTTCGTCACTCTGCCGTTCGTCGTGCGCACCGTGCAGCCGGTGCTCCTCGAGCTCGAACAGGAGGTCGAGGAGGCAGCGGCGTCACTTGGCGCCAACCGGCTGACGACGTTCCGGCTCATCGTCCTCCCGAGCCTGGCGCCGGCGATCACCTCAGGGGCGGCCCTCTCGTTCTGCCGGGCGATCAGCGAGTACGGTTCGCTGATTCTGCTCTCGGGCAACCTGCCCTACTCAACCGAGGTGGCCTCGGTTCGCATCATGTCCTCGGTGGAGGGAGACAAGCTCACCGAAGCGGCCGCGGTGGCCTCGATCTTGCTGGTCGTGGCGCTGATCGTGATCATCACACTCGACGTGATCTCGCGGCGGGTGGCCCGGTATGCCTGACAGCACTGCGTACCGTGTCACTCGCTGGGCGTTGCGAGTGATCGTGATCGGGTATCTGTTCTTCCTCGTTGTCTGGCCGGTGGCACTGGTCGCGGCCAAGACCTTTTCCAACGGCTTGGCACCAGTGATCAACGCTCTGCGCCAACCAGAGGTGATCTTCGCATTCGAGCTGACGCTCTCGGCCGCCTTCTGGGCAGTGGTGATCAACACCATCTTCGGTGTCGGTATCGCATTGCTCCTGGTGCGCTACACCTTCCCCGGCCGCCGCTTACTCAACGCGATGGTGGACGTGCCGCTGTCGGTCTCCCCCGTTGTCGTCGGACTGGCGCTGGTGCTGGTCTACAGCGGCCGTACCGGATGGCTAGGCGCCGGCCTCGAGCAGGCCGGTCTGCAGATCATCTACGCACCGCCGGGGATCATCATGGCTACCGCGTTCGTCAGCCTGCCGCTGGTCATTCGCGAGGTCGTCCCGGTGCTGCAGGAGATTGGAACCGAGCAAGAGGAGGCCGCCCGCAGCCTGGGCGCGTCGGGTCTGCAGACCTTCGCCCGCATTACGCTGCCCGCCATCCGTTGGGGCCTGCTCTATGGCGTGGTGCTCAGCCTCGCCCGGTCTCTGGGCGAGTTCGGCGCTGTCAAGATCGTCTCTGGCGGTGTCGCCCTGCGCACGCAGACGGCCACTCTTCTCGTCGAGGAGCGGTATCAGCAGTTCGGCACCGTGAACGCGATGACGGCGTACGCAGCGGCCTTTGTGCTGGCCCTCATCGCGGTCCTGGCCTTGATCATCGTCACCAGTCTCCGACCTAGCAGGGAAATCTCCCAATGAGTATCAAGATCACTGGCGTCGCCAAGAGTTTCGGCGACTTCGTTGCGTTGGAAGGCATCAATCTCGATATTGCAACCGGCGAATTGACTGCGCTGCTCGGACCGAGCGGCGGAGGCAAGTCAACGCTGCTGAGGATCATCGCCGGTCTCGAGGTTGCAGACAGCGGATCAGTCGAGATCCAGGGAGTCGATGCCACCGGACTGCCGGCCCAGAAACGCAACGTAGGTTTCGTGTTCCAGCACTACGCCGCTTTTCGGCACCTCACCGTCGCAGGCAATGTCGGCTTCGGGCTGAAGGTCCGAAAACGGCCGCGCAAGGAAATCGCCGCTCGAGTGAACGAGCTTCTCGAGCTGGTGCACCTGTCTCAGTTCGCCGACCGGCTGCCGGCTCAGTTGTCCGGCGGTCAGCGGCAGCGCATGGCTCTGGCCCGCGCGCTTGCGATCGAGCCCAGCGTGCTGCTGTTGGATGAGCCGTTCGGCGCGCTCGATGCCAACGTCCGTAAGGAGCTGCGAGCCTGGCTGCGACGGCTGCACGACGAGGTGCATGTCACCACGGTCTTCGTCACTCATGATCAGGAGGAGGCCTTGGACGTGGCCGACCGGATCGTGGTGATCAACCAGGGACGGATCGAGCAAGTCGGGCCGCCCGACGAGCTTTACGACCATCCGACGTCGGAGTTTGTGATGAGCTTCCTCGGGCCGGTGACCACGCTCGACGACCACCTGGTGCGTCCGCACGACCTGGAGATTGAGACGCACCCGTTCGCCGACGCCTACCCGGGACGGATCGAGCGCCTCAATCGCGTCGGCTTCGAGGTACGACTCGACGTCCGGCTGACCGAGCTCGACAATGCGCCGCCGGTCCTCGTGACCTTGACACGCGCGGAGGCAATGGCGAAAGCGCTGGACGTGGGGCTGCCGGTGTGGATCACTCCGGTTGGGAATGCCTCCCGTGTCGGCATCGACCCGGTGCCGCAACCCTTGTATACCTAGGTTGCCGCAAGACTCGGGCGATCAGAGGTCGTCGTTCCAGCGCGGGTCGTTGTCGTACTCCTCGTTGCGCTCTTCTACCCGCTCGAGTGCGCGCTCGGCCTCCTCGCGCGTCTTGTACGGACCGAGCCTGTCGGTGATCTTGGTGTCGTTGTTGTCGGGTACGACCTGATGGGTTTGGAGGTCAAACCACCAATCGCCGTCCGCCATCTCACCACCCTCCTTCGCGCTGTGCGTTTCGGGCTGCTCGCGCGTGGCCCGCCGACGCTCGCAGCCGAGGCTACTCCCCAACGTACAGCCGCATTCGATCCGTCCCTTTGTTAGGGCCGTTCGCGCATCGCGCTTGGAAATCCGCCTACTTCGTCGTCACTCGCAGGCGAAAAGCGTGCCTACTCGCTCCTCCTCAGCACGGCGGCGCGCGATTACCGACGCTCACGCCCCGCTTTGTTAGGGCCGTTCGCGCATCGCGCTTGGAAATCCGCCTACTTCGTCGTCACTCGCAGGCGAAAAGCGTGCCTACCCGCTCCTCCTCAGCACGGCGGCGCGCGATTACCGACGCTCACGCCCCGTAAGATCGCGAGGTGACCATCCAGCCGGCGACCATCACGCCGCCACGCGAGGTGCCAACCAGCATTCCCCGGCCGCGCTATGTCGGCCGATCCGCGCCCGATCCCTACACCGGCGATGACGTCCAGTCGGCGGAGACCATCGAGAAGATGCGGGTTGCGGGCCGGATTGCCGCCCAGGCGATGCATGCTGCGGCCGCGGTCATCAGCCCGGGCGTCACGACCGATGACCTTGATCGCGTGGTCCACGAGTTCTTGATCGGCCATCGAGCCTATCCCTCGACGCTTGGCTATCGCGGGTTTCCGAAGTCCTGCTGCACATCGGTCAATGAGGTCGTCTGTCATGGCATCCCCGATGCTCGTCCACTCGAGGATGGCGATCTCGTCAAGATCGACGTGACTGCCTACATCGGAGGTGTGCACGGGGACACCTGTGCAACCTTCTACTGCGGCGAAGTCGATGAGGCCGGGCGACTGCTGTCCGAACGCACTCACGAGGCGCTGGTACGCGCGATCAACGCGGTCAGGCCGGGTCGGCGGGTGAACATCATCGGACGAGTGATCGAGAGCTACGCCAAGCGTTTCGGCTACGGGGTGGTCCGCGACTACACCGGGCACGGGGTACACACCGCCTTTCACTCCGGGCTGGTGATCCCGCACTACGACGAGCCGGCCTATGACACCGTGATCCGGCCCGGCATGACGTTCACCATCGAGCCGATGATCACCCTTGGTAGCGGCGACTGGTACATGTGGGACGACGGTTGGACGGTGCTCACAGCAGATGGCAGCCGGTGTGCGCAATTCGAGCACACACTGGTGGTGACCGATAACGGTGCGGAAGTTCTTACCCTCCCCTAGCGTTTCTCACTAGGCTTGGGGTGGACGAGTCGGTCAGGCGATCGCGGCGGCGCGAATGCGACGTCGAGGAAAGTCCGGACTCCGCAGAGCAAGGTGGTGGGCAACACCCACCCGGGGTGACCCGCGGGACAGTGCCACAGAAAACAGACCGCCTCTGACCAACCGATGAGGTGCCTGGCACCTTCAAAGGACGGAGGTAAGGGTGAAACGGCGGTGTAAGAGACCACCAGCATCCCAGGTGACTGGGATGGCTCGGTAAACCCCACTTGGAGCAAGATCAAAAGGATGCGTACGCGCGTCTGCGGAGGCGTTCGAGGGCTGCTCGCCCGAGCCTCCGGGTAGATCGCACCAGGCCGCTGGTAACAGCGGTCGCAGATGGATGATCGCCCGATCGGAAACGATCGACAGAATCCGGCTTACCGACCGACTCGTCCGCCAACTGAGGGCAGCGACCCCGCCGATCTGTTGGCCCTCCACGGTCCGGAAGCGCTCACTACCCTGCTGGACCAGGCGCGGCCGCTCGCCGAACGGCTCGTCGAGGAACGGCTCACCAGCCTGCCACCCGAGCAGGCCCAACTCGAGGCAACACGGATCCTCGCTGCCCGCCCCCCGGCATGTTGGGACCAGGGCAGCAACACCATCAGCTCCCACCTCAACCTTCCCCTACCTGCGGTTCGGCAGACCCTGCTCGCCCACGTCAAAGACTGGAACCTCGATCCCCGGCGGGCCGCCGCCAATCCCCTGCACAGCGTCAATGAGGTCAAGAAACGGCTGGCCGAACCTGCCCCGATCGGACCGGAGCAGCGGTGGGCGGCCCTGGCCGGCCAGCTCGACCAGCGACTCCTCCGACAGCCAGACTGGCCGGCACTGGCACAGCTGTTGCAGAGAGTCGATCATCAACGACACGATGTCGCTGCGCTCACACGAGCCGTGACCAGCACACCGCTAAACGACCTCCCCGCCCAGGATCTGCGGTACCGACTCGCCGCACACCTCGACCTCGGCGACGACCTGCAACGGCCCCCGCTCCACACCTCGACGGTCAAGACCACGACACGGCCGAGACCAAACCGGAAAGCTGCCGCCTCCTTCCTGTCAACGACGCCGACGCCTCCTCGTTGACCTCGGAAGCAGCGTCATACCTAAGGCACCATCACCGGCAGCGGCGACTCTAAGGCCTGGCACGAAGATAGGACGGACCGCTTCCAGGGGCCGCCGCTTACACACCTTTCGCAGCTTCCGGTACGGTGAGGAATCCCGGCCCCTCGTTCAATGGCTATCATGTCGATTTGATTTTGGTAACTCGATCCGAGGCATTGCCGGCTATGGCGGGGGTCTTGGGGAGGCGGCCAAGTCGACGACGCGGAGCCGTGGTGGTTACGGCGGTGACAGGAGATTCAACCAAGCCCCAGACGCGCCCACGCGCTGGGTTCTCGCTCCGCCAAGGCGAGATTGCGCTGGTGCTTGTGGGGCTGATGTTCCTACTGGTGCAGCTTGTCATTGTGCGACATCCGCTCGGGCTTTCTCAGGACGAGTCAAACTATCTCGCCAAGGTGGACCCGAGGGTCCCAGAGCTGTACTGGACACAGCCAAGGGCGTGGGGAATGCCGGTGCTCGCGGCTCCGGTTGCGGTGTTCTCCCCTAGTCTGACGATCTACCGGCTCTACTTCGGCTTCCTCTCAAGCGCGAGTCTGATTGCTGCCTTCTGGCCATGGCTTCGCGTACTTCGTCCTGCTGTTGCGCCGGCGGCGGCGCTGTTCTTCTCCACCATCTGGTTCACGGCTGTCTTCGGGTCGCTCGTCATGCCCAACTTGTATGTGGGGCTCGGTGCGGTCGCCGTCACCGGCCTGTTCGTGCGTGCGGTCCAGGACCCGGTGTGGTGGCGTCTGGCTCTGACAGCCGCAGCCGCTGGCTTCATTGCGCTCGTTCGACCCACTGACAGCGTGATGGTGATGGCTCCACTCTTCGCCGGTGCGCTAGTCGTGACGCGCCTGCGCCGCCTGAAGGTGCTGGCCGCCGTGGTGATCGGCGAGCTTATCGGCTGGCTTCCATGGGTGATTGAGGGGTACGTGCGGTTCGGTGGTCCAGTCGAAAGGCTTCGCGCGGCGGGGACTAGCGGGCCGGGCGGGTTGAATTTGAGGTCCTCAAACCTGCTTATCCTCCCTCGTCTGCTTGACGGCACGCCGGGGTACTGCTGCAGCGGAGGCACGCCTACGGACGCTGGTCCGGTGCCCTTAGCCCTGACGACCTGGCTTGTCGGCGTACTCGTGGTCACAGCGCTCGGCGTCGTCTGGTCCGTGTCGAGCGCCGACTGCCCGATGATGCTGGTCTGCCTACCAGCTGGGCTGCTTGCCGCCTTCTATCTGCTGCTCCCGCGCTTCACGACCCTGCGCTTCCTGTTGCCAGCGTTCGCACTGCTTTCCTTGACCGTGGCCTTTGCGCTGGTTCACGCGATAAGACGGTGGCGCAAAACCGCGGCCGTCATCATCGTGGCGGCACTTATCGGCCATGTCGCCCCTATGCTCTTCCTGGCTGAGCGTGTGATGGATGCAAACTGGCGGTGGCGATCAACCCAGATCCGCGCGGCGGCTGCCCTCCAGCCTTTCGTCAACGAGCGACCATGTCTGATCATCGCCAACTCGTCGGGCCCCTTGGCCTTCTACCTCGGCTGCGAAACCGTGCCATCGAGAGCCACAAAGCATCAACCCAGACCTGTGACTCAAGCCAGAGCAGAAGGGGTGTTCGTGCTTGCGTTCCTGTCTGGGCCTCCGCCCGGCAGCTACATGTCCTCATGGCAACAAGTACGCATCCCCGGGCTGGCGCGTCCTTTCCAGGTCTACATCCCGCCGACCTGACCGATCTCGGCGGCCAGCCACTGGGTCAAGGGATTCCGGGGGCATCGTCGGCGTCCCGCGAACGACCACATAGTTTCCTGGTGTCGGCCCGGGTCAAGACGTTGGAAAACGACGGCTCGCAGCCTCAGAGCCCTTATCCCCGATTGGTCAACTGCTCGCTGCGGAGCCGGTCAAATACGCCGTCGAGGACCGCGGCCGAATTCTCCCATGTCCATTCCTCCAACAAACCAGGCGGGTCGTAGGCCTGGCGATAATTCTCAGGCGCGGCTAGCACGGCCGTCACCGCGCGTACGAAGTCACCGAGATTCTCAGCCTCGAAGACCTCGCCCTGCCCGGTTCGTCGCACAGTCTCGGCCATTGTTTTGACGTCGCTGACCACGATCGGCAGCCGAGCGTGGGAGTACTCAAGAAACTTGGTAATGAGGGCGATCTCGTGGTTGGGGAAATGCAAGATCGGAATCACGCCGGCGTCGGCGCCCGACAAAAAGGACACAATATGGTCTACCGGCACATACGGCAGGACGTGCAGTCGCTCACTCGCGCTCAGCGCCGCGGCGCGCTCTCGCAGGCCCGTGACATACGCCGACTTCGGGGCCGAGACGACAAGCGCAATATGCACCTCGCTCAACACGCCGAGAGCCTCAACCATGATGTCCAGTCCGCGCTTTGGGGCGGCCGTGCCGCTGTAGACCAGCAACGGAATCGCCGGCGCAATACCGCAGGCCTCTCGTAGACTCGGTCCCTTTGTGGCAGTCGTTCCACGGACGTCAGGCGCGTTCAACACGACGGTCGGGCGAGTCGCCAGGCCGTGTTCGGAAACCAGAAGGTCGGCGAGGTTTTCCGACACGGTGATCACCGCGTCCGCCTGTCGCGCGTACTCACGCTCATGGGCCTGTTGGGCGATATGCCAACGGGGTTGTGAATTCCAAGGCTCGATACCGGGAAGGAACTCATGAGCGTCCCATACCAGCTTGGTGTCTCGTCCTTTCGCGCGAGCACGCATAGCCGCCCGGGCTCCCACTCCGAGCATCCGAAAATCGTTCGCGTGGATGATGTCCGGCCTAAGCCGGTCAATGATCGGCCCATATGCAAGCTCCCATTCCCAAAGGCCTGGATCGAGCCTCCGCCATGAACGATCACCCATCGCCTTGAGCCAGAACGAAGTGGTCCAGCGGTCCAAGGGTGCGTCCATGGTCGTGCGACGGTCGTACAACTCCAGCGTCTTGGTCGCCCGCAGGTCTACCCAGCGCCGAGCGGCTGCGAGCCACAGCCGCCGAGCAAACAGGCTGACCTGTTCGGCTCGCGGACGGATCGCACCGCTGGCGTTGTCGGCTTCAAGTCGCGCTGCTGCGCGCCGTACGCTCATATCGGCTTTGCGCGCCTTCACTTGCTGCACGCGGTAAGCGGCCAGCTCTTGTCCGTGGTAGGCCAGCGGTGATCTCAGGTGACCGCCGCGCATCAGGTTGCGCTGCTTAGCCAGCCCGGTACCCACCTCGACCAACTGCACCTTGGCCTTCCCCAGCTTCCATCTGGTGCGCCCAGCGCCCCGTTTGTGTCCCAGGAGTGTTACATCCCAACCTCGCTCGGCGGCGGATCGCGCCTGCTTCTGCACTCGTGAGTCGGGCGTCACGTTGTTGTCGACCAGCATCACGATCCGGCCACGTGTGCGGCTCGCCACCGGCTTTGTCTGCCTCACAACGTGATCGTTCAGGAACACAGCGAGTGCTTCAGCCGAGAGCCTGCCATCATGAACCTGGCGCACGAATGCGGGACCGAGGGATGCAACGAGGGTGGCCGGATCAGCATCGTCGACAATGCCGATGATGGTCTCGCAGACGTTCTCGGGGGTGGCTTCAATGATCGGCAGTTCGAGGGCCCGTTCGCTGTCGAACGTGCTCACGGACATCGGTCGAGACGTGGCTGAGGACGATGCGCCCGGTCGCCATGGCTTCGCAGGCCGCGACACCGTAGTCGGCGATACCTGAGACCTGGTCAACGACGATGTCGGCATCGCGATACAGACCTGGCATCTGCGAGGGAGGTACCTCGGAGAATCGGCGGTACTCGATCACCCTGCGGCGTACCAACTCGGCGAGCAGCCCATCGAGCAGCTCGGAGCCTTTAAGGACTGGGTTGCTGGGCGCGTGCACGACGACGGGGCGTCGGCCGCTCGCCAAGGGGGGCCGCGGACTCGCCCATGAGTCCGGGTCGACGACCACCGGACACCACGAGCCGTTCGGGACGAAAGACAACAGTGACAGCGTGGAGACGAAAACTTGCCCGGAGTAGGTCGTGAAGAGCTCGACAGTGTCCCTGGCTTTTCTCTCGAGCTCAGCCACATAGCTCGGGTCAAGGTTGGGAAACGGTGACCAGCGCTCCATATCGGAGAAAACGCTGGGGATGCGTACGTCGGAGCCGTGGGCCATCAGAGCCACGCCCAGTCCAGCGCCTCGCAGGAAGCCAATGTCAGTTCGCGCATCGGGCTGCCGGGCTCCGAAAACCGGTCGGTTGGACTCCAGGATTGCGTGAGTGTACGCGCTACTGACCTGGGCGCGGAACTCCTCAGCCCAGGCAGCATCGTGTCGGAACTGCTCAGCTGACACGAGGTGGTCGGCGGGGAAGTCGAGGCGCCCCCGCTTGAAGGTGAAGTTGGCAGCGGTCACGTCCGGGCAGTGTCTCGAGATCGCCCGGGCCCAGGCATACCCCTGACCAGCGGAGTTGGCTGGGCCTATGAAAACGCGCTTGCTGGCGACGGGAGCTTTCGCGCCCGGCTCGGCAGAGAGCACGTCCGCGATGTTACATCCAACGTCGGTAATGTCTCCTGCGCCACACGACTTCGGAAACGATCAAGGACAATCGAGCCGATGCCGCTGCCTTCCGCCTCGTTCGTTCCCCTCTCCCGGCCGGTGATCGATCAAGAAGACATCGACGCCGCAGTCCGCGTGCTGCAGGAGTGGAAATGGTGGTTCAAGGACCCGAGGTTGCCGCTTCGAGACCGAGTTCCCAGCCTCGTCGCCGCACTGTGTCGCCGTCAACTCAGGTACGTCGGCGCTGCACGTTCTCATCGCTGGCTCTCGGGATCGGTCCTGGCGACGAGGTGATCGTCCCCCCTCCTCCTTCGCCGCCTCCGCGAACGCGGTTCGTTGGCCGGCGCACAGCCAGTCTTCGCCGACATCAGCCAGACACCTGCTGTCTCGACCCGAAGCGGCGTCGCGCGCTGATCGGCCCACGCACCGCCGCGATCATGCCGGTGCACCTGTACGGCTGGCGTAGCCGAAATCACCGCGACGAGCTACGCTCACGTCCCAGCACGGATTGGCCATCGTGGAGGACGCCGCCCAGGCGCATGGCGCGCTCGTCGGGCAAACCCCTGTAGGAGCTCTTGGAACGACTGG
>CAWEHO010000013.1:0-369126 GCA_963808905.1 uncultured Actinomycetota bacterium
GGATCTCGACATGCTCGACCACGGCCCGGAGTAGCAAGCCCCAGCCCGCATGATCTGGGTCTGGCCTGAGGCGCGCTCCAATCCAGCCGAGCGAGGACTCGAGTACCGGGCCCCAATCGGTCTCTCGCCAAGCGGCAAGCGCGAAAGGCCCACCAGGAGCGGGCATTACGCCGGCAAATGCGTCGGCCAGGGCCCGCTGGTTCCACCCCAGCAAGTTGACGGTCACCGTTGGCGTTTCGGCCAACAGGTCGGCCAGCGGAGACTCGTCGTCGATCAGCCCCATCACTTCCCCCGGATCGCCAGCGGCGACCAGAAACGACGAGAGCGTCCATCCAGCGCGTACGCCACCGGCGGCGGCGGCCCAGATGCTGACCGGAGACAGCATCCGACCGCGGAAACGACGAAGCGGGTTCCGGTCCTGCTCGCCGACTGCGAACGGGTGACCGTGGTGGATCGTCACGTGACCAGTTCTACACGTCGCTATGACGTCGGTTTGCATCCGGCGACTGCAGGAACTTTCGGCGAAGGTCCCCATAGCAGAAGCACAGGCACGATGCCGCGCTTCACCGAAAGCGACGAACGAGCCGGAACCTGGCGAACCGATGTCAGAGCGCAATGTATACGGGCCGTCAGAACACCCGATCGCATGTGGCGTGGATCACTACCGAGCCTCCGGACGCAGCTCAGTCGCAGTCTCGGAACCCCTTACGGTGGATCGAGGGCACCCGCCCGGGTGCGCGTTTGCATCAAGGAGCGGGTTTGATGGGCTGGCTAGAGGCACTGGTGCTCGGCATCGTCCAGGGCCTGACGGAGTTTCTACCCATCTCCTCCAGCGCCCATCAATCGATCGTCGGTCAGTTCTTCGGAGGCTATGATCCCGGGTCGGCGTTCACGGCAATTACCCAGCTCGGTACCGAGAGCGCCGTGATCATTTACTTTCGCAAGGACATCTGGCTGATCATCAAGAGTTGGACCCTCGCGCTGACCGGCAAATTGCCACGCAACGACCCGGAGGCCAGGCTGGGTTGGCTGGTGATCATTGGCTCGATCCCCATCGTGGTGCTCGGACTGATGTTTCAGGACGCCATCGACCATGGGCTGCGTAACCTCTGGACTACGGCCGCAATGCTCGCCGGCTTCGGCATCATCATCGGCGTGATCGATCGGGTCGCCGCAAACGCGCGTCCGCTGGAGTCGATGACCTGGCGCAACGGCCTGTTTCTCGGCCTGGTGCAGTCACTTGCCCTCATTCCAGGAGTTTCCCGGTCTGGTGCAACCATTGCGGGCGGGCTGGCACTGGGCTACGAGCGAGTGGCGGCCGCAAAATACTCCTTCCTACTGGCCATACCGGCGGTGGTGGGCTCTGGCTTGTTCAAGCTGGCCGATATCTCCTCCGATCCGGTGCCGCCAGCCTGGGGGCCCATCGCGTTGGCGACGGTGATCTCCTTTGTCATCGGTTACGCGGTGATCGCCTGGCTGCTGCGTTACGTCAGCACCCACAACTTCATGCCGTTCGTGATCTATCGAATCGCGCTGGCCGGTCTGGTGGTCATCCTGTTGCTCACCGGAGTACTGAGCCCGTTGCCGCCGGAGGTCAGCACTGGCCAGCCCTGACCATCTACGGAGCGACTCCTGAGCGTTCCAACGCCTCGGCGGCTACCGTCAGTGCGTTGATCTTCTCTTCAACCGAGCTTCCGTGGGGCGCCAGCGCGCACGTAGTCACCCCGGACGCAGCGAGCAGCTGAAACCCGTCAGCAATCCGGTCTCGATCGCCTAGCAGCGACGTCTGATCAATGAAGTCGAAAGGAACAGCGGCCATGGCGTCCCGATACCGGTGGCTGAGGTACAGGTCCTGCACCATCGCCGCGGTCTCGCCGAACCCCATCCGTACGGCAAGCGCGTTGTAGAAGTTCTGCTCGCGGCTCCCCATTCCACCCAGATAGAGGGCGGCGTAGCCGCGGACCTGATCGGCGCAGGCGCGTGGATCGGCGCCCACCACGAGCGGGATGCTGGGGACGATGTCGAACCCTTCAAGGCTCTTGCCAGCCCGCGCGCGGCCCGACCGCACCCGCTCCAATTGCTCAGGAGCGAAGGCGGGGGCGTAGAAGATGGCGAGCCAGCCGTCGGCGAGTTCACCGGCAAGCTCCAGGTTCTTCGGTCCGACGGCCGCGAGGTAGACCGGAATGTGTGCGCTGATCGGTGCGATGGTCAGTTTCAGCGCCTTGCCCGGCCCGTCGGGGAGAGGGATCTGGTAGTGCTCGCCGTGAAAGGTCACTGTCGATCGCGACAGCGCCGCGCTGACGATCGTGAGGTATTCCCGCGTACGACGCAAAGGAGTGTCAAATCGCACGCCGTGCCAGCCCTCGGAGACCTGCGGCCCGGAGACGCCGAGGCCCAATCGGAAACGGCCTCCGGTCAACACATCGAGGCTGGCGGCGGTCATCGCGGTCATCGCCGGTGTCCGGGCCGGGATCTGCATGACCGCTGAACCGACATCGATCGTTGACGTCTGTGCCGCAAGCCAGGCGAGCACGGTAGGAGTGTCCGAGCCGTACGCCTCGGATGCCCAGACGACGGCAAAGCCAAGTGCTTCGGCATGTTGAGTCAACCGCAGCTGTCCATGCGGATCATCAGATCCAACGAGATAGCCGAGGTTGAGGGCAAGACGCATGCCAGACACGCTAGTGCCGAGCCTGATTGCTTCGCTCGCCAAGGCTCGCTCCGCGCGGATCGCGCTTCGTCGCCGCCTACTTCGTCGTCGCTCCGGGACGGAGAACTTGTCCCCTCGCTCCTCCTCAGCACGGCGGCGCGCGATCCGCGAGGCCGTTAGGGTCTCTCCATGGAAACTCGGCAGGTCGGGTGCAGTGGGCTGCGGGTATCGCGGCTCGGGCTTGGCACCATGACCTGGGGGCGCGACACGCCGGCCGAGAACGCTCATGCCCTGCTCGAGATGTTCTGCGAGGCCGGCGGCACGTTGATCGACACGGCTGCGGCGTACGGCGCGGGTGACGCCGAGCGCATCGTCGGTCGGCTGGCGCGAGAGCTCGGGATCCGAGACGAGGTCGTAATCGCGACCAAGGCCGGATTTGTGATCAGGAACGGCAAGCGGATCGTAGACACGTCTCGACGTGCCTTACTTCGTGATCTTGACGGATCGCTGCGCCGGCTGCAGAGCGACTACATCGACGTGTGGCAGATCCATGCGTGGGGCGAGGCTCCCCTGGAGGAGTCGCTGGAGGCGATCGATCACGCTGTCTCGACCGGCAGAGTGCGCTATGCCGGCGTATCGAACTTTGTGGGCTGGCAGACCGCTCAGGCCGCCACGTGGCAACGGGCGTTCCCGGGTCGCACCCCACTCATCAGTGCTCAGGTCGAATATTCCTTGCTCGCACGTCGGGCCGAGGTCGAGGTGCTTCCTGCCGTTCGAGCCTTTGGGATGGGCTTCTTCCCGTGGTCGCCACTCGGACGCGGAGTGCTGACCGGGCAGTATCGCAACGGCACCCCTCGGGGCTCCCGGGCAGCGACCGATCACTTCTCCTGGTTCGTCGAGCCTTATCTGGAATCCCGCAGCCGTGGGGTCGTGGAGGCAGTCGTGCGGGCGGCCCAAGGGCTCGAGCTCACCCCACTTCAGGTCGCTTTGCTCTGGGTACGGGATGCACCGGGCGTCACCGCGCCGCTCCTCGGCGCTCGCACCGCAGGTCAGCTGGCTCCCGCCCTTGCAGTTGAGAATCAAAGGCTCCCGGCCGAGATCGCCGCGGCTCTCGACGATGTGTCCGGCGGACCGAACGCTGCACGCGGCTAGGAGCGCGTCCGAGCGGAACTACCGCGGGATGACGAGGTGCGCACGCGAATGATCTTGCGGCGGATCCATGCATCGCGGGTGCCATCTCGATAGCGACGCAGCCGCGCGAGCTCCCAACCGCCGTACTCTGCATGCTCGGTGAGCAACTGGCGAACGGCGTGGCGCGAGAGGTGGCGCCCCAGCCGGACCAGCTCCACCTCGTACTCGACTCGACCAACCGCCATAGGCGGCCCAGCATAGTGTGCGCTCACGCTCGCTCACGCCCGATCGAGGAAACGATCCAGGACGCGAGCGCCGAATTCCAGCGAGTCGGTCGGTACTCGCTCATCGACACCGTGGAACATCCCCACGAAGTCCAGCTCAGGAGGCAAGCGAAGGGGAGCAAAACCGAAACACTTGATGCCAGCGCGGTGCCAAACCTTGCCATCCGTACCGCCGCTGAACAGATATGGCACCGCACGAGCACCGGGATCCTCTGCCGCGAGACACGCTTGCATGGCGTCCACCAGGCTCCCCGCGAACTCTGTCTCCACCGACGGGTTGTGCGCGGCAACCTCGTAGCGAACCTTGTCGCCGATCAAATCTGCGATGGTGGCATAGAACTCATCTTCACCTCCGGGCACGAACCGGCCATCGATGCCAGCCGTGGCCAGACTCGGGATCACATTGTGCTTGTAGCCCGCCGACAACATGGTCGGGTTCGCTGTGTTGGACATGGTTGCCCCGATCATTCGCGCGATGCCGCCCAATCGGCTTAGCGTCTCCTCGGCCTGATCGGGATGAAGATCAACCTCGAACGCCTCGGCGAGCGCCTCGAGAAACGCCCGCTGTGGGTCGGTGATCTTCTGCGGCCAGTCGTATTGGCCGATCCGGGCGACCGCCGCGCTGAGCTCGGTGATCGGATTCTCTCTGTTACGGAGCGAACCGTGCCCGGCCCGACCGTCGGCAATCAGATTGAGCCAGGCCATGCCCTTCTCGGCGGTCTCGATCAGATAGAGCCGAAGATCATCACGCACGGTGAGCGAGAAGCCGCCCACCTCACCGATCGCCTCCTGGCAACCGTCCACGACCTCGCGATGCTCATCAACGAGCCAGCGCGCACCCAGTCCGCTTCCTGCCTCCTCGTCCGCTGTGAAGATCAACCGGATCGGACGTCGCGGCGCTGCGCCGGCGCGGGCTCGAGCGCGTACGACGCTGAGCACCATCGCGTCGAAGTCCTTCATGTCCACCGCGCCGCGGCCCCAGATACAGCCGTCGACCACCTCGCCGGAGAACGGAGGCACCGACCAGTCGTCTGCTCTAGCGGGTACCACGTCAAGATGCCCGTGAATGAGCAGCGGCGACAGGGACGTGTCGACTCCGTCGGGCGCCCAGTGCGCCACCACGGACGTACGACGTGGCTCAGGCTCGAACAACTCGCTCGCGATACCCACGTCGTCGAGCAACTCTGCGACGCGTTCGGCAGCCTCACGCTCACCGGGGCCTTCGTCCGAGCCGAAGTTGGAGGTGTCGATCCGGATCAGTTCCTGACACAGGTCAACAACCTCGGCTTCGGGCAGGTAATCCGCGCTCATCGATTCATCTTTGCCCATAGGATCTGCCCGCGCTCGGTCTGGTGGAACCCTTCGGCAGGACCATACGAATTGCTATAGTTCGTGGGCGCCCCGCGAGGAGCAGCCGCAGGTCCGGGTGGCGGAATAGGTAGACGCGCTAGCTTGAGGTGCTAGTGCCCTTGACAGGGCATGGGGGTTCAAGTCCCCCCTCGGACACACATTCTCGTGGATATCGCCCCTAGTCAGCAGCATCTTCGCGACTCTTCGACCGTTCCGGAGGGCCTCTGTGGCACCAGCCCGATGCAGGCTTGTGGTCTTGGCGGCCGGACTTCTGAGCGCCAGGAGCCGCAGGCGATCCGGGCGGCCATGCGCATCGGCCCAGGCCAAGAAGGTCGAGAGCTTCTCGGCGGTCCATCGGTGGATCTGCGGCGGCCGAGCTGCCTTCGCCGACGGCGGCTTTGCGCGGTCGGTTGGGCTTCTCGTGATCAAGTCTTGCAATAGTGCCTCTGCCAAGGCGGCTTTGATGATGTATGGATATGGTGCACGGCGCACCAGCAAGGTCCTGGCGCTGCGGTGGCGAGACCTCGATATCGAGGGCCTGCCTTCGAGTGATCATTGGCGGCCCGCCTCGCGTCTTTCGCCGCTTTGGTCTGGTCGAGGATTGCTCCCAAACCAGCTGTGCGATCACGTACGTCATCGCCCACTCCGGAGCCTCGGCGTGGAAGTTCGGGGGCCATACTGAACAGCAAGATCTGAACCCTGCACTGCAGAGGAGAGGCGACATGCTACGACGGGTGGCCGGTTGCGCGGCCGGCTTGTATCTACTGTTCGCCGTCATCGGCCGGTTTGTCGAGGCCATGGGTGCCGTTCGCTGCGGCTGCGCGATTGATTGCTGGTGCCACCGCCCCGTCTTGAGCACCTTCCGGTGGGTCTTTCCCTTCGGTCACCATCTCGACACAGACGGCTGATACGACATTCACGCTCCCCAAGGATCAGGCAGCGCGAGCTGGTGCGGTCTGAGCACGCCGCCGAAGCTAGCGGGACAACCATTGCCAGTCGAGGGGAGACGACTAGTTGGCCGACGGGCCTGCCGCTAGAGTCCCACGCAGGAGCATTGGCCATGGGGCGAGCTGGAATTCAGCAGGAGATGGAACAAGCCCGCCTCGACTTCCACGAGCTGGTCAGGCGGGCCTCGGCCGAGGACCTGCGTCGCCGGACCACCGGCACGCGGTGGACCAACCGGCAACTGCTGTTTCACATGGTGTTCGGCTACCTGATTGTCCGCAGCCTGATGCCGCTGGTCCACACTCTCGGCCGGCTCGGCTGGAGCCGTCGGTTCGCCGCCATCCTCAATAGCCTTCGGCGACCGTTCCACCTGATCAACTACCTGGGCTCTGTCGGCGGCGGTCAGCTCCTCACTCCTGCGGCGATGGCCCGCCTCATGGACCGGACCCTCAGGGCCCTACAGCGCAAGTTCGCCGTCGAAACCGACAACAGCCTGAACCTGATCATGCACTTCCCGCCGGCCTGGGATCCCTACTTCAACCCCACCATGAGCGTGCTCGACGTCTACCACTACGGCACCCAGCACTTCGACCATCACAAGCGGCAACTGACACTCCAGCCCCGGGCAACATGGGTGGATGGAGATTGAGCTCCTGGTGCTGCCGGACTGTCCCCATCGGAAAGCTGCCGAGGATCTGCTGCGCACTGCACTGGCCGACGTGGGTCTTCGGAACGACTTTCGGTGCTGACTTTCAGCGATTCCGGAGACGCCGTCCGGCAGGGGTTCGCCTCATGCTCCGCACGCAACCCGGGCAAGGTGGTCACACGGTTGCACCTGCCAGCGATGTCGCCAAGCGCAAACGACACTGCAAGGGCATATGGGCGCCGGCTTCCCGGTAGAGGTGCGGCAGCGGCTCCTGGGCGCCATCTACGCTGGCACACCGTTCAGGACGATTCTTCGAGATCTTGGACTGACTCCTAACCAGGTGTGGAGATTGACCAAGACCGACGGGAAGTGGGCGGGAGCGCTGGAGGCCGCCTTGACGGCGACTCGCCGGGACGACCTCAAGCATGGGACCACTACGGCGTATGTCCGCGGTTGCGTGTGCAGCGAGTGTCGAGAGGGTCAGCGTCGGCGAATGGCCAAGACCTGGCGTGACCCGCTCGCAAAGTAAGTCAATTGAGACTCCCGCCGTCCCACCATCGTGTTGGTGATCAATCGGGTCTGTCGTCTGATCGCGAACCGGAAGGGTATGAAGGTGAACGTCAGCAGCGGTGTCAGTCCGGCTGCCCGCTTGGCTAGACCTAGGGTTAAGGAGTCCAGGATGCGAGTCAAGAAGCGCGTCAAGCGAGGCGTCAAGAAGGGCATCAAGCGCGTCAAATCGGCACCGCCCGAGGCCTACCTCGCCGGCGCGGGCGTGCTGGTGGGAAGCGCCGCAATCCTGCTTCTCACTACCACCAAGAGCGGCCGAGAGCTACTCATTCGCACCGCTCAGCTAGCCCTCCGCCCAGAAGCGGACGAACAGGAGTCCCAGGAATCCGACGTGCAGGAAGAGGCACGCGATGTACCGGCCGAGGACGGTGACGTCGAGCAGGAAGAGGACACCAACGGTGACGACGAGTCTGAGGTCACTGACCTGAAGCCGCGCAATCAGCGACCGCGCAAAGCCGAGCAGCCCACCGACGAATACGAAGAGGAAGAGGACGAAGAAACCGAAGAACCCACCGACGAATACGAAGAACAAGAAGACGAAGAAACCGAAGAACCCACCGACGAATACGAAGAACAAGAAGACGAAGAAACCGAAGAACCCACCGACGAATACGAAGAACAAGAAGACGAAGAAACCGAAGAACCCACCGACGAATACGAAGAACAAGAAGACGAAGAAACCGAAGAACCCACCGACGAATACGAAGAGCAAGAAGACGAAGAAACCGAAGAACCCACCGACGAATACGAAGAGCAAGAAGACGAAGAAACCGAAGAACCCACCGACGAATACGAAGAGCAAGAAGACGAAGAAACCGAAGAACCCACCGACGAATACGAAGAGCAAGGTGCATCCCGAGACGAGGAGCCCGAAGAGCCAATAACTCGATCCCCGCGACGTCGACGGAGTGCCTCGCCAGTGAGTCGAAGGAGAGGCTGAACCTCTACGGTGATCGGATGCAGCCCGACATCGAGGCGTGGGACCCCTGGCATCCGCGCGACTTCACGGCGCGCATGAAGGGTGCGGACTTCCCTGGTTTGTGGCGGGTGGGTGGGCGATCGATCTCTTCTTGGCCACACGCACGCGCGACAACGAGGACCCGGCAGATTGCCCGCGAGCTCTCAGCCAGCAGCTTCATCGTTGCCGCGGCTACCTCGATGTGGCGGCGTGGGTCGCATACGGTTCGCTGCAATGGCCACGCGATCTGACGATGGCCGGCATGCCGTTAGGTGCAACGAGCCACTCGGTTTGTTGGGGTGGTGGCCGGGCTTGCTCGGAGTAGACCGCACCGCTCAATCCGGCGATCCGTCGTTGTCCCAGTTGAGAACAATCATCACTCCCGCCGCAAGTCCGTAAATCATCGCCGCAATAGCCACGATGGCGGTCACTGTAGCGAGCAAGGGAAAGACGCTCGTCGAGAGAAGCGCGGCCGTGAGCAGGCCGAGGCCGCTGAGGAACGCAATCAAACTTCGTCGACCCGTTTGCCGAGGGTCATTGCCGGCCGACCGCTGCACGCAACGAAGATAGCCAGTCGGCCCGCTGCCTGGTGCTTGCGGGGTTGTACTGGTTCGCCCTCCCGTTATGAGGTGTCAACCTCTTGGACGTACTCCGGCGGCGCCGCAGGGCAAGGTGGACAGATCGAGGACCGGGGACTTCGTGTTCTCCATGAGTGGGATGGTTCGTTGCATCTCCTGGGGCTTGATCGCCCCACTGCCTGCGAAGGGGTCGCTCAGTTACTGATCGTCGACAGCCCCGCGACCAGCATCACCGCGAGTCCGGCCATCCTGGGCGCGATGGGTGAAGAACCCGGTGGCTGGGGAATGACGGCGCACCACAAGCATCAGGCCGATCGCGATCCCAGCCGACAGTACGAGTAATAAGCGCCAGGAACCACAAACTCATCGGGCACAAGTTACCAAGCTACGCACCACAGTGACCCGGGACGACGGAACAGTTGCTCTGGAGGGCACCGCGGTGTGCTACACGATTGCGCTCAACTCGTAGAGCAAAACGTGAGCGCATTGAACCGCCACACCCATAGTCAACGGGCGTAACCACGCACGTAGTCGACGATTAGCGCCGGTACGCGCTGGTCATCTGCACCGTCTGACTCCGCAGGAAAGTCAAAGACAGCGATCATGAGCTGCATCGGATATGCCGGAGGTCCAGGGCAGCTGCGTACCTGCACGCCGTCAACCAGAAAGTCAGCCTTCTCCGCAGTCCAGTCCACTGCGTAGGTGTGAAAGTCGGCGACATCGATGGGCAAGCGTACGGCCTCGAAGTCCTCGGTTACCGACGGATCGCGGAAGGCGTGCAAGCCCATGCCGATTGCTGCGGATTCCCCAGCAGCAACAGCCGTGCCGAAGATCTCGGCGACACATATCTCCGCCGAGCGCTGCGGTTGATCCTCCAGACCCACGAGCCAGCACGCGACCATCGACCGCTGGGTGACAATCCCGCGGGCGCGGATCTCGATATATGCCCGTTCTGGTGTCCAACCCCAGAAGGCCTCTTGCTCCTCGCTGACGGTGAGGCCCGTGCGGTAGGGCTGCTGACCGATGGTGCTGCCGACCGCGCCCGAAAAGTTGCCAGACTGGATTCCGGACACCCGAAGCGGCGGCTCATGGTCCGCGGCGCACCACAGTCCGTGGCTCGGCGGGATCGTCAGATACAGGCACGAGTCACGAATGGCGTACGTCGCCTCCGTCTCGGCGCGCGAACTCCACGCTGGCAGGTAGTGCGGCAGCCACACGTCCCGATTGAGCACAGCGACATCGAAGTCGTCCTCGAATCTCATACGAAGTCCATCAGGGCGCTGCGACATGTGTCCATCATCGGCCAGCGACCCACGGTGGCAGCTACGTACGCGCGGTCAGCGTGCCCCTGCGTTGCGCCCTCACAGTTAGGTCCAGCAGACTGACCTTGGGGCTAGTTGTGACCTCGCGCACTCAGAGAAGGTGCCGTTGGCCATGTCCATGCCGAGCGCTGAGGACCACCGCAGACTGCTGCGGGACTACGTCGACGCCACAGAGCAATTCAAGGCCACCAACGAGGTCCTCAGCGCACTTGGCCGGTCGAGCTCGGACCCTGATGCGGTGCTCGATACCGTCGTTGAAAGCGCTCGGCGGCTCTGCCGGTCCGAGGTCGCCGCGATCTACCTGATCGAAGATGGCACCTTCCGACTGGCGTCTTCCGTCGGTCTATCGCAGGAGTTCGTCCGCAACGTGACCGACTTCCCGATGGAGGTGAACCGTGGCACGGTGATCGGACGGGCGGCTGTAGAACGCCGGGTCCAGAAGGTCCCCGACGCGCTCACCGACACCGAGTTCGTGCGCCGTGACGTGCAACAGAAGGGTGGCATCCGTAGCTCGATGTCGGCGCCGATGCTGCTCGACGGCGAGGTCGTTGGGGGCCTTTCTCTGTACCGAACCGAGGTCGACCCCTTCGACGAACGGGAGGAGGCGCTGCTCGAAGGCTTCGCTGCGCAGGCCGCGGTCGTCGTGCGGAATGTGCATCTGGTGCGAGCGTTGGACGACCGAAGCGCGGAGCTCGCCCGCCGGGTCCAGCAAATGGAGGCTCTAAGCGAGGTCGGCCAGACCGTCGGATCGAGCTTGGTCTTGGACGAAGTGTTGTCCAACATCCTCAAGAACGCGGTCCGATTCGCTGGCTGCGACGGTGGATCGATGATGGAGTACCTCGAGGGCGAGCGGAGTTTCTCGGTTCGCAGCGCTTACGCGAGCAGTCCCGAGCTGCTGGCCCGGCTCCGCAACATACGCATCGAGCTGGAGACGACACTGGTCGGCCGTGCAGCCCTCGGGGGTCATGCAGTATCGATACCCGATCTCTCGGTGGTCGATCTCGACCCGCACCTGCAGCTGTTGTACGACGACGGCTGGCGATCCGTCATGGCTGTACCCGTGCTTCGCGGCGAACGCATTATCGGCGCCCTGGTCGTTCGTCGCCTCTCACCTGGAGAGTTCTCCGAGGAGACGGCGGAATTCCTACAGACATTCGCCAGCCAGTCGGCGATGGCGGTCTACAACGCGCAGCTATTCCACGAGCTCGAGAAGAAGAGCGCCGAACTGGAGGTGATGAGCCAGCACAAGTCCGACTTCTTGGCCAGCATGTCGCATGAGCTTCGTACCCCACTCAACGCGGTGATCGGATTCTCCGAGGTGCTGCTTGAACGGTTGTTCGGAGACCTCAATGAGCGCCAGGATGAATACCTCAGGGACATCCTGGGTTCCGGGAAGCATCTGCTGGCCCTGCTCAACGAGATCCTCGATCTGTCGAAGGTCGAAGCGGGGCGGATGGAGGTCGCACTCTCGACCTTCTCGCTGGCAGCGGCCGTCGAGTACGCGGTCTCCATGGTTCGCGAGCGAGCGGCCCGGCACAGCATCACGGTGAACCAGTCCATCGCGCCATCGGTGGACCAGCTCACCTCTGACGAGCTCCGCATGCGTCAGGTATTGGTCAATCTGCTCAGCAATGCGGTCAAGTTCACTCACGATGGTGGACGTGTCGATGTCTTCGTCGAGCCGGCCGGCGATGAAGTCGTGATCACAGTTCGCGACACCGGTCAAGGCATCGCCATGGAGGACCGGGAACGAATCTTCGAGTCGTTCCAGCAAGGACCACGCGAAGCGCCGAAAGAGGAGGGCACGGGGCTCGGACTCACGCTCTGTCGCAGAATCGTCACACTCCTCGGCGGTCGGATCTGGCTCGAGTCCGAGCTCGGTCGGGGTAGCGCGTTCCATGTAGCCGTACCGCTCGGCGTACCGGCTGAGACGGTCGAAGGCGCTGCTACCGAGCCTGCGCAGGGTCGCCAGTCCGTCGTGGTGATCATCGATGATGACAGGTCTTCACTTGACCTGCTGTCGGCCTACCTGACAGGCACAGGACTGCGAGTGGTTCGCGCTCGTCACGGGGACGAGGGCCTTTCCGAGATCCACCGACTGCGCCCGGCCGCCGTGGTACTTGACCTACGGCTGCCTGGAACCGACGGCTGGACGGTGCTGGAGACGCTCAAAGCCACACCCACCACTCGCGAGATACCAGTGATCATCGTGTCGATCTTGGACGAGGCGGCACGTGGTCTGGCCGCCGGTGCCGCCGAGTACTTGACAAAGCCAGTGAGCCGAGACGACCTGACTGCAGCCTTGCGAAAATTGCAGGTGCTACCGCATGTCGACACCGCACTCCAGTCGCACGCCCACTCCGAGATCGTCGGAAGGAGCCCGCAAGACTGAGATGGCTACTCCAAGTCGCGTCCTTGTCGTCGAGGACAACCAGCTCAATTTGAAACTGGTGCATGACGTACTGCTGCACGCAGGTTTCGACGTGGTTGATGCGCGCTCCGGTGAGGACGCGATTATGCGCGCCATCGAGGACCAGCCGGACATCATCCTGATGGACCTTCAGCTGCCTGGCATCGACGGCACGGAGGCAATGCGGACGATCAAGCGGACTCCGACGGGCTCCAGCATTCCGATCGTCGCGCTGACCGCATTTGCGATGTCGGAGGACCGCGAGCGGGCGCTTCGCAACGGCTTCGACGGCTATCTGAGCAAGCCGATCAGCGTTCGTGATCTCCCCCGCCAGCTCAATGAGTTCCTGCCCGAGCGGTCCGCCGATGACTGATCGAGTAACCATACTGGCGGTTGACGATCAGCCGACAAATCTGCGCCTCCTGGAAGCCGTTCTTTCCCCACAGGGCTACCGGGTGATCACCGCATCGTCCGGTGAGCAAGCACTCGAGCTGCTGCATTCGTCGAATATCGATCTAGTTCTCCTGGACATCATGATGCCCGGCATCGATGGCTACGAGGTGTGCCGACGGATCCGGAGCGAGCCGAGTACGGAGTTTCTCCCGGTCGTCATGATCACGGCGAGTGGAGACTACGAGAAGACGCGGGCTATCAAGGCTGGAGCCGACGACTTCATCAGCAAACCGTTCCACCAGGGCGAGCTGCTGGCCAGAGTGGCGTCGTTGGCTCGGATCAAGCGGTACCACGACACCATCACCCGGCAGGCGGCTGAGCTGGCTCAGTGGAATGCCGAGCTGGAGGCTCGCGTGCAGACACAGTTGGAAGATCTGCAGCGGGTAAACCGCCTGCGACGGTTCCTCTCCCCGCAGGTGGCGGAGCTGGTGATCAACTCAGGCGACGACTCATTCCTGAGGAGTCACCGTCGCGAGATCGTCGTGGTGTTCTGCGATCTGCGAGGATTCACGGCGTTCGCTGAATCAAGTGAGCCTGAAGAGGTGATGGCGGTACTCGAGGAATACCACGCGGCGCTGGGCGAGTTGATCTTCCGTTACCAGGGAACTCTGGAGCGCTTCACGGGTGACGGGCTGATGGTGTTCTTCAACGACCCGATTCCTCTCGATGACCCCGCACGACGAGCAGTAGAGATGGCGCTGGCTATGCGTGACCGAGTGATAACACTGACCGACGGCTGGAGTCGGCTCGGCCATGATCTCGGCTTCGGCATAGGCATAGCCCAGGGCTTCGCCACACTGGGCCGCATCGGTTATGAAGGACGTTACGACTACGCGGCGATCGGCACCGTCACCAACCTTGCAGCCCGGTTGTGCGCCGAGGCCCACCCCGGACAGGTCCTGGTCGCTCAGAGGGTCTTCCATGCGGTCGAAAACCATGCGGTCGGCGAATCGATCGGCGTCCTGGAGCTGCGAGGATTCAGCAGGTCGATTCCCGCGTTCAACGTGTCTCGCATGATCAACAGCTCAGCGGAGGTGCCATCATGACACAGCTTGACGCCGACAGCGAAACGATGTCGCCGCGCCTATCCGACTTGAACGAGACCGAACGCAATCGTCTCTTCGCAAAGGTGCAGCAGCGGATGCCGGCCGTCTGGGACGCCTGGCGACTTGATCTCGAGGATGAGTCTGTCGTCGTCGTGCCTTCAGTCACCCTCGACAGGGCCGTGCCTGGTTCGGGAAGCATGTCGCAGGCATTCGAGGAACGGTTCTTGTTCTTGCTGCTGCTGCTCCGTCAGCCGCGGCTGCGCATGATCTACGTCACCTCGATGCCGATCAAGCCGAGCATCGTGGAGTACTACCTCGCGCTGCTGCCCGGTGTGATCCCCAGCCATGCCATGGCCAGGTTGACTCTGGTGTCGATTGACGACTCGTCACCACGCCCCTTGAGCGAGAAGCTCCTGTTTCGACCTCGGATGCTCGCAAAGATCGCCGCGATGATCCCGAACAGGCAGCACTGCCACCTCATCCCCTACAACACCACCGGCTTCGAACGAGACATCGCGCTAACCCTCGGCATCCCGATGTACGGCGCCGACCCCCGGCTTGCCGACCTTGGTAGCAAGACGGGCTGTCGGCGACTCTTCGCCGAGGAGGGCGTAACGCATCCGCTTGGCGTAGAGGACCTCCACAGCTTCGAAGAGGTGACTGACGCGATCGTTGGGATGCTTGAGGAGCGGCCGGGCATCACAGAGGTGATCGTCAAGCTGAACGAAGGGGTATCCGGAGCGGGCAACGCCCTCGTGGATCTGAGGGGTATAACCGACACGCGTGGCTCGGATCGTCGCTCCCAGGTAGCTCAACGCGTTCGATCGATGCAGCTCGAATTGGCAGTTACGCCGATGGCAGCGTACGAGGCGAAGTTCGAAGAGAAAGGCGGAATCGTCGAAGAGCGGATCGTAGGCGAGGAGTTACGCAGCCCAAGCGTCCAACTCCGGGTGCGTCCTGACCGCAGCGTCGAACTGCTCTCCACTCATGATCAGCTGCTGGGCGGCGCGAGTGGACAGAGCTATCTCGGATGCGTATTCCCCGCTGACCCGGCCTACTCGAGGCTGATCAGTAAGCCGGCGATCGCGATCGGTGAGCGGCTCGCCAAAGAGGGTGCCCTCGGTCGCTTCGCAGTCGATTTCGTGGTGAAGCGGGACGCCGCCGACGAGTGGTCGGCGTACGCCATTGAGCTGAACCTGCGAAAGGGCGGCACCACCCACCCGTTCCTCACGTTGCAGTTCCTCACCGACGGCTCGTACGACGGTGCCTCCGGTCGGTTCGTGCTTCCGGGCGGTGAGCAGCGCCATCTGGTGGCAACCGATCATCTGGAGAGCGAGGAACTGCGTGCGCTGGCCGTCGATGATCTGTTCGATATCGTGGCGCGCCACGGGTTGCACTTCGACCAATCACGGCAGACCGGAGTGGTCTTCCACATGATCAGCTCGCTCACCGAGTTCGGGCGAATAGGAGTGACCGCGGTCGGGCAGTCGCCTGAAGAAGCCATGCACATCTACGAGGAGGCCAGGCGGGTGCTGCTTGCCGAGGCGGCCGCAGCCCAGGAGGAAAGTAGGCTGCCTGCGTAGCGAGGTGTCGTGAATCGCATTTGGTATGTCGCCTACGGTTCGAACCTGAGTCGGGACCGGTTCTCCTACTATCTTCGTGGTGGCCGACCCGACGGCAGTGAGCGTGACTTTCCAGGGTGTCGAGACTGCACCGATCCTTCCGACAGTTTCGGACTCTTGATCAGCGGCGGCGTCTACTTCGCCGGCCGCTCCTCAAGCTGGCGAGCTGGAATGGCGTTCTACGATCCTCGTGCCCAGGGTCATGCGGCGGCGAGGGCTTACCTGATTACCACCGAGCAGTTCGTCGACGTCCTCGCCCAAGAAACCCGACGATCACCCGGGATGAGCCTGGACCTGGCACCCAGCTTCCGCGGTGACCGCTACAGCACGGGTGTCGGCGGCTACTCGATTTTGGTCCGGGTTGGTGAGCACCAAGGAGTGCCTCTCGTGACCTTTACCCGCGACCGTGATACCGCGCCAATGCTGGCGGCTCCGAGCGAGGCCTACCTGGCAGCCATGGCGACTGGCCTACGCGAGGCCCACGGCTGGTCGCAAGTGCAGATCAATCGCTATCTCTCCGCCCTGCCTGGCGTTGCTCCCGCAACTCGCGCGACCGACCAGTTGGACATGACGTGAGATCCTCGTCCGATGTTGTGAATCGCATCGGCGATGCTCGATCCGGTGTGCGGTCGGCGTCTTCAGCCGAGGCCGATAATCTTGTGATTTCCAGCGATGTCGATCCTCGGATATGCCGGAGGAACAATCAGCAGTGAGCGACCAGCCTCAGCCTTCAGATGTCAGCCGACCGGGACAGCCACCCCTTGAGCTGCCGTACTACGGCATCAGCTTCGGCGGCGCCATCGCGCGAGGCTTCAAGAAGTACGCCACGTTTGCCGGTCGTGCCAGTCGCAGCGAGTACTGGTGGTGGACCCTGTTCACCTTCCTCACCTACCTCGTGCTCGGGCTGCTGGCATTCGCGGTCGGCACGGCGACGTCACGAGATGGAGGTCGGACTCCGGGACTCCTCGCGATACCGCTGATCATTGTGTTCGCGGTCTTCTTCCTCGGGATCATCGTGCCTACGCTCGCTTTGACCGTTCGGCGCCTGCACGACGCTGGATACAGCGGGCTCTTTGCGCTGTTGCTGCTCATCCCCTATCTGGGAAGCCTGATCATAATGATCTTCGCGTTGTTGCCGAGCTCGCCAGCTGGCGCTATCTACGACCCGAGGCAGGAGTTTCCGGCATCCCAGGCTCCCTCTCCGTAGCAGAATCCCTACACCGGGTGAGAGCGTCGTCGCGCTAGCGGAAGTCACGGGAGCGGTGCCTGGATGGCAGGATGCCCCTCGCTTCGGGATAGACCGAACTCAACGGCTGCAGCCGTTCGGCAACCAGGTTGGTCACGCCATCGCTATGCTCCACTCTGCCGCGAATGATCATGCCTGACGCGTTCCTGCCGATCCTGCCAAAACGCCTCCAAAGCTCGGTAGAACACACCACATTGAGCATTCCGGTCTCGTCCTCCAGATTGAGGAAGGTGACCCCGCCTGCCGTGGAGGGCCGCTGCCGGTGGGTCACCAGACCCGCAACCCGCACCCGACGCTCCGCGTATGCCGCGCCGAGCTGATTGATCGGCACCACGTCGTGCTCATCAAGCACTGGGCGTAAATGCTCCACCGGATGATCATCCGGTGAAATCCGCGTTGCCCATAGATCGGCAAGAGTCAGCTCAACAACACTCATCCCAGGCAGCGCGGGCGGGCTGGCATCGATAGCCGTACCTGGCAGTGTTTGATCATTATCGGCATATCCGGCGTTCCACAGAGCCTGGCGACGCGACAGTCCAAAGCAGTCAAAGGCTCCCGCCGTGGCCAAGGCTTCCGTTTGCGGCACGGTGAGCCCTGTCCGGCGTACCACGTCGTTGATGTCGCTGAACCGTGCCTTGCAGCGCTCCTCGACAATTCGCTTGGCCAGTTCGCGTCCGATGCCCTGCACCTCTGTGAGCCCCAGCCTGACGGCAAAGTTGTCATCACGACGATGATCGCGGGTGCGGTCCGGAGCAGACCGTACGAAGGGGCCCACTTCGAGTTGAACGCGCTGTACACAGCTGTCCGGGCCTGTTGGACCATCCTGCCGGTGCTCGATCAGCTCGAGGTCGGCATCGACCTCAGACAGCATGATGTCTGGGCGCAGCACCGCTACGCCGTGCCGGCGCGCATCAGCGACAAGTGACTGCGGCGAGTAAAAACCCATTGGCTGTGCCCGGAGCAAGCCGGCCAGAAACGCTCCTGGGTAGTGCAGCTTGAGCCAGGAGGATGCGTAGACCAGCAAGGCGAAGCTGATCGCGTGGCTCTCGGCGAAGCCGAAGTTGGCAAAGGCTTGAATTCGGCTGTAGATGTCGTCAGCCAGCTCACCGGTAATCCCATTGCCGGCCATTCCTGCGTAGAGCTTGTCCTTCAGCCGTTCGATCTTCTCCACGCCTCGCTTGGACCCCATGGCCCGACGCAGCAGATCGGCGTCATCACCAGTGCAGCCGCCAACGGCCATCGCGATCTGCATCAACTGCTCCTGAAACAGCGGCACGCCTTTGGTCCGCTCCAGCACTGGCTCCAGTGCCGGATGCAGGTACGTGACCTCCTCTCGGCCTGTCGCCCGCCGAATGTAGGGGTGAACAGCGCCGCCCTGAATCGGTCCGGGGCGAATCAGGGCGACCTCGATCACCAGGTCATAGAACCGTCGAGGCAGCAGTCGCGGCAGAGTTCCGACCTGAGCTCGGCTCTCGACCTGGAAGACCCCGATCGAGTCGGCACGGCACAACATGTCGTAGACGCCCGGCTCTTCTTTGGGCATGGTGTCGAGGGTCCAGCGTTCCCCCACCCTCGTCGCCACCAGGTCGAAGGTGTATTGGATGGCGGCCAGGATGCCCAGGCCCAGGAAGTCGAACTTCACCAGTCCCATCCACGCGCAGCTGTCCTTGTCCCACTGCAGCACAGTCCGGTTGTCCATTCGGCCGCGCTCGATCGGACAGACTTCGCCCACCGGACGCTCGGTCAGCACCATGCCGCCGGAGTGAATCCCAAGGTGGCGGGGTGCCTTCAACAACTGCTCGGCCAGATCCACAACCTGATCCGGAATCTGGTGATCCAGAACTGCTGTGGCGTTGGTCGTTGCTGCGCTCTCGTGATCATCTTCCAGATCACTGATCGGGAGCATCCCCCAGGTGTCGATCTGCTTGGACCAGGCGTCTTGCTGACCGGTGGAATAGCCGAGCGCCTTGGCCATATCGCGAACCGCCGATCGTGGCCGATAGCTGATCACATTGGCCACCTGGGCGGCATTGCGGCGTCCGTAGCGGCGATAGACCTCCTGAATCACTTCCTCGCGCCGATCAGAGTCGAAGTCGACATCGATATCCGGCTCTTCATCGCGCGTCGCTGACAGAAAGCGCTCGAAAGGCAGCTTGAACGCGATGGGGTCGACCGCGGTGATGCCCAGCACGTAGCAGACAACCGAATTGGCTGCTGACCCCCTGCCCTGGCAGAGAATCCCGTTCTCTCTGGCGAACTCCACCATCTCGTGCACGATCAAGAAGTAGCCGGGAAAGTCTTTCTCCTCGATCACTGCGAGCTCTTTGCGCAGCCGCTCTTCTGCCTGTTCGCGGATATGTGCGTAGCGCTTGTCCGCACCTCGACGCGTCAACTCCCGCAACCAGCTGATCGGAGTTTGATCATCGGGCACCGGCAGCTTGGGAAGCCTCGGCTTGGCTAGCTTCAGGTCAAACGCACACTGATCGGCGATCTCGATCGTCCGCTCCACGACGCCTGGATAGCGCGCGAAGATCTGCGCCATCTCCGCCCCGGAGCGCAGGTGGGCACCAGGTCCGGACAGCCAGCCGTCCATATCGGCCAGGCTTCTGCGGGCGCGTACGGCCGCAAGTGCGGCTCCGAGACGACCACCATCAGGGGTGGCGAAGTGCACATTGTTGGTGGCCACCACCGGCAGCTTGTGATCATGGGCCAAGGTCAGCAGAGCGTCGTTGAGATCGGAATCTGTCGGCAATCCATGATCGATGAGCTCGACGACAACATGATCATGGCCGAAAAGCGCCGTCAGCCGGTCCAGCTCCGCCGCTGCCGCTGACCAACCGGATGTGATCAATGCCCGTCGTACTGCCCCTTTACGGCAGCCGGTCAAGATCATCCAGTTGCCACCTGACTGCTCGGCGAGCTCCTCCTCGATATAGCGAGGGCGCCCCTTCTCGTCGCCCCTCAGCTGAGCTTCGGTGATCGCTCCGGAGAGCCGGTGGTATCCCTCGACACCGCGAGCGAGCACCAGGAGATGCTCACCTTCGGGGTCGGCCACACCGTTCTGCGGTGTGGTGAGCCCAAGCGACAGCTCAGCGCCATAGATGGTGCGCAGATCGTACGCGAGGGCTGCCTCCGCGAACCGAGAAGCGGCGTAGAAGCCGTCGTGATCGGTGATCGCCAGCGCGCCAAGTCCGAGTCGAACGCTCTCCTCGATCAGTTCCTCGGGATCGCTCACCCCATCCAGGAAGCTGAAGTTGCTGTGGCAGTGCAGCTCCGCATACGGCACCACTGGACCTGCTGGACCCTTGACCAGCTGCTCGTCGGGCACGTACGGCGCGCGCTTGTGCGAGTACCCAGGAGCATTGTCGCCATCTGGATTGTCCTCAGAATTGTCCGGCATGGGCCGGCCAGACATCCGACGCTCGAGTTCGCGCCAGGGGATCGGCGGGTTGTTCCAGCCCAATTTATTTTGTCCTTCTGCTCGCGCTCTGTTTGATTGCTCGCTCCGCTCGCAGCTGTTTGATTGCTCGCTCCGCTCGCAGCGATGTTCGCTGGGTAGTCGCCGTCTTCGTCGGATCTGGCGGAACGGAAAAGCGTTATTCCACCATCTCCTCCTGCAGATCGGCGGCGCGAACATCGCGAACTCAGTCATAGCGTGCTTCCGTCCACCACTGGTCGTTCTCCACGATCAGCAACCAGGCGCTGCCGTTAAGGCCGGTGACCTGAAATCTCGCAACCTGGCGTGCTTGGTCCGGGTCCCACCACAGTTCGTCAATGGGCCATGGACCAGCCCAGGCATCGATCGGCACCAGCTCTGACTCCTCGCCGATGCCGACAAAGGCCGGCGCGGCGCTCACCAGTCCACGATCAGTGATGCTCACCGGTCTGTGGTCCTCGCTCAGCACGACCGACGGCATCGGGACGGAGAAGACTTGGGCCGGCGCGGGCGGTGGGATCGAGCCTGGCCACGGCAGCTGGTGATTGCGCTGGGTAGAACGTCGTTCGCCCCATGGACTGAGCAGCTGCCTGTCTCGAGGATTGCGCCCACCTTGGAGCGAGGGAGCCAGAACCTCCTCGGGGCCGAGCATGCCCTGCAGTCGAGCGATCCCTCGTTCGACGTGCTCGTTGAGCGCGCTCCCCCACAGGCCCTCACCATGATCAGCCAGTGATTCGACCGACTCCGGGAACAACCGCAACTCACAAACCGGCTCCGGAGCGGGGTCTCCTTGGAGCTGCCAATAGATCCGATCGATGAGATCGCTAGCTGCGAACCAGCGCGAGTGTGCCCAGACTCTCGATCCCGTCCAGCCGCCCTCGGTCACCACCTCGATGCGGACCTCAGTACAGACCAGGCCGTGGTGGGCAAGCTCGGCAACCAGCCTTTCGGCGGTTTGCCGAGTGCTGAACACGATCGGCTCGACCGTCTCCAGCGCGGGAGTGAACAACACCCGCTGATCCATATCGAGAGGAGGCCGGCGGGAGACGATCGGGCGGTTGTCCAGTCCGCGTGCTAATCGATGAAGTAAGGCTCCTTCCCGGCCGAAGCGGGTGAGCACATCACGGGAAGCCAAAGCAGCAAAGTCTCCGAGACTGCGGATACCAAGCCGTCGCAGCAACGTGACCAGCTCGGCGTTCTCCAAAACACCGATAGACAAGCCAGCGAGGAAGACCGCCGAGCCACCACATGGAATGATCCAGCAGTCCTGAGCTGTGGCGCGGCGCGCCGCATGCTCCGCGGCGAAGATGCCGTCGGCAATCCCAATTCGGAAATCCCAGATTCCGGCACCGACCAGATGCTCTGCCACGACGGCAGCCGCCTCACGTTCGCCGCCGTAGAAGCGGCTCGGCACACGGAGGGCACACAACCCAGGGCGTACCGGCGCCACGCCTGCCGAAATCTCCTCGATCGCCGCCAGCACAGTCTCGAAGGTCCGAACTTCACTCGTGGCGATTCCGCTCCAAAACGATCAACTCGGGACAACGTGCCGACGCGTCACGACGCCGCATGCCACGCCGGACACCCTCGACTCTGGCGATCGCTGAGCAGGCGAACACTTCACCGAGCTCGAAGACGGCAAGCGGCAGCTGCAAGCTCAAGCCCAACTGAACTGCAGCGGCGACAACTGGCCAGTCAGGACACCAGACAGCCATTTGTCTCTCCGCTCGCTTGGTGTCGGCCGCTCGCGGAGGCTGTTTCGTGGGAGTGTTTGATCGCTCGCCGCTGATGGTCAAGACACTCCGCTGATCATCCGGCTTCACTGCGGTCATGTGTCATCCCGCCTGAGCAACGACAAGCGGAATCACCTCATGATCACGTTCGGCTATTTGCTGGTCGACGCCCGGAAACCAAAGCGGTACATGACGCTCCGGGCCGCCCTGGCGAACCGAGACCACGACGCGACGAGCCGTCAGTCGGCCATGTCCGCAACCGAGCCCAAGCCAGGAAGATTCGGTAATGGTCAAAGTCGCGTCAGGCCGTGGCCACTCTCCCCAGCACACCAATGCCGCATCCTTCATTCGCAGCCGCGACTTCAACCGCTCGGCCTGCTGCGCAGTGACCAGCGCGGGAGGCTTCACGACCACGACAGCGGCCACATCCAGCAGACCGGCCGTGACGCTCAGCCACAGCTCACCGGGACGCGGCACCACAACGGTCCGATCGAGATCGATTCCGAACTGCGCCGCCGCCTCCAGCCCGAGATCAGTGACTCCTACGAAGGCAATCCACTCTCCAGCCTGCGATGGACCTGCGACGAGAGCTGTCGCCAGGCTCGGGCTGTCTACCGCGTACGCCTCCCCCGTCCTGAGTTGAATGACTCCTGACAATCCCGGTAACGACTCCAAGGTGCGGGAGACCGCAGGGCCCTGCATCCGTTGCACACGCTGCTGCAGCTCCTGAATGCGGCTCTGTGTTGTTGGGGAGCTGCTCGCGTCGGGAGCTGCTCGCCGCTCCGTGTGTTGGGAGCTGCTCGCCGCTCCGTGTTGTTGGGAGCTGCTCGCCGCTCCGTGCTGTTGGGAGCTGCTCGCGCAATGCCGACGCTCGCAGCGCGGGCCGAGTGATGTGCGATGCGGGTTGCGATGACACTCCCTTATAATCGAACATGCATTCGAGAATAGTCAAGACGACTGACACTCAGCGCTGTCGCTTCGCCACGAGCCGGTGACACCCATAGCTGCGTTATCGCTCTTTCTTGACCTGACCCGCCATAATCCCAATGACAGCCCTAAAAGGTCAGCAGGGCTGGCTTTGGCACTCTTGGGCCCAACCGATGAACGCGGACGGAGGTGCGGTCATGTCAGCGGTGATTGTTCTCAACACCGACAACACGGCCCTGCACACGGTCTCGATCAAGCACGCCATTCGGATGCTGGTTCGCGAAGTTGCCATCGTCGAGGAAGCCCGCGACGGACATCACATCGGCCCTTACCCGTGGCCCCTGGTGCTACGACTGATCCGCTACGTCAAGACGACTTTCCTGTACGCCCGAACGCCCGCTTGGTCCAAGCGTGGAGTGCTACGTCGTGATCATCATCGCTGCGCTTACTGTCAGGGCCCCGCCGATACTGTTGATCACCTGCTGCCCCAGTCCCGCGGCGGCACCAACAGCTGGCAGAACACCGTGGCCGCCTGCACCCGCTGCAACAATCGCAAGGCCAACCGAACTCCCCGTGAGGCTGGGATGACTCTAGCGTGGAAGCCGAGCGTGCCGACGTGGCGTGATGCCTACCATCGCCGGAACTGATGCCCAGCTGGGATCCCACAACTTACCTGGATTTCGCCGATGAGCGATCTCGTCCATTCGTCGATCTGGTGAGCCGGGTCAACGCCGCCCATCCGACGGTCGTGGTCGACCTTGGTTGCGGACCTGGTCAGCTCACCGCCTCGTTGGCCGATCGTTGGCCCGACGCGCAGATTCTCGGGCTGGACTCGTCCCCAGAGATGATCGCCCGGGCCGCTGAGTTCGCCGGGCCACGGGTGAGCTTTCAGCTGCAGGATCTTCGTGACTGGCGGCCCGAGACACGCGTCGATGTGATCATCAGCAATGCGACGCTGCAGTGGGTACCCAGACACCGCGATCTGCTGCCCTTCCTGGTTTCAACGCTCTCCCCCGGTGGATGGTTCGCCTTCCAGGTGCCGGGAAACTTTGCCGAACCGAGTCATCGGCTGCTTCGTCAGTTGGCCGCCGACCCGCGCTACGCGCCACTGCTGATCGAGGTCGCCTGGCCGGACGCGGCCGATGCTGCGTCCTATCTGGATGATCTTGCCGGTCTGGGGTGCTCGGTTGATGCCTGGGAAACGACCTACATTCACCTGCTGAGCGGGCCGAATCCGGTCTTCCGCTGGATATCAGGGACCGGAGCCCGACCGGTGCTGCAGGCGCTGCCCGATGATCTCCGGGCACAGTTCGTCGCTGAGTATCAGGACCTGTTGAACGCGGCTTATCCGACAGGACCCTACGGCACGGTACTGCCGTTCCGCCGGGTATTCGTCGTCGCCCAGCGAGGGCACGACGCATCGGATCTTAGACAGTGACCTGTTTTTGATCACTGACCCACATGCCGACCAGGCCGCGGAAGTGGCCGATGAAACGCTCGCGCTCGTTTTCGGGATAGGTCTGGGTGATCGTTTCGAGGAGCATCCGGTCGAAGTCGGCCGATGACACCCATTCGAGCACCAGGTCATCGATGTCTGGCAGCGCAGCGGCACAGAAGTCCAGATAGCGCTCCTTTTCGAAGTGCTCGTCTGCGAGCTCTTGGTAGCGAACGAGCTTTGCCTCGTAGTCCAGATCTTGATCATCGGCAATCGCGAACCACGGCTCGGAGTCGACGTGCAGCTTCGCGCGACGCCCAGTTGCGGCACAGAACGCAGTCCATTTGATCAACGACTTCATGGCCCACGGAAAGTAGTAGTGCAGTGACGTCACGGCCACATCAGGGCACGCGTTGGCGTAGTCGATGGGTATCACCGTGTCGCCTTGCACCAGCATCTCGCAGGAGTTGAATTCCCAGCGGAAGAACGCGTTCACGGTCTGGGCGATCGTGGTCGCCTCAGTGCCGACTTTGGCAGAGAGAAACTCGTGGTCAACGACGTAGCGGTCGTGCATCGGCTGGTCTGGACGAAAATGCATGACCATCGTCTCTGGCCCGATAGTCAGTGCCCGGGCGAAGACGTCGTATGGCTCGACAGACTTCTGCAAATGCATCAGCATCTCACCGGAGTCGTCGTACGCCGCCATCAATTCGGCCTCGTTCTTGACCCGGGACACCCCTCTCCAGCCACCACCGTCGAAAGGTTTCATGAAGAGCGGATAACCCATCTCATCGGCGATCGCGACGAGATCGAAGGGGTCGTTGTAGTTGCGCGACGTGTACGCCCAACGCACGTTGTCGATCGGGTTCTTGTAGGGCACAAGGACCGTGTCCGGCACGTTCATGCCGAGCCGGATCAGGGCGCAGTACGCCGAGTGTTTCTCCATCGATTGGAAGGTGAACGGAGAGTTCATCAGGTAGACGTCGTCCATCAACGCGACCTTCTTCAGCCACTCCCGCGGGTGGTAGTACCAATACGCCAAACGGTCGATCACCACCTGGTGGCGTGCCCGATCCCGCAGATTGAAGGGGTGGATGCGAACTCGTTCCGTGTCTAGAACATGATCAACACCGGAGTACTGGAAAACTCCGATACGGCTCGATATGGCCTCGAATGCCTGCGGCCAGTCCTCCTCGGCACCAAGCAGCAGCCCGACTAGGTGGCGGTTGACGGACATACTCGACCTCCCTGGTCAGCAGAACTTGGTAGGTGGTGAGCTCGTTGGCGTTTGCCACGATTGCCTGCACGGCATGGTAGGTGCTGCCGGTTCACCTGACCATCTCCTTGTCACCTGATACTGGCCTCGCTGGCCGAGACACGCAACGTGTCAGGGAGGCGGAGCCCGTCGCGTTTCAACTCGAGCTCGGCCAATTTGTTGATCACCTCCCGATCGCCGGATCTCCAGGCCTGAACGGGGTCGTCGCTGATCTGAGCCAGCACGTAGAGCGGCTGGACCGCCATCGCACGAAGTGCGAAGAGGTCGAGGTCGGCAAGCTCGTCCAAGAAGACCTGAGAGGCCCGAGCCTGCCGGTAGAACCGGATCCGGCGCGGTAGCCAGAAGGCAACCACAATCGTCACGGGGATCAGAAAGACCAGCCAGCCGACGAGCAGCGCCAGCTGTTCGATGCTTTGGACCTGCTCATTGGCGGAGGTGACCAGATTGCCGAGAGTCACCGCGGCAGAGTCGAAGGGCCGCCGCAGCTGGTCACCGGCGACCGGCACCTTTGCCGCTTCCTCCGCGGCCTGTCGAAAGTTCTCGGCCAATCGGACTGCGGTCCTCGCTGTCTCCCTGGCGGGGGTAGCCAGCACCTCGATCACTCGGTGGACGAAGATTCCGACGATGGCCCAGCCGATCGTCCAGAGCAAAACGAAACCGTCTCCAACGAGCTGGCCAATCATCCTGGCCGGACGCTTAGCGTAGATGCCCATGTCCGCGACACTACTCATGGCGGAGACAAGTGGCAGGATGACTCGGTGTCTCTGAGTTCGGCCCACCGACAGACCCAGGTTCGATCCATCCGCTTCGGATGCCTGCTGCTCGTCCTCGCCCTGGCGCTGGCCGGATGCGGAATCTCCCTTCCGCTTCCGAATCTGAACCGCAAGGGCGACGCTGCTAATCAGGCGGCAGCCGCACTCGCAGCCGCTCTCAGCGCGAAGGATCTCTCGCCGATACCGTTCGTCGGCTCCTCCGGCCCAACGGTGAACGAGCTGTTCCAACCGCTCGTCGCCGGCATGGGCCCGCTGAAGCCGACCGTTGCCGTCGGGTCTGTGTCACGTGACGGCTCCAATGCAACGGCCAAGTTGTCGTTCGCATGGACCTTTCCCGGCGTACCTGAAGGGTGGAGGTATGAAACCGAGGCCAAGCTGGCCGAGGAGTCAGGTCAGTGGAAGACAACGTGGCAACCCGGCATCGTGCAGCCCCAGCTCGACGGCACGAACCGACTGTCGCAACGGCGCCTCAATCCAGAACGCGGGGAGCTGCTGGGAGAGGACGGCGTTCCTATCGTTGAGAACCGGTCGGTATTCCGGATCGGAATCGACAAGTCGAAGGTGAGCGGCGACAAGGCCAAGGCGTCGGCAATCCGGCTCGCGAAAGTGGTCAAGATCGACCCGAAGGCGTACGCGGCGGAGGTGGCGGCTGCGGGTAACGAGGCCTTTGTTCTAGCCATCGTGCTTCGGATGGACGCTGCTGACCTGCCCATCGGCTCACGGATCCGCGCCATCCCCGGGGCGCTTTCCATCCGCACGAGCCAGATGCTCGCTCCGACACGAGATTTCGCGCGACCCATCATCGGTACCGTCGGCGAGGCAGCCAAGGACGATGTCGACAAGTCCGGCGGCGCCGTCGTGGCCGGGGACCAGGTCGGGCTCTCCGGATTGCAGCAGCGGTACGACGCGCAGCTACGCGGAACGCCAGGCGTACGGGTGCGATTGGCGGCCGCGAAGCCGAGCGGCAGCTCGGCAAGCCCCTCTCCGACTCCATCGCCTGCCGCCGAAGCCGAACCAATCGTGTTATTCGAGGTCAAGCCGGTGCCGGGCAAACCGCTGACGACCACGCTGAACGTCGGGCTGCAGAAGCTTGCGGAAAAGACTCTGGCGAGGACTAAACCAGCGAGCGCGCTGGTTGCCATCCGCCCATCGACTGGGGCGATCGTGGCGGCTGCCAATGGTGAAGGCAATCACGGGCAGTCTCTGGCTACGGTGGGTCGGGCGGCTCCAGGGTCGACCTTCAAGGTCGTCTCCGCGCTTGCCTTGCTGCGAGCCGGCCTGACTCCGGAGTCAACGATCAAATGCCCGCTCACCGTGACAGTAAATGGCCGGAAGTTCAGCAACTACAGTGACTATCCGCGCAACCACCTAGGCACTATCACATTCCGGACCGCACTCGCACAGTCCTGCAATACGGCATTCATCGGCCAACGAGGCAAGCTCAAGAGGTCGCCCCTGGCGGATGCCGCCGGCTCGTTGGGTGTCGGCATCGACTACGACGTGGGCTTCCCGTCCTTCTTCGGCTCAGTACCCAGCGATCCGACCGCCACCGGCCGCGCCGCCGCCATGATCGGTCAGGGCAAGATCGAGGCTTCGCCGATGGCGATGGCTGGCGTGGTGGCATCGGTCGCGGCAGGCGAGACAGTGATACCGCACCTGATCGACGGAACCCAGGCCACCTCGAAGGCAAAGCCGCTGACCAGTCAAGAGGCTCGTCAGCTGCGCGGCATGATGCGCGCCGTGGTTGCGGAGGGCAGCGGCCGAGTGCTTGGCAATCTCCCCGGACCCGCGGTGCTGGCCAAGACCGGTACCGCAGAGTATGGCGCCTCCAAACCGTTCAAGACGCACGCATGGATGATCGCGGCGCAGGGCGATCTCGCGGTTGCAGTCTTCGTCAACGATGGCAAGACCGGCTCGGCCACTGCTGGACCCCTGTTGCGGACCTTCCTGACGAAAGCTCGCTAGGCCATCCACGGCGGCGCCCGCGCGGGCAGCCGTGCGTGGACAGTGCGCCGTCCTGAGCTCGTCGAAGGGCTCAGGGCGCATGGCTGATCATCTCGATGGGCTGCCGACGGTGACGAGCCAGCCGCGTTCGTTGCCTTCCACCAATCCGACGGTCTCAAGCCCAGTCAACGCACCAAGACAGGTTGGAACACTGACGCCGGCGGCGAGGGCAATGTCTCCCACAGAGGCTCTGCGGCGAGCCGGAATTGCCTCGAACACCGCAAGCTGAGTCTCGGTGAGTCCATCAGTCGCCCGGCTTTGTCCCTGGGTGAGCGGGAGCATTGCCTGACCCATGCCAGAGATCAGTTCCACAATCTCGGCTGCTGAGGTAACCAGTACCGCCTGCCCGTTCCGAATCATCAAGTGCGTGGCCGTCGAGGCTCGGGAGTACACCGAACCCGGAACCGCCATCAGCGGGCGGCCGCAACCCAGGGCCCAACTTGCTGTGTTGCGTGCGCCGGAGCGAAGCGCCGCCTCCACGACCACAGTGCCGCGTGACATCGCGGCGATCAGCCGGTTGCGGGCCAGGAACCGCACCCGCGTGGGATGAGCCCCAGGCGGCAGCTCTGAGACCAATAGCTGCTCCTTGGCCAGGACGTCAAAAAGCGTGGCGTGACCAGGTGGATAAGCCACGTCGACGCCATTGGCCAACACACTCACCGTCGGGCCTCCAGCAGTGAGGGCACCGCGATGCGCGGCCACGTCAATGCCGAACGCGCCACCGGAAACCACGGTCACACCTTGTTCGACCAGATCGGCGGCGAGATCGGTCGCAATGCCGCTTCCGTACGCGGTTGCCGCCCGTGACCCGACAATCGCGACCGACCGCTCCATCAGGTGTGCCAGATGGCCGGGACCGCGCAGCCACAACCCCACCGGCTCGCCGCCGCGGCGCTGCACACTCTCGGCATGTCGAAGGTCATCAAGTCCGGCCGGCCACTCGTCGCCGCCGGGAATGATGAATCGCGTCGCCGTCGTCTTGGCCAGCCGCTCGACAACATCGATCGTGATCCGGCCCGCCCGCTCGGCAGCCGGCTCGCCCAGCACGCCCTCGATGATCTTGGCCCAAGCGCCTTCGGCCCCGAGGTTCTGCACCAGCTCCGCGACTGCGAGATCACCGCCCTCCATGGCGTATGAGAGCAGCATCCTCGCTCTGCGATCCGAACTGATCATGGTCCGACGGCCTCCCGTCTTGCGGCGCCCGGCTGCTCGCCTCGGCGCATCGCCAGAGCGATAGCCAGCTCATCCCGACCCGGCACGTCCCTTCCGGCAAGATCGGCGACGGTCCAAGCCAAACGCAATACCTTGTCCACGCCGCGGGCGCTCAGCCGACCACGGTCCACCGCCTCGTCGACGCTCTGCAGACCGTCCGGAAGCGGCAGATGCCGGCGTAGGTAGGTCCCGGAAACCTCGCCGTTGGTCTGCCAGCCGCTGCCCGCCAGGCGTCGACGTTGCCGATCACGAGCTTCCAGCACGCGCTCGGCCACCGCCGCCGAGGACTCGGTGCGCTGCAGCATGGTCTTCAGATAGGTCCTGCGGAGAGGCAGGAAAGCCTGATTTATGTCGATGCGGTCGCGTATCGGACCAGAGATCTTTTCCGCGTACCGGCGCACCACGATAGGGGTGCAATGGCACTGCCCGCCTGGCGTCGCGGCCTGTCCGCACGGACAGGGATTGGCAGCCAAGATGAGCTGGAAACGTGCCGGAAAACGGGCATGCACCTCGCTACGGCCGAGCGTGATCATGCCCGATTCCAAAGGTGTGCGGAGCGCCTCGATGACAGCGGGCTGGAACTCCGGTGCTTCATCAAGAAAGAGCACGCCCCTGTGGGCGCACGAGATCGCGCCCGGCCTGGCCACTCGCTGGCCGCCGCCGACGATGCTGGCCACAGAGGCCGAGTGGTGGGGGTCACTGTAGGGCGGTCTGCTGATCAGCTCGTCCGCGAGATTGAAGCCGGCGAGAGAGTGCACCGCCGAGACCTCGAGCGCGTCGGGTACGTCAAGGTCAGGCAGCAGGCCCGGAACTCGTTCGGCGAGCATGGTCTTGCCGACACCTGGTGGACCGTGGAAGAGCATGTGGTGCCTGCCCGCCGCAGCTACCTCGCAGGCCCACTTGGCCTCGATCTGGCCAACTACATCTGCAAGGTCGAGAAGACGCTGCGCATGGCTGCCGGCCCGTTCACCGATCACCTCAATCGGATCGACGGGCGGCATCGGGATACCTCGCAGAAAAGCGACCAGCTGAGTGATCGAGCCGACACCGAATACCTCGATCCCTGCAACGAGATTCGCCTCCCCGGCCTGACGCAGTGGAACGATCACCCGCTTGAAGCCTGCCTGCTGAGCCGCGAGCGTAGCCGGCAGAATTCCGCGTACCGGCCGGAGGCGACCGTCCAGCCCCACCTCGCCCAGTAGCACTGTTCGGCCCAGCTCTTCGGCCCCGAAGACGCGCTGTGCCGCCAGCACTGCGGCGATGATCGCGACATCGTAATGACTGCCAGCCTTGGGCAGCGTCGCGGGGCTGAGGTTGATGGTCAGTAGCGAGATCGGCCACTCTTGCCCGGAGTTGCTGACCGCCGCTTTACAACGATCACGCGCCTGATAGAGAGCGGAGTCGGGAAGTCCGACCAGCACGGTTCGTGGCAGCCCTGCGCCGATGTCGGCCTCCACCTCGACGATCCGACCCTCCAAGCCAACCAGCGCCACCGACCAGGCGCAGGCCGAGGCCACTCAGCCCACCGCCCGCGCATGAGTCAGCGATGGCTCCAGCCCGGGTCGCAACACGACCCCGATGGCATCCAACCGGATGGTCGACGCCTTGATGCGATGCTCGCGCATCCACACCGCCGCCAGCTGCCGGAGCGTTCGCATCTTCGCGTATGTGATGGCCTCCAGCGGATGACCGAAGCCGAGCCCGCTTCGGCATTTCACCTCACAGAAGACCAGCGTGAGCCCGGTCGGACCCGCCTCGGCGGCGACAATGTCGATCTCACCGAGCCGACACCGCCAATTCCGCTCCAGCACCTGCAGGCCCTGCCGCTCAAGTTCGGCGCAAGCGAGGTCCTCCCCGCGTACGCCGATCTGCCTCTTGGATTCCGTCGCCGGCATCGCCCACCTCCGCAAGGAAGCATGCGAACGCCGCGCCGAATCGTGCGGGACCAACGAAATCTGTGGAAACCACTCAATTGTCGTCTGTGGAAACCGCGCCTTGAGCGTCGGAGTTGCGCCGCTGACGATCGGAGGAAACGATGAGCGACGCGCCTTGGCAATGTGATGAGCCAACTGTCGACATTCCGCGCTTTGCGAAGAGCGACGACGGCGTCAGGCCCCCGCGACGGCCGCGAAACCGCCAAATTAAGAGGGTTTCGGCACCTCGAGGTCGCTGTGGGCGATTTCTTCGATCGAGACGTCGCGGAACGTAAGGACCTTTGCGCTCTTCACAAAACGGGCGGGACGGTACATGTCCCACACCCAGGCGTCGCCCATCGAGACCTCGTAGTAGACGTCGCCGCCCTCGGTACGCACCTTCAGATCAACGGCATTACACAGATAGAAGCGGCGCTCCGTCTCCACGGCATAAGTGAAGATGCCGACGACGTCCTTGTACTCGCGGTAGAGCTGAAGCTCCAGCTCACTTTCGTACTGTTCGAGATCTTCCGCGCTCATCGCGAATCGACTCTAGCCGTTCGGGCAACATTGATGAAACGCATCCGGTGGGTCGCAGAGGGCCCATAGGCGTCCAGTTTCTCCTGGTGAAGCGGCGTGCAATAGCCCTTGTGCTCGGCGAACTCATAGAGCGGGTACAGCCGGTCGAGCTCGCACATGATCCGGTCTCTGGTCACCTTGGCAATGATCGATGCCGCTGCGACGCAAGCCACGACCTGATCGCCCTTCCATACGGCAAGCCCGGGTGTGCCCAGCCCATCCACGCTGAATCCGTCGGTCAAGACGTACGTCGGGGCCACGTCGAGGCGCAACAAAGCCATGCGCAGGGCCATCACGTTGGCGACGTGCATGCCGAGCACATCGCACTCCCCGGGCTCGATGCACACCACCGACCACGCGATGGCCTTCGCGGTGATCTCGGCGTACAAACGCTCACGCTGCAACGCGGTGAGCAGCTTGGAGTCTCTCAGTCCGGAGATCTGCCGTGACTTGGCGTCGCTCAGGATTGTCGCGGCCGCGACGAGGGGGCCGGCGCAGGCGCCCCGACCGGCCTCGTCGGCACCGGCGACCGGATGGAGACCCATCTTCTGGAGTGCCCGTTCGTACCCGTAAATGCCACTGTTGCGCTTGACAAGCACCGGGGCTGCGACCCTGGTCACGGGCATCAGCAGTGCACCCCCGCCGGCTTGATCACCCCTCGTGTGGGCGCGGGTTCGTGTGGCGGGGGAACCTTGGCGAAGGTCGCGGGCCGCTGCAGACGTTCAGTTCGATCGAAGGGTGCCGCGATAGCGAAAGCGGGCCCTACCACCAGAGGTATCGGGACGAAAGCGCCTTGGCCTATCCCCTGATTCGTCGAGAGATCGGAGAGGTGGCAGCGCGAGTCGGCACTGAGGTCGCGATGGTCGCCCATCACGAAGATGTGGTCCTTCGGCACGATCACTTCGAACTTGACGTCGGATGGGTTGACCTGCTCGTTGTCTGGATCGGTGTAGAGGTAGCCGCGCTCGTCGAGGGGATAGCCGTTGACGGTGATACGGCCTTTGCTGGTGCAGCACATGACCTTGTCTCCGGGCATTCCGATGACCCGCTTGATCAGATGGCCGGGGGTGCTCTTGGTCGGCAGTCCGATGAATTCGAACACCTTGTCCCAGGGAGCCGGATCAGCCGGGTCGTCCTCCAACCAGCCGCCGGGGTCGGAGAACACCACGACGTCGCCACGCTGAAAGTTGGTGAGCTTTTCGACAATCACCCGGTCACCTACCAAGAGCGTGTTCTCCATGGACTGCGAAGGGATGATGAACATCTGCCCGACAAAGGCGCGGAGCAGGGATGACACCACAATCGCACCGACAACCACGATAAGCAGTTCGCGGGTGAACCCCCAAGCACGCCGCCCGATCGTCCTCGGCTGGCTTTGTCCGCGGTTGGCTCTTCCGCCGGCCAACGTCGGAGGCGCGGCAGGACTCTTGTGTGTGGTCAACAGCTGGCCTCAGGTCCGGCGGTGATCGTTGCTACGTCTGGCGCCGGCTGCTTGCCGGACATGACGGTGTTAAAAGTATCTGGAATGGACAAACGATGCCGCCGGTCGAAGGGCCAAACGACCGCAACGGCGCGGCCAACGACCAGATCTTGCGACACGAATGCATTCTGACCCTTCATCGCCCCGGCTCGCAGGTCATTGAGGTGGCACCGCGAGTCGCGGCTGTGATCGCGGTTGTCACCCAGCACGAAGAGGTGGCCGATGGGAACGACCACATCGAAGGTGATTGCTGATGGCTGCACCCCCGCTCCGTCCGACCCGGTCGCCAGATAGGAGGCCTCATCGAGGGCTTGTCCGTTCACCGTGACGCGATGGGCTGCGTCGCAGCAGACCACATGATCTCCGGGCACGCCGACCACCCGCTTGATCAAGTGTTCAGTGCTGGTGTCAGGCAGCACACCCACGAGCTGGAACAGTTTGCCGATTGGTCCTCGCTCGCGCGCGGTGACGCCATTGAGCCAGCCGCCTGGGTCTGTGAAGACGACCACCTGTCCGCGCCTGATCGCACCGAGCTTGTCCACGACAACGCGGTCGTCCACATGGAGGGTGTTCTCCATGGAGATTGAGGGGATCAAGAACATCTGGCCGACGAAACCGCGTAACAGTGAGGCAACAATGACCGCGCCAACGATGACGGCCGCCAGTTCCTTGAAGAACGCCAGCACATGCTGACCAAAACTCAGCTGCGCTGCGCCCGATGCTTCGGATCTCGGCTGATCAAGCTCGGTCTCGTCCACCGGCTGCAAAGCGCGCCGCGGCACCGCGCTCGCCCGCCGGGCGGCCACTGGGAATACCGGTGATCAGCTGGCGTCGCGCTTTTCCTTGATCTTGGCCGCCTTCCCTCGCAGCCCTCGCAGGTAGTAGAGCTTCGCGCGGCGTACGTCGCCGCGGCGTTCCACTTCGATCTTGTCGATGATCGGGCTGTGCAGTGGGAAGGTACGCTCCACGCCGACGCCGAAGCTCACCTTGCGTACGGTGAACGCTTCACGGATGCCGTCGCCGGCCCGCGAGATGACCACACCGGTGAAGACCTGGATCCTCGAGCGAGTGCCCTCGACGACCTTGACATGCACCTTGACGGTGTCGCCGGGACGGAATGCCGGAAGATCGCTGCGCAATGATGACTGATCGAGCTCGTGAATGAGCTTGCTCATGGGATCGTCCTCGCCGGTGCCACAGGTCACCACGGTCATACATGGAGTTCGAGGTCCGTCCCGCAGCGGCGCTCCCCCTGTGGCAGGTGTCGTACGCAGGACAGCAGCGGTCAAGTCTGCCACATCCTCTACGGCAAGACGAAATCGCCAAAACCTTGCGCGAAGCTCGCGCAGAATGTGCCCATGACGTCTCAGTCGGCTCGTGTCCGCTTTCCGGTACGAGCGGTCACCCGACTGCGCCGGCTGGGCGTCGCGTTGGCTGCACTGGGTAGCTGCCTGGTTTTAGCACAGTGTGCGTGGCTGGGCTCACCTGCCGAACCAGCTGCGCCAACCAGCAGCACCGTCTCGCCACAGATGCGAACGATCACCGAAGCGAACCTGATCACCGCTGCTGACCTACCTCCGGCCATCGGGGAAGGGAAGGTGACCCAATACGACCGCAACGCCAGATCGTTGGATCAGCTGTCGATCTGTCAGCCGGAACCCTTGAGCGCGCTGGGCGCGACGGCCATGAAGAGCCGCAGCTTCCATGCCCGCTATCGGTCTGGTGACCGACCCTTCCCCCGATCGGCGCTGGATGATGAGCCTGATCGCTATACCGTCGCGCTGCAGTTCAGTGATCCAGCCGCTGCTCAGCGGGCCAAGTCGATCTATGAAAGTTGGGTCACCGGCTGCGCGGATCGCACGGATCTCCCGACCGGGGTAGCTGGGATGACCGCCAGCGTCGACTGGACTCCGGTGGTCGTTGAGCCCGCCCAGGCCGAAGTCGCGGAGGTCGCGTATCAACGTGACGGCTCTTCTGGCGGGAATCGCTACTTCGAGAGTGTCGGACTGACCATGTTGCAGGATCGGATGATGATCACGGTGTACGTCTTCTACAACGATGAGTCGCCGTACTCGGTGAGTCTCGAGGAAGAAGAAGCGGGCTACGCGCATCCCCAACTGGGGCTTATCGACGCGGCCGCCAAACGGCTGTCTGAATAGCCAAACCCCGTTGGCCTCGCGTGGCGCATCCCACACCTCCTACGCCGCAGCTACCGCATCTGGCGGGTGTAGTGTTCCACGACGGCAGCGTGTCCTCGAAGTTCAGTACGCATGCCGTGAGGGGCTCTGGTGAACGAGGAGTTTCGTGGTGAGTGAAGGCGCGACGGCGGCCCATGACGTACTGCTGGTGGGCGGTGGCGCGGCCGGGCTGCGAGCCGCGATCGCCATCGCGGAGACCAATCCCACTCTCAGCGTGGCCGTGGTATCGAAGGTCTACCCCATGCGGAGCCACACGGTCTCGGCTGAGGGCGGCGCAGCTGGTGCGATAGCAGCGGACGACACGCTGGACGAGCACGCCTACGACACTGTGTCGGGCAGCGATTGGCTTTGTGACCAGGACGCCGTAGAGGCGTTCGTGCAAGAGGCCCCCCGCGAGCTGCTGCAACTCGAGCACTGGGGCTGTCCCTGGAGCCGCGAACCAAACGGGCGGATCGCGGTACGCGCATTCGGTGGCATGAAGAACATGCGTACCTGGTTTGCCGCCGACAAGACCGGCTTCCACATGCTGCACAGCCTGTTCCAGACGTCGCTGAAATATGCAGACATCACGCGGTACGACGAATGGTTCGTCACGCGGCTTCTCGTCGACGACGGACGGGTGCACGGCGTGGTGGCACTCGAGCTGATGAGCGGCCGGATCGAGGTCATCACCGCGAAGTCGGTGGTGCTGTGCAACGGCGGTACCGGCAAGGTCTTTCCGTTCACCACCAACGCCAACATCTGCACAGGCGACGGCATGGCCTTGGCGTACCGGGCTGGTGCGCCGCTAAAGGACATGGAGTTCGTCCAGTACCACCCGACCGGGCTTCCTTTCACGGGCATCCTCATTACCGAAGCGACGCGCGCTGAAGGTGGCTGGCTGCTCAACAAGGACGGTTACCGGTACCTCCAGGACTACGACCTGGGTAAGCCGGAGCCAACGCCGGTGCTGCGCAGCATGGAGCTCGGACCGCGGGACCGGCTGTCCCAGGCCTTCGTGCATGAAGTCGAGAAGGGTCGGACGATCGAATCGCCGTACGGACCGATCGTTCATCTCGATCTGCGGCACCTCGGCGAGAAGCTGATCGAGACCAAGCTCCCGATGGTGCGCGAGCTGTGCCTCAAGTACGAGCGCATCGACCCCGTCAAAGAGCTCATCCCGGTCCGCCCGGTTGTGCACTACATGATGGGGGGCGTCCACACCGACATCAATGGCGCGACACCGATCGAGGGTTTGTTCGCGGCCGGCGAGACCGCCTGCGTGAGCATCAACGGGGCGAACCGTCTGGGCTCGAACTCACTGGCGGAGTGTCTGGTCTTCGGTGCCCGCGCAGGCAGGGCCGCTGCTGAGTACGCCACCGGCGCCAAGCAGCCGCCACCCGTTCTCATGCGCCAAGCTGAAGACGAGCTGCGGCGGGTCGATCAGATGCGATCGGCCGACCGTGGCACCGAGCAAATCGCCGTCATCCGCGAAGAGATGCAGTCGACCATGGAGGACAGCGCCGGGATCTTCCGCTCCGGCGACTCACTGAGCAAGGGCGTCGACCAGCTGGCTCAGCTTCAGCAACGACTCCAGCGCGTCCAGCTTTACGACGAGTCCCGGGCTTTCAACACCGAGCTGGTTGCGGCCCTGGAGTTGGCGAACATGCTCGATGTCGCCGAAACCATCCTGCAGTCAGCTCTGCAACGCGAAGAGTCGCGTGGCGCCCACCAGCGCACCGACTTCACCGCACGCGACGACACGCGCTTCCTCAATCACGCGCTGGCCTACCGCGAGTCGGACGGTGCCACCAGGATCGAGCGCTCGCCGGTGACGATCACACGATGGCCACCCGGCGAGCGGGTGTACGGGAGGTAGCCAGATACATGGCCGACAGCATCCAGATGCGCGTAACGCGGTACACCCCCGGGGAGGACGCCGCGCCCAGAGTCGCCGAATACAGCGTGCCGCTGAGGAAGGACTGGGCGGTCCTCGACGGACTGAACTACATCAAAGACCACCTCGACAGCACCCTTTCCTATCGCTGGTCATGCCGGATGGGCATCTGCGGCAGCTGCGGGATGACCGTCCAGGGCGAACCGCAACTGACGTGTGCCACATTCCTCAGCGACTATGCGCCTGGGCCAGTCCGGGTTGAGCCGCTGACGAATTTTCCTGTCGTTCGTGACCTGGTTGTCGATATCGACGACTTCATAGTGAAGCTCCCGCGAGTCAAGCCGTGGATCATCCGAGATGACGACGTGACCGTGATCGACGGCGAGTACATCCAGACCCCTGAAGAGCTGGATGAGTACAAGCAGTTCAGCAACTGCATCAACTGCATGCTCTGCTATGCCGCCTGCCCGATCTACGGCCTCGACCCAGACTTCATCGGCCCGGCAGCCATTGCTCTCGCTGAGCGGTACGACCTGGACTCCCGGGATAGGGGACAGCGAGAACGCCTCGACGTACTCATCGAGAAGGAAGGCGTGTGGGGGTGCACCTTCGTCGGTGAATGCACGCGGGTCTGCCCCAAGCACGTCGATCCGGCAGGTGCCATCCAGCGCTACAAGCTCAAGGCCGCGACCGAGAACCTGCGGGCGTTTCTGCTCCCCCGGGGTGCGCGATGAGTGCGCCGGTCACCTACCGGCAGCCTCTGTCCAGGTTGTGGTGGCTGAAGAAGCGGACCTACTTCCTGTTCGTGATGCGTGAGCTCAGCAGCATTTTCGTGGCGTGGTTCGCGGTGTTTCTGATGATGATGGTCTTTGCCATAGGACGTGGTGAGGCGGCGTACCAGAACTTCCTGAACTGGGCCGCCTCACCCGTCGTAGTTGTGGTGAACATCGTGGCGCTTGCCTTTGCGGTGCTGCACACGGTCACGTGGTTCGCGCTCACCCCGCAGGCCATGGTGGTTCGGGGGCCAGGTGGCCGGCAAGTCCGGGCGATGAAGGAGGTTCGCGTCGCTGGCCAGTGGGTACCGGCGGCGACGGTGGTTCGCGTCGGTGGACGGCTGCCGGCCGGCGCGGTGATCGCATCCCAGTACGTGGGACTCGTTGTAGTGTCAGCATTTATCGCCTGGTTGGTGCTCCGATGACCAAGCGGCACCTCGAACCGATCGCCTGGTTGCTGTTCAGCGGCGGCGGAGTAGTCGCGTCAGTGTTCCTGCCCATACTGATCGTGCTCTTCGGGCTGGCCATTCCGCTGGGCTGGGTCCAACCTGACTACGACCATCTGCACGCCGTGGTCAGCCATTGGCTCACCCGCCTGGTCTTTCTGGGCCTTGTCGTCCTCATGCTGTTTCACTGGGCACACCGCTTCCGCTTCACCCTGGACGACGGACTTCAGCTCAGGCGGCTTGACAGGCCGATCGCCGTGCTCTGTTACGGTGGCGCGCTGGTCGGCTCGCTCGCCGCGCTGCTGATCGTCTTAACTGTCTGATCGCTGCGCCGCCAGTCGATAGCGTCCGCCGGACCACAGCCTCCCCGAAGCTCGCGCCGGCCCGTCAGGTCCGTCCGGCTGACCTATCAGAATCCGATTATCTCAGGTTCTTCTTCTTCCAGCTCGTCCCTTCTGGGAGCGGCCTTGGGCCAATGTGAGCCGCCATGGGTCAGGGCGCTGATCAGGTCGCGGTTGAGCCGAGAGATCGTCTCGAGCGGGATTTGCTTCGGGCAGACGGCTGTGCATTCACCGATATTGGTGCACCCACCGAACCCCTCTGCGTCATGCTGGGCCACCATGCCGACCACCCGGGAGTAACGCTCGGGCTGGCCTTGCGTCAGCAATCCGAGATGGGTGACCTTCGCGGCGGTGAACAGCATCGCTGAGCCGTTGGGGCATGCGGCGACGCAGGCACCACACCCGATGCAGGTAGCCGCGTCGAACGCGCGGTCGGCATCTCGTTTGGGGACGGGATTGGCATGCGCATCTGGAGCCGTGCCGGTCGGCGCGGAAATGTACCCGCCGGCCTGGATGATGCGATCGAACGCGCCGCGATCAACCACCAGGTCCTTGATCACCGGGAACGGCTCGGCCCGCCATGGTTCGACATCGATGACGTCGCCGTCTTTGAAAGAGCGCATATGAAGCTGGCAGGTCGTGGTTTGCTCCGGGCCGTGCGCGACGCCGTTGATCACGAGACCGCACGTCCCGCAGATGCCTTCGCGACAGTCGCTGTCGAACGCGATGGGATCGTCGCCCTGGAGAGTCAGTCGCTCGTTCAGCACGTCCAACATCTCCAGGAATGACATGTGCTCAGAAACGTCATCGACGTGATAGACCGCCATTTTGCCTTTGGCGCGGGAGTTCGCTTGTCGCCAAACCCGGAGCGTGATGTTCACCGGATTTTCCCGCTCTGCCGGCCCGCGCCCGGTACGCGCCTCAGCAGCTCCGCCAGCCAACGCTCGCCACCCAACGCCGTCCTCACTTGTAGCTCCGCTGCTTCAGCTCGACGTACTCATAGGCCAGCGGCTCCTTGTGCAAGATCGGCCGACGGTCGTCGCCAGCAAATTCCCAGGCCGACACGTACGCGAATTCATCGTCATCGCGCAGCGCCTCACCGTCTGCGGTTTGGCTCTCGACCCGGAAGTGGCCGCCACACGATTCGCGCCTCACGAGCGCATCGATGCACATCAACTCTCCGAGCTCGAAGAAGTCTGCCACCCGACCGGCCCGTTCGAGGGCTTGATTCAGCTCCTCGTTGCTGCCGAGGACCGTGACGTCGGACCAGAACTCCTTCTTCAATTCTCGGATCCGGGTAAGCGCCTTGCGCAGGCCTTCTTCGCTGCGCTCCATTCCGCAGTGGTCCCACATGAGACGCCCGAGCTCCTTGTGAAACGAGTCCACGGTTCGGGTGCCATTCACCGACAGCAGCTTGTTGATTCGTCCCCGCACCGCCTTGACAGCCTCGACCACCGCCGGGTGGGAGGCATCGACTTTGGGGAACGGCCCCTCCGCAAGATAGTCGTTGATCGTGTTCGGAAGCACGAAGTAGCCGTCGGCCAGGCCCTGCATCAGCGCGCTGGCGCCCAGTCGGTTCGCTCCGTGATCGGAGAAGTTGGCTTCACCGGTCACATAGAGTCCCGGGATGCTGGCCTGCAGATCGTAGTCGACCCAAAGCCCACCCATGGTGTAATGCACGGCCGGATAGATCCGCATCGGCGTCCGGTACGGATCTTCGCCGGTGATCTGGGCGTACATGCTGAAGAGGTTGCCGTACTTGGCTTCTACGCTCGGCCGGCCCAGGCGCGCAATCGCATCAGCGAAGTCCAGGTAAACGCCGAGCCCGCCGGGCCCGACTCCACGGCCCTCGTCACAGACGTTCTTCGCCGCACGAGATGCGATATCGCGTGGCACCAGATTTCCGAAAGACGGATAAATGCGTTCCAGGTAATAGTCGCGATCTTGCTCGGGAATGCTGCGAGGGTCGCGTTTGTCCTCACCACTCTTGGGAACCCAGATCCTGCCGTCGTTGCGCAGCGACTCGCTCATCAACGTCAGCTTGGACTGGTAGTCACCACTTACCGGGATGCAGGTCGGATGGATCTGGGTGAAACAGGGATTCGCGAAGTACGCGCCCTTGCGGTAGGCGCGCCACGTGGCGGTGACGTTGCATCCCATGGCGTTGGTCGACAGGAAGAAAACGTTGCTATAGCCGCCCGTTGCGAGCACGACCGCGTCGGCAAAGTGAGTCTCGATTGCGCCACTCACCATGTCGCGAATCACTACGCCGCGGGCCCTGCCGTCGACCACGATCAGTTCGAGCATCTCGTGCCGCGTGTGCATCTCAACCGTGCCGGCCGCAATCTGCCGCTCCAAGGCCTGATACGCGCCGAGCAGCAGTTGCTGGCCGGTCTGTCCGCGGGCATAGAAGGTCCGTGACACTTGGACGCCGCCGAAGGAGCGGTTGTCGAGCAGGCCGCCGTATTCGCGGGCGAACGGCACTCCTTGCGCGACGCACTGGTCGATGATCTGAACGCTCAGCTCAGCCAGCCGGTAGACATTGGACTCTCGGGCCCGGAAGTCTCCGCCCTTGACGGTGTCATAGAACAACCGGTAGACCGAGTCCCCGTCATTGCGGTAGTTCTTGGCGGCATTGATGCCACCCTGGGCGGCGATGGAGTGGGCGCGCCGCGGTGAGTCCTGGTAGCAGAAGCAGGTGATGTTGTAGCCGGCTTCGCCGAGAGTTGCCGCCGCGGAGGATCCAGCCAATCCCGTGCCAATGATGATCACGTCTAGCTTGCGGCGGTTAGCTGGATTCACCAGCCTGGCACGGAAACGGCGCTCGTACCATCGTCTGTCGATGTCGACCTTCGGCGCCTTGCTATCGGCAATTTCGGCGCCCTCGATGTAGAACGAGTTGGCATCGAACGAGTCCAACAAATCGGAGTTGGTCACGCGACACCTCCTGATGCTCAAATTGCATTCGCCCATCAGGTCACGAACCCGAACAGTATCGCGAAGGGAGGAAGCAAGAAGCCAACCGCGACCACCGCGGCCACGATGACCGCGGCAACGTTGAGGCGTCGTCGGGCAAGACTCGAGGTATTGGCTCCAAGTGTTGTCAGAGCGCTCCACGCGCCGTGCCGGACGTGGAAACCGACCGCGAGCACGGCGATCGTGTACGCCAAGACCACCGACCAGATCTGGAAGCCGTTCACCACACGCTGGTACGGCGTAGCGGCGGCGCCGCCCGGATGGATGACGTTCCAGGTCAGATGCAGCAGGTGATAGATCACGAACAACAAAATGACGATGCCGCCCCAGCGCAGCGTGAAGGAAGCGTAGGTACGTTGCACACCAGTGCGTGACTTTGTGCTGTGGTAGCGCCTCACTCCGCCGCGCGCCTTGTGGGCACGTGCCCACAGGCCAAAGGCTGCGTACATGTGGGCGAGCACGCTGACAAGCAGAACGGCCCGGATGATCCAGAGTGCACCGCCGTACGGCAAGATCGGCTCGCCAAGCGTCCGCAGATGGTGTGCGTAATCGTTGAATGCCGCTGGCCCCGCGAAGATCTTGAGGTTGCCATACATGTGAGCCAGCAAGAAGCCGATCAAGATAAGACCGGTGATCGCCATCAGAGCCTTGAGCGCGACGGTTGACCTGCTCGCCTGCTGGGCGGGGGTCAGCGAAATTGTCGCCACGCAGCCACACTAGAACCCCGGTGGCCTCAACTGCGACTTGAGGCCACCCTGGTCACTGGTGTTTTTGGACACAGGTGTTTTTTGGGCTTTGCTGCTCGCGCAAATGCCGACGCTCGCAGCATGCAGCAACTCCTTTGCACCCAGGCACACTGCTGCTCGCGCAAATGCCGACGCTCGCAGCATCCGACTCTACTCGCCCAAGATCGCAGCACTGCCGAGGCCGTCGACTACCGGAAGAACTGGGTCATTGGGCGCGCCAGCAGCTGACCATCGAGGTATATGTCGACCCGTTCGTTGTAGAAGGCGATCAGTCCGCTGATCGGCAGCAATTGACGCGTCGGGAAGGCATACATCCAGGCGAGATCCTGGTGGACTGTCTCCGACCCCGTCGCTGGATCGGGGATCCGCGCCGACCAGTAACTGCCGGTGGTGCCTTTGTACGGGCAGGCTGTGACGGTGTCGGTCTGGAAGAGATGGTCGAAGCTGACATTGGTCTGCTCAAGGTAGTACCTGGTAGGAAGCCCGGTTTCGAACACCATGACCGGTGACGTGGACTCGGCGAGCAGCGTGCCGTCCAGCTCGATTCGCACTGATCGTGTCGAGCGCAAGGCGTCCACTCTGACGTACGGATTGCGTGGGTGGACGTAGACCTGCTCGTCTTCTTCAAACCAGGCGTCGAGGGCAGCCCAACGGAACCGGGCGGTGTCGGCCAGTCCGGGGAGTGCATCCGCACCGTAGACCTTGGCTGCTTTCGGACGAGCGACGTCACCCACTTGAAGCGCATAGCGTCTCGCGGTGCCGCTGCCTGTCTTCTGCGGCTGATCCTCGTCGACCAGCAGAGCCTGGTCCACATCGATGAGTGGGATGTAGTACTGGGGATACTTGACCGATTCCCAGACATAGTGCGCAGAGACTGTGTCGAACACGGTCCGCCCGGCGAGGTAGCCGCGGACCCGGCGCGGCACTGGCTCGATGTGATTGATCGGAGTGATCGCCTGGGGATAGTCGCGCGAAGCAGGCTGGTCGGACATGGCTCCTCCAGATGGTGGCGTCCTTCGTTCAGGGCAATTCTGTTCAGGGCAATTTTGTCAGGGCAATTTGTGCCTCTGGTGTTACACGCCCCCTAGAGCCAGCGCCTTGCAGCCTCCTGGGCTCGCTCTGACCACCATGCCAGTTCGTCGGCATCCCCCACTGCTTTCTCCCAGCCGATAGTGGCTGTCATGGCGAGCAGGCAAAGATCAAGCTGTCGGTCCCACCATGCATTTGTGACAACCCCGGCGTTCTCGAGTGCTTGGCGGTAGCGCGCGATGGTGTCGGATTTGCTCTCCGGTATCCGCGCCCGATTGAGGGCCAGGTACCAGGCTAGCTCCCAGGCCGGCGGCGCCTCTCCCGGATACGCCCAGTCAAGCACCACGGTCTCACCAGTCGGCCGGGTGCCGAGGTTGCCCATCTTCCAATCCCCCGCGATGAACGTTTGCGGCGTTTCCGCCAACAGCCCAGCCAATGTCGAGGGATCCCGGTGTACGGCGGTCACAAGCTCGAAAAGTGCGGCATCACGCTCGGCGAGCATGGTCCAGCCGCGGTCGGCAACCTGCAGTGTCATCGGAACGTCGTCGCCGGTGAGCTCCGGGGCAATAGTGGCCGGTGCGAAGAACGACATGCGACGCTCCAGCGGATAGAGACCAAGATCGTCGCGCCAGCCGATATTGGCTGCATGCATCAGTGCCAAGTGCTGGATGAAACCGGCGTGCTGGGATACGGCGATGCGATCGTCACCAGATGGCACCAGGTCCGCGGACCGATCATGCATCAACATCGCGAGCCGCGTGACACCACTTGAATCGTCGAGTGCCATGCCGATCATTGCGTGATCAATGACGGAAGGTACGCGCTGGTAGATGCCGGCCCGCCACACCCGGAACTCCCAGAACGTGTTGCCGGTCACGCGCGTGATCCAGTCCACCTCGGGCGAGACCACCTTGAGGAAACACTGTCGTCCATCGATGATCAACTTCTCGAATGACGCCCCGGACTTCCCATCGGTCGAGTGCACCGGAACCCGCGCGGTGGCGCCACCGATCAGCGCATCCAACGACGCAGCTGTCCAAGGCAGGTTCGTCCGCATCTCAGCCCGGCCCTTCCAACTTCTCAGACTTGGCTAGCAGGTCTGGACGTCGCAGTCGCGTCTTTGCCAGCGCCTGTTCGCGACGCCAAGTGGCAATCCTTTCATGGTGGCCGCTGAGCAGCACTTCCGGCACGTGCAGTCCACGCCAGCTGGGCGGCTTGGTATACACCGGACCCTCCAGTAGACCTTCGTGCCGTGTGCCGTGGGACTCCTCGATCAATGACTCTGGATTGCCGACCACTCCCGGCAAGAGGCGCACCACCGCCTCGATGACCACCATCGCAGCGACCTCTCCGCCACTCAGCACGTAGTCGCCGATACTCAGCTCCTCAACTCGCATCCGTCGTGATGCATCCTCGACGACACGGGCGTCGATGCCCTCGTAGCGGCCGCAAGCGAAGATCAAGTGCGGCTCCGCGGCCAGCTCCTCTGCGATGGATTGATCGAACCTCCGGCCAGACGGCGACAGCACCAGCAATCGCGGGTCAACTTGGCCAGCCGTCAGGTCATCGAGCGCCCGCCCCCAGGGTTCGGCACGCATCACCATGCCGGCACCTCCCCCGTACGGCGTGTCGTCCACGGTTCGGTGTCGATCAGAGGTCCAGTTGCGAAGATCATGAACGCGGAGATCGACAGTCCCGTTCTCGATCGCCTTGCCGACAAGCGAGAGACCCAACGGCTGGAAGTACTCGACGAAGATCGAGATGACGTCAACCTTCATCATCATCGGCTTCATCGTCGAGCAAGCCGGCGACGTCCGCGACCGTCAGGTAGCCGGCGTCAAGATCAACTTGCGGCACCAGAGCCTCCACGAACGGCACCAGCCGAGTCCCGGCGGCCGTTTCGATCTCCAGAACGTCCTGCGCCGGAAGATGGAGAACCGAACCGACCAGCCCGATGTCGGCCCCGTTAGGTGTCCTCGCTCGCAGACCGATCAGCTGCCGGTCATAGAACTCACCCGACTCCGCTGGCCGCTCGTCGGGTTCGATGGTGGCAACGAGGAGCGTCCCACGTACGACCTCAGCGGCCGCTCGGTCGGCCAGCTCGGCGAACCTGACGAGCAGCCGGCCGGCATGATCCCGAGCCGACTGCACCGTGAAGAGCCGGGTGCCTTCATCCTCGTAAAGGACCTGACCGGGCGCAAAACGCCGCTCAGGCTCATCGGTTCGAAGCTCAACTGCAACCTCGCCGCGTACGCCGTGCGGCCGTCCGATGACGCCAACCACGACGGTGTCGGTGCTCACCTGCTCGCGGGCAATCGGCCTCGGAACCGGCCTACCGGCGACGGCCACCGGAGCCGCGGCGAGTGCCCTTGTCAACGTCGACGAAATCGACGCGTACGTCCTGGCTGCCCGCGAGCGCGCCGATCACGGTACGCAAGGCCGTCGCGGTACGGCCCGAGCGGCCGATGACCTTGCCCACATCGTCCGGATTGACTCGAACCTCGAGCATCCGCCCGCGACGCAGTTCCTTGTCCTTGACGGTGACATCGTCAGGATGCGAGACGATGCCTCGGATGAGATGGTCGAGCGCGTCGGCGAGCATTAGGACCCGCTGGACTCCGCGTCGGCGACACCGGCATCGGCAGCCTGCTGAGCCTCTTCTGAAGTGCCCTCGACTGCGGTGTCCGCACTCTTGCTGCTCCGAGGCTTGGCAGCTGCTTTCTTCGCCGTTCCGCGGGCAGACGCCGTCGGTTCCTGGCCTGCTTCAGCAAGCGCAGCATTGAAGGTCTCGGTCTTGTTGGGCTTCTCCGGTTGCGGCATGACTCCAGATGGCGAGGCGTCGCCGGAATACTTCTGCCAATCACCCGTGCGCTTGAACAGCGCGACGACAGCCTCGGTCGGCTGGGCGCCCACTGACAGCCAGTACTGCGCCCGCTCGGAATTGACCTCGATGACCGATGGGTCATTCTTGGGGTGATACATGCCGATCTCTTCGATGGCGCGACCATCCCGCTTGGTCCGCGAGTCGGCGACGACAATGCGGTAATGCGGCGACCGGATCTTGCCGAATCGCTTTAGACGAATCTTGACAGCCACGTGTGTGGTTACTCCTGTGCTGATACTGCGACCGGATTCTGCCGGTCGTGCTTTGGGGTGATCCCATCCCACGCGGTGGGGCGCGCACGCGATGATCTCAGTGGATCCGCGTCGTACGGCGTGAGAGGGCACCGAACGACAAACGAATGCGCATGCATTCTGCCAGAACCGTCTGTCAAGATGCGAACCGACAGTCGCGTACGCCGTTGCGGGACCCGTGTGGGGCGAGGTTGATTCAAAAATGCTCCGGCATGTGGTGACTGGCCAGACCGATCGTGTTGCCCTCGGAGTCTTTGACGAACGCCATCCATTCATCCACGCCCGCAAGGCCTAAGGTCATCGGCGTGCTGCGCGACCTGGAGGACGTCCATTCGGTGAGTTTTGCATGTCGCGTCGGGTAGCTGAGATGCGGTCGCTAGCGTGGCGCACGTGGAAACGCGGGCGGTTGACGTCGTCGTCGATGGTCGCACCGTCGTGACGGCGCGGCCGGTTGCTGCCGGGCCCTGGCCAGGGGTTGTGATGCTGCATGAGGGCTGGGGTATCGACGACGTGCTCCGCCGCCACGTGGACCGTTTAGCCTCTGCCGGCTATCTCGTCCACGCTCCGGATTTGCTCGGCGAGGGCACATGGCTGCGATGCATCAGAGTCACGTTCAAGGCGTTCCAGGCCCGTGCAGGCAAGCCGTTCGAGCTGATCGAGTCATGCCGCAGACAGCTGCGTGCTGACCGCGACTGCACCGGCAAGGTTGGCGTCATCGGCTTTTGCATGGGCGGCGGATTCGCACTGTTGCTGTCGGCCCAGGGCTACCACGCGGCATCAGTCAACTACGGCCCGGTGCCGTCTGACATCGGCGAACTGGCGGCAGACTCGTGCCCCATTGTCGCCAGTTACGGCGGCCGGGATTGGACGACCAGGGGCGTCCCGGCGCTGCGCGAAGCCCTGCGTGCTCACGACGTACCCCACGATGTCGAGGTCTATCCTGCGGCCGGCCACAGCTTCTTGAACGACAAGGCGAACGGCCCACTGCCGTTTCGCCCGATGATGAAGCTGACCCATGCTGGACCGGAGCCGGCATCGGCCGACGATGCGTGGAGGCGAATCGAGGCCTTCTTCGCCGAGCACCTCAGCTCGTGATGTCCTTGCGCAGAAAGTGCCAAACGGCGAACCAAAGCGCGATGATCGCGTAACCGACGGACCACAGTGCACCGGTGATCATGTCCGAGTAGTCGATGGTCGGCGCCAGCGCGTCGGCCCAGGCGTAGGCGTAGTGACCAGGCAGGCCGTCCCGGATACTGCCCAACGCGGTGATCGAGTCGAGAATCGCGCACAAGATCATCAACAGCACTGCGCCGCCGACCGCCGCAAGGGGTGCGTCGGTGAGAACGCCAAGCACGAAAGCAAATGCGCCCACCACGGACAGCTCCAGGAGCAGGTAGCCCACGATGATCAACAGACGCCAGGCAAACTCCGGCCAGCCGATCTGGTTACCGGTGGGACCGACATAGGGGCCCCAGCCATAAGCGATCCCACCGACGACCAGCGTCCACGTGGGCAGGAACACCAGAGCCACCACCGAAGACAAGGCCGCAACGACCAGCTTCTGCCGCAACAAGCGCTCCCGGCGTACGGGAGCGGCCAACAGGTATCGCAGACTGGCCCAGGTCGCCTCCGATGGCACCGTATCGCCGGCGAACAAAGCGACGATCACGATCAGCAGGAAGCTGGTCGAGGCAAAGAGTGTGAAGATCACCAGGTTGGCACCACTCTCCTGGGCCAGGTCGACAAAACCGCGTTCCCCCGAGTCGTTGCCGTCCCCTCTATCGAAATTGCCGAGCCAGAACGCCAGGAGCAGCACCAGCGGTAGCACCGTGAGCACGATGAAGATACCGATCGTGCGTCGTCGTCGGAGCTGGCGTCCGATCTCGGCCGAGAGTGGCAAGGGCGGGCTGGCACTCACCGCGTTGGGTAGGTTCCGCTGTCCGGTGTCGATACTCACGACGCACCGTCGCCGCTGTGTTCGGCCCGCTGGTCAGAGGTGCCCACCAGGCTCATGAACACTTCCTCGAGCTGCCGATGCCCATCCACCGACTCGACGCCATACCCGGCCTGCGACGAGTTCGGCCACGATCGCCTGACGCGGCAGATCGCCGGTGACCCGAAGCAGCTTGCCCTCTGGTTCGGCACGCAGACCCCGAGCTTGCAACCTCTGACCAGCAGAGCTGACATCGGCGACATTGGTGAGTCCGATCAGCGTCACCGTGTCGCTGGCAGTCAGCTCCTCGACGGCTCCAGTAAGGACGACCTTGCCATTGTCCATCACCACGACGTGGCTGCACGTGTGTTCCACTTCCGACAGCAGGTGTGAGGAGACAACGACCGTACGCCCGGCAGCCGTGTAGTCGGCGAGTACCGCCCGCATCGCTCTGATCTGAGGTGGGTCGAGGCCGTTGGTCGGCTCGTCCAGTACGAGTAGCGGCGGCAATCCGAGCATGGCCTGGGCGATGCCCAGTCGCTGGCGCATCCCGTGGCTGTAGCCGCGCACCTTCCGGTCGATGGCCGTGCCCAGGCCCGCAATCTCCAGGGCTTCGTCGAGGTGAGCTTCCTCCAACGGCCGGCCGGTCGCGTGCCAGTACGCCATCAGGTTCGCCATGCCACTCAGATGCGGAAGGAAACCGGGCCCCTCGATGAAGGCACCCACTGAACCAAGCACGTCCGCGCCGGCGTGTATCGGCTGGCCGTGAATGTAGATCGAACCTGAATCTGGCCGGATCAGACCGAGCAGCATGCGGATCACAGTCGTCTTGCCCGCGCCGTTTGGGCCCAGCAAGCCCACTACCTGCCCGGTCTCGGCGCGGAAAGACACCCCGTCGACCGCACGGAATCCGTCGCCGTAGGTCTTGACGACGTCGTTCACGACCAGCGGAAGGCCGGCCAGTTCGGGAACTTCGTGAATCTCCCGGTGCCGACGCCACAGGACGAACGCAGCAATCAGCGAGGCGGCTACCAGTCCGGCAACGACGATGACCAGCGGAAGTGGCACGTTCAAGGTGTTGGCATTCAGTGCCGTCGTGGCCAGCACGGGGATCGCAACGGCTGCGCCGCCCGCAAGGGTCACGGTGTAGTTCGCAGCCTGCACGGCATTCGCGTACGCCTGATCCGTCGTAGAGACGACAAGCTGGAGGCGGTGGCCGACGGGCACCTTGTGGGATATTGCGGGCAGCGCGATCGTCACGTGCTGCGCCTTGTCGGGATCCAGGCCGGTGAGTTTCACGGGCGCGACCGCCAGTTGCGGGAGCACCGCAGAGCTCGGACCAACGCTCGTGCGACCACCGTCGGTGCGTGAGATGTCGGGTCCGAGATCCCACAGCGATGCAAACAGGGTTGCCTGCCGCGTCGTGGCGGTCACGTCGAGGTCGATGCGACTGCTTCCGATGAGCGTCAGCGGCGACATGAGCGGCTCGCTCGTGAAGCGGGCCGACTGGCCGGGCAGCACGCCTAGCGCGTAACCGGCCACGCTCGATGCTTGGCCGACAGCGCCGCCGGTTCCCGGAAGGTTGGTCAGGGCCGCGGGCGCCCCACCTGGCGGCGCCAGAATGCTCTGGCGCTGTCCAGACAGGGTGAGCTCTTGCTGCGTGAGGTTGGAACCGCGGCCGGGATAGGACTGGGCGATGAGAGTCTCGGGATCACGAGTACCACGATTCTCCCCAAGTAATGACGTTTCCGGCACAAGCACCGAGAAGGAGGCGTCGGGGGCGCTGGCGTCGTGCTTCAGGTAGCGACCGAACCATTCCTCAAGATCATCGATCAGTGGATCGACCGAGACATCGCCATCGTGACCGCCGGCTACCCAATCCATCTTGGCCGGGGTAGTGGCCGGCAGGCCCCGGAAGTTCGCATCGGCCTGGTCGAGGGGAAATAGCGTGTCATCCTCGCCCTGAATGATCAACGTCGGCGCCTGGATCGTCGGCACGATCTTCTCGAGCCCAGACTCATCCAGCAGCGCAGTCAGCTTGGGGCTCGCCTCACCGGTTTCAGCTGCATGCAGATAGCCCTGACACAGAGCCGGATCAAATCGACCGCACAACCCATCGTGATCTTGCGACTGAGGGATGGTTGGATCCGGTCGCCCAGAGGCGTTGGAGAACAGCAAGGAGGCCCAACGCTGTTTGAAGACACCCTGGCGGTTCGCGGGCGCGACATCCGCCGGCGATCTGGCCGAGCCGGCCACCTGGTACTGCGGGAAGAGCGCCTGCCGCAGGCTGTGCCAGGTGAACGCCGGGACGATGGCATCGACGCGCTGATCCAGCCCGGCGGCAAGCAACGAGAGCGCTCCCCCGTACGAGGCTCCGGCGAAGCCGATCACAGGATCATCGCCGTCCTTGGCAACCTCGGGGCGACTGGCGGCGAAGTCGACCAGCTTGCGGGCGTCCGCTCCCTCGTACGCGGGATTGTCCAGGTGGATAAGGCCGCCCGACGCGCCAAAGCCGCGTGCAGTGTAGATGATCACGGTGTAGCCGGCCAGCGCGAGCGTACGCGCCGTGGGCTCGCTGTCGGCCTTGGTGCCGCCGAACCCATGTGCCAGCACAATGGCTGGCCGTGGCGTTGATGGGTCAGTGGTCAGAATCGACGCGTCGAGCTCTACCGGCTTGCCGTTCGGCTCAGGTGTGCCCGGCACCTTGAACGGGGTCTCGATGACGTGCTCTTGCGCGTACGCCGGTACGGGAATGAACACTGACAACAGCGCGACGATCAGCCCCAGTGCTGCCCGAGCGCCACGCATGCGCCCAATTTTATTTGGAGCTGCTGCTCGCGCATCGCGCGCTCTGGATCCGCCTAGTTCGTCGTCGCTCGCGGAGGAAAGAGCGCCTCCGCTCACTCCTCCTCACCACGGCGGGCGCGCGATTCTCCGACGCTCGCAGCTACGGACGGCTCTTATCGCGACTCATCTTGCTCGCGCGACCGCCAAAATTTGTTCCGACTCAATAATTCCGTTTCACCCTTGCGCAGCGCATTGCCAAGCCGATAGGAAGTTCAAGGTCCTTGTGCGCGAGTCGCGCCCATCTCCTCGATCTGTGCGTTGAGCGCACCTTCTTCCCTCGAGCGGCGCGTTGTGCGCACCTAGCTCAACGGAGAGGCTTATCGTGCATCGCACTCCTCGGGGGAGTCTCGCTGCCTGCGCTACCGCAGCCTGTTCCCTTTTACTCGTCACCGCACCCCTCACAGTGCCGGCCCAGGCGGCTGCCAGTCCGGTCGTTGATCCAGCCATCGCTCGGTCACCCGAGCTGTCCGAGACCAGCAGGCTCTCGGATCGCCGATTCGTGGTGACCGGCGACCGCGCCTGGACTCTCGGCGCGGCCGACGGCACATACCCGGCCGCAGGTTTTCACACCCGCGGTGAGATGGGCGGCTTCTGGCTCCCGAACCTCAAGCTGCTCGACGGCATGTGGTTCAACATCAACGGCGACTGGATCGGCAAGGCCACCAAAACCACCTCAGGCTGGGGCTACGTGCGGGCCGAACTGCCGACGACTCATGGCGTATCGGCGAGTCGTACCGACTTCGTGCCACGCGGAGTCTCCGGCGCCCTCGTCGGACTCAGCCTGCGTACCGACCGCACCCAGAACATCACGCTGCGCGCCGACGCGCACTCGGAGCTGATCTCGTCCTATCCCTGGGGAGAGACCGAGCCCAGCCAGACGCTGGTCAACCTCGCTGATTCAATATCTGTCCGGGGCAAGAGCCTGCTGTTCCGGGACAAGGGAAAGCCGCCATCACCGAACTTTGAGTCCCATGACTGGGCTGCCGCGTTCGGTAGTGACCTTTCCCCGTACGCGACCAAGACAGGCAAGGACTTCCGAGGTCCGCAGGACCCGGCTGTGATCTGCCCGGCGTCCGGCCCGGACGCACCGCCGCAACCGGAGCGCTGTGACGACACTGAGTACGGGAACGGTGCCGGCGGCCAGCTCGCGTACAAGGTCAGGCTTCAGGCGGGCGAGGTAAAGACCGTGTGGTTCGGGGTCGGCGGCTCGGTCTCCGGACCGACGCAGGCACGCGCTGAGCTCCGCAAGGCGCTCGACAACCCCGAGGCAGCCATCCGGGCCGTCGTGGGTTACCGCGAGCGCTTGAACACTCTGAGCGACGTCTCGCTACCAGACAACCCGCTGCTGGCCAGGAGCGTGGCCTGGTCGAAGCAGATGCTGGCTGCCTCGGAGCAGCGGGTAGAGGATTTACAGCTACGGGTAGTGAATGCCGGTCAGTCGTATCCACCACCTGCTGGGACGCTGAGCTCCATGCGTTGGCTCGGCGCCGGCTGGCCGGACTACACCTGGCTGTTCGGTACGGATGGCGAGTACACAGCCTTTGCCGCGGTCGCGGCCGGACAGTTCGGCCCGATCAAGGATCATTTGCGCGCGCTGCGAGATGTGTCGGAGATCGTCAATGAGGGCAGCGGCAAGATCGTGCACGAAGTGACACCCGATGGAGCTGTCTACTTCGGCGCCAATGATGACTCCGGCAATACCGACGAGTCGTCGAAGTATCCATCGGCGGTAGCGCTGGTCTGGCGCTGGACGGGTGACGAGAAGTTCCTCAAGGATCTTTACCCGGCGAGCGTCAAGGCAATGAAGTACGTCTCAACGCTGGATGAGGACGGCGATGGTTGGCCCGAGGGGCTGGGCAATGTCGAACGCCCTGGGATGGGCGAGGAGAAGCTGGACAACGCCGTCTACACCATCCGCGGCTACGCCGACCTCGCTGATTTGGCTAGGGCCGTTGGCGATGGACAGACAAGGCGCTGGGCCACCGGGAAGGCCGCAGGCACTACTCGACAAGTTCGAGGACGACTGGTGGTACGCCGCTGACGGCGCCCGTTCGTACGCTGACTCGCTCGACGATCCGGGCAACAAGAAGGTCTTCCAACGACACTGGATCGGGCTTACCCCAACCGACGCCGTCCTGCCGAAGTTGCCGGGCCGCCCGTCAGCACCAGTGGCATCGGATGAGCATGCAAACACCACGCTCACCCAGCACGAACGGCCGTGCTTCACCAACTCGCTGGGGCTCTACCACACGGGAACTGGGCCGACCTCGGCTTCCGATGGCAATCCCGGCCCGAGCTGCGACTCGGTGGTCTCCGAGGTGCCCAGCGAGCGCAGCATCTTCACGCTCAACAGCGCCATCGCCGGGGTAAGCGAGGGCAACTTCGGCCGGCTAGGTGCGGATCAGCAAGGCGTCTATGTGACAGGAAACGCCCGCAGTCAGCTCGACCCGAGCCTGTGGGAGATGCCAGGCGCGATGCCGGAGATCGTCCCCGGCGGTGACTTCGGGGCCAACATCGACAGGCTGTTCACCGAGCGATCGATGGTGATGCAGGCCTGGGGCGCGTACGGGGTGCTCTGGCCGGTCATCCACCAGTGGCTCGGCGTGTCGCCCGAACTGGGTCGTGGGCGGGTCGCGGTGGTGCCGCAGCTGCCGGCCGGGCAGACAAAGGCATCGGCCGACAAGATCAAGCTGGGCTTGTTCGCCATCGATGTGGCTGCAGCACACCAAGGCTCGACGTACACCACCACGGTCACCCGGCACGGCCGGATGGACCTGCGCATCGGTGCCGTTCTGCCGGACGGGGCTACGGTCGCCTCGGCGACGCTCAACGGGTCACCGGTGAAGCTCAAGCTGGTGAAGACAACGCGCGGGCTTGAGGCCCGTGCCAATGCCGAGCCTGGTCAGCGTACGGCGACGCTGGTGATCACCATCGCCCCCTGAGGCATCTGGGTCAGCCGACGAGTGCCCCACGCAAGATCACATGGCGTGGGGCACTCAGCACCCGGAGATCGGCACGCGGATCCGCGTCGAAGACCACGAGATCGGCAGGCGCGCCCTCACTCAGGGTCGCCGGGTGGCCGAGCCATTCGCGCGCCCGCCAAGAGCCGGCGCCCAGGGCGTACTCGGTCGAGCTGAACTGCGCCAGTGCCGCAATTTCCTGGCCGACCAGGCCGTGCGGCAAGAAGCCGCCGGCATCGGTTCCGGCATAGATCGGGACATCCGCGTCCAGGGCTTTTGCGAACCTCTGAAGGCGGCCGGCGTACAGAGCACGCATATGGCTGGCGTACGCGGGGTACTTGTCCTCGCCGGACCGGGCGTACTGCTCGAAGTTGTCGAGCTGGATCATGGTCGGGACCAGCGCAACCTGGCGCTCCGCCATCAGTGCGATGGTCGCTTCGTCAAGCCCCGTCCCGTGCTCTATGCCGTCGATCCCTGCTGCGACCAACTCGGCGACCGCCTGCTCACCGAAGACATGCGCTGTGACCCGGCAGCCGAGCTCGTGCGCCCGGGTGATCGCCGCTGCTGCCACATCAGTTGGCCACAGCGGTGTCAGGTCCCCAACGTCCCGATCGATCCAGTCCCCCACGAGCTTTACCCAGCCGTCACCACGAGCGGCCTGCCGCTCGACTTCGGCGATCAATTCCTCGGGCTCCACTTCCTCGCCGTAGTTGCGGAGGTAGCGCTTGGGCCGGGCAATATGGCGCCCGGCACGGATGATCTTCGGCAGGTCCGCGCGCTGGTCGATCCAGCGGGTGTCGGCGGGGCTTCCGGCGTCTCGGAGCAGCAACGCCCCGGCGTTCCGGTCGGCGAGGGCTTGCTCCTCGGCCCGCTCAACGGGCACCGCGCCCTGCCTCTCCAGCCCGACGTGACAGTGCGCGTCAACAAGGCCCGGCATCAGCCACACGCTCGTGGCGACGGTCTCTGCGTCACGGATCGGCTCAGTGCGGACTACCCCGTCGACCACCCAGAGATCCCGATGTTCACCCTCCGGCAGCACCACACCAGCGAAGTGAAGGCGTTGCCCTTCAACATGCTCAGCGCGCATGACAGAGAGGCTCCGGGCCCATGACTGGTGGTTACTTGCCGAAGCGGCTGCGCAGCTCAGGTGGCAGCTCGAAATCGGCCATCGCCTTCTCTAACGCAGCCTGGTCGAACTCTCCCCCACCAAGAGCGGCAGCCGGCTCAGCTGGCGCGGCTGGGTGCTGCACGGCATTGCGCTTGGCAGGGTTACCCGAGACGCCGCGGCCACCCTTTTTCTTCTGCGACCGCGACGGCTGCCGGCGAGCGCCTGGGATCCCCGGCATTCCAGGCATCGCACCGGTCGCGAGTGACGTCATCATCTTGCGGGCCTCGAAGAAGCGGTTGATCAAGGTGTTGACCTCAGATACTTCGACCCCGGATCCCTTAGCGATACGCGCGCGCCGCGACCCATCGATGATCTTGGGGTTGTCACGTTCGGCCGGGGTCATGGACTGGATGATCGCCTCGATCCGATCAACGTCACGCTCGTCGATGCCGGCAATCCGGTCCTTGAGATCACCCATGCCGGGCAGCATCCCGAACACCTTGGACAGTGGGCCCATCTTGCGCACCATCTGCATCTGCTGCAGGAAATCTGCAAGCCCGAATTCGCCGCCGTGTCCGGCCAGCTTCGCGGCCGCCTTGGCAGATTGCTCGGCGTCGAAGGTCTTTTCGGCTTGCTCGATCAGGGTCAGCATGTCGCCCATGCCGAGGATCCGGCTGGCCATCCGGTCGGGATGGAAAACATCAAAGTCTTTGAGCGCCTCACCGTTGGAGGCGAACATGATCGGCTTACCGGTGACCCGGGCGATCGAGAGGGCGGCACCGCCGCGTGCGTCACCATCGAGCTTGGTGAGCGCGACGCCGTCGAAGCCCACTCCCTCGGCGAAAGCATTGGCCGTGTTGACCGCGTCCTGGCCGATCATGGCGTCGACGACGAAGAGCACCTCGTCGGGATGGACGGCGTCGCGGATGTCCGCTGCCTGTTGCATCATCTGGGCGTCGATGCCCAACCGGCCGGCGGTGTCGACGATCACGACGTCATAGAGCCGATGCTCCGCCTCCGTGATCGAGGACCGTGCCACGGCTACGGGGTCGCCGCTCGGTTGATCGATGTCGCTCCGCGACGAGGCGTTCCCGGGCTCGGGTGCAAAGACGTGAACACCGGCTCGCTGGCCGACCACCTGCAACTGGTTCACCGCGTTGGGCCGCTGCAGGTCGGCTGCGACCAGCAGTGGGGAGTGACCCTGCTCCTTGAGCCACAAACCCAGCTTCGCGGCCAGCGTGGTCTTACCGGAACCCTGCAGACCAGCAAGCATGATCACGGTCGGCGGGCGCTTGGCGAAACGCAGCACTCTGGTTTCGCCGCCCAGCACGCCGACGAGTTCTTCGTTGACGATCTTGATGACTTGCTGAGCCGGATTAAGGGCGCCGGAGAGCTCGGCGCCGCGGGCTCGCTCCTTGATCGCAGCGATGAAGTCCTTGACCACCGCCAGGTTGACGTCAGCCTCGAGGAGCGCGATGCGGATCTCACGAGCCGTCGCGTCGATGTCGGCCTCGGACAGCCGACCCTTGCCGCGCAGGTTCTTGAACGTGGCGGCGAGGCGATCTTGCAGGGTGTCGAACACGAGCGTCCTTACGTCAGAGGCTGGACTGACTCAGCCTACTAACCTGCCATGGTGTCTCGGGTCCGGAAAGCACTTGGGGTTGGCTGCCTACGCTGGGCTGGTGCCCGAGGCGTTTCGGCTGCAGCAGGTGCCGTACGAGCATCCGGACGTAACGGCGCTGACATCTGCAGCGCAGGAGTTCTACGTCACGATCTACGGGGGACCTGACGAGACACCATTCACCACGGCCGACTTCAGTCCTCCGAATGGAGTGTTTCTCGTTGGCTATCTCGCGGAGGAAGCCGTTGCGATGGGTGGCTGGCGATTTCGAAAGCCTGGAGTGCCACGTGTGGCACAACGACCCGCAGAGATCAAGCGGATGTTCGTGCAGGAACGGGTACGAGGACGCGGCTTCGCCCGCATCGTGCTGGCCGCCCTGGAAGCGAGCGCTGCGGCCGCCGGCGCGGACTGGATGCTGCTCGAGACTGGGCAACCGCAGCTCGCCGCTGTCGCGCTGTACCGATCCAGTGGATACATCGACGTCGAACGCTTCGGCCACTACGCCAACTCTGAGACGGCCTTGAACCTCGGCCGGCCGCTGCGCTGAGATGCCAACTCGGTCCGAGGATGCATCATTTCCCATCACTGCTGTGAAACGACCGAGATGAACTTGTGCTAAACGCCAAGATCCTCGTCCGGGCTAGGAAGGCGGCCGGCAGCTATGCGGTCCAGCAGCGCAGGGAGATCGCGTGGCGCGGTCACCACCCCGGCGTACCGGAGCTCGTCAGCTGACCACCAGCGCATCTCCAGAATGCCCTCGACGGCAAGCGAGGCAAGATGAGCCGAATCGACGTCGAAGTGCTCTGCGCGGCAGAGCACCCATCGTTCCTGTTGAGTCATCCACCGGCCCAGCCAGAAGGTGTGGCGGCGCCGCCCGATCCACGGGCCGATCGTGAGGTCGTCGCGGCCCAGCTCCTCTCGTAGCTCCCGGCGGATCGCCGCGTCGTGATCCTCGCCTGGCTCCAACCCTCCGCCCGGTGGAAACCACCAGCTCGACTTGACCCGGCTGTCGGCGTAACGGATAAGTAGCGCACGACCGCTGGTGTCGACGACCAGACAACGGACGGCCTCCCGGATCGGGTAAACGGTGACATCGACGGCGAACTCGACTACCAGGCTCCCTGTTCGCCAGTCCGGCAGCCGTGCCACCTCGCCGGACGGCAGCACCAGCGCGGCGAGCCCCGGAAAGTCCTGGTCTTCGGTCGATCCAGCCTGGGTTGCCATTGCCACCGGCACAGCCAGCCGGCGGGCGTGGCGGACCGCGTGGCCGAGCCCCTCGGACACCCACCAGGCGTGCCCGTCACGCCAGCTGTGCTCGTCGGTGCGCCGCCGGTACAGACCAGGCGCCGAGCAGAAGAACACCACCTCTGCCCCGCCGGCGACCGCGTCGTTCCAAGGAAACTCCACTCCGCCCTCCGCGCAGATGGTGACGCCGAACTTGGCGGCGCCAAGCTGAAACACCCCTGCGGTATCCCCGGGCCGATAGCCTGGTTCGTCCTCGGCGAGGTGGCGCTTGCGGTACACGCCATCAAGCCGGCCGGAGTGGCCGTACACCTGGGATATGTGGAATGCCCGATCGACGCGTTCGGCAATGCCGAAGACGACGGCCACGCCGGTCTGCCACGTGGCCTTCACCAGCTTCCGGACTGGCTCAGCGTCGAGGGTCAGCGCCCTCTCGGGGTGGCGGCGCGGGTCGACTGATCCGGTGAGCGAGAACTCGGGGAACACGGCCACATCACACTTCTGCGCATGAGCCTCCTCGAGCATGGCAAGGTGCAGCGCCAGATTCCTGTCCAGATCGCCTTTCTGGGCGTTGAGAGCGACCAAAAGTACGCGCATCGGGGTCGGTGACTATGCCACCTGGAATGACCGCTTCGCCAAGCCCATCTGGAAGTCGTCGATCACCACGGTCGGTGGCGCCGAGGGATCGGTCGCCGCACCGAATGTGACGAAGATCGGCGTGTAGTGCTCGACGGTGGGGTGCGCGTACGGCATGCCCGGTGCATGCCGGAAGTCGGCCAGCAAGTCGATCCGGCCTGCTGTGAGGGCCTCCGCTGCCCAGGCATCGAAGTCGCGCGACCAACCGGGGATCACGTTGTGTTCCCAGCTGTCGCGCCCCAGAAATGGCAGGCCATGTGTCATGTAGCCCGAGCCGATGATCAACACTCCCTGCTCCCGGAGGGGCCGCAGCTGCTGCCCGATCCGAAAGAGCCGGTCTGGATCATGGGTCGGCATGCTGAGCTGCAAGACCGGCACATCCGCGTACGGATACATCACCTTCAGCGGCACCCAGGCACCATGATCAAGACCGCGGCTCGGGTGCTCGTGCACCGGCTCGAGGTCCGACATCAGCGCGGTGACGTCCGCGGCGAGCGCCGATGCCTCCGGCGTCTGATAGGTCATGTTGAAGTACCGCCGACCAAACCCGCTGAAGTCATAGACCAGCCGGGTTCCGAGCGCTGGTGACGAGAGGGCGAGCGGGGCCGCCTCCCAGTGGGCGCTCACGATCAAGATCGCCGTTGGCTTCGGCAGAGATCGCGACCAGTCGAACAACTGATCCATCCAGTGCGCATCATTGAACACCGGTGGAGCACCGTGGCTGAGATACAGCGCTGGCATGGCCCCGTCCTCAGGCCGCCACCGCTGATGATCACGGCTGGCCGGCGCCGAGGAGTCCATGAACGCGTCGAACGCGGCGCCTTCGACAGGCGGATGCAAAATGCTGATCATGCTGCCTCCAACAAGGCATCGACAAAGACTTCCGCGTCGAAGGGGGCAAGATCATCCGCACCTTCGCCCAGTCCTACCAGCTTGACCGGTACGCCAAGCTCGCGCTGCACCTGAACCACGATCCCACCCTTGGCCGAACCGTCCAGCTTGGTGAGCACAATGCCCGTCACATCCACCACCTCCGCGAAAATCCGAGCTTGCGTGAGGCCGTTCTGACCGGTGGTCGCGTCCAATACCAACAGCACCTCACCAACCGGCGCCTGACGTTCGATCACCCGCTTCACCTTGCCGAGTTCATCCATCAGCCCGACCTTGGTGTGCAAGCGCCCGGCAGTGTCGATCAGTACAACGTCAACCTCTTGCTCAATGCCAGCCCTGACAGCCTCAAAAGCAACGCTAGCTGGATCGGCACCCTCAGCCCCTCGTACGGTCGGCACTCCGACCCTGCTGCCCCACGTCTCCAACTGGTCAGCGGCAGCCGCGCGAAAGGTGTCAGCGGCACCGAGCAGTACGTCCTTGTCCTCGGCAACGAAGACCCGCGCAAGCTTGCCGACGGTCGTGGTCTTGCCCGTGCCGTTGACGCCGACCACCATGACCACGGCGGGCTGGTCAGTTCGGTCCGCGTTGAGACTGCGGTCCATGGTGGGATCGACGAGCTTGATGAGCTCTGCCCGCAGGATGGCCCGCGCTTTTCCCTGCTCTGAGATCCCCTCTACTCGCAACTTGCTCCGCAGCGAGTCCACCAATTCTGTAGTCGGCGCCACACCAAGGTCGGAGGTGATGAGAGTCTCCTCGAACTCTTCCCACGTATCCTCGTCGATCCGGTCACGAGTGATCAGCAGCAGCAGGCCGCGGCTGAGCGGGCTGTTAGACCCGGCCAACCGGCGGCGCAAACGGATCAGGCGGCTCTCTGGAGCTTCGGGTTGCTCGAACTCCGGCGCTTCCGGTACCAGCTCAATGTCTGGAACTTCGACGTCTGGAGGTGGTGGCGGCGCAACATCAACCCGGGTGGCGGAGGGGCCATTCCCCGAATCCTCGGCCGACTTGTCCCATCCGGGCGATCGCGTCCCCGCGCTGGGCTTTTCTAGACTCTGCTGTTCTAGATTGGGTGGCTGTTCAGGTGTCCGCTGTGCTCGGCGCCGGCCGACTGCCACAAAACCGACGAGAACAACAGCCACCAGCAGAATGACGCCAACGACCGACCACAGAGTTGTCGCATCCACCGGCTCATCCTAGGCGAGGAGAGCCCGGCCCCAACTCAGCGACCGCGGGTGGACTCGATCAGCTTGACGAGGCGTGAAGGAGGCTCGCCATCGCCATTGAGATGTTGTGCGGCACGGGCCGCTCGGGCGGCGATCTTCGGTGCGCGCTGCTTGCCGCGGCCTTCGATTCCGAGCAGGACCAGCCCCACTGTGCAGGCGGCAACGACCAAAATCACAATCATTGCGACGACGATGGAGGTCACGACTTCCTTTCAGACAGTCAGTTGAGAACATGTGTCAGTTGAGAACATGTATGGGTTACGTGCTGGGGAAGGAACTGTCTTACGGGTCGTACAGCCGGATCTGCGACCGTAGCGGTGCTGATTGCTAGCGTGGATCGCAGGCGGGTCTTGCAGGAGGGCCGGTGGAACAGCTCTGGGGCCAAGTTTGCCAAACCAAGATCACGATGTCGGCATCGAAATGCCGGTTGCTTCCTCTCGATTTCATTACAACTTCGGCGCTGACCTCCGATACGACATTGCACTCTGACCGGCAGCCCGCCAGATTCGCCGGCCTCGTCGCTCGCGAACAGATGCTCAGCTCCGGGCCCCACGTCACAGCGAGCACCTGGGTCGGCGAAGCGGGCTTCCCGTCATGGTGCAGCTCAGGCGACCGACTCGGCCTCACGCAGTCGCGAAGAGATCACGGTTGAGACACCGTCGCCACGCATGCTGACTCCGTAGAGTGCGTCGGCGATCTCCATCGTTCGCTTCTGGTGAGTGATCACGAGCAACTGACTCGTCGCCCGCAGCTCCTCGTAAATCTCCAGAAGGCGGCCGAGATTCGTGTCGTCGAGAGCCGCCTCAACCTCGTCCAAGATGTAGAACGGGCTGGGTCGTGCGACGAAGAGCGCTATCAGGAAGCTGACTGCCACCAGAGCACGTTCCCCTCCGGACAACAGCGAAAGGCGTTTGATCTTCTTCCCCGGTGGCCGCGCTTCGACGTCCACTCCTGTCGTCAGCCAGCTCTCGGGCTCGGTCAGGACCAACCGACCTTCACCGCCCGGGAAGAGTCGCGCGAATACGCGCTCGAAGGCTGCCGCGACATCGGCATAGGCCTCGGCGAAGACCCGCTCGACCCTGTTGTCGACCTCGACGATGATGTCGAGGAGGTCCCGCCGAGTCTTCCTCAGGTCCTCCAGCTGCTCGGAGAGGAACCGGTGTCGCTCCTCGAGCGCATCGAACTCCTCGAGCGCCAGCGGGTTGACCCGACCCAGCAGGCTCAATTCACGCTCGGCGATCCGCAGCCGCTTGAGCTGTGCGTCGCGCACGTAGCGCACAGGCTCGGGCTGATCCTCAGCGACACCGGACTCGGGGGTTTCACTTGCCTGAGTGAGCACCGGCACAAGCTGGTCCGGGCCATATTCGGCGAGCAGCGCCGCAGGTTCCAAACCAAGCTCGGCCATGGCCCGCTCCGCCAAGGCGTCAACCTTCATCTGCTGTTCGGCTCGGGCGAGATCGTCCCGGTGGGCCGCATCGACCAAAGACTCGAAGTCGCGGGTGAGGGAGCGTACGGATGCGCGCGCGGCGCCCAGGGCGGCTTCGGCCTGGCCGCGCGCAGCGTCGGCTTCAGAGCGCTCACGCGCGGCCAGGGCGAGGGAGCGTTCCAGATGCTGCGCCAAGAACGTCGCCCCAGCATGAACTGCAGCCGCCGTACGCGCCTCGCGCAACATCCGCTCGCGCCGGGCAATCTCGCGAATCCGTGACTGACGTTCACTCTCGGCCGCTCGCCGCAACGCGTCAGCTCGACCAGCCAGGGCCCGAGCCCGTTCCTCGAGAGTGCGCATCGCCAACCGCGCATCCATCTCCGCCGCACGCGCGAGCCTGGACTGCTCAGCCAGGCGGTCACGTCCTGCGGGGTTCGGCTCGGCCTCGTCGACCGTTTCGGCGGCAAGTTCCAACCGGTACTCCAGGTCGGCGAGTCCGGCGACATCGCGGTCACGCGCCTTTTCGGCCTCTGCAATGGCTTGCCGGACGCGATCGGCCTCGGCGTTGGCCGAGCGGACTGTCGAGCTCAGGTGCCCCAGCTCCTCGGCCAACGCCGCCATCGCTGCGTCCGATTCATGCAGCCGTGCCAACGTGATCTCGACCGAGGCGCTCGCCTGACGGTGCTGTTCATCCAGCTGACTCTCAACGAAGCGCAGCCGATCGCAGGCATGACTGGCGTCGGTCAACCGCCGCTCGGCATCGTCAACGGCGGACTGCAGCTCGATGAGTGTTGGAGTCGCAGACGATCCACCGGCCGCGAAGTGCGCACTGAGTACGTCACCATCGTTGGTAACGGCAACCACATCGGGCAGATTCGCGATCAGGCTTCGGGCTGCTGACAGGTTCTCGACAACGGCAACCTTGCGCAGCGCGCGCTGCACCGCGGGTGCAAGTCGCTCCGGTACGTCGACCACCTCAACCGCGTACCGGGCCTGCGGAGGAAGCGCCGGCCATTCCTCGGTCCTCTCGGTTTCCGTCACGCCGCCAAGTAGCAGGCCGGCCCGACCTAGATCCTCGGCTTTGAGATGGTCGAAGGCCTCAACTGCCGCCTGAATTCCGGTGACAGCCACCGCGTCGGCTGCCGCACCGAACGCCGCTGCTATTGCGGTCTCGTACGGGGTTTGAACTCGGACCAATGCCGCTACCGAGCCCAACAGCCCGTCGAGTCGATCCGTTGCTGCGAGCAGAGCAGACGAGCCGTCCTTGCGATTGAGCCCCACACGCAACGCGTCGACGCGCGCTGCAAGGGCTGCCCGCTCCTGTGTGGCGGCTTGCTCTTGACGTCGCAGGTCGGTCTGCTGCTGCTCAATCTCGTTCAGAACCTCCAACGCCACCTCATGCTCGGCGTCGAGGCCATGCTCACCAGCGTCGAGGCCGGCGACCTTGGTCTCGAGCGCCGTGAACGATCGGGACGCTTGTGCAGCCCGGTCAGCGGCCTCGCCCTGAGCAGCAGTCAATCGGCTGATTTCGGCGGCCGCGGCCTCTCCCCTGCTCCGGAGCGAATTGACCTGTCCGGTAAGCCGGGCCAGTCCTTCCCGCCGATCAGCAGCCGCACGGCTGAGCGCGGCGAGCCGGTTCTCCTCACCGCGCTGCGCGTCCTCGCAGGCGGTCCGATGTGCCGTTGCCTCCTCAAGAGCACGAGCCCTCAGTTCCAGCTCGCTCGACAGCTCGTCCTCCTGGGCGGTGACCCGCGCCGCCTCCCGGTCCAATTCGTCGGGGTCGCGGGCAAAGAGCAGCTCGCCTGGATCATCCTCGGCCTGCCGCATCCGTTCCCGCGCTATCGACACCGTGCTGGCGACGCGCTCCTTCAGCGCCGCAAGCGAGTACCAGGTCTCTTGGGCTGCCGCCAATCTCGGTACCCCGTCCCGTACAGCTTCTTCGGCGGCTATCTCGCCCGACCTGGCAGCCTCCAGCGCCGATTCAAGGGCACGTCGCCGCTCATTCATCGCATGCTCATCGGCGAGCTCGGACTCCAATGCCCGCGTAGCTTGCAGTAGGTCATCAGCGAGCAGCCGCGCTTTCGCGTCCCGCACCTCAGCCTGGATGACTGCCGCCTTGCGAGCCACCTCGGCCTGCCGACCCAGTGGCTTGAGCTGGCGTCGGATCTCATTGATCAGATCCGACAGCCGGTTCAGGTTCGCTTCGCAGGCCTCGAGCTTGCGGACCGCTTTCTCCTTGCGTTTGCGATGCTTGAGGACCCCCGCCGCCTCTTCGATGAAGCCGCGACGACTCTCCGGAGTCGCCTGCAAGATCGAATCGAGCTGTCCCTGCCCGACGACGACATGCATCTCCCGGCCGATTCCGGAATCACTGAGTAGGTCATGGATGTCCAGCAAGCGTGCGGTATTGCCATTGATCGCGTACTCAGACCCACCGTTGCGGAACATCGTCCGGGAGATGGTGACCTCGGAATAGTCGATCGGTAACGCGCCGTCGGAGTTGTCGATCGTGAGCACGACCTCCGCGCGGCCCAGCGGCGCCCGACTAGAGGTGCCGGCGAAGATGACGTCCTCCATCTTTCCGCCGCGCAGCGTCTTAGCGCCCTGTTCGCCCATCACCCAGCTGAGAGCGTCGACGACATTTGACTTGCCAGAGCCGTTGGGACCGACCACGCAGGTGATCCCAGGCTCGAAGTTCAGAGTCGTGGCCGACGCGAAGGACTTGAATCCCCGCAGGGTCAGGCTCTTGAGGTACAACGTCCCACCTCTCGACGGTGTGCTCAGGCGAAGATCCGTGATGTGCGAAGGCGACCTCACTTTAACCGATAGGGGCACAGAGTCCGCGTACGTCGCTGGGCGGGTCCGGTGATTGCCGGCCCGACCGAGGATCAGACGCCAGCCGTCGGATGCTCGCTTTCGAAGCTTTCCTCCACAGGCTCGGTGACCTTCTCCTTCCCGCGCACTGCCGAGAAGGTCCAGAACTTGTTCAGCACGAACGAGAGCGGAGTGACGATGGCAATCGTGATCAGCTGCGCCCAGTAGAACCGGGTACGGAAGCCAGTGGAGTTATCGAAGAACGTCGTCGACAGCGAGAAGATCGAATTCGGGTGCATCAGCAGCGTGAGGATGCCGAGACCGACAATCTGGCCGAGGATGCCGACCGTGAGGAAGGGAAAGTACTCCTTGAACCATCCGGCGTGCTTTGCGCTGCGGAAGGTCCAGAGCCGGTTGAGCTGAAAGTTCCACAGGTTGGCAACCAGGAACGCAATCGTCGAGTAGACGTGGTACCAGCGGACGTTGAAGTCGGTCAACGGCAAGTCGAAGAAGATGCCGTTCTCGTCCGGGCCGATCTTCTTGCACATGATCGCGACGAACAGATTGACGACGACGCCGGATCCGCCCACCAGAGCGAACCGGAACAGCTGGATCCAGTTCTGCCCGTGGCGTACGAGTACGTAGTGCCTGAGGCGTTCCATCATGGTTCAGTTAATACCCCAGTTCTTTTGAGTGCTTGCTTAGAGAACGCTTGACCTTCGCGGAGCGCGCTGGCAACGCGGGCACCGATACGACGAACGGTTCATGAACGGTTCCCGCCGGATCGGTGTTCCGCAACGCGGGCACGGTTCGCCTTCGCGGCCGTACACCGCCAAGGAGCGATCGAAGTAGCCGCTGGATCCGTTGACGTTGACATAGAGGGCATCAAAAGAGGTGCCACCGTTGTCCAGCGCGTTGCTCATCACACTCGCCGCGGCGGTGACCACACCCGCGGCCTGGGCCCGGGACATCGTTTTGACCGGGCGCGCGTAATGCACGCGAGCCACCCAGAGCGCCTCGTCGGCGTAGATGTTGCCGATGCCGGACACCAGCTGCTGATCCAACAGTGCTCGCTTGATCACGGTGTTCCTTCGCCGCAGCCGCGCAACGGCTTCGGCCAGATCAAATTCTGGATCGAAAGGATCACGCCCGATATGGGCGATTTCATGTGGCAGCTCCGCACCTCCTTCCGAGACGGAAAGACCACCGAACATGCGCTGATCGACAAAGCGAAGGCCGGGCTCACCGTCAGCGAAAGCGAAGATGATTCTGGTGTTCGGAGCGAGTGGCGCGTCGGCATCAGCCAGGCGAAACTGGCCACTCATCCCCAAGTGAGCCAATATCGCGTCGCCGTCGGTGAAGGGTAGCCAAAGATACTTACCTCTCCGGCGGGGCTCAGCGAATGTCCGGCCCGCGACCTGCAGCTCGAAATCTGCGGGGCCTGTCAGGTGGCGACGTACGGGCCGAGGGTGCAGCACACGTACGCCGACAATTCGGCGCCCGGTGACACTGCTGGCCAGGCCACGGCGCACGACCTCGACCTCAGGAAGTTCGGGCACCGATCGCGCTCCGGCGTGCTGAGCGGGGCTGGCGTGCCGCTGTACTGGACGAGCGAGGGAGCAGACACGCTTTTCGTCTGCGAGCGAGTGAGGAAGGCAGCGGCTCACAAGCGCCAGCCTCAGCGAGCGGAGCGAGCAATGTACACCAGTGAGGGGACATGCCTTTCGTCCGCGAACGACGACGAAGTAGGCGGACTTCAAAGCGCGATCGCAGCGAGCGGAGCGAGCAATCAAACACGGGTGAATTATCGGGACACGACCGGTCCGGAACCGCGACTGCCCTTCAGCGCGGCGAAGGCCATGGCTGCCGCGTTCTGCTCAGCCTCCTTCTTGTTCCGGCCAGCACCCGGTCCGTAGCTGTGGTCATCGATGTTGACCATGGCCTGGAACGTCTTGGCATGGTCAGGTCCGGACTCAACGACGTCATAGACCGGTACGCCGAGGCCATTCGTCGAGGCGATTTCTTGGAGGCTGGTCTTCCAGTCCAGTCCCGCTCCGCGGGTGGCGACCTCCGCCATCAAGGGGTCGAACAGATGGTGCACAAAGGCTCTCGCCGCATCGACGCCATGTTGGAGGAAAACCGCGCCGATCACGGCCTCCATCGTGTCGGCGAGGATCGAGGACTTGTCGCGCCCTCCGGTGCTCTCCTCACCGCGACCCAGGTGGATGACGGCGCCTAGGTCGAGCTCGCGCGCGATGTCGGCCAAGGCTCGGGAGTTGACCACGGCGGCGCGCAACTTCGCAAGCTGGCCCTCGGACAAGTCTGGGTAGGTCACGAAAAGATGCTCGGTGACGACCAGGCCGAGCACCGAGTCACCGAGAAATTCCAAACGCTCGTTGGTGGGCAGGCCGCCTTGCTCGTAGGCATAGGAGCGATGGGTCAGGGCGCGGTCCAGCAGCTCAGGATCGACACTCATCCCGAGCTCGCCTAACAGTTCTCCCGCGGGCAGGCGAATTGCAGTCGCCTCTGACCGGATCAGGACGCGAGAACCTGTCGACGGGCAGCGCGCGGCCCGTACTGTCCACACGATGGGCAAGCCACATGTGGCAGGTGCTTCTCACGACAGGCGGGATTCGCACAAGTCACCAGCGCGGGCACGGATGCCTTCCACTGGGAACGGCGGTGGCGCGTGTTGCTGCGCGACATTCGCCTCTTGGGAACGGCCACGACTTCACTCCTGATTCCTCCGGGCACTTTTGCCCGGAAATTTCATTGCCCGTGGGGCTGTTTGTAAAACATCGTAAGATTCGCCGCCTCCGCCCTCAAGACCGCGTAAGGCCTCCCACCGATGGTCGAGGGCCGCCCCGTGACGATGAGCAGGATCATCGTTCAGGTTGGCACCACACTCGACGCAGAGGCCGAAACAGTCATCCCGGCATAAGGGCTGGAATGGCAAATCGAGAACCACCTCGTCACGGAGCAGTGGCTCGAGGTCGATGAGATCGCCCTCGAGTCGGCTTGCCAGGTCATCGTCTTGTTCGACGCCCGGGTAGACGTAAAGCTCCTGGATGTCGACCTCGAGCTGATCTGAGACCTCACCCAGGCACCGTACGCACTCTCCGCGGACCTGAACCGAGGCGGTGCCGCTGACGAGCACTCCCTCGACCACCGATTCGAGCCGCAGATCCAGCTCGATCGGCGAACCAGGTGGTACCCCGATCACGGCGATTCCGAGGTCCGCAGGAGCTTCGACAGTCGTTCGAATGAGCTTCATCGCGCCCGCACGACGGCCCAGTTCATGAGTGTCGAGGACCAGTCCTGAGCGGGGGTCCAGCGGGCGATGCGGCGAACTCATCGCAATCCTTCCAAGCCGAGCGGCCTCGAGCTTCGTCGTGACCGACGCCCAACCCTACCGGCGAGTAGGCCCCTAAGCCAAAAAGGCGGGGGCCAACCGGACCGGTGCCAGCAGGCAGCCGCGATCGCCATAACTACTCCGCGTACGTGCGTCTGTCCAGCTTCATCGTGTCGCCTGCATCCAAGCCACTGCGCTCCGCCAATCGGGCGCGTGCCGTCCGCACCTGGCTGACCGTCTTGTGGAGCACCGACTCGAAGCTCGCCATGCGCGCGTCGATGAACTCATCGGTCTCCCGCCGCAGAGCAGCGGCCTCCTCGCCGGCCTCGGCGCGCATGCCAGCAGCGATCTGCTCCGCCATCCGGATGACCTCGCTGTGCTGCGCGAGGTTGGCCGCATGGTCTCGGGCCTCGGCCAGGATCCGGCCGGCCTCTGCTTCCCCCTCCGCGACCTTGTACGCCGCCATCTGGATCACCCGCTGCGCATCGGCAATCTCATCCGGCAGGTTTCGGATCACATCGTCAATCGCGGCCAAGACCTCGCCCCGGTTGATGACGCACGACGCCGACATCGGCATCGCACGCGCATTGTGAATGAGCTCACGCAGATACGCCAGCTTCTCCTCAGCCGTTCCCCGCCCAATCATGGACGCTCCTACCCCCGTAGCAACCACGCTCGTCCCCTTTCCGAGTGTGCACAGGTCCCTAGTGTCGCGCAGATGGGCCCTGTCTCATACATCGCCGGCCACTCCTGAACTCCGAGACGCAATCCGAGCCATCGTGCGTGCCGCAGTTTTTGCTGGCAGGAAGGCGGTGACGTCGCCGCCGAGCGTCGCAACCTCCCGGACCAGAGACGAGGAGACGAAGGCCCACTCCGGCGCGGTCGGCAGAAAGAGCGTGTCCACGCCGGTCAGCTGCCGATTCATCTGCGCCATCTGAAGCTCGTAATCGAAATCGGCGCCGCGTAAACCCTTGCTGATGACATCGATACCGTTGGCCGCACAGAAGTCGACCAGCAAGCCACGGAACAGCGTGACCTCAACGTTGCCCCACTGCGCGCACTCCTCGGTGAGCATCTCGACCCGCTCCCTGGGCGCAAACAGAGCGTTCTTGGAGACGTTGGTGCCGACCGCGACCACCACGTGATCCACCATCCGCGCGGTCCGTTCGATGACGTCGAGGTGCCCGTGAGTGACCGGGTCGAAGGACCCCGGACAGACGGCTCGGGTCATAGCTCCTCCTCCGTATTGATTGCTCCGCTCGCTGCGCTCGCTCCGCGCGGATCGCGCCTGGCAGCCGCCTACTTCGTCGTCGTTCAAGGACGAAAAACGTGTCCCCTCACTCCTCCTCAGCACGGCGGCGCGCGATCCGTGTTTGATTGCTCCCGCTCGCTGCGCTCGCTGTGTCTGATGGCTCGCTGCGCTCGCTGCGATGTTCGCCGGAGCCGCCGACTTCGTCGGATCCGACGAAACACTGTCTCGTAAATTCCGCTGTCCTCGCGATGCGTTTCGTCGGTTCCTCCTGCAGATCGGCGGCGCGAACATCGCGCGCGGATCGGGCCTAGCAGCGCGATCCGTGTTTGGGCCCTCCGGCATCCGGCTCGAGCGCACCGAAATGCAAGATGGTCTCACCGTAAGCGCGACTCCATCGGTGCGCAGCGATCTCCGGCCAAATGAGATCCGCCGTTCGGCGTGACCGCTCAACCACGATCAAAGAGCTCGAACCCACCCATTCGTTGACGACGAGTTGCTCCAGTTGGCCGCCGACGACGCGTGTCTCCATCTCGTACGGCGGGTCGGCGAATACGACGTCGAATGGCCGAGCCGGTCGCCGCCGAAGCACCTGTTCGACGGATGAGATGACCAGGTCGACTTCCAGCGCGAGCGCCCTGGCGTTGTCTTTGGTGAGCTGGGCCGTACGCGGGTCCCGCTCGACCAACAGCACCGGACGCGCGCCACGGCTGGCCGCCTCCAGACCCACAGCCCCGGACCCCGCGTAGAGGTCGCAGAATGCCAGCCCTGCCAATGACTGCTCAGCTGGTCCAGCCGCGGTGCCCGCCCAGGCAGCGATCGCAGAGAACAATGCCTCGCGTACGCGATCGGTGGTCGGACGCGTACGGTCGCCGGGCGGTGTCGCGATCCGCCGCCCCCCGCGTGACCCGGCAATGATCCGGCTCACGTGCGCTCCAACCAGTCCCCTGCCGCATCCATTTCCATGTCGGTCACGATGTCAGCAAGCGCAGGCTCGCCCAGCTCGGGATCTCGGGCGATGCATTGCTCCGCGAGGCTACGCGCCTGCGCGATCAGATCGGAATCCTTCAGCACGCGAAGCAGCTTGAGGCTCGACCGGTTCCCCGACTGGCTTGCGCCCAGGACATCGCCCTCACGTCGCTGCTCGAGGTCAACCTCGGCAAGAGCGAAACCGTCTCGGGTTGCGGCTACCGCGTCCAAACGTTCGCGCGCGGAGCTGTCCTCACTCGCCGTGGTGAGCAGCAGGCATACGCCGGGGTAGGCACCTCGGCCGATTCGGCCGCGCAGCTGGTGCAGCTGGGAAATGCCGAAACGGTCGGCATCCTCGATGACCATGACCGAGGCGTTGGCTACATCGACCCCCACCTCGATCACCGTCGTCGAGACCAACACATCGACCTCGCCCGCAGCGAAGCGGCTCATGACGTCGTCCTTCACCTCGCTCGGCAGTTGGCCATGCACCATCTCGACCCGCAGACCGGCAAGCGGGCCGCTGCTCAACTCAGCAAACAGATCCTCGACCGCAACCGCGGGGGCGGTCGCCGCCTCACCATCACCATCGAGGTTTTCTGCATCCCGTCCTGCCGAAGCGGCCGAGGAAATCCGTGCGCATACCACGTACGCCTGGCGTCCGCGGCCGACCTCTTCCACAACACGCTGCCAAGCCCGCTGCACCCAGGACGGCTGGCGAACCGTGTCGACGACGACAGTGCTGACGTCGGCCCGCCCCGCCGGAATTTCCCGCAGTGTGGAGGTCTCCAGGTCACCAAATACCGTCATCGCCACCGATCGTGGGATTGGAGTAGCCGTCATCACCAGAACATGGGGCCGGAGATTCGCCTTGGCGCTCAATGCAGCGCGCTGCTCGACACCGAACCGATGTTGCTCATCGACGACGACCAGGCCCAGATCGGCGAACTGGACATCTGCGCTGAGCAGCGCGTGGGTGCCGATGATGATCCCGGCCGTACCCGAAGCGGCTTGGAGGGTGGCCTCGCGACGACGAGCTGCCGGCGACGACCCGGTGATCAACACAACGCCAGTGGCGTGCTCGGGCGCGCCCAAAGTGCCACCACTGGCGAGTTCGCCGAGCATGCGGCTGATGGTCTGGTAATGCTGCGCGGCCAGCACCTCGGTTGGCGCCAGCAGGGCAGCCTGGCCGCCAGCGTCGACCACTGCCAGCATCGCTCGCAACGCGACCACCGTCTTGCCGGAGCCGACCTCGCCCTGCAGCAGTCGCTGCATTGGCTGGGCGCGGCCCAGCTCGGTCATGATCTCATCGCTCACTGCGATCTGACCGTCGGTGAGCATGAACGGCAAGCGATCGTCGAATGCGTCGAGCAACCCGCCGGGCCGCAGCTGTCTCGGCACTGCTCGGTGCGAGGCCGCATCCGCCCGCCGATACGCCATCGTCAGCTGCAGCGCAAACGCCTCGTCGAACCGCATCCGCTGACGGCCCGGGTCGATGACTGACTTGTCGGTCGGCTGATGGACTGCTCGGAAGGCGGTCTCGAGATTGATCACCCCTGCCGCTTCTCGAACCCACTGTGGAAGGGGATCCTCGACCCCCGCGATCGATTCCAGGGCAAGCGCAGCGCAGTCGGCGATGGTCCAGGTCCGCAACTTGCCCGCCATCGGGTAGAGGCCGACCAAGGGAACCCTCGCGGCCGAGGCCAACGACGCGTTGTGCTTTGCACCGCCGATGACGACACCGTGCTCGTCGATGACGACAAAGTCGGGATGCGCGAGCTGCAATCTACCGTTGAATCTGGTCACTTTGCCCGCGAAGATGCCTCTGGCGCCGGGCAGCAGCTGACTGTGCCAGTAGTTGATCAATCGGGGTTGCCCGAAGAAAGTGCAGGTGAGGGTTCCCTGATGGTCGGTAATCGTGACCTCCAGCCGCGGCTTCGTCGCCGGCCGATAGCTCGAGCCGCGGGGAAGGTTGAAGGTGCGGGAGTCGACGACCTCTGCCATCACCGCAGCCTCCTCACCCTCTCTGAGGAGGGAAAGATCGCTCAGCTCGGTACCGGAGAAATAGCGCCGTGGCACATGTCGCATCAGGTCGCCGACTGTAAAAATCTTCAGCGGCTCGAACTGCTTGGCGGTCTTCGAACCGACGATCTTCTCCAGACGAGTTGCCAGCCGCTGGAAGGTGTCGGTATGCCATGGTGAACCGACGAGTCGGAGTGTGGTCATTCCACTCCGACCAACAGCGGATAGCGCGGCTGGTTGCCGTCCACCACCTCGACGTCGACTGCGGGAAATCGCACGCGAACCAGAGCCATGAGATGGGACAGCAAGTCGTCGTCAGCGCCGCTGCCGCGGACCAGTGTCAGTAACTCACCGCCGGCGCTCAGCAGCCGCTCGACAACTTGCCAGGCCACCTCGGCCATCGCAGTTCCGACGACCACCACGTGACCACCGACAATCCCCAGCACATCGCCGGTTCGGCACTGTCCGGCCTCGGTCATCGCGGCACTCTCCGCCACCGTGATCGCACCATCCCTCGTGTGGCCGGCCGCGCTGTTCATCGCCACGACCGCTGACTCGAAGTCTGCCGACGGCTCGTGCACGGCCATGGCCGCCAGTCCTTGCGTTTGGCTAAGCGTGGAGATGACACCGACACGCCGCCCCGCCAGCATCAGCTCCGCCGCGAGACTGCTCGCCCGTTCCAGGTTTGCGGGGCCGTTGGGCAAGATAACCAGGTCGCCGCAGGTCTGGTTCGCCGCCGCGCGCAGCTGATCGACCGTCACGTCACCGCCCCGAGTCACCACTGGCGTACCGTCGTGCGCGGCCACTGCCGCGGCCAGCCCTGCACCTGCCACGACGGCCAACAGGCTTCGCCGTACGACAGCAGGACTTGACGGGACGGCGGTAATCCGGACCTGGCTCAGCTCGCCCAGTGAGAGGGCAGCCTCGACCGCCGCGCCCGCCTCATCGAGGTGGACGTGGACCTGCGCGATGGCCTGGTCACCCACGATGACAACGCTATGGCCGAGCCCTGACAGGTGCTCGCGCAGCGCGTCGAGGTTGGAAGGCGCAGCGCCACGGAGGGCGTACATCACTTCATATTCAGGTGCCACGTACTCAGGCGCGATCCGCGGCGCCTCTGGTCGAGTTCCTGCTGCTGAACGTGTGGCGGCCAACAGCGGGCGAGCGGGCGCGCCGCCGAGCATCTCGACCAGAGCGTCCACCAAGAGCACGTACGCGTGGGCGCCCGCATCGACCACCCCCGCCGAGGCCAGTACGGCGAGCTGCTCCGGCGTACGAGCCAGGCTCTGACGTGCGCCGTCTTGTGCGGCTTGCACGACCGCCAATGCATTGCCAGCCTGTCGCGCGGCCGCCTCCTCGGCCGCGCTCGCGGCATCATCGGCCACCGTCAGAATCGTGCCAGCTACAGGGCGGGCAACAGCGCGGCGCGCTGCAACGGCCGCCAGTCGCAGCAATGTCGCGACCAGGGTGCCCGACGGCATGGACTGCAATCTCGGCAGGTGGTGTTGCAGAGCCCGACAAACGCTCACGAACATCTCCGCAACAATGGCTCCGGAGTTGCCGTGTGCGGACAAGACTGCAGCCTGTACGGCTGCATCGAGGCTTGCCGGATCGATTCTGGGTACCGCCTGCACAATGCCGGTCATGGTGAGCTTGAGGTTCGATCCGGTGTCGGCGTCAGCCACCGGGAAGACATTTATCGCATTCAAGGCGTCGGCTGAGTCAGTGATGACGCTGGCCGCTCGACGCAGCCAGCCGTCGTAGGCCTCCCAAATTGTGGACGCCTGCTCGCCGAGCTGGGCAGACACGTGCCCACCTTATTCACAAAGGACGATCACGTTGGGCTCTCGCGATGCTGCCGACCATCGTTGAGTGCAAGAGCTGCAGACTGGCAGTGCTGTGACTTGGGTCACCTGTGCCCCCATTTGGTGCAGGTTATGTTCGCAACGAACAGCAGCCGCTGGTGCCTCCGCGACCTCGATTGTGACAACCCGTCGGCCGAGCATGTCATTGGAATGCGTCCTCACGCTTGCTGTCCGCGTCACACCGCTCGCTCATGCGTTCGAAAAGTGTCAGTGGTGCCTAGGACTTCTGGGTGTGCGCTGAGATAGATGGGCGGGTTTTGCCGCGAGTACGCGGCAGAATCCGCCCATCTATCTCGCCCTGCCCTCAGATGACGAGAGGCTTCCGACGACGCCAACCGTCGGCACTGGCAATACCGTTGACCTACCTCCAAATTGGCCGCGCTGGCGCTAGTCAGGTACTCTTTTCCGGTTGCCCACATCGGGCACGACACCGGTTTAGATGTGATTTGGGAGCGAGCTCCAGTGGCTGCGGTATGTGACGTATGCGGCAAGAGGCCCGGATTCGGCCACAACGTCCCCTGGTCGAAGAAGAAGACCAACCGGCGCTGGGATCCAAACGTCCAGCGCGTACGCGTTGTAGTTGAAGGCACCCCCAAGCGGCTCAACGTCTGCACCTCATGCCTCAAGGCCGGCAAAGTCACCCGCTGACCAAGCGGACTGAACGAGGCGCCCATTAGGGCATCAGCACTCGGCCTGACCAGTCAGGCTTGAATCACCACAGGAATGATCATGGGTCGGCGACGGTGGGTATCGCTTACCCACTTACCGAGCTGCCGTCTGATCACCTGCTGCAGACGGTAGGAGTCGTTCACGCCTTCCCGCAGGGCCTCCTCCAAGGCGGACACGATCAGCGGGCGTACGTCATCGAACACCGCGTCGTCCTCGACGAACCCGCGGGCGTGGATGTCGGGCCCGCTGACGATCTTGGAGGCGTGAGTGTTGACCACAACGATCACGGAGATGAAGCCTTCCTCACCGAGGATTCGCCGGTCGCTCAACGACAGCTCGGAGATGTCGCCGATCGTCGTGCCGTCGACGAAGACGTAGCCGGCGTCGACCTTGCCGACGATCTTGGCCTTGCCGTCCTCGAGATCGACGACCACGCCATCTTCAGCGATGATCGTCCGTTCCGGGGGAACGCCGGTGGCGATCGCCAGATTGCCGTTGGCCGTCAGGTGCCGGATCTCTCCATGCACCGGCATCACGTTTCGTGGCCGCAGGATGTTGTAGCAGAAGAGAAGCTCGCCGGCGCTCGCGTGCCCGGACACATGGACGAGTGCGTTGCCGCGGTGTATGACATGTGCGCCGAGCCGGGTCAAGCCGTTGATCACGCGATAGACCGCACTCTCATTGCCCGGGATCAGCGAGCTGGCGAGCACCACGGTGTCACCGCTCTTGAGCTGGATCACCGGGTGCTCACGATTGGCCATCCGTGACAGCGCCGACAGCGGCTCGCCCTGGGACCCGGTGGAGATGATCACGACGTCCTCGGGTGCGTAGTCGTCGATCTCCCGCTGGTCGATCAAGGTGTTGCGAGGAACCCTGAGGAAGCCCAGTTCCCGAGCGACGGTCATGTTGCGCACCATCGAGCGGCCGACATAGACCACCTTGCGCTTATGGGCAACCGCTGCATCCAGGGCCTGCTGCACACGATGCACGTGCGACGCGAAGCAGGCCACGATGACGCGCTGTCGGCTGGCAGCGAACACACGCTCGAGAGCGGGTCCGATGTCCCGCTCAGGTGTTGTGAATCCGGGCACCTCGGCATTGGTCGAGTCGATCATGAGGAGGTCGACACCTTCCTCACCAAGGCGGGCGAAGGCACGGAGATCGGTGATACGGCCGTCCAATGGCAGCTGGTCCATCTTGAAGTCGCCAGTGTGCAGGATCAGACCGGCCCGAGTCCGTACCGCAACGGCCAGCGCATCAGGGATCGAATGGTTCACAGCAACGAACTCGCACTCGAACTTGCCGACAGTGATCTTGTCGCCGTCGGTGACGATCCGCCGTGGCACGTCGCGCAAGTGATGTTCCCGCAGCTTTTCCGCGAGCAGTGCCAGAGTCAGCTTGGACCCGATCAGCGGGATGTCTCCTCGCTGGCGGAGCAGGTATGGCACGGCGCCGATGTGGTCTTCATGGCCGTGGGTGAGCACCAGGCCGATCACATCGTCAAGCCGCTCGGTGATGGCATCGAAGCCAGGCAGGATCAAGTCGACGCCGGGATGATCATCCTCAGGGAACAGCACTCCGCAGTCGATCAGCAGCAGCTGGCCGTCGAATTCGACGACTGCCATGTTGCGCCCGACATCTCCCAGACCGCCCAAGGAGACGATGCGCATCGCATTCGGGACCAGCAAGGGCGGAATCTGCAAGCTACCGGCAACCACGGGAGGAAAGGGTACAGGCCCGATAGCATCGCGGCCGTGGGTGCAGCTTCTGGTGAACCTCTTGCCGCCTCCGTACGCCTCGCCTGGCCCGACGAGGCGTCGAACATTGCCAGTCTGCAGCGCCGCTCATGGGCCGTTCAGTGGCCTGCCGACCTTGCGGAGCTGATGCTCAACGCGGTATCGCTGGCGGAGATGGTCGACACCTGGCGTCAAGCGATCGAGAAGCCGCCCGAGGCGGCGTTCCGGGTTCTTGTCGCAACCGATGGCCAGCGAGTGGTGGGATTCGCGACCACCATGCCCAACCACGACGAGGATGCTGACCGGAGTGCCGACGGCGCGATTGATCAGTTCGTGGTTGATCCGGCGGCCCAGCATCAGGGCCATGGATCTCGGCTGCTGAACGCCTGTGCCGACACGCTGCGCGCTGATGGTTTTGTCAGGGCGTGCTGCTGGGTGAATGCAGCCGACGACGCGTTCCGCCGTTTTCTCACTGCTGCGGGTTGGGCTGCCGACGGGGCTAGTCGGGAGATCGGCCCGGAGGATGAATCCATCCGCCTCAAGCAGGTGCGGCTCCACACTGACCTAGCTGCCGGAGATGACGTTGGTGCCGCGCCCTAGGACGTGATCGTCTGGTTTTCCGCTACCACCGCAAGATGCACACCGTCCTCCGCGGCACTGATCCCTGTGACGGTCAGGCCGAGTGGCAGCCCCTTGAGCGGGATCGGCTTGAGCAGCGCTGCCAGCAACGCCTGTGCGGTGAAGTCCGGCAGGTTCACACCGGCGACCGATATCTTGGCATCGCTCAAGGTCATGGTCTGCTCGTCGGCGTTCAGCCGCGGTGCACCGGTGATCACGGCATCGACCTCGCGGCGCACAACGGTGGTTTTGACCACAATCTCCACCCTGCCCTCGCCGCCGTAAGTCAGCGGCGCATTGGTCAGTGAGGAAAGTTTGGGATAAAGCAGCAGCGCTGTGCCCTCGGTGTGAGTGATCTTCATCGACTTGAACCAGTCATTGGTGACGACGTCGCTCATCACGAGATCGGCGTGTGCCAGAGGAACCGGCGCCTTGTTCGTCTCACCGAGCTGGTCGGCGACGATCTCTACCTTGCCGACCGAGCCGGACGCAATCTGGGTCAGGAATGGGAAGCCCTGGATCTCGATCTGGGGTGGCCCGGGCGTCCCCAGGTGTGGTTGCAGCGTCGTCGCCACCCGCTTCTCGGCACGGCTTTCTGCGTACCGATCCCCGACGTAAAGGCCAGCGCAGAGCAGCGCGACAATGATCACGATGATCAGTACGCCGATCAGCGGGGTGGCCCGTCCCAGGCGGGTCCGGATGCGGTTCACGTCATCCGATCCCAAGGATGGATTCGATCCCAACGGTTAACCCCGGCCTCGTACTGATCGCGCGAACTGCCGCGATCACTCCGGGCATGAACGACACTCGATCAAGCGAGTCGTGCCGGATGGTCAGGGTTTCACCCTCCGCGCCGAACAGCACCTCCTGATGCGCAACCAAACCGCGCAACCGGACGCCGTGAACCCGAATTCCGTCGACCTGCGCCCCGCGGGCTCCCGGCAGTTCCTGTTTCGTCGCATCGGGGGGAGCCGCGAGAGAGGCTGCGCTCCGCGCGGACGCAATCCTGCGCGCCGTGTTCGCCGCGGTGCCCGATGGGGCGTCGACCTTTCCGGGGTGATGCAGCTCGATGATCTCGGCGCTCTCGTAGAAAGGAGCTGCTTGCTCGGCGAACCGCATCATGAGCACGGCACCAATGGAGAAGTTGGGAGCGACCAGCACGCCAACATCATCATGCCCGGCGAGGATCGTACGCACTTGGTTCAATCGCTCCTCGGTGAACCCCGTGGTGCCCACGACAGCGTGAATTCCGTGATCGACACACCACGAGATGTTCTCGATCACCGCCTCTGGGTGGGTGAAATCGACGATGACCTGCGCCGCTTCAGCAAGCGCTCGATCGTCTCCTAAGTCGATCGCCGCAACCAGCTCCAAGTCCGGGGCGGACTCCACCGCACGGCACACCTCGAGCACCCATTCGGCCACGGGATCCGAACACCCCGACCCTCGTCATCAACGACCGCCTTCCGACTTGTCAGACTGTCAGCAGGCTATAGCGACTCGCACCATGACGTTGGCCTGCTTCGCCGACTGCAGGAGCTCGCGGCTCGGCTGCGAAGACAGCTGGGTGCATGCACGCGAGCGACGAAGGAGGCGAATCTGGCGGGCCAGCCGTCAGAGTGCAAATCGGCGCTGACACACTGACAACTCAGCTTTACCACCGAGAGAGCAACGACTCGATACCTCGAGCCGGCACCCGGGCCCCGGAGAGTACGAGTGTCGGGGAATGGCTGAAAAGAAGCTCCGCCTCAGCGCGTACTTGATCGGCGGTCACCTGATCGAAGCTGCGCAATACGTCTGCGAGGGTGCGCTCGTCGCCCAGCACCGCATTTACTCCGAGACGGCTCATCCGGCTGCCTGCGCCCTCATACGAGAGCGCCGTCTGGCCACGCATCTGACCTTTGGCTCGAGCAAGCTCATCTTCGCTGACGCCGTGCTCGGCAACCTCGGTGAGCGCTGTGCGTACCAGCTGCAGAATCGCCGTCAGCTTGCCAGGCGCGCACTGCCACTCGACGCTCCATAGGCCGCCGTCCGAATAGGCCGTCTCCCCGGCATCGATGCTGTAGCTGAGGCCGCGCCGCTCCCGCACCTCGACGAAGAGGCGGGAGGCCATACCGCCGCCGACGATCAGGGAGAGCAGCCCAAGCGCATACCGACGTGGGTCGAAAATGCCGGAACTCGGGAAGGCCAGCACCGCGCTGCACTGCTCGAGTGGTAGCCGGTGCATGATCAGCCCGCCGCGAGTGCCCACCCTGCGGCGGTTGATCATGGTGGGGCTCGGCCGCGAGAGGGCCGGCGGCGGGGCTGGTTGGCCATCTATGGCGCTTAGCCGCTGCACGAGCCGATCATGATCAACTTTGCCGGCGGCGGCAACCACCAGTGAGCCGGGACGGTAGTGCCGTCTCCAGTGCTGCACGATCTGCCGTCGGCTGAGAGTCGCGACGGAGGCGCGCGACCCGATCACCGAACGACCGAGTCCCGACTTGCCGAAGATCGCGGCGGCTGCCGCTTCTGCCGCCAATTCTGTTGGATCGTCGGCGTGCATAGAGATCTCGTCCAAGATCACTGCTCGTTCGGCGTCCACATCTTCCGGAGTGATCAACGAGTTGGTGATCATGTCGCTGAGTACATCGAGGGCCAGCTCTGCGTCGCTGTGTAGCACGCGTGCATAGAAGCAGGTGTGCTCCTTGGCTGTGTACGCGTTGAGCTCGCCACCCACCGCCTCGATCGCGGCCGAGATCTGCTCGGCACTGCGAGTCGAGGTCCCCTTGAAGAGCAGATGCTCCAAGAAATGGGAGGCGCCATGCAGCCTCGACGTCTCGTGCCGCGAACCGACGCCGGCAAAAACCCCCAGGGAGTAGGTGTTGGTGGACCGGATGTCCTCTGTCAAGACCTGAAGGCCGCCTGGCAGCACGGTACGCCGCACAGCGCCGTCCAGCTGCAGCGGGCGTCGGCCGGGCCGGCTGCGCGGGACCATAGGCATCGGTGTGGTGAGAGGTGGCGACGACTGTTACGCCGACACCGTCTCCTCCACCACCGGAATCAGCGACAGCTTGCCGCGATCATCGACCTCGTTGATCTCTACCTGGATCTTCTGCCCGACGCTCAGCAGGTCCTCCACATTCTCAACTCGCTGTCCCCCCGAGAGTGGGCGCATCTTGGAGATGTGCAGCAGACCGTCTTTGCCTGGCAGCAGCGAGACAAACGCGCCGAACGCCGTGATCTTGACAACCGTGCCGAGGTAGCGCTCGCCCTTCTCCGGCATGGTCGGATTGGCGATGGCGTTGATCATGACACGTGCGGACTCCGCCTTATCGGCGTGGTCGGCGCCAACGTAGATCGTGCCGTCGTCCTCGATCGTGATATCCGCACCGGTATCGTCCTGGATCTGGTTGATCACCTTGCCCTTCGGACCGATGACCTCGCCAATCTTGTCGACGGGAATCTTCATGGTGATGATCCGTGGGGCGTACACGCTCATCTCGTCGGGACCGTCAATGGCCTCCCGCATCACGTCGAGGATGGTGTTGCGGGCATCCTTGGCCTGGTTGAGCGCCTCAGCCAGCACCGACGCCGGAACCCCGTCGAGCTTCGTGTCCAGTTGCAGAGCGGTGATGTAGTCACGGGTGCCCGCGACTTTGAAATCCATGTCGCCGTACGCGTCCTCGGCACCCAGGATGTCGGTCAGTGCCGTATAGCGCGTTTGACCGTCGACGGTGTCAGAGACCAGGCCCATCGCAATACCGGCAACCGGTGCGCGGAGCGGCACGCCAGCATTGAGCAGGGCCACGGTCGAGGCGCATACCGAGCCCATCGACGTCGAGCCGTTCGACCCGAGCGCCTCCGAGACCTGCCGGATCGCGTACGGGAACTCTTCACGGGTGGGCAGCACTGGAATCAGCGCCCGCTCAGCCAATGCACCGTGACCGATCTCGCGTCGCTTGGGAGAGCCGACCCGGCCGGTCTCACCGGTGGAGTACGGCGGGAAGTTGTAGTTGTGCATGTAACGCTTGGTGGTTTCCGGCGCCAGCGTGTCGAGCCTTTGCTCCATGCCCAACATGTTGAGCGTCGACACGCCGAGGATCTGGGTCTCACCGCGCTGGAAGAGCGCTGAGCCATGCACCCGCGGTACCACGCCGACCTCGCAGGAGAGGGTACGGATGTCAGTGACACCTCGACCGTCGATGCGGATCTTGTCTGTCAGAATCCGCTGCCGAACCAACTTCTTTGTGAGCGCTCGGTACGCGCCGGTGATCTCTTTTTCGCGTCCCTCGAACCGAGGTGCCAGACGCTCGACGATCGTGCTCTTCAGGGTGTCGGTGGCCTGTTCGCGGGTGTGCTTGTCGGCGATCGACATGACCTCGCTCAGTTCCGCGGTAGCGGCCTCGGCGACAGCTTCGTACACGTCGTCGGCGTAGTCGTGAAAGATCGGGAAGTCTGCGATGGGCTTGGGGAATTTGGCCGCCAGCTCAGCCTGAGCTGCACACAAGGCGCGGATGAACGGCTTTGCGGCGTCCAGGCCGGCTGCCACGACATCTTCGGTGGGGGCGGTCTCGCCACTCTTCACAAGATCCCAGGTGTGCTCTGTCGACTCGGCCTCGACCATGGCGATGGCCACATCGCCGGATGCCGTGACCCGGCCGGCCACGACCATCTCGAACGCGGCGTTCTCGAGCTGATCGACGTCGGGGAAGCCGATCCAGCGATCGCCGATCAGCGCGACGCGTACGCCGCCAACCGGACCGGTGAACGGCAGGCCGGCCAGCTGGGTGGACAGGGAAGCTGCGTTGATGGCGACCACGTCGTAGCTCTTGTTCGGGTTCAGCGCCATGACGGTGACGATGACCTGGACCTCATTGCGCAGGCCCTTGACGAAGCACGGACGCAGCGGACGATCTATCAGACGGCAAGTGAGAATCGCGCCCTCGGAGGGGCGCCCCTCGCGGCGGAAGAATGAGCCGGGGATGCGACCAACGGCGTACATGCGTTCCTCGACGTCCACGGTGAGTGGGAAGAAGTCGATGGCCTCGCGTGGCTTGCTTTGGGCAGTGGTGGCCGAGAGCACCATGGTGTCCCCGTCCAGGTAGACGGTCGCCGATCCAGCAGCTTGCCGGGCCAGTAACCCGGATTCGAAGCGGACGACATGTCGACCGAAATCGCCGTTGTCGATAACGGCCTCAGTGAATTGAAGATCTGGTCCCTCCACGGGATTCCTTTCTGTCGCACTGGCGTAGAGCTCAGTGCATAGCCGTGGATCGCATCAACACATTGGACGAGGCTCGCCGTGGCGCGGTGAACATGCCCGCGTCAGTCCCCGAACTGGAGGCCGGTCTTCGATCGAGGTCTGCGGGCCAGAGCGAAACGCCCCTCCCGAAAACCACTACCGAGGACCGAGTCTCTCCTCGTCGAGCGTCTCGTCGAGATGCGATCTCGAACGTGATGAGTGGTTTTATTCAGTTGTGGTGATCAGCGACGCAGCCCAAGGCGCTCGATGAGCGAGCGGTAGCGCTCGATGTCGGTCTTGGCGACGTAATTGAGCAGCCGACGGCGTTGGCCGACGAGCAGCATCAAGCCACGCCGGCTGTGGTGGTCGTGCTTGTGCTCCTTGAGGTGCTCGGTGAGATGCGCAATCCTCTTGGTGAGGATGGCGACCTGAACCTCGGGTGAACCCGTGTCGCCGTCGCTGGTTGCGTATTCATCGATGATTTTCTTCTTGGTTGCAGCGTCCATCGACACTGATTCTCCTCTCGGTTTCCCGTTGCGCGGCGCTCCCGGATACCCCTGGGGTCTTTCACACGGTGTGAGTGAGAGCTCTTGAAATCCGCGGCCGGTCAAACGGCGCGCCCAAATCTACCAGCGCTGAGCAGTAGCAGCTAATTTCAAGACTTCGTCCAACCAGTCGAATACGCGCTGATGGTACATGGCATGCCATCCTCCTTTCGCTGACGGCTCAGGCAGCATGCAGCAGATGCCGCGCCTCCTCGACGTCGGCATGCATCTGCTTGATCAGCGCTTCCCTGCCCGCGTACTTCACCTGGCCGCGCAGCCGGGTATAGAAGTCGATCGCAATCTCCACGTCGTAAAGCTCAAGATCATCGCGATCGAGGACGTACGCCTCGACGCGCCTCTCCACCCCATCAAACGTCGGATTCGTGCCGACCGAAATCGCAGCCGGCCAGCGCGGGGAAGGAACATCCAGCCGCGTGACCCAACCGGCATAGACGCCGTCGGCAGGCACCGCCATCTCAGGTGGCACCCGTACGTTGGCCGTCGGGAAGCCCAGCTCGTGACCCCTTCGGTCACCGCGGACGACAACACCAGAGAATCGGAAGGTGTTGTCGCTGAGCTCCCGGACGCGACCAAAATCCCCTTCGGCCACCGCGTGCCGGATCAGCGTCGAAGACTCCGGCTGGGTGCCATCTGTAACGAGCGGTAACGCCTGCACCTTGAACTCCCCTGCCCCAAGCTCTGCCAAGGTCGAGACATCGCCAGAAGCTCGGAACCCGAACCGGAAGTTCTCTCCCACGACAATCCGCAACGGATGCAGCGGCCGCAGCACGGTGTCGACGAATTCTGCTGGACTCCAGCTGGCAACCTCTGCGGTGAAGTGCACGACGACGACCTCGTCGACACCCGCGTTGCGAAGCAACTCCTTGCGACGATCTAACGAGGTGAGCAGGAGTGGCGCTTGATCTGGTCGCACGACCGACATTGGATGCGGCCAGAATGTCACCGCAACGAGGCTGGCTCCCGGCTCGGCCGCCCGGGCGGTACGGATGAGCTCGGCGTGTCCTCGATGGACTCCATCGAAGTTGCCGATCACCACCACGGTCGGCCTGCTCATTACCGTCCGCCTCCTGGTCTTCCGCATCGGAACCTCGAACAGTTAAGCAGATCCAGCCGAACCAGTCAGCGCGATGTCGAGCGGGTCGTGTCATGCCAAATTCCCACAGGAAAGGCACAGTCATGCAAGACTTGCCCAGCACGCGCAGGCATCTGACTTTTCGGGGGGACAGTGAGGCGTATTACTAAGGTCGCGCTCAGCGGAATTGCGGGATCGCGCGCTGGTTCTGGGGGGAGCCGGAGTCGCGAGCGGGGCCCTATCAAACATCCTCAAGATCCAAGGCTTCTCTCGGGATCTCACAACGACGCCTTCAACGCCGGCGGATGAGATCTTCGATTCGGCTCGAGCAAAGATCACGATCAACAAGGAAACGAATAGCTTAACCACTTTCACCATCCGCGTAACGGGAATTGACGTAACGGGACTTGATCGCGGGCCAGACCTTCGGCTCTCACCTACATACGGGTCCGTGCATCGAGGGCAGCGGGGCTTCTGCGGGGCCGCACTACAATCACGATGTCGCCAGGAGCGCTAATCCTGCCAAAATTGGGCGCGAGACCGAGGTGTGGTTCGATCTGGTACCCGATGAGGACGGCATGGCCTATGCCAAGACCACGGTTCCCTTTGTTCCTGTTGATAACGGCGAGATGTCTATCGTGGTTCACCAATTGCCCACAAATCCGACAACCGGCGCGGCTGGTGCTAGGCAGGCGTGCTTCCCAGTCGAAGTTTCCTCCGAGCTGTTTCCGACTGCGTTTCCGTCTCCCACTCCTACTGAGTAGCGTGGGATCACACCAAAACGGCCTCCGCGACGGCATCCGCTCCTTCCTGGCGGTAAAGCGCCAGGAAATGGTCCGTTCCATCGAGCAACGCTGTCGTCTGGTCGGGCAAGATCAGATCAACCAACCGTCGACCGTTTCGGATGTAGCTTGCTTGCATGTCGGTGACAGTCAGCGTCGCGAAGCTGGTCCGGACCACGTCCTCCAGTGGCACGATCTTGAGTTCGCGTTCGGCCTGGTGCAGAGGTCTGGGCCTGTTCAGGCTGAATGGTCCCACGCGCGTCCGGCGCAGCGCGGTTAAGTGACCACCCGTTCCGAGAATGCTTCCCAGGTCTCGGGCAAGCGCCCGAACATATGTACCCGACGAACACTCGACGAGGCACGTCAAGATCAATAATGGCGATGCCATCCGCCTGGACGTCCCGACGGCCAGCCACCTCCAGCCGATCAACGGTCACCGGGCGTGGCGGCAGAGCGACATCCTGTCCTGAACGAACCTTGGCGTACGAACGGACTCCGTCGATCTTGATCGCCGAGACGGCTGACGGCACCTGCATCACTTCGCCACGAAGCGCGGCAAGCGCAGCCTCGATCTGATAATCGGTCACCCCATACGCTCCGGCAGTCGCGGTCACCTCGCCGTCCGCGTCGTCGGTCACCGTGGAGACGCCGAGCCGAATCGTCGCGTCGTACGCCTTCTCCGTCAGCGCGAGATGCCCAAGCAGACGCGTTGCCTTGCCGATCCCGATCACCAAGACACCAGTAGCCATCGGATCCAGCGTGCCGGCATGCCCGACTTTGCGCGTGCCAGCAAGCTTCCGGATCCTTCCGACGACTTGGTGAGAGGTCCAGCCCGCCGGCTTGTCGATCACCAACACCCCGGACTGTGTGATGACCTCAGGCTGGCTCGTCATCATCGCGCGATGCGCGTTCCTCAACAACCTCGTCGCGCTTGTACGGGTCGGCCTCTCCCGCATACGCGGCGCCTGCGGCCTGCTCCGCCACCTGCGCGTCGATCGACCTGGCCTGGGCAAGCAGATCGTCGATCTGCCTGGCATTCTCTGGCACCGCGTCGGGCACAAATCTCAGCGTGGGAGTGAGCCTCAGGCCGAGCTGCTTGCCGACCTCAGACCTGATCAGACCGGTGGCGGAGCGAAGGGCGGCGGTTGTGCTGGCTTGCTCCTCCTCTGACCCGAGCACGGTGTAGAACACGGTCGCATCCTGGCTGTCGCCGGTGAGCCGGACATCAGTGATCGTCACGAAACCCAGTCGCGGATCCTTGATGCGTCGCTGCAGCATCTCTGCCACGATCACCTTGATCTGGTCGGCCAGCTTGAGCACGCGTGGCGAGCCCATCTGCTCCTCCTTCACGCCGACTTGTCAGAACCGAGTCGACCTCTAGGTCAACCCAGTTCTGGCAACTCTGAGGTTACGAGCGCGGCTTCTCCCGCATCTCGTAGGTTTCGATGACGTCGCCCAGCTTGATGTCGGAGTAATTGGCAAGCGTCATGCCGCACTCATACCCCTCACGCACCTCGGTGACATCATCCTTCTCGCGCCGCAGCGAGGCGATGGTGCTGTCGGTAATCACCACGCCCTCACGCAGCAGTCGCGCCTTTGCATTGCGCCGGATCGTCCCGCTGATGACCATGCAGCCCGCGATGATGCCAGCCTTGGACGAGCGGAAGATCTCCCTGATCTCCGCCTGCCCGAGGGTGACCTCCTCGTAGATCGGCTTCAGCATGCCCTTCAACGCCGCCTCGATCTCGTCGATCGCTGCGTAGATCACCGAGTAGTAGCGGATGTCCACGCCCTCGCGATCAGCCAATTCCGAGGCCTTGCCCTGCGGCCGAACGTTGAATCCGACGATGACGGCATCCGAGGCAGCGGCCAGCGAGACGTTGGTCTCCGTGATGGCGCCAACACCTCGATCGATCACCCGCAAACTGACCTCGTCGCCGACGTCGATCTTGGACAGCGCGTCCTCCAAGGCTTCCACCGAACCAGCACCGTCGCCCTTGAGGATGAGCCGCAGTTCCTGGGTCTCGCCCTTCTCGAGCTGTTCGAACAGCTGGTCGAGGGTCTTGCGCCGCGTGCTCGCTGCTTGCGCCGCCATCCGCAGCCGCGCCGCGCGCCTCTCGGCGATCTGCCGCGCCATACGGTCGTCATCGACAACGAGGAAGCTGTCGCCTGCACCAGGCACGGCCGTAAGGCCGAGCACCTGCACCGGGAACGACGGCGGTGCATCGCTGACGTTGTCACCATGATCATCGAGCAGCGCGCGGACCCGCCCATGTGCGGGACCGGCGACGATCGAGTCGCCCACATTGAGGGTGCCGCGCTGCACCAGAACCGTGGCGACCGGACCGCGGCCTTTGTCCAGGTGCGCCTCGATCGCTACGCCCTGAGCGTCCATGTCGGGATTGGCACGCAGGTCCAGGGCGGCATCGGCGGTCAAGATGATCGCCTCCAACAGTGAGTCCAGACCCTGACCGGTGACTGCCGACACGTCGACGAACATGGTGTCGCCGCCGTATTCCTCAGGCACCAGGCCATACTCGGTGAGCTGACCGCGGACCTTCGTCGGATCAGCGCCCACCTTGTCGATCTTGTTCACCGCTACGACCACTGGCACTTCCGCCGCCAGGGCATGGTTCAGCGCCTCAATGGTTTGCGGCATGACACCGTCATCGGCGGCGACCACCAGCACTGCGATGTCGGTCGACTTGGCACCACGGGCCCGCATTGCTGTGAACGCCTCGTGACCGGGGGTGTCGATGAAGGTGATCTTGCGTTCCTCATCCTCGACCTCGGTGGAAACCTGGTAGGCACCGATCGCCTGGGTGATGCCGCCGGCCTCACGCGCGACCACGTTGGTCTTGCGGATCGCATCGAGCAACTTCGTCTTGCCATGATCAACGTGACCCATCACGGTGACGACCGGCGGGCGGGCCTCGAGATCTTCCTCGCCTCCGACGTTCTCGCCAAACTCGATGTCGAAGCTCTCCAGCAGCTCGCGGTCCTCGTCCTCGGGCGAGACCACCTCGATGCTGTAGTTGAGCTCAGTACCCAGCACCTGCAGAGTGTCATCGCTCACCGACTGGGTCGCCGTCACCATCTCGCCGAGATGGAACAACACCTGAACCAGGGAGGCTGCATCTGCGCCGATCTTCTCGGCCAGATCGGTCAGCGAGGCGCCTCGGGCAAGCCGGACCTTCTGGCCGTCGCCCTGCTTGACGCGGATGCCACCGATCGACGGGGCTTCCATCTGGTCGAACTCTTGGCGGCGCTGCTTCTTCGACTTGCGACCACGCCGGGTCGGGCCCCCGGCCCGACCAAACGCACCCTGGGTGCCGCCACGGCCGCCGCGGCCTCCACGCCCACTTGGTGGTGGACCACCGGGCCCGCCGCCAGGACCGCCACGACCAGGGGCTCCGCCCGTACGACGACCACCGGGCGGTGCACCTCGGCCACGTGCGCCAGGTCCGGCAGGGCCGTTACCCAGCTGACCAGAGCTCTGCTTGGGCATCATCGCCGGGTTTGGCCGCGGCATGCCAGGAACGCCTGAACGACTACCAGGCATTGGAGAGCGGCCGGCAGGCGGTCGGGGTGCGGTCGGTCCGGCGCCATCTGAGCCGGGCCGCGCCGGGCGCGGCCGGCCCATTCCTTGCGAGGATGCGAACGGATTGTTGCCCGGTCGTGGGGTGCCAGGACGGCGCCCACCCGGACCGCCAGGAAGCCCTCCAGTAGATCCCGGACGCGGCCGCGGCGAGGCACCGTCGCCCGTCCGCGCAGCGGGTGCAGCCTGGCCGGGCGCACGGGGCACGCTCGGACGCGGAACTGCCCTCGGCGGCCCAGCCGGAGCCGGCGTTGGGGCTGCGGGAGCCGGCGTTTCAGCTGCCGGGGCGGCCGAGGCGTTTGAGCTGCCGGGGCGGCCGGAAATTGAGCTGCCGGGGCAGCCGGGGCCGGCGGCTGAGCTGCTGGCGCCGCGGGTGCCGCTGGTATGGCCGGCGCGGCTGCTGCCGGTGGCGCAGCCGGCGCGGTCACTGCCGGTGCCTCCGCGGACACCTTAGCTGCAACTGGGGTAGGCGTCGCCGGCTCTGCGTCGGCCCTCTTGGCGGCGGCTGCTTTCTTCGTTGTTGTCTTCTTGACTGGAGGTGGCTCGCTTGCCAGCTTCTCCTTGAGCCGTCTCTCGACCGGCGCCTCTACGGTTGATGAGGCGGATCGTACGAACTCTCCCATGTCCTTCAGCATGCTGAGGACGGTCTTGCTTTCGACTCCGAGCTCTTTCGCAAGCTCGTAGACACGGACCTTTGCCACTGCTCTCCTTGTTGGCGGTCCGGTCTGGTTTCCGGACCAGTTAGTTGTCGAACATGCTCACTGAGCGGTTCTCATCGAGTGGTCATGAGCGTGTGCCCACCTTCTGGTTCGGCTCCCGCGTACGCGAGTGCTTGCTCGTCTCATCCGCTCCAGTCGGAGCAGATGCATTGGAGACTCTATGCCCAGCCGCGTGCGTGTGTCTAAGTGAGCACGCCGATGAACTGCCGGATCGTGACAGCGGCTCGCTGTCCATCGATCTCCGACCTTAGAGCCCTCCCCAGGCTACGTCGCTTGAGCGCCTGCTCAAGGCACTCGGGTCGCGGATGCAAGTAGGCCCCTCGGCCTGGCTCGATCTGGGGATAGTCGACCTTCACGCCGCCGTCTCGGGCGACGATGCGAAGCAGTCGAAACTTCTCTTCCCTTGTCCGGCACCCAATGCAGGTGCGGACGGGCGCGGGCATCGCAACAGGCTAACGCTCCCCCGCGCTCGGAGTATTCCGCGTGCCGTTGGCTGACGGGAGGGTGACGCGTGTCGCACTATCGGCACGTCTGAAGAAACGCGGACTGGACTCCAGATCACGCAGGCGCGGTATCAGAACGTATGTCGATGCGCCAACCTGTCAGCCGGGCTGCGAGCCGTGCGTTCTGGCCCTCACGACCGATCGCGAGTGAGAGCTGATAGTCCGGTACGACGACCCGGGCGGCTCGCAGGTTCTCATCGACCACCGTCACCGAGGTCACTTTGGCTGGCGACAATGCCTGAGCCACGAACGTCGCCGGGTCCGGAGAGTAGTCGATGATGTCGATCTTCTCCTCATTCAGCTCATGCATGACCGCCCGCACCCGCTGCCCCATCGGCCCGATACAGGCCCCCTTGGCACTGACGTCGGAGTTGTGACTGACAACCGCGATCTTGCTGCGATGCCCGGCTTCACGAGCTACGGCCTTGATCTCTACGGTCCCGTCCGCGATCTCGGGCACCTCGAGTTTGAACAGCCTTTCCACGAGTCCCGGATGCGTGCGCGAAACGACCACCTGCGGCCCCCGGAGTTCCTTCCGAACAGAGACCACGTAGACCCGGATCCGAGTGCCATGCGCGTAGCGCTCGCCGGGTACCTGCTCGCTCAGCGGCATGATCGCTTCGATCTTGCCGAGGTCGACCAGCACCGTACGGCTGTCGCTGCCCTGCTGCACCACTCCGGACACGATGTCGCCTTCGACGCCAGCAAAGTGGCCGTACTTCTGCTCGTCCTCGGCGTCCCGCAACCGCTGCATGATCACCTGGCGGGCAGTTGAGGCGGCCACGCGTCCAAACCCCATCGGTGTGTTGTCGTACTCTCCGATCGGCTGTCCCTCTTCGTCGTACTCCGGAGCCAGCACCGTCACGTGGCCGGTCTTGCGATTGAGGTCGACGCGGGCGCCCTGCACCGCACCTTCGGTCTTCTCGTACGCGGTGAGCAGGGCGTCCTCGATCGCGCTGGCCAGGACCTCGAATGGAAGATCCTTCTCTCGCTCCATCAGCCGCAGCACAGAGATGTCGATGTCCATCTCACTCCTCCTCATCCTCGCTGCGCGCCGCTTTGGGTCGGCTGAGTTCCACCTGAATCAGTGCGCGGTCGACGTCAGCGAAGCGGACATTCACGCCTTCGCCGTCGACGTCGAGCAGTACGCCCTCCTCAGAGGAGGAAACGATCCGACCGGTGATTGTGTCCCCCTGCGACAGCCGCACCGTGACCAAGCGTCCAACGTTCCGCCGCCAGTGCCGAGGAAGCTCGAGTGGCCGGCTCACTCCGCGTGACGTCACCTCGAAGGTGTACGCCGCGGCACCGGTAACGTCGGCGCTATCCAGCGCCGCCGATGCCGCCTTACTCGCTTCCGCAATGTCGTCCAGCAGGGGGCCAGTGCCCTGCGGGCCATCACCGTCTACGACAACGCGCAGCAGCCGACGCTTGCCGGCCGGAATAACTTCCACTGATTCGAGCTCGAGACCGAATTGGGCAAGGATCGGGGTCAGCACACCAGCAATCTGGCTCTCTTTCATCGCTGTCCTTCGATCCGATTAGGTCCTTCGATTGTGGCGGCGCCGACATGGAAGATCCAGCAACGCGTGTGCGGCAGCATACCGCTCGGGTGAGGTACCGTCGGCGGGTGGCTGAGTCCGAGGAAACCGTGACACCGGTTCCGCCGGCCCAGCTCTCTCGTCGGATGATCATCGGTCTCGGCCTTGCTGCCCCGACACTCGCCGTGCCATGGCTCGCCGGCTGTAGCTCCGGCCATCCCGCTGCTGGCAATCCGGTACGTGCAGTGGAGACGCCAGCGGCTCCCATGTCAAGCCCTGCAGCCACTCCGACGGCGAGTCCCAGCCCGACCGCAGCCGCGTCGGGTCCGCCGCCCGCGGCCGCAGCTCCCGAGCAGGCACTGGCGGCGCTCGCGGGGGTCGATCCTTGGCGGACCACACCGTCAGCAGCTCTCCAAGGACCGCCGTGCGCTGCTGACCTTCTTGCGCACTGCTCATTCAGCACATGCCCACGCAATCGCCAACCCTCCTCCCCCACAAGCCCCCGTCAGACTCGGCGGGCAATCATTGAACGCCTCGCTCGCACTCTTGGCGGGTCGCGAGACTGCCGCTGCTGGCGGCTACCGCCGAGCAGCACTGCGGACCACGGGGTCGGAGGCCCTGCTGTGGGGGTCACTTGCGGTCGCCGCCGAAGGCTTCGCGGGGGCGCTTGGCTCCGGTGATCCACCAGCCACGCGTGGGGTCCGTGCGCGGAAGCCGGTCGAGGTCCTGCCTGAGGTGGTAGCGGTCCAGGAGCTGGTTCGCCAGCTGCACGCCATGGTTTACGGCTACCAGCTGGCGATCGGAAAGATGAAGCTCTTCAGCAAGCCACGCACACGCGCCGAACATGAGCTCCTCGCCGAGCGAATCTTCAGGGATCGCTTGATCGCTTGGCTGCGGAAACGCTCGGCGGAGGTCCCGGCCGCCGAGCCGGCGTACGTGCCGTCGGTGGTTCCGCGGAATGCGGCAACGTCCGGCAGGTTGATCATGCGAATGCAGACCGCGCTGCAGCCCTTCTGCGGGCTCTGGCTGGCTGCGGCGCTCAGCCAGGCAGACCGCCAACAGGCGCTCGGTGCGCTGGGGTCCGCCGTGAAAACAGCCCGGTCCTGGGGTGCGCCGCTGGACGCCTGGCCGGGCTGGAGCAGTTGATCACCGCAGCAGCTGGTCCACCACGTCGTACGCCAGCTTGATGATCAGGGCAGAGAGCACGATCAAGAAGACCTTGCGAACAAACGCGTTGCCCTGGCTGATGGCGGTCCGGGCGCCGAGGTAGCCCCCTATCAGGTTGGCGGCGCCCATGATCAGCCCAAGTCCCCAAAGCACCGAGCCGGACAATCCAAAGACGACAATTGCCGACAGGTTCGTGACAAGATTTGCGATCTTGGCTGTCGCGCTGGCGTCCAGGAATCCGTAGCCAAGCACGGCCACGAGCAAGATCACGAAGAAGGAGCCAGTGCCAGGACCCAGGAACCCGTCGTACGCGCCGACCAGCAGTCCGATGACAACAGTCCACCCGTAGTGTTTGCGCCCCGCATGCTTCCGCATCGAGACCATGCCCAGCTGTGGCCGCCGCCAGATGTAGATGCCGACCCCGATCAGCACCACGAGCACAATCGGAGTGAAAGCGTCCTTCGGCAACAGCTTCGCAACCGAAGCGCCAACTGCCGATCCGACGGCCGAGGCGATGACCAGAGGGGCCACGGTCCGCCAGTCGAGCGGGATGCGCAAGGCGTACGTCAGCGAGCTCGTGGCGGTACCACAGAACGAGGAGATCTTGTTCGTGCCCAAGATCATTGCCGGTGGCGTATCGCTGGGCAACCCAATCAGCAATGCCGGCAACTGGATAAGACCGCCGCCGCCGACCACAGCATCGACCCATCCCGCAACGAAGGCAGCGACGATCAGAGCTGCCAGCGACAGAGTGGAGAGGCCCAGTACACCCAAAGCGTCAGGCGTCATGCACTGCGGCAAGGATCTCGGTCAGCGCGTCTTCGACTGCGACCTCGACCTGCTCGCCACTCCTTCGATCGCGTACCTCGACCACGCCTTTCGCGAGGCCGCGACCAACCACAACGATCGTTGGCATGCCGAGGATTTCTGAATCGGCGAACTTGACACCCGGGCTCACCGAGCGGTCATCGAGCAACACCGAGGCGCCGGCCTCGTCGAGCTGAACGGCCAGATCGGCCGCTGCGGTACCAACCACCTCGTCCTTGCCGGCTGCAACTACGTGCACATCGAACGGTGCTAGCTCTCGCGGCCAGCACAATCCCCGCTCGTCGCAGGTACCTTCGGCGACAGCCGCGACTGCGCGCGAAATGCCGACGCCGTAGGAGCCCATCGTGACTGTGACGAGCTTCCCGTTTTGATCAAGGACCTTGAGGCCAAGTGCCTGCGAGTACTTACGACCCAGTTGAAAGATGTGTCCCATCTCGATGCCGCGAGCCAGCGCGAGCGGTCCGGACCCGTCGGGAGCGGGGTCGCCCTCGCGTACCTCGGCTGCCTCGATGATGCCGTCGGGGGTGAAATCCCGCCCGCAGGTGAGCTCGAAGACGTGTCGACCGGGCTCGTTCGCGCCGGTCAGCCACCTAGTTCCGGCCACCACCCGCGGATCTACCAGATACTTGATCTTGGTGATCGATTCCTCGCCAAGCGCCGCCTCAGGCTCGGCAGCGCCGGTAAGCCGAGCCGGTCCTAGGTAGCCCTTGACCAGCTCCGGATGCGCGGCGAAATCCTCGTCACTGAATGGCTCCGGCACGGCCGGCTCGAGTTGGGCTGCGAGTCGCTTCAGGTCGACCTCCCGATCGCCCGGCACGCCGATGATCAGCGGATGCCGTGTCCGATCGACCTCAGTGATCATGACGACGACGTTCTTCAACGTGTCGCTGGCCTGCCAGGGGCGGTCCGTGCGAGGGAAGCGCGCGTTGGCCAGGTCGACCAGAGTCTCGATGGTCGGTGTATTCGGCGTGTCCTCGACGTGGGCCGCAGGCGCGTTCTCAAAGGCCGCTGGCTCTGGCGGCGTTGTCCGCACGGCTTCCACATTTGCCGCGTATCCCCCGGGCGAACGTACGAAAGTGTCCTCGCCGTTATCCGCTATGGCGAGAAATTCCTCGCTTGCGGAGCCGCCCATGGCTCCCGACATCGCGTGCACGATGACGTACTCGAAGCCGAGGCGATCGAAGATCTTGATGTACGCGTCGCGGTGGGCCGCGTACGACTTGGCCAGACCCTCGTCGTCGATGTCGAAGGAATAGGAGTCCTTCATCACGAACTCACGGCCGCGCAGCAGCCCCGCCCTCGGGCGCGCTTCGTCGCGGTACTTCGTCTGGATCTGGTAAAGCGAAAGCGGCAGGTCCTTGTACGAGGAATACAAGTCCTTCACCAGCAGGGTGAACATCTCCTCATGCGTCGGGCCAAGGAGGTATTCGGCACCTTTGCGATCGTGCAGCCGAAACACACTCTCGCCGTACTCGGTCCAGCGCCCCGTGACCTCGTAGGGTTCCTTCGGCAGTAGCGCCGGAAAGTGCACCTCTTGGGCGCCCATCGCGTCCATCTCCTCGCGTACGATGCGCTCGACGTTGCGCAGTACGCGGTAGCCCAGCGGCAGCCAGGTGTAGATGCCTGGTGCTGCGCGGCGGATATAGCCGGCACGGACCAGCCAGCGATGGCTGGGAACCTCCGCATCGGCCGGATCCTCGCGTAACGTGCGGACAAACAGCTCCGACAGTCGGGTGATCACCCGAGCACTGTATTAGCTATGGCAGTTTTTCGAGTCAATGCCGTCATGGATCTCGACTCGTTGCCCCGAGCTGTTGGGCTGATGTGTGCGGCCACCGGCCATCACGATGTGATCGACGTGCAGGTCGCGTTGTGCGCTCGTGAACGGGGCCACGCCGTTGTGACGGGTGTGATCATGATGCAATTGCGCGCGTCGATCCGTCTTCGGTGATCATCAGGGGCTGACCCAACGGCTCGCCACCTCACTGCGGCGAAGGCGGCGATCGCATCAAGGTCCGGACGGTAGCCGTCGGTGGTGTCGACGTCGAGAGTCGGCGCGTCGAGCCGGATCGGATCAAACGGCCGATCCATGCTGAAGTGGCCGGTGTCGTCGTGTGCGGCTCGGCTGGGCTGGTCGTGTACCCGACGATATTCGGCTCTGGAACGCGCAATTTCAGCTGGGACCTGGCAACGGACAATCCGCGGCATGGCGAGTGGAAGCAACAGGTCGAGTCCTCGTTCCCAGTTCGGATGCTGAAATGCGGCCTCAGCAACATGGGTAACGCCATGCTCCAGGAACAGCCGGATCGCGGCGAAGAATAGATCGTAGGTTTTCACAGTCAATGGATCGGACGGCCCAGGGACGAAGCCTGGCGTGGCAGCAACCATCCCTTCCTTGATCTCATCCCGGCACAGGGCGGGGCAGCCGATCATTGCGGCCAACCGGTGCGCCAGCGTTGTCTTCCCCGATCCGGCAGGCCCAGTCACGATCACTAATGTGGGACGCCTCGCGCGTAGCTCGATCACCAATTAGCCCCGCGCCAGCCCGTCCGGATGCTTCCGCGTCACGACTGCTGTGGTGCGCCGTTGCGCATCGAGCAGTCGCTGGCGGAAGGATCCCTTGGCGGTCTTCAGCGCAGTTGAGATGTGATAGAGCCGCACCGGCTTGCCGGGCTGATAGAAAGTGACCAGCGTCGGAATGTACTCAGCTTTGCTGACGGTGAATTGCCCACTTCCGACGCGAGTAAACGTGAACCGCCCGGTCGCGCCTTCGTAGGTCCGTGGCGGCTCCTGCTGAGCCACCGTGTTACCGACGCCATAGAGCACCCACTTCTTGTTCACGATGGTCCATGGCTGAACGACGTGCGGATGATGCATGTACACAAGATCAATATCGGGTGAAGCCGTAAGTGTGCGGGCGAGCTTGACCTGCTGCCCGTTTTCGCTGGTGGAGTACTCGGTGCCTACGTGAATCGCCGCGAGCACGATGTCTGCCCCAGCGGCCCTCGCCCGATGCGCCTGACCGAGCAAGTCCTTGGCACTGAGCCGGTGCACGGCCCAGGGCTTGCCCTTTGGCATCGGGAGCCCGTTGAGGCTGAAGGTCGCCGCGACGACGGCGATCTTGATGCCCTGTTTCGTGGTGAAGATCGTCGGACGTTCAGATTCGGCCCTGGTACGAGCAGTGCCAACATGCTTGATCTTGGCCCGATCAAGATCATCGAGGGTGCGCGTGAGTCCCGCGAAGCCTTGGTCGACGCAGTGATTGGAGACCGTGGTGCAGAGGTCGTATCCCGTTGCGGAGATGGCTTTCACGACCTGGGGCGGTGCGGCGAAGATCGGATAGTTCCGATAGGGCCCGCCGGGCTTCGCGAGTGGCACCTCCTCGTGGCAGATCGCCATGTCGGCAGATGCGATGACCGGCTTCATACCAGCCAACAGTGGTGCGAAGTCATAGCCACCACGTCCGCGCCGCTGGGCGTCCTCCTTCGCGCTGTACCACAAGGTGTTATGCCACAGCAGATCCCCGTTCATCACCACGGTGACGCTCGTCCGTTGCGGCTTGGCCGGCGGCGGCTGCGTCGCCCGGGCTGATGAACTGGGGACGGCCGGTTGCGTGCTCGACGTTGCGACCGGACTCGGAGTTGGCCTCGCTGCCGGCGTAAGGTTGCCAACCGGCTGATCATTCGCGCAACCACAGAGAATGATCAAGAGCGCGAAACAGACCGCTGCTGCCACCCGCACCCGAGTAGCTCTCAAAAGTGAACCGTCGCGAACTCGCCGATCTCGGTGAAGCCCACCCTGGCATAGGTCGCACGCGCGGGCAGGTTGTAGTCGTTGACGTACAGCGACACGGTCGGTACGAGGTTTCGCGCCAGCTGAACGACGGCCGCCATTGCGGGGGCCGCCAACCCCCGACCACGCAGCTCAGGTTCCAGCCATACTCCCTGCACTTGGCACACCGAGCCCGATACGGAGCCGAGATCGGCCTTGAAAAGCACTCGTTCACCGTCAAAGATGCCGAACGCGCGACCGGACGAAATCAGCTGGCGGACGTAGAAGCGGTATCCCGCGGGATTGCCCTGTACCGGTGAGACGCCGATCTCCTCGGTGTACATCTTCACCGCCGCCTCCGTGTAGGCGTCCCATTGATCAAGGGTGACGCGACGGACCCGCCGGTCGGCCGGGATGGCCGGCGGCGTACTGATAGCCATCACCGGCTGGTGCGGTCGCACATCGCGGACCTCACTCCAGGCGCCGCCCCAGCGTTCGGAGAGCTTGCTCCACAGATCCAGCGCCACTTGCGATGGACCGATGATCGATGCACACATTCGGTCCGGACCAGCGAACGCGGTCCACGCGTCGAGTGCATGCTCATCGGCATTGACGGGAACAAGGTTGGAACCGGCATGGCACATCGCCCGGAGCAGCCCGCCTCGCTCGTATCCCCAGACGGGACAGCCGAGGCTTGCCTGTTCGATTCCCGCCGCCCGCACCCGAGATGCGACGAACACGTTCTCGATCGGGTTAGCAGAGAGAAGCCGGATGGCCGCCGGTAGGTCGCTACGATTCAGCACCCGGACCGAGCCCTCGCGGGCCCGTCGGGACGTAATCGTGCCGGCAACCTTGCGCATGCTCAGTGCACGCTGACCTCGGGCACGCCGTCGCCGGCATGCGTCGATTCAGCCATTTCCTCAGCGAGCCGCATCGCTTCTTCGATGAGCGTCTCGACGATGTCGGCCTCCTTGACAGTCTTGATCACCTCGCCGCGAACGAAGATCTGACCCTTACCGTTGCCAGAGGCGACGCCAAGATCAGCTTCACGTGCCTCCCCCGGCCCATTGACCACACAGCCCATGACGGCAACCCTCAGCGGGACCTCCAAGCCTTCCAATCCGGCGGTTACCTCGTCGGCAAGCTTGTAAACATCCACTTGGGCGCGACCACACGACGGGCAGGAGACGATCTCCAAGTGCCGCGGTCGGAGGTTGAGGGATTCCAAGATCTTGATGCCGACCTTGACCTCTTCGACCGGGGGCGCCGACAAGGAGACCCGGATCGTGTCACCGATTCCCTTGGACAGCAGCGCACCGAAGGCGACGGCAGATTTGATCGTGCCCTGAAAAGCTGGTCCCGCCTCGGTGACGCCAAGATGCAGCGGGTAATCGCAGGCGTCTGCAAGAAGCTCGTAGGCGCGCACCATGATGACGGGATCGTGATGCTTGACCGAGATCTTGAAGTCCCGGAAACCGTGCTCTTCAAAGAGACTGGCCTCCCAAAGGGCGGACTCAACCAGCGCCTCCGGGGTGGCCTTGCCGTACTTGGCCAGCAGGCGCTTGTCGAGCGACCCGGCGTTGACTCCAATTCGGATCGAGCATCCGGCGTCGGAGGCAGCCTGGGCAATCTCCTTCACTTGATCATCGAATGCGCGGATGTTGCCAGGATTCACGCGTACGGCGGCACAACCGGCATCGATCGCCGCAAAGACGTAGCGAGGCTGGAAGTGGATATCGGCGATCACCGGGATCTGGGACTTCTTGGCGATGATCGGCAAGGCGTCGGCATCGTCCTGGCTCGGCACGGCGACCCTGACGATGTCGCAACCCGTCGCTGTCAGCTCGGCAATTTGCTGCAGCGTGGCGTTGACGTCCGCGGTCAGGGTTGTGGTCATCGACTGCACGCTGATCGGCGCATCGCCGCCGACGGGGACCTTGCCGACTCTGATCTGTCGACTCATGCGACGCGGCGAGAGTGTCGGAGGGGGAAGGGTCGGCAGACCCAGGTCGATGCTCATATGGCCTTTCGTGGCGAAGTGTGGCAAGGCCGTCATGTCGAGGCTCACCAACCACCCAGCCTAACGTGAGTTCCGCGAGGTGGCAGCGGACCAGCCTCCGTTGGGTCTTTGCGGCCCAGCTCGATTACGCGGCTGAGTCAAGGTCCTAAATCACATACCAAACAGCATGAGTCCCGTTGCGCCGAGATGGAATCCATACAGAGCCCAGACCGGCCCGAACGGCAGGCTGAGGACATAGATCGCGGGCGAGCGTCAGAAGAGCCGAATCGGATCGATGATGTCAGCCAAGATCAGCACGGCACCAGAGATCAGGATCACCCCGCCGACCACGTACGCGATCGGTAACAGCCTTGCCGTATCGACATGACCGGGGTCGGGTCGGCCGAAGACACGAGCAAGGCCCCGTCGTATCGCCTCATACATGGCTGCTGCCACATGCCCGCCGTCCAACGGCAGGAGTGGCACGAAGTTGAACAGCGCGACGAAGAGGTTGACGGAGCCGAGCACCGTGAACAGGCTCGCGAGCTTGGCCGCCGGGCTGATCTGGTTCGTCGCCGCAATCTCCCCCGCCGCCCGACTTGCGCCGACGATCGACATCGGTCCGTAGACGTCTCGGGGCTTGCCAGTCGCCAGGTTGTAGGCCGTGTAGAAGACCTTCACCGGGAAATAAGCGAGTGCGACGACGGTCTGCTTGGTCATTTGCCACATGTCGCCGATGACGGCGACTGGCCCACCGCGCTGCCGGACTATCTCGGGTTCAACACCAAAGAACCCTGCGGCAACTCGTTTCGACGGGTCGTATCTGTCCGGTACGCCGGTGATCACAGTAGTGACCGGCTTGAGGTCGAGAGTCTGGCCACCACGCTCGACCGCCACGACCGCCTGGTGATCAAGGTTTGCCCGGATCAGGCGTGAGACGTCGTCCCAGGATGAGACCGGGGTTCCGTTGAATGCCACGATCTTGTCGCCAGGTTGGATGCCCGACTGAGCGGCGGGGGTTGGCGGTTTTCCGGTACAGCTCTGGTCGGCCGCGGTCGCGACGACGATGCACTCCTGCACCTTGGAAATCGTCAGCTGAGAGCGATAGGCGCCGTACGTGACCGAGACGCCCAGCAAAATCACGAAAGCCAGCAAAATATTCATCGCCGGGCCACTGGCCATAATGATCAACTTCTGCCAGAACGGCTTCTCATAGAACAGCCGCCCTTCATCTTCAGGACGTATCGCGGACCATTCGACAGCTCTGGCGTTGTCGGCGAGCGCCCGAAACGGGCCCGTGCCGTACGCCCGAACCTGACCGGGATGATCCTTTGCCGGTGGGAACATGCCCACCAGCCGGACATAGCCACCTACCGGAATCGCCTTGACGCCGTACTCTGTCTCGCCACGGCGCCGCGCCCACACCTTCCGGCCAAAGCCAACGAAGTACTCGGTGATCTTGACATTGAACACCTTGCCTGGAACCAGATGGCCGATCTCGTGCAGAGCAATTGAGGCCATCACCAGCCCGAAGAAGACAACGGCGCCAGCGATGTAGATCAAGACGTCCATCTAGTGCGTGTGCTCCGTTGTTTGGGCGAGGTCCGTAGCCCGAGCGCGCGCCCAGGCATCGGCCGCAAGGACCAGCTCCAACGTGAGCTGATCACTCGCGACCAGCTTCGAGCCTACGTCGCGGTCGGAACCGATGTGTGCCTCTAGCACCAGAGCGACGATATCGAGGATCTGAGTGAAACCGATCCGGCCGTCGTGGAATGCATCCACGCAGACCTCGTTCGCGGCGTTGTACACGGCAGGCGCGGTCCCGCCCAGCCGGCCTGCCCGGCGGGCCAGCTCAACCGCCGGAAAGGCCGCATGGTCCAGCGGCTCGAAGGTCCAGCTGGATGCGGTGCGCCAGTCGCATGCCGAGGCGACCCCGGGCAACCGATCCGGCCAACTCAGACCCAACGCGATTGGGAGCTTCATGTCCGGCGGCGAGCATTGCGCGAGGGTCGCGCCATCGACGAACTGCACCATCGAATGCACGATCGACTGCGGATGCACCACGACGTCGATCCGGTCCAGCTCCACGCCGTAAAGCAGGTGCGCCTCGAGCAACTCCAGACCCTTGTTCACCAGCGTTGCGGAGTTCGTGGTGATCACCCGGCCCATGTTCCAGGTAGGGTGCGCCATGGCCTGTTCGGGCGTGACGTTGGTCATCTGCTCGCGACTCAGCCCGCGGAACGGCCCTCCACTTGCCGTGAGAATCAGTCGATCGACCTCCGAGGCGGTGCCGCCGCGAAGGCATTGGGCAAGGGCCGAGTGCTCGGAGTCGACGGCGACGATCTGACCTGGCCGTGCGGCTCGGGTAACGAGCGTGCCGCCTACCACCAGGGACTCCTTGTTGGCCAGCGCGAGGATCCGTCCCGCTCGCAATGCGGCGAGCGTCGCAGCCAGTCCGGTCGAACCCGTGATGCCGTTCAGAACTACGTCGCATGGCATTGCCGCCAATTCGGCGGCTGCATCTGGGCCTCCGAGGATGCGAGGCAGTTGTACCTTTCCCTCTGCCCAACCCCGTCGGCTGGCTTCGGCATAGAGAGCCAATTGCAGATCCTGGACGGTCGTGGCGCGACTCACCGCGACCACGCGCGCCCCGGTGTCCAGCACTTGCCGGGCGAGCACTGGAATCTGCGAACCCCCGGCAGCTAGGCCGACCACCCGGAAATCACCGGGATGCTCCGTTACCACCTCCAGGGCTTGGGTGCCGATCGAGCCGGTACTGCCCAAGATCACCACGTCACGCACGGGGCCAAGTGTGGCAGGTCGCAGCTGCTACTTTGCCTGCCGTGCTTTGCGTCTCTGCAACTCCGCGGTGGCTCTGCCGCATGGGCCGTGACGGCCGACAAAAACCCCGCGACTGCTATAGCACTTCAGCGCGTCCGGGCGGGCCGATACGGCGAGCACCGCGAATGGATGCTGCGTAGCTTCGCCCTGGCGCTGGTGTTCATGACCTTCGACCTCTCGAGGTCCGCCTTTACAAGCCTTGGCCTGCCCCGCACGGTGTACCGCTGGGACTGCTGCTCAGCTCAGCGATCAGCCTCGCGGTTGCGGAGCTGTGGATTCACCGATCCCGGGGGGTTCAGTCGGCCGACTCCCACCACGTCAGGACCCGAAGCGCCCGCACGGTGTTCCACCTGCTCGCACCCGGCTCTTCCATCCGAAACCACGTACGGCCGGGATAGCCGGAATACGTCGGCCAACGGCCGTCGGCTCGACGCGCGTGCCGCACGACGGCAATGGCGTCCTCGAGCCGCTCGTCCTGCTCTGCGGCCACGTCGACGAAGTACTCGAGCCCGCGCAGCACATCGAAGTGCCATTGCGGCAGCTGAGGAAAACGGGTGCTGCCGCGTATCGCCACCTCGCCTGTGCGGTGGGACTTGTACAGCCGGTGCCGGAGAAAGAACTCCCGCCCTCGGGCCTGCACCTCTTCGTAGGCTCCGCCCCCGGCTTGCTGATAAGTGCGGAGAGCCTCGAGTGCCTGGATCGTGGTGTGGAAGGAGCTGTGCTTGCCCCGCTCGCCGCGCGCGGCGCAGTTCCAGCCGCCGTCGTCGAGCTGCTGGCTGAGGAGATAGTCGACGAGGTCATCGAGGCGGCCAGCGTCGTATCGGTGAGCGGCGGTAAGCCGCACCAGCATCGAGGCAATGCAGGTCTCCGGGACCCGCCATTGGCCTTGCCATTCCCAGAGGCGCTCGCATCCGGCCAGCGCCGCAGGATTTCCGGGGGGCAGACCGAGCCACAGCAGGTGAAGCAGTGTGTACGTCGTCGAGATCCACTTCGGTGTGTAATCTCCGCCGCCCCAACGCCCGTCGGAATCTTGCAGCGAGATCAGCTTGGCACCCCAGCCCTCCGTCGCGATCTTGGCTTGCTCGGCACTTGTTCTCGATTGAGAGCTGCCGAGAAGGTCTCGATGCACCCGCCAGCTAATGGACGGGTCGCCCTCCAGCAACCAGGCCACCAGGTCGCGGCTCACACGAGTCATCGGGACCATGATCTCTCCAAGCAACGCGTGGCATTGTGACGCCTGGCAGAATGCGCACACCATGAGAAGTCCGCGACCGGGCCTGTGACTCGACGCCTCATCGATATCGAGAGCCTGGCCGATTTCGATGCTCACATCGAGAAGACACAGCGACTCAACGGATGGTTCGTCCAAACCGTGGATCTCACTGAACGGGCGGACGCACTGCTCAAGGTCGATCCCCAAGGCGCGGTGTTCCTCGGCTGCGTGTTCGCCCCGCCCGTCGAAAAGCATCTTCGCAGCTCGGGTGCGCTGCTGTTTCCGCGGCTGCCTGACCTGCCCTTCGACCCATACCGAACACGTCTGTACGACGCAGCCGAGCTATACGGCAGCGGCGAATACGCGGCCAGCCTGGACGCGACCGTCTATGCCTGGTCACACTCCCACCCGGCCCGGTCGCTCACCGGTGAACTGGGAATGACTCTTCATGATCACGCCATCACCACCGAACTCGACGATGCGACCTCAGATCTGGACCCGCGGGCCATCGTCGGAATCATGGGCGGTCATGCGGCACTTCGCGGTGAGGAAATCTATCGCGCCGCCGCCGGGTTGGGGGCCAGCCTCACAGCTGCCGGCCGCACGATCCTCACCGGAGGCGGTCCCGGTGCGATGGAGGCGGCGAATCTCGGTGCCTACCTGAGTCCTTGGCCGGGCGCGCTCGAGGACGCACTGATGATCATGACTCGAGCGCCTGGGTACCGGCCCAACATCGATGCGTGGGCGCGCAGCGCCTTCAGGGTGCTGGCTCAATGGCCCATCCCCTCCGCAGGCCGCAGCCTGAGCATTCCGACGTGGTTCTACGGTCACGAGCCCACCAACGTCTTCGCGACGGGGATAGCCAAGTACTTCTCCAATGCACTTCGGGAGGACACCCTGCTGCATCGCTGTGGCGGTGGAGTTGTCTACCTGCCAGGGCAGGCCGGCACGGTCCAGGAGATCTTTCAAGCCGTCACGGAGAACTTCTACGCCGCCGATCCGAGTCTGATCGCTCCATTGATCTTGGTTGGTCGTGAATATTGGACAGATGTCTACCCGGCGTGGCCACTGCTGGAGAGGCTGAGTGCCGGCCGACCGATGGCTGAGTTGATCTATTGCGTCAACGATGTGAAAGAAGCCGCTGCCCTGCTAGCCGAGTGAGCCTTTCGCCGATCAGGGTGTGAGCGATACCTCATCGGGCGTCGCGAGAGTGAGCACGGCCTCCTCGATGGCGTCAAACTCCTCCAACTCCCGTTCGACCCGCCGCAACCGTACGGCCAGGTCGTGCTCCACATCGTCACCGGCCATGTCGACGGAGGCAACCAGGTACAACCGATCAGGACCGACATACTCCAAGTGCAGGTAGGTGATCCGGTCGATGTCGGGCCGGTCGAGCAGGTTCTGGAGCACCTTTTGCCGGACCTCGGAGGTTACGGTCTCGCCAACGAGAAAGCGGCGGTTGCGGTCGATCAGAACGACCGCGACGATCCCCAGCAGCACGCCCACCAGGATTGACCCGATTGCGTCCGGGATAACCGAGCCCGTGACCTGGTGAAGCGCGACACCAGCAGTCGCAATCGCGATGCCGATCAGGGCTGCTGCGTCTTCGGCAACAACCGCCCGCAATGTGGGATTGGATGTGTTCAGCACGAAGCTGGGCACGCTGCGATCCCGCACCGCCGCCATCCGCCGGGCCTGAGTAATGGCCTGGATGAACGAGATCCCTTCGAGGACGAAGGCAATCGCCAGCACCACGTACGCGACCAGATAGTGCGAGGCTTCCTCGGGCTTGAGCAACTCCTGGATACCGTGCCAAATCGACACCACTGCGCCGGCAGTGAAGAGCCCGAAGGCCGCGAACATCGACCAGACGTAAGCCTCCCGCCCGAATCCCATGGGGTGCCCGCTGTCCCGCCCGCGATCGGATCGCCGGTCGGCAATCAACAGCAAGATCTCGTTGCCGGCATCCGCCCAGGAATGGGCAGCTTCGGCGAGCATGGATGCCGAGGCCGTCACAACGGCCGCAACCGACTTGGCAATGGCGATCAGCAGGTTGGCGAGGAACGCGACGAGAACCGTCAGAAGGCTTTGATCGACCTTCTTCGATTCCTGCGAGCTCTCTGTCACTACGACCTCACCTGCCATGTCTCGACCTTATCCAGCGCTCGCAGATCGACTCAGATTGCTAGCTCGCTGCCAGGTTCCACCTAGGTGACTGCTAGGTACGGGATCCACGCTATTTTCGGCAACGCCTCCGAACCGACGACAGGGAGTACCAAGAAACGTGGCAGTCTCGATAAAAACTGCAGTCGCAATTGGCTCAGGACTGCTAGTGCTTGGCGCTGGCATGGGCGTAGCAGGCGCTGCGTACGCAGACACACCAGTTGTGCCTAACCCGACGACCGCGCCCACTACTGCCCCGGCGCCGGACAATCCAGTTGCGCCCGCGCCGGACAATCCAGCTGCGCCCGCGCCGGGCAATCCAGCTGCGCCCGCGCCGGGCAATCCGGCACCGCAAAATGGAGCCCCGGCATGGCCGATGAGCCCTGAGCAGGAGGAGGTCCTGGTCAAGACCTTGTCCGGCATGCTCGGCGCCGACGAGGCCGAGGTCAGGGCGGCGCTCGACCAGGTCCGCGCGGACTACGCGGCAAAAGGGCCGGCCGCTTTGGACCCTTGGCTGGATAAGGCGGTCCAGGCAGGCGTTTTGACCCAAGATGAAGCGGATGCTCTGCGCAGAATGGTTGAGCAAGGCGGCATTTGACCTCGGCCCCCGGTGAGGGCCGGTGAGTCCCTGGTCTAGCGGGCGCCACTCATGATCGTCGCAAGATCCGCGGCGCGCTGGTTGGTGAAGATGTCTTCCAACATCACCAATGCGCCGTCAGGACCGGTCAGGGGTACTCGCCAGTTCGGGTATTCATCGATCGTGCCGGGCTGGTTCTGCAGCTGACGCTCGCCCACCGCGTCGGCAAGGGACAGATTAAGCAGTCTCGAGGGTGTCCAGGTCAGATAGCGATGCAGCGCTTCGACCGTTTCCGCCACATCCGGCTCAGACTGCAGTGCTCCGTGATGTCGAAGGTTGTCCAGCCAGGCCTGGCGGTCCGCTTGGTCGGCTTGGAGTTCCTCGTCCAGGGAACGGGTCAGGATGCCCAGCTGATCACGAAGCCGGACATGATCACCGGCAAGATAGCCGGCCGTGGGTGGAAGATCATGAGTCGTGACCGAGGCCAGGCAGTACTCTCGCCACTTCTCTGGCTGCAGCGGCCTACCGTCGCCGTCCCAGTCGAATTCGAACCACAAGATCGACGTGCCCAGAATTCCACGCTCTCGCAGATAGTCCCGCACCCACGGCTCGACCGTCCCGAGATCTTCCCCGACCACCACGGCTCCTGCTCGATGGGCCTCCAGCGCAAGGATTCCGATCATGGCCTCATGGTCGTAACGTACGTAGGTGCCCTGCGTGGGACCCGCACCTTTGGGAATCCACCAGAGCCGAAACAGGCCGATGACATGATCAATGCGTAGGCCACCTGCATGCCGCAAGATCGTAGAGATCATGTCGCGAATGGGCGCGTACGCGGTGGCGATGAGCCGATCAGGCCGCCACGGTGGCTGGCTCCAATCCTGGCCTTGCTGATTGAAGGGATCCGGCGGGCAGCCAACCGAGATGCCTTTCCCGTAGCTGCTTTGCAGGCTCCACGCGTCCGCGCCGCGGGTGCTTACGCCGACGGCCAGATCATGCATCACTCCGAGCGTCATACCGGCGCGTAAGGCCGCCTGTTGGGCACCCGCCAGCTGCTCATCCATCAGCCACTGCAACCAGCATTGAAACTCGATCTTGGCGGCATTCGTCGCCGTGAACGCGACTACAGCCTGAGATTGCGGATCCTGCAACTCGATCGGCCAGTCCTGAAAGCTCGGCCCATACTCCTCGGCAAGCCCATGATTCCTCGGCAAGCCCATATTCCTCGCAAGCCCATATTCCTCGACACGCCCAAGTCGCAAACCTTTCCAGACCAGTTCCCTCGCGACGCCGATACGCCGCAAAGGATGCCTCCCGTCCCGCGGTTCGGGGCACTGCAAAGATGATCTTGAGGGCCTCACGCTTGGCGGTCCATGATCGATCTCGATCAATCTGAGTGGAGTCGGCAAGCTCGGCAAGCAAACGAGCTTTGATCTTGTCGATCTGCTCTCGCTGCTCGGAGCTCGCCACGGCGTACTCGGGAATCCGCTCGAGTCGCAGATAGAGCGGGTTCGCAAAGCGACGGCTGCTCGGCAGGTACGGCGACGGCTCCATCGGAGCGACGGGCTCGGCCGAATGCAAAGGGTTGACCAGCACGAAACCCGCCTGATGCTCGGCTGCCGACCATACTGCGAGGTCCTCGAGATCGGTCAGGTCTCCGACTCCCCAGGACTGCCGCGAGCGCACGCTGTAGAGCTGGGTCGCCAAGCCCCAGGCGCGATGCCGTCCCATGCGCTCCGGAAATCCCAGCCACGCGGGAGTGATGATCAACGGCATCGACGCTCGTCGCTCCCCACTGACCGCCCTCAGCGTGTGGTAACCCAATGGCAGGTCGTCTGGGATCTCGAACGAGGCCTCACCCACCCAGGCATCATCAATCTGCCGTGGCGGTGTGCAGTTCTCCAGCTGTCGCAGGTCATGCCGGCTTTCGCCCGTCTCCAGTTCGATCCAGACGCTGACGGGATCACCATGCGGCACATGCGCCCACACCGACGCCGGGCGGCGTTCCCGGATCACCACACACGGCGGCAACATCTGTGTCCACGGATGACGACGATGGCTTGCTAGGGCGATGGCAGCAGCCTCAGGTGTCGACGCGTCAATGTCGAAAGCAGCGAGGACAGCGACGATCGTGGCCCGATCGACCGGGACATGCTGGCCGTGCCAGTCCCAGTACTCGGTGGCGACGCCTAACGCCTCAGCCAGCTCGTGGAGTGCTGGGTCGAGTGCGGTGCGGTCGAGATCTGGCACGGCGCCAATCTTGGCAGGTGTCAGGCCTCATGGGCAGCAAGCTGTCCACACGCACCGTCGATCTCTCGGCCCCGCGTATCTCGCACGGTGACCGGCACGCCCCTCGCTTGGAGTCGGCGCACGAACTCCTCCTCATCGATCCGTCGAGATGCTGTCCACACCGAGCCCGGCGTGGGATTCATCGGGATCAGATTCACGTGCACCCAACCCCAGTTGCCGCGGCGCCGCAGCACCTTCGCGAGCTGCTCGGCGCGGGAAGGCTGGTCGTTGATGTCGCGAATCAGGATGTATTCGATGGAGACGCGGCGCTTGGTCGCCTTCGCGTACTGCCACGCCGCGTCGACGACCTCCTCGACGTTCCAGCGGGTGTTGATCGGTACCAATTCGTCACGCAGTTCGTCGTCCGGGGCGTGCAGCGAGAGGGCGAGCGTGAGTGGGATCCCTTCGGTGGCAAGTTGCTGCATTCGCGGCAACAGCCCGACCGTGGAGACCGTAATGCCACGCGCACTGAGCCCGAGACCGTCCGGAGTCGGGGTGATCAACTGGCGAACAGCTCCTAGCACCGCCGTGTAGTTCGCCAAGGGCTCGCCCATGCCCATGAAGACGACGTTGCCGACCCGTCCGCTGCCACCCGGAATGCGACCGCGGCGCAGTTTCCGTTCACCGTCCATGACCTGCTCGACGATCTCTGCGGTGCTCATGTTGCGTTGCAGGCCGGCCTGACCAGTGGCGCAGAACGGGCACGCCATCCCGCATCCAGCCTGGCTGGAGACGCACATCGTGACTCGATCCGGATAGCGCATCAGCACACTTTCGACCAGCGCACCGTCGTGCATCCGCCATAGCGTCTTGACGGTCGTATCGCCATCAGAACTGAGCTCGCGGATCGGCGTCAGCAATCGCGGCATGAACTTCGCGGCGAATTCACCGCGTACGCCGCTGGGCAAATCGGTCCAGTCGGCCGGGTCGTCACGCAAGCCTTCGAAATAATGGGATGACAGCTGCCTGGCCCGATAGGCGCGATGACCCATTGCTTCGACGTGCTCCCGACGCTGCGCCGGGGTTAGATCGGCCCAATGACGGGGAGGCCGTCCCCGCCGAGGCGCCTCGAACATGAGCCTTGCGTGGGAGTCAGGGGAGTCAGGAGGGGCCGTCCCGCCGTCGAAATCCCGGCTCGGATTCATCCGCCCGGAACCAGGAGATACATGATCACCCGTTTTACCGAGTATTTCACCTAGTGGGAGCTGTATCGAGCGGGTCATTCCAGGGTCCATGTTCACCAGAATTCCACACCCCACTCTGTGAGCCACGAATAACCGATCCGTATATGGCCCCGGCTGCTGCCAGAGCATCGTCCTGACTGTGGACGTAGGTGGCCATGTTGAGGACGGCTGTGGCATGCCCCGACCATTTGCTGATCACGGGTGGGCGCCTCCGCGAAGGTGCATCAGCATCCCGCACGTGTGCCGAGCATCGTGCAGCCGGATCACCGGCAGCCCGGCTGCCTGGGCCAGTTCTGGAATTGATCTGAGTACCATCTGCGCCCCACACCGGCTCAGCCGATTCAGTGGTCAACTGCCAGGTCCGTTCCGCTGTTCATGGAACGTACCGGTCCCGGTCGTGTTCTTGTCGGGTGTATATCCTCACTATGCGCCATGTGCTTCCAACCAAACCCACGCATCCTGCGTGTTATCACACATCCAACCGTAAGCCCCAAACGGCAACGCTCGAGCATATTGACCCGAATTATCCAACGTCCAAATAAACACTTTGATACCGGCCGCCTGCAACATCTTCACATAATCCGGGTTGGCTTCGGCGGCCGCGAGGGAGATGGTGGCATACGACGCCACACTCTTCACCTTCGACGCGCTGGGATAATGGCTAGCCGACCACACCCGGGCACCACTCGAATACGACCTGAAATAACTAAGCTTAGTTTCACTGCCTTCCGTGATCACCCTGGTTTTCATACCCTGGGCAGTCACTACGTCCACGTACCGCTTGACCAATGACTTGGTCCAGCCCTCGCCTTTCAGCTCCACAAACACCAGCTTCCCCGTGGCTTTGGCAGCAGCCAGCCACTTCACGAACGAGGGCGGATGATACGACGTATTATCCGGATCCCCATTACCATTCCGATCAACCGGAATCTCCAACCAACGCTGCGAAATGTAGGACCAAGGCCGCGTGTAACTGCCCCCGGTGCCGTTAGTGGTCCGATCCAAAGTGTCATCATGCATCATGTAGAGGACCCGATGTCCAGAACTATCCGGGCCGCTAACCCGAACATCGCCCTCTACCACATCCGTGTGATGCGCCGCAGCCCACTGAATCGCCGGGATGGACTGCTCAGGAATACGTAAGCGTGCAGTCCACGGATCCCCCACGCCGCGATGTCCTACAAGGGTTGGATAAGTGACCGCATGGCTTTGGGGTGTGTTGAAACCCAACAACAGCAAACCAGCGAGCAGGATCATCAGGAAACGGGGCATTAGGTTGCCGGTATTGTCGGCCTTGCATTGACTAAGCACAATGGCGGAGACAGCTAGCAACTTGGATCTCATAGGGGTCCCTTAATTACTGGCGGCTTTAATTACCGGCGACGTGGAGGAAGTTCGGCCAGGAGCAGCGCCGTGATGGCTCGTCCTGCGGTAGCGAACGCTATCGGAAGTCAGAATCTCCAGCAGGGAGGCTCGCTTGATCAATTCTGGGCGGTCGGTGTCACGTCAGGAGATCCGACTGTCCGGTTAAGACTCGTTACGGTAGCGCCGTGGATGTGAAGCGTGCGGCCGACTTGTGCGCCCAGGGCTGGACCCTGGGCGGCTGAGGAGGAAACCGCTACCCAATGACCTTGATGCTGTTGACCTCAAGCAACGGCACTGTGGTGTTGCCGCCGATCTGGATGTCGTAGTCCATTTTCCCTAGTACGGTCACCGAGGCCGGCCCGGAAAACATCGTCCTCGACTAGGTCGTCGAGCTGCCTGGCATTTTCACTACAGCCCGATTACAGGGGGACAAGTAGATACATGATCAACCAGGCGACTGGCGCGGCAACGAGCAGGGAATCAAGCCGATCCATGACTCCCCCATGCCCAGGCAGGAAGGAGCTCATGTCTTTGATCCCGAGATCTCTCTTGATCATCGATTCGATGAGATCGCCGCAAGTGCCAACAACCACCAGGCTTACGCCGAGGATGATGCCAACCCAAAACGGGACGTCAAGAACGAAGATGGCCATGCAGATACCAGCGGCGGTCGCGAACACCAACGATCCCCCTAGACCCTCCCAGGACTTCTTCGGGCTGATCTTCGGCGCCATTGGATGCTTGCCGAAAAGCACTCCCGCGACATAGCCGCCCGTGTCGCTCATGACCACAACGAGCAGGAAGGTCACGATGCGTGCAACGCCATGTCCTTCGGCGAGCATCAACGCTGCGAATGAACCGAGCAACGGCACATAGGCAATGATCAGCAGGCTGGCCGCGGCGTCGCGTACATATCCGGCTGCCCCTTTTGGCATCCGCCAGATCAGGCTCGCGAGCACGGTCAGGGCTAGCGACCCCAACAACACGCTGGGAGTAGAGAAGTCCACCGGCACCTGGCGGCCGGCGAAGTACGAGCCAAATGCGATGGCAACGCTGCCGATCGCGATCGGAATGATCGTCGACGTCATGCCCTGCTTCTTCAGCGCCTCATGGAGCTCGACCGCCGCCAGCACCAGCGCCACGGCCACCAGCACGACAAAGGCCGGTTTGAGGTAGATCAAGCTGAGCACAACGTACGCGCCAAGTCCGACACCGATGCCAATGGCAGCGGGCAGATTGCGTCCGGCGCGGCCGTGCGTCTGCGCCGGCGCGGCCGGTGGCTCAGTCAACACTAGACCTCTAGCAATTCGGCTTCCTTGTGCTTGAGGACGTCGTCGATCTCGTCGACGTGCTTTCGGGTGGCGACGTCGAGCTGCTTCTCGGCTCGCACCACCTCGTCCTCTCCGACTTCCTTGTCTTTGACCATCCGATCCAAAGCTTCCTTCGCCGTACGCCGAGCACCTCGAACGGAGACACGCGCGTCTTCGGCCTTGTGCTTGGCCAACTTGATGTACTCCTTGCGCCGTTCCTCGGTGAGCTCTGGAAGTGTGACCCGGATGGTGGTGCCGTCGTTGGATGGATTTACTCCGAGATCGGAGTTGCGGATCGACTTCTCGATGCCGGCCATCGCGGTCTTGTCGTACGGGGTGATCAGTACGACACGAGCGTCCTGCACGTGGAAGGTGGCAAGTTGTTGCAGCGGGGTCGGCGAGCCGTAGTAGTCAGCGTTCAGCTTGGCGAAGATCGCGGGATGGGCGCGACCGGTGCGGATGGCCGCGAACTCCTCCTTGGTGTATTCGACCGCATTCGCCATCTTGATCTCGGCGTCGCGCATGATGTCGGCGATCACAAGTGTTCTTCTCCTTAGGCGTGGACGATCGTACCGATCTTCTCACCCGACACCACACGCACGATTGTGCCGTCGGTGTCCAGGCTGAAAAAGATCATCGGCAGCTTGTAGTCGCGAGCCATGCTGATGGCGGTCGCGTCAGCGACTTTGAGGTTTCGCGCCAGGTAATCGTCGTAGGTCAACTCGTCGAACTTGATCGCGTCAGGGTGCTTCCGGGGATCCGCTGAATAGACACCGTCAACTCCTTGCTTGCCCATCAGCAGCACCTCTGCGCTGATCTCGAGGGCCCGCTGAGCTGCCACTGTGTCGGTGGAAAAGTACGGCATTCCCGATCCGGCGCCGAAGATGACCACCCGGCCCTTCTCTAGGTGGCGCTCCGCGCGGCGTGGGATGTAGGGCTCGGCTACTTGTCCCATGGTGATCGCAGTTTGCACCCGCGTCTGAACGCCCACCTTTTCCAAGAAGTCCTGCAGAGCCAGGCAGTTCATCACCGTGCCGAGCATGCCCATGTAGTCCGCGCGGTCCCGCTCCATACCGTGCTGCTGCAGCTCGGCGCCGCGGAAGAAGTTGCCGCCGCCGACGACCACGGCTACTTGGACCTGCATTTGGACCACGATCCCGATCTGCTTGGCCAGTCCGGCGACGACATCGGGGTCGACGCCGACCTTGCCGCCACCGAAGACCTCACCCGAGAGCTTCAGCATCACGCGTTTGTACGGACCATTCACCCCGTCGGGCTCCCCTCGCTCGGTTGTGGGAGCTGCTCGCGCGATGCCGACGCTCGCAGCTCGGTGTCAGGCGCCGACCGCGTGCTACGCTCCGGCCGCCTCGAATCGTACGAACCGCAGCACCTTGATCCCGGCTTCGTCAAGCTGCTTGCCAACAGCCACCTTGTTGTCTGTCACCGAGGGCTGGTCGAGCAGCGCGACGTCTTTGAAGTATGAGTTCAGGCGACCCTCGACGATCTTGGGAAGGGCTTGCTCAGGCCTGCCCTCCTCCTTCGCTGTTGCCTCCGCAATGCGCCGTTCATTCTCCACCTGCTCGGGCGGGACCTCTTCACGGCTGACGTACTGAGGCCGCATCGCAGCGATCTGCATGGCGGCACCGCGAGCTGCCGAGGCATCCGACCCCTCGTACTCGACCAGCACCCCGACCTGCGGAGGAAGGTCAGAGGCTCGGCGGTGCAGATAGACCGCGGTCTGGCCGTCGAAGTAGGCGGCCGCGCTCACCTCCAGCTTCTCTCCGATCTTGATGGCCAGCTCCTCAACGGCCTCACCAACGGTCTGGCCGGATGGCAGAGTGGCCGCGTTGGCGGCCTCGACGCTGCCGGCTTTGCTGGCTGCCACGGCCTTCACGGCGTCGGCCGCCAAATCCTGAAAGGCCTGGTTCTTTGCGACGAAGTCGGTCTCGGCACCGAGCTGGAGCATGGCGCCATCGGCAGAGGCCACCAAGCCGTTGGTTGCGGCCCGTTCCGCGCCGCGCCTGGCTGCTTTGGCCTGGCCGCTCACGCGCAGGATTTCAACGGCCTTGTCAAAGTCGCCGGCGGCCTCGGTCAGCGCCTTCTTGCAGTCCATCATGCCTGCGCCGGTCGCATCCCGAAGGTTCTTGACTTCAGTAGCGGTGATCGTTGCCATGAGTTAGGTGATCCTCGTTTGTATTGGTTGGTAGGACGTATTAGCTGTGCGTCGACCCGGTGTCGGGGTTGTAGACGTTTTCGGGATCTGCACTGTCGTCTTGCAGCTCCACATCTCGCTGCTTGTCCGCCGCCTCTTCGGCCTCGATCGCGGCTTCTTCTGGTTGCTCATCAGCAGGCACAGGGGCGGCGTCGGACGCGGGCACGTCATGCGGCGTCGCCGGTGCCGGTTCCTGAGACGCACCGAGCAGTTCGAGTTCCCAGTCCGGCATTGGTTCCAGCTCGGCCTCGGTCCCGGTCTGCGCGCCTGAGCGTGCCATCAGGCCATCCGCCACTGCGTCAGCGATCACCCGGGTGAGCAAGGAGACGGAACGAATGGCGTCGTCGTTGCCCGGGATCGCGAAGTCGACCTCATCCGGGTCGCAGTTGGTGTCGAGGATGCCGATCACCGGAATCCGCAGCTTGCGGGCCTCATCGACCGCCAGGTGCTCTTTCTTGGTGTCGACGATCCAAACCGCCTGCGGTGGCCTGGTCATGTCGCGAATTCCGCCGAGAGTCCGCTCCAGCTTTTCCTTTTCTCGGCGTAGGCCGAGCAGCTCCTTCTTGGTCAGACCGGAGGCGGCAATGTCGTCGAAATCCAGTCCCTCCAGCTCCTTGAGCCGCTGGATGCGCTTGATCACGGTGTGGAAGTTGGTCAGCATGCCACCCAGCCAGCGCTGGTTGACGTACGGCATTCCCACCCGGGTCGCCTGCTCGGCGACGGCCTCCTGGGCCTGCTTCTTGGTGCCGACGAAGAGCACCTGGCCGCCGCGGGCCACGGTGTCCTTGACGAACGCGTACGCGCGGTCGATGTAGGTCAGTGACTGCTGGAGATCGATGATGTAGATGCCGTTGCGTTCGGTGAAGATGAACCGCTTCATCTTCGGATTCCAACGGCGGGTCTGGTGTCCGAAATGGACGCCGCTCTCGAGGAGCTGTCGCGTTGTGACGACGGCCATGGCCGCGTTCCTTCCTTGCCGGCATATGCTGCGCCGGCGTCCGGTTGTCCAGCACCGAACCTTTCGGCACTGCCTGATGCCTGCGCGACACGCACTCGACTTTGGTCAGTCAAAGATCGAGACCGAATGTGCCGCCCAGCCCGAAGGCCGGTACGCAAGCATGCGAAGTCAGACCTGATGGCAGATCTGCACAGACGAGTCTATCCACAAACGCCAGCGGGCCTTCGACAGTCATCCACAGATGTGCGCACGGGCGCACGATGTGGCGTGACATCCGGAGACTGCCGGCATGGGAGCCCTCCGTCGACTTATCCAGCCGCCACTCTTCGTCGTGGTCTGCCTCTGGGTGTTGGCGATTCCGGCTCCTGCTGTGGGAGCTGTTCGGCTGCCGACACCGGCCGGCTGGCCACTCAGCGGATCTCCGGTGGTGCAGCGAGGGTTCGATCCGCCGGCGCTCGCGTGGGCGTCCGGCCATCGCGGAGTTGATCTTGCTGCCGAGCCCGGGCAGGCGGTGCTGGCGGCCGCCGAGGGCACGGTGGCCTTCGTTGGTTCGATCGCCGGAAAGCCCGTCATCAGCATCGACCATGGCTCGGTACGCACCACATACGAGCCGGTAATCAGCACGCTTCATGTCGGCGACCGTGTCGCGTTGGGGCAGGTGATCGGCCAGCTCGGCTCGGGTGGGCCCGGCTTGAGTGGGCCCGGCTTGAGTGGGCCCGGCTTGAGTGGGCCCGGCTTGAGTGGGCCCGGCTTGAGTGGGCACTGTCGGCGACTGCTTGCACTGGGGACTGCGCGAGGGCAAGAAGTATCTCGATCCGCTGCTCCTCCTCGGCAATCGCGGTGGTCGGCTGCGCCTGGTCGCGGAGGCTCAACGCAAGATCGTGAAGCGTGAGGCTGAGGCTCGCGCGGCGGCTGCGCCGACGCCACAGGCCGGAGCAACCACTTCAGTCGGACGACTGGGAAGCCACGGCTTCCTCCATCCGGTTGCGGGTCCAGTGACGTCTGGTTTCGGCATGAGGCTCCATCCGTTGCTCAAGATCTGGAAGCTCCACGACGGCACGGACTTCGGCGCCGCCTGCGGCACCGCGATACGAGCCCCGTATGCCGGCGTTGTGACCCGGGCCTACTACAACCCCGCGTACGGCAATCGGCTGTTCCTCAGCCACGGCCGCGTTGATGGAGTGCGGGTCGAGACAGCTTTCAATCACGCCACCCGCTACCTGGTCCGGCCCGGTCAGCGGGTCAGTCGGGGGCAAGTAATCGGTCTGGCCGGAAGGACCGGTTGGGCAACGGGCTGTCACCTGCACCTGATGGTGTGGCTCAATGGACGGCTCAGCAATCCAATGAGTTGGCTATGACGCGCTTTCAGCTGCTCGCGCGGCGCCCCTGGAGGCGGGTGCCGTCGCTCGGCGGCTTCAGGCTCGCGGGTGGGCCTGCTCGAAGGCTGCACGCAGCCGCTCGTTGGTTACGTGGGTGTAGATCTGGGTGGTGGCCAGCGACGCATGCCCGAGCATCTCCTGCACGCTGCGCAGGTCCGCACCACCCTCGAGTAGATGAGTCGCCATCGCATGCCGCAGGCCGTGCGGACCGAGGTCGGGTGCCCCATCGGTCATCCGGAGGGCCCGATGGACGATCCGGCGGACCACCCGAGGATCAATCCGCTTGCCGCGCTCGCCGACGAACATGGCCTGACCTGAGTCGGCGTTCACCAGCCGCTGCCTACCCGTCGCGAGCCAGGCATCAACAGCGCGCAAAGCCGGTGCACCAAGAGGCACCGTTCGCTCCTTGCTGCCCTTGCCGAAAACCCTGATAACGCGGCGCTCCCGATCAACATCATCCAAGTCGAGGCCGCACAGCTCCGAAACCCGGATTCCGCTGGCATACAGGACTTCCAACACGGCGACGTCCCGGGCGGCGACCGGTCCCCCAACTTCTCTGGCGGCGGCGATCGCATCGTCGAGCATCTGAGCCGCTGTTGCACGCTCCAGGGTTGGCGGAAGGATCCGCGCGCTCTTGGGAGAGCGCAGGTTCGTCGTTGGATCGGTGGTGATGTGGCCGGCCTCGTGAGCCCACGAGAAGAACATCCGCACGGCGGCCGCCCGCCGCTGCAGGGTGCTGCGCGCACGCCCGACTGCGTGCTGCTTGGCGAGCCAGCTGCGCAACGCCCTCAGGTCAACAGCCTGCACGGAGTCGATGCCCAGCCGATCAAGATGAGTGAACAGATCCAGCAGGTCGGTGCGGTAGGCGCGTACGGTGTGCTGAGCCAGGTTTCGTCGCACGCGTAGGTAACGTAGGTAGTCCGCCAGCAACACCTCGAACTGCGGCGGCAAGCCGTTCTCGGCCACGTGACCACTCTGAGACACGCGAGCGCCCATTCCAAGCACCCCACGCGGTACCCTCACCGGCGTGCCATCTCAGATCAGCACCGTCGACGAGCTGCGGACCGGCGGCACCGTGTTGCCGATCATCCGCTGGGGCAACCCGATCTTGCACCGGCCCACTCGCCGGGTCACTGCCTTCGATGACGACTTGCTCGAGCTGCTAAGGAACATGTTCGCCACGATGTACGCGGCGGAAGGTGTCGGGCTGGCCGCCACCCAAGTGGGTGTCGATCTCGCGGTGTTCGTGTACGACTGCCCGGACGAAGACCAAGTCAGGCATGTCGGGGTGCTGTGCAACGCCGAGGTGGTCGTGCCCGAGGGCAAGGAGCGCAAGCTGCATGCCTCCGATGAAGGGTGCCTGTCCTTGCCCGGCGCCTACATCGAGCTCGCTCGGCCAGATCACGCGATCTGCCGGGGCCAGGACCACAACGGCGAGAACGTCGAGGTCACCGGGACTGGTCTGCTAGCTCGATGCCTGCAGCATGAGACCGACCACCTCAATGGCATCGTGTTCGGCGACCGGCTTTCCGGGCGGGCTCGCAAGAAGCTTTACTCACTGCACCTGGATGCAGCTGACCTCTATCCCGACGATTGGCCCGTCACGCCGCGGGCCGACAGTGCGTAGCAAGCGATAGCCGCGGCGGCGGCGACATTGAGTGAGTCGATGCCGGCGAACATCGGAATGCGCGCTCGTATGGCGGCGCCATCCGACCAATGCTTCGAGAGGCCGGCACCCTCGGTGCCCAACATGACCCCAACCCTGGTTTCGGAGTTGATCTCGGCGGCCACTTGGCTGAGTTCGAGGGCCTCCGGCGTCAGAGTGAGTGCCACCGTACGAAAGCCCGCCGCGGCCAACAGCTCCGGCGCACCGCGCCAATCCTCAAGTCGCGCCCAGGGCAGCGAGAACACCGCTCCCATGCTCACCTTGATCGATCGGCGGTACAGCGGATCGGCCGTGCGTGGCGACAGCAGGGCGCCGTCCCACCCCAAGCCGGCCGCATTCCGCAGAATCGCCCCCACGTTGGTGTGGTCGACAATGTCCTCCAACACCACGACTCGGCGAAGCGCGAGAAGCTCGTCGAGCCCATGCCTCTGTTCGCGATGGAGCGATGCCAACGCGCCCCGATGTACGTGGAATCCCGTCACTTGCTCGGCCAGATCCTCCGTCACGACGAAGACCGGGACCGCCGGCCACCGTCGCAGGATGTCGCTCAGGCCATCCAGCCAGCGCTCGGCCAATAAGAATGATCGGGGGCGGTAGCCCGCTTCAACGGCGCGGCGGATGACCTTCTCCCCCTCGGCGATGAACAGCCCGTGTTCGGACTCCAGGTGGCGACGCAGCGAGGTCTCCCGGAGCCGGACATAGTCGGCCAGGCGTGGGTCGTCGGGGACGGTAATAGTCAGTTTCACTATGATCCTGCCCTGATGCGCATCCTCGGAACGTTGGATTGGCAACCGGCACGTGACCATCCCCAGCTCTTGGCACGGCCTGTCAAGGATGCAATCTCCCAACTCGGGCTGGACTGCTTCGTCGCTCCCATCGACCCCAGCAATGCCGATACAGCTGAGTTCTGTGCGGCGTACGAGGTGCCGTTGGACGCCTCCGCGAACTGTGTGGTGGTCGCCGGGCGGCGCGCCGAGGTGTCCATGATGGCAGCGTGCCTGGTGCGAGCCAGCGACAGAGCAGATGTCAATCGAGTCATCCGCAAACGACTCGATGTTCGCAAGATCTCTTTTGCCGGGATGGACGACGCCGTACGCGAAACGGGCATGGAGTATGGCGGGATCACTCCCATCGGACTCCCGCCCACCTGGCCCATCCTGGTCGACGAAGCGGTCGCCGCGTTGGACATGATCGTCATCGGCAGCGGTATCCGAGGCAGCAAGATCGCTTTGCCTGGCCAATCCGCGGCCAGGCTGCCGAATGCCGAGATCTTGGCACTGGCGCTCAGCTCAGCAAACTAACGATCGCAACGATGCCGACGGCCACGATGATCACCCGATAGATCGTCGGCGGGATCCTGCGGCCCACCTTGCCGCCAACCTGGGCGCCAAGAACCGATCCCACGGCGATCGCGATCGCCGCAGGCCAGTTCACCTCACTGACGATCACGAACACCACCGCCGCGACGCTGTTGACAACCGTCGCCAGCACGTTCTTGATCGCATTGATGTAGGGCAGGGAGCCCACCAATCCAATGCCCAAGATCGCGATCAACAACACGCCCTGAGCAGCGCCGAAGTAGCCGCCGTAGACGCCGGTCAACGCGACAGCCAGCCACAACAAGATCGACCCAGGTATCTGCCCAGCTTGGATGCCGAGCCGGGCACGCCGGTGGGCCAGTTTCTTGGCAATGAAGGGCTGCACAACGACGAGGACGCAGCCCAACCCGATCAAGGCCGGGACGATAGCGTCAAACGCTGCCGAGGGCAGCCACAGCAGCAGCAGAGCGCCGGCAATTCCGCCCAGGAGCGAGGCAGTACCCAACCACAGCAGGCGCCGGTGATCGGCGTTGAGCTCGCGCCGGGTGGCCCAGGCGCCGGAGAGCGATCCCGGCGCAAGTCCCACCGTATTGGAGACGTTGGCGATCACTGGCGGCACGCCGAGCGCGAGCAGCGTAGGAAACGTGATCAGCGTCCCCGAGCCGACAACGGTGTTGATCAAGCCCGCAACCCCTCCGGCGCCGAACAGCGCCAGCAGGTCGAGCCAGGTCACTGGGCCGGGTTCGGCTGCGCTCTCCTGCTCATACTGGCCATTCGGGATGGCGGGAGCCGATGGCTGCCCGGGGGTGCTCAAGACTGCCGGGATCTCCGGTCGCATCGGGCGCTCCATCTCCTGGGCCTCCTGAATTGCCTTCTCGACGGTGCGCCGCGCTGCCTCTTCCTCTGCCGCGTTCTGCCGTTCCACCTCTGTTTGCACATCGATCTTGGCGGGTGCCGTGAACTCGCCCTCAGCGCTACGTGGAATGGCGCTTGAGGCGGCCTTGCCGACGACGCTGCCGAGACCCTTGAGTGCATCGTTCAGCTCGCTCGGTACGACCCAGACCTTGTTGGCGTCACCGCGTGCGATCGCCGGCAGCATCTGCATGTACTGATAGGCGAGCAGCGCCTGGTCCGGCTGGCCGGCGTGAATGGCGCTGAAGACCGTAGTGATCGCCTGCGCCTCGCCTTCCGCGCGGAGCATCTTGGCCTGCCGATCCGCCTGGGCTCGCAGTACTGCAGCCTCGCGATCGCCCTGTGCCCGCAAGATCGCGGATTCCTTCTCGCCGCCGGCGGACAGAATCTGTGACTGCCGTTGCCCCTCGGCGAGCAGGACCATTGCCCGCTTGTCCCGCTCGGCCCGAGCACTCTTCTCCATCGCGTCCCGGATCGTGGCCGGAGGCTCGATCGCACGGAGCTCGACGCGATTGACCTTGATGCCCCACTTGCCGGTTGCCTCGTCAAGCACTACCCGCAGCTTTTGGTTGATCTCCTCACGACTGGTCAGAGCCTGCTCAAGATCAAGCCCGCCGATGATGTTGCGCAGAGTGGTCATCGTCAGCTGCTCGATCGCCTTGATGTAGTTCTGGGCCTCGTACGCGGCGCGGACCGGATCGATGATCTGGAAGTAGATGACCGAGTCGATGTTGACCATCAGGTTGTCCTCGGTGATCACTCCTTGCGGCGGGAACGGTACGACGTTCTCCCGCATGTCCATGTTGTAGCGGACTTTGTCAAACAGCGGCACAACCAGATGGGGCCCCGGCTCCAACGTGCGCCTGAACTTGCCGAGCCGCTCGACCACACCAACTCGTTGTTGGCGGATCACGCGGACAGCGTTGCCTATGAAGAAGATCACCGCCAGCGCGATGGCCAAGACGACGATCAACGACGCGAGATCCACGATCTTCCTTCTCTCTAAGGGAGTTGCCCGTACTTCGGGTAGACGACAGCAATGACTCCGTCGATCTCATAGACTTCGATCTCGGTGCCTTGCTCGATCACCACGTCTGAGGAATAGGGACGTGCCGTCCAGCTCTGGCCGTCGACCTTGATCTCGCCGCCTGACTTGTCGATCTGCGAGATCGCCATGCCACTGCTGCCGACCATCTTTTCGGCTGAGGATCGGTAGCCCGGCATATTGCGCACCTTGGCGAGCAGGGTTGGCCTCAGCAGCAACAGCATCATGACGCTGATGCCGGTCGCGACCAAGATCTGCAGCCACCACAGCGAAGGCGCCAGCACCGCGACGGCCGCTCCAGCCAGCGCTCCTACGGCAAGCATGATCAAAACCAGGTCAAGCGACATGATCTCGGCGATGCCCAGCAGGAAGGCGAGACTCAGCCAGATCGCCCAGGAATTCTCACCCAGCCAGTCGGTCAAGTTCACCTCCATCATAATCTCCAGACGCGGTTATCTTGTGATTATCTGTGCACTCCCATGGTGCCAGTCGGCTAAAGAGCAACAGCGCGAGCGCTCCATCGACCGTCGGCCTCGGTCAAGGCTCAGCTCGACGTCAAACGTCTTCGTCAGGTTTTCAGCCGTCAAGGTGTCTCGAATCGGACCAGCAGCCACAATCGCCCCTTCTTTGAGCAGCATCGCATGGGTGATGCCGTTGGGAATCTCCTCCACGTGATGGGTGACAAGGACCGAGGCGGGTGCGTATTGATCTTGCGCGAGCTCGCTGAGGGTATTGACCAAGCGACTCCCTGCCGGCTAGATCAAGGCCGGCGGCAGGCTCGTCGAGCAGCAGCAGCTCAGGATCGGTCATCAGGGCTCGAGCGATCTGAACCCGTTTGCGTTCGCCCTCGCTGAGCGTGCCGAATGTGCGATCCGCCAAACGCTCGATGCGCAGCTGCGCGAGCAGCTCGTAGGCACGTTCGTGATCGAGCTCGTCGTATTGCTCACGCCACCGGCCGACCACCGCGTACGAGGCGGAGACCACGACATCATGAACCCGCTCCCCTCGCGGGATCCGCTCCGCCAGTGCCGCAGACGTCAATCCGATGCGCGGTCGCAGCTCGAAAACGTCGACTGTGCCGAGGACTTCGCCGAGCAGCCCCACAACTCCGCTCGTGGGATGGATCTGTGCCGAGATGACCTGCAGCAGCGTGGTCTTGCCCGCCCCATTCGGACCTATGACCACCCAGCGGTCCGCCTCGTCCACGTCCCAGTTGATGTCGTTGATCAAGGTGGAGCCGTTGCGCACGATGCTCACGCCAGCCAGTTCCACGACAGCCGCCATGGATTCAACCTACAGTTTGGCGCAGCGAGCGGGGGGAGCGAGAGGGCAATCAAACTCGGATCGCGCGCCGCCGTGTGAGGAGGAGCGAGGGAACGCGCTTTTGGTCCCCGAGTGACGACGAACGAGGCGGCTTACAAGCGCGATCCGCGCCGAGCGAGCTTGGCGAGCGAGGCAATTTAACGCTGACATACCTTAGGGCGATGGAGTCGCTGCCCTCGGTCCGGATGACCGCGAACCTGAACTCGATGATCAGGGGTCAGCAGTCCATTGAGCAAGCTGAGCGGGCGATTCTGGGTGGCGACGTCGCCCATCACGTGGTCGACCCAGACGGTGCCCTGGGCCTGGATCCGCTGCAGGCCTCGACACTGGATGCGGCCTTGGAGGCGCTGCTGAACGCCGAGCACGAAGGGTGGTTCCTCGCTCTTCCGATACCGGGATCCCTTGCCCCACTGCGTGGCCCGGCCGACTTTCAACCTCGCCGCGCTCGAACAAGGCGAAGCCGCGGTCGCCAGTGCAGCCGGTCTCGGCCTCGTGCCGATCAAGGTCGGTCAGGCCGTCCAGTGGCGGATCTACCCAGCCGAGCGACCACTGGCGCCTAGCAGCCCCTACGAGGCGGAGCGAGCGCTGAACGAGGTTGTCATCGATGCGGCCGCGACGCTGTCCCGACTTGATGTCGCTTCCGGAGAGCGGCCAAAACCGCCGACTGCCGCGCTCCTCGCGCCTGGCTATAGCTCTCACCAGCGGGCAACGGTCGAGCGAGCGGCTCAGCTGCTCGCGGCGTGTGACGCCGCTCTGCTTGCACGACGGGGCCAGCATCTCCTCCTTCGAGGCCGACCGGCGGGCCCAGGAGCTGCGGCGGGTACGCGCGAAGGCGGGCGAGGCGCTCGGTTCGGCCGTCAGCTGGCTGCGCTGAGCGGATCAGATCGCCCGGCAGCGAGCGGAGCGAGCACATCAGAGAGCGTCTACTACGCTGCCCACATGTCACTGCTCCCCGACCTGACCGGCTCCTTCTCCACGCCGGCGGCCGGAAACCCGACCGTTGCGCTGATGGAGGCGGCATACGCCCATCACGGCATCGACGCCCGATATGTGAACTGCGACGTCGCTGCTGACCATCTCGCTGATGCGGTGCGCGGTGCGAAGGCCATGGACTGGATCGGCTTCAACTGCTCGCTACCGCACAAGGTGGCGGTCATCGAGCTGCTCGACGGACTTGCCGAGTCGGCCCGGCTCATCGGCGCCGTGAATTGCGCGGTCCGCAGCGACGGTCGATGGATCGGGGAGAATACCGACGGCCAGGGCTTCCTCGCCTCGTTGCGCACCGTGGCGAACCCGGCGGCACAACGAGCTCTGATTCTCGGCGCCGGCGGCGCGGCGCGCGCCATAGCCGTCGAGCTCGCGCTCGCAGGCGCTGCAGAGCTCTGGGTGGCAAACCGAAACGTTGCGAAGGCGACCGACATTGCGAATCTGGTGAACGCCGAGACGAACAGCGCCTGCTCGGCAGTCGAGTGGCGGGAGGACCTCTCGGTCCCGGAGTCGGCCACCCTCGTCGTCAACGCGACCTCCTTGGGGCTGCCAGGCTCGGGTGAGGTCCGGCTCTCCTTCGATCAGATTCCGGCCGGGCTCGTGGTCTGCGACGTGATCCCGAATCCGCCGGACACGTCCTTTCTGCAGCGGGCGCGGCAGGCGGGCGCGACAACACTCGATGGCCGCGGCATGCTGCTCAATCAGGCCGCAATCAACATTGAGCTGTGGACCGGCGTCGACCCCGATCGTGAGGTCATGGGACGGGCCCTCGACGAGGCCATCGCCGATTGGGCGCACCCGTAACGGCTGCCCGCTCCCCTGAAGCCGCAGCCACTCCCGCCTGCCTCCTCAAGAGTCTGTTCGCGGCCGCTTCCGGCGCCCGCTCCGTATCCTGTGGACATGCATCCACCCAGTCCGCCGCTCGGCATCTTGTTCGCGATCGGGGGTGCCGAGGCCAAGCTGCGACGCCGGACGGTGCTGGAGGCGTTCGTTGCAGCAGCGGGCGGCTCAGACGCGCGGATAGCGGTCGTGTCTTCGGCCTCATCGCTCGGTGGAGAGGTCGCCGAGGTCTATACCCGCGTCTTCACCTCGCTGGGAGCACAGCAGGTCACGTCGCTGCGGCCCGAGAGCCGCGCTCAGGCACATGATCCTGATCTTGTCGATGCATTGGGCAAGGTCAGCGCCGTTTTCATGACTGGTGGCAACCAGCTCAAGTTGAGCTCCTTGATCACCGGCACCCCGTTCGGGGATGCGATCCAGGAGGCGTATCAGCGCGGCGTTGCCGTGGGTGGTACCTCGGCAGGCGCCAGCATCATGGCCGAACACATGATCGCGTTCGGCGCCGGCGGATCCACACCCAAGCAGCGGATGAGTCAGCTTTCTGCCGGCCTCGGCCTGCTGCGCGGTGTGGTGATCGATCAACACTTCGAGCAGCGCAACCGCTACGGCAGACTGTTCTCGCTCATCGCCCAATCCCCCGCACTGCTCGGCCTTGGGATCGATGAAGACACCGCCGCGGTCGTCCACGAGGGCAGCCGACTCGAGGTCATCGGCCGAGGCGCAGTGACAGTCGTCGACGGACAACACGTGGTTTCCAACGCCTTCGCGGCGAAGCGGACCGCTCCCCTACTGATATCCGGGGCCGTGGTCCACGTGCTGCCGGCCGGAAGCCAGTTCGACCTCACGAGCCGCACCCTGATCGCTCATCAGACACCGGCTCCTGATCCAGAGGTGCTGGATGCGCGAGCGGCTGAGGCTGCCATCCGCGAGGTTGCGCGCGACATAGCGGCAGAAGAGGTGTCGCCGGCCAACTACGCCCGTCGGCTGCGTCGTAGCAGACGGCGCTGATAGCAGCCCTGACGCCACCTAGGCCGTGTCTGCTCGGGCGAGGTCATCCTCTTCGCTCACCCGCGGCAACGTCCGGCCGGTCTCCAGCAGGGTCTTCATGTTGTCCAGAATCCAGACCCACCCGTCTCTGACGTTTTCCCAGGTCAGCGGGCTGTGTTCAAGGTTGCTGTGGATCAGCCGGACTCGGGTGAGCCCGTCGCCGGCCCACTCGACGGTCCATTCCACGCGGCTTGGCGGTTCCCGTTCCAAATCCGGGTCGTAAAGGGTGTGCCAGGTCTGGACGAAGCGACCAGGAACTCGACCGGTGGGTGGTTGCATCTCTTCGATCATGCCGTCCACGGCCGGTTGCCCGTTGGCAACAACGGTGCGGTACGGCTGTCCCGGCTGTGGTGGCTCGACGAATTCGGTCGCATGCAAGTAGCGCCTTCTCCACTCTGACTCGGTGATCGCCGACCAGACTTGCTCTGGCGCGGCGGCAATGTAGATCTGGTAGATGTGCGCAGTGAGGCTCATGCCGGTTCTGCCCTCCTCGAGGTTGTGCTGTGCTGATCGGCGGCCACTTGGTCGTCCAGGGCTACGAGCGCGGCCGTGAATCGAGCCGCGTACTTGCTGATCCATCGATTGGCAATCTGCTCGATGGGCGCTGGATTGAGGTAGTGCCGCTTCGTGCGTCCGTCCCGCGCAGTGATCACCAGATTGGCCTCTGCCAGCACGGCAAGGTGTTTCATCACTCCAAAGCGGGTCATCTCAGGGAACATCTCGCACAGCTCGTTGAGTGTCTGCCCGTCGCGGTTGAACAAGCTATCCAGGAGTGCCCGTCTCGTCGGGTCGGCGAGCGCCCGAAAGACTTCACCGCCCTGTTCCACATCGTACACAATATGTGACCTTTTAGTCACATGTCAAAGATGGGCGGCATTCGGGGAAGACTTCCGGGTATGAACTCGTTCCTTGATCGGCTCTTCCAGGTCTGGACAGATTCCAGTCGCCTCGATCAGCTCGAAGATCGGCTCGCTGCTTTCTATACCGATCCTGTCCGGGTCAATGGCTCAGACCTCTCGTTGGCCGATCTCGCCGCCAGGGCCCGAGGACTTCATGCAGCTTTCTCCGACCTACGCTCCCAGGTGCTGCAGGTTGTGGCCGACACAGATCAGCCGTCGCCGTCGCCTTCGTGATGCATGGCCGGCATACCGGGCCTTACGAAACGCCGTTCGGAATCATTCAGCCGACCGGAGCTGACGTGCAGATCCGGACCATCGACGTCTTGACCCTCACTGACGAAAAGATCTCAGCCGTTTGGGTGAACGCCGATGATCTTGGCACGCTGCGTCAGCTTGGCTGGCGACCATAGCGGCCGAGGATGGCTGCCCGAACTCATCAGTGGCAGGATCGCTGCAAACCGATCCTGTGAGGAGCGTTCGTGAGCCAAAGCGTTGCCCCAACCCCACACCCGGATCTCAAGATCATCTCTAGCAGGGTCTTCCGCGGTCCGAACGTCTGGCACTACGAACCAGCCATCCAGCTCGTCGTGGACCTCGGTGTGCTGGAGGAGTTCCCAACCAACAAGCTGCCCGGCTTCGCCGATGCGCTGGTGGAACGGCTCCCGGGGCTGATGAACCACACCTGTAGCCGCGGCCGACGGGGTGGCTTCGTAGAGCGACTACACGAGGGCACCTGGGTTGGTCACGTGGCCGAGCACGTGGCGTTGCAGCTGCAGCAGACCGTCGGCCACGACATGCGCCGCGGAAAGACCCGGCAGATCAAGGGCGAGCATGGCCGCTACAACGTGATCTACGCCTACTACGACGAATCGGTCGGGCTGGCAGCGGGCGAGCTGGCCGTCCGGTTGATCAATCACCTGATCGCCCACGATCCGGACTTCGACTTCGACGAAGAGCTGGAGCGGTTCATCGTACGCGGGGAGCGGACCGCTTTCGGCCCGTCCACCCAGGCGATCGTCGAGGAGGCCGTCAGCCGCGACATTCCCTATCTGCGGCTCAACACCGCATCGCTCGTGCAGCTCGGCCAGGGAGTCCATCAAAAGCGGATTCGGGCCACCATGACCTCTCAAACGCCCTCAGTTGCGGTTGACATCGCCAGCAACAAGGAGCTCACTCTCTCGCTGCTCTCGGCTGCTGGTCTGCCGGTTCCGCGATCACAGTCGGTGCGCACGATCGACGACGCGGTCCGGCTGGCCAACCGCATCGGTTACCCGGTGGTCCTCAAACCGCTGGACGGAAATCACGGTCGCGGCGTGATGCTCGACCTGCGCACCGACGCCGACGTACGCCGTGCCTTCGATGCTGCCAAGTCCGAGTCGCGGGGCGGATTGATCATCGTCGAGACCTATGTCACCGGGCGCGACTACCGATGCCTGGTGATTGCCGGCAAGATCGCCGCCATTGCGGAGCGCGTGCCGGCCCATGTGATTGGCGATGGCGTGCTGACCATCAACGAACTGGTCGCAAAGACCAACGCCGATCCGCGCCGTGGGGTAGGTCACGAGAAGGTGCTGACCAGGATCAAGATCGACCAGGCTGCCGTGGGCTTGGTGGCCGCTCAGGGCTACAGCCTTGAGGACGTGCCTGCCGAGGGCACCATGATCAAGCTCACGCTCACCGGGAACATGTCCACCGGCGGCATCTCCATCGACCGCACGTTCGAGGCCCATCCGGAGAACATCGAAATCGCTGAGGAGGCCGCGCAGGTCGTAGGACTGGACATCGCAGGCATCGACTTCATCGCGCCCGATATCACCCAGCCCGTACGCGAGACCGGCGGCGGCATCTGCGAGGTGAATGCCGCGCCCGGCTTCCGAATGCACACGCATCCGACGATCGGCGACCCGCAGTATGTGGCGAAGCCGGTGATCGACATGCTGTTTCCGCCGGGTACGCCGAGCCGGATCCCGATCGTTGCCGTCACCGGAACCAACGGCAAGACAACGACGTCGCGGATGATCGCGCACATCTTCAAGGGCATCGGCAGGAAAGTCGGCATGACATCGACCGACGGCGTCGTGATCGATGAGCGGCTCGTCATCCGCTCGGATGCGTCGGGGCCGAGGTCGGCCAAGATGGTGTTGCAGAATCCACGCGTCGACTTTGCCGTCTTCGAGGTCGCGCGGGGTGGCATCCTGCGCGAGGGCCTCGGCTACGAGCGCAACGACGTCGGCGTCGTCCTGAACGTGCAGGCCGACCACCTCGGCCTACGCGGGATCGACACGTTGGAGCAACTCGCCGACGTCAAGGCGGTGATCGTCGAGGCGGTGCCGCGTAACGGCTTCGCTGTGCTCAATGCCGACGATCCGCTGGTTCGGGCGATGCGGCGGCGCTGCTCCGGCCGGATCGTGTGGTTCAGCATGGCCGAGCCAGGCGGCGAAATCCGGGACTCCGTCGATGATCACTGCCGCCGCGGTGGTCGCGCGGTCGTACTGGAGCACAGCGATCTTGGCGACATGATCGTTGTCAAGGAGGGCCGGCGCTCCATGCAATTGGCGTGGACCCACCTGTTGCCCGCCACGTTCGGGGGCCGGGCCATCATGAACGTCCAGAACGCCATGGCGGCCGCAGCGGCTGCGTTCGCAGCCGGGGCTTCGCTGCACGACATCCGGCAAGGGCTGCGTACCTTCTCGACCAACTACTACCTCGCCCCCGGCCGGCTCAACGAGGTCAGCGTGGAAGGCCGAACGGTGATCGTCGACTACTGTCACAACGTCCCCGGAATGATCATGCTCGGAGATTTCGTGGACAAGACCGGGCGACGCTTTGGAAAGCACGAACGATCTGGGACGGGTTTCCCGCATCGGTGTGATCTCCACTGCCGGCGACCGCCGCAACGATGACATGCTCGCGCTCGGCCATGAAGCGGCTCAGCACTTCGACGTCGTAATCGTCCGAGAGGACGCCAATCTGCGCGGTCGGGCGCCGGGCGAAGTCGCCGAGCTGTTGGTAGGCGGTGCGCATCAGGCGATGGCGGAGGGCGCGCGCTGCAAGCAGTTGGAGGTGGTTCTCGACGAGCTGGCGAGCGTCCGGCACGCGATGTCACGGTCCAACCCTGGCGACTTGGTGGTGATTTGTGTCGAGCAGCACGCGGCGGTCATGGCGGTTCTGGAGTCGTACGGTCATCACGCGCAGCCGGGAGCACGACCAGACGATGATCGGGAATTCAACAATGCTGTGCCCGATCCGGACTTCGCGCCAGCGGCAACCCATGACGAGCCCGAACTGCAGACTACGCAGGGGCTTCCGTAGGTCAGAAACGAGTCCGGACGATCCGAGGAGTCACCGACGCAAGATCATCGATCACCAGCGCAACGTGTCGGTCGCTGACGAGGTCAAGGGTTCCCACCCGCTAGCCTTACCTTGGATCGCAACGCTCCGGCACTGTCTCTGGTGCCCCCGCGTGCGAGCAGCCAGCGATCCAGTTCCTCACGATCTTGATGAGTCATGATCGCGACCACGTCACCGTCGCGCGCCTGACCGACGAGCGACACCAGACCATCTAGCTCGCTATCGTGCGCGCGCTCGATGGTCATGCCGGCATGGGCAGCGCCTTCGGCGATCAGCTTGCTGATCCCATCCATGCTTCGGCCGCGTAAGTAGTTCGCTTTGTGCACGATCTCGATGACATCGGCGCCCAGAGCGGCGATCTCGCCGAGCCGCACGAAGACATCATCGCCACGGTCACCGGCCGTACCCACTCCAAGCAGCAGCCGTCCGTGCGGCGGCCGGATGCCGTCCATGATCTCCAGCAGCGCCTCCAACCCCGCCTCGTTGTGGGCCAGGTCGATCACCACACTGATCGTTCCGCCCGCTACCGGGACGGTCCAGATGTTCATCCGCCCGGGGTTGCTCTCGTTCGGATCGAAGGATCGCAAGCCGTTGGCTACCTGCTCGATCGAGAACCCCAGCGCCAGTGTCGCGGACGTGACCGCAAGAACGTTCTCTACATTGACTTTGCTCAATCCGACCAGCGTCATCGGCACCTCGATCACCTCGACGACCAGAACCGGGTCGGCGCCGGGTCTGAGTACGCAGACCCAGCCTTCGAGCAATGTGGTCACCCGGCCACCCTCGGAGAGCACACTGCGCCCCGACGGCGAGTCCGGATCGCGAGTGAACACCCATATCTGAGCTTTGCTGCCAAGCCGCATGGCGAAGGTCCGCGGGTCATCGGCGTTCAGTACGCACCAGCCGTCCGGCTTGGTGATCTTGGTGATGACGGCCTTCACCTCGGCGAGCTGGTCGAGAGTGTCGATACCGCCCAGGCCGAGGTGGTCGCTGCTGACGTTGGTCACCACCGAGACATCGTTGTAGGCGACCCCGACACCGCGTCGCAGGATGCCACCACGTGCGGTCTCAGTGACCGCCAGCTCGACGCCGGGATGACGCAGCACCTGACCGGCGCCACTGGGCCCAGAGAAGTCACCCGGCTCGACGAGACGACCGTCGATGTAGACGCCGTCGGTGCTCGACCAGCCCACCAGCTTGCCGGCCTGGCGCGCGACATGGCCAATCATCCGCGCCGTCGTCGTCTTGCCGTTGGTGCCGGTGATCGCGACAACGGGAATCTGCGGCCTGATCAGCCGCGGAGCCGAGCCAAGCGGTGCCGCGGCAAGCGCAGCCCCTTCGGCGGAGATCATCGCCGAGACCGCAGTCTGGTCCTGCGGCAACACCGTCCAGCACCTGCGCCAGGGCGTATGCCAGCGTCTCTGCTCGCCCAGAGTTGCGCCACGGGTATGCCACGACGAGCTCGCTCACGGACTGCCCGGTCCGGGTACGCACCGCCAACCTGGTCACACCGGCGGCGCGGGCCAGCCGCCGGACGATCTGGGTCACCAGGCGTATTGCGAAACGCTGCCGGAACACCGAACCGGCAGCCCCGGGCCGCGTCGTACCCAGTCCCAGCTCGGCGCCAAGATCACGTGCTGCGGCGGCCGGTAGGCCTAGCAGTTCAGTGAGATCCAGCGTGACCTTCGCCGCCGGCCGCGGGAAGTACAGATTGGGCCCATCAAGCAGGCGCACCTCGACCAGCGATCGGGCGGGTGAGGTCGCCATCGTGCTCCTCAGGCGCCAGTGGAGTGCAGGCCGCCGTCTACGTGGATCATCTCTCCGCTGGTCTTGGGGAAGAAGTCGCTGAGCAACGCGACGACCGCCTTGGCAGTTGGAGTCACGTCCTTGGGATCCCAGCCCAGCGGTGCCCGTTGACCCCACACATCGTTGAATGCATCGGCGCCGCTGATCGCCTTCTTCGCCAGCGTTTCCAGTGGGCCTGCAGCAACCAGATTGACGCGAATTCCCTCCGGCCCGAGATAGCGCGCCAGGTAGCGACAGGTGCTTTCCAGGGCCGACTTTGCTACGCCCATCCAGTCATAAACCGGCCATGAGACAGTCGCATCGAACGTCAGCCCGACAACCGAAGCGGACTCGGCGAGCAGGGGCTTGCATGCCATCGTCAGCGACGCCAACGAGTAAGCCGAGACCTGCAACGCGGTGCCGACATCAGACCACGGCGTGCTGAGAAACTTTCCGCCGAGCGCCGTCTCGGGATTGGCGAAAGCCAGCGAGTGCACCAGGCCGTCGAGCCGGTCCAGGTGCTCCCCAAGCTCTGCCGCCAGACCAGCGAGGTGATCTTCGTTCGTGACGTCGACCTCCAGTAGCGGCGGCACCGGGTCGAGCTTCTTGATCACTCGACCGGTCAGACTCATCGCCCGGCCGAAGTTTGACACGAGCACCGTCGCTCCCTCGGCCTGAGCGATCTTCGCCACGTGGAAGCCGATGGAGGTGTCCAGGGTGACGCCGGCAACAAGGATGTTCTTGCCCTCGAGAATGCCCACAGGTCTCCGTTCTGCTCTAGAAATCCGTTCTGCTCTAGAAATGTTGTGCGATCAATGCGCCCTCCGGCAGGGCCAGGGCACATTGTTGATGGGTCAGTGGCCCATGCCAAGGCCGCCATCGACGGGTATCACGGCGCCAGTGATGTAGCTGGCCGCCTCGCTAGTGAGGAACTCCACCGTGCCCGCAACGTCGTCCACGGATCCAAGTCGGCCAAGGGGGATCTGCTCGGCATACTTCTTGACCAGGTCTTCGCCGAGCGCGGCGGTCATGTCTGTCTCGATGAATCCCGGCGCCACCACATTCGCCGTTACGCCGCGGGAGCCCAGTTCACGGGCGAGGGAACGCGCCATGCCGACCAGACCCGACTTGGACGCGGCGTAGTTGACCTGCCCTGCCGAACCCATCATTCCGACGACGGAGGAGATGAACACGATACGGCCGAACCTACCTCGAATCATCGCTCGCGCCGCCCGCCTCGCGACCCGGAACGCCCCTGTCAGGTTGGTCGCCAAGACCTGGTCCCAGTCGTCGTCCGACATCCGCATCAGCAAGGTGTCTCGGGTGATCCCGGCGTTCGCGACCAGTACCTCGACGTTGCCAAGGCTCGACTCCACCTGGGCGAATGCCGCCTCCACCTGGGCTGGCTCGGTCAGGTCACATTGCACGCCCAGGACGTCGGCGGGGACGTCTCCGCTGCGGTATGTGGCTGCCACGCGATGCCCGGCCTTGGCCAATCGAACTGCGATACCGTGACCAATCCCTTTGCTGCCGCCGGTCACCAGAACAACGCGCGATGGATTCACTCAGGTCACGCTACCGAGTGCCCCAGATCGTCGGCGAGCAGGCGTAGGCTGACGTGGTGACCGATGGCGAGGCGGGCACACAGACCCCAACGGTCGCGGAGTCGAGCCGTCGCGGCTCAGCCCCGCTGATCACTGATGCCCGCATGGGGAACAGCGAGGAGATGTCGTCGCGGATCCGCCGATACACGATCACCATGGCCTTTCGCGCTGCCTGCTTCCTGAGCATGATCTTCGTGCATGGCGTTTTCCGTTGGGCATTGTTCGCCTGCGCTGTGGTCTTGCCGTTTATCGCGGTCATCGCTGCGAACCAGGTGGACCAGCACTTCCGGTCTGGCAAGAAGAAGATGACGCACGCCTTGCCGACTGAACGTCCAGAGCTGACCACCGGTCACGACGACGGATCGAACGATCACGAGGTTGTCGAGGAGGACGGCAGTCAATACCGACGGAACGAGCGTGTCGCCTAGCGGAGTCGACCCGCTACCAACAGATCCCAAAGACCTGGTGTGCTCGTCTCGAGGCTGCCGGCAGCCTGCCTCGTACGACCTGCAGTGGAACAACCCGAAGATCCATGCGCCTGATCGGCGCAAGCATTGGCTGGCCTGCGATGATCATCGCGAGTCGCTGGCGCAGTTCCTCTCAGCGCGCGGGTTCCTGAAGGACGTGCTGCCGGTCTAGCCGCCGATCGCAGACATCGGCCGATCCGGCTGCAGGAAGCTCGGGTCGTTGATGCCATGGCCGGGCTGCTTCCCTTTCACGGCCGCAACCCAGCGCGCGGCAAGCTCTGCGTCGCTCGCACCGCTGCGCAGTGGGGTACGCAGGTCGGACTCGGTGCGGGCGAACAAACAGTTGCGGATCTGGCCGTCGGCGGTCAGGCGGACTCGGTCGCATGCGCCACAGAACGGCTTGGTGACAGCGGCGATGATGCCGACCGAATAGCTCGTGCCCACTACCCGGAAGAGCTCGGCCGGAGCGCTCCCCCGGACCAGCGCGTCCTCAGGATCCTCGACCAGCTCGACATGCCGGCTGAGCTGCTGCATGATGTCCGCCGCGGTGATCATCTCGCTGCGCTGCCAACCGTGTTGCGGATCCAGTGGCATCTGTTCGATGAACCGCAACTGGACCTGCTCGGCCATTGCCCAGCTCAGCAGGTCGAACGCTTCATGATCATTGATGCCGCGCAGCAGCACCGTATTGATCTTGACGGGGGCAAGGCCGGCCTGACGCGCAGCCGCGATTCCGGCAAGCACATCGGGCAGCCGTCGCCGCCGGCTGAGCCGGGCGAAGGTTTCCGGGTCAAGTGTGTCGAGCGAGACGTTGATCCGCCTGAGCCCTGCCGCCGCCAGTTTCTCGGCACGGGCAGCCAGGCCGATGCCGTTGGTGGTCAGCGCGATCTCTGGTACGGGCGACAGAGCCGCGATATCGGCCACCAGCAGCTCGAGGTTCTTACGCAGCAGCGGTTCGCCGCCGGTCAGTCTTACGGTCTTGATACCCAACCGCTGCACGCCGATGGCGATCAGCCGCAGAATTTCTTCGTCGGTCAGAACATCCGCGCCGGGCAGCCAATCCAATCCCTCTGGCGGCATGCAATAGGTGCACCGGAGGTTGCACCGATCGGTCAGTGACACCCGCAGATCGGTGGCTACTCGACCGTAAGCATCCGCAAGCACGAGTTGATCACGCTCCGCTGACATCGCATCCGCGGAAACGGTTGATCGCGTCCGCGGGAAAGGGAGCAGCGTGGTCATGCTTGCAGTCTAAGTTCGCCGTTCATCGAGCCAACGATGCGCTGCGGATGCGTGTAGACGTTCATGGTTTCGCCGCGGACGAATCCCACCAGAGTCAGCCCCGCCTCCTCGGCCAGTTCGGCGGCCAGCGAGCTCGGGGCGGAGACAGCCGCCAGCACCGGGATGCCGGCCAGCACGGCCTTCTGAGTGAGTTCGAAGGATGCCCGTCCCGAGACCGCCAAGATCATCCGGCGCAGCGGCAGCAGCTGTTCACGGATAGCCCAGCCGATGACCTTGTCCACAGCGTTGTGCCGGCCGACATCTTCCCGAACGCAGACCATTGAGGAATCCAGGCCCAGCAACCCTGCGGCATGCAGCCCGCCCGTCTGATCGAACGCTCGCTGATGCTGCCGCAGCAGCGTCGGCGCCGAGAGAATCAGCCCAGTCTCGACGCGTATCTCGGGACCCGCGGCATAGGGCGATTCGCGCATTACCTGCTCGATGGAGGTGGCGCCGCAGATGCCGCACGCGCTGCTTGTTACCACATTGCGCCGTTGCTGCTGCGGGCGCAGAGGCACCCGGCTGGAGCGTGATCTCCAACACGTTGTAGCTGTTGACACCATCCTCACCGGACCCCGCACAGTAGCGGGCGAGCACGATGTCTGACCGTTCGCTGATGATGCCCTCGCTATAGAGCAGGCCGTGTACCAGATCGATGTCGTTGCCTGGTGTGCGCATTGTCACGAGGTAGGGCTCGCCGTTCAGGCGGATCTCCAGAGGCTCTTCGACCGCCAAGCTGTCTATGCGGCGGATCGTCTCCTCAGGCCCTACTCGCAGCAACGCGTGGCGACGGGTTACTCGTCCCATATTTACTCTCCATAGCATCATCCTGCCCATACCATCATCGTGGCAGGGTCAGACAATCCACCCTCGCCAGGGAGCATCGAGCCTATGGAACTCAAGCAATGGCTGACCACCCTGTCCGCCGAGCTGGAAACCAGCGACGTCACGCTGGACGACGACGCCATCCACACTCTGCTGGACCTGGCTCGGGATTCAGCTCATGAGGTGGAGCGGCTGGCCGCACCGCTGACAACGTTCCTGATCGGGGTAGCGGTCGGGCGGGGTGCGACGCTTGGCAGCGCCGCCGCGGCCGCAACGGAGCTGCTGATGAACGACGACGCAGCCGACTAGCCTGGGCTCCGTGCGCCGCTTGTGGCTCCGCTGGACACTGCTGATCATCTTCGTTGCGATGCTTGGATTCGTCTTCGTCAACATGGGCGATTGGCAGCTTGATCGATTGGCGCAACGCAAGGAACGCAACGCCACGACGGTCGCCAACGAGCAGAAGCCACTTCAGCCGTACGAGCAGGCCTTCACTCATCCGATCACTGACGCTGATCAATGGCAGCGGGTCGAGGCGCGCGGCACCTTCGACGCTGATCACCAGTTCGTGGTGCGCTACCGGAGCAACGGTGACGCCGACGGCTACGAGGTCGTCACGCCCCTGCGTACCGCCGCTGGAGCGGTGCTGGTAGATCGCGGTTTCATCGCACTCGAACACGGCGCTCAGATCCCATCAGCAGCTCCGGCTCCGCCGACCGGTGAGGTGACGGTTGTCGGACACGTACGCCGCAACGAGAAGGGGCGCCGAGTCGCGACCACACCGGTCAACAATCAGCTGCGCCTGATCAACTCAGATGCCATCGGGCCGACGTTGCCCTATCCGATCACATCGGGCTACATAGGCCTGTTGACCGTGCAGCCCGAGCAGCAAGGTGGCTTTCAGCCGATCCAGTTGCCAGAGCTATCGGAGGGTCCGCATTTCTGGTACGCCGTGCAGTGGTTTATGTTCACTGCGGTTGCCGCAGCGGGCATCGTTGTCTTCATCAGGAGCGATCTCCGAGCCCGGCGCGAAGAGCGAGACCAGGCTGCGGAGGCGCAGGTGACGGTGTGAGGATCTGATCATGGATCTTGGCTTGACGGACCGCGCATTCGTGGTGACAGCCGCCAGTACTGGGCTCGGGCGGGCAACTGCTCAGCAGCTCGTCGCCGAGGGTGCTCGTGTCGTCCTCGTGGCTCGACGTGCCGAGTTGTTGGCCGAAGCGGTGAGCCGGCTGGGACCGGATCGCGCCGTTGCATTGGCGGCCGATCTCACCGATGCCAATACCGCTGACACAGCATGCGCCCTTGCTCTGGATGCCTTCGGCCGGCTCGATGGTGCACTGATCAGTGTTGGCGGCCCACCGGCTGGAACTGTCCTGGGAACCAGCGAGCAGCAGTGGCGCGGCGCGTTCGAGGCAGTGTTTCTCGCGGCGCTGCGAGTTAGCAGCGCGGTTCTGCGGAACAGCACATCCCAGGACGTCTGTATCGCCTGGGTGCTGTCGACGTCGGTGAAAATGCCCATCCGCGGACTCGCTGCATCGAACGGCTTGCGGCCCGGTCTGGCAATGCTGGTCAAGCAACTGGCCGATGAGCTAGGGCCACAGGGCGCGCGAATCGTTGGTCTTATGCCGGGTCGGATCGAGACCGAGCGCATCAAGTATCTCGACTCGCTCAACGATGATCCGGAGGCAGCGCGGTCAAGCGCAGAAGCAGCGATTCCGTTGCGCCGATCAGGCCGACCCGAGGAGTTCGGCCGGGTTGCGGCGTTCCTGCTTTCGCCTGCTGCGTCCTATCTCACCGGCTCGGTGATACCGGTTGATGGCGGCGCCCAACGCGGACTCTGATCAAACTGGGTGTGGTAGAGCTCCGCATAGAGGCCGCCGTCGGCCAGTAGCTTGTCATGCCTGCCGCGCTGCACGATTCGGCCATGGTCTACGACGACGATCAGGTCGGCATTGCGGACAGTGGACAAGCGGTGCGCAATCACGATGCTGGTGCGGCCCTCCATCGCTCGATCAAGTGCTTGCTGGACTGCGACTTCGGACTCTGAATCGAGGTGCGCCGTTGCCTCGTCGAGTACCACGATGGGCGGGGCCTTGAGCAGCAGCCGGGCGATCGCCAGCCGCTGCCGTTCGCCACCGGAGAGCCGGTAGCCGCGCTCGCCGACGACCGTCTCGAGCCCGTCGGGCAGGCTCTCCACCAGCGTTTTGAGCTGTGCGGCATCCAGCGCTTCCCACAGCTCGGCGTCAGTGACGTCGGGTTGGGCGTATCTGAGATTCGCGCGAATCGTGTCGTGGAACATGTGGGCGTCCTGGGTGACATAGCCAACCGCGGCGCGGAGCGATTCCTGCTTCAGGTCCTTGACGTCCGTGCCGGCGACCGACACCGTTCCTGAGGTTGCGTCATACAGCCGCGCGATCAGGTGCGTCATCGTCGTCTTGCCCCCGCCGGATCGGCCCACGAGAGCCACGGTTTGGCCGGCCGCAACATCAAAGGTCACATCGTGCAGAACCTCGCCACTTGGCCGTTGGTCGAGTGAGGCAATCGATTCCAGGCTCGCCAACGAGACCTCATGCGCAGTCGGGTAGCTGAACGAGACATCCTCAAAACTGACCGAGGCCGGCCCTGCGACGGTCTCGGCATCCTTGGCGTCGCCGATCATGGGCACCAGGTCGAGCACTTCGAAAACCCGGTCGAAACTCACGAGGGCGTTCATGACGTCGATCCGAAGGTTTGTGAGCTGAGTGAGTGGCCCGTAGAGCTGCGCGAGCAGTCCCGCCAAGGCCGTCAGGGTACCGACGGTGAGGACGCCGTCGATCGCCAGTGACCCGCCCACGCCGTAGACCAAGGCAGTGGCCAAGGCTGCGACCAAACCCAACGACGTAAAGAAGAACCGGCCGTTCATGGCAATCTTGACCGAAACATCGCGGACCGCTCCGGCGCGTTCTGCGAACCGGTCGTGCTCCTCGGGGAGCCGGCCGAACAGCTTCACCAGCAGAGCGCCGCTGACGCTGAACCGCTCGGTCATGGTCGCCGACATGTCGCCGTTGAGCTGCATCTGATCACGCGTCAGATCTGCCAACTTGCGGCCAACGATCTTGGCCGGGATGAGAAACACCGGAAACATGATCAGCGCAGCAAGAGTGAGCTGCCAGCTCAGCACGATCATGGCGGCAAGCACGAGTACCAGGCTGATCAAATTGGACAGCACTGTCGACAGTGTCGAGGTGAATGCCTGTTGTGCGCCGATCACATCGGAATTGAGCCGCGATACGAGCTTTCCCGTCTGGGTTCTGGTGAAGAATGCGACCGGCATTTGAAGCACGTGGTCGAAAACCTGCGTACGAAGGTCGAAGATCAAGCCCTCGCCGATCGTTGCAGAAAACCAGCGCTGGACTACGCTCAGCACGGCCTGCAACACTTCCAGCCCGGCGACTGTCAGGCTCAGGATGATCACGACTCGGCGATCGCCCTGCAAAATACCTTCGTCGATGATCTGTCTGAAAATGCAGCGGCGGCGCCACATTGAGCGCGGCGATCACTATGACCAGGGCGACGAATATCGTGATCAGGACTCGATAGGGCTTGGCGAACTTCAGGACGCGCCAGACAACGCCGGCAGTGAGCTGATGTTGGGCGATCTCGGGATCCTGCGACATGCGCCGCATCAACATGTACATCGACACGGTTTTCCTCCGGGGCTTGGAAACGCTCGGCGGTCCCAGGCTATGCCGGACCGCAGACAGCCAGCGGCGCTATGGACACAGCACAAAGGCCCGGCGGCAACTGCGTCCGGGCCTTCGAGTATGAGTCGCGATCAACGCCTTTTTGCGGGTGCCTTCTTGGCGGTGGTCTTCTTCGCGGGTGCCTTCTTGGCCGCGGACTTCTTCGCCGGAGCCTTGGATGCCTTGGTTGCCTTGGCGGTGGTCTTCTTCGCGGGCGCCTTCTTGGCCGCGGACTTCTTCGCCGGAGCCTTGGATGCCTTGGTTGCCTTGGCGGTGGTCTTCTTCGCGGGCGCCTTCTTCGCGGGCGCCTTCTTCGCCGCAGCCTTGGCTGGTGCCTTCTTGGCTGGTGCCTTCTTGGCAGCAGCCGTGGTGGTCTTCTTTGCTGCGCTCGTGGATGCGGCCTTCCTCACACCGCGGGTGGCTCCTCCGCGACCGCGCAGCTCGACTCCCGCTTCTTTCAAGACACCGTGCACGAACCCGAAGGAACGACCGGCGTCCTCAGCGATCTTCCGGATGCTCTCGCCAGCGGCGTACCGCTTGGCGTACTGGGAAGCAAGCGTTGTCCGCTGCGCCCCGGTGATGCGTGAACCTTTAGCCAATGCCTTGGCCACTGCGCCTCCCTTGTCTTGAGGTCATCGCGTTGGGCGACGACGTTGTCAGACCGATATTTGCCAGACCAATGGTTTTCAGACCAGTGCTTCCAGACGGTGTTTCCAGACCGGTGTTTCCAGACCAAAAGATCGACAGTCCAAGATCATCGATCACCCATTTCTAGCACGTTTCCGGTGGGTTTGGGCAATTTCTCGCTGATCAATTGACATGACCGGTTGATCACCGCGACCAGACCAGATGATCTCTTGCCCGAATCCACTGATCAATGCGGGATGATCAACGCTCTACAGTTGCCAGTACACCCTGTGATGATGCGATGCTGCGTGATCAGGCTAGGGCAATGACGTCGGCATACTCCGGGTTCCAAAGATCCTCAACACCATCAGGGAGCAGCAGTACCCGATCTGGGTCGAGGGCATCGACGGCCCCCTCGTCGTGGGTGACCAGGACGATGGCGCCGCCATAACGCTTGATCGCGGAGAGCACCTCTGCACGTGAGGCTGGATCAAGATTGTTGGTCGGCTCATCAAGCAGCAGCACGTTCGCGCTCGAGGACACCAGCATCGCCAAAGCCAGCCTGGTCTTCTCACCGCCCGACAACACATTTGCCGGCTTGTCGACATCGTCACCTGAGAACAGGAACGAGCCCAAAATCCCGCGAACTTGGGTATCGCCGAGCTCCGGCGCTGCGGTCTTCATATTCGCCAGCACAGTTCGGCCGATATCCAACGTTTCGTGTTCTTGGGCGTAGTAGCCGATGCGCAGACCATGACCAGCGACGACCTCACCGGTGTCGGGCTCGTCCAAGCCCGCGAGAATCCGAAGGAGCGTGGTCTTTCCCGCGCCGTTGAGGCCAAGCACCACAACGTGGCTGCCTTTGTCGATCGCGAGATCGACATCGGTGAAGACCTCCAGTGATCCGTAGCTCTTGCTGAGGTCTGCCGCTGTCAGCGGCGTCCTGCCGCAGGGTGCCGGGTCCGGGAACTTGATCTTGGCGACCCGATCTCGAGCGCGCTCACCATCGGTCTGGGACAGCAACCGCTCAGCACGCCGGACCATGTTGTGTGCCGCCATCGCCTTGGTCGCTTTAGCGCGCATCTTGTCGGCCTGGCTGAGGAGCTGGTCGGCCTTGCGCTCAGCGTTCAGCCGCTCGCGCTTGCGACGCTTCTCGTCGGTTTCACGTTGCTGCAGATAGCGCTTCCAGCCCATCGCATACATGTCGAGCTCGGCACGGTTCGCGTCCAGGTGGAACACCTTGTTGACGCATCGCTCCAGCAGGCCTACGTCGTGGCTGATCACCAGCAGACCGCCGGTATGGGCAACCAGGAAATCGCGCAACCAGACGATCGAATCGGCGTCGAGGTGGTTCGTCGGCTCGTCGAGCAACATCGTCTGCGCTCCGGAGAACAAGATCCTCGCCAGCTCGATGCGCCGCCGCTGACCACCGGAGAGCGTCCCGATCGGCTGATGCAACACCCGTTCGGGCAGCCCCAGATTGCTGGCGATTCGCGCCGCTTCCGCCTCCGCGGCGTAGCCGCCTGCAGCCGCGAGTTCGGCCTCCGCGCGCGCGTACGCCGCCATTGCTTTGTCCCGGACCGCCGCTGAGTCATCACCCATCGCCAGCTCGGCGCGACGCAACCGATCAACTACAGCATCCAAACCGCGCGCCGACAGGATCCGATTCTTCGCCAAGACATCGAGGTCGCCGGTGCGGGGATCTTGGGGCAGATAGCCGACGGCGCCGCCTCTGCTGATCGTTCCGCCTGCGGGCTGGGCCTCGCCGGACAGGATCCGCGTGAGCGTTGTCTTCCCGGCACCGTTACGCCCGACCAAGCCGATCTTGTCGCCAGGGGCCACCTGGAAGGAGGCATGCTCCAGCAGAAGACGCGCACCCGCGCGCACCTCCACGTCCCTCGCGACCAGCATCGGACTCACTCTTCCGTACGTGACTTGTGTCGACCAAAAGATCGCTTTGCTTTGAATCTCGGTCGGGAGCGGTGCGGTAGGGCCGGCTCAGAACGACCGCGGTTAGCTTTGAGCGCTCAAGTAGACTTCGGTGATTCCCAGGTTTCAAGATTCTTACGTTCTTCAGCCGGCCCCACGGTCACCGCTCCCTCCCTTTCTCGATGCGGCGATCTTTGGTCGCCGCATCCGTCCGAGGGTCCGATGCTGGTTGCGGGGGATGTTCGATGCCTCTTCCGCGGCCCGGCCGCGACCAGCTGAAGATGATCACCGCCGAGTCGCGACCAACCGCGCTCAGCCACACGCCTGAGCGCCCTGCGCTGAAAGGTTCGGGGAGGCGCACCCAGCACGCGCAGAAACCTAAGATGCTTGAAATCCAGGGCACAACCAACTCACGACGTGCCGCACTAAGACGACCGCAAAGTTTCCGCGCGTGCTGGCTGCGCCTCCCCGAACCGGAGTTCAGGAAACGAAGCGCTCAGACGTTGAAGCCGAGAGCGCGCAGCTGGTCGCGACCGTCGTCGGTGATCATCTCCATGCCCCACGGGGGCATCCAGACCCAGTTGATCACCCACCGATCGACCAGCCCTTCGAGCGCGGTCTGGGTCTGATCCTCGATCACGTCCGTCAGTGGGCATGCGGCCGAGGTAAGCGTCATGTCGATGGTCAAGGAGTCGTCGTCCTCCAAGTGCAACCCATAAACCAGGCCGAGATCAACAACGTTGATGCCGAGCTCGGGATCGACAACGTCCTTGAGCGCCTCTTCGATGTCCTCCAACAGGTGTTGATCGTCCGGCTGCGCCGATCGTTCATCAAGATCGACTTCTGGAAGATCGTCGGCAACCAGATCCGAGGGCCGAACCTGCCGCTCGGATGGATTGGCCGAGACGTCCTCATAGCTGCGAGTGTCGGTCATTTCTCTATCTCCTTAACTACTCGCACTGTGCGCGCGGATGACTGCGTCCCGAAAGGCGGACCAGCCGATCAAGGCGCACTTCACGCGCGCCGGGAATTTGGCGACGCCTGCGAATGCGATGCCGTCCTCTAGACGCTCCTCATTGGGCTCGATCTGCCCCTTGCTCTGCATCATTGCCAAGAATTCTTCGTACAAGTCCAAGTCATACGCGACGTCGTGGCCGATCACCAGGTCGGCCATCACCGACGTGGACGCCTGAGAGATCGAGCAACCCATCGCCTCATATGACACATCGGCCACAGTGTCCTCGACCAGGTGCACCCGCAGCCGCACCTCGTCGCCGCAGGTGGGATTGACGTGCTGGACCTCGGCGTCGTACGGCTCCCGCAGTCCGCTGTGATGCTTCGCCCGATAGTGATCAAGGATGATCTCCTGGTAGAGATCCTCGACCTTCATCGCAGCCCCCCGAAGAAAGAGATCGTGTAGTCCACGCCGTCGACCAACGCGTCGATCTCCGCCCGTGTCGTGTAGAGGTAGAACGAGGCTCGAGTAGACGATTGCACCCCGAACCGCTCATGAAGCGGCCGAGCGCAATGATGGCCAGCCCGCACTGCGATGCCGCGCGAGTCGAGCAGATGGCTTACATCATGCGGATGAATCGGCTGCCCGTCCGGAGTGCTCAGTGTGAAGGAAACGGCACCGCCACGATCAACATGCTCGGCTGGTCCTAGCAGCCTCAGCCCGGGAAGGCTGCGCAGACCTTCCAGTGCGTACGCGGTGATATCGCGTTCGTGCGCGGTGATCTGCTCCATGCCGATCGCGGTCAGGTATTGCGCAGCTGCGCTCAGACCGACGGCCTGAGCGATCGGTGGCGTTCCCGCCTCGAAGCGGTGCGGCGGCGGAGCGTACGTCGATCCCTCCATGGTGACGATCTCGATCATTTCCCCACCACCCAGGAACGGCGGCAGCCCGGCCAGCAGCTCGTAGCGTCCCCAGAGCACACCGATGCCTGTTGGGCCAACCATCTTGTGCCCCGTGAAGGCGACCAGGTCCGCGCCAAGCGTCGCCATATTGACCGCCAGCTGTGGAACGGCCTGCGAGGCATCGACCACCACAGTGGCGCCCACCGCATGACCGAGCGCGGCGATATGGCTGATCGGATTGACCGTGCCGAGCACGTTCGACACGTACGCCACAGAGATGATCTTGGTGCGTTCGTTCAGCAGACCCTCAGCTGCTGCCTTGTCCAGATCCAGCCGCCCCTCATCGGTCACGTCGAACCATCGCAGCACCGCTCCGGTGCGTTGTGCCAGGAGTTGCCACGGAACGATGTTGGAATGGTGCTCCATGACCGAGATGACGATCTCGTCGCCCGGTCGCAGAGCCGCACCAAGGGTGTACGCGCATAAATTCAACGCCTCGGATGCGTTCTTGGTGAACACCACTTCCTCCGAGCGATGAGCGCCGATGAACTGCGCCAGCTGAGCGCGCGCCCCTTCGAATGCTTCGGTCGCTTCGGCGCCCAGCATGTGCATGGCACGTGCGACATTGGCGTTGTGATTCAGATAGTGATCCTCGATCGCCTCGACGACGACTCGCGGCTTCTGCGAGCTGTTAGCGCTGTCGAGGTAGATCAGCGGGCCGCCACCGACGGTGCGTTCCAAGATCGGGAAGTCCGCCCGGATCGCATCGACGTCAAACGCAATCGGCTCCTCGGCCAGCGCCAGATTGCCGAACGCGACGTCGGAGACGATCCGTGGTGGCTGGGTACTCCGGCCCACCGTTGACCGACATGATTGCTACTCCGCCCCGGCGGTCGCAGCCGCTCGTACGTAGCGGTCGTAACCCTCGGCTTCGAGTCGCTCGGCCAGCTCCTGACCGCCCCGCTCCGCTACCCGACCGGCTACGAACACATGCACGAAGTCCGGCTTGATGTAGCGCAGGATCCGGATGTAGTGAGTGATCAACAACACCCCGCGGTCGCCTTGCGCGGAGAAGCGGTTCACGCCGGCGGCGACCACGCGCAGTGCGTCGATGTCGAGCCCTGAGTCCGTCTCGTCCAAGATCGCGAACCGCGGGTTCAGCAGCTCGAGCTGAACGATCTCGTGCCGCTTCTTCTCCCCTCCTGAGAAGCCCTCATTGAGGCTCCGGTTCGCGAAGTCGGGATCCATCTGAACCCGTTCCATAGCAGCATTGACTTCCTTCACCCAGGTACGCAGCTTCGGCGCCTGGCCGTCGAGCGCGGTCTTGGCCGAACGCAAGAAGTTCGACACGGACACACCGGGCACCTCGACCGGATACTGCATGGCGAGGAAGAGGCCAGCGCGGGCCCGCTCGTCGATCGTAAGTGAGAGCAGGTCCTGGCCGTCGAGGGTCACGCTGCCGGAGGTGATCCGGTACTTCGGGTGGCCGGCAATGGAGTACGCCAAGGTCGACTTGCCAGAGCCGTTGGGTCCCATGATCGCGTGGATCTCACCGCTGCTGACCGTCAGGTCGACCCCCTTGAGGATCTCCTTCGGGCCCGTCTCGGTGTCGACCGAGACGTGAAGATCACGAATAGCGAGAGTGGACATAGAAGAATCAGAACTCCTGTGCGTAGGTGGGTGTAGCGGTCGGATCGGCATCGGTGGGATCCAGGGGCCCGGAGACGTCGACCAGCACATCGTTGCCGTCGACGACGCATCGGTAGATCGGAACGGGCTCGGTCGCAGGAAGGCCGATCGGCTCTCCGGTGCGGAGATCGAAGCGCGACCCGTGAAGGTAGCACTCGATCTCGCCGTCGCCAACATCTCCCTCCGACAGCGGGATCTGGGCGTGCGAGCATTCGTCGGCGATGGCGTAGAAGCTCCCGTTGCTATGCACGATGGCCAGCTCGAAACGATTGCCGTTCCGGGGCACCTCGACCGGGATAGCCGACTCAGGCGCGACGTCCGCGACGGAGCACACACGAACCAGCGTGCTCACGACGGAAGCCCTATGTTGATCGCCAGCTCGGCCTCGACCGCCTCGAGCAGCCGCTTCTCGATCTCCGGTACGCCGACCTTGCGGATGATATCGGCGAAGAACCCGTGCACAACCAGGCGACGGGCCTCGGCCTCCTCGATTCCCCGGCTGCGCAGGTAGAACAGCTGCTCATCGTCGAATCTGCCGGTCGTGGATGCGTGGCCGGCACCCTCGATCTCACCGGTCTCGATCTCCAGGTTGGGCACCGAGTCGGCACGGCAACCGTCCGTCAAGCACCAGATTCTTATTGGACTCGTAGGTCTTGATGCCCTCGGCGACCTTCCGGATCAGGACATCCCCGATCCAGACAGTGTGTGCTCCCTGCCCCTGCAACGCGCCCCGGTAGTCCACGTTGCTGCGGGTGCGCGGGGCGTTGTGGTCGACGAACAGCCGGTGCTCGAGATGCTGGCCGGCGTCGGCGAAGTACAGGCCTAACAGTTCGGCCTCGCCGCCCGGCGCAGCGAAGTCCACAGAGGACGAGATTCGGACCACGTCGCCGCCGATGCTCACCAGCGCCTGACGATAGCTAGCGTCGCGTCCGATACGGGCATGGAGGTGCGCGAGATGGACCGCGTCGTCCTCCCAGTCCTGCACCGACACCAGAATGAGCGAGGCGCCGTCTCCGACGATGATCTCGGCGTTGCCGGCGAGCACGGCCGAGCCCTGATGCTGCAGCACGACGGTGGCTCGAGCGTTGGCGCCGATGTCCAGGACAAGATGGTTGAATACCGCGCGCCTCGCTGCCCGTGCCGAAGACGTTCACCACCACCGGCTCGTCCAATTCTGCGCCGGCTGGCACCGAGAGGATCCGGGCCTGCTCGAAAGACTCCCAGGCCTGGGCTGCGACACGGTCGTTGGGGATGTAGATCATGCCCAAGCGCGGATCATCGCGCTCCACCATGTCCACCACAACCTCCGGCGGCGCTTGAATCTCCACCTGCGCGCTACCGCCGGGCACGAATGTGCCGTCGTGCAAGCCCTTCAGCCGTTTTATCGGAGTGAACCGCCATGCTTCCTCCCGGCCTGTCGGCACAGGATGATCAGCGAGATCGAAGGAGCCGGGAGGGTGCAGCCGGCTGGCCACCTTCTGGCGGCTCTCCACCGCATCGGCTACCCGTGCGGCAGCCTGATCAAGCAAGGTCACGTCGAAAGGTCTCTTTCTGGTTCCGTCTGGTGGGTGTTCAGCGATGTGTGATCAGCCGACCGCACCCTCCATCTGGAGTTCGATCAGCCGGTTGAGCTCAAGCGCGTACTCCATTGGTAGTTCACGCGCGATCGGCTCTATGAAGCCGCGGACGATCAAGGCCATCGCCTCGTCCTCGCCCAAACCTCGGCTTCTCAGGTAGAAAAGCTGGTCCTCGCTGACCTTCGACACTGTCGCCTCATGACCCATCGACACGTCGTCCTCACGTACGTCGACGTAGGGATATGTGTCGGAGCGACTGATGGTGTCCACCAGCAGCGCGTCGCACTTCACGGTGCTGGCTGAGTGATGGGCACCCTCCTGCACCTGGACCAGGCCGCGGTACGACGTACGCCCGCCACCCCGGGCGACTGACTTGGAGATGATCGAGCTCGAGGTGTGCGGCGCGCAATGCACCATCTTCGAACCTGCGTCTTGGTGCTGACCCTCGCCGGCAAAGGCGACCGACAGGGTCTCCCCGCGAGAGTGCTCCCCCATCAGGTAAACCGCCGGGTACTTCATGGTGACCTTGGATCCGATGTTGCCGTCGATCCACTCCATGGTCGCGCCCTCTTCGCAGGTGGCCCGCTTGGTCACCAGGTTGTAGACGTTGTTGGACCAGTTCTGGATCGTGGTGTAGCGGCAGCGCGCGTTCTTCTTGACGATGATCTCCACCACAGCCGAGTGCAACGAGTCGGAGGAGTAGATCGGCGCGGTGCAGCCCTCGACATAGTGCACGTACGCGCCCTCGTCGACGATGATCAGCGTCCGCTCGAACTGGCCCATGTTCTCGGTATTGATCCGGAAGTAGGCCTGCAGCGGGATCTCGACGTGGACGCCCTTCGGCACGTAGATGAAGGAGCCACCGGACCAGACTGCGGTATTCAGGGACGCGAACTTGTTGTCCCCGACCGGGATCACGGTGCCGAAGTACTCCTTGAAGAGCTCCTCGTGCTCCTTGAGCCCGGTGTCGGTGTCGAGGAAGATCACGCCCTGGCGCTCGAGCTCTTCGTTGATCTTGTGGTAGACCACCTCTGATTCATACTGAGCCGCCACACCAGCCACCAGCCGTGCCTTCTCCGCCTCGGGGATGCCCAGCCTGTCGTAGGTGTTCTTGATGTCGGCAGGCAGTTCGTCCCACGACGTCGCCTGCTTCTCTGTGGAGCGCACGAAGTACTTGATGTTGTCGAAGTCGATCTCGCCGAGCTCGGCCCCCCAGGTGGGCAACGGCTTGCGGCCAAAGAGCCGGTGGCCCTTGAGCCGCAGATCAAGCATCCATTTCGGCTCGTTCTTGAGCCGGGAGATATTGGCGACGATCTCAGGGGTCAGGCCACGCTGCGCCGAGGCTCCGGCAACATCACTATCCGCCCAGCCCCACTCATAGTGACCGAGGGCAGCCAGATGTTGATCTTGCGTCTGGCCGGTACCGATCGGTCGGGTAACGGTGGGATCCTGAGTTTGGGTCATGATCATGGCCTTTCGGATGTGGTCATATCGGTCATCGTGCTGCGCCCAGATAGTGCGGACACGTGTGGAACATGAGTCGTGCAGACACCGTCGCCGTGTGCGATGGTGGCGAGGCGCTGCACATGGACGCCGAGAAGACGGGAGAATGCGGCCGTCTCAACTTCGCAGATCTTGGGAAAGCGTTCGGCCACGTGGGCAACCGGGCAGTGATGCTGGCACAGCTGTTCACCGATCGCCGAAGGCAGTGTGGACGCGACGTAGCCGTCTTCGGACAAGGCGACGGCGAGAGCCTGCGCTGGTGTGCTGTCCGGTGCGGCGTTGGCCATCCGCTCCTGGTAGCGCCTCTCGCTCTGAGCCATTCTCGACTCCGCAAAGAGGGTGACAGCCTCCGGGCCAGCCGAGACGGCAAGGAACTCCAGAGCCTCGATAGCCAGGCCGTCGTAAGCGGTATAGAAGACCGAACGTCCAGCATCTGTCAGCACGAAGACCTTGGCAGGGCGACCACGACCGCGAGTGCCGTAGACGCGCCGCTCACGGGCCTCGAGATGCCCAGCGGCGAGCAGTACGTCGAGATGCCGACGGATCGCGGCCGGGGTCAGCCCCAGCCGCTCGGCCAACTCCGCAGCAGTCGACGGCCCGTGCTCGAGGATGGAACTCGCTACCCGCTGCCGCGTCGATGCGTCGGTCTCTACGCTCTGAGGAACCCCAGCCGCACCCGAGGTGACTCGCTGGTCTTTTTTCACAACGCCAGTGTGCCCTAATTCAACAACCCGGTTCAAATAAGGCTCGCCTTAGTCGCTGAGCGAGCGCGCGCTCGCCCTCCTCTCGTCCTATCTCTGACTCCGCGATGACCGCTCGTGTAGCCACGCAAGTGCATCAGACGCGGAGTTGAGCACTGAGACGTGACCCTCCTCCGGGACCAGCCGCAGCTCAGCAGCCGGACAGTGAGCGGCGATCCACTCCGCGTGCGAGCTCGGCACCATCCGGTCATCCGTCCCGTGCATGATCAACGCCGGTGCCGTGACCATTGCCGGATCGAAGCCCCACGGTGCCATTGACCCAAGATCATCCTCGATCATGCCGTCAGGCCCATCGACCATCGCGGCCTGCACAATGCCGTTGAACCAGGACCAGTTGCCGTCAAGTGCTGCGTAGTCGGCCTCAATGAAGGCCGCTGGATCGAACTCGTTTTCAGCGAGGACCCGTTCGAGTTCCGCGCGGCCTCGCGCCGCGGCACGCAGTTCCCGAGCTGTGCCGTCAGCCATTCCGGCGAAGTAGTCCAGACCTGAGGCGGGCCATGGCGCCGGCGCAGAGATGCTGATCGCACCTGGCACCCGGCCGGGGAGCAATGCGGCACATGCCAGGGCACGAGGTCCTCCACCTGAGTGGCCGACGACCGCGAAGTGTTCGACGCCTAGGAGATCAGCAACCTGGGCGGCGTCGTCCGCGGCTGATGCGACGGTCGCGCCGCGATGAGGGCTGGAGCCTCCGTAGCTTGGTCGGTCATAGCCGATCCAGCGCAGGCCCAGAGAACGCGCAACCTCGAACAGTGGCTCTGGCGGGGCACCAGTGTTGGGCGTGCCGCCATGCCACAAAACGACCAACTCATCAGACCGGCCGGTGAAGCCCACGTCGTACGCGTGCAGCACCCGACCATCAGTCGTCGTGAGATCAACCTCGCGCATGATCGACTTCTATCACTGGCTCACTGATCCTCCCGTGAAGCCGCTCAACGCGAACCCCAGTTCCATGCTTGCTGCTCCAGGGGTCCGATGCCCTCCAGCGTTGTCGCGCCAAACTCCTTGATCAGGCAGAGCGGCTGGGCACCGATCGTGGATAGAGCGGCGACGAGATCTTTGGCGTGGGTGACCACGATGATCTGAGTGTGAGTGCTCGCGCGGGCGATGAGACGAGCGAGCGCAGGCAGCAGATCGGCGTGCAGGCTGGTTTCCGGCTCGTTGAGCACCATCAATGATGGCGGTCGCGGGCTCAGCAGCGCGGCGACCAGCAACAGGTAGCGGAGGGTTCCGTCGGAGAGCTCGGCAGCGGTGAGGGGCCGCAGCAGACCGTGGGCCCTCAACTCGACATCGAATCGTCCGCGGGTCTCCACCACCTGGAGTTCGGAGCCGCGGAAAGCGTCATCGATCGTGCCGTGCAGCGCATCGGCGTCGCCGATTTCGATGATCGTCTGGAGGGCAGCCGCGAGGTCTCGGCCTTCGGCATCGAGCACCGGCGTACGAGTGCCGATCTGGCTCTGCCTGATTGGGGAGTCGGCGTCGGTGCGGAACTGGTCGTAGAACCTCCAGCTGCGAATCTGTTCCCGGACCGCCACCAGTTCGGGGGCGCGCACCGGATCCAGCACCTCGGTGAGCACGCTCTCGTACGGTCGCAGCGCACTCTCGAAGTTTTCCCAGGAATCAGCCCTCGAAGTCCCGCGGAGCTCGACAAGAGCACGCCTTCGTTTGACCAGCACGCTCGCCGGCCGCATGATGGGCCCGCTCCAGACCACCTCTCGTTTGATCTCAGGATCGAGGTTGAAGGCAGACGTCGCATTTCTTGTTGGAAGGCCGAGGTCGATCAAGTACGAAAAGTCGTCGGAGGCGAAGCCCAGCTGGAGACTGATCGGTCCCGACCGTACCGTGCCCTGGACGGGATGCCGTCCGGCGCGTACGGACGCGGCGAGCTGCTCAGGCCCGGCCCACAAGGCCGAATCGAGGCCGCCCTCGCGGGCGAGGGATGAGATGACCCGACCCGATGCGCAGTCGGCCAACAATCGCAGGGCGCGATAGAGGCTGGACTTGCCTGTGCCGTTTGCACCGGTTACGACGTTGAGCCGGTCCAGCGGGAGACGGAGGTCGCGTAATGATCGGTAGTTCGCGATCGCGATTGTGCTCAGCACCTGCCGCATTCTTGTGCGAGGGCGGTCAGCTCCATCGCGTGTTCTGCAGCCGCACCCGAAGATCGTCCAGCACCCCGTCGGACACGGCGAATGTTGGATCTGACATGCCAACCAGCCTCCCATCCGGTACCGACAGTCGGAGCCGGCCGCCCAGGCACCGTGGGTGACAATAGCGAGCATGCAGCTGCCTGTTATGCCGCCGGTTGCCCCGATGTTGTCCAAGGCGGTGCCCCGAATCCCGGAGGGTCCCTTCAGCTATGAGCCGAAGTGGGACGGGTTTCGCTCCATCGTGTTCCGAGACGGACACGAGGTGGAGATCGGCTCTCGCAACGAGCGCCCGATGACTCGCTATTTCCCTGAAATCGTCGAGGCGGTCCAAGCGAATCTGCCCGAGAAGTGCGTCATCGACGGCGAGATCGTCGTCGTGATCGGCGACCGGCTGGAGTTTGAGGTGCTGCAGCAGCGGATCCACCCAGCCGCTAGCCGCGTCAAGCTGCTGTCGCAGGAGACGCCGGCGAGCTTCATTGCCTTTGACCTGCTCGCGCTGAACGACACCGATTACACCCAGCGGCCTTTCGAGGAGCGCCGGGCGACTCTCGAGGAATGCCTGGCCCGCGCCAATACGCCCATTCATCTCACGCCGGCCACCCGCGATCACGAGATGGCCGTGCAGTGGTTCTCCCAATTCGAGGGCGCCGGGCTGGACGGAGTGGTGGCCAAGCCGCTTGCCGGCACGTACCAGCCTGACAAGCGCACCATGTTCAAGATCAAGCACCAGCGCACGGCGGATTGCGTCGTCGCGGGCTATCGCGTACACAAGAGCGGACCGGACAGTATCGGCTCGCTGCTGCTCGGCCTCTACAAGGAGGACGGGTCGCTCGCCTCCGTCGGCGTGATCGGCGCCTTCCCCGCGGCCCGACGGAAGGAACTGTTCAACGAACTGCAACCGCTGGTGACCACTTTCGAAAACCACCCCTGGGACTGGGCGAAACTGCAGGAAGGAACCACTCGTAACCCGCGCAGCTCGGAGTTCAGCCGATGGAACGCGAACAAAGACCTCTCATTCATTCCGCTGCGGCCCGAGCTCGTCGTCGAGGTCCGCTACGAGCACATGGAGGGCGACCGGTTCCGGCACACTGCCCAGTTCAATCGCTGGCGACCCGATCGTGAGCCGCGCTCGTGCACGTACGAACAGCTGGAGGAGCCGGTCAAGTACGACCTCACGGACATCCTCTCCGCCAACGGCCAGCCATGAGCCGGCACGCGGCGCGTACTGCATGATCACCTCATGGCTTCCATAACGACACCAGAGCGCAATTGGAGTGGCACCTACACCTACGCAGCGCAGCAGATCTACCGGCCGCAAACGATCAGTGAGCTGCAACAGCTGATCGCGACCGCCCGTCCGTCGCTGCATGCGCTCGGAACCCGGCACTCTTTCAATGGCGTCGCCGACGCCGCCGGGCTGATCACGCTCCAGAGCCTGGCTGGCGGTATCACGATCGATGAGGACGCCCGCACAGTGTCGGTTCCGGCAGGCATCCGGTACGGCGACCTGGCACGCCGGCTCCAGGACTCTGGCTGGGCCGTGAGCAATCTCCCGTCTCTGCCGCACATCTCGGTCGCCGGGTCGGTAGCAACGGCAACGCATGGTTCCGGCAACGCCAATCAGTCCTTGGCCTCCGCGGTGACGGCAGTGAACTTGATCACCGGGACCGGCGATCAGGTGCGCATCGATCACACATCGCCCGATTTCGCCGGCGCGGTGGTTCACCTAGGCGCGCTCGGTGTGGTCACCGAGCTCACTCTCGCCATCGAGCCGACGTTCGACGTACGCCAAGACGTTTACGAGCACCTGCCATGGGATCAGCTGACCAGCTCATTCGACGACGTCATGGGCGCCGGCTACAGCGTCAGTGCGATCACCGACTTTGCCGGCGATGACCTCGACATGCTCTGGGTCAAGTCGCGGCTGGACGATGGTCAGCCTGCAACAATGCCAGGCGACCTGTTCGGGGCGAAGGCGGCAACCCAGAAGCTGCACGTGACGCGCGGCAACGATCCCTTGCACTGCACGCCTCAGCTTGGCGAGCCAGGTCCGTGGTATGCACGGCTGCCCCATTTCCTGCTCGAGTTCACCCCGAGCAGCGGCGCGGAAATCCAAAGTGAGTATCTGATGGACCGGCGGTACGCCAGCTCGGCCATCGAAGCTCTCCGCGAGCTGGGACCTGCTATCGCACCGCTGGTGAAGAGCGCTGAAATCCGTACGGTCGCGGCCGACGAGCTCTGGCTCAGTTCGGCCTATCAGCGAGACGTATTCGGGGTCCATTTCACCTGGCAACCCGATGCTGCCGCCGTGACCACACTTGTCGACAGAATTGAGGCAGCCTTGCAGCCGTTCCAGCCGCGGCCGCACTGGGCAAAGGTCTTTGGCGATGCTCACAACTGGTCCGAGCTGTATCCACGGCTTGGAGACTTCCGCCGGCTGGTCGAGGCGTACGACCCTCGAGGCATCTTCCGTACGCCCTTTCTGGCACGCACCGTCTTTGCGTCCTGAGCTGTCAAAGTTCGGGCGCCCCGGGCCGTCGAACTTTGCGCCCCGAGGTCCCAAACCTTGCGCCCCGAGGTCCCAAACTTGTCGAGGGGCGGTCTTCGACAGGCTCACAGTGCACCGATCAACCACCCAGTCAGCCCGTCTAGAATTCATCGGTGCCCAGTCCCGACAGCGCCGTTCGGGTAACCGACCTGATCGTGAGATTCGGCGGCCGCGCGGTTCTCGACGGGCTTTCGCTGGTAGCAAGCACTGGGGCACTCACTGCCGTCCTGGGTCCCAACGGTGCAGGCAAAACAACGCTGATCCGCTGCTGCACCGGTCTGATTCGGCCGACCGCAGGAACGATCGACGTGCTGGGCCTCCCCGCTGGCTCTCGACAGCTGGCCGCGCGGATCGGGCTCATGCCACAAAGTTCCGGATCCTGGTCAGGAATCAAGGCGATCGAGCTGTTGCACTATTTGGCGGGCCTCTACGCCAATCCATTGCCGGTACCTGCACTTGTCGAACGCCTGGGGCTCACCGAATGCGCGAAGACCCCATACCGGCGCTTGTCCGGCGGGCAGCAGCAGGCAGTCAATCTGGCGGGTGCGCTCGTGGGACGGCCGGAGGTGGTCTTCCTGGACGAACCCACGGCCGGCATGGACCCGCATGCCCGGCGCGCGACATGGCTGCTGATGCGTGAGCTTCGCGCGAACGGCGTCACGATGCTGCTTACAACTCATGCCATGGATGAGGCGGAAGCCCTCGCCGACCAGGTGTTCATCGTGGATCGCGGCCGAGTCACCATCTCCGGCACGGTGCGTCAGCTCACACAGTCCGGCGGAACTCTGGAAAGCGTCTTCCTCACCCACACCACCGCGAGAGCCGCGTCGTGACAGCACTCGACCTCTCCCCCGCACCGGCCCCGGCACCGCCCGCGAAGCGAATCATCCGGCACGGACTCATCGAGGCGCGACTTCTGATCCGCAATGGTGAGCAGCTCCTGCTGGCCTTGGTGATTCCGCTCGCGATCCTCGTCGCCGGCCGGTTCGCGACGAGGTCGATCGGCAGCATGGAAGTCCTCGGGCCGTCAGTGCTAGCACTCGCGGTGTGGTCTTCGGCATTCACCTCGACAGCGATCACCACGGCGTTCGAACGCCGATACGGGGTGCTGGAGCGGCTGGCGACGACCCCACTGGGAAAGCACGGCCTGCTCGCCGGCAAGGCGCTGGCGGTGATCATGATCATGCTCGGTCAGCTGGTGATCTTGGCCGGTGCGGCACTCGGCCTGGGCTGGCGCCCCGCCTTTACGCCGCTTTCGGCTTTGCTCGCCGTCCTGCTGGTGATCTTGGCCACGGCGACATTCGTGTGCCTCGCGTTGCTGCTCGCGGGCCGGCTTCGCGCCGAATCCGTGCTAGGGCTTGCCAACCTGATCTATGTGATCTTGCTCATCGGCGGAGCTCTGATCATTCCCCTCGCCCGTTACCCAGCCGTGCTGCGTCCGGTGATCGGGGCGCTGCCAACGGCTGCACTGGGTGAGGGACTGCGCGCAGCCGCCAATGGACAGATCCTCGGCTGGTCGGTGCTGGTCTTGTTAGCCTGGCTCGTGGCCGCTGGACTCGCTGCATGGAAGGGCTTTCGTTGGACGTCGTAAGGCAGCTGAGCCCAGAGGCCGAAGCAGCGCAGAGCAGCGGCCCGTCGCTGCTGCGGATCGTCCGCGGGCCCTACGCTCTGCGCCGCTGGGCAGTCGTCTCGTTGATCATGAACATCGTCATCGTGGTGACCGGTGGGCTGGTTCGGCTGACGGGCTCTGGGCTTGGCTGCCCGACCTGGCCGGGGTGCACCGAAGACTCCTACGTCTCGCATCCCCAACTGGGCATCCATGGCGCCATCGAGTTCGGCAACCGGCTGCTGACCTTGGTGCTGGTTGCCGCGGCGGTACTCACCTTCGTCAGCGCTTTGCTCTACAAGGAAAATGGGCGACCGCGACCGGACCTGCGCTGGCTGACGGGCGGGCTCGCGTTGGGCATCCCGCTCCAAGGTGTCATCGGCGGGATCGCGGTCCGCACTCAACTCAACCCGTACGTGGTGGGTCTGCACTTCCTACTGTCCATGGTGCTGATCGCTCTCGCTGTCTGGCTCGTGCGGAAGACCTGGCATCTTGCACCGGCACGTGCGTCACGGCCTTCGGTAATCGCGACCCGGGTCGCCTTCGTTCTGCTGTGGCTGGCGGTCTGGCTAGGCACCTTGGTCACCGGCAGCGGGCCGCATGCCGGCGATGAGAACGCTCCACGGAACGCCCTCGACGGCATGCTGCTGACCCGCTTGCACACCAGCGTGGTCTACGCGACCGTCGCCGCCAGCGTGATCTGCTTCGTCCTGCTGCGTAGCCGGGCCGTGCTGTTGTTGCTCCTGGTCGAATTGGTCCAGGTGGCGATCGGCATAGCTCAGTACCAGACGGGACTGCCAATCTGGCTCGTTGCAATGCACCTACTGGGCGCTTCACTGGCCATTGCCGCGGTCACCAACTTGATGCTTTCCGTGTCGCGACGCTCGATGTCACGCACCCCGTAACGAGTGTCAGCGCGGCAGTAGTAGGCCTGAGACACTGACAAGTCGGTTGGCATTGCTCAGTAACCCAGGTGCTGAACCGCAGCGACATTCTCCTTGGTGACCGTTGTGGCGGGCAGCTCGATGCGGCTAGGCACTTCAGGCTCCACCCGTTAGCTCATGCCCTCGTGCTCAGCGATCAGCTTGGCGAGGGAGACGGCCGATCCGGACATCGATGGGTTGTAGCTGGAAGGTAGCTCGGTACAGACCGCCCTGGCGCAATGAGGTCCGCACCTCGGTGGCCTGAACGCGACCTTGACGGCGCGCCCGGATACCCCACCCGTCTGCTGGGGGACGGTAGCCTGCAACTGCCGGCTGCCACGGGATACCTCCTCGCTATGGCGCCATCACCTGGCTCGCCGGTCGGAGCACAATGGGGACCGTGAGACAGCCGCTGCCAGCATCCGAAAGCTCGGGCGAAAGAGAGGCTCCGGGAGATTCGGAACTGGATCTCGTGCGTAGCCTCTGACAATGCCTGATCAACCCACAGATGCGCGTCCGCTCGTGCTCATCCCGGCACGGTTCTCCGACAGCGCGAGCGCGCTTCGCTACCGCGCGGAGGTCGCAGCCGCGAAGTTGCTACAGGCCGTGTGGGCCGCGGGCGGGGAGCCGATCATCGCACATCCCACAGCACCAGAACCTCGGATCGACGAGCTGGCAAATCGGTTCTGGATGGCCAACGCCATCCTGCTGCCCGGCGGCGGTGACATGTCACCACGGTGGTACGGCCAGAACCCCCACCCGAGCCTGTATGGGGTTGACGAAGATCAAGATGCTTTCGACCTGGCGATGGCCCGTTGGGCGATCTCGGAAGGCATTCCGCTGCTCGCAATCTGCCGGGGAAACCACGTGGTCAACGTGGCGCGCGGCGGCACGTTGGTGCAGGACATGACCGAGGCGGTGGGGCGCGATCATCGCGGGAAGGTGCACGACATAGAGCTCGACAACTCGCCGCTGCGCGATGTCATTGCCGACGATCGGATCACCATCTCGTGCTCGCACCACCAATGCATCGACCGGCTCGGTGACAAGCTGGTGGCTGCCGCGTACGCAGCCGACGGCACCATCGAGGCGGTCACCCTGGCGGGATACGAAGGCTGGTTTCTGGGTGTGCAGTGGCATCTGGAGGACTTCGCCGATACCGACCCACTTCAGCATGGCATCTTCCAGGCGTTCATCGCCGCTGCCAGGTAGGTCGCGAATCCGGCAGGATCAGGTGAGCCACCACGCGATGCGTCGTTGGCCGTCCCAGCGGCGACAACGCGTGATCGTCGCGTCGAGCTCCCCGCGTGATCCCAGCACGCTAACCGCCTTTCCGACGTGATCACTGGGGAGGTGGCGTGCCAGAGTGACGTGCGGGCTCCAGCGCCCTGGCCCGAACTGGCCCCCAGGATCGGCACCACATGCGAGCGCGACGCGCTGCTGGAGCTCCAGCAGTTCCATCGACGCGAGCACCTGGCGCACCAGAATGCATCTGCCGTTGCGGGGGCCGAAGATCATCACCGCACCGACGCGTACGGTGAGCTCGATCCCGGCCACGATCTCGGGAAGGGCGGGTTCCGCAGCTTCGGGAATAGCATTGGCTGCATACAAAGTGACATGGGGCAGATGTTGCCCATGAGGCTCCGGACGCCTGGGCCTGTCCAGGCCGGCTGCCGCCAAACGGTCCCACTGAGCCACCAGCGCGGCCTCCGCTGCCGCATCCAACGTCAGCTCCACCGACTGAGCCACGCGTCAAACCTAGTTGGCCAGCCGCTCCACCACACGTCGCAACTGCTCGGCGTACGCGGCTTGGAACTCCGGTGAGTCGGCAGCTAGGCCGGTAAAACGCCTGGCAATCTGCGGGATCACGGTCGGGGCGAGCGCCGCCGCGAAGAGCATCAGCAGCACGTACGCCGGGTCCAGATCGACGGCCAGCTCACCCGCACGCTGCCGGCGCCGCAAATCCGCGACCATGTCGGTGAAATACGCGTCCGGCTCCTCTGCGTCGCTGCCGCCGCCGGCCATGCCCTCCCAGACCAGCAGCCGAGCGAAGGCGCGTTGTTCGACGCCCAACCGCAGAAAGGTGGCGACCACCTCGGCGATCGGCAACTCGGGCCGGCTGGCGTCGGCGCTCGTCATGCGCCAGCGCTGCTGGAGTGTCCGGTACAGGCCGTCCTTGCTGTCGAAGTAGTACGAGATCAGTTGCTCGTTGACACCCGCCCGTGAGGCGATCGCGCTGATCCGCGCGCCGGCAAAGCCGTGCTCGGCGAACTCCACCACTGCGGCTTCCAGAATGCGCTCTTTGGTGCGCTCGGGGTCGCGCTTGCGCTCCTGACCACGGGGAGATCGGCGAGGCTGACTCACAGCCGCCACTCTAACATAGTCATATTTTCAATTGAAATAATCATGTATTTACTTGATAAAGTGACATTCCCGGATAAGACTCAAGGCATGAGTACTCCTCAGAAGATTCACGTCATGATCATTGGCGGCGGCATCGGCGGTCTTTGCCTGGCACAAGGTCTGCGCCGCGCCGGAATACCGGTCACCGTCTATGAGCGCAGCGAAGCTCGTACCGACTGGCTGCAGGGCTACCGCATCCACATCAACCCGCACGGCAGCCGCGCCCTGCATGACAGCCTGCCGCCCGCCGCGTGGCAGCAATTCCTCGATTCCGTCTCGGTCAACGGCGGCGGCTTTGGATTCGCCACCGAGCAACTGGACGATCTGCTGCGGTTCTCCGGCTCGGAGATCTTGCCCGACGCCGGCCCGGCCGACGGGCACTACGGCGCAAGCCGAATCAGTCTGCGCGAGGTGCTGCTGTCCGACCTCGATGACGTGGTGCACCTCGGCAAGACCTTCGAGCGCTACGAGATTGGCGCCGACGGCCTGGTCACCGCGCATTTCTCCGACGGCACGTCCGCCACCGCCGATGTATTGATCGGTGCGGACGGAGCCAACTCGCGGGTCCGCCGCCAGCTGCTTCCGCATGCCGAACGGATCGATACCGGCATCGTGGCGATAGCCGGCAAGTACCGCTTGGATGGCGCGGACCTGCCGGGCGTGCTCCGTGCGGACGCGAACATGATCATTCCCGCCGGCAGCGGCTTCCTGTTCACCGCAGTGTGGCAGCCGGATCGCCAGACGATCCGCGACGAGCCAGCGCCGGATGGTTTCCTGCTCGACAACACAACCGCGTACACGTTCTGGGCATACGCCGACAAGGCCCGCCGCTTCCCAAGCGGTACCGAGAGGCTGAGCGGGGAGGACCTGCAGGCCCTCGTGCTTGAACGCACGTCCGACTGGGCGCCCGCGCTCCGAGAGCTGATCGGCGGCTCAGACCCGGCGACCGTGAACGCCATTCGGGTACGCAGCGCAACCCCCGTCGACCCATGGCCGACTGGACGAGTCAGCTTGCTCGGCGACGCCATCCACAACATGACGCCGATGGCCGGCATTGGCGCCAACACCGCGCTACGCGACGCCGACCTGCTACGGCGTCAGCTGATCGATGTCGCGTCCGGAAAACGGGACCTGGTGCCGGCGCTGCACGAATATGAGGAACGGATGCTCGACTACGGCTTCGCCGCCGTCAGGCGGTCGCTCAACAACGCGCGGCAGGCTGGTTCGGCCAACCGGCTCGCACGTGGCGCGTTCCGTACTGCCTTGCGCACTATCGCTGCGGTGCCACCGGTACGGCGGCGCATGATCGCGTCGCTGGGCCAGTAAGCCGCGGGTCAGCGCAGCAGCGTGTCGACGGCGGCGGCCACGAAGAGCAACGCGAGATAGGAGTTCGTCCAGTGGAAGAGCCGCATGGGCTTCAGTGCCGCGTCGGTCAGGCCATGCCGTGCCCGGGCGAGCAGCAGAGCTGACTGCCACAGCAACGCGACGCCGAGGACCATCGCGACCGCGGGATAGAACCAGCCGGTATGTGCTACTGGCCACAGCGTGAGTGAGACCAGCACTGTCACCGCCGAGAAAGCCATGATCTGTCGAGCCACCACCGGGGCTGATCGCAGCACCGGCAGCATCGGCACGTTCGCCGCCGCGTAATCCTCCCGATAGCGCATGGCGAGAGCCCACGTGTGCGGCGGGGTCCAGAAGAACACGATGAGGAACATCACGAAGGGAGCGAGCGCGAGGCTGCCGGTCACGGCTGTCCAGCCGATCAACGGTGGGAAGCAGCCCGCGATGCCACCCCAGATGATGTTCTGCGGAGTCCGTCGCTTCAGCCACATGGTGTACACGACGATGTAGAAGGCGTTGGCGCCCAGCGCCAAGGCAGCCGACAGCCAGTTGACGAAATAGCCCAGCCACAGCGTTGCGGCGATCCCCAAGATCATTCCGAACACTGTCGCGCCCAGCGGACCGACGGCATGTCGAGGCAGCGGACGGCGCCGCGTACGCCGCATCCGTTCGTCGATATCCCGATCGAGCACGCAATTGAAGGCGTTAGCGCTGGCGGCGGCCAGGCAGCCGCCGATCATCGTCGTCAACACCAGCGTGAGTGGCGGGACTCCGCCGGCGGCGAGAAACATCGCCGGCACGGTGGTCACCAGGAGAAGCTCGATGATGCGAGGTTTGGTAAGCCCGAGGTACGCCATGGCAATGTCGTGTATGCGGGTGAGCTGACGGCTGCGACCAACAGCCTTCACCCCGAGATCGACGCGGGCTGCACGCCTGCCTATGTCAACCTTGTCGGCGGCCACCCGATCTGGCACGTCGATGCTCGTCACAAGCTCTACTCACTCACTATTAGTCGGGCCAGGTCAATGGCAGTCTAGGGCTCGGTGTTGGGATTCACACTTCATGACGTGGAGTTCTCGCAGATCCTCGCATGTCAGGCTCCGGTCTCGGCCAGACCCTATATCCGCGGCCGACTCGCCCCCGATAGGCTCGCATTGTCCCGGGCAGGTACATCAGCGGCCCGTACGTGCACTTCAGATGTAGGCGTCACGGAAGGATCTTTCATAGGTGAGCGTGACCGACACAGACCTCTCTGGCACAGTCCTCCCGGACTGGTGGACCGATCTTGATTCTCGAGCCGTCGACACCATCAGGGTGCTGGCCGCCGACGCTGTGCAGCACGTCGGCAACGGCCATCCAGGCACCGCGATGAGCCTGGCGCCCGTCGCCTACTTGTTGTTTCAAAAGGTGATGCGGCACAACCCGAGAAACACCAACTGGCCGGGACGGGACCGCTTCGTGCTGTCCTGTGGACACTCCAGCCTGTCGCTCTACATCCAGCTCTATCTCGGCGGTTTTGGCCTCGAACTCGACGACATCAAGGCCTACAGATTCTGGGGATCGCTGACGCCGGGTCATCCGGAGCATGCGCACACCAAGGGCGTCGAGGTGACCACCGGGCCGCTGGGCCAGGGCGTTGCCAACGCCGTGGGAATGGCCATGGCCGCTCGTCGGGCCCGCGGATTGCTCGACCCGGATGCCGCACCTGGCTCCTCGGTGTTCGACCACCACATCTACTGCCTCGCGTCGGACGGCGACATCGAGGAGGGTGTGTCCTCCGAGGCGTCGTCGCTGGCAGCCACGCAGCGGCTCGACAATCTCACGCTGATCTATGACAGCAATCGCATCTCGATCGAGGATGACACCAACATCGCCCTCACCGAGGACACCACGGCCCGGTACGCGGCATACGGCTGGCACGTGCAGACCGTCGACTGGACTCACGGCGACGCCCATCACTATCAGGAAAATATTGCTGCGCTACAGGATGCCATCGACGCCGCGAAAGCAGTCACGGATCGGCCGAGCTTCATCTGCCTGCACACGATCATCGGGTGGCCGGCACCCCACCTGCAAGGCACCGGCAAGGCGCACGGCGCTGCACTGGGTGCCGAAGAGGTTGCTGACACCAAGAAGGTGCTGGGCTTCGATCCGGACCAGACCTTCGCCGTCGCTGATGAGGTGATCGAGCACACGCGGAAGCTGGTCGAACGCGGTGCGCAAGCCGAGCAGGAGTGGCAGCAGGCCTACGACAGCTGGGCAGCGGACAATCCGGAAGGCAAGGCACTGCATGATCGGCTGACGAGGAACGACCTCAGCCCCGGCTGGGAGGAAGTCCTGCCCAGCTGGTCCGCCGATCCCAAAGGAGTGGCAACCCGGGCAGCCTCCGGGAAGGTGCTGACCGCGATCGTTCCCAGAATGCCTGAGCTGTGGGGCGGCTCTGCCGACCTCGCCGAATCGAACAACACCACCCCGGAAGGCGAGCCCAGCTTCCTCCCCGCCGATCGGCAAACGAAGATGTTCCCCGGCGGCCCGTACGGTCGCGTGCTGCATTTCGGAATCCGCGAGCACGCCATGGGCGCGATCATGAACGGCATCAAGCTGCACGGCGGCTTACGGCCGTACGGTGGCACCTTCTTGGTGTTCAGCGACTACATGAGGCCGGCCGTACGACTCGCTGCACTCATGAAACTGCCGGTGACCTACGTCTGGACTCATGACTCGATCGGTCTCGGCGAAGACGGGCCAACGCATCAGCCGATCGAACATCTTGCGGCGCTGCGGGCGATTCCGGGGCTGGACGTGGTACGGCCGGCCGATGCGAACGAGACCGCCGCCGCATGGGCGACGATCTTGAAGAACAAAGACAGACCCGCCGGGCTGGCCCTCACCCGGCAGGCTTTGCCCATCTTTCCACGCGGGGAGGATGGCTTCGCCGACACCTCGGGAGTCGCCAAGGGCGGCTACATCCTCAAGGACTGTGACGGTACCCCGGATGTGATCTTGATCGGGACCGGCTCGGAGGTGCAGTACACCGTCACGGCTCAGCAGCGGCTGGCCGACCAGGGGATCGCTGCCCGCGTGGTGTCCATGCCGTGTCGGGAATGGTTCGACGGGCAAGATCAGGACTACAGGGACTCCGTCATCCCGCCCAACATCAAGGCGCGGGTCTCGATAGAAGCCGGAGTCGGCATCGGTTGGCGTGACCTCGTCGGTGACGCTGGGCGAATCATCAGCATCAATCACTACGGAGCCAGCGCGGCCGGCAGCCTCTTGTTCGAGGAGTTCGGCTTCACTCCCGAAACAGTCGTGGCAGCCGCACAATCCAGCCTCGATGCAGCAACCGGGACAACCGCGCCCACGCATCCGGCAGCCAGCGGGCCGATCGGGCCCGCAGACGAAGAGGCCCATCCGGGCGTCACGATCAGCTGAGCCCAGCTGACGCCACCACCACTCATCCAGGAGAACTGATCATGAGCGAACGACTCAAGGCCCTCGCAGACGCTGGCGTATCCATCTGGCTGGACGACCTGTCTCGCGAGCGCATCACCTCCGGCAACCTCGCCGACCTGGTGTCCAACTATTCCGTCAGCGGCGTCACGACCAATCCGACGATCTTCGCAGCGGCGCTGTCCCAAGGGCACTTCTACGACGCGCAGATCAAGCAGCTCGCGGCGCGCGACGCGGATCTCCACGATGCCATCAAGGAGCTGACAACCGACGACGTACGCAATGCGTGCGACATCATGGCCGCCAGCTACGCGGCATCCAACGGCGTCGACGGTCGGGTCTCCATCGAGGTCGATCCCGATCTTGCCAACGAAACCGACGCCACCACCGCGCAGGCCACCGACCTCTGGAAGGTGGTTGATCGGCCCAATGTGTTGATCAAGATCCCAGCCACCAAGGCCGGCCTGCCGTCGATCGCCTCGGTCACCGGTGAGGGTGTCAGCGTCAACGTGACGCTGATCTTCGCCCTTGAGCGCTACCGCGAGGTGATCGATGCCTACATGACGGGCCTGGAACGCGCCTCGGCCGCGGGCCACGACCTGAGCAAGATCCAGTCGGTGGCGTCCTTCTTCGTCTCCCGGGTGGATACCGAGATCGACAAGCGACTCGAAGCTATCGGCTCCGACGAGGCATTGGCACTACGCGGCAAGGCGGCCATCGCGAATGCCCGGCTCGCGTACGCGTTGTACGAGGAGGAATTCAGCGGCGAGCGGTTCGGCGCCCTGGAGGCCAAGGGAGCCAACCGGCAACGGCCACTGTGGGCTTCGACCGGGGTCAAGAACCCCGACTACTCCGACACCATGTACGTCACCGAACTCGTCGTACCGAACACCGTGAACACCATGCCGGAGAAGACCATGATGGCCTTTGCCGATCACGGCGAGGTGCGAGGCGACATGGTGAGCGGGACCAAGGCCGAGGCGCAGCAGGTGCTCGACGACCTGGAGCGGGTCGGGATCTCCTACGACGACGTGGTCGACGTGCTGGAGAAGGAGGGCGTGGAGAAGTTCGAAGCGTCCTGGAACGAACTGGTCGTCGACGTACAGCAAGAACTCGACGCTGCCAAGGCGTCGCTCTGACCCATAGCTCAAGAGAACCGGAGGCGGATTCACGTGCTCATGGAAGTTCGTCCCAACCCGCTTCGGGAGCTCGAGGATCGGAGACTGCCGAGGATCGCCGGGCCCTGTGTGCTGGTGATCTTCGGCGTCACCGGCGACCTGTCCACCAAGAAGCTGATGCCGGCGGTGTACGACCTTGCCAACCGCGGTCTGCTGCCGCCGGGCTTCGCTCTGGTCGGGTTCGCGCGGCGTGACTGGGCGCACCAGGACTTCGCCAAGGTCGTCCACGCTGCCGTGAAGCAGCATGCGCGAACCCCGTTCCGAGAGGAGGTCTGGCAGCAGCTATCGGAAGGCATCCGGTTCGTGCCGGGTGAGATCGGCAACGATGAAGCCTTCGGCAACCTGGCCGAGACGATCGTCGATCTCGACGAGGCCCGCGGTACCGGCGGCAACCACGCGTTCTACCTGTCCATCCCGCCGGGGCTGTTCCAGACGGTCATCGATCAACTGCGCTCGCACGGGCTGGCCGAGGAGCAGCCTGGCCGTTGGAGCCGGGTGGTGATCGAGAAGCCGTTCGGCCACAATCTGGAGAGCGCTCGCGAACTGAACCGAATCGTCTCCAGCGTCTTCCCCTCATCCTCGGTGTTTCGCATCGATCACTACCTCGGCAAAGAAACCGTGCAGAACATGATGGCGCTGCGGTTCGCGAATCAGCTGTTCGAGCCGGTGTGGAACAACAACTACGTCGATCACGTCCAGATCACCATGGCCGAGGACATCGGAATCGGCGGCCGCGCCGGTTACTTCGACGGCATCGGCATTGCCCGCGATGTCATCCAAAACCACCTGCTGCAGCTGCTCGCGCTGACAGCGATGGAGGAACCCAACTCATTCGAGGCGAGCCAGCTCCGGGTGGAGAAGCAGAAGGTGCTCGCCGCTGCCCGACCGCCGAAGCGGATGGATCTGCATACCGCGCGGGGGGCGTACGCGGGCGGATGGGCCGGTGGCGAAAAGGTCAGGGGCTACCTCGAGGAGGAGCGGATTCCTCCGGACTCGAAGACCGAGACCTACGCGGCAATCCGGATCGACATCGAGAACCGCCGTTGGGCCGGCGTGCCGTTCTATCTGCGGACCGGGAAGCGGCTGGCTCGGCGGGTGACCGAGATCGCACTCGGCTTCAAGCGCGCACCGCACTTGCCCTTCACCAAGACCGACACCGAAGAGCTGGGCTACAACGCGATCGTGCTGCGGATCCAGCCGGACGAGGGCGTGACTTTGCGCTTCGGTGCCAAGGTGCCGGGCACTCAGATGGAGATCCGCGAGGTGAACATGGACTTCGCATACGGCGGATCCTTCACCGAGTCCTCACCGGAGGCGTACGAGCGGTTGATCTTGGACGTGCTGCTGGGTGATCCGCCGCTGTTCCCGCAGCATGAGGAGGTGGAGCTGTCCTGGGAGATCCTGGATCCGATCTTGGACTACTGGGCGAGCCTGCCGGAGCAGCCTGAGTTGTACGAACCGGGCTCGTGGGGACCGAAGAGCGCCGACGTGATGTTGGCCCGCGACGGCTTCACCTGGAGGCGGCCGTAATGATCATCACCCTCGAGGGCACCACATCGGCCAGGATCTCATCGGAGATTGCTTCGCGCTCGGCGCCGCACTGGGCAGCCCGGCCCAGGGCATGGTGCTGACCCTGATCGTCGTCTGTGACGAGTCGGAGTACTCCAGCGCGCTGGAGGCCAGCATGGCGGCCGGCCGCGAGCATCCGTCACGGATCTTGCTGGTGGTCACTGCGGCGGGACGGACACGCCTCGCTGGATGCCGAGGTGCACATCGGTGAGGGCACGCCGGGCGAGGTCGTCGTGATCAGGATGCGAGGCGCGGTTGCCGCACATCCAGCCTCGGTGATCAGACCTTTGCTGCTGCCCGACTCCCCGGTTGTGATCTGGTGGCCCGGCAAGGCGCCCAACAACCGGCCTGCATGACGAGCTGGCACAGCTGGCAATGCGACGGATGACTGATGCCGCGGCCTCCTCACGTCCACTCGCCGCCCTGAAGGCACGCGCCCGGGAGTACACCCCGGGCGACACCGACCTGAGCTGGACCCGGCTGACTCCGTGGCGGGCGCTGTTGGCTGCCGCGCTCGACCAGTACCCGGCCAAGATCAAGTCTGTGGTCGTCGAGTCTGAGCGGGGCAATCCTTCCGCCGATCTGCTGGCGGCCTGGCTGCATTCCCGGCTGAGGATCCAGGTTGTCCGCAAGATCAGCGACGGCCCCGGACTCACCGCGGTGCGGATGGGCACCGCTGCGGGAGATATTGCGCTCACTCGGCCCGACGGCCTGCTCGCCTCCTACGCCGTGCCGGGCCAGCCGGAACGGCTCGTTGCTTTGAAGCGTCGCAACTTCACCGAGCTGATCTCCGAGGAACTGCGTCGGATGGATCCTGATCAGGTTTACGAGCGAACAGTCAAGTCGCTGCTGGATGGTGAGAAGCAGACAACCAAGACGGCCGCCGCTCGGAGCACCTCCGGCAAGCGGGAGAAGAAGGCAGGAAGGCCACGAACGACCGCCAAGACGACAGCGAGAGGTCGTTAGCATGGGCGCGGCCAACGGCGGCGTCAGCCCCGAGATCTTGCTCCACGCCGGGCCGGACGAGGTGGCCGAGGCGCTGGCCGCCCGGCTCATGGCGCGGCTCACCGAGATCCAGCGGGACTTCAGGATCCCGCAGGTCGCGCTTACCGGCGGTCGAATCGCCACCCGGGCATATCAGCGCCTCGCCAATGAAGGGTCCAACTCCGCCGTCGACTGGTCCCGGGTCGAGCTCTGGTGGGGAGACGAGCGGTTCGTCCCGGCCGACGACGCTGACCGGAACGCCAAGCAGGCTCTTGACCTGCTCGCAGACCCGCTGGCGCTCGATCCTGATCGGATTCACGAGATGCCGCCCAGCGACGGCGGCCTTGATCTGGATCAGGCCGCTGAGGCGTACGCGCGTGAGCTTGGCGATCTCGTCTTCGACATCTGCCTGCTGGGCATGGGACCAGACGGCCATGTGGCCTCGATCTTCCCCGAGCATCCCTCGTCGTACGCCGAAGGGAATGTCATCGCTGTACGAGCCTCTCCTAAGCCGCCGCCAGAGCGAATCAGCCTCACCCTCCCGGTGATCAACCGGTCGCATGAGGTCTGGTTCGTGGTCAGCGGAGCCGACAAGGCCGCAGCCGCAAAGATGGCGCTCCTCGGCGCCGGGCCGGTGCAGGTGCCTGCCGCTGGGGTGTCGGGGGTGGAGCGAACCCTCTGGCTGCTGGACCGGGACGCGGCCGCCGAGTTGCCGGCTGATCTGCAGCAGCGCGGCCGCATCTAGCGCTGCCTAGAGCGTCCATCTGAAAGATCGGGACCAGCCGTCCGGACCTTCGCGCTCGTAGAAGCGATGGGCATCGAGGCGCGCCGCTCCCGATTCCAGCCCAAGCCAAACAGCGCCATGGTCACGAGCCCAGGCCTTCCCCGCATCGAGCAAAGCCTTTCCTATTCCGCTGGAGCGGCGGTGCGGCGCGACGGCAAGGTCCTCGACCCAGGCGCGCTGCCCGAAGCGCACGGACACGATGTCCAGATAGACCGTCGCAAACCCAACGAGTGTGTGGTCGTCATCCGCCACCAGAATGGCCGCCCGATCATCCGCCATGGCCGCTCTCAGACGATCAGTGGCAGTAATGGGAGACCAGTCCGGCGGGCGTACCCCAGGAGGCGCAAACAGCCAGTCATACGCGGCCACAATCGCGGGCGTCTCCTCCGGACGCGCGTCCCGGATCATGCCGCTTACCCAGTCATATGCAGCCGCTTCGGTCAGCTGCGAGCGTCGGGAATCGCGCGCCCGCCGTGCTGAGGAGGAGTGAGCGGAGGCGCTTTTCCCTCTGCGAGGGACGACGAAGTAGGCGGACCCATGCGCGCGATGCGCGAGCAGCTCCAAATTAATAGATGACTTCGCCGCGTTCGCGCCGGGCGCGGAGCGCCTGCAGCGCCTCGGTCAAGATGTCGGCCGCCTCCTTGTCGGTGCGGCGTTCCTTGACGTAGGCCAAATGTGTTTTGTACGGCTCGATCTTCGGCGGTGGCGGTGGATTCAGACAATCGAGGTTCGCCGGCAACCCGCAGCGGGGACAATCCCACGTTTCAGGGATCGCCGCGTCCGCGGCGAACGCGGGCCGCGTTTCATGACCGTGTGCGCAGTAGTAGGTGACGTAGAGGCGCGGCGCGGCGTCGCCCCGCTCGGCCTCGCCCATCGGACCAGCGCCCACCCGGCTGCCACGAATGGCACTTCCACCAGCCACGTTCGTTCTCCCTCGCCCTTCCTAGCTGTGGATGAGTCGGTGTCTTGTGAGTCAGCGTTTTTGAGTTCAGGCGACCGGCCGGTGGTCGTCAGCAGTCAGGCACCCAGCTTGTAGAGCAAGCCGAGCGCCACGATTGCTGCTAGCCAGACCACTCCGATGATGACGGTGAGCCGGTCGAGATTTCGTTCTGCGACTGAGGACCCACCAAGGGAGGAAGAGATCCCACCACCAAAGAGATCTGACAAACCGCCACCGCGGCCTTTGTGCATCAGCACGAACAACGCGAGCGCGACGCTGGTGATCACCAAGATGATGGAGAAGATCAGAATCGGCACGGTCATCATCGGGACGAGAGGCACCCACGTAGCCTAACTCACGGATTCGCAAACAAGTCAAAATCTCAATGAGGGTTGGATTTCGGCGTACTCAGATCACGGGCATCTCGTAAAACCGCGCAATGGCAGCGAACTCGTCGACCTTCAGGCTGGCGGCGCCGACCAGACAGCCGTCGATATCCGGCTGGGCCATCAGGGCCCCGACGTTGGTCGCGTTGACGGATCCGCCGTAGAGGATCCTGATCTCGTCGGCGATCTGGTCGCCGTGACGTTCCCGGATCCAGTTGCGGACCGCCGCGCACACCTCCTCGGCATCCTGCGGCGTGGCCACGCGCCCGGTGCCGATCGCCCAGACGGGCTCGTATGCGATGACGAGTTTGCCGATCTGCTCCGGCGTGAGGCCCGCGAGCGCGCCCTCCACGTGGTGCAACGTATCGGGCACCTGGCGCAACTGCTGCCGGACGGCGAGACGCTCGCCGACGCAGACGATCGGGACAATGCCGCGCGAGACCGCCTTCAGGGTCTTCGCGTTGACGATGTTGTCGTCCTCGCCATGGAAGCGTCGCCGCTCGGAGTGCCCGACGACCACGTAGCTGCAGCCGAGCTTGACCAGCATGTCTGCGGAGATGTCTCCGGTATACGCACCGGCGTCGAATGCCGACACGTCCTGCGCGCCATAGCCGATCTCCAGCCGGTCGCCGTCAACCAGCGTCTGTACGGTCCGCAGGTCGGTGAAGGGCGGTAGCACGATCACCTCAGACTTGTCCGGGTCGTGCTTCTTGTCCTCAAGCGTCCACGCGAGCTTCTGCAACAGGCCAACGGCTTCGACGTGGTTGAGATTCATCTTCCAGTTGCCGGCCATCAGCGGCGTACGGGGCATCGGCTAGCCCTTTCCATCAAGCACGGCCAAGCCGGGCAATGTCTTGCCCTCGAGGTACTCCAGGCTCGCGCCGCCGCCGGTCGAGATATGACCGAACTGGTCATCGCTGAAGCCAAGATCGCGAATCGCCGCGGCCGAATCGCCACCACCGACGACCGTCAGCCCATCCGCCTCGCTGAGCGCCTGTGCCACCGCCTTGGTTCCGGCGGCGAAGCTCTCCCATTCCGCGACCCCCATCGGCCCATTCCAGAAGACGGTCTTGGCGTGGTCTGATCACCCCGCGAACACCCGGGCTGAGTCGGGGCCGATGTCCAACCCGAACTGGTCAGGCGGCATCGCGTCGGCGGCTACCACGGTGGGCGTCGCGTCCGCAGCCACCTCTGGCGCAACCACGATGTCGGAGGGCAGCACGATCTGCTTGCCACCGGAGGCCGCGTCGTTCAGGTAGCCCCGAACGGACTTGATCTGATCTTCCTCGAGCAGACTCTTGCCCACCTCGTAGCCCTGCGCGGCGAGGAAGGTGAAGGCCATGCCGCCGCCGATCACCAAGGTGTCTGCGATCTTGATCAAGTTGGCGATCACCGCCAGCTTGTCGGACACCTTCGCGCCGCCAAGCACCACGACGTACGGGCGCGGGGGTGCCTCGATCAACCGCTCGAGCACCTGGACCTCGGCCTTGACCAGCTCGCCGGCCGCACTCGGCAAGCGCTGCGCAACGTCGTACACGGACGCCTGCTTACGGTGTACGACGCCGAAACCATCCGAGACGAACACGTCACCGAAGGCGGCATATCGGTCTGCCAGAGCGCCGCGTTCGGCGTCGTCCTTGGACTCCTCCCCCGGCTCGTAGCGAACGTTCTCCAGCATCGCCACATCGCCATCGCTCAGTCCGTTGACCACGCTTCGTGCCGACTCCCCCACCACATCGTTGGCCAGCTGCACATCGGCATCCAGCAGCTCAGACAGCCGCTTCGCGGCCGGGGCCAGCGAGTACTTCGGGTTGACCTGACCCTTCGGGACGGCCCAGATGGGCGAGCACGATGATCTTGGCGCCATGATTCCGGAGCTGGTTCAGCGTCGGCAGCGAGGCACGAATCCGTCCGTCGTCGGTGATCGTTTGCCCGTCCAGCGGCACATTGAGATCGCAGCGGATCAGCACCCGCTTGCCAGCGAGGTCACCAAGATCAGAAACTGACTTCACGCTTGATCCTTTCCCGAGCACGATCGGCGCCTGGATGCGGAGACGGAAGCTTCGCACAGGTTGTTGTCCATCTGCACACGTCGCGTCCCGTGCAGATCGTCGGTTTCCTACCTGAACGTAGGAAACCGACCAACCCGATGAGATTGATCTAGAGGGAGCTCGCCGATCAAGCCGACCAGGTCGAGAACGCGGTTGGAGTAACCCCACTCGTTGTCGTACCAGCCGACCACCTTGACCTGAGTGCCGATGACCTTGGTGAGCGGGGAGTCGAAGATGCACGAGCTGGGATCAGTCACGATGTCGCTTGAGACGATCGGGTCGGTGCTGTACCTCAGGTATCCCTTGAGCGGGCCATCAGCAGCGGCCTGCATGATGCCATTGACCTCCTCGACCGAGGTCTCGCGCGGAGCCTCGATGGAGAGGTCGGTCACAGAGCCAGTCGGAACCGGAACCCGCAAGGCATAGCCGTCCAGCTTGCCCTTCAGTTGAGGCAGCACCAGGCCGATCGCCTTCGCTGCACCCGTCGAGGTCGGGACGATGTTCAGCGCGGCAGCGCGCGCCCGGCGCATGTCCTTGTGCGGGCCGTCCTGAAGGTTCTGGTCCTGGGTGTACGCGTGAATGGTCGTCATCAGGCCTTTGACGATGCCGAGCCCGTCGTCGAGCGCCTTGGCCATGGGCCCAGGCAGTTGGTGGTGCAGGATGCGTTGGAGATGATGTGGTGCTTGGCGGGGTCGTAGTCGCCATCGTTGACGCCCATCACCACAGTCCAGTCCTCGTTCTTGGCCGGCGCGGAGATGATCACCTTCTTGGCGCCCGCATCGATGTGCGCTTTGGCCTTCGTGGCATCGGTGAAGAAGCCGGTGGATTCGATCACGACGTCGGCGCCGATCTCGCCCCACGGGAGCGCTGCGGGATCACGTTCGGCATAGGACTTGACGACTTTGTCGCCGACCTTGATGCCACCCTCGACAACCTCGACCGGCACATCCAGCCGGCCCAGTATTGAGTCATATTTCAACAGGTGAGCCTGAGTGTCGTTGTCGAACAGGTCGTTGAAGGCGACGACCTCGATGTCGGCACCAGAAGCCAGCAGCGCGCGGTAGAAGTTACGGCCGATGCGGCCGAAGCCGTTGATACCAACACGGACGGTCATGATCACGATCTCCTTCGGCGGGGGAAGGCCCATGGCAATTGGGCCAGAGACCACCTTAACGAACTTCGACGGCACGTGTGACGGCCGGTTTTGCTGGTGGTCAGGTGACTTGTTTGCGGCTATTCCTCGTCGAGCATGTCGGCGCTGAGGCTGGCCTCGGTGTTGGGTATCCCGAGCTCGGCCGCCCGTTTGTCCGCTGTGGCGAGCAGCCGGCGAATCCGGCCGGCGACGGCGTCCTTGGTCAGCGGCGGTTCGTGCATCTGTCCCAGTTCCTCGAGGCTGGCCTGCTTGTTCTCGATGCGCAGTAAACCCGCAGCTCTGAGATGGTCGGGCACATCGTCACCGAGAATCTCCAGCGCCCGCTCGACTCGGGCGCCGGCCGCGACCGCGGCGCGGGCGGAGCGTCGCAGATTGGCGTCATCGAAGTTGGCCAGCCGGTTCGCGGAGGCGCGTACCTCGCGACGCATCCGCCGCTCCTCCCAGATCAGGAGGGACTCATGTGCCCCGAGCTTGGTCAGCAGCGCAGCGATGGCATCGCCATCGCGGATGACAACTCGATCGATGTTGCGTACCTCGCGAGCCTTGGCCGATATCCCAAGCCGTCGAGCGGCGCCGACCAAAGCAAGTGCCGCCTCCGGCCCTGGGCAGGTCACCTCGAGCGCCATAGAGCGACCGGGCTCTGTCAGTGAGCCGTGCGCCAGGAAGGCTCCGCGCCACGCGGCAACGCAGTCGCAGAGTCCACCGCTCACCACCTGGGGTGGGAGGCCGCGCGCCGGTCGGCCGTGGGAATCGATCAGTCCGGTCTGGCGCGCCAACGCCTCGCCATCCTTGATGACGCGTACCACGTAGTGGGTGCCTCGCCGAATGCCGGCGCCGTTGACGATGACCAGCTCGCTCGGGTGGCCGAACACCTCGATGATGTCGGTCCTCAGTCGCCGTGCGGCGGCGCCGGTGTCGAGCTCGGCCTCAATCACGATCCGCCCGCTGACGATGTGCAGGCCGCCGGCAAACCTGAGCGTCGCGGCAACCTCCGACTTGCGGTCACAGGGCTTGGTCACCTTGATGGTTGCCAGCTCTGATTTCACCTGGGCGGTCATAGCCATTGCTGAATGATTACACAGCCTGGCCATGCATCTTGGCGCTTTGCCGAACACCGGATCGCGCGACGCCGTGCTGAGGAGGAGTGAGGGGACACGCTTTTCGTCCCGAGCGACGACGAAGTAGGCGGCTGCCAGGCGCGATCCGCGCGGAGCGAGCGCAGCGAGCGGAGCAATCGAACACCGGATCGCGCGACGCCGTGCTGAGGAGGAGTGAGGGGACACGCTTTTCGTCCCGAGCGACGACGAAGTAGGCGGCTGCCGGCGCGATCCGCGCCCGCGATATTCGCGCCGCCGATGTGCGGGAGGGGCCGACGAAACGCATCAGAGCAGTGATGGACGATACTGAGGTGCGGCTCGAGCGCACGTTCATGTCCGAACATCCCGTCCAGGAAGGAACGACTATTCCGACCAGGGACACTGCTCAGTCGTCCGCCAGGTCGTCGTCGATAGCGCAGCCTTCATGGCGTTCAAGGCTGGTTGAGCATGCCGACATCTCCAGATGTGCTTGATCTCTACGACCAGGTCATTGCCACTCAGCCGGATGTGCGGCGCAAGGGCGCGAAGATGCCGTACACGTCCGTCAACGGGCACATGTTCAGCTTCGTCACCCAGGACGGGCACCTGGCGCTGCGACTCCCTAGCGGGAACGCGACGCCTTCTTGGTCCGATACGGCACTCGTCTTTGTGAGCAGTACGGAAAGGTCATGAAGGAGTATGTCGAGGTGCCCGACAGCCTGCTGCGCAACGTCGACGAGCTGACGCAGCACTTTCAAACCAGCTACGCCTACGTCAGCTCCCTGAAACCGAAACCGACGACACGCAGAACCAAGACCTCGAGCGCTTAGACGCCGAGTATTTCGGCGTACGCGGAGGCGAGGCGGAGTGGATCGTGTCGCGGCGAGCCGTCACGTGCGGCGAGGTCGGCGACCACAAGGCGCGCTCCAAGAGCCTCTGCACGCGAGGCCAGATGGGGATCGTCGGACGCAAAGGCGCTGTCGGCCAGGACGACATCGAGCCTCAGATCGGGTGCGTGGTCGGCGAGTAACTCGATGTGCTTGGCGGCCGAGAACCCGGCTGTCTCGTCGGCTGGTTCAAGGTTGAGGGTGAGGATGCGCCGAGCCTCGGTGGCGTGAATCGCATCTGCGAGCCTCGGGACCAGCAGATGCGGAATCACCGAGGTAAACCACGAGCCGGGACCGAGCACGATCCAGTCTGCATCCAGCACGACCTCGATCGACTCTGGACAGGCAGGTGGATCGTGCGGAATGAGTCGCACGGAGCACACCTCCCCGGCCGTTGTGGCAACTCGAGCCTGGCCCCGGATCTCGGAAAGCTCGTCCGGCTTCTCCGGATCGAGGCCGATCACTTCCGCCGCGATTTCCAGCGGCACCGAGGACATCGGCAGCACCCGGCCCTTGGCCCCCAGCAGCTTGGCCACCATCTCCAGTCCTGCGACTGGATCGCCGAGGCGCTCCCAGATGCCGGCGATCAGGAGGTTGCCAATGGCGTGATCATCCAAGGGACCCGTGCTCTTGAACCGGTACTGCAGCACGTCGGCCCACGTGCGCCCGGACTCATCATCGCCGCACAGCGCCGCGAGCGCCATCCGAAGGTCGCCCGGAGGCAAGCAGTCGAGCTCCTCGCGGAGTCGGCCCGAAGACCCGCCGTCGTCAGCGACGGTGACGATTGCCGTCAGATGGTCCGTCACCCGACGCAAGGCAGTCAATGACGCGGCAAGTCCGTGCCCACCGCCGAAGGCGACGACGTTTGGAAGAGTCGGACCCAATGAGCCCGACGGGAAGATGCGTGCCAAATCGCGGGTGCTCACTCTCGACCCAGATCGCGGTGGAGGACGGTAGTCGGCAGGCCCGCGGCACGTAGTCGGCGCGCCAGCTCCTCTGCCATGGCTGAGCTGCGATGTTTGCCACCGGTGCAGCCGATAGCAAGGGTGGCGAACCGCTTGCCCTCAGTGACGTAGCCGACCGAGACGACGGACATCAGGTCCTGCATCGAGGTGAGGAAGGCTTCGGCGCCCGGCTGCCCGAGCACGTAATCGCTCACCGGTTTGCTCAGACCCGTCTGCGGCCGGAGCTCGGGAATCCAGTGCGGATTGGGCAGAAAGCGCACGTCGAAGATCATGTCCGCATCCACGGGGATGCCGTACTTGAAGCCAAACGACAGCAGGGTCACCCGGAGCTGATCATCGGTGCTGCCGCCGTACGCGTGGGCGACCCGCGAGCCCAGCTGGTGAATGTTCAGCGAGGATGTGTCGATCACCAGGTCGGCCGCCGCACGAAGCGTGGCCAGCGTCTCACGTTCCCGGTGGATGCCGTCCAGCAGCCGACCATCCCCCTGCAGTGGATGCGGACGGCGTACGGACTCCTGGCGTCGGACGATCACGTCGTCGGCGGCCTCCAAGAACAAGATCTCCGGCAGCGTGCCGATGGCGGCCAGCTCGGTGAACATCGTCGGCAACTGCTCGAAGAAGCCCCGCGTACGAACGTCCAGCACGACGGCTAGCCGCGTGAGGTCGATCTCCCGAGCCTGTCGACAGACTTCGGGAAGCACGCTGGGAGGCAGGTTGTCCACCACGTACCAGCCAAGATCCTCGAGGCTGTGGGCAGCCGTCGAGCGGCCTGCGCCCGACATGCCGCTGACGACGACCAACCGGAGCGGCTTGGTCGGGCTCTCGGCGTCGAGCTGGCCCTCGGGGCTCTGCTGATCCCGCGGAGGGACGACCTGCCCGGGATCCCCCGGGATGATGGCTGGTCACAGAGTTGATTATTCCGAGATCGCGCGTCGTGGACGAGCCTAGGCGGTGTCGAGCACCTCGCCGGTGGCCATATCGATCGCCTCCGGCCGGGGTGCCTGCTGCAATGCGGCCTTGATCGCCGTCGCCGTCTTGGTGCCGAAACCAGGTACGGCAGCAATCTCTTCAACACTCGCCGCGCGCAGCTTCTTCAACGAGCCGAAATACTTGATCAATGCCTTACGCCGCACCTCGCCAAGACCTGGCACCTCATCCAGCATCGACTCCACCATCGATTTGCTGCGTCGGGCTCGATGGTGCGTGATCGCGAAGCGGTGGGCCTCGTCTCGCAGCCGCTGCAGTAAGTAAAGCCCCTCGCTGGTCCGCGGCAAGATCACAGGCTCGTCGATATCTGGCAGCCACACCTCTTCGAGGCGTTTCGCAAGGCCGCAGAGCGCGACATCGTCAATGCCGAGCTCATGGAGGGCCTTTGCGGCCGCGGCCACCTGTGGTGGGCCGCCGTCAACGACCACAAGCGAGGGTGCGTACGCGAACCTGCGGGGCGCCCCAGTCGTCGGATCCACCAACAGTGGGCCGTCATCGTCCTCGGCAGCGGACCCCAGTCCATCAGCTGTCTCCTTGGCCATTTGTCTTGCCATGGCAGCACGATCATCGATGAGTCGCCGGAACCGCCGCGTGATCACCTCATGCATGGCAGCCACGTCGTTCTGCCCGTCGACGTGCCGGATCACGAACCGCCGATATTCGCTCTTGCGCGGCAGCCCATCCTCGAAGACCACCATGGATCCGACCACTTCGGTGCCTTGCAGGTTGGAAATGTCGTAGCACTCGATGCGCAGTGGCGCGGTCGGCAGTTCCAGCGCCTCCTGGATCTCTTCCAGCGCACGGTTGCGAGTAGAAAGATCACCAGCACGTGTGGTCTTGTGCTTGATCAAGATCTCTTGAGCGTTACGGGCCACCGTCTCCATCAATGCCCGCTTGTCGCCCCGCTGCGGTACCCGGATGAAGACGTGTGAGCCGCGGCGCTCTTCGAGCATTCGGGTCAGAGACTCCGCCGAGGCTGGCATCACCGGCACCAAGATCTCGCGGGGCACGGCATCGCGGTCGTTGGCAGTCGGATCCGGCTCGGCGTACAGCTGGAGCAGGAACTGTTCGATCAGCTCCTCGCTGCCGCCATCGTCGAACCGGTCGGCGACCCAGCCGCGCTCACCGCGGACGCGTCCGCCACGTACATGGAAGATCTGTACGGCGACCTCCAGCGGATCCTCGGCGAGGGCGACGACATCTGCGTCGGTACCGTCTCGGAGGACGACCGCGTTTCGCTCCATGGCTCGTTGCAGAGCGCCGATATCGTCCCGCAGCCGAGCTGCGCGCTCGTACTCCAGAGCGTCACTGGCAGCGCGCATCTCCCGCTCCAACTTCTTGATCATGGGGCCGGCCTGGCCCGACATGAACTGGCAGAAGTCGTCGACGATCGCTCGATGCTCCTCCTCGCTCACCCGGCCGATGCAGGGCGCCGAGCATTTGCCGATGTACCCGAGCAGGCACGGCCGGCCGAGCTGTTTGTGATTCTTGAAGACTCCTGGCCTGCAGGAGCGCATGGGAAAGACCCGGAGCAGCAGATCGACCGTTTCCCGGATGGCCCAAGCGTGGGAGTACGGGCCGAAGTAGCGAGTGCCTTTCCGCTTGGCGCCTCGACCGACCATGACCCGCGGGAATTCCTCCGACACAGTCACCGCCAGCCAGGGATACGACTTGTCGTCGCGGTATTTGATGTTGAATCGAGGGTCGAACTCCTTGATCCAGGAGTACTCCAGCTGCAGCGCCTCGACCTCGTTGTGCACCACTGTCCAGTCGACCTTGGTGGCCGTGTTGACCATCGATCGGGTACGGCTCAGCAGGGAAGCGGGATCGGCGAAATAGGAGTTCAGCCGGGAGCGCAGGCTCTTGGCTTTTCCGACATAGATCACCCGCCCTTCGGCGTCGGAGAAGCGGTACACGCCAGGCTGATCGGGAATAGATCCCGGTGCGGGCCGATACGTCGCCGCCGGCCGAGACGAGACTGGAGGTACCACGCGCCCCAGACTAGGACGCTGCTGAGACACGTCTATTGCGCGCTCACATGGATCACTCCCCAACTTCTGCGCGGATGCTCGGCCAGCGTTCCATAGCGGCCAATCCGACGTCGAGGTCCTCTCTACGCAGACCCAATGCCAATGCGCGATCACCGGCCGCGACCGCCTGCGTTATGGGCAGGGTACGGCGAGGTCGAGCACTGTGCGCGCCAGCGATGTCACGGGCACGTTGTCGATCAAGATGATCTCCGGGGCGCTCAGTGGAGCGCCATGCACCACAACGCAGAAAGGCTGTCTCCGGAACCCGGCTTGAGGACATCTGTGGATAAACTCCTTCAACTCAGACGCTCGCCATCGCGGCTCGACACGGCTTCGCGCGGCACTGCGCATCAGGAACTCGGACCCCGCATCATCTGCAGCTAATGCAACGTGCGAACGTAGACCTTGCCCTCAAAGACCGTCGTCTTGCTTTCGGCAAGTGACTTGGGAGCCGGCGGATTGGTCACGAGCCATCCTTGATCGAGTATTCGCTGCCGTGACAGTTGCAGTGAATGACCCCGTTCCGGATCGCAGCCACTGGGCATCCTTGGTGAGTGCAGATCTTGCTGAACGCCTTGTATTTGCCCTTGCTCGGTTGGGTTATGACGTAGTCGGCATCCTGCAAGATGACACCGCCGCCAACCGGCACCTTCGAAGTCGCCACGCTCGGGCCTTTGGGCGCCTTCGCTGTCTTCGACGCTGACGGTTTCGGCGAGGTGGCCTGGGCGGTTGGCGACGGTGACGTCGGTGCAGGCGTCTCTTGGGCGGCCGGCGTTGTCGCAGGCGTGGCGGAAGGTGTTCCGCTTTCACGCATCGGCCGAGCAACCAGCCAGCGCGGCGGCGCCCGCGCTGGCCAGGGCGAGCAGTCCAGCGGTCCGCAGTACCGTCCGGCGCTGCACTGCAAGCGCCGGTTGCGCGACCAGTGCCTCAGAATCTGATCTGGCGGCGGACGTCTCCTGAGGTGACCGCTGGTCGCCGAGCTCGGACAAGGAAGCCTCCGACCGTGAAAACGCCTTTGGAGGCCACACGAATTAGGCGCCTGTTTGGTTCGATCGAGGTCTCTCTCAGCTGGCGACGAGCGCCGGCTGACTCGCTTTGATCGGAACCGCCTGGCCCTCGAGCATCGGCTTGAGGAACGCGCCGGTATAGGACTTGGGATTGGCCGCAATCTGCTCCGGCGTACCCTCGGCGATCACCGAGCCGCCGCGCGAACCACCGTCCGGGCCCATGTCGATCAACCAATCGGCGGTCTTGATCACATCGAGGTTGTGCTCGATCACGACGACGGTGTTGCCCGCATCCACCAAGCGGCCCAGCACACCCAGCAGCTTGCGAATGTCTTCGAAGTGCAGACCCGTTGTCGGCTCGTCCAGCACATAGAGGGTGCGCCCTGTCGCCCGCTTCTGCAGCTCACTCGCCAACTTGACGCGCTGAGCTTCACCGCCGGACAGAGTCGGCGCCGGCTGCCCGAGCCGTACGTAGCCCAGTCCGACATCGACCAGGGTGCTCAGATGCCGCGCGATTGCCGGCAGCGGGGCAAACAACTCCAGCGCTTCCTCGATCGACATATCCAAGACCTCGGCGATCGACCTGCCCTTGTAGTGAACCTCCAGCGTCTCCCGGTTGTAGCGGGCGCCGTGACAGACCTCGCACGGGACGTACACGTCGGGCAGGAAATTCATCTCGATCTTGATCGTGCCATCGCCGGTGCAGTTCTCGCAGCGACCGCCCTTGACATTGAACGAGAAGCGCCCCGGCTGATATCCGCGTACCTTCGCCTCTGGCGTCTCGGCGAAGAGCCGCCGGACGTGGTCGAACACTCCGGTGTAGGTGGCCGGATTGGACCGTGGCGTCCGACCGATGGGGGATTGATCGACATGGATGACCTTGTCGATCTGATCGGCTCCGGTGATCGAGCGGTGGCGACCAGGCACCTCGCGGGCGTTGTAGATGCGCTTCGCGAGGGCGTTGTACAAGATGTGGTTGACCAGTGTTGATTTGCCCGATCCCGACACCCCAGTGACAGCGATGAGCTGGCTGAGCGGGAAGGACACGGTGATGTTGCGCAGGTTGTGCTCTGCTGCCTTGTGCACGGTGATCTCCCGACCGGATGTACGAGAGCGCCGGGACGCCGGCAACGGGATGGAGCGGCGGCGGGACAGGTAGGCGCCGGTGAGTGACTCGCGATTGTTCAGCAACTCCTCGACGGTGCCCGAATGAACGACCCGGCCGCCGTGCTCACCAGCGCCGGGTCCGATGTCGACCGCCCAGTCCGCCGCCTTGATCGTTTCCTCGTCGTGCTCCACGACGATCAAGGTGTTGCCCAGATCTCGTAGCCGGAGCAGAGTCTCGATCAGCCGCCGGTTGTCTCGCTGGTGCAGCCCGATGCTGGGCTCGTCGAGCACATAGAGGACGCCGACCAGTCCCGAGCCGATCTGAGTGGCCAGCCGAATGCGCTGTGCCTCGCCGCCGGAAAGGCTGCCGGTGGGACGGCTCAGCGACAGATAGTCAAGGCCCACATCGAGCAGGAATCTGAGCCGCTCGTTGATTTCCTTCAGCACCCGCTCGGCGATCTGCCGCTCCCGCTCGCTGAGCTCGAGCTGGCCGAGAAACTCAGCCGTCGCATCGATCGGACAGGGACGACAGCTCCGCAATGTTCTTGCCGCCGATGGTGACAGCGAGCGATGTGGGCTTCAGCCGAGCGCCCTTGCACACCCGGCACGGCACCTCACGCATGTAGCCCGCGAAGCGCTCCCGTGAGGTGTCACTCTCCGCCTCGGAATGCCGCCGTTCGATATAGGGGATGACGCCTTCGTATTTGGCGTTGTAGCTGCGCTCGCGGCCGTACCGGTTCCGGTACCGCACATGCACCAGCCCAGGCACTCCTTCAAGAAGCATCTTCTGGGCCGCTGCCGGCAACCGGCGCCACGGCACACTCGTCGAGAAACCGGCGCTCTCGGCGAGAGAGTCGATGAGGCGGCTGAAGTAATCCGCTACATGCGGCGATGACCAGGGAGCTATCGCCCCCTCGACGAGGCTCTTGTCGTCATCGGGGACCACGAGCTCCGCGTCGACCTCCATACGCGTCCCGAGCCCGGAACAGGCGGGGCAGGCACCCCATGGCCCATTGAAGGAGAACTGCCGCGGCTCGAGCTCGTCAATGCCGATGTCGTGGTTGTTGGGGCAGGCCATCTTCTCGGAGTAGATGCGTTCGCGTTGTGGATCCTTCGGGTCGAGATCCACGAAATCGATGGATACGACGCCTTGTGCCAGCTTCAGCGCGGTCTCCACCGAGTCGGTCAGCCGGTGCTTGACGTTCGGCTTCACCACGAGCCGGTCGACGATCACGTCGATGGAGTGCTTGTACTTCTTGTCGAGTACGGGCGGGTCGGTGAGCTGGACGACCTGGCCGTCGACGCGGGCGCGGCTGAAGCCTTCTGCGGCCAGCTCGCGAAAGACCTCGACGTACTCCCCCTTCCGGCCGCGGACCACCGGAGCGAGGATCTGGAAGCGGGTCCCATCCTCCATCGCCATCAGGCGATCGACGATCTGTTGCGGCGACTGCCGGCTGATCGGTTCGCCGCAGATCGGACAATGTGGCCGCCCGGCCCGGGCATACAGCAACCGCAGATAGTCGTAGACCTCGGTGATAGTCCCGACCGTCGAACGCGGATTGCGGCTGGTGGACTTCTGGTCGATGGACACCGCGGGCGAGAGACCCTCGATGAAATCGACGTCCGGCTTGTCCATCTGACCCAGGAACTGCCGCGCGTACGCGGAAAGCGACTCGACGTAGCGGCGCTGGCCCTCGGCGAAGATGGTGTCGAAGGCCAGACTCGACTTGCCCGATCCCGACAGCCCCGTGAAGACGATGAGAGCATCCCGCGGCAGGTCGAGGGAGATGTTCTGCAGGTTGTGCTCGCGCGCACCCCGGATGACGAGACGGTCGGTCACGGAGCACATCGTATGTGCCAGCACTGACAGCGAGATAGCCGAAAAGGCAATGGCATCGATGGCGTCCCGGGAGTCGGTGCCGGGCACTACGGTATGGGCATGACTGCCGCTGCATCTCCTGCCGCGACGCAGCTGGAGACGCTGCGTCAGCTGGTCAGGACCGCCACCCAGCATTTGCTGGGCGACACGATCTCGGTCAGCGATGGCGAATGGCGCGCTCCCAGCCGGCTGCCCGACTGGACCCGCGGACACGTGGCAACGCACATCGCACGTCACGCCGATGGCATCTGCCGGCTCACCGAGTGGGCGCGCACCGGCGAACGCCACGACATGTACGCCTCCCCCGAGCACCGGGCGAGCGACATCGAGGCGGGTTCCGGCCGATCTGGTCTCGACCTGCAGATCGACCTCGATACCTCAGCAGGAAATCTCAGCTCGGCATTCGAGGAACTTGATGCCGCCGACGCCTGGGATGCCGTCGTCGAGATGAGCCGCGGCGTGCGGGTGCCGGCGCGGCTGCTGCCGCTGGCGCGGCTGCTCGAGGTGACAATTCACCACGTTGATCTTGATATCGGGTACGAGATCAGCGACATTGACGACCAGACCGCTGAATGGCTGCTGGAATGGTGCTCCTTCCGGCTGGGAAGTCGTGAAGAGTTTCCGAAGGTTCAGGTGACCTCCGACTCCGGTTTCACGATGGCGATCGGCAGCGTCGGAGAGCCCGTTGCGGTCAGCGGCAGCAGCGCTGATCTCCTTGGCTGGTTGACGGGGCGGACTGATGCTTCCACTGTCAAGGGGAGCGACGGGCTGCGACTTCCGCCATTCTGATCATGGGTCTCAACCACGTCGAGCCAGGCGGCGCACCGTTGGTCGCTCGTCTGTCCAACTCGGTCACCATGATCAAGGTCAGTGTCGGCCCGGTGGACAACAATGCCTATTTGCTGCAGCACAGTCGCGGTGGCGCTGTCCTGATCGACGCCGCCAACGACGATGATCGGCTGTTGAAGATCATCTCGGATCTGCCGCTGGACGCCATCGTGACCACACATCGGCACGCTGATCACTGGCAGGCGCTGCCCGCCGTCGCGGCTGCAACCCACGCGCGGCTGGTCTGCGGTCAGCCCGATCTCGAGGCCATCAGCAGCGACGCCCGGGTCGAGGGCTTGATCGGAGTCTGGGATCGCGATCGCATCGATCTGGGGTCGGAGTCGCTGGAGGTCATCGGCCTGGTTGGCCATACGCCGGGGTCGATTACGCTCGCGTACGGAGGCGCCGGCCGGGTGCATCTGTTCACCGGGGACAGCCTGTTTCCCGGAGGTCCTGGGCGGACAACAACTCCCGAAGATTTCGCGTCGCTGATGAATGATCTTGAAAGCAAGATCTTCGACCGTTTCGGCGACGACACTGTCGTGCACCCTGGTCATGGTGACGACACCACGCTTGGCACCGAACGGCCGCATCTCGAGGAGTGGTGGAAACGCGGCTGGTAGGTCCGCTCGACCGCGACGGCATGGGTGGATCTGACCTGATCGCCTGCGCGCCTGTGCAGTAAACAGGCGGCTAAGCGGAGCATCCTTGTCACGGCGACGACACCACACTTGGCACGGAACGACCACCTCTCGCGGAATGGTGGAAGCGCGGCTGGTCAGCACCGGCTGTTTGTTGTTTGCCGACCTGTCGCGATATATCGTTGACGTATCGATTGGAAACGTCACGGAAGCAGGTGATCGACATGACCGGTGCCTACGCGATGGGTGCACCATGGGCTCGTTTCGCTGGCCGCTGCGGTCCGGAATGGAGTGCGCTCAGCGACTGGCTGGCCAAAATGACTGGACATCCCAAAATGACGGGACATCATGGCTCTCGCGGTCAGCACCCGTTCGGCCAGTGGGGAATGTTCGGCGGCGCCCCGTCGGGGGCCCGTTGGCCCCCCGTCTGGTGCGCCGTTTGGACCATGGTGGGGTGCAGGTCGCAGCTGGCGCGGTCCCAAGGCCCGCCGCGGTGATATTCGGGCGGCAATTCTTGGCGTCCTCGCGGAGCAGTCCATGAACGGCTACCAGATCATTCAAGAGATCGCGACCCGTAGCAACGGAGTCTGGAAGCCGAGCCCTGGCTCGATTTACCCGACCTTGCAACAGCTCGAGGACGAGGGTCTCGTTCGGGTAGAGACCGAGGGTGGGCGGCGCGCGTACACGTTGACCGACGAGGGCAGGGCGTACGTGACCGATCACGCGGACGAGGTATCAGCCCCTTGGCAGGCCATGAGTGAGGCCGGCGGAGATGACGACGGAATCAAGCCCCTGATCGGCCAGGTCGCGGCCGCTGTGTGGCAGATCGTGGCCACCGGAACCCCCGCCCAGCAGGCGAAAGGTCGCGACGCTTTGGTCGAGTTCCGTAGGAAGCTCTACTCGATCCTTGCCGAAGACGAAACTGCGCCGGACAATGGCTCATGACTCGTTATATTCCGGGCAGAGGTCTTTCCCCTGGGAACGTGCTGTGGGTCTGGCCCATGCAGCATGGGCTCATGGAGTATGGGCAGGTGGAATCCCGGCTCTCGCAGAAGACTCAGCTCCGCATCGGTGACGCCGAGCGAGACCGAGCAGTCGCCGCGCTTGGTGATCACTTCGCAGCCGGTCGGCTTACCAATGAAGAGTTCGAGCAGCGCATGGAGCAGGCAATCAAGGCCCGCTTCAATGAGGATCTCGAACCGCTGTTCGCTGACTTGCCACGCACGGTGGAGCCCGTCGCAGAGCAGCGGTCGAATCGTCCCTCCGAGGCCCAACTCGCGTGGTCGGTGATGATGTGGTTGGCGCCGGTCTTCATCCTCTGTGCGGTCGTTGCCGCCGTCGTTCTGAGTGCTCCGTGGCTCGTCTGGATCTTCCTCTGGGTGTTCTTGATCAGTGGGCTCTTCCGGCATCGCAGGCGCTACCACGGGCCACGCCACTACCACTGGTAATGGCCTCGATGGGCGTGGACGGCCCGGTGGTCTGTGGCGTCCGCGCCCGGGGTGGGCGTCAGCTGCGGGTAAGGTGACGCGACCCCATTTGATTGCTGCGGAATTGACTGCAGCGCACTTGCCTACGAACGCGTCCGACCCCGCTCGATGGCCCAATCCTGTTTGATAGGTGGTTGTGCCAACCACCAGGACGGGATCGTGATCGTCGAGACCCAGCGGCAAATTCGAGGAATTGCCCGATGCAAGAGCGGCACCTCATGATCGGCCGAGCCGCTGGGATCGCCCGTTCGCTGGTCACCTACTACGGCCCGGTGTGGCGTCGCCGCCGCTTCGAGGCGTTCTACCGGCAGTTTCTGCAAGAGGGTGACCTGTCTTTCGACGTCGGCGCTCACGTCGGCAACCGGGTCCGCGTCTTCCGTCGAATTGGTGCGCGAGTGATCGCGATCGAGCCGCAGCCGGACTTCGTTACCGTGTTGCGGCTGCTGTACGGACGCGATTCAGATGTCACGATCGAGGCCGGCGGAGTCGCCGCCGAAACCGGCGAGGGAAAGCTGCATCTGAGCAGCCGCACGCCGACGGTCTCGACCTTCGCCGATTCCTGGATGAACGATGTCCAAGCCGATCGACGTTTCCAGCGGATCCGGTGGGACACCGTCATCAGCGTGCCTCTGGTTACCCTCGACGAGCTCATTGCGCGCTACGGGGAACCCCAATTCTGCAAGATCGACGTCGAAGGCTTCGAGCACGAGGTGCTGAGTGGTCTCAGCCAGCCAATCCCGGCGTTGTCCTTCGAATACATTCCGGTCGCCATCGCCCGCGCGATCGCCTGCGTGGAGCGAACGAGCGCTCTGGGTCGAATATCGCTATCGACACTCGCGGGTCGAGACTCACCGCTGGGCGGTGCCCGACTGGCTGGGGCCCAAGGCCATGATCGAGATCTTGCGCGCACTCCCCACCGATGATCGATCCGGCGATGTGTACGCGGTCCGTACCGATCAGCTCGCACGCCTCACTGGCTTCACCGGTCAGGAGGGCGGCTAGCGAAACAGATCAAGGGTGCGCGGGCTGTTCAACTGCGAGCCGGGAACGCGGGGCAGGTCGAGTGCATCGGCGGCCAGGTTGGCGAGATCACCATTGCGGATCGGCTGCTTACCCCGATAGGTAGTGCGGCTACTCCCAGGGCTGCGGAACGTGGGGTTGAGGCGGTAGAGATCGCAGCCCAGCCGGAACACCCGGTCCCCATGCCATGAACGGGATTCGGAAGTTCCGCAGCTTGCCGGCCGCATAGTGCGATCCGCCCCATCCGCCATGATCAGCGGTGAGGAGGACAAGTGTGTGGCTGCGTAAGCCGGGATCGGTTGTCCACCGTATTCAGCACGCGACCGAGGAGCACGATCAGTGCGTTTGACGGCCGCGATGTACTGCGAGCCCATGAAGCCGTGAGCATGTCCGGCACGATCCGGTAGCGAAATGTGCAGGAAGGTGAACTCTCGCGGTTTGTGGCGCAGCTCGGCGTCGAGTTTGGAGACAAGACGAGTGTTGTTGTGATCAATTGTGAATCGATCGATCTTGGCACGTCCGTCATCGGGTCCGACGCGGTCGGGGGCGCCTTTGGTGTTCCAGCTGCGTTTGTAAAGCTTGAACTTGGTCTTGGCGGCGAAGAGAGCCGTGGAGCCTCCGTGATCGTGTACGACGTCGAAGACGCTCGCTACGTAGTGCCCGGCCGCGTTATGGACCGTCCCGCCATTGTCGAAGTTCTCGGAATATCCATGCCCGCCGTGCTTGGAGTCCACGCGTCGCCCGGTCAACATCGCTGTGTGATTGGGCAGGGTAGAAGTCTTCTCGCGCACCGTACGGGCATTCAGGGTGTAGGCGCCTTCGCTCATCAGCCGGTGAAACGCTGGAGTGCCCGATTGTCCTAGCTGCTTGATCGCGTCCGGATTGAGGCCATCGATGGAGATGGCGATCACCTGGTCGATCGGATTGTCGGCGCCATCGTTCGACCTGTGATCCGCGGTGTGAGGGAGGATCGACGTCTCGGCGGCCGACGGCGTAACCGGCGGTGGTGCGGGTGACACCACAACGGGAGAAGCGCCACCGCCGGGTGGAGTGGCGTGACATCCGGCGGCGAGAAAGGCACTCGCGATCAAGATGGCCGGCCACGACGTCCGCAGGCGTCGAACGGTCATGGGCTTGACCCTAATCGCGGCCGTGCCTGGTGGGAATGTGGCACGCCCGCGTCATCGCCGGTCGACCGGTGTCCATGCAGCCAGGATGATCGCAAAGATCACCGCGGCGGCAGTAGCCACGCCGAACGCGACGGCGCCACCCACCCTGTTGATCAAGATCGCGATGAGAAAGCAGAACAGCGCGAAACCGTCCAGGCCCGGGACGATTCCGCGCAGCAGCGCCAGGACCCCTGCATGACCGGCCTGTGCCGTCGTGAAGGCGCAGACCACGCTCAACGCGATCGGAAAGGGCGCCAACACACCGGTCAGCGCGGGACCGAGCCAGCCCGCAAGCCCTGTCACGAGCAAGACGAGGAGCGCCGTGGCGAGCGCCCGGGCGGGCAGATCCCACCAGGGCGTCAGCGCCGGCGGCGGAGGCGGCTCATCAAGGCGACGTAGCAATGCACCGGCTCCGTGTAACGCCAGCAGCGCGAGGACCAGCGCAACAGCCGGCGGCACGACAATGCGCGACAGAGCGAGATCGGCAAGAAGCACCGTGACCCAGCTGGCCAGCAAGGTAAGCAGCCAGCCATGACGTTTCGACACGTAGGCGAAGATCAACGCGAATAGTGCCAAGGGAACGATCGCCAAAGTCGCAGCGCTCGCCGCGGCAGCAGCGAAGCGGCTACCGTGCTCCAGATACAAGATCAGCAAGATCGGGCCCGCGACAATGGGCAGGACGACCAGAATCCCAGCCAATCGAGGACCCCAGCGTCGTCCGGCAAGCGAGGATGCGACCACCAGCATCGGCGCCAGCAGCAGCTTCAACGCCAAGATGCTCATGGGCGTGAGTATTTCAGGACTGATCATGAGGGTTCCTCAAAATCCAGGGCGCACCCCGTTCGCCGCCCGCCGGCACGGGAGACACTGAGCGCATGGCGCCGCGGCAGGTTCGCATCAGGTTGCTGGGCGGATTCGACGTGCAGGTTGACGGCACGTTCGTGGCAGCACGTGTCTGGCGGCTCAGCAAAGCGCGCTCGTTGGTGAAACTGCTGGCTCTCGTCGAGGGCAACAGCATGCACCGCGATGCCGTCGTCGAGGCGCTGTGGCCCGACCTGGGAGCCGCTGCGGCGACCAACAACCTCCATCAGGCGATGCACTCGGCTCGTCGCGCACTTGCGACAGTCGACGCGCCAGCAGATGTCCTTCGGTTGCGGGACGGCGTCGTTGCACTGTGCCCCGACGGCGGCTTGGAGACTGATCTCCAAGACATTGCGGCAGCGCTCGGCGAGGCGCAGGCTGCGGACGATCCTGACGAGCTTCTTCGGCTGGCTGGGCGGTGTTCCGCGGGACTACTGCCCGAGGATCGTTACGAGGACTGGGCGCGTCCTTACCAAGATCGGGTAGCGGGAATGCGCCGCACAGCGGTCCTGGCTGCTGCGCCGCGCCTCATTGCGCAGGGCAGGGCGGACGAGGCGGCTCGCGCTCTTGAGCCAGTGGCCGAGGCTCGCCCCACCGACGAGGAGGTGCATCGTGCCCTCATGGCCGCGTACGACGCCGCGGGCCGGCGCTGGGACGCGGTGGCGGTCTATGAGGCGCTGCAGAGCCGACTCGATGACGAATACGCAGCGGCGCCTGAGGTGGAGACGACGACCCTTTATCGCCGCTTACTCTCCGGCCAGGCCGACGCCAGACCGGGCGCGCTCGTACACCTACCGAGTCCGGCGACACGGTTCGTCGGGCGCCATCGAGAGATCGACGAACTGGTCGCACTCTGCACGCGACACCGCCTTGTCAGCCTGTGTGGGCCGGGGGGCGCCGGCAAGACACGTCTTGCGGTTGAGGTGGCCCGAGCGCTCGCGAAGACCTCCTCGCACGCCGACGGGGTATGGACGATAGACCTCTCCGGCGTCCGAGACGCCGGGCTGGTCATCACGACGGCCGCATCCGCGCTCCGGTTGACCCTTTCTGGAGCGCGACCGACCGTCGCGGCGCTGACCGCCCAGCTTGCCGCACGTGAGCTCGTGGTTGTGCTGGACAACTGCGAGCACGTGATCGACGCAGCCGCAGCAATTGTTCAGTCGATCATGAACGACTGCCCCGGCATGACCGTTCTTGCGACCAGCCGAGAGCCACTTCATCTGCCTGGCGAGGTCGCATGGCGCGTGCCGTCGCTCCGGCTGCCGGATCCGTCCGAGCCGATCGATGCCAGCCGCTTGATGATCTATGAGTCCGTGCAGCTATTCGTCGCACGCGCCCAAGAGGCTGCGCCTCCGTTCCGTCTCACGAGCGACAACGCGCCCGTGGTCGCCCACATCTGCCATCGCCTGGACGGAATGCCCCTCGCGATCGAGCTCGCGGCAGCGCAGTCGGCCTACCTGGCACCCAAGCAGATCGCAGCACTGCTCGACGACGCGCTGACGACGCTCGCCTCGCGCATCCGAGGTACTCCGGACCGGCAGGCAACGCTGGCGGAGACTGTCAGCTGGAGCTTCGACCTCCTCGACGCCGATGAACGCGTGCTGTTTCCCCGGCTCTCGGTCTTCGCCGGTGGATTCACTCTGGATGCCGCGGAGGCAATCGCATCAGGCGACCTGCACAGACGCCTGCCGGACATACTCGCCGCACTCGTCGACAAGTCGCTGGTGCTTGCCGGCACTCTGGGCAACGATCAGGTCCGCTATCGGCTGCACGAGTTCGTCCGGCAGTATGCGGCGCAACGGCTCGAGCAGTCTGGCGAGGGGCCGAGTCGGCAGAGCCGTCATGCTGCCTGGTACTGCGATAGGGCTGAGGCGCTGGACCCAGATAGGGGCGAGCCGCTCGTAGGCGAACCGAGCAGGTGGTTCATGATCGAGCGGGAGAACCTGCGTCTTGCGATGACCAATATGCTCCAGGAGCGACCCGAGCGAGCGTTGTTCGCGGCGGTCGCCGCGTGGCGCTCATGGATGGCATCGGGGATGCACGCCGAAGGGTTGCAGTGGCTGCGTCGCGCCCTCGCGGCGTGCCCAGAAGTGTCTGCGGTGCACGTCCGAGCGCTGTTTGCGACCGCCGTCTTTGAAGTCCGCCTGGGAAGGATCGAGGAGGCAGTCCCACTAGGTCGCGCGATTGCTGACATCGGCCGCCGTGAACCGGATCCGATCCAGCGAGCAGAGGCAGCACATCTCCAGTGCCTGCTGAACTGGCTCGCCGCGGAGTGGCAGACGATCGATCGGCTCCTCGAAGCGGCAGACGCCGATCTGCGGAACGTGCCATCCGTACGCGCGTCTCATGATCATCTGAGAGCACTGGTTGCTCTCTCGCGTGGCGACTCCGGCGGCGCACTCCCCCACCTCGAGCGTTCTCTCCACTCGCTGAGCGCAACGCCGAACCGCGCCCCGCCTTTCTTCTCGGTCTGCACCCTCGCGTTCTCAGTCGGGCAATACGAGGGCATCACGATGCCGATCTTTGAGGAGACCATGCTGGTCGGACGCCGGGTCGGAGTCGCACAGGCGGAGGCGTACGTCAGTTGCACGATTGCGTTCGCCGCTCGCGCAGCCGAACGGTTCAGCGACGCAGCCGAGGCACTCGATCGCGCCCTGCGCATCTTCTCCTCGCTCGGCGATCGGGCCGGCGCGGCGGTCACACTCGCACAACGTGGGCACCTGCATCGGGCACTCGGCGAGGTCGCGGCAGCGATCGATTGTTTTCACGCGTCCGCCGATCTCAGAGCTGCCATCCCCGACCAGCGCGGCTCGGCGATGTCGCTGACTGGAATAGCACTCACCGAGGCAGTGCGCGGTAACGTGACCACGGCGCGGAGCCTCGCCAGAGAAGCCGCTCAGATGCTTGATCGTTCCGGCGATCGCCCTGGATTGAGCGGCGCGCTCAACAACGTCGCGGCGATCGAGATCATCGCCGGGCGATATGACCAGGCGGTCCAGACCGTCGAGAGCCTGCTCGCGTTGCGGGCCGTTCCCGACCTTCATCGTTCGGTCGGCTGGAACCACCTGCTGCTAGCACAGCTACGCGAGCGTACGGGCTACAGGGTCGGTGCAGAGGCCGCCCTCCGCGCGGCCACGGCGGTATTCGGTCGGATCGGCGAGCTCCGAGGCCTCGCAGCCGTCGAGAACGCCGCTGCAGCACGCTAAGTGATTGCAAAGCGGTGGACATTTAGCCTCTAGACGAACATCGGCGGCGACATCGGAGGTGCCCACATGACCACGACAACAACGCTCGGAGACGCCACACTTGCCGAGCTGCGATCGACAATCACCGGAACAGTGACCGCCCCCGGGGATCGTGACTACGAAACTGCAAGGCGGACCTGGAACCATGCCATTGATCGCCATCCAGCGTTGATCATGCGGTGTACCGGCACGGCAGATGTGTTAGCCGGCGTCCAGTTCGCCCGAAGCGAGGCGTTGCCAATTGCGGTGCGTGGCGGCAGACACAGCGTCGCAGGATTCTCTACCTGCGACGACGGCCTCGTCCTCGACCTATCTCCGATGAGTGCGGTGCACGTCGATGCCACCCGGAACCGCGCGCGAGTCCAGGGCGGGGCCACGTGGAAGCAATTCGATCGCGAGACTCAGCTCTACGGCTTGGCGACGACGGGTGGATTGGTCTCCTCGACCGGACTGGGTGGATTCACCCTCGGCGGCGGAATCGGGCATCTGGTACGAAAGCACGGCCTCACGTGCGACAACCTCATCTCGGCCGATGTCGTCACTGCCGATGCCCAAATGGTGCGAGCCGCGGCCGACGAAAACCCGGAACTGTTCTGGGCGCTGCGTGGGGGCGGCGGCAACTTCGGTGTGGTGACGTCATTGGAACTGGCCGTCCACCATGTCGGCCCGACCATCCTCGGCGGCGTCATCTTCTATCCAGGGGACCAGGCCGCACAGGTAGTCGCCGGCTGGCGCGAGGTGATTGCCCATGCCCCCGATGAGCTCACCTCCATGATCAACCTCACCGCCGCGCCGCCGTTGCCGTTCCTGCCCGAATCCGTGCACGGCAAGCGGGTCGCCGTGGTGATCGCCTGCTACGCCGGTGATATCGACAGCGGCGAAGCAGCAGTCGCGTCCCTACGTCGCCTCGGTGATCCCATCGCCGACGTGTTGGCGCCTATGCCCTACCTTGCTCTACAACAACTGGTCGACCCGCTCTGGGAGGCCGGAGCCGCGAACTACTTCACTTCTGTCTTCCTAGATGATGTCCCGGATCCCGCGGTGGACACGCTGGTGGAGGCGCACGGAGTATCGTCGCTACCGCCGGCAACATGCGAGCTGCACATCCATCATCTGGGTGGTGCAATGCGACGCGTGACAACTGATGCCACGGCTTTCGCGCATCGCCAGTCGCCGTTCCTCCTCAACTGCCTTGCTCGCACGCAGGATCCGGCCGACATGCCGCCGATCGAGGACTGGGCACGGCGTACGCGGGAGGCCATGTCGAGATTCGGGAGCGGCACGTACGTGAACTTCACGGGCGAGAGCGGCGCAGAGCGCCTCGCCTATCCACCGCAGACGTATGCGAGACTCGCGGACGTCAAGCGCCAGTACGACCCCGACAACGCCTTCCGGTTCAACCAGAACATCTCACCAAGCTCCGAGGACTGAGGCGATGATCGAGAGGACGTGGGTTCCTTGCGTCACTGGCTTGCTGGATCAGTGACCGCCGGCACCTGGGAAGCCGCCGAACCAAGAGCGCGCGGCAACTGAACGGCCAGCACCGCCGTGGCGACCGCCACGGCGAATCCTGCCGCAGACTGCACGACCGGCAGTAAGAAGCCGGAGATCGCGAACAGCGGGAGAAGCACGGCGTACGCGACTCCGACTGCGCGCAGTCGACGGTGAGCACGTGCGATCGCTATGCCGAGCACAATCGCGGCAATCACGAACAACAAAGTCGCGCCGCCCGCAGTGGCTGCAAGCGCAGGACCGTACGCGGTGTCGGTATTCAACTCAGGCATGCCCTGCACGCCGGCAAGATAGGCGCGTCCAATGCCTGGCTGGACGAATGCGGCACTGCCGAAAGCCGCGGACAGATAGATCTGCGCCAGCGTCGTCAGCACGAGTCCAGTCACGGCGAGTCGAGCCGGACGGCGAGCAACGAGGTAGGCAACGACAGCAACGACACCCAAGACAGCCAACGCCGCACCGAGAATGCTCGCTCCCAGGTGGCTGGCGAGGAACACGCCGGTGGTGATGTAGCGGGCGTACGCGTCGAAGTCCGAGATCGGCGGCTGGTGAGTCAGCGTGCCGAGCCCGAGCAGGATTCCGTACACGGGCAGGAGCCATAGGCCAACCTGTGCCGCACGGCCGGGCGCCATCAGGCTGGCCTCGCGTCATGCGCGATGTGCACGTGAGAAGTCGCGAGGTTCACGGATGTCTCCTTTCCTTCCGGTCGTCCGGGAGGAACAACGTCAAGCAGCAATCGATCTCGATCAACTGACATCTCCGACATGTCGGCTTCGGAGCAAGCTGAAGTGCTCCCACCAGGAATTCCTGATCTCGCTCTCGGTCAAGCCGAGATCGTAGGCCGGCGAGACGAGCGGCAGGGCCCTTTCGATCTTCACAAGAACAATGTGGTGGATTCTCTCGCGGGCTTCCCGCATCGGTGATTCCCCGCCCTGGTAGAACGCCAGAATGTCCTCGAACAGGGCACCCTCGCTCAGCACCTCAGCCGATCCCTTGAACCGGTATCCCTTGCGCGCGATTGGATCAACGACGTTCACCTCGATCGCCGGCCTCGTGCGGAGGTTCGCCACGGTCTGTGGCGAGTTCAGGTCGCAGAAGACGAGGTGATCGTCGTCCCAGACGTTGGTGGTGCCTTTGGGCGAGAGATTGGGAGTGCCATCGGGGCATACGGTCGCGACGAACCCCAAGCCGCTGCTCACGGACGACCCGCTTCATATCTTTGGTCAGTATTCCGGTGTGTTCAGGTTGCGCCGCAGGCATCATCGACCTCCCTAACGCTCGCCACCAGCCTCGGCCTCCACTGATCAAAAGACGTGGGCAACCAGGGTCCAGTTCACAGTAGCTGCTCTGACATGTGGCGCGGCGAGAAAGTGATGATCATGATCCGGGTAAGTGCGTCAACCCGCCACGTCGTAGTGTCGCACTGTGAGATCACGTTCGAGAAGAAAGTGATCATCTTCTGGATAGAAGACAGCTTGATCAATGTCATCGCCGGCGAACGCTCGGATGCTGTCGCGCGAATCCCAAAGTGAGAACGTGACGATCTCTGAGCGATCACCGTCGTCGCGACGCAGCATCCAGGCGCCCTGGTTGCCAGGCGTCGATCGATACTCAGCCATGCCGGTGTTGACGATGTAGTTCACGTACGCCTCCGCGTCGTCGCGGCGCACCACGCCTCTCCAAATCCGCGCAATCATGGCCCGACATTACTGAGGGGTGTCACAAGCTAAGCGACAAGGTGATCACTCGCCACCTCCGCTCTCGCTGAAGAAAGTCCGAAGATCTGCAACGACGAGCTCGGGAACCTCAAGGGCGGCGTAGTGGCCTCCGGTATCGAACTCCGACCAATGCACGATGTTGGCGTTGTCCCGCTCGGCGAGCGGTCGAATCGTTTGGAAGTCATCAGCGAACACGGCAACGCCGATGCGTCCCTGGCTGACTACCGGCTTGGCTCCTGAGTGGCCCTCGCTGTAGTGATAGCGCACTGCGGTTGCGGCGGTGTTGGTCAGCCAGTAAAGGGTCACCTGGGTCAGGACTTGCTCCACCGTCACCAGACTGGTTCCGTTGCCGAAGTTCTCGAACAGTTCGTTGTAAGCGAGCTGACCGACCGGCGAGTCGGACAGCGCAGCAGCGATGGTTTGCGGACGGGTGCCGTTCATCTGGTTGTATCCGCCCACCGACTGGAACCAACCAAGAAACTCCAGGGCCGCGTATTCCTTGGGCCCGAACTGCTCGAACTCACTCGGGTCGCCGGACGGAAACGAGAACAGTTGCAGCACGTGCCCGCCAAGAAAGCCGGGCGGGTCCAAGACCGCGAGCTCGCGGGAGATCATCGCGCCTCCATCACTGCCGTGGGCGCCATACGATTCGTACCCAAGCCTCCGCATGAGCGTGTCGTAGGCTGCGGGCGACTCGAGCCATCGTCCAGCCCGCGCCGACCAGCGGGGTGCTGAAGCCGAAACCCGGCATCGATGGAATCACCACGTCAAAGGCCTCCTCAGCTCGGCCGCCGTAAGCGACTGGGTCAGTCAGCGGACCGATCATGTCGAGGAATTCCGCGAACGATCCGGGATAAGTGTGCGCGAGCAACAACGGAGTGGCGCCGGGCTCCTTGGATCGCACGTGTACGAAGTGAACTGTCTGATCGTCGATCTCGGTGACGAAATTCGGGACCGCGTTCATCCGGGCCTCCTGGGCCCGCCAGTCGAACTGCTGCCACGCAGCGACCATCTTCTGCAGGTAGGCCACCGGGGTGCCGTAATCCCAGCTGTCGCCGGGCGCCGCGATGGGATAGCGGGTGTGGGAGAGGCGGTGCTGCAAGTCGTCGATTGCCGCTTGCGGAATGGCGATGGTGAATGGACGGATGGTGCCGGTCTCGCCGGCGACTGATGTGGTGGTCATATCCCAGACGTTAGGGTTGGTTTAGGACAGTTTCTTTCCGCTTTTAGGAAGGATCCACAGCAGATGTATAAAACCTCCGGTCGATTGCTGGCGTTGCTCGGGCTGCTGCAATCCCGCACGTCATGGAGCGGTGCCGAACTCGCCGCGCGACTGGAGGTCAGCGGGCGGACCGTGCGTAACGACATCGAACGCCTGCGGCAGCTCGACTATCCGGTCGAGGCCATACGCGGACCGGGCGGTCATTACCGGCTGGGGATCGGCGCGAAGCTGCCGCCGCTGCTCCTCGATGACGACGAGGCCGTGGCGGTGGCCGTCGGCTTACGCGCGGTCACCGGAGTAAGTGGCGTCGAGGACACCAGCGCTCGGGCGCTAGCCAAGCTGGAGGCTGTACTGCCGCACCGGCTCACGCTGCGGGTGAACGCCGTTCGCGATGCCGTGCAGGCCGGACCGGAGAACACCGGCACCAACGTTCCGGACCCCGAGGTCGACGCGGGTCTCCTCATGGGAGTAGCGGCGGCGATCCGCGATCGTGAGGAGATCCGTTTTGTTTACCGCGACGACGAGCGGCTCCAGGTCGAGCCTTACCGGCTTGTCAGCTGGCAGCGTCGCTGGCATCTGGTGGCACGCGATGCCGCGCGCGACAGCTGGTCGACCTACCGGCTTGACTGGATGCAGTTACGAGTCCCGGGCGGACGCCGGTTCCACCCGGTGGAGCTCCCTGGCGGTGACTACCCAGCCTTCGTGCTTCGCACCACGGCCTTCGCCGGCTGGCGGGTGCACGTCAGGATCACCGTGTACGCACCGGCCGCCGAGGTCCTTGGTCGAATCAATCCGGCGGTTGGCGTCGTCGAAGCCATTGATGACAACACCTGCGTGCTGGTCACGGGAGCCGACAGCGTCGAGACTGTGGCCGTCTACATCGGCATGCTCGGACTGGACTTCACCGTGACCGAGCCACCCGAGCTGCTCGAACATCTGGTGACACTGGCCAGGCGCTACGCCAGCGCTGTCCAACTGGCGTCGCCGCAGCAAACCACCTAGAGCCGCCAATCGCAGTGGCGTGACACCAGTTTCGGCGTTGCGGGCCACGAGCAGCAGTATGTCGCAAGCGACCCGTTATTCAGTTCAGAAGTTCGGCGTAATTGTCACGAAGAGCTTGCCAGCCGTATTCCCGCGCGACCGAGCCCGCGACAGCCGGCACATCGTCTCCGTCGAGGCGTCCGAGAAGTGCGCTGAGGCACAGGTGCCACCCGGATGCATAGTCCGGTGCCTCTTCACGCTGATCGAAGGTGTGAGTCAGCACGAGATGAACGTGTTCGGAGTCGGTCTGGGTGAGTTCGTAGCGCACAATCTGCCCGCCCCACAGCAGCACGAGCAATCGGGGCCGGTCTGCCTCCAGGACCTGCCCTGGCACCGATGATCCTTCGACAGGCTCTCCGCGCTCGGATTGGGGGAGATCCACATCGCCGACGACATCTAGGTTTCGAGCTGGAGCATAGGGAGCCCAGCGGCGTACCTGATCGGCCTTGGTCAGCGCAGCCCAGACCAATTCGGGTGAGTGCGGTATGTCCCTTTCCATTCGCAGCGACCAGCGACCCTCATCGGAGTGCACATTTGCTTGGAGCGGATAGGTGGGTAGTTGATCGGTCATGATTCGTCCTCCTTGATCTTTCCCTTGTCGGCCAGCGTGTCGAGGTGCCGCTCAAGAGCGTCGAGGCTGTCGACCCACATCTGTCTGTACGGCTCGAGCCAGGCCGCGACATCGCCCAGCGCGTGCGTCGAAAGCCGGTAAATCCTCCGCGGCCCGTCCACTCTGGCCACGACCACTCCTGCGTCACGCAGCACCCGCAGGTGCTTTGACACTGTCGGCTGAGGTAGTTCAAGTGAGCTGACCAACGTTGCGACGTCGCTGCCCGATTGCGTGTCATCCGGCAGCCGGGCTGCGCGCAGTTCATCGAGGATGCGGCGGCGAGTTGGCTCGGCCAACACACTGAAACCGTCCACAGCTATCATATTACCATTAACGTATATACCTGAGAAGGCATATAGCCAGTAAAGACGCCCCAACTAGTGCGCCGCTCGGAAGTCGCGAGATAGGGCGCTCAGGCATGATGACCACATGGACGACCCGATCGAGATTCTCCGGCGGACCGAACGCGTTGTGCTGTACGACTGGCCGGATCGGGATGTGCCGGACGCACTCGCGTTAGCCGGCTTGGATGTCATCGTCTATGGCGGCCCTGCGCCCGACGACGTCTTTCGCAATGAGGTAATCGACGGCAAGGTCGTTTCTCGGAAGATCGGAGTGCCGCCGGAATCGGCCGATCTCGTCTATGTCTTTCGCCCGCTGGCGGAGCTGCCGCGCATCCTCGATGACGCGAAGCGGATGAGCGCTTCGACGATTTGGCGTCAGTCAGGGCTCGATGCGGCAGGACAAGGCGATCCGCGTGGGTGCGCACCAACGCTCGACTCCGAGGAATGGCGGCAGAAGGTCGAGGCGGCAGGCCTGCAATACGTCGAGGACGCCTACATTGGCGACGTGGTGCGCCGACTAACCGCCTCGCCGTGAACCTCGGCTCGGATCACGTCACAGTCCCACACTTTTCGCCCTCGGAGAACATCCTGCGGCCGGGAAGAAATCGCCCCGCCAAAGCCTTGAGCCTATGACGCTCAACTTACGAGCGACCTTTCTGGAAGGCGAAATTCGATGTCGACAACCCGACTGCCTGTCTTGTTCCTCACTGACCTCGTCGTACTGCCGGGCATGGTCGTACCGATCGAGCTAGATGATGCCGCTCGCGCAGCGGTCGACACAGCAAAGGCCCACAGTGACGGCACGTTGCTGGTGGCCCCCCGACTTGAGGACCGCTACGCCTCCTACGGTGTAGAGGCCGAAATCGTGCAACTTGGCCGTCTGGCCACCGGTCAGCCGGCCGCGGTGATCAAGGCCGAGCGGCGAGTCAAGATCGGCTCTGGGGTTTCTGGGCCGGGCACGGCCCTGTGGGTCGAGGCCGAGGAGCTCCCGGCGGCTGACCACGAGACCGATGAAATCCGCAAGCTCGCCGCCGAGTACAAGAGCCTGGTCATTGCGACCCTGCAGCGGCGTGATGCGTGGCAGGTCATCGACACGGTGAACCGAGTCACCGATCCTTCGACGCTGGCCGATCTGGCTGGATACGCGCCGTGGCTGAGTGACGAACGGAAGCGCCAGTTGCTGGAAACTCCGGATGTGCTCGCCCGCCTCACCATGCTGATCGAGTGGACCAAGGCCTACATCGCCGAGACCGAGGTCAACGAGAAGATCGCTGACGATGTCCGTGAGGGCATGGAGAAGAGCCAACGCGAGTTTCTGCTGCGCCAGCAGCTGAACGCGATCCGCAAGGAGCTCGGCGAGGACGAGCCGGACGGAGCGCAGGACTATCGAACTCGTGTCGAGGCGGCGGATCTGCCCGATGACGTTCGCAAGGCTGCGCTTCGGGAAGTCGGCAAGCTCGAGCGGGCCAGTGACCAGAGCCCCGAGTCCGGCTGGATCCGCACCTGGCTGGACACCATCCTCGAACTGCCTTGGAATACCAAAACGACTGACTCGACCGATATCACCGCTGCGCGCGAGGTGTTGGACGCCGATCACCACGGCCTCGAGGACGTCAAGGATCGGATCGTGGAGTACCTCGCCATCCGCGCCCGCCGTGCGGAGCGTGGTCTCGAGGTCATCGGCGGACGTGGTTCGGGTGCGGTCATGGCGCTTGTCGGCCCGCCTGGTGTGGGTAAGACCTCGCTCGGTGAGTCGGTCGCGCGGGCACTGGGCCGCAAATTCGTGCGCGTCGCCCTCGGCGGCGTACGCGACGAGGCGGAGATCCGGGGTCACCGCCGTACCTACGTAGGCGCATTGCCCGGGCGGATCGTGCGGGCGATCACCGAGGCTGGGTCGATGAACCCAGTCGTCCTGCTCGACGAGATCGACAAGGTCGGCTCGGACTATCGAGGCGACCCGGCGGCTGCTCTGCTTGAGGTCTTGGACCCGGCGCAGAACCACACCTTCCGCGATCACTACCTCGAGGTGGATCTCGACCTATCCGATGTGCTCTTCCTCGCCACAGCAAACGTTGTCGAGACGATTCCACAGGCGCTTCTGGACCGCATGGAGCTGGTGAGCCTCGACGGTTACACCGAGGACGACAAGATCGCCATCGCTCGGCAGTTCCTGCTGCCGCGGCAGCTGGAACGTGCGGCATTGACCCCTGAGGAGGTCACCATCTCCGATGATGCTTTACGGGAGATCGCCGCGAACTATACGCGCGAGCCGGGCGTACGCCAGCTCGAGCGGTCGCTCGCAAGGCTGCTGCGCAAGGCCGCAACCAAGCTCGCCGGCGGGACTGTTCAGCCTGGGTTGGTGATCGAGTCGGCCAACCTGCGCGAATACCTGGGCAGGCCGCGGTTCACCCCCGACGCGCACGAACGGACCTCGATTCCCGGCGTCGCGACTGGCCTGGCTGTGACCGGTCTTGGTGGAGATGTGCTGTTCATCGAGGCCTCTGCCTTGGCAGGTACGTCGCCGAATTCCGGACCTGGCGGCCTGACGCTGACCGGACAACTGGGTGACGTGATGAAGGAGTCAGCTCAGATCGCGCTCTCCTACGTACGGGCGCACGCTGACCAGCTCGGCATCACCGACAGGTCGGTTCTGGACCGGCATATCCACATCCACGTTCCCGCCGGCGCCGTCCCGAAAGACGGCCCCTCGGCTGGAGTCACCATGGTGACGGCACTCACATCGATGGCACTCGGCAGGCCGGTGCGCTCCGATGTCGGTATGACCGGTGAGGTCACGCTGAACGGGCGGGTACTGCCGATCGGCGGAGTCAAGCAAAAGCTGCTGGCGGCTCAGCGGGCAGGGCTGACGACGGTTTTCGTGCCGAAGCGGAACGAGCCCGATCTGGATGATGTCCCGGCAGATGTGCTCGAAACGATCAGTGTGGTTCCGAGCACGGATGTGGCGGAGCTGGTTGCGCAGGCGATCGAGCCGGCCATCGGGGAGCAGGGAACCAGGGCGGCAGCCTGACCCTTCACTGGGGATCTGAGCGCACAGCAAGCTGATCTTCGTCGTATTTCGATTTGATCAGGCTTGCCACGGTCGTAATCGTGAGAGTCGCGACGATCACTGTCAACGACAGCCAGATCGGGATCTCTCCATCGAAGGGCGCCCAGTCCGCCAGATGGTAGGAGTGCAGCGCGTGCAAGATCAGCTTGACGCCGATGAATCCCAGGATGATCGACAAGCCAACAGAGAGGTAGACAAGCTTCTTGAGAAGTCCACCGATCAAGAAGTAGAGCTGCCGTAGCCCCATCAACGCGAAGACGTTCGCGGTGAACACGAGGTACGGTTCCTGGGTCAGCCCGTAGATCGCCGGGATGGAATCCAGGGCGAAGAGCAGATCGGTACTGCCCAGGGCGATGATCACGATCAGCATCGGCGTGATCAGCCGCTTGCCGTTTTCCATCACGGTCAGCTTTGTGCCGCGGTAGTCCTTTGTGGCGTTGAAGTGCCGCCTGACGTATCGCAAGAGCGCGTTGTCAGGCGGCGCGTCAGTGTTCTCGTCGTGTTTGCGGTAGTCGAGGTAGATCTTCACCGCCGTCCACAACAGGAACGCGCCGAAGAGGAAGAACACCCAACTGAACGCATTGATCACCGCTGCACCGAGCGCAATGAAGATGCCGCGAAAGATGAGCGCCAAGATGATGCCGACCAGAAGCGCGAACTGCTGCAGCGACCGGGGAACCACCAACTTGGTCATGATCACGATGAAGATGAACAAGTTGTCGATCGAGAGGCTGTACTCGGTAATCCAGCCGGCAAAGAACTCCCCTGCGTAGCGCGGGCCGGCGATAGCCCAGACACCGAGGCCGAACATCACCGCCAAGGCGACGTAGATGCCGATGAAGAGGCCGGCCTCCTTCATCGACGGCTCGTGCGGGCGGCGCCCCAGGATGAGCACGTCGATGACCAGAATCATCACCATCACGACGACGGTGATGATCCATGCGTAGAGGTGAACCTCCATACGGGGTCCTTCCGAGACGGGATTCGGGGAACGAGTCAGTCTCGGAGGTCTCTTCCGCCAGGTTCACCGGCCGAGGGCACCGGGTGCGTTGGGGAGCAATAGCTCCTGCCCCAACGAGCCGTGATGACGATGCCCCCGCGAAGGAATACTCCCCTCCGCCATTCAGTATGTCAGGATCTGGCCAAAGGCTTCATCTGAGCACTCAGCGGTTGGCCTCCACCATCTGGCGCAACTCCTTTTTGAGGTCTGCTATTTCATCGCGCAACCGGGCCGCGAGTTCAAACTGCAGATCGGCTGCCGCGGCATGCATTTGAGTCGTCAGCTCTTGGACGAGATCGGCGAGATCGCCAGCGGGGAGTCCCGCCAGTCTCCGCGCCTGCGCAGTCGTCTCCTTCGCGCCGAGTGACGGAACCGGAGCCCGGCCGCGTCGCTGTCGGCCGCCGAGCAGGTCGTCAGTGTCGACATCCTCTCGAGCCAGCATGTCGGTGATGTCGGCAATCTTCTTGCGAATGGGCTGTGGATCAATGCCGTTCGCAAGGTTGTACGCCACCTGCTTCTCTCGGCGGCGGTTGGTCTCATCGATGGCGGCCGTCATCGAGTCGGTCATCGAGTCGGCGTACATGTGAACCTCGCCTGAGACGTTACGGGCGGCCCGGCCAATCGTTTGGATCAAGCTCTTCGCACTCCGCAGGAATCCTTCCTTGTCGGCATCGAGGATGGCAACCAGGGATACCTCCGGAAGGTCCAGCCCTTCGCGGAGCAGGTTGATCCCGACGAGGACGTCGAAATCCCCGGTCCTCAGTTCCCGCAGCAACTGAACGCGCTGCAACGTGTCCACCTCGGAGTGCAGGTATCGGGTACGGATGCCATTCTCTAGCAAATAGTCAGTGAGATCCTCGGCCATCTTCTTCGTCAGCGTTGTCACCAAGACACGCTCGCGACGCTCAGTTCGCAACTTGATCTCGGCCATCAGATCGTCGATCTGCCCATGTGTAGGTTTGACGATCACCTGAGGGTCCACCAGCCCCGTGGGCCGGATCAGCTGCTCGACGAAGCCCGCGGACCTGGCCAGCTCGTAATTGCCTGGTGTGGCAGACAGATAGATGGTCTGGCCGATGCGCTCCACGAACTCCTCGAACCGCAGCGGCCGGTTGTCCATCGCACTCGGAAGTCGGAAGCCGTGCTCCACCAGCGTCCGCTTCCGTGACATGTCGCCCTCGTACATGCCGCCGATCTGCGGCACCGTGATGTGTGACTCGTCAATGACCAGCAGGAAGTCTGACGGGAAGTAGTCCAGCAGGCAGTTCGGCGGGCTGCCCGCCGGCCGCCCGTCAATGTGCCGCGAATAGTTCTCGATTCCAGAGCAGGTGCCGATCTGCCGCATCATCTCGATGTCGTAGCTGGTGCGCATCCGCAGCCGCTGTGCCTCGAGCAGGCGGTGTTCACGCTCGAGCTCGGCCAGCCGATCAGCCAGCTCGACCTCGATCCCGGCCATCGCGCGCTCCATCCGCTCGGGGCCGGCGACGTAGTGGCTGGCAGGGAAGAGATAGATCTCGCGGTCTTCGGTCACCACCTCGCCAGTGACCGGGTGCAACGTGCTCAGCCTCTCGATCTCATCGCCGAAGAACTCGACCCGGACGGCTAGCTCTTCATACATCGGAAACACCTCGAGGGTGTCCCCGCGAACCCTGAACGTGCCGCGACTGCCGGAAAGATCATTACGCGCGTACTGGACACCGACCAGCCGGCGCAGCAGGGAGTCCCTCTCGATCTCCTGCCCGACCTGAAGCTTGATCATGCGGCCGACGTATTCCTGCGGCGTGCCCAGGCCGTAGATGGCCGACACTGTCGCCACGACGATCACGTCGCGACGGGTGAGCAGGGAGTTGGTCGCAGAGTGCCGCAGTCGCTCGACCTCCTCGTTGAGGGAGGAGTCCTTTTCGATGTAGGTATCGGTCTGGGGCACGTACGCCTCAGGCTGGTAATAGTCGTAGTAGGAGACGAAGTATTCGACGGCGTTGCGCGGGAAGAACTGTCGGAGCTCGTTGGTGAACTGGGCGGCCAGCGTCTTGTTCGGCTGCATGACCAGAACTGGTCGCTGCACCCGCTCGGCCAGCCATGCGACGGTGGCCGTCTTGCCGGTGCCGGTTGCTCCGAGCAATACGACGTCCTGCTCGCCCCGAGTGACCCGCTCCTCTAGCTCGTCGATTGCCTGGGGCTGGTCCCCGGACGGCGCGAAGTCGCTCTCCACTTTGAAGGGAGCGACCGCGCGCTGAAGGTCTTCAATCGGACGCATGGCGCGAGCCTACGTGGAGGGGCTGACGATTTCTTGCGCGTGCTCGCGGAGGGCCGACGGCTCGCACTCGAGCTTTGGTGAAGTCAGCCCCCGGCGGCCTGACTTCTCAGCATCGAGTTCATCATTACTGTGAAGTCCTTGTTCAACTGATCAGTGTCGGTGTTGGGCGTGAAGTACGCGGTGCCGATGACCGTCACACCGTCGCTCTGCCGGACCGAGACGAGTGAGAACAAGTACAACTTTGTCGAGCCCTGCCCCCCGCTGACAGTCACTTGAGCGACACAAGAAGCAGCCTTGAGCCTCGTCGTGCCGACGTCGACGTCCTTGGGATCCTGGAACTTCCCGTTCGACGTACCCTCGGAGACGTCTCGGTGCCACGCATCGCACAGCTGGCCTGGGTTGGTGGATGGTGAGATCTGCAGCGATTGCCCGAGGAACAGGCTCTTGCCGTCAGACAGCTGAGCCACATTCTTGCCGGTCTTCTTGACCTGCCAGCCTCCGGCCGGGGTGAGTTCGACCCCATTGCCGAGATCGATGCTGCCACCGGTCGGGGGTTGCGATTGGGTCGGTGTGGGCTCCGGAGTCGGCTGCCCTGTGGGCTGTGGAGTCGGCTGCTCTGTCGGGGGTGCGGGCTGGCTCGGAGTAATGGTGACATCCGGCTGATTGGTGCCTCCGTGGGTCAGCACCATGATGATGCCACCGATGGCTGCCAGCAGCACGATGGCTGCAGCGACGATGGCGATGATCATCACAGGGCTCTTCTTGGCGGGTGCGCCCTGCGTGGCTGGGCCGCCGCCCGCCGGCCCTTGGGGCCCGAAGCCTCCCGGTTGCTGAGGTGGGTATTCGCCAGGAGGAGGCTGCGGGGCGTACGCGCCCTGCGGGGCGTAGCCCGGAGGTGGAAAGCCCGGTTGCTGCTGGGGCGGATATCCCGGAGGCTGCTGAGGCGGGTAGCCTCCCCCGGGTCCGGGCTGCTGAGGCGGATAGCCACCTGATCCGGGCTGCTGGGGCGGGTAACCGCCCGAGCCTTGAGGCGGATAGCCGCCCTGCTGACCCTGCTGGCCCCAGTCTCCGGGACTCTGCGTCATGGCCGGTCCTCCTCGTCGTGGTAGGACCGTCGCGGCTCATCCGCCTTGCCTGTGTCTTCGCGGACCGATGTTTCATCGGAGGCCCCCGTATCCCTCGGACGACCTGTGTCCGTCGAATCACCCGGCCGCGCCTGCTGCTCCCCGGCTAACGGTGCGTCAAAGCCGGGAACGATCGACTCGTCCGGGCCAGCCGTGGTGAGCACTGCCCCCACCTTTGGCCTCGCGGGCTTCGGTTGCACCGTTACCGCCGTGCCACACGCAGTGCAGAAGGCTGCATGGTCGAGCAGTGGCATCTCGCAGTGCGCGCAGAACTGGAGCTCACCGGACGGCCCGACTCCTCCTGTTCGGGCAGATCGCTCCAACGCGGCCTCCATCAGGCCGGAATGCAGCACATTGCGGACCCGCAGGATCAAGATCGCCAAGATGATCAACCCCCACAGGATGCTCAAGATCACCCCGAGCGTGGCATTGCCGACGAAGGAGAACAGGTAGGTGCCCGCTTGGTAGGCGGCGTTGGCCAGGATGGCCTCGCCCACCCCGCGGAAGTAGCGCGGTGTGAAACCGTCGTAGCCGCGGCCCAGACCTGAGAACTCGGCCACGGCGATTCCGCTGGCCGTACCGATGATCAACGGCTTGACGAACCCTTCCAGGAAGATCAGCGACACCCACAGGCCCGGATCACTCCCCTGCAGCCCGCCGGTGAGCAGATCCCATTGGCGAACCAGAGTGTCGAAGCAGGAGTAGGAAACCCCGCTGATCACACCAAAGGTCAAACCGTCCATCAGGTCGTCGAATTCGGGGCGACTGGCGAGCAACACGGGACCGATCTCGCGGATCACCTCACCCACGATCGGTACGACCAATGCGACGAGCAGGAAGGTGCTGACGGTGGGTGCAGCACTCAGCGAGCCCTCGTATGTGGTCGTGCCGTATGGCACGGGCCCGCGAAGCTGGGTCCACAAGACCGTGAATCCGACGGTGAGCGCGCCCGTCAGCAAGAAGGCGAGCCCGGTCACGATGAGCGGTTCGTCCTCCCACAGGTTCACGTCGTAGATGTAGACGATGTAGACGACCGGAACAGCGAACGCGGCCACCAGGACGGCAATCGGCATGGCGCCAAAGATGGCCGCAACCAGCGCAACGGCAAGCGCGATGGTCAAGGCGATCCGGTAGGTCTGCGGACGCTGCCCCGCGCCTCGCGGCATGATCGATGAGATCAGCGCGAAAGAGGCGACCGGTTCATCGGGCTTGGCGGCAAAGGACTTCCTTCGAGTGAGATCGGCTGAGCGCTGGTCCTGGCCGCACACATGACAGAAGTGGGCGACCTCGGGGAGTTCAGCCCGACACCGTGGGCATTGCAACGTTGACCTCCTTGACCCTGCAAGCAGCGAGTGGGCCTTGCGCCGGCAAGCCCCTCGGCTCAAGAACCCTGACGACCTTGAGCACTGCGAGTATGTCATTGCCGGGCGGCAGCGGAAGTCAGTACGGCCCACAGTGCAGCGATCTGATCGCTCAGTCGTGCCAGGGTTCCGGTGTTGTCCAGCACCACGTCTGCCGCAGCCCTGCGATCCTCCCGAGTGGCCTGCGCCGCAATCCTGGCCTCGGCCTCGGCCCGGCTGAACCCGTTGCGCGCCCTCAGCCGCTGAATCTGAGCTTCTTGATCAACATCGACCGTGACCACAAAGTCGAAGTTCTGCTGTTGACCGGTCTCGACAAGTAATGGGATGACATGAACCACGACGGCGGCGCCCTCAGCGGCTCGCTCCAGTTCGGCGGCCCGTGCGCGTACGGCCGGATGCACGATCCGCTCGAGATCCCGGCGGGCGAGCGGATCGGCGAAAACGATCTCACCTAGCCGCGACCGATCGAGCTGCCCATCGGTGAGTACCTGGCGTCCGAACCGCTCGACGATAGCGGCGAGCGCAGGAGTGCCAGGCTCAACCACCTGGCGCGCGAGCACGTCAGCGTCGATGACGATCGCACCGCGCGCCGCCAGCTCCGCGGCCACCAGGCTCTTTCCGGACGCAATACCGCCGGTCAAGCCGACCCGCACCATGCCCAATTCCTATTCAGGGTTCGGGCCCTATTCAGGTTCGGGCCCTATTCAGGTTCGGTTGGCGTAGCGATCAGCTGCCGCCGGTGAGCTTTTGCCGAAGCGCCTGCAGAGCCTCGTCGGAGGCCAGTGAGCCCTCGGAGGGAGCTGGAGTCGGAGATGATGAGGCGGCGTCGGAGGAGTAGCTCGACGAGGACGAGACGCCATCGGCGTCCTCGACCTGCTTCTTGTGCGCCTCCCAACGTGCGTGCGCCTCGGCATACTGCTGCTCCCAGGCTGCCCGCTGCTCCTCGTAGCCTTCGAGCCACTCGCCGGTCTCTGGGTCAAAGCCCTCCGGATAGAGGTAATTGCCCTGGTCGTCGTAGGAGGCCGCCATGCCGTAGAGCGTCGGGTCGAAGTCGTCGGCAGTCGCATCGACACCCTCGTTCGCCTGCTTGAGCGAGAGGGAGATCCGCCTGCGGTCCAGATCGATGTCGATGATCTTGACCATGACGTCGTCGTTGACCTGGACGACCTGCTCCGGGATTTCCACATGGCGCTCGGCCAGCTCGGACACATGGACCAAACCCTCGATGCCCTCCTCCACCCGAACGAAGGCACCAAACGGCACGAGCTTCGTGACCCGACCAGGCACAATTTGGCCGATCTGGTGCGTCCGGGCAAAGGCCTGCCACGGATCTTCCTGCGTGGCCTTGAGCGACAACGACACACGTTCGCGGTCCATGTCGACGTCGAGCACCTCGACAGTGACCTCCTGGCCTACTTCCACCACCTCGGAGGGGTGGTCGATGTGCTTCCAGGAGAGCTCGGAGACGTGCACCAGGCCGTCCACACCACCAAGATCGACGAATGCGCCGAAGTTGACGATGGAGGACACCACGCCGCGCCGGATCTGACCCTTTTGCAGCTGGGTCAGGAAGTTCTGGCGGACCTCGGACTGAGTTTGTTCCAACCAGGCACGACGTGACAGCACGACGTTATTCCGGTTCTTGTCGAGCTCGATGATCTTGGCCTCGAGCTCCATTCCGACGTAGGGCTGAAGATCACGCACTCGCCGCATCTCCACCAGTGACGCGGGTAGGAAGCCACGAAGACCGATGTCGATGATCAGGCCGCCCTTGACGACCTCGATGACGTGGCCGGTAACGACCCCGTCCTCCTCCTTGATCTTCTCGATCGTGCCCCAGGCGCGCTCGTACTGGGCGCGCTTCTTGGAGAGGATCAGGCGGCCTTCCTTGTCCTCTTTCTGCTGAACCAGGGCTTCGACCTGATCGCCGACGCTGACCACTTCGAACGGGTCGACGTCGTGCTTGATGGAAAGCTCTTTGGAGGGGATCACCCCTTCGGTCTTGTAGCCGATATCGAGTAGGACCTCGTCACGGTCCACCTTGACTACGGTGCCGGTGACGATGTCGCCGTCGTTGAAGTACTTGATGGTTTTGTCGATGGCCTCAAGAAAGGCTTCGGGCGAACCCAGGTCGTCGACAGCAACCTGTGGTGGGGCCTCGAGGGAGGACGTCATGTAGCAGGGCTCCGGGAATGGTTGGTGTTGTCATGGGCGTGGCTGCGACCCGATCCGTACACACGAAGAGGTTCAACCAGCAGCTGACGACAATCCGATCCCGTACGAGCGTGACCTACTCCGTCCGAAGTCGCGCAGGCCACAGCGACGGTTCAGGTTAGCGCCGCCCACCAAACAGGGTCAAACCTGCGCCGTAACGAGTGTCGGAGTCCATCAGTGGGCGGCGTCATGCCAGGACCGTCCCACGCCGACCGACACGTCGAGCGGCACATTCAGCGCCACCGCCAGGCCCATCTTCGTACGCACGACCTCCTCCAGCGCCGCGCGTTCCCCCGGCCCGATCTCGAAGACGAGTTCGTCGTGGACCTGGAGCAGCATCCGGCTGCGCATACCAGCGTCGTCGAGCGCCTTTTCGACATCCAACATGGCCACTTTGATGATGTCCGCCGCCGAGCCCTGGATCGGTGCGTTCAACGCCATCCGCTCGGCCATCTCCCGACGCTGCCGATTGTCGCTCATCAGATCCGGGAGGTAGCGCCGACGACCGAGGATGGTCTCGGTGTATTCCGTACGCCGCGCATCGGCCACCAATGAATGCAGGTAGGTGCGCACATCGCCGAACCGTTCGAAGTACTCATCCATCAGCGCCTTCGCTTCGGACACCTCGATGTTCAGCTGCTGACTCAGCCCGTACGCGCTCAGCCCATACGCCAGGCCGTAGTTCATCGCCTTGATCTTGGCCCGCTCGGCTGGCGTGATCTGATTCGGCTCGACGCCGAAAACACGGGATGCGGTGACGGTATGGAAATCCATGCCCGACTTGAAGGCCTCGATCAGGCTCTCGTCCTCGCTGGCGTGCGCCATGATGCGCATCTCGATCTGGGAGTAGTCCGCTGACATCAAGGCGTCGTACCCCTCGCCCACGATGAACGCCTGGCGGATCCGGCGCCCTTCCTCGGTGCGAATCGGGATGTTCTGCAGGTTGGGGTCGGTGCTGGACAGTCGCCCGGTGGCAGCGATCGTCTGCACGTACGTCGTGTGGATCCGGCCGTCGTCAGCCACGGCTTTGAGCAAGCCCTCGACGGTCTGCTTGAGGCGGATGGCGTCCCGGTGCACCAGGAGGTGGGCCAGGAATGGGTGTTCAGTCTTGACGTACAGCTGCTGGAGTGCGTCCGCGTCGGTGGTGTAGCCAGTACGGGTGCGCCGGGTCTTGGGCATCCCGAGCTCATCGAACAGCACCACCTGGAGCTGCTTGGGCGAGCCGAGGTTGATCTGCTTGCCCAGCACCTCGTACGCGTCGCTCGCGGCGCGGTTGACGGTGGCGGCAAACCCGGCCTCCAGCGTCTCGAGATGGTCAACGTCGACGGCTACGCCGATCTGCTCCATCCGGGCCAAGGTGCGGAGCAGTGGTAGCTCGACACCGTAGAGCAGGCTGGTGCCATTGCGCTGCTCGACGTCGGCGTCGAGCGCGTCCGCCAGATCGATGATCGCCCGGGCACGGACCATCGACGCCTCGGCCGCCACCTTGGCACCCGAGTCGTCATCACCGAAGTCCAGCGCCAGCTGATTGGGGTCATCGAGTTCTGGCGCACCCTCGACTCTGAGCTCTCGCTTCAGGTAGCGAATGGTCAGATCAGCGAGGTCAAAGGTGCGCTGATCAGGCCGGGTGAGATAGGCGGCCAGCTGAGTATCAGAGGTCAAACCCCCGAGCTCCCAGCCGCGAGCCCAGATCGCCAGCAGCGCACCTTTGGCGTCGTGCATCGCTTTGTGGCGTTCGGGATCGGCGAGCCAGTCCGCGAGCGCATTCTCATCCGCCGTGCCAAGCTCGGACACCACCACGTACGCCGCTGCTCCGTCAGCCGCGGCCAGCGACAGGGCCGTTACGTCGCCGGTTCCCGAACCCCAGTGCCCAATGATGTCGACACCTGTGCGATCGCCGGCTGCGTGCTCGGCGAGCCAGCCAGCGAGCTCCCCCGGCTCGAGGCGCGCGGCCTCGAGGTCGAAGCCACCCTCCGGCACGACCTCGTCCTCATTCGGCAGTGCCTCGAGCAGCCGGTCACGCAGCACCCGGAATTCCAGACCATCGAACAGTTGGTGGGTCGCCTCGCGGTTCCACGGGCGCCGTTCCAAATCGTCAAGGCTGACGGGCAGATCGAGATCGAGCACCAGCGCATTCACCTGCCGGTTGCGCAGCACATCATTGACCCGCTCCTGGAAGGCCTCGGCCGCCTTGCCTTTGAGCTCGCCCGCGTGTGCGGTTAGATTTTCCAGGCCGTCGTACATCTCCAGCCATTTGGCCGCGGTCTTGGGTCCGACGCCGGGAACGCCCGGCAGATTGTCGCTGGACTCACCGACCAGCGCGGCCAGCTCGGGGTATCGGGCGGGAGTTGCGAAGTACCTCTCCTCCACCGCCTTGGGCGTCATGCGGGCCAGATCGGAGACGCCTTTGCGCGGGTACAACACGGTTACGCTGTCGCTGACCAGCTGGAATATGTCGCGGTCACCGGTGCAGATCAAGACCTCGAAGCCGGCGGCCTCAGCGCGAGTTGCGAGGGTGCCGATCACGTCATCGGCTTCGTAGCCCTCCTTCTCCAAATAGGAAATGTTGAGGGCTTTCAGGACCTCCTTGACCAGGTCGAGCTGACCCCTGAACTCATCGGGGGTCGTCGTACGGTTTGCCTTGTATTCGCTGTAGATCTCGGACCGGAACGTGTGGCGCGATACGTCGAAAGCAAACGCCCAGGTGGGTCGGCTTCTCATCGCGCAGCACATTGATCAGCATTGAGGTGAACCCGAACACGCCGTTGGTGTGCTGGCCGGTCTGGGTCGAGAAGTTCTCGACGGGGAGTGCGAAGAAAGCCCGGTACGCGATCGAGTGGCCGTCAATCAGCATCAGCTTGGGCCGCTCGGGCGTCTGGCTGACAGCCCGCTGGCTCGCTGAGTCGTCGACTGAGTCCCAGTCGGTTGAGTCCTCGTCGGCACATGCCGACTCTAGCTGCGTCCACTGACGTCGGCGGGCCCTCGCAAGGACATCGGCGACGCGATGTCCGATGGCTCTGTCTAGTCTGAGCCCGTGACTTCGACCGACGACCGGCCAGACCTGCCTGCCGAATACGCCCAGCTCGGTGCACTCAACGTCAAGATGGGTTTCGAGCTGTTGAAGATGACCCCAGAGGAGGTCATCGGGCGAATGCCGGTAGCAGGCAACACGCAGCCGTACGGACTGTGGCACGGTGGTGCCTCCTGCGTGCTCGCGGAGACCCTCGCATCACTGGGCTCGTTCATGTACGCGCAGCCGGAAAAAGTCTCTGTCGGAGTGGACATCAACGCCACACACCACCGCTCGGTGACAGCCGGCTGGGTAACGGGCACCGCGACGGCTGTGCACCTCGGCAGGACTGTTGCCAGCTACGAGATCGTCATCGTCAACGATGCCGGAAAACGGGTCTGCACGGCCCGCGTCACCTGCCAGCTCGTCAGCCCGCGCCGGGCAGCCTGAACGCCCGAACGGCCTAACTTCCGGTTGGGTCCGCGGTGGTCTCCGCGAGCACTTCCAGCACGTGATCGGCTTCGGTTGCCGGATTCACGAATGCGAGCCGGAGCACGGTCCGACCCTTCCACTGCGTAGGAATGCACAAGATGCGGCCCTCCAGTGCAAGGCGCCGTGACCAGCGCAGGTACGCAGCGTCGTCCCATCCCGGGCGCTCGAAAAGCACCACCGACAGGGTCGGCTCCAGGAGCAACCTCAGCTGAGGAATGCCGCGGATTCCTTCCGCCACCGCACGAGCAGTCGCCAGGGTTTGCTCGATCGCTGCCGTGTATCGCTTTGTGCCGTGTGTGGCCAGGCTGAACCAGAACGGCAAGCCCCGGGCACGCCGAGTCAAGTGCACCCCGTAATCCCACGGATTCCAGACCTCCCGGTCGATCGTGTCGAGATACCCCGCATGCTGTGAATGTGCGGCGCGCGCGAGCTCGGGCTGTCGGTACAGCAAGGCGCAGCAGTCATATGTTGCGAAGAGCCACTTGTGTGGGTCGACGATGAAGCTGTCGGCGCGCTCTATTCCGTTGAAGAGATGGCGCGCGCTGGGTGCCGCAAGAGCCGCGCCACCGTACGCGCCGTCGACATGCAGCCACACCCCGAACCGCTGGCACACATTCGCGATGCCGGCGAGGTCGTCGATGATGCCGGCATTCGTGGTACCGGCCGACGCGACCACAGCGAAGACGTCCTGGGAGTCGATGAGGGCTGATCGTAAGGCTTCGCCGGTCAACTGGCCTTGATCATTTTCCGGCACGATCACCACTTCGGCATCCAGCACTGCCGCAGCTGCCTGAACAGACGAATGTGCCTGCGCCGTGCACGCCAGCCGCCACTGCCCCACCGGATGCCTGCCGCAGCTGGTTTCGGGCAAACTGCCTGGCGGCAAGCAGAGCCGACAGATTGCCCACAGTGCCGCCGGAAACGAAGCAGCCTCCAGCGGTCCTGGGCCAGCCGAGGAGCTCGACCAGCCACGCCAGCGCCTGGTTTTCCGCGAAGATCGCACCGGCTCCCGACTCCCAGGTGCCGGCGAAGATGTTATAGCTGCTCACGACGGCATCGAATGCCAGTGCCGCGCGAGTTGGTGCCGCTGGGATGTAGCCGAGATTCATCGGATCGTCTTGGGCCCGCGTTGCGGGGGCGATCACGTCTTCGAAGATGCGAAGTACCTTGTCCGCACCGAGTCCTTCTGGTGTGATCGTCTGTCCGGCGTCAGCCAGCAGCTCAGAGGCTGGTCGGGCCGTCGTCTTCGGATCGGAAGCCTTGCTGATCCGGCGACTGGCGAGCGCCACCGCTGCCTTGGCGATCTCGGTCTCGTCTCCCCAAACGCCGGCGGCCGCAGCCCCAACGGCGTGCGGGACAGTGGCATCAGAACCAATTGCGGACGACGTTGTCACAGGGCCTGCTCCTGCCTCGCCGATCATCCGTCGGCTTACTCGACGCTAGTTCGCGCACTGGCACCGGACAAACATGCGCAGTGAGCGGAGCGAGCGATCAAAACGGCATTGCGCGAGCGATCACCCAAGAACTCAGTCCTCGCCGAGATACGTCTTGCGGACGTTCTCATCGACGAGTAGCGCCTCGCCGGTGTTCTCCAGCACGATCTTGCCGACTTCCAGTACATAGCCGTAGTTGGCGAGCGAGAGCGCCGCGGGAGCATTCTGCTCGACGAGCAGGATCGTCACACCTTCTGACTGCAATTCGACGATGGTCGACATAATGCGCTGCATCATCAGCGGCGAAAGGCCCATCGATGGCTCGTCGAGCATCAGCAGCTTGGGCCGGCTCATCATGGCCCGCCCGATTGCGAGCATTTGCTGCTCACCACCGGAGAACGTACCGGCCGGCTGGGAACGTCGCTCCCGCAAGATGTCGAAGAGATTGAAAACCCGTTCAAGATCCTGGGTGACGCCGGCTTTGTCCTTACGCGCGAAGGCGCCCAGCATGAGATTTTCCTCGACAGTCAGTCTCGGAAAGATCCGGCGACCCTCAGGTGAATGCGCCAAACCACGGGTGAGCACCTGATGTGCTGGAGTCGCGTCAATGCGCTCTCCCTCGAACCAGATCTCGCCGGACTCGGGCCTGATCAAGCCGGAGATCGTACGGAGCGTGGTGGTCTTGCCAGCACCGTTGGTGCCGAGGAGCGTCACGACCTGGCCCTGGTCGACCTTGAAGCTGATTCCCTTAACAGCCATGACCCGGCCATACGCCACCTTCAGGTCCTTGACTTCAAGCATTGTCTTGACCCTCCTCCTCGAACTCCTCAAGCTCGGCGGCGTCCTCCGGTCCTGTTCCGATGTAGGCCTCGATCACCCGCGGGTCAGACTGGACTTCGCCGGGCGTGCCCTCGATCAGGGTCCTGCCTTGGACCAGACACAGCACGCGGTCGCAGAGGTTGAAAATGAACCGCATGTCGTGCTCGATGACCACCACCGCCAGGCCCTGATCGCGGATTTTGAAGATCAGCTCCTCGGCTTGCCTGGTCTCCTGAGGATTCATCCCTGCCGTCGGCTCGTCCAGCAGCAACACTTTGGGATCCGTTGCAAGAGCGCGGGCGATCTCGAGCCGCCGCTGATCGCCGTAAGCGAGATGGCGTGCCAGATTATCCGTCGTGTTGCCAAGCCCGACGAAGTCGAGCAGCTCTTGGGCACGTGCTGCGGTTGCCTTCTCATCGCGATGGAACTTCGGTCCGCGAAGGATCGATGTGAGCGGCCCGGTGTTGGTACGGCAATAACGGCCGACCATCACGTTTTCGAGGGCGGTCATGTTGCCGAACAGCCGGATGTTCTGGAACGTTCGCGCCATCCCTGCAATGACCACCTTGCGAGGCTTGGGTGGCAGCAGCGCGCCCTCGAAGATCACGCTCCCGGCTGTCGGGAGGTAGAGGCCGGTCAAGCAGTTGAAGAACGTGGTCTTGCCCGCCCCATTGGGCCCGATCAGGCCCATGATCTCGCCCCTGCTGACACTCAGGTTCACAGAGTCCACAGCGACCAGGCCGCCGAATCGCATCGTCACATTCTCTGCGACCAGGATGGGCGAGCCGTCAGCCTGGGCGCTCACCTCAGAGGCGTCGACTGCCGTCGTCATAGGACTCCGGCTCCCTTCAACGCGCCAGTCTCCTCGACTTCCTCCTCGATCCGCTCGGCCAGTTCCTCGTCCTCCTCGTGGAACTCCAGCTGCCGGCGCTGGCTCGGGATCATGCCCTCTGGCCGGAACCGCATCATGATGATCAAAAGCAGGGCGAAGAGCATCAGCCGAAAGTCGCTGACGAAGCGCAGCTTCTCGGGCAGCAGTTTCAGCAGCGTGGCACCAACCAGCACGCCGAGCACGGTGCCCATACCTCCGAGCACGACCGCCGCCAACAAGAACGCAGATTCCAGGAAAATGAACTGGTCCGGTGTAACCGAGATGTCCTGATGGGCCTTGACCGCGCCTGCTACGCCGGCCAGGAACGCGCCACTGGCGAATGCGAAGAGCTTCAGCCCGAAGACGTTGACGCCCATGGCCTCGGCCGCCTTCTCGTCCTCCCGGATGGCCACCCAGCCACGGCCAATGCGGGAGTTGTTGAGCCGGACGAACACCAAAATGACAAACGCGATCAACACCAGCAGCAGGAAGTAGTAGTTGGAGAAGCGGCCGAGCGGGATACCCAGCACTACATGCGGATCGCCGAAGTCGAAGCCGAAAAGGGTGAGGTCGGGAATCGCGGGAATGCCGTTGGATCCGTGCGTAATGTTCGGGCCGGCCTCGCCGTCCAAGTTGATCATCGTAATGCGGAAGATCTCACCGAACGCCAGCGTCACAATGGCCAGGTAGTCACCGGACACCCGCAATGTCGGTGAGCCGATGATCAGGCCAAGAGTAGCGGACACCGCGCCGGCGATGAGAACGACCACAATGAACGGCGGATGGATGTCGGCGGTAGCGAAGGCCGAACGCGACAGGACGGCTGCCGTGAAAGCGCCCGCACCGAGGAACGCGATATAGCCAAGGTCGAGCAGACCGGCGAGGCCGACCGTGATGTTGAGGCCCATCGCGGCTGCGGCGAAGATGATCACCTGCGTGGCGATGGACATGTTCGCGTCGGAGCCGCCCTGGGTGAAGGGGAACAAGAACGCCACTACGAATGCGGCAAGGATCAGTACCTTCCTGTGGCGCTGGGAAACCCCGGAGAGAAAGCCCATGACGCCGACCCGGAAGAGCACCGCAATGAACGCGCCGAGGAAGGCGACAAAGCTGACGAAGGTGCCGCCATCGTCGATATTCAGCGCGAACGCTGTCGCAAACAGGGCTGCGCCCATCACGACGGCGACCATGAGGATCTCGAGCGTCGGTCTGAGCTGCGCACGGGCCAGCGTGGGTGGCTGGTCCATGATCATCAGCCGGGTTCCGGCGAAGGCGAGCGCCGCACCGAGCAGCGCGAGCCAGCCGCCATAGACCACATTGATCAGACCGCCGAGCTCAACGGCGATGCTCAGGATGATGATCGCGATGAAGACCAGAGCTCCGGTCGCAGCCGACTTCGCACCACGCACCCAGCCGACCTTTATCTTGCCTCGCGGCTTGATCAGCCGTGAGCAGATGATGAGCCCCGCGACGAGCACGCCGAGCACCATGCCGCAATACTGCAAGGGCGATGGATAGCCGACGAGAGTCATGCCGTCGAGCGCCTGCGAACGAGTAAGCCCAAGGCAAGAAGGCAGAAGCTGCAAGGACGACGCCGCCGGCAATTCCGACCCAGCGCCCGATTGGGTCCGACCGTTGTTGCCGCTCCGGGGTCATCACCCGTCGAATTGTGCTCACGCTCGATCCACCACCCTCGAGCCGAGCAGGCCCTGCGGTCGGAAGACCAGCACCAAGATCAGCAACACGAACGCCCAGACGTCCTTCCACGCCGAGCCGCCAAAAGTGCCGGGGATGAGGCTCACCATGCCCTCGACCAGGCCGAGGACCAGCCCACCGACTACAGCACCATTGATATTGCCGATGCCGCCGAGCACCGCTGCGGTGAAGGCCTTGAGGCCGGCCAGGAAGCCCATCCTGAAGTCGATGTTGGTGTAACGCAGGCCCCAGGCCAGGCCGGCTACTGCGGCCAATGCTGCGCCGAGCGCGAACGCCACCATGATGATGCGGTCGACATTGATGCCCATCAGCCTCGCGGTGTCGGGGTCCTGGGATGTCGCCTGCATCGCCCGACCGAGGCGCGTGCGGTTGACGAACACGTACAGGAAGGCCCAGCAGATGACGAGCGCAATCACGGTGAACAGCGCGGCACGCTGGATCGTGAGTGGACCCAACTGGATCGCGGGTCCGGTCACATAGTCAATCTGTGGAAAAGGGATCGCCCGTCTGGCGTCGGGGAAGCCCGGTATGCGTCCGTAGAACAGGCGCACGAATTCTTGCAGGAAGACGGACACGCCGATCGCGGTGATCAGCGGTGCGAGTCGCGGTGCGTTGCGGAGTGGCCGGTAGGCGAATCGTTCAGTCAGCAAGGAGGTGCCGACCGCAGCGAGCATGCCGACAACGAGCATGACGGGCAGCTGCCAAATGCCCAGCGACTCTCCAGGTATCACTATCCAGGCGGTAAGTGCCCCGAAGGCGCCGATCATGAAGATCTCGCCATGGGCAAAGTTGATCAGCTGGATGATGCCATAGACGACGGTGTAGCCGACGGCGATGAGTGCGTACAAGGCTCCGAGCGACAGGCCGTTGATGAGCTGCTGCAGGATGTCCACTCACGCCTCCCTTCGGTGATGCAGTAAGGCGGGTGCTGGCGCAGTGGGGGCAGACATGAGGACCCGCCCCCACTGCGTACCTGCGGAGAAGACTAGTGGCGGAGACCGCTTGGCGCAGGCTCCGCCACTACTGCATTAGGCGGTGCCGGTCTTCATCCGGCAACCCACTTGCCGCCTTCACCTTGTAGACGGTCAGCACCTTGTTCGTGCGTGTCGCCGAACTCGTCGAAGGCGACCTTGCCGGTCGCGCCGTCGAAGCTGACCTTGCTCATCGCATCGATCGTCGCCGCACGAGCCGACTTGGCGTCGCTGGCGCTGGCGAGCGAGGTCTTCAGCGCATTGATGATCGCGTTGGCCGCATCGTAGGAATATGCGCCGTACGCCGCGTAGGGCTCCTTGTAGCCGGCCGCCTCGTAGTCGCTGACGAACTGCTTGGCCGTCGCGAGTGACTCGGTCGGCGCCCCAACTGAGGTCGCGAGGTCACCATTCGGAGGTCTTGCCGCCGAGCTCGATGTAGGCCGGGTCGAAGATGCCGTCGCCACCCATCAAGGGGACTGTGAGACCGGCCGACTTGGCCTGCTGGCTCAGCGGACCTGCCTGCGGGAACTCACCGCCGTAGTAGACCGCCTCGGGATTGGCGCTCTTGACCTTGCTGATCACCGCCGAGAAGTCCTTGTCATCGGGGTTGATCGTCTCGGCGTCAACGATCTCGCCGCCGCCGCTCTTGAAGGCGTCGGTGAAGGCGGTAACCAAGCCCTGGCCGTACGCCTTCTTGTCATGGATGGTGGCGACCTTCTTGATGCCCTTCTCGAGCAGGTACTTCGCCGCGAACGGACCCTGGACGGCGTCCGTGGTGCAGGTGCGGAAGTAGCCGGGGTACGGGCGCTTCGGGTTGGCCAGATCCGCGCCCTTGGTCAGGGTCGGGTTGGTGTTCGCCGGCGACACCTGGGTGATCTGCGCCCCGGAGAGAACTGGCTGCACCGACTGCGAGACCGAGGAGTTGAGCGTGCCGACGACCGCGACCACTTCGTCGTCACCCGCGAGCTTGGTGGCCGCGTTCTTGCCGACGTCAGGCGTGGCCTGGTCATCCTGCGCGTCGAGCTCCAGCGTCCATCCGGGGATGGTCTTCTTCTCGTTGGCCTGCTTGATGGCCAGATCGACCGAGTTCTTGATGCCGGTGCCCAAAGCTGACAGATCGCCCGACAGGGGCGCGATCACGCCGATCTTGGCGACCTTTGCCGCTCCGGCTTCCCCGCCCGGGGCTTGTTCAGCCCGGCTGCCACATGCCGACATCGCAAGCGACGCGGCCAGCAGGGTTACCCCCGCAAGAACCAACTTATGCTTCCGCACATTTCCTCCTTGTTCCGGTTTGCGAGGCAGCGCAGAAAGCGCAACTTCGCGAGCATTGTCGAACCTACGACTGAAGCTGTGTGATGGCGCTAACTTCGCTGTCTATAGCACGTTTGTTACACGATTGAGAGCACTTAGATGCGAATGCTCTACTTTTTCCTTGCGCCTGCGCCGTGCTCGATTACGCCCTCCGCGACCTCTCGCATCGACTTGCGCAAATCCATTGCCGTCTTCTGAATCCATCGAAAGGCTTCTGGTTCGCTCAAGCCCAAACCGCTCTGCAGTAAGCCCTTGGCGCGTTCCACAACCTTGCGTGACTCGAGCCGCTCCGTTAGATCGCTGACCTCGGCTTCCACCGCCTGGATCTCGGCGTATCGCGCGCGGGCGATCTCGATGGCAGGGATGAGGTCCGCTTTGCTGAAAGGCTTGACCACATACGCCATTGCGCCGGCCTGGCTCGCTCGATCGACCAGCTCGCGTTGACTGAAGGCGGTAAGCATGACAACGGGCGCAATGCGCTCGCTGGCGATCTGCTCTGCAGCACTGATCCCGTCGAGTTTGGGCATCTTGACATCCATGACCACCAAATCAGGCCTGAGATCTGTGGTCAGCGCCACGGCGACTTCCCCGTCACTCGCCTGGCCTACTACGTCATACCCCTCCTCACTGAGCATCTCCACCAGATCGAGGCGAATGAGCACCTCGTCCTCAGCGACGACGACCCGCGTCTTGGTCCCGTCCCTGATCTGGTTGGTTTCTCCAGTCACGGGGACACTCTAGCCAGATGAACGTTGGGGGCGGGGCGCATTGGATCGATCGGGCAAGCTCCAGCTGTGGCAGAATGATCGGGCTCGCTGGGCGGGTCGCCAGCTGGCTGATCATGAGCCCCAAGCCGGGGTGGCGGAATGGTATACGCGGACGGCTCAAACCCGTCTGTCCGAAAGGACATAGGGGTTCGACTCCCCTCTCCGGCACAGCATTTCCGCACGTCAGATGGCTAACCATCGCGGCCTCCGGACGTGTGTGCTAACGGTGCCGCGAAAATGATGCTCGCGACGCGCGAGGCCGCGTCACTATGCAGCCCTTCGCGGACGTGCGAATAGACGTCCAATGTGATCGACGCATTCGCGTGTCCGAGGCGTTCCTGCACCACCTTCGGATGCTCACCGGCAGACAGCGCCAACGTCGCCCAGGTATGTCGAAGATCATGAAGCCGGATCCCAGGCAACCCGATCTTGGCCGACTCGCGTGAGAACGTACGGCTGAATCGCTCCGGATGTAGTGGTCCGCCGTCGGGACGACAGAACACGAGCCCGTGATCAGCGAAGCCCGCACCCATCAGCGGCCGCTCAGCGAGCTGGCGCTGCCGATGTTCGCGTAACGCGGTGACGGTGCCGGGGTCGAGTGCGACCGTACGTCGCCCTGCTCTGGTCTTCGGGGACCCGATCTCGATGTCGTGATGCACGATGATCACGGTCTGCGAGATTGATGCACGGCCGGTCGCCAGATCGACGTCGGACCAGCGCAAGCCCAATGCTTCGCCGCGTCGCATCCCCGTCGTTGCCAGCAGCAGGAATGCGGCGTGCAGCCGATGCTCAGCGCTGTGCTCGAGGAACGCCCAAACAAGCCGACCTCGGCGTGCACGTCACATTAGTCACCGATGACGGTTCGCGATTGACACTGCCGCTGGTCGCCTGCTTCGCGATCGTCAGCCGATGAAGATGTCGCCGGCCTGGCGGGTGGTGATGATGCAGGGAACAGCAGTTCCGTTCGGCGGGCGGCCAATGCCGGTAGCCAAGGCCGGCGGCGAGGCTGGCAGCCCACGGTTACTCCTATCGCCGTGGGCTGCCGGTCAGGTCTCCCCGGCGTGCAGCGCTCGCTCCTCATCTGCCATCCACTGCTCGAGCTGGTGGCGATCCACAGCCACAGGCGCTGGCTGTGGATGGGGCTTGACGGGCCCGGCCCACAGGCTCCTGCTCGGCTGCACAGTCGCCGGCTTCACCGCTGGTCGACGCTGCTGCCGAGCTGGACGTCGGCGGGCGCTGCGTCGGAGCCAGGGCACAGGAAGCACCACACCCAGGCCGACCCAGACAAGCCACACACCGACAGCCCACAGCCCAGCATGCTCGACCAGCCAGACGCTGCCAGCGATAGCGAGGGGAGCGACAGCCCACACAGCCAGGGCTCGAGGGTTCAGTGGTTTGGTCGCCATGCTCCAGTCTACCGTCATGATCATGGAAACGGAAGAGGCAGACCATGATCAACAGTGCTCTGGCTAGGAACGACGTGGGCTGATGACTGGGAAAACCGTACTCGGCGGATGGGGCATAGCGCACAAGCAACTACGGCAACGCTGGGCCGACCGCTTCGCCCGCGGCCTCATCGTGCGCTGCGCCTGCACCCGCCCAGACTGCCCATTCCACACAGGCCCCTGCCCCGTCATCATCAGCCACGGCCAACCCTTCGACCTCGGCCACAACGACCACGACCGCACCCGATACAACAGCCCGAATGTGTCCCATGCAACCGATCAGCCGCGCGCCCGCGCCAGACTCGGCCGGCTAGCACCCGACGCATCACCCAGCCGCCCAGCAACCGCCCAACGATGGTGAACACACCGCTATCCGGGAATCAACCGCTGTCCGGAAAACGAATCGCGAAACACGCAACCCAGAGTGAGAGGTCTTGCCGGCTGTCCGTCCCCGAAATACTCGACTGTCTTTTTTTGGGGGGGTGTGGGTCGTGTCTGATCTGAAGCCGCCGACCGGGTTACTGCGGGTAGGCGGCTGTGGACGGAGGTCACTGGGCCGTATGTGTTGACGCCGGCCGAGTTGGCGATGCTCGAGCAGGCGTGCCGTACCGCGGATGAGCTCGACAGGTTGGAGCGTGCCGTGCGTGCCCTCCCGGATTTGACGACTACTGGGTCGACTGGCCAGTTACGGCCGCACCCTTTGCTGGCGGAGTTGCGGGCGCATCGGCAGCTCCTGGAGCGTCTCACGGCCGCTTTGAATCTGCCTGACGACGAGCAGCCTGCTGGGTTGCGTCCGGCTCAGAAGCATGCCCAGCAGGCGGCCCGGGCGCGTTGGCGGGCCTATCACGAGAGCAAGGGGGCCTGAATGGCTGTGTGGAAGCCGAGGGCGGCTGTCCAGCCGCCGGGTGAGCTGGTGACGTTTGATTCGGCGGAGTGGGCTGCCGCTGGGCATGTCCTTGGTGACTGGCAGCCTGCGTTTAGGCGTTGGAAGGCGGCCAGCCGCGAATGGCTGAAACAGCACGGCGACGACAGCGTTCTAGGCGATCAGCTCGATCTGCTTGTCGGCGAGGTGAAAGCGAAGCAGCTGAGCGCCGCAGCGCGCCAAGCAGGGCTCGGCCAAATTCGGTGATCTCCAGGCCACTGGCGCCGAACGGCGCGGTGATTTGAATGAGGCCTCTCGACAGGAGTGCGCCAATCGCGGCTTGGTTGGCTACCTCTGACATGTTGTCGGCGCTGGCGGCTGTAATGGTTTCGACGCCCCAGCTGACATTCGGATTGGATGGATCGGCGGGTCCCTCGAACAGCTCGAGGACTCGCAGGTGGCCAGGCTCCAACCCTGTGATGCCGTCGACAAGCATCAGATCTTCGTCGATCTTCCTGGGACGGTCGGACACCGACGCGCCGAGTACGGCGCCCAACGAGACGCAACGTGTCGGTCGAATTGGTGCGCAAGGCAGCATCCAGAACGCGGGCGACCATCGGCTGAAGCTCTTCAGAATCGAGCAGGCGCTCCACGACGTCGTCTTGGCTGAGTCCACTGGTCAACGAGGCGGCTTCTGCGAGGATGTGACCACGGCTGCGGAATTTTTGTCGGCACTTGGCCATCCACAGCTCGCCGGCCGGTGTGAGAAGTACGCCGATGGCTGCACCCGCGGTGGCTGCGCAATTTTGCGCAGTGACTGGTCTTTCGCCGGTCCCTTTACCGCCGTGAACGATGCCGCCGGCAAGCTGAGTACGTTTGGACATTGGGACTCGCTTTCTGGATAAGTGGGTTCCTGGCCCGGCGGTGTTCCAGCACCGACCGGGCCGCGCTCAACTGCAGGTCTGTGTCAGTTGAGCGATTCGGCTAAGTGATCTTGGTCTGTCCTCCTCTCTGCAAACGGTTTGCTAACGGACCTGTTAGCACAGGGCCGGAAAGGATGGGACGGCGAAGGTTTGTGAGTGGGGTTTCACCGCTAGTCAGAGCCACTTTGCGCGGACTGGCTGACCCTGGCCGGGATGGGGGTTGTCGGTGTTCGACTCTCCTCTCCGGCACATCTCTCCTGAGTCGCGCTTGCGCATCAGGTTGTGCCGGACCGGGGAGTCGAAGACCTGTGTCCTTTAGTCCGCCTCACAATGGCCTCGGGCGGCAGGCGGCTGGGCTCGGATGTATCTCGGTTGATGCGAGTGACTACAGAGGCGCGCCGATGCGGCGTACGCGGATCATGTTGGTCTGACCGGCGACGCCGGGCGGCGAGCCGGCCACGATGACGACACGGTCGCCCTCGGCAATGCGTCCGCCTTCGGCTAGGGCCTTGTCGACCTCGCGGATCATCTCGTCGGTGTGGCCGACCATCGGGGCCATGAACGTCTCGACGCCCCAGTTCAGGGTCAGTGCCGCGCGCGTTTCCTCATACGGGGTGAAGGCCAGTACCGGGATGGGCGAGCGAAGTCGGGTCAGTCGGCGGGCCGAGTCACCGGAGGTCGTAAACGTCACCAAGAACTTGGCCCCGATCCGCTGAGCGACCTCTTCGGCCGCCTTGGTGATCACGCCACTGGTGGTATGCGGATCCCAGTCGATGCCATGCATCTGGTCCATGCCGTGGGCCTCGGTGTTCTCCACGATTCGCGCCATGGTCTCGACGGTCAGGACTGGGTACTCGCCGACGCTGGTCTCTCCGGACAGCATCACCGCGTCCGCGCCATCGAGGATCGCATTGGCAACGTCGGAAGCTTCGGCACGGGTCGGCCGGGGTGAGGAGATCATGGACTCCAGCATCTGAGTCGCCACGATCACCGGCTTCGCCCAGCGCCGCGCGGCGGTGACGATCTTCTTCTGGACCAGCGGAACCTCTTCCAGCGGCAGCTCCACACCAAGATCACCACGCGCGACCATGAATGCGTCGAAGGCATCGATGATCTCGCTCAGGTTCTCGACCGCCTGGGGCTTTTCCATCTTGGCGATCACCGGGATCCGGCGACCTTCGGCGTCCATGATCTCGTGGACATGGCTTGATGTCCTCGGCGGAGCGGACAAACGACAGCGCCACCATGTCAACGCCGTTGCGAAGGGCCCAGCGCAGGTCTTCGGTGTCTTTCTCACTCATCGCCGGCACGCTGACACGCGACGCCTGGAAGGTTGATCCCTTTGTTGTTGCTGACAGGCCCGCCGACGATCACTTCGGTGATCACGTCGGTGTCGGTGACCTCGCTTGCCCGCAAGGCTATCCGGCCATCGTCGATCAAGATCAGGTCGCCGGGCCGGACATCGCCAGGCAAGCCCTTGTACGTCGTGGAGCAACGTTCGACCGTGCCCTCGACGTCCTCGACGGTGATCGCGAACGTGTCGCCGACGTGCAGTTTTTCCTTGCCGTTGGCGAACCGGCCGAGCCGGATCTTCGGGCCCTGAAGGTCTGCCAGCACACCGACAGGGCGACCGGCGCCTTCTGCCGCATCCCGGACGCCGCGCAGGTTTCTCTCAGGTGGTCGGCATAGTCGCCATGACTCATGTTGAGCCGGGCGACATCCATTCCTGCGGCGACTAGCTCCGCCAGACGCTCGGGGGTCGAGGAGGCCGGGCCGAGCGTGCACACAATCTTGGCTCTACGCACGAGTTGACCCTAGCGAAGTTGTCTGGGCCGCGGGAGACCAATCAAGCACTGGTCTACCACGTGCTGATCACGCTCCAGGGCGTGCTGAAGATCAGCCGGGTACGGGGATTCGAACTGCATCAGCTCACCCGATGTCGGGTGCACGAAACTCGAGCCGGACCGCGTGCAACCACTGCCGCTCCAGCTCGAGCTTGGCCGCAAGGACCGGGTCGGCCCCATACATCGGATCGCCAATGCAAGGATGCCGAATCGCTGCCATGTGAACCCGGATCTGATGCGTCCGGCCGGTTTCCAGCTTGATCTCGAGCAAGGTCGCCGCGACGAACGCTTCCAGCGTGGTGTAGTGGGTGACGCTGTGCCGGCCCCCGTCCATCACCGCCATCTTGTAGTCCGCGCCCGGATGCCGCCCGATGGGAGCCTCGATGGTGCCGGTAAACGGATCTGGATGGCCTTGCACCAGCGCGTGGTAGATCTTGTCGACGCTCCGCGATCGGAACGCTCGTTTCAAGATCGTGTACGCGCGCTCGCTCTTGGCGACCACCATCAACCCTGAGGTGCCGACGTCCAATCGCTGCACGATGCCGCGCCGCTCGGGTACGCCGGAGGTCGAGATCCGGAAGCCGGCGCCGGCAAGGTGGCTGAGCACATCTGGTCCGCTCCAGCCCAGGCTGGGGTGAGCCGCGACGCCGACCGGCTTGTCGATCACCACGATGTCGTCGTCGTCGTACACGATGACGACGCCTTCGACTTGCTCCGGCCGCACCGCTGCAACCGCGGCTGATCGGCGAGCTCGACCTCGAGCATCGACCCGACACTGACCCGATCCGACTTGCTGATCGAGCCGCCGTCCACGCAGCACGCGACCAGCCCCGATCAACTCCGCAACCTGACTGCGCGACAGCCCGAGCATGCGCGCCACGGCAGCGTCAACCCGCTCGCCGTTCAATCCTTCCGGCACCAGCACGACCTTTCGCTCAGCCACGAGCGATCGTGCTCCGATCATGATCATCATCGCCGTCCGCTCCGGGATGCCCAGGCCCGCCGTGCCGCTGGCCCGTGATGCCGATCCCCTTCACGATCGACAAGAACATGATCAGGATGGCCGCCGCGGTGATGCACATGTCCGCGACGTTGAAGATCGGCCAGTACGGCAGTTCCAGAAAGTCGATCACGTGGCCACGGAGCACGCCGGGCGGACGGAACAACCGATCCGTGAGGTTTCCGGCGACGCCGGCGCACAACAGTCCGATCGCGACGGCCCAGGCCGGATGGCCGATCCGCGGCACCAGCTTGATGATCACGAATGCAAGGACGATGATCCCCGCGATCGCGAACACATAAGTAAAACGCTGGCCTTGGCTGAACGCCGCGCCAGGGTTTCGGATGAGTCTCAAGGTGAGCAGTCCGCCCAGCAGCCGAACCGCGGTGAGCGGCTCGAGCTGGTTCACTGCGATGATCTTGGTGACAAGATCAGCTGTCAACCCGGCAACGGCGACCAGTGCGACCAGAAGTCGCAAGCGTCGCCGCTCGATCGGGTGGGCGCCGCCGGTTGAGGTTATCGCCGTTCCTCGCGCTGCTTGCACGTGACACACAACGTCGCGCGCGGGAAGGCCTGCAACCGACCCTTACCTATCGGCTGACCGCAGTTGTCGCAGCTGCCATACGTACCAAGTTCGATATGCCGCAACGCGAGCCGGGACTGATCCAACATTTCCCTGGCATTGTTTGCCAACGACATCTCGGCATCGCGCTCGAAATTCGCCGAGCCGACATCGGCCGGATCCCGTCCGGCTCCCTCGCTCCCGTCACGAAGCAATCCAACCAGCTCAGCAGTCGAGATTTCGATCTGGCTTTCGAATCGCGCAATGTCTTCGATCAGTGCCTGCTTGACCTCGTTGATCTCGGCTTTGGTCCAGGGATCTTCACCGGGGCGGACCGGCAAGGACTTGGGATTCATCGGTTTTCCAGGCTTGTCTTGATGGTCGACGGGCACCGCATGCACAGTTGGCGCGGCCTTGGCTGAAGCCTGAGCAGTGTCGTTGGTTGCTGGGTCGTTGGTTGCTGGGTCGTTGGTTGCTGGGTCGTTGGTTGCTGGGCCCTTGGTTGCTGAGCCTTTGGTTGTGGGGGCCTTCCGATTCGTGGTGGTGCGACCGCCGTTCTCGGCTGCGGGGGTGGCCGCAGCGCTGGACTTAGCGGTGGTCATGGATTCCCCATTTCTTGGTCGGCACTGCTGAGGTGGAAGTGACGCAGAGACATTAGGCCGCAAAAGCAGTTTCTTCAACGACCCGCGCTGATTTCTCGCTGAAATTCCAGCGCTGCCGATCTAAAACGCCACAAGGCCCGCCGAGGCGGGCCTTGTGGTCGTGATCAAAAGGTGGAATCAGATCAGCGCTGATCCCCCAAGAGAGCGTCGAGGCGGGGAGTATTGCTACCTGAACCTCCGCTGTAGCTCGGGGCGTCTTCCCGCTGATCAGTCGCGCCATGCTCGCCGTGCTGAGGAGATCCAATCCCATTTGAGTGTCCCTCGGCCGGCTTGCGCTCGCGTACCACGTCGGGTATGTCGACCGGTTCTGCTCGGCCTCCTTCAAGCGACTCGATCTGCTTGCGCAGGTGGCTGGTGAGATTGGTGCGGTAAGCCGTCTCGAAATTGCGAAGTGAAGCGACGGCGGCTGTGAGGTCGTCGCGCTGCCGCTCCAGGTCGCCGAACATCTCCCCACGCCGACTCTCGATCTCCCGATCGAGCTTTTCGGCGCGACTGAGCGCGTCGGCTTGCAGCCGCTCCGCATTGACCCGGGCCTCCGATTCGACTCGTTCGGCACGCGTACGAGCGTCGGTCGTGAGCTGGTGTGCGGTCCGGTTGGCCTCCTCCCGGATCCGGTTGGCGTCCTCGGTGGCTTCCTCGACCAAGCGCTCGGCCTGTTCGGTCGACATCTCGACGAGGCGCACGACTGCGGCGCTCGCCTCCTTGCCCGTGGTCACCACAATCGTGCCGGATTGTGGCTGCGGCGGCGGCGCAGGCTGCCGCGGCGGCGGCGGCGCCTGGACGGTGGGAGCGGCGGGAGCCACCGGGTGTGGCGGTGGTGCCGCCTTGAGCGCTTCCACCTGCTTCTTGAGGTTCTGGTTCTCCTCGATGAGCTGCGCGAAGCTCTCCTCGACCTCGTCGACGAATTCGTCAACTTCCAATACCTCATAGCCGGACTTACGGGCCATCCGGAAGCGCTTGTTACGAACGTCGTCAAGCGTCAGCGTCATCGTGCACCTCGGTATCTAGGTGGGACTTCGGGTGAGGCCGGGCGCCTCCACCCGCCCTACCGTACCCAATTTGGTGTGGGTACACAGCCCAGCCAACGAAGTCGCATATGACGGTTGGCAGCGAAATTAGAAGAACAAAGTTCGGTTGACCTGCATCAATATGCTGACCAGGATCGCAAGGCCGATGAAGGCCAAATCGAGCATCATGTTGCCAACCCGCACCGGCTTGAGGACCTTGCGTAACAAGCGGAGCGGCGGGTCGGTAATCGAGTAGATGATCTCGGCGAAGACCAGCATCGGTCCTCTGGGTTCCCAGTCGCGAACGAGCACCGGGACCCAGGACAAAATCATGCGCGCGAACAGGATCAGCAGGAAGATCCACAAGATCCAGTTGATGATGAGTCCCACGACAACCACGGTTGAGGCCTGTCTGTTCTGCTTCTAAAGCTTCTAGAGCTTGCTTCGGTGTAGGTGTACGACACCAGCCTAGGCGTGCAGATCAGTGAGGTGGAGTCCCTGACTAGCTCTGGTTGAAGAACCCGCCTGCGATCCGCTCCTTGTCTTCCGCTGCCACGGTGACATCGTGCGGAGACAACAGGAACACTTTGCTGGTGACGCGTTCGATACTGCCACGCAGACCAAAGATGAGACCAGCAGCAAAGTCGACCAGCCGTTTGGCGTCGACATCCTCCATGTCGGACAGGTTCATGATGACGGGCACGCCGTCACGGAAGTGCTCGCCGATAATGCGAGCCTCGTTATACGTGCGGGGATGAACAGTGATGATTCGTGACACATCGGCCGTCCGTGGATGGGGAGCGAGAGTCGGAGTCACGGGGGTTGGGGCGAGCGCAGACGCACGCCGGCTTTCGAGGGGGGTCACCGTGGCGGCCTTGTCCGGAACAGCGAGCGGCTCATCCGCACTGTCCTCTTCGGTCAACTCCTCGTAATCCGCGGCACCGTCATAGGCGGCATTGTCATAATCGGTGTACCGATCGTCGGTGACCAGGCCCAGCCAAGCTGCCGCGCGCTTCAGTCGTTCCGCCATCTCATCCGCCTCTACTTGTGCCTTTCCTGGGCGTACGTGATGTTGAGATTACCGTCGAAGGATGGTGATCATTCGGCCCGACACGCACTACTTCAGGAAGTCAGGAACGTCTAGATCATCTTCGTAGGAGGGCCTGCTCGGCACCGTGACGCGGCTAGGAGCGAGCGGTACGGGTGGCGGCTGCGGGGCCGGCGGCGAAGCTTCCACCGGAGATACATAGTTGAACCCGTGGTTGTTGTTCGAGGTAACGCCGACCGGTTCCGGGTCAGGTGGCATCGGAGCGGGGCGCGCCTGGTGCGTACGCAGGTCGGCAGCGCGGCTGGTACCGGGCTGGCGGCGCGGCGGCTGGCCGCCCTCGAAGCCAGCCGCAATCACGGTCACCTTGACCTCGTCGCCGAGCGCGTCGTCGATGACAGTACCGAAGATGATGTTCGCGTCCTCGTGTGCCGCCCCCTGGATCAGGTTGGCAGCAGCGGAGACTTCGAACAGACCGAGATCGGAGCCACCGGCGATGGAGAGCAGTACGCCGTGGGCACCCTCGATGCTGGCCTCTAGCAGTGGCGAGGACACGGCCGTTTCGGCAGCCGCTCGCGCGCGGTCCTCGCCACGGGCGGAACCAATGCCCATCAGCGCCGAGCCCGCATTCTGCATAACAGCCTTGACATCGGCAAAGTCCAAGTTGATCAAGCCCGGCGTAGTGATCAGGTCGGTGATGCCGGAGACGCCCTGCATCAGCACCTGGTCGGCCTGCTTGAAGGCGTCCAGGATTGCGATCTGATGATCGATCATCTGAAGCAGCTTGTCGTTGGGAATCACGATCAAGGTGTCGACCTCTTCGCGGAGGTTGACGATGCCCTGCTCGGCCTGGACGGCGCGGCGCTTGCCCTCGAAGGAGAACGGCCGGGTGACGACGCCGATGGTGAGCGCGCCGAGAGCCCGTGCGATGCGAGCCACGACCGGCGCACCGCCAGTACCCGTACCACCGCCCTCGCCGGCGGTGACGAACACCATGTCCGCACCCTTGAGAGCGTCCTCGATGTCTTGCGCATGGTCCTCGGCCGCTTGGCAGCCCTTGTCCGGGTCCGCGCCGGCACCAAGTCCGCGCGTCAGATCACGGCCGATGTCCAACTTGACGTCCGCGTCGCTCATCAGCAGCGCCTGCGCGTCAGTGTTGACCGCGATGAATTCGACACCCCGAAGCCCGGCTTCGATCATCCGATTGACTGCGTTGACGCCACCGCCGCCGACGCCAACGACCTTGATGATCGCCAAATAGTTCTGTGACGCAGAAACCACGGTTCCGCCTCTTCTTCCATTGTTGCGGACTATGTGGTCGCACCAATTCTCAACCTGAGGGTCTCAACCTGAGGCTCAACCTAAAGTCAACGGTCAAGTTGCTCGGGTAGGGAAACAGCGCGGTGTTCAATGAGGCTACGAGATGGTGACCATTGATGCTGTTGTGACACGCCTGGATCACCAATTCATCACCAAATTGCTATGTCAAGTAGAGAGTGAGACTCCAGAGAGCGCGGCCACAGCCAGAGCAGCCGAGAGCCGAGAGTGATTGCTAGCGCATGGCAGGATTGTGCGGACTCGACACGTCGATGTAGGACCTTGGCTTCTTCTTCAGCAGCGCCGTGACAACCTGAGCCTTCAACTCCGAGTCCGCTGAGCTGCCCCAGGTGACAGTTCGTCCGGATGTCAACATCAGCACGATGCTGTCGCGGCTGTCGGCCGTAATCAGACTGACCTTGCCACGCAGCTTCTCTGGAAACGCTTTGGCAACAGCAGCGACCTGACTGAGCAGCGGTTTGTCACCTGGACTGACATCGGCGAGGACGACGTCGAGCGGCAATGTTGACTGCGTCTGGTACGCGAGACCGGCCTTGTCCACCAGTACGTAACCATCCGGCTGAGATATTGCGAGCACCGGTCGACGCTCGACAACCGTCACCGTGATCGTGTTGGGCCAGTTGCGAGTTACCGTCGCCGACTCGATGACCGGCAACGTGGTTGCCCGCCTGGCGATCGCGTCCACATCCTGACGCGCCAAGGGCACACCGAGCGGAATTTGGACCGCGAAGCTCACCTGGGTCGGGGTGAGCTGGTGGGTTCCGACGATGGTGACGCGCTTGGTGACCAGGATGGCCGAGAAGTAGACAATCCACAGACTCCCCGCGATGAGTGACAGCACTAGCACGACCGCCGCAACAGCCACGACCTTGCGGCGGAGAGACCGTCGCGATTTCCGGCGTCGACGGGTGGTGCGTGCCGCGGGCGTACGCCGGCTCGCCGTCGCAGTCGCCGTCATCGCGCAACTTCGGCCAGGCGCTGAATCTCATCAACGATCTTCGGCGCCACCTTCGTCACGTCTCCGCAGCCCACGGTGATCACCAGGTCGCCCGGACGAGCAATCCTCGCGACTGTCGGTGCAGCCTCATCCCAGACGGGTTGGTAGGTCACGTTCGCCGTACCCGGGGCAACGGCATTGGCGACCATAGCGCCGTCGATTCCAGGAATCGGATCCTCGCGATCGCCACAGACATCCATCACGATCGCCTCATCGGCCTGCTCCAGCGCGTGCCCGAGCTCCTGCCAGAAGTCGCGAGTGCGGGTATATAGGTGCGGCTGGAAGCAGACGACGACACGACCATCGCCAACACCGGTGCGAGCGGCGATCAATGTGTTCAGCACTTCGGTGGGGTGATGCGCGTAGTCGTCGTAGACCCGAACGTCGTTCGGAGTGCCGATCAGCTGGAACCGCCGGTACGTGCCCTGGTACCTGGAGAGCTCGCGGCGTATGTCCGCCTCCCCGGCCCCCAGCCAGACCGCGACCGCGTACGCCGCCGCGGCGTTCAGGGTGTTGTAGGTGCCAGGCACCGACAACTCGACCGGACCCGCGTAACGGTCCCACTGGAGCTCGAAGGTTGATCCCGTCCCTGCCAGGCTTGCCCCCACAATCCGCACGTCGGCGTCGTGCGACGTACCGAAGGTCATCACGGTCGGAGCGGGCATCCCGGCTGCCGCGCGCCGCCGCACCCGCTCCGCCAATGCGATGGCTCCTGGATCGTCGGCACTTGTCACCAGCAGCCGTACGGAATCCGCGGTGGCAAAGCGCAGGAAACCGTCGGCGTAGTTCTCCGGACTCCCCCAGTTGCTGAGGTGGTCGGGGTCGATGTTGGTGACGACTGCAATCTCGCGTGGGTATTGCAGGAACGAGCCGTCGCTCTCGTCCGCCTCGATGATCATGACGTCGCCACTGCCGAGGTGACCGCCGGTCGCCGTGCCGGTAAGCGCGCCGCCGATGACGAACGACGGGTCGAATCCGCAGCCGCTCAATACGTGCGCGATCATCGCCGTGGTTGTGGTCTTGCCATGAGTCCCGGCAACGGCAATTCCGCGGCGGCCCAGCATCAGCGAACCCAGCGCGGCACTACGATGCAGCACCCGCAGGCCACGACGCCGGGCCTCGGCCAGCTCAGGGTTGTCGTCCCGGATGGCTGAGGATGCAACGACCGTGCTGGCGTCACCAAGCTGCTCCGCTCGATGCCCGACGTGGACGCGTGCCCCTTGAGCCTCGAGGGAACGTAGGTATTTGGAGTCTTGCCGATCGCTGCCGCTGACCCGGATTCCCTGAGCAAGCATCATCGAGGCGATGCCGTTCATGCCAGAACCGCCGATGGCAATGAAGTGCACCGCTCCCAGCTCGTTCGGCAGCGGCAGCTCGACGGGAGTGAGCAGACCCATCAGCGGATCACCTCCAGAACTCGTGACGCCAACACGGTAGCCGCGTCGAGGCGGGCAACGCCCGCCAGCGCCTCACTCATTCCGGCCAGCCTGTCTGGATGCGCAAACAGGGCGGGAATCTCCTGGGCTACCCAGACTGACGTGCAATCGTCATCGGCGAGCAGTATGCCGCCGCCCGCATTGACGACCAGTTCGGCATTGAGGGCCTGCTCGCCGTTGCCATGCGGATACGGCACAAAGACCGCAGGAAGCCTGACGGCTGTGGTCTCCATCACCGTGTTGGCACCGCAGCGCCCCAACATGAGATCGGCCGCCGCGTACGCCCGCTCCATCTGCTCCACATACGCCACAGGCTGGTAGACGGCCCCGGTGCCCTGATCGACACTCCGCTCGATGCCCGGCACGAGATTCTTGGGTCCGAGGACGTGGAGCACCTGGATTCCGTTGGCCAGCAATTCCGGCCACGCGCCCGCTACGGCGGTATTGATCCGCAGCGCACCTTGGGATCCGCCGCTGACCAGCAGCGTCGGTAGCTCGGGATCCAGGTCGAATCCAACACGCGCCTCGCGCCTCAGTGCGGCGCGATCAAGATCAGTGATAGCTCGCCGAAGCGGCAGCCCGATGCAGCGGGCGTGCGGCAATGAGGTCCGCGGGAACGAGGTATAGACATCGCTGGTGAGCCGAGCCGCGAGTTTGTTCGCAAGGCCGGGCAGCACGTTTTGTTCGTGAATGACGACCGGCAGGCCGAGCCGGCGGGCGGCGAGGTAAGCCGGGGTGGACACGTACCCGCCGAAGCCGAGCACCGCGTCGGCCTGTATCTGCCGCAGCACCCGGACTGTCGCGGTCACCGCCTCAACCAAACGTGGCCCAACCAGCGCGAGGTCCTTTCCGGCCCGCCGCGGCATGGGGACGGGAGGAATCAGTTCCAGTTCCAGGCCTGCGGCCGGAACGACTCTTGTCTCGAGGCCGCGTGCGGTCCCGAGTGCAGTCAGTCCGAGTTCCGGGCTCAGTCGCCGTAGCTCGAGGCCGGTCGCGATCAATGGTGAGGTGTGGCCGGCCGTCCCGCCGCCGGCGAGCAGCACCGAACCTGAACCGGAGGCGTTCATGCGCGCGCCCTGGCTGGTCCGGGATCCGACCACCGCCGTCATCCGGCGGCTGGAGCTGGTCGCCTTCCTGGCAAGTTGCTCGCGGGCCTCGGGTTCCCTCCGGGCGCAAGCGAGCAGTACGCCGACCGCCAACAGGTTCGCGACCAGTGCCGAACCTCCGTAGGACAGGAGCGGCAACGGCACACCCGCGATGGGTAGCAGCCGCAGTACGACAGCCAAGTTGATCAGCGCTTGAACCATGAACCACGTGGTGATGCCACCGGCGGCATAGCGTACGAAGGCATCGTCGGCACGCATCGCTATCCGAATTCCGGCATAGCCCAAGATGCCGATCATGGCGAGCACGACCAAGCTGCCGAACAGACCGAACTCCTCGCCTAGTACGGCAAAGATGAAATCAGTATGCGCCTCGGGCAGGCTGCCCCACTTCTGTCGGCTGGCGCCTAGGCCAACCCCCCACCAGCCGCCGGAGGCGATCGCGAACATGCCGGCGTTGGCCTGGTGATTGGCTCCGTTGGCATCAAGGGTGGGATCCAAGAAGGCAGCGAGACGACGCATCCGCACCGATGAGGTGAGGAAGATCGCTATCACCCCTGCCACACCGGCTGACGCCAGGGTCATGAGCACTCGCACAGGGGCGCCGACAACCCACAGCATGCCTGCGGCAATGACCGCCATGACGACTGCCGTACCGGCGTCACCCTGGAACAACACCAGCAAGACCAAAATGCCGCTCACCGGCAGGAAGGGCACGAGCAAATGCTTGGGCTGGTCAAGCAGCCGGTATTTGCGGGTCAACACGTCGGCTCCCCAAACGATCATGGCCAGCTTCGCGAATTCGGCTGGCTGGACGGAGAAGAGCGAGGAACCGAGGTAGAGCCAGTTGCGGTTGCCGTTCACCGAGATGCCGAGCGGTGTGTACGTCAAGATCAACAAGATGGTGGCCAGCGCGAGGCCGAACCAGCTCAACAGCCGCAGCGTGGACGGCGGCAGTTTCATGATCGTGAGTGCGCCGAGAATGCCGACCGCGAGGAAGATCACCTGCCGTTTGACATAGAAATAGGAGTCGCCGACGGTGAGGTAGGCATTCACGCTGGATGCCGAGAGCACCATCATGACGCCAACGATGAGGAGCAGTGCTACCGAGCCGAGTACCAGGTGATAGCTCGTCAGCGGCCGATCCAGCATCGACCGAAGCCAGCGCAGTAATTCGGCGGCTGACATGAGACGTCGGTGCGCAGTCTGGCCCTGCGGGGTCAGGGTCGCCACTGACGTCTACTCCTCTGCGAACGCACGCACCGCGGCAGCGAAAGCATCTCCACGGGCGGCGTAGTCGGTGAACATGTCCTTGCTGGCGCACCCCGGCGCGAGCAGGACAGCATCACCAGGTCTGGCCAGGGAAGCGGCCGCCGCAACGGCTTGTGCCATTGCTCTAGTGTCGACCGCCTCGATGATTTGCGTGGGGACTTCCGGCGCGTGTCGAACGAGCGCTTCCGCGATGATGTCGCGGTCGATGCCGAGCAGGACGGCGCCACGCAGCCTGTCCCGATGAGTGGTGATCAACTCGTCGAAGGTAGTCCCCTTGGCCTGGCCACCCGCGATCCAGACCACCGAGCCGAAGGCGCGCAGCGACGCATCGGCAGCGTGCGGATTGGTCGCCTTGGAATCGTCGACCCAGGACACGCCATCGCGTTGCAGCACGGTTTGAATCTTGTGGGGGCCCACTCTGACTGCTCGCAAACCGTCCCGCACCGCCGTGGCAGGTACGCCGTACGAGCGAGCTAGCGCAGCAGCGGCCAGCGCGTTGGCGACGTTGTGCGGTGCCGCCGGACTGACGTCACTCACTTTCGCCAGCTCGAGCGCTGAATCCCTGCGCTGCTCGACAAAGGCCCGATCGACCAGCAGGTCGTCAACGACCCCGAGCATCGAGACAGCGGGTATGCCTAATGTGAAACCGATCGCTCGAGCGCCCTCGACGACCTCAGCCTCCTCCACCATCCGCTCGGTCTCCGGGTCGGCGACGTTGTATACGCAGCTGGCCTCGACGCGTTGGTAGATCCTGGCCTTGGCGTCGCGATAGGCCGCGTAGGAGCCATGCCATTCCAGATGATCGGGTTGCACGTTGAGTACAGCGGCCGAGTGCAGGGAGAGCGAGTTGGACCAGTGGAGCTGATGGCTGGACAGCTCTACGGCGAGGACGTCATAGGGTTCAGGGTCCAGGACGAACTCCATGATCGGGCGGCCGATGTTGCCGACCGCGGCGGTACGCACTCCGGCCGCGGCGAGGATCGACTCCAGCATCTGCGTCGTCGTGGTCTTGCCGTTGGTACCTGTGATACCCAGCCACGGCACAATCTTGTCCGGCCGGCTGAGTCGCCACGCCAGCTCCACCTCGCTCCAGATCGGCACACCTCGCTCACCCGCTTGGCGCAGCAGCGGGTGGGTGGCCGGCCAGCCGGTGGTGATCACCAGATCGGCGTCGTCGGGCAGAGTCGCGGTGGACCCAGGTCCTAGCCTCACCGAACCACCAAGGACCTCGAGCAGCTTGCCACTCTCGGAAGTCCGGTCGTCGAGGACGTCGTCCAAGATCGTGACGCGGGCACCAAACTGCAGCAACCCGTCGGCGGCAGCGAAACCGGAGACACCGATGCCGGCAACCACAACATCCGCCTGTGGCCAGGGCGAATTGCCGTCAGCCTGTGCCAGCCATGACGGACTCACGCGCCTGCCACCCACTCCGCGTAAAAGATGCCCAAACCGGCTGCTACGCACAGCCCGGCAATGATCCAAAAGCGCATCACGATCGTCACTTGTTGCCAGTTCAGCAGCTCGAAGTGGTGGTGGATGGGCGACATCTTGAACAGTCGACGGCCCCGAGTCATCTTGAAAAATCCGACCTGCAGGATCACCGACATTGCCTCGATGACCAAAAGACCGCCCAAAATCACCAGTAACAATTCGGTTCGGGTCATGATCGCCATTCCGGCCAACGCGCCACCCAGAGACAGCGAGCCGGTATCGCCCATGAAGATCTTCGCAGGCTCAGCATTCCACCACAGGAAGCCGAAGCAAGCACCAGCGAGAGCGACCGCTACGACCGCCAGGTCGTATGGGTCCCGCACCTCGTAGCACTTCGGCCCGGCCGACGCGGTATAGGCGCAGGACTGGTTGTACTGCCAAATGTTGACCAGCGTGTACGCGCCGAACATCATGACACACGCACCAGTTGCCAGGCCATCGAGTCCATCGGTGAGATTGACGCCATTGCTGGCGGCAGCGATCAGCAACATCACCCAGATGATCACCAGGATCAGCGGCAAACGGAGCCACTCGATGTCGCGAAGAAACGAGATCGCGGGTGAGGCCGGCGTAATTCCCCGCTCGTCAGGGAATTGCAGCGACGCAACGGCGAACACAATGGCGACGACCGACTGGCCGGCGATCTTCGCCTTGCTCCGGAGTCCGAGCGAACGCTGCTTGCTGATCTTGATGTAGTCGTCCAGGAATCCGACCACGCCAAGACCGGTAAACAGGAAGAGCACCAGCAGCGCCGATGCGGACGGCGCTGAAAAGATGATCAAATGGCTGCCGAAGTACGCGACCAGGACAGCGGCGATGATGACCAACCCGCCCATGGTGGGGGTGCCCCGCTTCACGTGATGGGAGGTCGGTCCATCGTCGCGGATCAGCTGCCCATAGCCCTTCTTGACCAGCACGAGGATGGCAAGCCGGGTGCCGAGCAACGTCGCGATCAGCGCGAGGCCGCCGGCGAGGACAATCGTCTTCACCCGGGATCCTCCGGCGGGAGCGGCGCGACGGCGGTGAGAATGTCGTCGGCCACGGTGTCCAAGGCTAAGCCACGAGATGCCTTGACCAAGACGACATCGCCAGGCCCGAGACCAGCCGTCACGGCCGCAACAGCATCAGGCTTGTCGGCTACCGTCACCGCCCGCGTGGACGCCAAACCAGCGGCCACGGCCGCGCTGGTCAGCTGCGCCGCATACTCACCAATGGCGACCAGATGCTCGACCCCGATCTCGGCAGCGAACCGGCCAATCGCTGCGTGCTCATCGGCGGCGGTCTCGCCGAGCTCGAGCATGTCTCCCAGTACGGCCCAGGTGTGCCGGCCCGACCGGCCCAGCTCGGCGAGGGTGTTCAGTGCGGCGCGCATCGAGTCCGGGTTGGCGTTGTAGGAATCGTTGATCACCGTGACGCCATCTGAGCGGTCATGGAGCTCCATGCGCCAACGCGATCGTGCTGTGGCTGCGCCGAGCGCAGCTGCGACCTGGTGCAGATCTAGACCGACCGCCAGCGCTGCGGCGGCCGCCGCCACCGCGTTCGGAACGTGATGTCGTCCGGTCAACCCCAGCTGAACCTGCTTCCGACGCTCTGGTTCACCGGCTCGACGTTGGTGAAGGGTGAAGGAGTATCGCCCGTACGCGTCGCCGACCAGCCGAGAAGCCCAGACACCCTCCTCAAGCCGCTGTGTGGTCGACCAGGGCAGCACCCGAGCCTCGGTACGCCTCCGCATCGCCCAGACCAGCGGATCGTCAATGTTGAGTACCGCCCACCCATCAGCAGGAAGCGACTCAACCAGCTCACCCTTGGCCTGCGCGATCGCTGCCTGACCGCCAAACTCCCCGACATGGGCCTGTCCAACGTTCAGCACGACTCCGACCCGCGGTGGCGCGATGTCGCAGAGATACGCGATATGACCAATGCCGCGCGCGCCCATCTCCAGAACCAGGAAGCGCGTTCCCGCATCGATGCGGCCCACCGTCAATGGAACCCCGAGCTCGTTGTTGAGATTGCCCACCGCTGCCACGGTTGGACCGGCCTGCTCCAGCACTTGTGCCAGCAGATCCTTGGTTGAGGTCTTCCCCACTGAGCCCGTAATGCCGATCGCGCAGAGTCCGTCACCAGTGGATCTGTCGATGAGATAGCGCGAAAGCCGGCCAAGGGCGACCAGCGGATCAACCACCACCAGGCACAGAGCACCATTCACGGGATGCCTGGTAAGGGCCGCCGCCGCTCCGGCGTTGACGGCCGCTGCGACATAGTCATGACCGTCGACACGCTCGCCGGGCAGCGCGGCGAAGAGGGCGCCGGGCACCACCATCCTGGAGTCGACGGTCAGGGCGGTGACCACGGCGGCCTTGTCACCAGGTCCAGACAGCTCGGCGCCCAGCGCGCTGGCGATCTCTTCGGCCGTTACCGAGATCACGGTGTTGTGCCCTGCTGACCGGCCTGCTGAGCCAGGTCCGGATGCAGGAGGGCCCACTCCTCGCTTGCCACCACGGGGTCGCTGAACGGCAGGACCGTCCCAGCTACTTCTTGACCGAGTTCGTGGCCCTTGCCGAGGATCGCGACCACGTCGCCGATGCCGGCCAGCTGTAACGCCCGACGAATCGCCGAGCGCCGGTCGCCGCCGTCGATCACCTCGGTCGCCAGGCCGTCACGTCTTACGGCCGCCCGCGCGCCGCTGATGAGTTGCGCCCGGATGGCCTCCGGGTCCTCTGATCGCGGGTTGTCATCTGTGGCGACAACCACATCAGCGTTTCGGGCCGCCGACTCCCCCATGGGCTCTCGTTTCTGCGGATCGCGGTCGCCACCACACCCCAGCACGACGATGCGCCGCCGATTCCCGAGTGCTTCGAGCGCGGCGGCGATCGCCTGCGGCGTATGCGCGAAATCCACATAGACAAGCGGCGCGCCAGGTCCGAGTTCGACCCGCTGCATGCGGCCCGAGACCTGGGCCTGCCCTAAACCAGCGGCTGCACGTTCCAGGTCACCGCCGATCGCATCGACCATCGCCAACGCCGTCAGCGCATTGCGAATGTTGAAGTCGCCGGGGAGGTTCAGGCTGAAGTCGACGGTACGACCGCGTAGCGCGGCGCTGACCGCAGTTCGCCCGTCCGGTTGGACCCGATACGCCAGGGCGCGACAGGCAGCATCGCCCTCGAGGCTAATAGTGGTCAGCCCGATCCCAGACTGGCGACCGATGCGCTGCACCAGTTCGCGGCCGCGGGGGTCATCGATGTTGATCACCGCATGCTTGGTGCGCTGCGGAGTGAAGAGCGAGGCCTTGGCCTCGAAATAGGACTCCATATCACCGTGGAAGTCCAGGTGATCTCTGCCCAGGTTGGTGAAGGCCGCGACGTCGAAGGTGATCGCCTCAGCACGACCGAGCACCAAAGCATGGGAGGAGACTTCCATGACAACCGTCCTGGCTCCCTCCTCGAGCAGGAATGCCAGGAGACCCTGAAGGTCGGTCGACTCTGGCGTCGTCACGGTGGTCGGGACACAATCCAGTGCCACGCCGTTCAGCCGGAAACCGACAGTCCCGACCAGCCCGGTGCTCACTCCCCCGGCGCGAAGGGCAGCCTCCAAGAGGAACGTTGTCGTCGTCTTGCCATTGGTGCCTGTTACGGCACACATCGTGAGCGCGTCCGCAGGGCGGCCATAGATGGTCGCGGCGACCCCTGCCATCGCGTGCCGAGGCTGGTCGACCACGATGACGGGAAGGGACAGCCCATAGGTCAGCCGACCGCCGGTTGCGTCGGTCAGAACGGCAACGGCACCGGCATCGACCGCCTGCTGGGCGAACTCAGCCCCGTGATGGTGCGCACCGGACAGTGCCACGTAAAGATCGCCTGGATGTACGAGCCGGGAGTCCATGGTGATGCCACTGACAACGGGGTCGCTCAGTGCGGCACGATCCCCGAGCAGCTCGGCCAAGCCGATCTGGTGTCTGGTGCGTGGCCGAATCACGCCCCCCCGTAGAGCAGAAGACACGTTGTGACGTTATCGAGTTCTCGGCACGTTCGGACCAATACCCTGCACCTTTTGATTGCTGCTTGGTTGCTCGCTTCGCTCGCTGGCTCACCACTGGGTTGGCAGTGGCCTATGCCGTCTCGGCATCCGGTACGACCGAATAACGCGGCAGCGCAAAGTTCATGATGTCTCGGTACGCCGGTGCTGCTGTGATCGTTCCGGTATCGCCTGCTCTCGGGTTGCTGATCACGACGTAGGTCAGGATCTGCGGATCGTCGAGGGGCGCAAAGCCCAGAAATGATGTCACGTAGCCCCGATAACAGCCGCAACTGGTATCGGCACGCTGCGCAGTGCCGGTTTTCCCGCCACTGGTGTATCGGTCGAGCTTCAGATTGCGCTGACCGTTGACGCTGTCGATGACAGCCTGCATCAGCTCTCGTACCTGCGCTGAGCTCTTTGCCGAGATGACGCGCCGGGGCGGTGTGCGCGGCAGCGCGACCTCACGGCCCTCGCCGTCGGTTGCCTTCTTGATGACTGTTGGTGAGTTGTAAATCCCGTTGTTCACGATGCCTGCGACGGCGGACGCCTCCTGGATGCCCGTCACAGCGATCGCCTGGCCGAATGCGACGCGATCGCGCTGGCCATCCGACATGTCTGCCTTTGGCATGATGCCTGCGGACTCGCCCGGCAATTCGATCCGCGTGGTGTCGTCCCAGACCAAAGCTCAGCAGATACTCGATGCAGCGTCTGTCTGTCGAGCTGACGAGTCAGCAGCGCGGTGCCGATATTGGATGAGTCCGCGATTACCCCGCGCATCGTGTAATGCAACGTCCCGTGAGGGAAGAAGTCCTTGATCGAGTGGCCGTCGGAGGCGATCCGGTGCGGAATGACCACCCGGGTAGATGGATTCGCCGTACCCGAGTCGATCAACGCTGCCGAGGTGAGAACCTTTTCCACGCTGCCGGGCTCGTAGGGCGCTGAGATTGCGCGATTGCCTCGATCCTCAGCTCGTGCAGCCTGCGGCCTCGAGGAGTCGTAGGTGGGCGAATTGGCCAGCGCGATCACCTGACCCGTCTTGACATCCAGCACAATGGCGAAGCCGGAATCGGCGCGGGTCTTGGCGACCTGCTCTGCTAGGCGACGCTCGGCGACCCACTGCACCTCCGAATCAAGCGTGAGCTGATAGCTCAGGCCGTTGCTCGCAGGCGTGATCGAACTCCGGCCGAGCGGGATCTTGCTGCCGTTCGGTGCGCTCTCATAGGTCTCCTTGCCCTCGACGCCGGCCAGCTGAGTGTCGAGACTGTGCTCGAGCCCGGCCAGGCCCTTGCCGTCTGCGCCGACAAAACCGACGACCGAGGCACCGACCGAGCCATTGGGGTAAGTGCGAATCGGATCGCTCTCGCGGAAGATGCCGTGCAGGTGACGGCTCGACATGTCGGTGGCCAGCGCGCTGTAGGTGAGGGCCGGCACCTTCTTCTTGATGATAGACAAAGTGCGTGCCCGTCTTGGTCAGCAGCGGCATGAGCTCGGCCTCGGACATGCCGAGATGGCCCGCGAGCACGCTAGCGAACTCAGCAGCTTGGGGAGCGGTCAGTGTCGGATCGGCCGTGACCGCGACCGCCGGCTGGGTGGCGGCGAGAACCAGACCATTGCGATCAGTGATCTCGCCGCGCGCGGGGAGCAGCGGGAGCGTCCGGGTCAGCGCGTCGACTGAGTATAGAAGAGGAATCGAAGCCCTGAAGCTGCAGCAACCGACCCGCGCACAGGGAGAGCGCCATCGCCACGACGATCAACATCGTGTGCAGCCGGCGCTGGGCCGAGGCAAGCGGCAAGCGTAAGGGTGGCCTGCGGCGCACCAGCCGAACCTGCGGCTCGTGCACCCGCGGCCGAGGGGTGACGACCGTGCCGTCACGAAGAATCCGTACGCCGCGCGCATGCAGGGTGGACGGTCTCGCTCGGCAGTAGCTTGCGATCGCAGCGGCCGCGACGGGACCTTGCGTAGCGGATCGACCTGGTCTGGCGGGCGAGGCCGATCCCGCTGGTCCATTACCGCCGTCCCCCGTGATCGCTGCCCTTCTTGGCTGTCGTGCTCGGCTGGCCGCTCGGCCTTCTTCTTATCTGCCTTGGTCTCATGGGCTGCCGCCCGCTCGGCGGCCTTCCGCTTGGCCTCTGCCGCTGCTGCAGCTCGCTTGGCCTCGCGCGCCGCGGCCTTCGCCTCGGCCCGGGCCCGCTTGGCCGCCTGCTCGGCCGCGAGCTGGGCAGGTGTCTTCACGATCAGCGCGGGTACCTCTCGACCCTGCACCGGAATGGGCTTGCCCACCACCTTGCCGCTGGGCAACTCCAGGAACGCCGGGGTAGGGGTTGGGGCGCATCCCGAGCTCCGATGCTCGCCGAGCGAGCTCTTGCGGAGCCGCCAGCGCATCAAGCTGGTTCTCCAGATCGGCTTGGGCGTACGCCAGCTCGGTTGCCTGGCGGTTGAGCGTACGCGATTGGAACGCCTGGCTTTGCAGCGTCGTGTTGAGCATCAGCAGGCCGGCCATGCCGATGCCGAAAATGCCGATCAACACCAGAAGAAAAGGAAATCGAGCCAATCGCGGCGCCGGTTCAGTCACGGCATGAAGCTGCCGACGGGTCGACTTGACCTCGTCACGTCTGGCGGCAAGGGGCGCCCAGAGCGCGCTCATCCGGCCGCCGCCATCTCGGCGATCCGCACCGCCGCACGGAGTCTGCGCCGACGCGGCGCGGGGGTTGCGGGCGACCTCCGCAGCACTGGGTCGCAGCGCGCCGCGCGTCAACAGTCGCAGCTCTGGCCGAAGCTCGGCCGGCACCACCGGCAGGTCGCGCGGCGCGCGATCTCGAGCGGCAAGGCCGAGGATTTGCTTGACCAACCGGTCCTCGAGCGAGTGGTAGGCCAGCACGGCGATCCGGCCATGGAGCGCGAGCGCCGCGATTGCGTGCGGCAGCACAGACTCAAGCGATTCGAGCTCCGCGTTCACCTCAATCCGTAGCGCTTGGAAACGTCCGCTTCGCAGGATGGCCGCCTGATCTTGCGCGAGGCTGCGGGGACGGTGTCATAGAGCAGCTGGACGAGCGTCCCGAAGTGCGAATGGCTCGCGCTCGCGCTCGAGCGACAATCCGGCGGGCAATTCGGTCGGCAAACCGCTCTTCGCCGTAGGTTCGCAGGATCCGCGCCAGCTCAGCTCTCGGGTAGGTATTGAGGACCTCCGCCGCGGTGAGCTCCTGCTTCCCATCCGCATGTCGAGCGGCGCATCTTGTGCGTAGGCAAACCCGCGTTCAGGATCGTCAATCTGAAGCGAGGAGACGCCGAGATCAAGCAGAATCCCCTGAACCTTGGGCCTGCCAAATCTCGCGAGCACCGCCGGCAATTCATCGTAGACCGCCTCGACGAGGGTGATCCGGTCGGAAAACTCAGCAAGCCGCTCCGCGCGCCAAAGCCAGTGCCTGGGGATCACGATCCAAGTCCGATCAGCTGGGCCTGCGGGACATGCCCCAGCAGGGCGTGAGCGTGGCCGCCGAGGCCAAGCGTGCAGTCGACGAGAACGCAGCTCGGTCTGGTCTGCAGGATCAGTGGGTGGAACCGCCAGCGCGGGAGCGAGCAACGCGACGACCTCCGCCAGCATGACGGGTACGTGCAGCTCGGCCTGAGCCACTCATCCGACATCTCGACCCTTCAACTCGCGCCCTTCGACAGGCTCAGGGGCATGTCTGATCCCGCCTGGTACGGCCATAGCTCGTGTAGAGGGGTTTCAACCCGAGATCCGCGGGGAGTCCTACCTGGCACCGGGGAAGTTGTGTCAGGGAGTCGAACCTGCGGGTTGAAGCCTCTCTACACGAGCTGTCTTCGTGTCTTGCCTTTTGCTGCTCCTCAGCCTGCGGGGAACACGGGTTTGATTCAGTTCGGCAAACGCCGACTCCTTCTCAGCGGAGTACTCCTCCCATGCGGCCGCATTCCAGACCTCCACACGGTCGATCGCCCCCACCACGACGCAGTCCTTGTCCAGGCCCGCGTACGACCTCAGATGAGGCGGGATGGTGATTCGTCCCTGCTTGTCCGGTGTCTCGTCCGAGGCTCCCGAGGCGAGCATCCGCTGGTAGTCCCGAACGTCTTGCTGACTGGAGGAGGCGCTCCTCACGGTTTTGGTCATCTCGACGAACGAACTGATCGGCCAGATGGCCAGGCATCGCTCCTGGAATCGAGTGATCACCAGACCGTCAGCCAGCTCGTCGCGGTACTTTGCCGGAAGGATCAGGCGGCCTTTGTCGTCGAGCTTCGGAGTGTGGGTGCCGAGGAACATGGGCCACCCTCCTTGCTCCACTCATTGTCCGCCCTTACTCCACTTTCCCCACTGTACCCCACTTTCCCCCACATGGCACCTCAATGCGCTCGCGCTCTGTGCTGTCGTCAGCTTCGGCGTCGTTCGCACCGTCCGGCGGCCACAGGCCGTCGGCAATCGGGCAGAGTGTCGAGACCGGGTGAGAACACGTAGGGTTTGGACATGTCCCTGGGCTATGAGAAGGCAGCCGGGATTGGGCGGCATCCCGAATCGGGCCTACTCTCTCGGCGACGTGGTCCAGGTGATGGGCCAGGTGCGGCACGCGATGGAGAGCGTGATCGAGGGAAAACGCAGCTCCATCGACCTCGCGTTGGTCGTGCTTGCTGGCCGAGGGTCACCTACTGGTCGAGGATGTGCCCGGGGTCGGCAAGACCATGCTCGCCAAGGCATTGGGCCGTTCGATCGCCTGCTCGGTGCGCCGGGTTCAGTTCACCCCGGACCTGTTGCCCTCCGACATCACCGGCGTCTCGGTGTTCAATCAGGAAACGCGCGACTTCGAGTTCAAGCCTGGCGGCATCTTCGCCAACATCGTGGTCGGCGACGAGATCAACCGTGCCTCGCCGAAGACGCAGTCGGCGCTGCTGGAATCGATGGAAGAACGTCAAGTCAGCGTCGACGGCACGACTTATCTGCTGGAGCCGCCGTTCATGGTGGTCGCCACGCAGAACCCGATCGAGATGGAAGGCACCTACCCGCTCCCTGAGGCGCAGCGGGACAGGTTCATGGCGCGGATCCAGATGGGATATCCGACGCCGAATTCCGAGCTCGACATGCTGGAATCCCACGGCTCCTCCGATCCGCTGGCAGCGCTGCAACCGGTAACCGACGGCGCTGCCATCCGAGGGCTGATCGAGGCGGTCAAGAGGGTGTACGTCAGCCCGGCCGTCAAGCACTACATCGTTCAGGTCGTCAACGCCACGCGCAACTCGCGCGATCTCCGGCTTGGCGCTTCACCCCGCGCGACGTTGCAACTGCTCCGCGCCAGCCGCGCCTTCGCGGCACTGTCCGGCCGGGACTACGTAAGTCCGGACGACGTCGCAGCTCTCGGAGTTTCCGTGCTGGCGCATCGGGTGTTGCCCTCCACCGATGCCCAGCTCGCCCGCCGAACGGTGACCGACGTCATCGCCCAGGCGATCCAGTCCGTACACATTCCCGACCGGAGATAGCAATCGTGTCGCGTCCGTGGCGGCTGCTCACCCATCGTGGGCGGTTCTTCGTCCTGATCGGCCTGGTCGTCGTGCTGGTGGCGATGGCCGCCGGCCAGCGTGACGTCATGCGACTCGGCCTGTTGCTGGTGGCCCTGCCCGTCATCGCGGCGATCCTGGTCTCCCGGGCGCGGCTGCGGATGTCGTGCGAGCGCTCCATCGAGCCCGCCCAGGTGCCGCTGGGCTCACCGATGAAGGGCCAGATCATCCTCGGCCAGGACGGCAGGCTGCCGGCCGGGATCCTGCTGCTGGAGGATTCGGTGCCGCGGGAGCTGGGCAGCCGGCCGCGATTCCTGGTGGATCGGGCGGATCAGAGCTGGCGCCGGGTCGTGGAGTATCCGTTGCTCGGACGGGTACGCGGGCGGTTCTCCACGGGACCGCTGACGGTACGGACAGTTGATCCGTTCGGTCTGGTGCAGCTTGATCGGCAGTTCGTCGCGACCAGCGAGGTCATGGTGACTCCGCGGATCGTGCCGCTGCCGACCGTTCGGACAACTGGCGGCGGCGGCAGCACCGGCGAGGCCCGACCACACCGCGTTGGCGTCGTCGGCCAGGACGACGCACTGGTCCGGGAGTACCGGCAAGGTGACGACGTACGCCGAATCCACTGGCGCTCCACTGCCCGCTGGGGGGACCTCATGGTGCGACGCGAGGAGCAGGCCTGGGATCCCGAGCGCCAGCATCGTGCTGGATTCTCGCGGCAAGCGCCCACGCGGGTCGCGGCATGCAGAACTCCCTGGAGTGGGCAATCTCGGCAGCGGCGTCGATCGGCATCCACTTCTTGGACGACGGCTTCGGCATCGAGATCTACGAAGCCGACGGCCCGTTGCACATCAGCGGCACGATGGGCCAGCACAGCTCGGCGTCCCAGGAGCTGGTGATCAGCCGACTGACCGACCTCAGGCCACGCGCGACGACCACGATTCACTACGCCGTGGAGTCGGCCACCGTTGACCGGCCCGGACAGCTGGCGATCGCGATCATGGGCCGGATGAGCGCGCAGGACGCGAACTCGCTGCTGCGAGTACGACGCAATCGCGCCCAAGGCCTGGCGATGCTGCTGGATGTCGACACCTTTGCCGACGAACCTGCCAGCCCGCAGCAGCGGGCACAGCACGAGCTCGCCGGGCAGATCCTGCGTGACAATCAGTGGCGGGTCATCGATGTACCGCGCGGCATGGGCGTCGCCGACGCGTGGTCGGCCCTCGAGCAGCTCAACACGGCGGCCTGAGATGCGCGCCTCCGACCGCAGCACCATCGCCGTGACCATCTCGGTGATGCTGGCGTGCTTCACCGTCATTCCGCTCACCTCAGGACGCCAGCTTCGTCGGCTTCAGCTGGATCTTGATCATCGCGATCGGCGCGGCCAGCCTCGGACTGCGACGTGTCCGGCTGGCCAGCGCTGCCGTGCTCAGTCGCCCAGATCGTGATCTTGCTTGTCTACTCCCTCGGCCTCAGCCTGACGCTCACCAACCCGGCCACTGCGCCAGGCACGCCGTGGTTCGAGCACTATCCCCAGCTGTGGGCCGCCGGGCATCGAGCACATGCGTACCCAGGCATCGCCCATGGAGCCCGACAACGGCGTAAAGCTGATCTTCGTCACGGTGATCGGGCTGATCATGATCATGACCGATCTGCTGGTCTCCGGCGTCGGACGACCGGCATGGGCGATAGCACCGCCCGCCACGCTGTTCTTGGTGCCTGCCCTTGGCCTGGGCACCGACACCGGAGTGATGAGCTTCTGCTACATCGCCGTCGGGTACCTCGCGATCTTGATCGCGGAGGGCCTGAACACGACGTCGCGATGGACCCGCGGGCTCTCTCGCGACTCGGCTGAGGGCTTCGGCATGGCAATACCAGTGGTCTGGCGAGCCGCCGGCTATCTCGCGGTTCCAGCGATCGTCGGAACCATCGTGCTGGGGTTTGTCCTGCCGACCCTGTCCCTGCCAGGAATCGGTTTCGGCAACGGCGCCGGTGGCAACGGTCCGCTGCAGCTGACCGATCCCACCCTGGATCTGCGCCGCAATCTCAACCAGCCAGAGGATCGCGAGGTCATCCAGTACCAGACCAACGCTCCGGGCGGGGTCTATCTGCGCTTGGCATCGCTGCCCCAGCTGAGTGCGAACGGTTGGAGCAATGTGCGAGATCCGGCTGAACAGCGGGAAAACTCTTCCGACCATTCCCGGCCTCAGCGGCGAGCCCGGCGACCAGGCGTCGGACGACGATCAAGGTGCTGGACTTCGCCTCCCAGTACCTGCCGCTTGCCGTACGCGCCACGAACCTTCGATGCAACAGGAGACTGGCGATATCGACGCCAACTCTTTGGTCGTGGTGAATGCCGGCAAGCGTGCTCAGGACCTCCGTCGACTGAGCTACACCGTCGAGAGCGTGGACATCGAGCCGGACGTCCGGGAGCTGAACAAAGCCGTCGCCGGCACACCCGCCGACGCTGCCGTCACCGCTGCGATTCCGTCCGATCTGCCGGACCCCTTGATCCAGCTGGCCAATCGGGTCACTGCGAAAGCCGACACCGCGGCCACAAAAGGCGGCCGCGATCCAGGCCTATCTCCGCAGCGGCCAGTTCACCTACAGCACCGAGCCACTTCCCGGAAGCGGCTACGAGGCGATGCAGAACTTCCTGCTTCGGGATCGCAAGGGCTATTGCGAGCAGTTCGCTTCTGCGATGGCACATGATGGCGCGGGTGGTTGGCATCCCGTCCCGGGTGTCGGTCGGTTTCTTACCGGGTGAGCAGGACGAAGGACGACTGGAAGGTCTCGATTCGCGACATGCACGCCTGGCCGGAGCTCTACTTCGCCAACTACGGCTGGGTGCGCTTCGAGCCCACGCCGTCCAGCGTGACAGGCTCGGCGCCACCGTGGACCGTACAGAAGTTCCGGGCTCGTCCGACAGCAGATCCCTCCGCGAACCCGTCGTCAGAGTCGACCGAAAGTCAGGCCTCACCAGGCGCCGAGCCAACGGTCGATCCAGATGTGCAACCGAACGACCACGGCCAGGTAGCCGGCGCCAGTTGGGGGCGGACGCTCATCTGGACTGGCATCGCCGTGGTGCTGTTGATCATCTTGGCTGCACCGGCGACAATCCGAGTACGGCGCCGCACAAGCCGACTGAGCGCAAAGGGGCCGGCTCAGGAGCAGGTGGAGGCCGCCTGGGCCGAGATCAGGGACACGGTCGTGGATTACGGAGGGTCCTGGCCGGACGGCTCGCCGCGCTCCATCGGGCGCGATGTCGGGGAGCGGCTTGATGAGCAGGAGTCTGAGGCGATGAGCCGGGTTGCGGTCCTGGTCGAGCGGTCACGTTACGCGCGTGCCTTTGACGATGGCACAGCGCCCGACAACCTACCGGCGATGACATCTGAAATCCGACACGGAGTCGCGGCACCGACCGATTTACGACGCAAAGTCATGGCACTGCTAGTTCCGAGATCGCTTTTCCGCCGGAGGCCCAGGGAGCCCCAGCAGTGATGTCATAGACCGCGTCGACTCACAAACCCTCGTCGCGGCGGCGACGCCAGCGCTCCTCCATCTTGTCCATGAAGCCCTGCCCGTCATGGGCTCGGGATCCTTGCGACGTTTTCGCGCGATCGCGCCCCGTGCCGGCATCGGCGCTCCCGCCGACGTGTTGCCAGGAGTAGATGGCGGTCACCGCCGCCGCGACCATGATCACGAAACCAAGGACGCTCAAGAATGGGTTGATGGAGATACCTGCGATGAGGAGGCCCAGCCCAGCAAAGAAACCTACGCCAGCAAGTGCCGCGCGACGCCGATGAACTCGCCGGGAGCTCGTCCCACGGAGAGCGTTCTCCAGCTTTGGATCCTCGGCCGCGAGCGCGGCTTCCATTTGCTCGAGAAGCCGTTGCTCCTCATCTGAGAGGGCCACTGGCCACCTCCCAAAGGTCTTGTCGTACGAGTGCCGTCATGATACGCCTCTCACCCGGGAAGGAGCTGATTCGATCCGTTTGGATGCGGAATACCCCCTGACGTGTGATTTGTGCATCACGACTCGTCCATAGCTGGGCGATGTGGCTCCAGTCTAGGTTGCGGCAGTGGCTATGGGAAACACCCAAACGGTCAATTACAGACCCTGTGAACCTGGCTAGACCCGTCTGGTCAGTACGGCTCGCTGCACCGCCGTCGGCCCGAATTTTCCGACCGCCGCATCGATTGCGAGATCGGCCTCGCGCCACCCTCTCTCTGGGTCGGTCAGCTGTGGCTGCCGGTAGGCGCGATGGCGATCGACGAGCTGTTCGACACGAACTCCAACTCGGCGGATCCGAGCGCGCTCCAAGATCGAGGCGCTCGTAGAGCTGCAACGCCTGGGCGTAGATCTCGTCGGTGACGTCGGTAGGTGTTGGCATGGTGGAGGAGCGGGTCAGCTCAGTGAAATCAGCGAATCGCACCGAGATCGTGATCGTGCGGCCCAACATCCGCTGCTTGCGCATCCGGCGCGCGGTGCGGTCTGCCATCCGGAGCAACTCGCGCCGCACGGTATCGGGGTTGTCGGTGTCGTGGCCGAACGTCTCCTGGGAGCCGACACTGTGCTCCGGCTCCAGAGGCGTGACCCTGCGCCGGTCCCTCCCCCAGGCGAGCTCGCTGAGCATGCCGCTCGCGTGCGGCCCGAAGGCCGGACGCAAGGTCGTCCGTGGAGTGTTGGCGAGCTCGCCGACGGTGAAGATGCCAAGGCGATGCAGTTTCTGTGCAGTCGCGTTCCCGACTCCCCACATGGCCTCCACTGGCATTGGGTGCAGGAACCTCGCGACCTGATCGGGCGACACTTCGATCAAACCGTCCGGTTTTGCCGCCCTCGAGGCGACCTTGGCCACGAACTTTGTCGGGCCGATACCGACCGAACAGGTGATCTGCTGCTCGTCCGAAACGACGGCACGCACATACTCTCCGATTTGCGCCGGGTTGCCGAACATTCGCACGGCGCCGGTGAGGTCCAAGAAGGCCTCGTCGATCGATGCCGACTCGACCACGGCAGCGACCGAACGGAACACGGCGACAATCGCCTTGGAGACCGCGGTATAGCTGTCGAAATCGGGCGCAAGGAAAGTTGCCCTGGGGGCCAGCCGCCGTGCCTCAGTCGATGACATCCCGGACCGTACGCCACGCGCCCTGGCCTCGTACGTCGCCGACAACACCACCCCGCGAGGCGAACCGCCGACGATCACCGCGGTGCCCCGCAACTCTGGACGCCGTCGCAGCTCGACGGAAGCATAGAAGGCATCCATGTCGACGTGCATCACAATGCGGCTCGACACGATGTCCCCCTATATCGAACGTCGGTCCCTATCGAACGTGGCCTATCGAACGTGTGTTCGATATCACCGTATCATGACCCAGCGATCTGCAGGGGTAACCGCGGAAAGCGCGGACATCTCAACTTCGGGGTACGACGATCACCGGAATGCGCGCGTGTCGCAGCAGCCGAGAGGAGACGCCGCCCAGCAGTACGCGGCGCGCGGGGCCGTAGCCGCGGGAGCCGCAGACCAAAACATCGGCATCTTCTGGCCGCAGATCGGCTAAGGCATCGACGACCGGCCCGCCCAGTAGCCGCGTGCTCCATACCAGGCCCTCAGGGAGGTGGCCGCTCGCCTCCTTCAGCGCACCTTCGAAGGATTCTCGCTCTTCGTCTCGGTAGACACTTGGCTCGCCCATCGCTGGCGAGACACGAGTGTCTGGCACGACCGTGACCAGCTGCAGCTCAGCTTTGAGCTCCAGAGCCATCTGCCCTGCTGCGACGAGAGCCGCGTGACCGTCCGCGGTGTCGACGTAGGCCACGGCCAGCCGCTTGATCGGTGCAGCCGGACCGGCCTCGTAATCCCACGGCACGATGACGACCGGACCAGGCGCTCCATGCAACAACCGCTCGGCAGTGCTGCCCGGCGCCGTACGCCGGACACCGCGCGTCTTGAGCGAACCGAGGATCACGATCGAGTCCGACCCGGCTGCCTCCTGCACATCGTGCAGGCCGTGGGATGCCGAGTCGGACCCGATCGCTTCGAACTCCGCGTCGAACGCACCGAGTCGGCTGCGCGCCTCGTCAAGGAGGTCGTGTGCCTCCTCCCGGTTGTAGCGCAACCCACTCGGCATCGACGCGACCCATGCTGATCGGTGCAGGGCCCGGGTAGATGGTGACAACCTTCAGCGGGCGCCCGCTCGCCTGACTCCATAGCTTGGCGAACATGAGCACGTCGGGACCGGCCGGACCCTTGTACGCCGCGATCAACGGCGACGACGCGCTCACGGCGACTCCAACGCGGCCTTGCTCTGCGCAGCCTCGAGCCTGGCCCGCGAGTGCCGGCGCGAGTAGCTGAAGTAGATGATCAGACCGACGACCAGCCAGATCAGGAAGCGCAGCCAGGTAACGCCGGGCAACTGAGCCATCAGGTAAACGCAGAAGGCGACGCCGATCAGCGGGAACACCGGCGAGAACGGCACCCGGAAGGGCCGGTTCATATCCGGCCGGGTGCGACGCAGCACGATGACGCCGATGTTGACCAGTACGAAAGCAAAGAGCGTCCCGATATTGACCAGCTCCACAATCGCGCCCAGTGGCACGAACGCCGCAAGCAGCGCGATCAGAATGCCGAAGCCGATGGTCAGCCGAGCTGGTGTGCCGAACCGTGGGTGCACATGCGCCAGCCGGCGCGGGAAGAGCCCGTCGCGGCACATGGCGAAGAAGATCCGGGTCTGGCCGTACATGATCACCAGCACGACGCTGGTGATAGCGATCAGCGCACCGAGGGCTAGCACACCGCCGGCCCACGCGATGCCCGCGCCCTCCCGAAGACCCGCGGCAAGCGGCGCGTCGCTGCCGGTCAGCGTCTCGATCGGAGCGACGCCGATGGCGGCGATGGCCACAATGACGTACAGCACCGTTGAGATCAGCAGCGAGCCAATGACGGCGATCGGCAGATCGCGACCGGGGTTCTTGGACTCCTCCGACCCGGTCGAGACGGCGTCGAACCCGATGTAGGCGAAGAAGATCACCCCGGCTGCAGCTGTGACGCCAGCGAGTCCCTTGGGCGCGAACGGGACGAAGTTCGCGCCGTGGAAGGCCGTAAAGGCCACAATGATGAAGAAGATCAAGATCGCCAGCTTGATCACGACCATGATCGCGTTGACCGTAGTGCTCTCGCGCGTTCCAAGGGTCAGCAACACGGTGATCACCGCGACGATGAACACTGCCGGAATGTTGAACACGCCACCCTCCGACGGCGACTTGGAGATCGCTATCGGTAGCTCGAAGCCGAAAGCTGATTGCAGGAACTCGTTGACGTTGCCGCCCCAGCCGACCGCCACACCGGCGACCGACACGCCGTACTCCAAGATCAGATCCCAGCCGATGATGAAGGCGATCAGCTCACCGAGGGTCGCGTAGGAGAAGGTGTACGCGCTGCCCGAGACCGGCACGCTCGACGACAGCTCTGCATACGAGAGCGCTGAGAAGGCGCAGGTCACCGCGGCCAGCACAAAGGAGATCACCAGCGCCGGCCCAGCGGCTGCCGCGCCCTTACCGATGACCACGAAGATTCCGGTGCCGATGATCGCGCCCACGCCCAGAGCCGTTAGCCCGAATGCCCCGATGGACCTCCTGAGCTCTTCGCCCTTGCTGTGGGTCTCCTCCATCAGCGCGGAGACGTCTCTGGTGACGAACAGTTCCCTGAACTGCATTCCAGGCCTCCCCAACTACATTCAGGTCCTATAGATCACTATGGCCCAGCTCTTCGCGGCTGCACAAGATTCACCATCCGATTCCATGATCATTACTCGCTGTCAGACCTGCTGTGCGGGGAGTGGTGACAGCGCTGAACCCGACCGCCCGCTCGACGATACGCAGGAAGGCCGTCGCATCTCTGACCATGTCGTCGGCCTCACGTGCGCTGACGATCGAGGTGGCGCCCGCGCGGATCGCATCCCGCTTGGCCTCGGTGGCTGCGAAGAACGCCGCCCACTCCGCAAGTTCCGGAGCGACCTCTGCAAGCATCCGCCAGGCGTTGGGAGGCCGGCCATTCGGCCGTGAGATGCCAGGACGTGCCCGATGCGTCAGCACGATCGCCACAACCCGGAGGGCCGCCAGGTGAGCAGCCAGATACCGGTCGCTGGGTCGTGGCGCCAGCTCGGCTTCAGCAAGGGAACCGCGGGCGCGTCGCAGGTCGTCGCTGCTAGCCATCACAACTCCTCCTTGGCACGTCGGTCCTCTCATTTGGTGCTGCTTGGCCGTTGGTGCTCTGGCCGTTGGTGCTGTGGGCTGGTTCGTTGGTTTGGGTTGGATCGTTGGTGCGCGACCCGCAGCGCGACCTCGATGCAGACGGGGGTCGAGGTCCATCTGCATCGGGTCAGGCTGCCCGGGTCAGGGCAGGCGCGCGCCGCGAACGCGCTGTGCTCGGTCAAGCGCCGCTGGGACTTCGTCGGGGGAACCCAGTTTTAGAACGCCTGTTCGAACCTGCACTACGCTACACCCGCGAACCGACAGTTCGTCAAGGGAATGTACGCTCCAAAATCCGCATATCGTCGACGACTCGTCGATGTGCTGCCAATGGGGTTCGGTAGCCAGGAGCCGCAGAACATGCCGCAGTCACGTCAGCCTTTCGTGCATGACCTGATCACAGTGCTCGCGGCGCCTACCCAGGTGCTCTCCCAACGCAGCGGCGAGATAGCCACCTCCGTCGATCGACCAACGGTCCAGGGAGTGATACACGCCGACACGCGCGTACTGAGTGGGCTTTCCGTCACCATCGACGGGGAGCCGGGCGAGCACCTCGCGACCGCCCTCGACGGGAATCAAGCACAATTCACATTCCTGCTGCCCACGGTCGGGACCGGCATTGTCGCCTCCGGGGATCAATCGTTGCGGCTCGACTGGTTCCGCGTCGTCGAGCCGGGCAGCATGGCCGAGACACTCCTGATCAGCTCGCCGCTGCCGACTGCCACCGAGGTCGATGTCATGGTCGTGCTGTCCTCCGATTTTGCGCCGCTGGAATCGATCAGGCTCGGCAAACCCGGGCCTCCCCTACCGTTTCCGGTCCCGATCGGTGATCACTTCGGTTGGGTGCACGAAGAGGTGGCACTCTCGCTCGTCGCTCAAGGGGCCGACCTCTTGTTGTCCGAAGATCGTTGCCGGCTGACCCTCCACTGGCGGGCTCAGGTGCCCGCAGGGAGTCAGGCGAGCTTGCGGTGGCGACTGAGCGTGCAGGACGCCGCTGCTGTCGTGGTGGCCCCGTCGAGTCCGCCACTCAAGATCACGAACCCTGGCACTATCACTGCGACGAGCGACCATCGCCTGCGACCCTGGCTGACGAGGTCGCTGGAAGATCTGAGCGGGCTATTGATGGCGACCCGCGACGCACCCGAAGATGGGTTCTTCGCCGCCGGCGCGCCGTGGTATCTCACACTGTTCGGACGAGACAGCATCTGGACAGCGCGGATGCTGCTGCCAGTCGATCTTGAGCCGGCGCGGGGCACCCTGCGGACGCTCGCTCGTCGCCAAGGCAGCCGGGTAGACCTCAGGTCCGCCGAGGAGCCGGGGAAGATCTTGCATGAGCTGCGCCGTACCACCGTGCACCTCGGAAGCACCTGGTTTCCGCCCGTCTACTACGGCACCATCGACGCAACGCTGCTGTGGATCTGTCTCCTCCATGACGCCTGGCAGGCGGGACTTCCCAGCGAGGAGGTGGCGAAGCTCCTGCCTGCGCTGGAACTGGCATTGAAATGGCTCATCGAGTGCGGCGACAGCGATGGCGACGGCTTCCTGGAGTATCACGACAGAAGCGGGCACGGCCTGGTCAACCAAGGCTGGAAGGACTCAGCCGACGCGATGCGCTTTCACGACGGCCGCACCGCGGACGGACCTATGGCGCTGTGCGAAGTGCAGGGTTATGCGTACGAGGCTGCCCGCGGAGGCGCCGATCTGCTGGACGCGTTCGGCCGCCCAGGCGCCGAGGACTACCGATCCTGGGCATCCCAGCTCGCCATCCGATTCCGAGCGAGCTTCTGGTGCGGACCGGGTGATGATCGTTATCCCGCGCTCGCGTTGGATGGTGCGAAGCATCAGGTCGACTCCCTGAGCAGCAACATCGGCCACCTGCTGGGCACCGGGATCTTGAACGCGGACGAGGAACTGCTGATCGCCCGGCGCGTAGCGAGTCCGGCGCTGGACTCGGGGCTCGGACTGCGCACCATGGCAGCGACCGATGCCGGCTATGCGCCGCTCAGCTATCACTGTGGTTCGGTGTGGCCGCACGATACGGCAATCGTCATTGCCGGGCTGGTGCGCGCGGGGTTGGCAGAGTATGCCGGTGGGCTCATCGAGGGTCTGCTGCGCGCTTCGGTTGCCTTCGAACAACGGCTGCCAGAGCTTTGGAGTGGCGAAGGCCGGCCAGTTCCCTACCCGGTTGCGTGCCGGCCGCAAGCGTGGTCCGCAGCCTCAGCGATTGTCGTTGCCCACGCGTTGGGCGTCCTATGATCCAGCCCATGCCTGACAACTCCAATAAGGACAACTCCGATAAGACGGCACTTGTCACCGGCGCATCGTCCGGCATCGGCGAGGCCACTGCCCTGCAGCTTGCCGAACTCGGCTACACCGTCTACGCCGCGGCCCGACGGGTCGAGCGCATGTCCGATCTCGCTGATCGTGGAATACGTACCAGGTCGGTAGATGTCACCGACGACCCGTCCATGGTGGCGCTGGTCGAGATGGTCGTCGCCGATACCGGACGCATTGACGTGCTGGTCAACAATGCCGGCTACGGCTCGTATGGGGCGCTTGAGGATATGCCCATTGAGGAGGGCCGGCGTCAGTTCGAGGTGAACGTTTTCGGCCTGGCGCGTCTTACCCAACTCGTGCTCCCACAGATGCGGGCCCAACGGGACGGCTACATCGTGAATGTGTCCTCCATGGGCGGCAGGATCTGGGAACCGCTTGGCAGCTGGTACCACGCGAGCAAATTCGCCATCGAGGGACTCAGTGACAGCCTGCGGGTCGAGGTGGCTGAGTTCGGCATCAAGGTCGTGATCATCGAGCCTGGAAGTATCCGCAGCGAGTGGTCCGGGATCGCTGCCGACCAATTGGAGGCGACCTCCGCCGACACCCCGTACGCCAGGCAAGCCAAGGTTGTCGGGGCGGTGTTACGCGGAGTTCATCACAGCCAGATGGCGTCCGGCCCCGAGGTGGTGGCCGAAGCCATTGCCAAAGCTGTGCAGAGCCCCAAACCACGTACCAGGTATGTCGTCGGCGGCGGAGCTCGCGGCATCCTGCTGGCTGAGCGAATCCTTCCCGATCGCGGCTTCGACCGCTTCATCCAGTTGGGTTACCGATTCGCCGCGCGAGTTTGATTGCTCCGCTCGCTGCGCTGATGGCTCGCTCCGCTCGCTGCGATGTTCGCTGGAGAGCCGCCGTCTTCGTCGGATCCGACGAAATGACTATGCCGGAAACCAGCTCTGAGATCGAAGCGTTCTCCGTCGCTGCGCTCCTCCTGCAGATCGGCGGCGCGAACATCGCGTGCGTCGTCGTCGCTCGCGGACGGAAAACGATGTCCGCTGACTCCTCCTCAACACGGCGGCGCGCGATCCGGTGTTTGATTGCTCCACTAGCTGCCGAAGCCGGTGCTGAAGACCTCAAAGGTGGCCGCCATCGGTACGCCGAGCCGCGTTCCGGCTTGACGCGCCCCGCTCTCCAAGAATTCGGCGGGATCGAAGAATTCCCATCCCAGACCGTCAATGTAGGCCCTGTGAGCGGCCAGCGACGCGACGCCAAGTTCGAAGGTCTTGGTCGTTTCCACGGCATGCTTACCCTCGGGTGAGAAAGCAGCCCACACCTGCCGCACCCCGCCCCAGCGCTCCAACCCGTCCTCGATCTGCTCGTGAAAGACCCAACGGTTCCCGGCATCGCGTACCGCGTCCAAAGTCGCCCGTCCAGTAGCAATGTGATCGGCCTGATTCAGCGTCTGCCCACCCCAGGTGTCACGGAAGTTGTTGGTGATCACGATCTCCGGTCGATGCCTCCGAACAGCTGTGCAGATCGCGCGGCGCAGCTCGACCCCGTACTCCAGCACCCCGTCGGTCAGCCCGAGAAAGTCAACCACCTCGACTCCGACGATCCTGGCCGACTCCCGCTGTTCGGCCTCGCGGACCCGACGAGCCTCGGCGGGGTCCATGCCGTCGATGCCGGCTTCGCCGCTGGTCACCATGGCATACACCACGGTCTTTCCTTGATCAGTCCAGCGCGCGACCGCCGCCGCGGTACCGAATTCAAGATCATCTGGGTGGGCGACGACGCAGAGCGCGGTGTTCCACGACTCGTCGACAGGTTCGAGGTCTGGCATGCGGCTTAGCGTAGAGCTGCCGCTCCGCCGTTCACCGACCGATTCCCCCTACGCTCCTCTCATGGACCAGCCGCGCCGGGTTCCAGCGTGATGACCGACCCTGTCGTCGTGATCGGTGGCGGCCTGGCGGGCCTGGCAGCTGCTGCACGCCTCGCGAAGGCCGGACACCAGGTTGAGCTGTACGAGCAATCCAACGCCCTGGGCGGCACGTGGGCGCCGTATCAGCTCGATAGCGGCATCACAGTGGACGATGCGCCGGCGATCATCGGCTTCCCGGCCCCGTGGCGTGACCTGTTTCGTAAGAGCGGCCGGCCATTGGAGGCGGAGCTGGCCAGAATGGGGTATGTCTTGGCGCCGGCCGGGCCCCAGAAAATGATCTTCGCCGATGGCGCCGAGCTCACCCTCCCGGCCGACCGCGGCGGCCAGTACGCGGTCCTGACCGATGCATATGGTCGATCGGTCGCAGAGCGATGGCAGCGCCTGCTGGATCAGCTTGGTGAGGCATGGCAGACCCTCCGCGGGCTCGGTTTGGAGGCCGAGCTGCACGACCACCGTCAACTGACTCGTGTCGCCCGGCGCAGCCTGTTCGGACGACACATGACTCTTGCCGATCTCGCTACCTCGATCGATCATCAGCATCTCGGTGGGGTGATCCGCAGTGTCGCCTACCGCGCAGGTTCGCTGCCCGAGCAGACCCCGGCGTTCGCAGCCGTCGAGTTGTACACGGCCCGCACGTTCGGGCGCTGGCAAGTGCAACCGCTCGAGATCGACTCAGCACTCGACGTTGGGCGATCTTCCGTCCTGGTCGAGGCCCTCGCAGCGCGCCTTGCGCTTCGCAAGGTACGTGTCCACCTTGATTGCGCCGTCGGAAGCATCAAAATCCGCAACGGTCGGGCCGTCGCGATCGGAACCAGCGACGGCGGGGCCCCGGTCGCCGCGGTGGTCGCGACCTGCGATCCATGGCAGATTTTCGACAACCTGCTTCCGCCCAACGCAGCGCCGCGAACCCGGCGGCAGCTGCGCAAACTACGTGCTGCGGCAGCCCCGACCATCACCCACCACGAGGCTGCCGGGGCGCCCGCCGCCCAGGTGAGTGAGACGATCACCGTCAGCGATACCGGCGTGCCGACCGTCAACTATCTGCGGCCGGCCGCCGACAGCGGGATATGCACCATTCACAACTTCAACCAGACGGCCCAGCGAGCTTCGTACGGGATCGCCTGGGACGGCTTCAGCAGCTGGCTGCGCCGACCCTCGGTGAGAACCAAGATTCCGGGCGTGTATACCGCAGGCCCCTTCTCGCCGGGCGGCCCGAACGCCTCGCATGTTGTGCTTTCCGCCGCCCTCGCAGCGTACGGCTGCCACGACTACGTGGGCGCAATTACCCGAGTATCGGGGCCAGCCGCGTCAACTTTGGGACACAGACAACTTCCGTATACTTAGTTGTTTGTTCATCTAAATAAGGATCATCCTCCGTTGACTCACGCGCACAGCGACACGGGATCTGACAGCGTGGCAAACACCTCACCGGTCGCTAGCTCCATCGAGCGCGAGCTGGCCGTCGAGCAAGCACATGTTGACCTCGTCTACGCACGCCTCGCCGAGGCCACTCGGTCGGCTCAGCAGGTCGCGCGAGCCGGACGTTCTCTCTACCAGTCCGACCGCACACTCATTCGTACGCGAGGAGGACGGGACCGGCCTATACGAACGCGACGTGTTTGCGTTCCAGGCCGCCCGGCGGCTCGCAGTACTGGACGCTGAGCAGGAAGGGCTCGTCTTCGGACGGCTGGATCGGACCGATGGCGAGGTTCGCTACGTGGGCCGAATCGGCGTTCGGGACGCCGACTACGAGCCCCTGGTCATCGATTGGCGCGCACCCGCCGCGGAGCCCTTCTACCGGGCCACTCCCAGCGACCCGATGGAAGTCATCCGGCGCCGGGTGCTGCACTGCCGCGGCGATCGGGTGGTGGGAATCGAAGACGACCTGCTGGATGGTGACAACGCCGACCACGAACTGGTGGTCATTGGGGAAGGGGCGCTGCTCGCGGCGCTGACCCGGGCTCGTGATCACACCATGCGGGACATCGTTGCCACCATCCAGGCCGAGCAGGATGAGGCGATTCGCGCGCCGTACCAGGGATTCACGATGATCTCCGGAGGACCCGGAACCGGAAAGACCGTGGTCGCCTTGCATCGCGCCGCCTACCTGCTCTACTCCAACCGTCGCCGTTTCGAGTCCGGCGGAGTCCTGGTGGTTGGACCGAGTCGGGTCTTCATGAACTACATCGCGCGCGTGTTGCCGTCGCTCGGCGAGGACTCAGTCACACTGCGCCCGATTGGTGCCGTTGCCTCCGATGTCGTCCGAGTCAGTGGTGATCGGGTCGACGACCCACAGACAGCGGCCATCAAAGGCGGCCTGCGCATGGTGAAGATCCTGCGACGCTTGGCGCATGAGCCGCTAGCCGAAGTGCCGCTCGAACTGCGCATCACCGTAGCCGGCAGCGTGCTGGTGCTGACTGCCGGAACGTTGGCGCGTATCCGCTCTCGCGTCCTTGCCCATCACAAGCTCAACACTGGCAGGGACGCGGCAGAAAAAGAATTGCTGGCCGCGCTCTGGCGGATCTCGAGGCCGGATTCGGACGACGTTGTCGATCATGATCACGAACGTGAGGAGTTCAACGACCGGGTCTCCGAACTCGCCTCGTTCAAGATGTTTGTGAATGCCTGGTGGCCGACGGTCAGTGCGCCGACCGCGCTGGGCCGACTCGCCGACGTTGAGCTGCTCAAGCGGATCTCCGCCTCGATCTTGTCCAGCGCAGAATGTGAGTCGCTCAGCGCCAGCTACCGGGACGCCGCGGACTGGACGGCCGCCGATGGCGCTCTGCTCGATGAGCTGGTGCATTTGCTCGGACCTGTACCGGCCCAGGAGGACCAGGACGGGTCCGGCCTGCCCGATCTTGACTCTGAGATCCAGGAGGTCATCACAACCGCGGATCTGCTATCCCCCGTGCGAGAGTCCGATCCCTTCGATCTCCCCCACGAGACGTACGCGCACATACTCGTCGACGAGGCGCAGGATGTGAGCCCCATGCAGTGGCGCATGCTGAGGCGTCGCGGCGGCAGTGCCAGCTGGACCATCGTTGGCGATCCTGCGCAAAGCTCCTGGACCGACACGGAGGAAGCCGATCGCGCGATCACGGAGATCATCGGCACTGCGCCGACACGGCACTTCCGAATGAGCACTAACTATCGCAGCCCATCCGAGGTCTTCGACCTGGCTGCCAAGGTCGTGGTTGCGGACTACCCCGACGCTGACCTCCCGACTGCCGTCCGGTCGACCGGCCATGAGCCGCGCCTACTGGTGCCGGCTGAGGCCGCTCCCGAGAACCCGACGATCCCGGCAGCCATGATCAACATCGTGCGGTCACTGCTCGCCGAAGTGGAAGGCATCGTAGGCGTGATCAGCCCGCCCTCGACAAGGGACGAGCTGGCCAGGTATTTGGAGCAGACCGGACTGCCGGGTGCCGAACGGGTCAGCGTTGTTACGCCGCTGCAGTCGAAGGGACTCGAGTACGACGCGGTCTTGGTGATCACACCCGATGACATCGTTGCGGAGTCGCCAGGCGGAGTCCGGGCCCTCTATGTCGCCCTCACCCGGGCGACGCAGCGGCTGGTTACGCTCGACGCCGCACCTGATGCAAGTTGGCGTAGATCTCTCGGGTAGCCCGCGACCGATTCTGGGTGAAGAAGTGGAGGCCAGGTGCGCCGCGGCTCAACAGCTCCTCGGACAGCTCGGTCCCGATCTGGATTCCGACTCGTCGAACCTGATCATCTGTCATCGGCAACCTCGTTGATCCGGTCGGTTACCGATCGCGGCAGCGCGGCGCCGGAAAGTTCAGCGAACCTGGTCACCTGGCGGACGTTGGTGATCGGCATGATCCCTGGAATGATCGGAAGTTCGCAGCCGAGAGCCCGGACTCTACCGACCAGGGCGAAATAGTCATCTGCGGTGAAGAACAGCTGAGTGATCGCGAAACTGGCCCCCGCTGCAGCTTTGGCAACCAGCACATGGGCATCAAGATCAAAGTCATTCCGCTCCGGATGCGCGTCGGGGAACGCCGCAACCCCGATGCAGAACTCCCCCAACTCATGAACCAGAGCCACCAGTTCGGTCGCGTTGTTGAGCCCTTCGGGATGCGGTTCCCAGTCGACCCGCGGTCCACCGGGCATGTCGCCGCGGATCGCGAGCACATGGTGAATGCCGGCCGCAGCGTACGAACCGATCACTCGCCGTAACTCATCGCGACTCTGGCTGGCGCAGGTGAGATGCGCCATGGATCGCAATGTGGTATGCATGGCGATCGCCTCGGTGGCCCTGATCGTGCGCTCCCGCGTCGTACCGCTGGCGCCGTAGGTGACGGACACGAAATCGGGACCGAGCGATTCCAGCTCGCGCACCGTCTGCCACAGCTGACGCTGCTGGATCTCGTCCTTGGGCGGGAAGAACTCGAAGGAGAACAAGGGGCGATTTCCCGCGGCCAACAGCTCCGCAATGCTGGGCGGACGCGGGCGCCACACACGTTCGCGGCCCGGCATGCGAACACCCTAAGGACGGGCTCACAGCTGGACTTCGTAGGCTCAGCATGTGGTCAACAACCCGCTGGTAACCAGCGCTGAGGCCGTTCTGGATCCTCAGACGCCGCTATCGCAGTCGTTCCGGGAGGCGGTCTCGGCTCAGATCAGCGCGTTCCTCACCGAGCAGTCAGCGGTCCTCGACTCGATGGGTCCAGAGCTTGTCCCGGTGCATCTGATGGCCAGCCAGATGCTGTGCGGAGGCAAGCGCATGCGGCCCGCCTTCTGCATATGGGGCTATATTGCGGCCGCCGGAATCCCGACAGATGAGGAGCTGAAGCCGCTGCTGACAGCGGCCGGAAGTCTCGACGTCCTGCATGTGAGTGCTCTAGTGCACGACGACCTGATGGATTCCTCCGACCTGCGGCGTGGGCGCCCCGCAGCTCATCGCCAATTCGAGGCGCTGCATGCGAACGCAGGCTGGCTCGGTGATTCGGCTGCTTTCGGCAAGGCAGGCGCCATCCTGCTCGGCGATCTGCTGATCATGTGGTCGGCCCAGATGCTGCACGGCGCCGGCTTGGACCAGTCGGCTTTGGAGCGGGCGTTGCCGATCGTTGAGGCGATGCGTACCGAGGTGACCTGCGGGCAATACCTCGACATGGTGGCGCAGGCACATCCGCTGCGGCAACGCGCTCCGGCGATCGGGTCGCTACGACCCACAATCGAGCTCGCCCTCGACGATGCCAGTCGCGTCGTGGAGTACAAGGCCGCACGCTATACCGTGCAGCGCCCATGCCAGATCGGTGCGGCGCTCGGTAACGGGGACGACGAGTTGTATTTCGCGCTCGGGGCGTACGGCTCACCGCTCGGCCGGGCCTTCCAGTTCCGAGACGATCTGCTCGGCGTTTTCGGCGACCCGCAGATCACCGGCAAGCCGGCCGGCGACGATCTTCGCGAAGGCAAGCGCACGGTACTCGTAGCACACGCGTACGCTCACGCCGGCGACGCAGGCCAGAAGCTCCTGTTGCAGCGGCTGGGTGACCCTGCGCTCGACGACACCGGGATAAGTGAGCTGCAGCAGGTGATCATCGAGTCCGGAGCGCGGGATGCGGTGGAAGGGATGATCAACGAGAACCACGAGCGTGCCCTCAAGGCGTTGCACGATACCGAGATCACCGATGAGGGCCGGGCCGGCCTGACAGCACTCGCGGACGCAGCAGTCCGCCGAGAGTTCTAGCGACCTCTTCAAAAGGGCAGCTTCACGAAAATATCGACAATGCCTGGAAGGTGTACCGCTCCATGGCGGGGTCAGCCTTCCAGGCGGCGCGGAGTCTTCGGCTGATCCGATCGGCTGCAGCCTGCGGATCGCTGGCCTGGGTGATCGCCCGAACCACGCAGACCCGACGCGCTCCCGCCTCGATCACATCGTCGATGTTGTCAATCGAGATGCCGCCGATGGCGAACCACGGCTTGGACTCGACGGAGGCGACCGGTGCCTTCTTGGTGGCGTACCGGACCAGGTCGAGGCCCGCTGGCTCGTAATCGGGCTTGGTGGGGGTTGGATACACCGGACCGACGCAGAAGTAGTCGACGTTGGAGTCCTTGATCGCTTTGTCGGTCTGACGCGGCGCATGCGTGGAGCGGCCGAGCAGCGCCCATTGGTGCAGATACCTGCGAGCCCTCGCCGCAGAGCCGTCGGTCTGACCGAGGTGCAGCATGTCGGCGTGGAAGCGACCTGCCAACTCGGCAGAGTCGTTGACGCAGACGATTGCCTGGTACGGCGCGGCCACCTGCCGCGCGACATCGAGGGCCGCCAGCTCAGCCTCGGGTTTCATGTCCTTCTGCCGGATCTGCACGATGTCGACGCCACCGGCGAAGGCGGCTTGCAGGAAGCTGCCGAGATCGCCCTGCTTCTCCCGGGCGTCTGTGCAGAGGTAGAGACGGGCCAGCCTGAGACGGGCTTCCAGGCCCATCAGCGCGGTCACGAGGCCACGATAGTGGGAGTCATTCGGCCGATTCGTCGCCGGCTCGGGCCCAGTGCACGATCAGGCCCAGCAGCAGGATCAGGTTGGCTGGCGTTGCCGTTCGGAACCAATCAGCTTCACGAATCCGACTTGCGGAGCTTCATCCCGCAACGGACTGGATGCCCACTCGGCAAGGACTTGACGGTTGCCGACGTTACGCGCCTCGCGATCGAGAATGTCGAGGAGATATTCCTGCAGGGATTCGCCGCGAGCCCTCGCTTCGCCAGAGAGTGTGCGGCGAGTGGGCTCCGAGACGCCGTGAATCTGGAGATCAACCACGAACGCATCTTGTCACGCGCCCTTCTCGCTGCGGCACTGTCTCAAACGTGCGATCAGCAGCAAAGGGCAGCGTCGCGGCGTCAACCGTGCGCGCCAGCGAAGTCGCGCGCGGTGCCTCAGACCGGGTCTCGAGCAGCCAACTCCTGGCGGACCAGTGGCGCGACTTCGGTGCCAAAAAGCTCGATCGAGCGCATGGTCAGCGCATGATCAACATGGGCGGCGTGCAGCTCGAACCGATCAATCTGCATCAGCTCGTGCAACCGAATGATCTTGTCGGCCACCGTTTCCGGGTGGCCGAAGAACAAGGCACCTTCGGGCCCGACCAGGTCCTCCACGGCTGAGTCCGACATGGGTGCCCAGCCTCGTTCCCGGCCGATCTTGGCGAAGGTACGCCGGTAGGCGGGCAAGAAGTCCGCGCGAGCTGCGCCTTCATCGGTGAACACATAGCCGTGGCTGTGCACGGCAAGTGGAGTTCGGCGGTCATGCTCGCCGTACTCCAGGGCCTCGCGATAGAGCTCGACGTGCGGGGCAAAGGCCGACAGCCGGCCACCGATGATCGCGAGTGCCATTGGCAGGCCGAGAGCACCAGCGCGAACCACAGAGTTGGGCGTACCACCCACGGCAACCCAGATCGGGAGGGCACGACCTTCCTGGCGCGGATAGATCGTGGCACTGTCCAGCGGTGGCCGGAATCTCCCCTGCCAGGTGACTGGCTGGCGATCGCGTAGGGCCAAGAGCAGATCAAGCTTCTCGGCGAACAGGTCGTCATAGTCGGACAAGGAATAACCGAAGAGTGGAAAGGACTCGGTGAACGAGCCTCGGCCGACCATCAGCTCGGCTCGGCCCATCGATACCAGGTCGAGGGTGACGAAGTTCTGGAACGTCCGCACCGGATCAGCCGAGCTCAGGACGATGACGGCACTGGATAGCTTGATCGTTTTCGTACAACCGGCGATGGTCGCCAAAACGATCTCTGGAGCCGAGGCTGCCATGTCCGGACGGTGGTGTTCGCCTATGGCGTAGACCTCGAGGCCGAGCTCGTCGGCGAGTTTGGCCTCCTCGACGACTTGCCGCAGCCGCTCACCGGGCGACACGCTTGGATCGGTGATCTCAGCAAATGTGGTGAGTCCAAGCTCCATAACACGACACTAAACTGACTCGGTGAGCTCCGCCTGGATCTCCCCGACCGCGGACGTCGTCGTGATCGGCGGTGGCCTGATCGGCACGTCGATTGGGTGGCGACTGCGGCAGGCTGGTCTCGATGTCGTTGTCGTCATCGGCGAGCGGTCTGCGGCCGCCTCTCAGGTAGCCGCCGGCATGCTGGCACCGGTCACCGAGACGACTTTCACCGAGCAGCGGCTGTTGCAGCTGAACCTTGCATCGCTCAGCCGCTATCCCGCCTACGTGGCCGAGCTGGAGGCGGCCACGGGCCTACCAGCCGGACTTCGTCAGACGCCGACCCTCTCGGTGGCCTGCGACGCGGACGACGGCGCCCGGTTAGCCACTTTCGCCGACTTCCTGACGCGGGCCGGTCATCCCGGGGAACGGCTGACCAGCCGTGAGTGCCGGCGTTACGAGCCGCTACTCACACCCGCGATTCGTTCCGGTCTGCTGGTGGAGGGTGATTGGAGTTGCGACAACCGGCTGCTGTGGCGGGCCCAGATCGTGGCCGGCCACAGGATCGGCGTACGAGAGATGCCCGGCTTCGTGCACCGCGTCATCTCCTCGAATGGCCGAGTCAGCGGGGTCCAGCTCGCGGACGGCAGCACGATCAGCGCCGAGTGCGTGGTCGTGGCGAATGGTGCCTGGGCACGCCAGATCGACGGACTTCCTGATCTTCCGGTGCGGCCTGTCAAGGGCCAGATCGTCCGGCTTGACCCGGGCCGGCTGCCGGCACCCAGTTTGACCATCCGCGCGTACGCCCATGGCTCGGAGATCTACCTGGTTCCCCGCGAAGGCGGCCGGGAAGTGGTGCTCGGTGCGACCGTCGAGGAGCTCGGGTTTGATCATCGGGTGACTGCCGGTGGGGTCTACGAGCTGCTCCGGGACGGAAGGACCGTGATGCCGATGACCGCTGAGTACACGTTGGCTGAAACTTCAGTCGGATGGCGACCTGGCACTCCGGACAATGGACCCATTCTGGGACGCTGCGATATCGAGGGCGTGCTGCTGGCGACCGGCCACTACCGCAATGGGGTACTGCTGACTCCGATCACCGCTGACGTGATCTCGTCATTGATCATCAACGGTGAGCTGGATAGTATCGCCACCCCATTCGCCCTTGATCGTTTTGCCCTGGCCGGCGGGCGTACACGATGATCATCCACGTCAACGGCGAGCCACGCGAGGTCGTGCCGCCTGCTCGACTTCGCGATGTACTCGACCTGCCAGAGGGTGCGACGACTCCGCGTGGCGTTGCCGTCGCGGTGAACGGTGAAGTGATCCCTCGGAGCCAGCACGCCATCATCGAGCTCGGGGAAGGGGCGAAGGTGGAGATCGTCACGGCGGTGCAAGGTGGTTGATCTAGGCCGTGCGACTGACTCAGTACCGATCAACGACGTCGATCAATTGATCATTGCCGGCAAGGAGTTCGGTTCGCGGTTGATCATGGGCACCGGCGGGGCGCCCAGCCTCGAGGTCATGGAGGCCGCGTTGCTGGCGTCGGGTACCGAGCTCACCACGGTCGCCATGCGCCGCATCGACGTGGCCGCCCCAGGGTCGCTGCTCGACATCCTCGATCGTCATCAGATCGCCGTGCTGCCCAATACCGCCGGCTGCTACACGAGCGCAGATGCGGTGCTGACTGCCCAGCTCGCGCGTGAGGCGCTGGAGACGAACTGGATCAAGCTGGAGGTGATCGCCGACGAGGTCACCTTGCTGCCCGATCCGATCGAGCTGCTGGACGCCGCCGAACGACTGGTTGCCGACAGTTTCGTCGTCCTGCCCTATACCAATGACGATCCGGTCTTGGCTCGCAAACTGGCCGATGCCGGCTGCGCCGCAGTGATGCCGCTCGGTGCTCCCATCGGCTCGGGGCTCGGCATCCGTAATCCACACAACATCGAGCTAATCGTCGAGCACGCGACGGTGCCGGTCGTGCTGGATGCCGGCATCGGTACCGCATCGGAGGCGGCGTACGCCATGGAGCTTGGTTGCGATGCCGTCCTGCTGGCATCGGCGGTCACCCGAGCTGAGAATCCGGTACGGATGGCCGAAGCGATGAAATACGCGGTACGGGCCGGCCGGCTGGCCCGATCCGCCGGGCGCATTCCGGTTCGCCGCTACGCTGAGGCATCCTCGACTCATGCTGGACGAATCGACTAGCCGCTGATGCGCAACGGATCGACAAGCCGCTGATGCGCGACGAATCGGGGAGCGGCGGCGCGCCTTGGTCATGGCAGTACGAGGTGACTTCTAAACTCAGCCCGGAGGCCCGCACGGCCACCTTCCCCACCGTGTATGGAGCAGACGTGACGATGACGACCGTTGGCGACCCTTTGGTGGGTCGTCTTTTGGACGGTCGCTACGAGATCACGCAACGGCTGGCACGTGGCGGCATGGCCACCGTCTATCGAGCCGTCGACACTCGCCTGACGCGTACGGTCGCCGTCAAAGTCATGCACGTCGGGCTCGGTGATGATGCCGAGTTCGCCCGCAAGTTCGATCGCGAGGCGCGAGCGGCGGCCAAGTTGTCACACCCGAACGTGGTCTCGGTTTTCGATCAAGGTCAAGACCTCGAGGGGCCCAACAGCCGGCCCTACATCGTGATGGAGTATGTGCAGGGGCAGACCTTGCGGGACGTGCTCAATCGGGAAGCGCCGATGGCTCCGAGCAGAGCGCTGGAGCTGATGGATCCGGTGTTCGCTGCCCTGGCCGCGGCCCATGACGCTGGGCTGGTCCATCGCGACGTCAAGCCTGAGAACGTCTTGATCAGTGAGCGCGGACAGATCAAGGTCGCCGACTTCGGACTGGCCAAGGCGATCTCGTCGCAGACCTCGACCGCCACTCAGGGCCTGCTGATCGGAACGGTCTCCTACCTGCCCCCGGAGCTCGTCATGTCCGGGAAGGCCGACGCGAGATCTGACGTCTACAGCGCCGGCGTGGTCCTCTTCGAGTTGCTGACCGGGTCGAAAGCCACATACCGGCGACACGCCCATCCAGATCGCGTACGCACACGTGCACCGCGACGTGCCTCCGCCATCGACTGGCCACACCGCAGGTCCCATTCCGCCGTACGTGGACGCTCTGGTCACTCGCGCGACCGCTCGGGATCCGAGGCGGCGGCAGCCCGATGCGAAGGTCGTCCTGGCGCAGGTACGGCGTGCCCGCAGCGATCTGCAGCGCGGCCTGCGTGATGACCCGCAGCTCATGCGGGAGCTACGGACGCCGCCGGCGCCACCGACATCTCCGCCGGGCGGCTCGAGACCGCGGGACCGCGCCGACTACGAGATGACTCAGACAGTCCCACCGCCGACGCCGACGGCCGGACGGGCGGATACTCGCGCCCTGAATGGGTCCCGCACGGTGATCGACTCTCCACCGCCGCGGGGGACCAGGGCCGTGCATGAGCCTTCTGCCGCGCGTATGGCGGCCGAGCGCGAACGTCGCGCTCGCAAGCGCCGCCGCGGCTGGCTGGCCTTCCTGCTCGTGGTCATGCTCTCCGCCACCGCCGCTCTTGCAGGCTGGTACTTGACCGAGGGCCGCTTCACCACTGCGCCAGAGCTTTCCTCCCTCAGCAAGGCCGATGCCGAACGCGTAGCGAGCAAATCGGGTCTGTCGATCGACTTCGCCGACGCGTACAGCGAAACGGTAGCCCGCGGCAAGGTGGTCTCCAGCGACCCCGGGCCTGGCGTCAAGATCGAGAAGGGCAGCACGATCCACGCCGCTCTATCACAGGGCCCGGAGCGTTATCCCATGCCGGAGGTCGTTGGCCAGTCACAGTCCTCCGCCCAGGCCGCGATCGAGAAGGCGAAGCTGCTCGTTGGCAAGGTCAGCAACGGATTCAGCGAGCACGTGGCACCTGGCATCGTGCTCAGTGCGTCGGAGAAAGCGGGCGCTCGCATGAAGAAGGGCACCGCCATCGATCTGGTGGTGTCCGTAGGACCGAAGCCCCTCGCGATTACCAACTACCAGGGCACGCCGTACGATGCGGCCGCCGCAGCACTGACCAACGCAGGTTTCCGCGTCGTCGAGCGCAGCCGATACTCCGACAAGGTCGGCAAAGACCTGGTCCTCAAACAGGATCCGCGTTCCGGTCATGGCTCGCCGGGTGACACCATCACTCTCACCAGATCGCTGGGTTCGCAGCTGGTCTCGGTTCCCACTGTGCAGCGGATGCCGCTCCCGGCAGCCAGAAAGGCGATGCGAGAGGCCGGCTTCAAGACCAAGGTGCAGCAGGTCGGCGTCAACCGTTCCGGGGTCCGCTACGTGGTCTACAGCAATCCCGGGGCACAGGCACAGGCGCCGACGGGCTCGACTGTCATCTTGTACGTGGTCTGACCTACCGACGCAGGTTACGGAAGCGCTGGCAGATGACAATTCGGGCCACGACCTGCGCTGCCGATTTCCAGCCATTACCTGGCGAAAGACCCACACGTCACCGTTCAGCTGCGCTACTGATGCCCGCTTAGGCTAGGGCGATGCTTGCCGCCAGGTCCCGTACCGAGCTGCTGGCATTCCTTGCGCTGTTGGCCATGACTGCCGCGTGGGGGTCGACGTTCTTTCTGATCAAGGACATCGTGACCCGGGTTCCCGTAGCCGATCTGCTCGCGCTCCGGTTCGCCATCGCCAGCGTGGCACTTGGCCTCGTCGCAGCACGCAGACTTCACCTGTCACGCACCGTCGTGACGTACGGCGCGCTGCTCGGGATCCTCTACGGGTCGGCGCAGATCCTGCAAACGGCCGGACTCTCACACACGGCGGCCAGCGTCTCGGGCTTCGTCACCGGGCTGTACGTGGTTGCAACGCCGCTGCTGACTGCACTCATTCTCCGGCGCCGCATCCCGCGTCCCACCTGGCTGGCGGCGGTGCTTGCCACGATCGGACTTGGCGTGCTGGCACTCCATGGCTTCGCCATCGGCTATGGCGAGCTGCTGACAGTGATCTCGGCGGTGATCTACGCAGGGCACATCGTCGCACTGGGGCGATTCAGCACTGCCGAGACCACGCTGAGCCTCAGCCTGGTGCAGTTGATCATGATCACGGTGGTGTGCGGAGTAGCGGCGTTCTGGCCGACGGCCGGATCGTCGGCGGGTATCCAACTGCCCGGCAGCGTCCACGACTGGATCGTGGTGGTTTACCTCGCACTCATCGCCAGCGCGTTGACGATGGTGCTGCAAACCTGGGCGCAGGCGCACATCGAGCCGTCGCGGGCTGCTGTGATCATGGCCATGGAGCCGGTATGGGCTGCGGCGTTCGCGGTGGCCCTCGGCGGGGAGAGAATCACGCTACGGATGGTGATCGGCGGCCTCGCGATCGTGTCGGCGATGTATCTGGTCGAGCGACCGCAACGCCGCACCGAAACCGTGGTGACTGAACCGGAGCCGCAGAGACTGAGGAGTACGCCGCATCATGAGTAGCACTATCGTGATCATCTTGGTTGTGATCGCCGTGCTGATCCTCAGCCTGATTGCGTTCCTGATCATCCGGCGACAGCGCTACGTCCGAGCGCTGCGCGGCCGCGGCTGGACCTTCGAGTCCCGCCCGTCCCTGGAGTGGGTGCTTGATCACCAAGCTCCCCCCTTCGGCCTCGGCTTCGTGCGCAAGGTGGACGAGGCTATTTCCGGCCAAACACGTAGTGGCGTGCCGTTCCGGGTGTTCGAGTACACGAGCTCCGACGGCGGGGCACGGTTTGACGATCGCGTCGCGAGCCTGCAACTGCCGCTGCCGCTGCCGGATCTCTTCATCTCGGCAGACCACGCACGTGGCGGTGTGCAACTTCAGCCCATCGAGGTCGATCCGCGCTTTCAGGTACGCGCCGCTGACCCCGGATACGCCCGAACCGCGCTGTCCGCATCGGTACTTGATGCAGTCGCCGCCTTCGGCAGCGCAGGCCACAAAGTCGACCTCAGCATCGACGGGCAGCAATTGGTGGCTGTCGGTGCACCCAAGGACCCGGAGCACCTGCAGGCCTACCTGGAACAACTTGGAGCGGTCGCCCAGGCGATCGACCCGACCGAGCTCAGGCCCTACCGGATGGCGCCGCCGCCGGCAGGATTCGGCTTCTACGGCCATCCGGACTGGCAGCTGATCGGCCGAGACGACGCTCTGATCGCCAAGTACGACCTGACCAGGTCCGGTTTCGGGCATACCACCGAAAAGGTGATCCGCGGCTACAACGACGGACTGCCTATCGAGGCGTTCATCCACCGATGGAAGACCGAACGCACCGAGAGGTACACCGACTCAGATGGCAACAGCCACACCCGCACGGTCACCGAAGATCACTCCGAGATCCTGACCGCGATCACGATGCCATTCTCGTTTCCGTTGCTCTCGGTCGGGGGCGGCTGGGGTGGCAAGAAGGTGCGATTCGAGAGCGAGGAATTCAACGATCGCTTCACCGTGCGCACCGATGATCCCAAGTTCGCCTCCGATGTGATCCACCCACGCACGATGGAGTTCCTGATGGCCCTCCAGCCGCCGGCTTTTCGAATCGAGGGAACCGAGATGCGCTTCCTGGTCGACAAACACGACACACAGTTGATCGGGCTCTGTGCAGATTTCTCACACGAGTTCTTCAGCCGCGTGCCCCCGTTCGTCTGGAAGGATCTGCAGATCTCCCCGCCGGCGTTCCGCCGGATGCCGTCAGATCAAGACTCCGAGCGATCGGTACGCCAGGGCGATAGGCCAGATGCAGATATGACGGAGCGTCCAGCACAGTGAGATCTGCGCGGTTTCCGAGCACCAGCCGGCCGATGTCGGTGCGCCGCAGGGACTTGGCCGAGCCGACAGTGGCCGCGAACAACGCCTGAGCCGGGCTGAGGCCCATCTCTCGCACGGCAAGAGAAATCACCCACGGCATGGAGCTCGAATAACAGGTCCCCGGATTGCAGTCGGTCGCAAGCGCAATCGAGACGCCCGCGGCGAGCAGCCCAGCGGCATCCGGATAGGGCGACCGCGTGCAGAACTCAACTCCCGGAAGCAGCGTGGCCACCGTGGTATCCGCAGCTGCGGCCAGCGCGCCGACATCGGCGTCATCGAGATAGGTACAGTGATCGACGCTCGCGGCGCCGAGCTCGACCGCGAGCTGAACCCCAGGTCCGGGCCCGAGCTGATTGCCGTGCACCCGCAGGCCGAGGCCTGCCGCCGCGCCGGCGGCAAGGACTGTCCGAGCCTCGTCAGCGTCGAAAGCATGTTGCGAATGAGGCTCGCAGAAGACGTCGATCCAGCGCGCGTACGGGGCCGCTGCCGTCAGCATCGGCCCGGTCACCAGATCTACGTACGCCGCCCGTCTTGCTGCGTACTCGGTGGGTACGACATGGGCACCCAGCAAGGTGGTCTCGCTGGTGAACTGACCGGCTATCTGGAGTGCTCGCACCTCATCGGCAACAGTCAGCCCATAGCCGCTCTTGATCTCGATCGTCGTCGTGCCGAGCTTGCGCAGCTCGGCGATCCGCGCCGCGAGCAACCGGGTCAACTCATCGTTGCTGGCTGCCCTTGTCGCTGCAACCGTGACGCCGATGCCACCTCCGTCGTAGGGCTGGCCGGTCATCCGCGCCGCGAACTCCGGTCCGCGGTCTCCGGCGAAAACCAGATGGCTGTGCGAATCGACGAAACCGGGGATGATCGACCGTCCTGCAACGTCGATCGCGGTGTCCGCGGCGGGCGCCCTGGTTGCCGCCCCGATCCAGACGATCCGCTCGTCCTCGACGACCAGGGCGGCGTTCGTCTGGATGCCGAGCAGGTCAGGCCCGGTGCCGTCGCAGGTCACCAGCTCACCGATTCCGGTGATCAAGGTGCTCATCATGTCGTGCCAAGCTGATCAAAAGCGCTTTCCAGCAGCCGGGCAGGTGAGCCCAGTTGGTGTTGCCCATCGCGGACGATGCGCTGTCCCGCGACGACGACCTGGTCGACGTCGGCCGCGGACGCTGCGTAGGCGATCTGGTCAGGACAGGCGCCCATGGTGCGTACGGAGTCTGACCGCACGACGACGAAGTCCGCCGGTGCTCCGTCGGCAATCCGGCCACCATCGGCCCAGCCGAGACTCCGATAACCGTCCTCGCTGGCGATCATGATCAGATCGCTCGGCGTGAAGCGGCCCCGTTTGCCGCTTGCCAGCCGCTCATGCATCTCCAGTCCGCGCAGCTCCTCGAACGGATCGATCACCGCCTGCTGATCCGATCCCAGAGTCAGCGGGCTTCCCGCGTCAGCCAGCCGTCGGGCCGGACCGATGCCGTCCGCAAGATCACGCTCGGTTGTCGGACAGAAGCATGCCGATGTCTGCGTACCGCCCAGGGCCTTGATGTCGGTGTCGGTGAGGTGCGTGGCATGTACTGCCGTGGTTCGCGGGCCGAGCAGACCATGATCATCAAGCAACTCCGTCGGGGTCCGACCGTAGAACGCCTGGGTTGCGGCGTTCTCGGCCGGTTGTTCACTGAGGTGGACATGCAGTGGACGCTCCCCGGCTGCCTCGCCGATCTTGGTGAGAGCCTCAGCGGGAACTGCCCGAACAGAGTGTGCGGCGGCGCCGACGCGTACTCGATCACTGTCCTCGAGCGAGCCGATCCGGGCCTCCCAGTGATCAACATCCGCGTCGGCGAAGCGGGCCTGGAGGGGATCAAGCGGCAGATGGCCACTGGCAGCGAGCCCTCCGGCGAGATAGCAAACGTCGATCAGGGTGAGCCGGATGCCAGCCTCGGTCGCGGCCTGGATCAGCGCGTGACCCATGGCGTTCGGATCGGCGTACGGGTGGCCATGTTGATCATGGTGGAGATAGTGGAACTCACCGACCGCGGTAAACCCGGCCAGTGCCATCTCGGCGAATACCGCACGAGCGAGTGAGAAGTAGCTATCGGGCTCGAGGCGAGCCGCGAGGGCGTACATCTGCTGACGCCACGTCCAGAAGGTGCCGCCTCCACCGTGCGTCCGGCCACGGAGTCCCCGGTGGAACGCGTGGCTGTGGCCGTTGGCGAGGCCGGGGAGGGTCACGCCACGCAAGATCTCCTGATTGGCTCGGGGTGGCACGCCTCTCGCGACCCGCGTGAAACGGCCGTCTGCCACGTCGAAACTGACGCCCGCCTGGCAGCCGTCCGGCAGCCACGCATACGCCGCCCAGTACGAGCTCACTGCTCGGCCCCAGAGAAATCAGCCAACACCGCAGCCAAAGCAGCAACACCAGCCAGGCAATCTTCCGGCTCGGCCCACTCGGCCGGGGTGTGAGACGCGCCGGTGGGGTTGCGGACGAAGATCATCGCCGCGGGCACGCCCGCATTCGCCAGAATTCCAGCATCGTGGCCCGCCCCGGTGCTCATCACCGGTGCACCGTCAAGCACGCTTGCCAGGTGGGCGACCAAGGCATCGTCGAAGGCGGTCTGCGGAGTCCACGACTCCTCGGTGACGACAGCACCTGAGTTGCCGACCTCCCGCTCGATCTGAGCAACGGTCGCGCGAAGTGCCGGTTCATCGGCCGCGCGCGCATCGAGCCAGGCAGTCACGGAACTCGCAATGGCATTCACGCCGCCGGGCTGAATGTTGATCTTGCCGACCGTCGCGAGACTGCCCTGCGCCTCGGCCGCCGCTCGCGCGACCAGCACCGCACGCGCACAACCGATCACCGCATCTCGGCGATCACTCAGTCTCGTGGTGCCGGCGTGGTTGGCCTCACCCGGAACATCGATCCGCCACCGACCGTGCGGCCAGAGCCCGCTTCCGACGGCTAGGGCCTGGCCGAGGTCGATCAGGCCACGACCCTGCTCAATGTGCAGCTCGATGAACGAACCGACTCGAGCAAGAGCTTCCGGATCCGGGCCTAGCTGTTCGGGCTGCCGCCCGGCCAGGCGCATCGCCTCCGCCATGCTGATCCCGTTGGCGTCCCGCAATGCCCGGGCGCGATCAGGGCTCAGAACACCGGTGATCATTCGCGATCCGGCACACGAGACCCCGAACCGGGCGCCCTCCTCGTCGACGAAGTTGACCACGCCGATCGGGCGATGCTGGCAAAAAACCGTCAGCCCGCAGCCGGTCGATCGCCGCTAATGCGCTGACCACGCCGAGTGGGCCGTCGAAGGCTCCCCCGTCCGGAACGCTGTCCAGATGGGAACCGGTCGACGACGCCGCCCGACGAAGAGCTGTCAGGATCTCCCCACCAGGCCCACTGGTTTCCCATCCGATCCTCGGTCAGATCCAAGCCTCGGGCCGCGCACTCTCCGCTGAACCACTCGCGCATGCTCAGATCCGCCGCGGTCCAGGCGAAGCGACGATAGCCGCCAGTTATCGGATCGCGGCCAATGTCCGCGATCGCCGACCACATCTGCTCGAAGGTGGCGGGCTGGGTGATGATCACCGTCGGTTTCCTTCTGTCATGGGAATCCGCACGCCGCGCTCGACAGCGACCTGCTCGGCCTGCTCGTAGCCGGCGTCGACGTGCCGGATCACTCCCATGCCGGGATCGTTGGTCAAGACGCGCGCCAGCTTCTGCGCGGCCAGCTCCGTGCCGTCGGCGACCGAGACCTGCCCGGCGTGGATGGAGCGACCGATGCCTACGCCACCACCATGATGGATGGACACCCAGGACGCTCCCGACGCCGTGTTGATCATCGCGTTGAGCAGGGGCCAGTCGGCGATAGCGTCCGAGCCGTCGAGCATCGCTTCGGTCTCTCGATACGGGCTGGCAACCGAGCCGCAGTCCAGATGATCACGACCGATGACGATGGGCGCGCTGATCTTGCCGGAAGCGACCAGGTCGTTGAAGGCCAGGCCGGCCTTGTCCCGCTCACCGTAGCCAAGCCAGCAGATTCGCGCTGGCAGGCCTTGGAAGCTGATCTTGTCGCGAGCGCCACGCATCCACTTGTGCAGTCGGTCGTTGTCTGGGAAGAGATCCATCACTGCCTGGTCGGTGGCCTCGATGTCGCGTGGGTCGCCCGACAGCGCCACCCACCGGAACGGGCCCTTGCCCTCACAGAACAGCGGCCTGATGTAGGCCGGCACGAAACCGGGAAACTCGAAGGCGCGTTCATAGCCACCCAGCCGGGCCTCGTCGCGAATCGAGTTGCCGTAGTCGAAGACTTCGGCACCGGCGTCCTGGAACTCCACCATCGCCTGGACGTGGCGTGCCATGCTGGCGCGCGCCCGGTCGGTGAATTCCTCGGGTTTCTGTTCGGCGTACGTCGCCCAGTCCTCGACGCTGATTCCTTCGGGTAGATACGACAACGGGTCGTGAGCGCTGGTCTGGTCGGTCACGATGTCGATCGGCACTCCACGCCGTAACAGCTCCGGGAAGACCTCGGCGCAGTTGCCGACGACACCAATGGAGGTAGCTCGCCGCTCTTCCTTGGCAGCCACGGCAAACGCCACCGCCTGGTCAAGATCATCAGCGATCTCGTCGAGATAGCGATGATCAACACGACGCTGCAGTCGGGACCGGTCGACGTCGACGATCAAGCAAGACACCGTCGTTCAGTGTCACCGCCAGCGGCTGCGCGCCGCCCATTCCCCCGCAGCCGCCGGTCAGCGTCAAGGTGCCGGCGAGCGTGCCGCCGAACCGCTTCTCCGCGACCGCCGCAAATGTCTCGTACGTGCCCTGCACAATGCCCTGGGTGCCGATGTAGATCCATGAGCCAGCCGTCATCTGGCCGTACATGGTCAGCCCCAGCTGCTCCAATCGACGGAATTCCGGCCAGGTCGCCCAGTCCGGGACCAGGTTGGAGTTGGCCAAGATCACCCGTGGCGCCCACTCATGGGTTCGCATCACTCCGACGGGCCGGCCGGATTGGACCAGCATGGTCTCGTCGGGCGCCAGCGTGGTCAGGGTACGGACCATCGCGTCGAACGCCCGCCAGTCCCGGGCCGCGCGACCGGTGCCGCCGTACACGACAAGATCATCGGGGCGTTCGGCCACATCGGGATCGAGGTTGTTCATCAACATCCGCAGTGGGGCCTCGGTGGCCCAGGAACGTGCGGTGAGCGTCGTGCCGCGCGGTGCGCGTACTGGTCGGGCGCCTTCCATGTTTGAGTCTCCTTTTGTCAGGAGCTGCTCGCGCACTGCCGACGCTCGCAGCTCGGGCGGTTGGTTTGATCAGTTGAGCGGGCCGGTCACCGACTCGGCCGCCGCGACGAGGCCTTCGCTGGCGACGAGCTCAGCAGCGACGTCGATTTCAGGTGCAAGCCAGCGATCTTCCCCGGGTGCGGGGCTGCCGGCGGAGCGGAGCGCTGCGATGACCGCGCCGGTCGCAGGTGCGGGTTGTAGCGGCAGGCGTAGCTCAATGCCGCGAGCGGCCGTCAGCAGCTCGATCGCCAGCACCCGAGTCAGTCCGTCGATGCGCGCGGCGCAACTTGCGCGCTGCCGACCAGCCCATGGAAACGTGATCTTCTTGCATGGCTGAGCTGGGGATCGAATCCACCGAGGCAGGTACTGCAAGCCGCTTGAGCTCCGAGACGATGGCCGCCTGGGTGTATTGCGCGATCATGTAGCCGGAATCCACACCAGGGTCGGCCGCCAGAAATGCATTCAAGCCGCCATTGCGGGCCCTGTCCAGGAAGCGGTCGGTGCGCCGCTCAGCCATGCTGGCCAGATCGGCGACGGCGATGGCGAGGAAGTCCAGCACGTAGCCGAGTGGCGCACCATGAAAGTTGCCGTTGGACTCGACGCGGCCGTCGAGAGTGATCACCGGGTTGTCGATGGCGGAGGCCAGCTCGATCAGCGCGACGCGCTCCGCATGATCAACTGTGTCACGCACAGCGCCGGCCACTTGTGGGGCGCAGCGCAGCGAATACGCGTCCTGGACCCGAGTGCAGGCCTCGGTGCGATGGCTTTCGCGGATCTCGCTACCCGCGATGATCTTGCGCAGATTGCTTGCCGAAGCGACCTGGCCGGGATGCGGGCGCAGGGTATGGAGATCGTCGGCGAAGACATCGTCGGTGCCGAGCAGACCTTCCACACTCATCGCGGCAGTGATGTCGGCGACGGTGAGCAGCCGCCGCAAATCGGTGATCGCCAGCAGCAGCATGCCAAGCATCCCGTCGGTGCCGTTGATCAAGGCCAGGCCTTCCTTCTCGGCGAGCGTGACGGGAGAGATGCCGGCTACGGCGAACGCGTCGGCAGTCGGCATTAGCAACGCCGGCTGCGTCTCGGACGATCCCCTCCCCCATCAGCGCAAGGGCGCAGTGAGCAAGCGGGGCCAGGTCGCCGGAGCAGCCGAGGCTGCCGTACTCGTGTACGACGGGCGTCAGTCCGGCGTTGAGCATGGCGACGTAGGTCCGCAGAGTCTCCTCCCGGATCCCGGTGCGGCCCGTGGCGAGGGTGGAGATCCGCAACAGCATGAGAGCGCGCACTACCTCGCGCTCGACCTCTGGTCCGGACCCGGCCGCATGAGAGCGGACCAGGCTGCGCTGCAGTTGGCTGCGGAGTTCGACCGGGATGTGCCGAGTTGCCAGGGCGCCGAAGCCAGTCGATACCCCGTAATGCGGCTCTTGATCATCAGCCAGGGCTTCAATGATCTCGCGGGATTTGCGAACCTCAGCCCAAGCGTCGTCGGCAATGACGAGCTTCGCGTCATGCCGCGCCACTGTTACGACGTCTTCACGTGAGACGGGGCCGATACCGACCGTGACGCTGCGCTGTTCCATGAATCCATTGGAGTCGACCCACCCATGCGCTGGGCAGAGCCGCGCGCCAAACTATGTCCCAAATCTGAGACATGGGGGCCTGATGTCAGCGGCACCGGCAGCCGATCACGTACTGCGCATGCTTACGCTCCTCTCCCGCCATCCCGAGCCGGTGTCGGCGGGAATGGTCGCGGCGACCCTGCGGCTGCCGCGCTCCAGCACGTATCGACTGCTGTCGACCCTCATCGACCACGGCTTCGTCCACTACCTGCCCGAGGAGCGGCGTTATGGCCTGAGCGTGGCGGCGTACGAGCTGGGGTCGGCGTACGCGCGTCAGGCTCCGCTACAGCGGATCGCACGGCCCATCGTGCGGCAACTGGTCGACCGCATGAAGCAGAACGCTCACCTTGCCGTGCTGCACGGGCGCGACGTGCTCTATGTCATCGAGGAACGGGCGGCGGGCCGCCCCATGTTGATCACCGACGTCGGCGTACGGCTACCGGCGGTGCTGACTGCCAGCGGACTAGCGATGCTGGCCCGGCTGCCTGCCGCCCAGGTCCGTGCCCTGTTTCCGAACGCGGCAGCCTTCGTCGAGGCCGAACGTGGGCCGACGACCCCCACCGCGCTGCGCCAGCGACTGAGCGACGTCCGCAACAGGGGATACGCCACCGAAGAGGGCTCTGTGACGAGCGGTCTGTCCTCCCTGGCCCAAGCGGTTTTGGACCATACCGGCCACCCCACTGCAGCGATCGCTGTCACCTATATCGCTGCTGAGGTGGACAAACGAACCGAAGCGGGCCTCGTCAGTGCGGTGACCAGTGGCGCAGCGCAGCTGTCGCGACGTCTTGGCTTCCGGGAAGCGGCCGGGTAGTCGGCCGGCTAGAACGCCAGTGGCTGCATCACCACTCAGAATTCGTGCGTGGTGCTGTCATGCAGATCCATGAGGCGAGTGCTGGTCATCTCGTTGAGCCGGTTGAACGTCAGGCCCCGCCCACCGTCGCTGAGCAGCCCGTCGTGAACGAGGAACCCCTCCAGCGCCCCAACTGCCCGCACGAAGTCGATGGTTTCCTTCATTGCCGCCCACGGTCCGTACGCCGGGACGGCGAGGACGTCGATGCCATCGGGAACTGCGTCGAGCGCATCGCCGGGGTGGAGCAGGCTCGGCTGGCCCTCGGACCGCAGCACGTACCCGACGTTGCCGATGCGTGGGATGTCGCGATGGATCACCGCATGCTGGCCGCCTACCGCCGTGACGAGCACATCGCCGACGGCTGCTTGGTCGTCTGGCCTCAGCCGAGCGGCGTTCTGACCTAGCGAGGGCAGTTTGCCGGAGTTGATCAAGTCAAGGATCGACGGCTCGACCAGAACGATCGCGGATGAGTTCTTTGCCAGCAATGCGGGCAGGTTCTCGGGATCGAGATGGTCGGGATGTTGGTGCGTCACCAGCACCGCATCAAGATCAGTTAGCGAGTGCCAGGCGTCGGAGAAGTTCCCGGGATCGATCAGAATTCGCGCGCCGTCGGTCTCGACGAAAACAGCCGCATGCCCCAGATGGGTGATCCGCATGCACCCAACCGTAGAGGCCGGCTGCCGGATGCACGACCGTGGGTGCGTCGCAGTCGTTACTCACTCAGCAGCTTGCCAACGAGCTGGCCGGCCCACTCGCAATCGTCTGCCGTTACGTCGAGATGGGTGACCGCCCTGATCATGAAAGGGCCAAGCGCGGAAACCAGGACTCCACGCTCTGCTGCCGCTGCCGCGACCGCCGCGGCGGGGGTCGTGCCGGTGTTGATCACGACGATGTTCGTCTCGACACCGTCCGGTTCAACCGCAGTCGTGGCCTGAGTGGCAACGGCATCAGCAAATATGCGCGCCGCTTCATGATCATCGGCGAGCCGCTGCACATGATTATCAAGGGCGTACAAGCAGGCGGCGGCGAGTACGCCGGCCTGGCGCCAGCCACCACCAAGCCGCTTGCGCAGCACCCGTGCTCGCGCGATGTTCTCAGCGGTGGTTACCAGGACCGAACCGACCGGAGCCCCGAGACCCTTGGAGAAGCACACGCTGACCGTGTCGAAGAGCTGCCCATAGGCGTCGAGGGGCACACCGGTTGCGACGTGGGCGTTCCACAACCGGGCTCCGTCGAGGTGGTAGCCGATGCCGTGCTCGCGACACAGCTCGCCCACCGCAGTCAGCTCGTCGAAGGGCTGAATCGCGCCACCGCCGAAGTTGTGGGTATTCTCCACCGCCACCGCTGCCGTCGATACCAGGTACGGGCCTGCCGCGGGAGCGATGATCTTGGATACCTCCTCTAGCTGAACCCGGCCACGGTTGGAGGGAAACGTGCGCATGGTGATTCCTTGCACCGCGGCGTGAGCCCCCATCTCCGCACGGGCAATGTGGGCTTGGACATCGCAGACCACCTCCTCGCCAGGCTCGACCAGGAGTCGTACCCCGAGCATGTTGCACATCGACCCGCTCACACAGAACAAGCCGGCCTCATGACCGAGAAGCCGTGCCACGCGCTGCTCCAGCTCGATCGCAGTGGGATCCTCGGCGTACACGTCATCGCCGAGTGGCGCGGCCGTCATGGCCTGCAGCATCTGCTCGGTTGGCTTGGTCACGGTGTCAGAGCGCAGATCGATCACGGACAAGAGTCTGACATCAGATCCTCGGCAGGTTGATCGTCGCCGGCCTCAAGCACACGGGCGCGGCCCAGCTACGCGGGGATGGCTTCCGGTTTGCGCTTGGAGGCGTTCCAGACGGCGTTGCTGAATGTGGTGTGACCGAGGGCGAGGGTGCCTTGGTTGGTGACGAGGTAGACGTAGCCCAGCGGTGAGCGGTGCACGAAGTAGCCAGGTTCGGGTTGGTGTTTGGTCCAGCCGCCGTGGGTGGCCGCCCGGTGCCCGGGTCGGGCGAACGGGCCGAGGTTGCCGCGCCCGGTCTGGCCTGGCGGCCCCCCGTAATCCATCGACACATACCGTTCGGTGTGGTCCAGATCCATGCTCGGGCTGAGACAGCTGCCGAAGGGGAAGACGTCGGCGATCTGTTGGACTCTGACCGCGGCGCGGAGCCGCTGCGGCACCTCATAGCCGTCGACCGGCGCCACCGCGGCCGGATCCAGCACCGGCTGGACGTCCACCGTGCATCCGGTACGGCCCAGGAACTCGACGAGTTCATCGAGGGTGGTCGGGCCGCCGTGTTCGGGTCGCACGATTCCATGTCCGATCCGCACCGCGGCGTCGGAGAGGTGGAAGTGCAAAACGACCTTCGGCCGCGCCGCCCTCACATCCAAGCCCGGCGGCATCGTCAGATCCAGCGATCGATGATCATCGACTTCGGGATACGGCTCCAGCTCGGCCCCGGGTCCAGGCTCGGCCGTCCAGCCAGGTTTAGGCTCGGGTGCGGCGTCAGGCTCGTCGGCTCGCCGGCCGTCAGGCTCGGCCGGCTCGACGGGCTCGCTCGTCTCGTCGGGGGTGTTGCGCTGGTTGTCGATGAGCAGCCGCAACGCCTCCGCGGGCCGCGCCAGGATCCCGACCGCCTTGGCCCGTCGGGCACCCAACGGATCGGTGTCACCGCAAGAGGTGAGGATTTCAGCAATCCGGTTCACTGTGGCGAGGAACCACACCACGTCCCCGGCGGACGCCTTGGCCACAATGGTTTTCAACCCGTCTTCTGAGTCCAAAGCAAACACATCCTGGGCCGCCTTGGCCCGTGCGGCCTGCTGGTTGGCCAGTGCCGGGTCGGCCTCCAGAATCGCCGCCGCCAAGATCGTCGCGAACCGCGGCCACGGCATCATGCCCACAAAATCACTGAGCGCATGATCAACATCGGCGCAGGCTTCCCACGACAAGCGCCGGGTCTGCTCGGCGATCTTGCGCGCCTGCCAAGCCCGTACCCCACCAGTCAGCACCCGCCCCCACAAGCGCGGCAGCCGATACCGCAGATCCAACGCGTCAGCGATCAACATTCGGGCCGCCGCGATCCCGGTGCCCTGCAACGTGCCCAATTCGGCGGCGCAATACTCCGAGACCTCCGGAGTGCCCTCCCCACCCCACGCACAGGCCCGCCGGACCAACGGCTGATAGTCCTCGCTGCCCGAGTCCAGATAATGCGCATCAGCCCAGGCGCACGCCAGCTCCAGCATCCGGCACTCCCGCGCCATCAGTTCCGCATGATTCTGCTCAATCAGCTTGGCCAAGCCCGCAGCCCCCACCGCCGGCAGATCCACCCCCGAATCGAACACACATTCACACTAGACGAGCCCACCGACAGAAAGTCGACGGGCGCGACACCGCGCAGTTAGAACCTTCAGGCAGCCATCCTGAACGCGTCCAAGATCAACTTGGCATACGCAGACCGATAACGGCACGCCGAAACGGCCGGGCGAATTGAGGCTAGAAAGTCAGCGGCACGTACGCCTGGACCGGGTTGGTCCTCTTGATGCCGCCCCTGGTCAGCCGCTCGGCGACCAGGAATGCGAGCTCCAATGACTGGTTGCGGTTCAGCCGCGGGTCACAGAGTGTCTCGTAGCGGCTTACCAGATCCGCCTCGACCAGATCGTCACCACCGCCGACACACTCGGTCACGTCATCACCGGTGAGCTCGACGTGCACGCCGCCCGGCCAGGTGCCGAGCTCTTCATGAACATCGAAGAAGCCGTTGAGTTCGGCCATCACATCGGAGAACGCCCGCGTCTTGTAGCCATTGCGAGCCTCGAAGGTATTGCCGTGCATGGGATCGCAGACCCATGCCACCTGACGGCCACTGGCGGTCACCTTGGCCACGACATCTGGCAGCACCTCTCGTACCTTCTGTGCGCCCATTCGGGTGATGAAGGTGATCCGCCCCGGCTCATGATCAGGATCGAGCCGATCAGCCAGTTCCAGTGCGTTGTCGGCGGTCGTCGTCGGGCCGAGCTTGACACCGAGCGGGTTGCGGATGTGCCGCATCAGCTCGACGTGCGCGCCACGCAGCTGGCGGGTACGCTCACCGATCCAGAGAAAGTGCCCGGATGTCCCGTACGGCTGCCCGGTGCGGGAGTCGATCCGGGTCAACGCGTGCTCGTACTCCAAGATCAGCGCCTCGTGGCTGGAGTAGAAGTCGACGGTCCGGAAGACGTCGTCGTCAATGCCGCAGGCGACCATGAACGCGAGGGCGCGATCGATTTCGTTCGCGAGGTTCTGGTATTGCACACCGGCGGCTGAGTTCTTCACGAAGTCGGCATTCCAGCTGTGCACGCTGCGCAGATGAGCGAACCCGCCGGTCACGAACGCTCTGGTGAGGTTCAGCGTGGCCGAGGACGCGTGGTAAACCTCCAACAACCGGCGCGGATCGGGCACCCGGGCCCCGGCAGTGAATTCGAAGCCGTTAACGGCGTCGCCCCGGTACGCCGGCAGTGTGACGCCCTCGCGAGTCTCGGTTGCAGAGCTCCGCGGCTTGGCGAACTGGCCCGCCATCCGGCCGACCTTGATGATCGGCACCTGGGCTGCGTACGTGAGCACCACCGCCATGGACAGCAAGGTCCGAAGCTTGCCCTGGATGTTTGCCGCCGTGACGTCGGCGAAAGTCTCCGCGCAATCGCCGCCCTGCAGCACGAAGGCCTCCCCGGCCGCCACGTTGGCCATCTTGCCGCGCAGCTTGTCGCACTCGGCGGCGAACACCAGCGGTGGCAGCCTCCGAAGCTTGGCGACGACTTCGGCAACGTCGTGGGACGCAGCGTACGCCGGCTGCTGGAGCGGATCCAGCTCATGCAGGGCTTTCAGCGTAGGGACCTGGCTGGTCAGGGACACGCAGACACTGTAGACGGTCGGCATTTCCAGAGCACGTGAGTTACCGGCCGCCGGACGTTCATTCCAGAATGGCAATCATGCAGCAGCGAAGCTTCGTCCTGGTTCCTGGCGCAGGCGGCAATGCCGGATATTGGCAGCTTGTGCAACCCCTGATCCGCGAGGCGGGCTTCAGCAGCGTTGCGGTCTCCTTGCCGAATTGGCCCGGCGCGACATTCTCCGACCACGCCGATGCCATCGTCGCCGCCGCGGGCGCACCGAAAGACGTCACCCTTGTCGCCCAGTCCATGGGCGGATTCAGCGCGCCGCTGAGTTGCGACCGGTTGCCGGTCGCGCAGCTTGTGCTGGTGAACGCCATGATCCCCGCGCCTGGGGAGACCGCGGGCGAGTGGTGGGGCAATACAGGGCAAGCCGAAGCCATGCGGGCCAACGACCTGCGCGAGGGTCGAGATGCTGACGCGGGCTTCGATGCGCAGACCCATTTCCTTCATGACATCCCGCCCGACGTCCTCACGCTGCTGTCGTCGGGTGACGAGCCACCCGCGGACTCCCTTTTCGAGACCGCCTTCGCGCTGAACCGCTGGCCAGACGTCCCGACCACGGTCATCGCCGGCCGTGACGATCGCTTCTTCCCGTACGAGTTCCAGCGCCGGGTGGCCAAAGAACGCCTGGGGCTGGACGCCGAACAGCTGCCAGGCGGTCACCTGCTCGCCCTCAGTCAGCCGCAGGCGCTGGCGAGGCGACTCCTGCGTGATCTTTAGTTGTGTTGTTCTGGGTAGGTCGACGACGTAGACACGTACTAGGCCTGAGGGGAGACTTCGTCGACCTCTCGCGCCTTGGCTTCGCGCGCCGCCGCCTCCTTCGCGGCCGGAGCGTACATGTCCACATACTCCTGGCCCGAAAGCTCCATGATCGCGTACATGATCTCGTCGGTGATCGACCGCAAGATGAAGCGATCTTCGCTCATTCCCTCGTACCGCGAGAAATCCAAGGGCTCGCCGAACTTCACTGTGGGACTGACGATCTTGGTGATGATCTTGCCCGGCGGGGCGATGATGTCGGTGCCAATGATCGCCGAGGGAACCACCGGCGCTCCCGACAGCAGTGCCAGACGCGCGACGCCCGTCCGTCCTTTGTAGAGACGGCCGTCGTGGCTGCGCGTTCCCTCGGGATAGATACCGAAGAGCTCGCCGCGCTGCAGCACCTTGAGCCCGGCCCGCAGCGCTCCCTCGCTCGCCCGGCCGCCCTGAGCGATCGATGGGCACTTGGCCGGTGCCGGCGAAGAACCGTTTCTGCGCCCAGCCCCTGATGCCAGCACCGAGTGAAATAGTCCGACTTGGCGACGAAGGTGATCCGCCGATCCACGGCCAGCGGTATGAACAGCCAGTCTGCGAACGAGAGGTGATTGCTGGCAATGATCGCCGCGCCCTGGTCCGGGACGTTCTCCGTGCCCTCATGGATCGGGCGGAAGATCTTGGTGATCACGGGCCCGAGCAATACATTCTTCAGCGCCCAATAGACCGCCCGGCCAGCACCGGAACCCGACTCGACCGTGACGGTTCCCCCTCGATCGACCGATACCAGATCCTCGCTGACAGCGTCCTGCGGGCGCGGGCGAGCGGGGGACGGGTTGCTGTTGGTGGTTGAGATCGTTTCGCGTCCAGCAGCTGTCGAGCGTTCCTCGCCCTCGCTCACGCGTTCACATCCGTCACAGGTGGCACATCGAGCCGCGCTTTTGGCAGGGGAACGGGTGGCGTCGGACGGCCTGCACCTGGACGATGACCGGCGCTTGGTGGCAGCGCCTTGCCCGCCTCGAGCGCGGTCTTCGCCGCGGTGCCATACACATCGACATACTCCTGGCCCGACAGCTCCATGACCGCGTTCATGATCTCGTCGGTGATCCATCGCAAGACGTCGCGATCATTGCCGGCCTCGGCGTAAGCGCTGAAATCCATCGGCTTGCCGATCCGAATCTTCGGTCGTCGCATGGTTGGGATCTTGAAGAACCGGGATGGCACCAGCTCGGTGTTGATCATGCCAACGGGTACCACGGGCACCCCGGCTCGCATCACGATCCGTGCGACTCCGGTTTTGCCCTTGTAGAGGCGGCCGTCCGGGGATCGGGTGCCCTCTGGATAGATCCCGAGCAGGTCACCGCTGCGGAGTACGCCGATCACGCCGTCCATGCCGGTGGTGCTCGCCCTACCTCCCGAGCGGTCCATCGGGAGCTGTCCGACGCCCTTGAGGAACCAGGTGAGGACCTTTCCGCGAACACCCTGACCCTGGAACAGCTCGACCTTCGCCGGAAATGTGACCCGCCGCCTGATCATCGAAGGCAGCAGGAAGGTGTCGCCGGCGGAAATGTGATTGCTGACAAGGATTGCGCCGCCGGACTTTGGAATGTTGTCGGCTCCACTTACCGAGGGTCTGAAGAGCAGTCGGCACAAAGGCGCGAACGCCACGTACTTGAAGACCCAGTAGAGCAAGACCGACCTCCGCTTCGACCCCAATCGTAGGGCGAAATAACACTAGTGGCGGGTCGCCAGCAGGCTTTCGCGGTCTTGGCAAAACGTGCCACGATTCGCTCGTGATGTTCTCCGCTGCACGACCGCTCGACGCGATCAGCCTGCAGCGGAGACGTATCGAACACTCCCCTCCTGTCGCGGCGTCGGTACACCCCGACGCGCAGCCGTACGCGGGCGGCAGCGGGCCCACAGGAGTGCTGTTGTGTCACGGCTTCTGCGGCTCACCCAAATCCATGATCGGATGGGCACACCACCTCGAAGCCGCCGGGTTTCGCGTTCTGCTGCCCCGGTTGCCAGGTCACGGTACGACGTGGCAGGAGCTCAACCAGACGTCCTGGATCGACTGGTACTCCAGCGTCGATGACGCCTTCGCGGGCCTGTACGCCCAATGTGACCAGGTGTTTGTCGCGGGCCTGTCGATGGGTGCCGCGCTGGCGCTGCGGCTGGCTGAGCAGCACGGCCCGCTGGTGTCCGGCCTTGCCCTGGTTAATCCGGTGGTCAACCACGGCGATCCGCGGGTACGTGCCCTGCCAGTTTTGAGGCTGATTCCCTCTCTGAGAGGCATTGCCGATGACATCGCCAAGCCTGGTCAGGACGAGTGCGGCTACGACCGAACGCCGCTCCGCGCGCTCCACTCCCAGACCTTCCTCTGGGCCGACGTACGCCGCAATCTCTCCCGTGTCGATCAACCGCTGCTCGTCTATCAATCGATTCATGATCACGTAGCCGATCGCTCCTCAGTCCCGTTGATCAAGGCCGGCGTACGATCCAGCGATCATAGCTACGTCGAGCTGCACCGCAGTTACCATGTAGCCACCCTCGACTACGACGCGGAGGATATCTTCGACGGAAGCGTTGCGTTCTTCCGCCGGCTCACGAAGGAGGCCGATGGTACCGCCGAGTGAGGATGACCGGGACGCGATCGACCGTGCTTTCGCCGAGCTGGTTGCTGGCTACCACCTGACAGCGGACGGGCCAGAACCGATTACGACCGATACAGAAGAGCCGACCGTCGCTTCTGCCGATCCAGATCTTCGCGACAGCACAGCGAACTGGGCCGCCGATCACCCTCTCTTCGGCTTCGTTGGCACCTCGGCTGACGTTCCGGCTCCGGAAGACGAGCCGACGGAGGAACGCTATGTTCCCGCGCCGCTTCCGCCGCCGCAACGACCCGGCATACCCGCGCTACTCGGCTGGATCGGGATCGGCTACGCGATCCTCATCGTTCTTGCAGCGACGTTCGGAGTACGCTTCCCAGCTTGGGCAGGCTGGGTCGCGGTCGGGAGCTTCGTGGGCGGATTCGGCATCTTGATGACCCGACTCCCCCGCGAGCGGCCGCCGGGGGCAGGCGATGGAGCGGTCCTCTAACTGATCGAGGAGCAGCTGTTCTAGGAAGGCGCCCGCGTTCGCAGGGACTCTCGGCGCGCTCGCGCCTTTCTCATCCTCCGCTTGCGGCGCCGCGGCCAGAAGCCGAACTGGGCAGACTCGGGCGGCTCGATCATGGCGTGCCGCGCCAGATCTGCGGCGCCGATAAGTCCGGCGTCATTGCGGAAGCTGGCGAGCACCAGCCTGGCCTCCTCCCGAAAGCCACGCCCGGTCAACGTACGACTGAACGCCCGTTGTGCAGGCACCACGAGCAGATCGCCCGCAGCGCTCACTCCCCCACCGATGACAACGACCTCAGGATCCAATGCTGCGGCGATATCTGCGATCCCTCGACCCAGCCAGTTGCCGACATCGGCGAGCAGCTCGACCGAGGTGGGTTCGCCTTGAATCGCCGCCGCGGTCACGATCGGTCCGCTGATCTTGTCCGGATCGCCACCGACGATCTCCAAGAGCCGGTAGGCGGTCGGTGAGTTGGTACGTGCCAGCGCCCGGGCGTCGCGCACGAGCGCATTGCCGGAGGCGTACTGCTCCCAGCAGCCACGGTTCCCGCACTCGCACCAGTGACCGTCGGGCACCGAGATCATGTGGCCCCATTCGCCGGCCATCCCGTACGCTCCGCGAAAGAGCCGGCCACCGATCACCAAGCCGCCACCGATTCCGGTCCCCAGCGTGATGCACACCATCACTGACGAGCCGCTGCCTGCGCCGAAGCGGTACTCCGCCCAAGCGGCAGCATTCGCGTCGTTGTCGACGATGAGCGGTAGATCGATCCGCCCGTTGAGCCGGGCCTTGAGCGGCTCAGACCGCCAAGCCAAGTGGGGGGAGAACCTCACCACAGCTTGATCGTTGTCCACCCAGCCCGCTGCGCCGATGCCCACCGCCTCGACTCGATGCCGCTCACGCAGGTGCTCGACAGCACGGACAATCGCATCTTCGACAGCCTGCGGGCTGTGGGAGGGCGTCGGCTCCTGCCAACGATCGAGGATGCCGCCATCCTCGTCGACCACACCTGCGGCCACCTTGGTGCCGCCGATGTCAACGCCGATGCTCAGCAGCGGCGGCGGCGTCATCCTGGCTATGCTGCGGCGCGTCGTCGTCCCGAGATTGGTCAGCCTTCAACCCTCTTCTTCAGACCCTTGAGCGCACCATCGATGATCGTCTTCTCCGCCTTGCGCTTGAACATCGAGATCATCGGCATGTTGATGTCGACGGTCAACGTATAGGTGACGGTGGTTCCGGCGCCGTTCGGCTTCAACACGTACGAACCGTCCATGGCCTTCAGCAGAGTTCCCTCGATGAGCTTCCAGCTGACGGCCCGCGGGCTCCAGTCGTACGCCAAGACGTAGTCGTCCTTCACCAACGTGTGGTCGAGCACCATGCGGACCGTTTTCGGTTTGCCGGCAGCAGACGTGAGCACCTCGGCGCTCTTCATCGAGTCCACCCAATCCGGGTAATGCTCGAGGTCGGCGATGATCGCCATGACCTGATCGGGCTTTGCCCCGATGGTGATACTGGCGCTCGTCTGATCCGCCACAAGCCATAGCGTACGCGTGGCCGGGGGGTTGATCGCTCGCTCTGCATTGCTCGCTCCGCTCCCGCTGCGGCATCACAGGTCGAGCGCGTTCCGCAGCTGCCCGCTAGCCACCGCGGTGCTGAATTGGGCTGTCACATAACGGCGGCCGCGGGCTCCCATGTCCCGGGCCAGCGAGGGATTGTCCAGCAGCAGGCTGATCTTTTCCGCCAGCAACTGGTGATCATGTGAGGGTACGACGAAGCCTGTGTCACCATCGCGAATGGTTTCAGGGGCTCCGCCTGAGTCACCGACAATGACGGGCAATCCGCATGCCGCCGCTTCGAGGGCAGCCAAGCCAAGCCCTTCCGGGTTGAGCCCTCCTAGCCGAGTGCGGACCGGAAGCGCGAAAACATCGGATTGCTGCAGGTATGTGATCACTTTCGCTCGCGGCAGCGCTCCCAGCAGGCGAATGGACCCCGACAGCCCGAGTTCGTGAATGGTTCGCTCCACCCGGGCCCGCAGCGGACCATCACCGATCACGATCAACTCACGCGGACCTCCGCCGGCAGCTGGCGAATCCATCACCGTCCGCCAGGCGCGCAGCAGCGTGTCGATGCCCTTCTGCGGAATCAGCCGGGCGACCGTGACGCAGCGGGCGCCGTTGCTTGACACTCCTGCCTCTGAGGGTTGGAACCGCTCGGTGTCGACTGGCGGAGATAGCCGCAGCAGTCTGCGGCGGGCGCTTGGGCTGAGCGCGCTGGCAATGCGGCGTTCCGTGTAGGCGGAGATGGTGGTGAGGTGATCACAACCGTCACCGATCCGGCGGAGCATGCTGCGCGCTACAGGAACGAGCGCCCACCAGGTCTCGTGGCCGTGGGTGAGACCAAGAATCCGACTGGCACCGGCGCGCCGCAACGAGGGAGCCAGGAGACCGAGAGGAGCCGCAGCGCCGAAGATCACCCGAGTTGCCCCGCAGGTGCGCAGCAGCCCAACAGCGCGAGCCGCGACCCGTGGCGTCGGCAGCAGCAACGGCCCGTCTCGGATAACCGGAAATCCTCTGTCGCGGTCTGAGGCCGCGGCGCCGGGAGAGCCTGAGGCGTACACCACCACGTCATAGTTGAGCAACGTGCAGATCTCGCTGACGAACGACTCGATGCCGCCAATGCGCGGCGGGAAATCGTTGGTGATGATCAAGGTTGGGGGCACGGTCAGTAGCGTGCGAGCTGGGCAAGATAGTCCCGCCACCGGGAGGTCAGTGCGGCATCGCTGAGATGCAAGGTGGACTGGCTCGCCTCATCGAGGGAGTCGCCACGGTCGAGTTCGTCGTAGAAACTGCCTAGCTGGTTTTCGGAATACCGATCGGCAATGAAGCGGCACGCAAGCCAGGCCTCGGCGTAGGCCAGGTCGATGTTGCGGGCACCAGCCTGGAATCGCCCGTCGGCGGGAAATGAGCGGGGAGGACCGTCGCTGCGTACTTGCGCGAGCAATTCGTCGGTGCCTTGACTTCGCTGGTCGGGATGGGCTCGCATGGAAACCCACTCCGCGAGACCTTCCTCCGCCCAGACCGGTGCAGGCGAGTCAGGCGAGCGGGTCGCGACATGGACCAGCTCGTGCTCGAGCACTGATTGAACCTCACCTGAGGTGAGCCGGGCAGTCTTGGGATTGACGACGATGCGGAGCGCATCACCCGACGTGCCGGCACGATGGGTCACCGCCGCGATTGAGGAGTAAGTTCCGGCAGGCTTGCCAAGCACGGAATCAAAATCACGCTGGGTCGCGGGCACCTCGATTACCGCCTGCCCATTCCACGAGCTCCCGAGACCGTCCGGGAGCTCCTCTCGAACGTTGGTAAGCGCGGCTTCGGCGAGTTGTGCCCAGCGATCGAGTGACTGACCTGAGCCTGCCGCCACCGTGACACCCTCCCGCTCGCGCGCCGAGATTGGACCCAGCCACCAGCTCGGCTGCTGTTCTTGGACGCTGCCGGGTGCTTCATCGATGGTGCCGGCGATCTTGACCTCTCCGCCCGCCTCGAGGAAGGTCAACCAGATCCGGTGCTCGACCTCAGTGCCATCGCCAGGGAGTCGCCAGGTGACCACCCCACGCTGGACCCATGCGCTGGGACCTAGGAGGCGCCGACGTGCATCAGCCAGTCCGTACTCGGTCGGCTCCATCCGCACCTGAAGCCGGGTCAATGGCATCGTGCTCAGGTTGCTGTACAGGAGCCTGGCGCGGTCGCGGAAAGTGGGATCTCGATCACTGACAAGCCGATCGAAGCCAGGGCGATCGCCGGCACGAGCGGCTTTGACCAGGCCATCGACGGTTGCTCTGACCAGACCGAGCCGCGAACTACTTGGGGCCGCCGATGTCGTCGGCGGCGGCGCCGGACGCCGGTGTGACAGCGGGCCCTGAGCAGCCGAGCAGCACCAGTGTCAGCGCGATAACCGTCAACCCTCGCGCAGCCACGCTCTGGTTGCGGGACCCTGACACAGAAGGCAGCGTATGCGGGCTACCTCAGATGCGCGGGGACAACTTGAAAGTCAGCCCGGCCGACGAGCTCCTTCGTACGGCATATAGGACATCTTGATGTACTCCACCGACTTGCCCGGACGCGGCGCGTGAATCACGCGACCGTTGCCGGCGTAGATGCCCACATGGCTGATGCCGCTGTAGAAGAACACCAGATCACCTGGTTGGAGATCGGACTTGGCTACCGACCGACCCCGGCTGTACTGCTGCCCAGCCGAATGCGGGAGGCTGACGCCAACAGAGCCCCACGCTTTCATCGTCAGGCCTGAGCAGTCCCATGAGCCGGGACCGGCGGCATTGCGAACATATGGTTCGCCGAGCTGAGCTCTCGCAAATGCCAGCGCCCTGGCCCCTCTGCCGCTGCCGCTGCCGGTGGTAGTGGTAGTGGTAGTGCTTCGGGAGGTTTCGGCAGCAGCTGCGGCGCGCGCGCTCTCCCGATGGTCTGCGGCAGCGATCTGATGGCGCTGGGCACCGCTGAGCTTGGCCAGCACCTTCTTGGCCTCGGCGATCTTCTTGTCCGATGCATCCGCGAGCGACTTCAGCTGCTTCTCTTTCTCCGCGAGGGTTGCAAGGTCTATCTCCGCTGAGTGCTCGAGAGCGCCAAGGTTGGCTTCGGCTTGTTGGTAATCCTGCAGCACCGAATTCTGATTCTCGCTGACGTTTTGCACGGTCGAGATCTGGCTGAGGAATCCATCGGTGTCCGGAGTGACGATGAGCTGAGCAGCAGTGTCAAGGCTGCGGTTCTGGAATTGAGCGAGTGCGACCTGGCCGACCTGAAGCCTCATCCGAGCGACCTTGTCGGTCTGAAGTTTGACGTCGGCCTGCTTCAGCCGCAGTTGCGCACGACCCTGCTTGATCTGCTCCTTGACGCCGGAATACTGCTGGTCGATCGCGCCGGCATCGGTCTGCAGCTGCGCGACCAGAGACCTGGCCTCGGCGACGGTGAGCGGCGGATCCGCAGCGGCTGGCACCGGATAGAAGATCAAGGCGCTCACCGCCACCGAGACAAGCCCCAGTGTGGCGGCCCTGACCTTTCGAAGGATTGATCTGGTGCGACTAACTTCGTGTGCGCGTGAGGTCACGCGCGCAGTGACATTCACAGTTCCCCGACTCCTGCGTTCCCCGACTGCTGCGCGCAGCTCTTACAAGTGCTGCCTCAAGCCTCCCCAGACCTGAAACAGCGAAGAGCTGCCTTGGACGTGCCTACTGCGGTGGATGACGTACCTTTCAGTTTCAGGCTCTCCAGTTTGGGCTGGCAGTCTGGGCTGGCAGTTTGGACTGGCAGCTCTGAGCTAGGAGCCTTTGGGATGTCACCTTGGTCACCGGCAGTGCATGACACACTAGGTCACGATTAGATCACTGGCAATCAGGATCGCCGATATTTGGTCACCGAGTCGTTACGCGTAGTCCTGCCACTCGAGCGGCAGTTGAATGCTGCGGACCGGCCGCGCGCCTTGGATCAGGCGGAGCGGCGGCACCAGTCCGGAGTCCGCGAGCGCCTCGAGCGCGGCCTGCTCGTCACGGTCCAGATCGACCGCTCCTCCGGATGCACCGAGCAGCACGCTGACGACGCAGTCGTTGCAGGCCACGTCTCGAGCGGCGCAGGTGTCGCAATCCACGTGCAGCACGTCCATCCTGAATTCCTTCCGCATAACACCCGCACCAGACCCCGCTGGAACAACCTTCCTGCCGAGCACTGACACTTTCCTGGTGCCGAACCCTCCCCGCGAGATCTATTCGCACGGTCACCATGACTCGGTTCTGCGATCACACCGGTGGCGTACCGCAGCGAACTCGGCGGCGTATCTGCTGCCCTGGCTGAAATCCGACGACCGGCTGCTCGATATCGGCGTTGGCCCCGGAACCATCACGATCGATTTCGCCGACCGGCTGACCGAGGGCACGGTCGTCGGCATCGATGCAGCGCCGGCCGCGGTTGCGGCCACCCAGGCGCTGGTCGCTGAGCGGGCTGTGCGAAATGTCACGGCTGTCAGTGGGAGATGTCTACGAGCTGGAGTTCCCCGCCGGATCCTTTGACGTCGTTCACGCTCATCAGGTGTTGCAGCACCTCAGCGATCCGATTACGGCCCTTCGGGAGATGCGTCGGGTCTGCGTGCCGGGCGGTCTCGTCGCCGTACGAGATGCCGATTACGCGGCAATGACCTGGTACCCGCTGCGTGTGGAACTGTCTCGGTGGCTCGAGCTGTACCACCAGGTGGCCCGCTCGAACGGCGGCGAACCCGACGCCGGGCGGCGGCTGCTGAGCTGGGCGCGCGCAGCTGGTTTCGACGACGTTCAGGCATCGGCGAGCGCCTGGTGCTTCGCGACGCCGACAGATCTGGCTTGGTGGTCCGAGACCTGGGCAGACCGGCTGAGCCAATCCACTTTCGCTCATCAAGCCGTGGAACAAGGGCTCTCCACCTCGGCGGAACTGGCAGAACTCGCCCAAGCGCTGGCTCCGTTGGGGCCGAGCTCCCCGACGCATGGTTTTCCGTTTTGCACGGTGAGATCCTGTGCCGCGGTTAGACATCTCGGAGTGAGCTGCTCATTCGCCCCAGGCAGCAACTTCAAGTAAGTTAGGGGCAAGGGGAGTCTTTGGGGGAAATGTGGTACAAGCACGACGGGCGAAAGTCCGGCCGGTACGTGTAATCATTCTGCTGGCGGTAGCTGCAGCGCTCCTGGTGGGCGGTTCGTTTGCAGCAGTGAAGTTCTGGCCAGACGCGACCACAGCGGGCCCTGAGCCAGAATCCAGCGCAACAGTCGAGTCGCAGGCTCCAACCACCGGAGAATCGAGCCCTTCACCATCCGAGAGCGCTACTCCTAACCCTGCCAGCGCTGCCTCCAAAAAGGCGCTCGAGGCATGTCAGGCGAAGGTAAGCGCGGCGGATGAGGTGCTCAAGCAAGGCAAGACTGGCGTGTCGCATTGGGCAATTCACGTCCAAGCCCAAAGAGACAACCTCGACGGCAAGATCACGGTCGAGGAGATGAAAGCGCGGTTCAAGAAGACCAGGCTGAAGGGTCCGGACGATCTCAAGCGTTACGACGACGCCCTGTCGGCCTACGAGGACCTGAAGGGATCCTGCGAGAGGGTCAGGGGCGCCGAGACTGCAGTGGCAGCCGCCTTGGCCAAGTGCGAAAAGCGCAGCAAGGCTCAGCCTGCGGTGCTGAAGGCGACAGCTGCAGGCATGAAGGACTGGAAGGCTCACCAAAAGCTGATGCAGCTCAATGCGCTGCACAAAGCCGGTACGCCATCGGAGGCACAGTCCTCCTGGTTGAAGCAGTTCCACGCCGCGCCCAAGAACATCAAGGCGTTCAAAGAGGCAACTGCCGATTTCAAAGCGCCCAGCTGCTGAGCGACGAGCCGACGCGCGCGATCTGAGTCGGCTGCGCGGCGAGCCGCCCTGACCCCGGATCGCGCGCCGCCGTGCTGAGGAGGAGCGAGGGGACACGCTTTTCGTCCCGAATGACGACGAAGTAGGCGGCTGCCAGGCGCGATCCGCGCGGAGCAATCAAACACTGTCGGTGGCGATCCCTACTGTCGCCATCGTGGCGCTGCAGGCCTCATTCGATGATCTTGGAACGCATCTGTCGCAGGTGACGTTCTGTGTCGTCGACTTGGAGACGACCGGCGGCGCCGAAACGGACATGATCACCGAGTTCGGAGCGGTCAAGGTACGTGGTGGTGAGCTGCTTGGCGAGTTCCAGACCCTGGTCAATCCGCAGGCCCACATCCCACCGCTGATCGCGGTGCTGACCGGGATCACCAACCAGATGGTGGCCACTGCACCTGCGCTGCGCCAGGTGCTGCCATCCTTCCTCGCCTTTGCCCAGGGGGCCGTGATTGTCGCCCACAATGCTCCTTTCGACGTCGGCTTCCTGCGCCGTGCCTGTGAGGCGTGTGACTACCCGTTCCCCCGCTGGCCCGTCGTTGATACCGCCGCACTGGCCAGACAGATCCTGCTGCGCGACGAGGTTCCCAACTGCAGGCTGGCGACACTGGCGCGGCACTTTCACACGACCATCAGCCCGAACCACCGCGCGCTCACCGACGCCCAGGCCACCGTCGAGGTATTGCATGGACTGCTCGAAAGGGTCGGCAATCTCGGCGTGCACACCATCGAGGATCTTGCCGAGTTCGCCCGCCGGGTCTCCCCGCAGCGGCGCGCCAAGCGAACCTGGGCCACTAGCCTGCCGACGGCGCCGGGGGTCTATTTGTTCGTCGCCGAGCATGACGAGCAGCGCCACATTCTCTACGTCGGGAAGTCCAGGAACATTCGGGCTCGGGTTCGCACCTATTTCACAGCCGCCGAGAAGCGGCCCCGGATGGATGAGATGGTCCGACTCGCGACAGGCGTGGAGGCGATCCCGTGCGTGACCCAGTTGCAAGCCGATGTGACCGAGCTTCGGCTGATCGGAAGATATGCCCCGCGCTACAACCGCCGATCCAAGTTCCCCGAGCGTACGCAGTGGATCAAGATCACCGTGGAACCTTTTCCGCGGTTGTCCGTGGTCCGTGCGGTCCGTGATGACGGCGCCACCTATTTCGGTCCGTTCTCCCGCCGCCAGTCCGCCGAGGACGTGGCGCTCGCGATCTATGACGGCTTTCCGATCCGGCAGTGCACGCCGCGGCTGAGCACGACGACATCGATCTCGGCCTGCGTGCTTGCCGGCATGGGCCGATGCGCGGCGCCATGTGACGGGACGATCTCTCGAGACGGCTACCAGGAGGTTGTCGAAGCCGTACGCGCCGCCTTGTCTGTCGACGTGCGACCGGCTGTGCTCGGTGTCCAGGCGCGGCTGAAGAGGCTGGTGAGCCAGCAACGCTTCGAGGAGGCCGCGATCATCCGCCGGCGGTTGGAGACGCTGACCCGTACCGCTGCCCGCTTCCACCGCATCCGTAGCCTCGCGGCGTGTGCCGAGATCGTCGCTGCGCGACGGCTGGACCTGGACTGGGAGATTCACGTCGTCCGCTACGGCCGGCTGGCCGGATCGGGGCTCGCGACACCTCGGGACGTGCCGCAGGCGGTCGCACGTGCGGTACGAGCAACAGCCGAAACTGTGCCGAAGCCGCCGGATCCGCTGCCTGCTGCCGGCATCGAGGAGACTGAGCGCATCGCCGACTGGCTCGAGCAACCGGGCATTCGGTTGATCGACATCACCGGTGACTGGATGTGGCCGATCCACGCCGTACTCGATCATGAAGCCCTGGTGGAATACGCGCTCGGCAAGGGCGACGCCGACGACCCGCCCTCCAGCGGCCATGGCGGCGATTAGGATGCCGCCATGGTCACTGCGATCGTCTTCGTGAAAGCCGAGGTAGCGCGTATCTCTGAGGTGGCGGAGGAAATTGCCGCACTCAGCGGCGTCAGCGAGGTCTATTCGGTGACGGGCGCGATCGACCTGATCGCCATGATCAGAGTGGCAAACCATGATCAAGTCGCTGAGGTCGTCGCAGACCGGCTCAACAAGGTGGCCGGCGTCGTGAGCACGGAGACTCACATCGCCTTCCGTGCCTATTCGGCTCACGATCTTGAAGCGGCGTTCTCCCTCGGTGGTTAGCGATCAGCCACCGCTGATGACGGCCGAGTCGCTAGCCGATCAAGCCCGGCCTAGCCTTCCGCCTCCGGTCAGGCGATCATCAACTTCGCGGCTACGCCGACCAGGCAGAGCGTGATCACCCCGAGGATGCCGACCACCTGAACCGTGCCGCGGTTGCGACGCGGCGCGTACGCCAGCACCAGCCCGACCAGCGCGCCGACGACAATGCCGCCGATGATCATCAGCCAGCCGAAACTACGGAAACCGATCAGGATGCTGTAGAGAATGAGCAGGATGAACAACCCGATGTCGGCACGGACGTCCTCCCGCATCTTGTATTTGAGGATCGCGTTGGCTGCGAGCAAGCCGATCACCGCGGCTGCAGCACCGTAGCCCACGCTCGAGTACGGGCCGAAAACGAAGAGCATCGTGGCACCGCCCAAACCCGCTGCAAGGTAGAGGACGACGAAGCGCCAGGCGCCTAGCTCGGATTCGATGGCGCGGCCCGCGATCCACAGCACCAGGAGGTTCATCAGGAGGCCGAGGATCGTTCCCGACGTCAACGCGGAGGTGAAGAGTCGCCAGAACTGACCGAGATAGACGGCCTCATTGCTCATCACCAGCAGCTGATCAAGCAGCCGGCCGCTGACGAGGTTGAGGACCCATTCCACCGTGAGAACCGCCATGACGACCTTCGTCCCGGTTCCGCCACCAGGCTTCAAGATCGCGCCGAACGCGGTACGCGGGGCTCGGGCGCTGGCTCGCCCGGACGTAACGCAGGAGGGGCACTGGAAGCCGACCGACGCCGGGTTCATACATTCGCCGCAAATCGGTTTACGGCATCGCTGGCAGGAAATGCCGGTCATCCGGTCCGGATGGCGATAACACGGCGCGAAACCCGGCGGCGAGAAGTCCGGGCCGGCGCCCGGGGACTGGCTCACTCGGGGATGTCACCTGAATCAATGGTCACCGACGTGATGATCACCGGGTTCACCGGCCGATCAGCCCGTCCCGTGCGCACCTGCGAGATCTCGTTGACCACGTCGCGGCTGGACTTGTCGGCAACCTCGCCGAAGATCGTGTGCTTGCGGTTGAGATGCGGCTGCGGACCGACAGTGATGAAGAACTGCGAACCATTCGTTCCCGGACCGGCGTTGGCCATCGCGAGCAGGTAAGGCCTGTTGAAGGCGAGATCGGGATGGAACTCATCTGCGAACTTGTAGCCCGGACCACCCGTGCCAGTACCGAGCGGGCAACCGCCCTGAATCATGAAGCCGTCGATCACCCGATGGAAGGTCAGTCCGTCGTAGAACCTGCCGGTTTTTTTCGTGCCTGTGCTGGGATCGGTGTACTGCTTGCTGCCCGAAGCAAGGCCGACAAAGTTGGCCACAGTCTGGGGAGCCTGATCACCGAAGAGCTCCAAGTTGATGTCGCCGTGATTGGTGTGCAGGGTTGCCGTTTGCTGTGCCACGTCGAGGCACCTTTCTTCTCGTGATCATCTTCTTGACGGACGAGTCTGCTGTTGGTCCGGAGCCATCCTGTCAGACCGCACAAGATGGCGATACGGTGGGAAATGCTTCACTGAAGGAGCATGAGGTTTCTCACAACGGAGGAAACGTGTCCAAGAGTTCCCGCCGCGCCGAAGCCCCCCTCGATGAGGCTGCGCCAGCCGCCGTGGATTTCGTCCACTCGGCCGCTGATCGTGTCGGACCGATGGTCCACACCGCAGCCGATCGAGTAGGGCCCCTCGCGCAATCCGCCGCCACCCGAGTCGGGCCGCTTGCAGACGCCGCCGCGGATCGGATCGGTGCGGCGGCAGACAAGGTGTCGCCGCTTGCCCACACTGCAGCGGATCGGCTGGGACCGCTGGCCCAATCCGCTGCGGAGCGCGTTGGGCCGATCACCCACGATGCTGCAGAACGGCTGGCTCCGCTGGCCCATTCAGCAGCAGACCGCATCGCTCCCCTGGCCAACCAGGCCGTCGAGCGTGTCTCGCCGTACGCCCAGCAGGCGGTCGGCAAGGTTTCTCCGTACGCTCAGCAGGCGGTCGAGCGCATCGGCCCGATCGCCACGTCGGCCAAGCAGCAAAGTGCTCGCGCCGCTTATGAGCGCGGTCGAAAGGATCGCACCCGTGCTTGACGAGGCGCTGGAACGCGTCAGTCCGGCTGTTGAAGCTGCACGTGGCAAGGTGGCCGGGGAGCTCGTGCCCAAGCTCGCTGAGGCGTTGAGCGCCGCCGCAGCGGTGCCAGTTGTCGCCGAGGCGACGCAGCGCGGTAAGGCCGGGTCCGCGGCGGCGAATGGTGAGCTGGAGTTGCCCAAGGAAAAGAAGAAGGGCCGATGGCTGATGCGAATCGCCATCGTGGCGGCGATCGCAGGAGCAGCCGTCTTCGTGGCCCGCCGGGTTCTGGGCGGAAGGGATGCCGATTGGCAAGCCGCTCGACCCACGACTCCGTACGCACCGCCCAGGCCGGCTGGAGCGGCTGGAACCGGCCAGAGCACGGCAGCGCCTGTGGTCGATGGAGCGGTGGCCGAGGCGGGCGATGATGATCAGGGCGGAGTGTCCGCGCACCTACTCAATCTCGAGGCTGACGGAGCGGCTGTGCCGGATCAGCCGGCAGAAGGCGGAGTCGTGGAGACTCCGGCTGAGGCCGTCGCAGCCGTCGAGGAGGCGCTGGATGAGGCGGTCCCGGTCGGTGAGGAAAGTCCCATTGAAACCGCTTCCGACTCCGAGGTCGCCGAGCCCGCTCCCGCGGACGAAGCGACGGCCGAGGCTGCGCCCGCTGACGACGACGCGGCAGCCGCGACCGAGGGTGCCGCTTCCGAGGCCCAAACTCGAGCGCTATCAGGGCGAGGGCGTCTACGTAGGACATGAGCCGCCTGAGGGCTTCACCATCAAGGGCAACGAACGGTCGATGAAGTATCACGTGCCAGAGTCAGGTGGGTACGGGCGCACCGTCGCCGAGGTCTGGTTCAACAGCGAGGAGGCGGCCAAGCAAGCCGGCTTCGTCCGCGCCCAGCGCTAGGAGCCCCAATTTCTTTCGGGCGATAGACGCCTGCCCTGCAAAATCGCGCGAGTTTCCGGCGCCCGTTAACATCCGGCCTCTTTGCGAAACCTTCTACAGATAGAAGGCTTCGACGAAGGGACGATGGCATGGCCGCGCCGACCGGCTGCGATGGAGGTACCGAGCAATGGGTGGATGCGCGCCCGTTCCGAGCTCAGCTGCGCTATCTGATGGCGAGTGGCTCGCTTACCGTCGATGACGTGGCTGCTGTTGCCGGTATCTCGGCTCAGGTGGCTGAGCGACTGCTGCATGGGCGAGACGGGCGGCCGTTGCGTCGGATCAGTCCTGACACCGCGCGTCGTCTGATCCAGATTTCCGATCAGCACGTGCGGGCCCTGCGACGGATCCAGGTGCCAGCCGCGCCGGCCAGGCTGCAGCTGCGACGCCTGCAGCGGGCCGGTTGGGACGATCCGACAATTGCAGACCGCGTACGCGTAGCAGCACCTGAGCTGGCCGAGTTGGCAGCCGGTGCCGAGACCTGTTCGTTGCTGCTCACGGTCCGACTGACCGCAGCTGCGCGCGCCGAGGACAGCGCGCGTTGCCGGCGCCGGCTGGCCCTGTTGCCCTAAACCCGTTGCCGAAGCCTGTTGCCCCGGAACCATGCGGCATGAGATGCCGGCTCGTGGACTCGGACTTCACTAGGATCGCCGCGTGATCGAGGAGCGCTGGGTTGCCGGCGCTGTCGCCCTTGCGATCGCAGTGACCACGGCCTTGCTGGTGCGGCCGATCTTGCGGCGACTTCCAGAACCAGCCGAAGCCGAGGGCAAGCCGATGTACCGGGACCTCGGCAGCACTCGCTTTCTGGTGATGTGCGGCGCACTGGCCGGGTTGGCGGCGGCGCTCAGTTGGCTCAGCCTGCCGGGCTACGCCCAACCGATGTGGTCAGTGCTCGCCATCTTGGGGGTCCTGCTTGCCGCCATCGACGCACGCACCAGCTGGCTGCCGCTGCAGCTGACCCGTGTCGCCTGGCTGGCCATGGCCGTGGCCTCGCTGTTGGGAGCCTTTCTTGGGGGCGATGGCCGGGTCGCAGTTCGCGTTGCTGCGGGGGCGGCGATCGCGGGCAGCCTCTATCTGACCGTGTGGCTGATCTCTCGCGGCGGATTCGGCTTCGGTGACGTACGGTTCGCACCCCTGCTCGGAGCAGCCGGGGCTGCCGCATCCTGGACGCTGCTGTGGTTGACGCTTTTGCTCGGCACGGTCGTGGGTGGGTTTGTGGGACTGCTGCGACTCGCCCGGGGCCGCCGCGAGGCGTTCCCATACGCACCATCGATGCTGATCGGCGCCTACGCCGCTTGCCTCTTCAGCTTGCTCACCTGAGGGAGTTTCTACGCGCGATCTGCGCTGGAGCGGAGCGGAGGCAGCCTCGTTTCGGATCGCGTGTCGCCGAGTACGTACAGCACCGCATGTGCGTACGCGTCTGCTGCTTCGAGCGTCGTTTCGGTGTGGTAGGCCTTGCCGGGGCCGCTGACGGTGACGACGAAACCGCCGGCCGACGAGTCGAGCGAGAGGAAATAGTCACCGAGCATCTCGCGCAGCTGATCTTCGCGGGGCAGCCACACCACCTGATCGGATTCCACCGAGTCGAGCGCCCACTCGACAGTCCCGTTGAAATGGAAGCGCGATTCCCCGCCGGCTACGACCAGTTCGACGACCATGTCACTGACAGTGAACACCGACTCGGCGATCTCTGGCCGCGGGATGAAGAACATGTCGCCGTTGGCCGGCGTCCACGAGACATGCGGTGCAAGCCGCACGGCGAGGTCGCGGGAGATCACGGGTGCAGTATGGCGCGCCGAGCAAAAGCAACGCCAATGCACCTTGATCAGCTGAGGCCCGCTTGGCGTCTCGAGCGGAGCACGTGGCTTCCCCGGTCCCGCATAGGCTCGAGGACGTGACCGTCGCGCCGAGACCTGGCTGGTACCCAGATCCAGCGGGCGCGTCGGGACTTTATCGCTGGTGGGACGGTAATCAGTGGGCAGACGTGACGAGCGATTCGGTCCACGCACCGCCACCCGTCCTGGTTCCAGCAGAGGCACCGCCTGAAGCGATCGCCGGGTCACGACGCTCGTCTCCGCTCCGGATCGCAGCTGCCCTCTCCCTCGGCTTTGCGCTGTTTGTCAGCGCGTCGATCGGCCTCGGCCTGGTGATCTGGCGAGACCCCTCCGGCACGCCGGTGCAGCGGACAGCGGGGGGTTCGGCGAGCCTGCCGACTCCGGGAAGCGTCGGTACCGATCCGGTCGGCTACCTCGACGAGCGCACCAGGACTGCGACCATTGGATCGGCCTCGCTCACCATGCCTGGCGATCCTTATGTACTCTCGCCCGACCCAATGACCATTCGAGGGGTGCTCGACCTCCTGTTCTGGGCGAGTGCACCGATCCACGATCGCTACGACGGCCAACACGACTGGTCCTCTGGCGTACTCCTGGGTCGAATATCCGCGCCGAGCGATCAGAGCGACCTTCAAACCGAGGGCACACTTGCCTTGCACCGCCTGAGCAATGCCATCTTCGACCGGCACCGCACGCGGGTGACGGGACTCACCTGGCACGAGCGGTCGATCGATGGCCACCCCGGAATGCTGGTCTCCGCTCAGGTGCATTACCGCGTTGAGCGGCTGCCAAGTCGCTACGACACCGTCACGGCACTGCTGGTGAGACTCGACGACGGCTCCTTGATCATGGCTGCCAGCTCGGTGCCGAACGACACCGATTCCGACACCACCCGCCAGGCCGCCGAGGCGCTCAAGACGCTCACCATTCGCTAGCGGCGCCTCCCCCAGCCGGGCCGATCCTCGATGGATCGGGGCTCGACTACTCCATCGCCATGCTCGCCGGCTCTGAGCCGGTGTGCTGCGCCGGACCGGAGCGAAGGAGCAACGCGCCCAGCGCGGCGGCGGCGGTGACCGCCGCCGTCAGTATGAACACATTGGAGTACGAGTCGGCCAGTACAGACACCTGAGTGCGCCGGTAGAGCCCGAAAAGCTGCAGCAGAGGCATATGCGCCGCATGGCCGCTCGTACCTTCCAGCAGGTCCGCCCGGCCTTGAGTGAGCTGTGCCTGCTGGGCGGTCGCCATTGCTGTCAAGGCCGCAAGTCCGAGCGCCGCACTGACCCGCTGCACAACGGTATTGATGGCGCTCCCGCTGTTCGTCATATGTGGGTTGAGCGAGGCAAGGCCTCCGGTCATGATCGACATCATTGCCATGCCGACCCCGGCGGCGCGGATGCACATCCACATGACGACCTCTTCGCGGGTCATGTCGGGATTGATCCTGGCGAGGCCGTAGCTGCCGAACGCGGCCACCAGCAGTCCGGACACGACCAACCACCGCGGGCCGATCTTGTCGTACAGACGGCCGCTTATCGGCATCAAGACAGCCATAACCAGCGCCTGGGGCAGGAGAAGCAGCCCGGTGTCGAGCGCCTGATATCCCTGTCCCGCCTGCAGGAATAAAGGTATGTAGAACAACGTGGCGAACATTCCGGTCATCATCACGCCCATGATGATCAAAGATGTCGTGTACGCAGCGCTGCGAAAGACCTCGAGGTTGAGCAGTGGATGATCGACTTCGAGCTCAATGGTGACGAACAGAGCCAGCGACAGTAGGCCGCCAACCATCAAGATAAGCACACGGTAGCTGGACCAGCCCCAGGACGCTCCCTCAGAGAAGGCCAATAACAAGGCAACGAGGCCCATGGCCACGGTAATGAAACCCCAGACATCGAATGGCCGGGTCGGCGCGCGAGTGAACTTCGGCAGCGCGACTGTGGCTGCGAGCAGTGCCAGAACTGCCACGGGGACATTGATGTAGAAGACCAGACGCCAACTCACGTATTCGACGAGGTAACCACCGAGCGTGGGGCCGATGGCGGGAGCAAACACGATGCCCAGGCCGTACATCCCCATTGCGGTGCCGATCTTCTGGCGGGGGACGATCCGATACACCATCGTTAGTGTCACAACGGGTAGCAACCCGCCGGGAATCGCCTGGATCACCCGGAAAGCGATCAAGCTGTTAAGGCTCCACGCCAGCCCACATAGCGCTGAGGCGAGGGCGAAGGTCGCCAGCGAGATCATGTAGACGCGATCGAGTCCGAACCGATCCCCTAACCAGGCGCTCGCCGGTACGACCACACCGAGGACGAGGCTGTACGCGGTAGTGATCCACGCAACGTCCGCAGTGCTGCCGCCGAAATCGGACTGGATCGTCGCGATGGCGACGTTGACGATGCTGACGTCGAGTATGGACATGAACATGCCGCCGATCAACACAGCGAGCGGGATGCGCCACGCTGTGGACGGCGGCGCCGGGACGGCTTTGACCTGGCTCGGCTGCGCCTCGGGCGGAGCAAGCTGGCTCGGCTGCTCGGCTACCCGTTGCGCGGCCTCGTCGCGGACAGCCGTCGCGGCGGGCGCGGTGTCGGTGCTCATCGACCTACCTACCTCGCGACCCAAGCGGGCCCCAACAACGCCAGCATATGCTGCGGGCTCGACTCAGCTGCGATGGATCTTGACGGTGGCGTTCATGCCGGGCACCAGGGGCAGATTCTTCCGATCGTTGATGGTGATCTTGACCGGGATCACTTGGGTGACCTTTTGGAAATTGCCCGAGGTGTTGGACTGCGGAAACAGTGAGAAGACTCCAGCCGCGCCGGTCTTCACCTCGGCCACAATGCCGGTGAGGTGCTCGCCGGGGAAAGCGTCGACCGAAATATCGACGGCCCGACCAACCTGCACCCTGTCGATATCTGTCTCCTTCACGCGAGCGGTGACGAAGACCCCGGAGCTGTCGTACGCGATGGCAAGTTGAGTGCCAGCGGTGACGAAGGACCCCTCTACGCCGTTGTCCACGGCCACGGTCCCGTCCGCGGGCGACCGGATCACCAGCTGAGGCTGCACGTAGCCGCTCTGGATCTCAATCCTCCCAACTGGCGCGTTCTTGTGCAGCTCCGTGCCCTGCTGCCCGCGCCAATCGATGAGAGTGCCGGTTGCCGGTGCGTTGATCGAGATCTGGTTCCCGTCGATCTGGGCGTTGTCCGTGGTGACGTAGTTGCTCGTGTTGAAGATGTAGTAGACACCGAAGGCAGCTGCCGCGAGCACCGCGATGACGAGGATGACCAACAACCTGATCTTGGTGGCGCGTTTCAGGGGCCGCCGGCGTACCGATGCGCTCGGCGCCGGCTCGGGAGCCGCCTCCGGCTCGCTCGATGACTCGGTCACCGCGTTCTCTGTCACGGCTCCCTCCAACCCTCCGGTGGCACTGGGTGCATCACTGATCGCCTACTCCGACCGTCATCTGCCGGGATTCACAACCACGCGCTGCCCCTCGGACAGACCAGAGACCACCTCGGTGTGGTCGGCCCCGACGAGCCCGGGCTGGAACGTCACGACCCGCTGCCGACCATCCGGGTCCACGACAATCACGGTATCCGTGTCGCCCTGCCGGCGTACGGCCGTGTTGGGAACGCTCAGCACGTTACTCCGCTCGGCGGTGATGACCGCTGCACGGGCGGTTTCGCCGTCCCTGAGCCGGGAGTCGGCCTGATCAAGGCTCGTCGTCACGTAGTAGCTGATCACTCCGGAGATTGCGGTCGCCGATGGCGCGACCGCTACAACGCTACCGCTCTCGGTCAGACCGGGAATGGCGTCGAAGGTAACCGAGACCTGTTGGTCGGGTGCGATTTGGATCGCGTCCGATTCCTCGAACGGAACGACAACCTGAAAGCTCTCGGCGTTCGACAGCACGAGAAACGATGAACCGCCGGGTCGGGTCACCGCCGCGCCAGCCCCGAGGGCCCCAGTCGCTGCCGTGCCGCCTGCTGACGAAGAGCCGGGGATCGCGGCGTCGCTCCCGGGCGCCAACGCCGTCGTTCCGCTCGCTGGGGAGAGGTACTCGTCGACCGCGCCATTGACCGCCGAGATGACCCCGTCAGCAGGGGCTGTCAGCGTGCCGTCGTCGACGTCCTTCTGGGCTGAGCGGACCAGGGCTTCTGCGCCAGTGACGAGCGCTCGTTGCTGGTCGATGGCGTGCGGCCGATCGGCTGACGCCGAATTGAGCGCGTTCTGTGCGGCGACCACACCCTCTCGGGAGGTCTCCACTGATACTTGGCCAGCGGCTGCATCGACCTTTTTCTTCTGCTCTGCCGCTGACAGGGCTGTCTTGGCCGCCTCGACGCCCTGCATGGCGGAGGCTTGCGCGGAGCTCGCCATGGCAACCTGCAGAGCGCACGTCGAGGTGGCCGCCGAGGCCGTGGGGCTCGGGGGGACTGTGGGGCTCGGAGGGACCGAGGGGGCCGTGGGGCTCGGAGGGACCGAGGAGGCCGAGGGGCTCGGAGCGACCGAGGAGGCCGAGGGGCTCGGACGAGCCGTTGGTGTTGCAGATGCCGTTGGTGTTGCAGATGCCGTTGGTGTTGCAGATGCCGTAGGGGTCGCACGGACCCGAGCGGCCGCACGGACCGTAGCGGTCGCGGGTCGCGGGTCTGACGCGTTGCAGGCGGCCTGCGCCGAGTTGAGGGCTTTGTCTGCCTTCTGCTCCGCCGTCCGCGCGGCGCGCAGTTGGGCACGGGTTCGATCGATCGCAGAGTCGTCGGCGGTCTGGATGGCGCTGACCTGGCGCTGCGTCGCCGTCAGAACTACCTTCGACTGGCTCAGAGTTGCTTTCGCGTTAGGCACCGCGGGACTGGCGACAATGCGGTCTAGCGCCGCCTGCTGCGCGGCGAGGTTGGCCTTCTGCTGCTTGAGGACCTGTCGGGCCGCAAATGTGTCGATCGTGGCCAGCACGTCGCCGGCCGTCACGTGATCACCGACCCTGGCTCTCAGTGAGGTCAGCCGACCCCCTTTGGGAAATCCCAGGTTTTGGCTTGTCGCGGCAGCCACGGCGCCGCTTGAAGTGACCTGGTTGGTAATCGTCGCGCGAGCTACGAGAGCCGTGCTTCCGACCGGTGACCGCTCCGCCGTGCATGCCGCCAGGATCAGGGGCATGAGTACGGCACTGACGGGCACCGTCCAGCGTCGAGCCATGCGTTCCCCTCTCGCGCAGCGTCGATAATAACTCATCAATTGATGAAATATCGGCCGTCCGATCGGCCGCCGAGGACCCGCGCGATGATCAAGATCTCCGCGACAGGCTAGCGCCTCGCGGAGGGGGTATGGCCGTGTTCAGTAATCTCAGTGAGCAGCATCACGCAACGGACTGCGTAGCTTCGATCCACTCCGTCAGCTTGGTCTGAGCTGCACCCGAGTCGATCGCCTGCTGGGCTCGCCCCAGCTCAGCGCTGAAGTCTTCGGCAAGTCGGCCAGTCGCAGGCTTGCCGTACGCGACCAGCGCTGCAGCCGCATTGAGTGTGACGACATTGCGGACCGGGCCGGGCCGACCGGCGACCATCTCGCGTACCACTTCCGCGTTCGCCGTCGCATCGCCACCTACGAGGTCGGCAAGGCTCGCCCGCGGCACTCCCAGCCTCAAGGGGTCCAGCTCGAGCCGCTCGACCTCTCCATCGGCGTACACCCACACCGTCGAGGATGTCGTTGTAGTCAGCTCGTCGAGTCCGTCACCGCCGTGAAACACCAGACCGTAGTTACCGCGGGAAGCGAACACTCCTGCCATGAGCTGAGCCATCCGGGCATCTGCCACCCCTACGGCCTGTGAGATTGGTTGGGCCGGATTAGCCATAGGTCCGAGGAAGTTGAAGATCGTAGGAATGCCGAGCTCACGTCGAGTTGGCCCGGCGTGCCGCAGCGCAGGATGGTAGAGCGGAGCAAACAGAAAGCCGATGCCGACCTGGTCCACCACCTGCTGCTGCGCCTCAGGCGCCAGGTCGAGGACCACACCAAGCGCCTCGAGCACGTCTGCTGCGCCGCATGCCGACGAGGCCGCCCGGTTCCCATGCTTCACGACCTTGGCACCTGCTGCTGCAGCGACGATCGCAGCCATGGTGGAGATGTTGACGGTGTTCGCTCGGTCGCCACCGCTGCCGACGACATCGACCGCAGGCCCGCCGATTTCTATCGGCGTCGCAAACTCGATCATCATGTCGGCAAGGCCGGTCAGCTCCTCCACCGTCTCGCCTTTGCTCCGCAACCCGATGACGAACGCCGCCAGCTGGGCGGGGGTCGCCTCGCCGCCCAGGATCTGGCCCATGGCCCAGGCGGTCGCCTCGGCTGGCTGATCCTCGCGGCGGACCAGACTGCTCAGAAGTTCCGGCCAATTCATCGTGACGGCATCCTGTTCAGGCAACAGATGTAGTCCGCACGACCGCGGTCTCGGTGGACATGCGGGGGCGTAGCAGCTCTGCCACCGCGGCCGGCAAGCGGACCGGATCGACCGGATGCGACACCGCGCCGTCGGCCCGCGACCAGGTCGCCAGCCAGGCGTCGTCGGCGCGACCAATCAGCACCAGGATTGGCGGACAGCGCAAGATCTCGTCCTTGAGTTGACGACACAGCCCCATTCCGCCAGGCACCGCCTCGCCGTCCAGGATCGCCAGGTCGATACCCCCGGCATCCATGGCGGTGATCAGAGCGGGCTGGGTCGCGACCTCGAGCACTCGTATCGACGGCAGATCGGCTGCCACCTTGCGCCCCAGCGTCAGCCGCACGTCCTCTCGCGTTGCCCGGTCCGAGGCGTACAGCAGGATTGTCAGAAGCTCCTCGTCGCGAGGCCTCTCGTCACTGCTCATTGATCGTCTCCACGTTGACCTCCGGTGCCCTCGGCTCGCATCTCGGCCTCGGCAGCCTGCCCGGCCCGGGCATGATCGTAGCGCGAAGGCTTCTTCTCACGCCTGCGGCAAGGTGTCAATCCGACCGTTTGCGTGCCATTCGCGACTCGGATAACAAAGTTGTGCCGTGGGGTGACCTCAGCACGGGTTCCGGCAATAATGACCTCGTGGCCATGCACACGCACGCAGTCTCCGGCTCGATGACGATGCCGGAAGGGGCCCTGCACCCCATACCGCAATCGCGCCTGCGTGGTCGTGAGAACAGGCCCGAGCCGGTCGCCGTAGGCACGATCATCTGGCTGGCCTCGGAGCTGATGTTCTTCGCGGCCCTGTTTGCGGCCTACTTCACGATCCGGAACGTGACCAACTCGCAAGCCGCCGCAACCGGCACTGTGCCGCTCTGGCAATCCCAGGGCGACCTGATCAACATTCCGTTCGCGATCGCCAACACCAGTGTGCTGGTCGCGAGCTCCTTCACCTGCCAGATGGGCGTGTTCGCCGCTGAACGAGCGCAAGTCAGTCGGACCGGATCGCTGTTCAACCTGCGGCGCTGGGGACTGCGGGAGTGGTACACGCTGACCTTTCTCATGGGCGCCTTCTTCATCGGCGGCCAGAGCTATGAGTACGCGGCGCTGTTCCATGAGAATCTGACGATCTCGTCCAATGTGTTCGGGTCTGTTTTCTTCCTGGCCACGGGCTTCCACGGGCTCCACGTGACGGGCGGCCTGATCGCCTTCCTGCTGGTGATGGGACGGACGTTCCTAGCCCGGACCTTCACCCACGAGCAGGCTGTGACCGCGGTCGTCGTGTCCTACTACTGGCACTTCGTCGATGTTGTGTGGATTGCGCTCTTCGGTGTGATCTACATCCTGCGATAGCAGGATGAATATATGTGACAACTGAATATATGTTTGGCCCACAACAGTGCATCAAAGACGCGAGAGGGACCCGAGTGCGACTCCTGTCTTCCCGGCGCCGGCACCCAGCAGCCAAGGCGTTGCTCCTGGTGGCCGGGCTCTTCATGATGGGCGCCCTCTACAGCGTGATGGCACCGCCGGCCCAGGTGTCGGCGGATACCGGAAACAGCCAGCAGATCGCTGAGGGCAAGGCGCTCTTCGCGGTCGGCTGTGCGTCCTGCCACGGGCTCAATGGCGAGGGCCAGGTCGACGCCCCCATCCAGGGCCCGCCATTGGCCGGCGTTGGGCCTGCGGCAGTCGACTTCCAGGTGAGCTCAGGGCGGATGCCGATGGCCAAGCCCGGACCACAGGCTCCGGTCAAGCCAAACAACTATTCCGAGGAAGAGATCGCAGCACTCGCGGCGTATGTCGGGAGCCTCGGCCCGGGGCCTGCTATCCCCGACCCGGCTGAATACGACACCGCAAACCTCAGTGCTGAGGATCTTGCACGAGGTGGCGAGCTGTTCCGTACCAATTGCTCTGCGTGTCACAACTTCGAGGGCGCCGGTGGCGCACTCCCCAATGGCAAGTACGCGCCACCGCTGATCGGTCTGGACAACAAGCGGATCTATGAGGCGATGCTGACCGGCCCGCAGCAGATGCCTGTCTTCGACGACGAGGTGCTGCGGCCGGAGGATAAGCGAGCCATCATCGGTTACCTCGAGTCCCTGCACGAACGCCCAACTGACGGTGGCCTCGCCCTCGGCGGCCTCGGACCGGTGAGCGAGGGTCTGTGGGCCTGGATCATCGGGCTGGGTAGCTTGATCTTCTTTGCCATGTGGATTGCAGCCAAAGGGGTGAAAGCCAAGTGAGTGAAGATACAGCCCACGGCCAGCCCGGCTCTGAGGTTGCAACAGTCGATGAGGAGCGGTACCCCGTTCCGGATCCGGGTCTTGAGCCGCATCTGCCGCGGCTCACCGATGTCGACGAGAGAGCTGCCGACCGGGCAACTCGTCAGGTGGCCACGTTCTTCGGCCTAGTACCGGTTCTGGCGATCGGCTTCGTCGTCGTCTACTTCGCCGTGCCCGGCGATTCCTATCTCGACTTCGGTCCGCTGCGGGCCAATACCCGAAATCTGCTGCTTGGCTTGACCTTCGGCCTGGCGCTGCTCTTCCTTGGCGTCGGCGCGGTGCATTGGGCCCGCAAGCTCATGGACGACCACGAGATGATCGATTACCGGCACGGTGCCGCATCGAGCGATGACGACAAGAACTACACACTGACCGAGCTGGACAAGGTCGTCGACGAATCCAAGCTCACCAGGCGGAAGATCATCGGACGCACGCTGCTTGCCGCTCTGGCCACGATCTTGCTGCCGATGCTCGTCGGGCTCGCCGATCTGGGCCCATGGCCAACCAAGAAGAAGCGCGCAGAGACCATCGAGAGGACCATCTGGGCGCCGGGCGTTCGCGTGGTGAATGACGTGACCTTCCAGCCGATCAAGCCCGAGAGCGTCGAGATCGGTCAGCTGATCAACGGCGAGCCTGCGAACCTCCAAGACCTGGAGGGTGCTGAGTTCCAGATCGAGAAGGCCAAGGCGGCGGTCATCGTTGTGCGGATGGATCCGAACACCATCACAATCCCCCCTTCCCGCGAAGGCTGGAATATCGGCGGGATCCTTTGCTACTCCAAGATCTGCACCCACGTCGGCTGCCCGATCAGCCTGTGGGAGCAGCAGACCCATCACCTGCTGTGCCCGTGTCACCAGTCCACCTTCGACCTCGGGGACGCCGGAAAGGTGGTCTTCGGGCCTGCGAACCGTCCTTTGGCGCAATTGCCGATCGCCGTTGATTCCGAGGGCTATATCGTCGCCCAACGCGACTTTCTCGTTCCGCCTGGACCGAGCTATTTTGAACGGGACTCGCGCCATGATTCTCCGTAATGATCTAAGAAGGCGATAACTGATGGCTCAGCCAGTCGAGACCGTGCCTGACGAAACCGCAGTCAGGGCCGAGACTCCCAAGAAAGAGCTTGGGCCGGTTTTCAAGCTGGCCTCTGGACCGACCAAGTGGCTCGACGATCGAGTCGGCCTGGCCGGCCTGAGTCGTCCGTTCCTTCGGAAGGTCTTTCCGGACCACTGGTCGTTCCTTCTCGGCGAGATTGCGCTGTACTCGTTCATCGTTTTGCTGTTGAGCGGTGTGTTCTTGACCATTTGGTTCAAGCCGTCGATGTCGGAGGTCGAATACCAGGGCAGTTACGAGTTGCTGCGCGGGCTCAAGATGTCGGACGCGTACGCCTCCACTCTTAACTTGTCGTTTGACATTCGCGGCGGTCTGCTGCTGCGGCAGATGCACCACTGGGCGGCCATGCTCTTCGTCGCCGCGATGCTCACCCACAGCCTCCGCATCTTCTTCACTGGCGCGTTCCGCAAGCCCCGTGAGATCAACTGGCTGATCGGTGTCGCCATGCTCAGCCTTGGCTTGGTCGAAGGCTTCGCCGGCTACTCCCTTCCGGACGACCTACTCTCGGGCACCGGCCTGCGGTTCGTTGACGGTCTGATTCGAGCAATTCCGCTGATCGGAACGTGGGCTGAGTTCTTCGCCTTTGACGGCCAGTTCCCCGGCGAGCTGATCATCCCCCGGCTCTACATGCTGCACATCTTGCTGATCCCGGCATTGCTGCTCGGGTTGATTGCGGCGCACCTCGCGCTCGTGGTCTACCACAAGCACACCCAATACCCCGGCCCAGGCCGGACCGCCGGCAACGTCGTCGGGTACCCGGTCTTCCCCGTGTACGCCGCCAAGGCCGGTGGGTTCTTCCTCATCGTCTTCGGTGTCCTCACCTTGATGGGCGCGACAATGCAGATCAACCCGGTCTGGGTATTCGGGCCTTATAACCCCGCCGAGATAACCGCAGGGTCCCAGCCCGACTGGTACATGGGCTTTGTCGAGGGCGCCATTCGCATCATGCCGAACTGGGAATGGCACATTGGATCGACGACGTGGTCGTGGAACGTCTTCCTGCCCGGTATCGGGGTGATGACCCTGTTCTTTGCCATCATGGCGATCTACCCCTTCGCCGAGGCCTGGGTCACCGGCGACAAGTCTGAACATCACGTTCTCGACCGCCCCCGCAACAACCCGACGCGCACCGCCTTCGGCATCGCCGCGATGACCGCGTACGCGATGCTGTGGATCGGCGGTGGCAACGATCTGGTCGCGACCCAGTTCCACGTCTCTTTGAACTCGGTGACCTACTTCCTCAGGGTGGCGGTCTTCGTCGCGCCCGTCCTCGCCTTCCTGATCACCAAACGGATCTGCATCGGGCTGCAGCGCTCCGATCGCGACCGAATGCTCCACGGTGCGGAGTCCGGCATCATCGATCGCGCACCTTCGGGCAAGTACTCCGAGCGGCACCGGCCGATCAGCGAAGGCGAAGCCTTCAAGCTGACCCAGCACGCTGACCTGCCCGCATTGATGCCGCTGACCGAGGTTGACGGAATGTCGGAGAAGGAGATCAAGTCCGAACAACTCCGTCGCAAGGCAACTCGCTTCTACTTCATCGATACGCTGCGGCGGCCTACGCCGGGCTGAGATCGAAGAGGCTGCACACCACCACATGCACGCCATGCACCTCGACGACGGCAACGGCGAACATCATGCGATCGAAGCCGAGGAAGAGGAAGAGCACCACCTGGCAAGGTAGTCAGAACCACCAGCTGCGCCCCGGGTTCCTTGAGAGGTCGCGGGGCGCTGTTGCGCTCCAGGTGTCTCTCAGAGTGTGATCGAGCTGGCCTCTACGCTCCTCGACTTATACGTTGGTTCAACGCGCACTTACGGCGGCTGGCGCTGGTGCCACCGTCCCAGGCGGGATGTGGGATTGCTCACTCTTCGCAGAACCTGACAATGATCCGGAGCACGCAGGCGTTAACGCGTCTGGACGAGACTGCCTGGCGGTCATGACGCCCGAGTAGACGCAAAGAGGACATGAGCACAAATCAGAAGCTGACGAACGACACCACTACCTCCACTCCAGTACCGGCAATCAAGCAGGCGAGAAGAAGCCGAAGAAAGCGCTCGATCTTTCGGTCCCCCAGATCGTTGGTGGCGCCCTCGCCGCAATGACCGCCGCGGCGCTCGGGTCTCAGCTGAGCGTGGCCGGCACGGTTGTCGGCGCTGCGCTGGCGAGCATCATCGCTGCCGTCGCTGGCTCGCTGTATACGGCATCGATCCGTCGGACCAGTAACAAGGTAAAGACCGTTTTCTGGACTGGTCAGCCGAATGAGGTGGAAGAACCCACCGTGATGGAGATCCTTCCGGGCAGCGAAGGTCATGTCGCAGCCCAGCGCAGTCACCTGCTGGAGCCACAACCCGCCCCGACACCACGCGGTCCGAAGCTGAACTGGAAGCGGGTGGCTGTCGCGGCGCTGGCTGCATTCGGCATCGCGGCAGTCTCGCTGACTGCGGTCGAGCTGGCCACTGGGCGCTCACTCTCCGGTGGTGACGGCACCACGATCCAACAGGTCAGCGAGGGTAAGCCAGCCAAGGGGTCGGATACCAAGAAGAAGGAGCCGACCAAGGTTGCGACGACCAAGGCAACCGCCACTCCGAGCAACACACCGACCAGCGAGACGCGTCAGAACAGTCAGCCCAGCGAGCCTCCCAGCTCCGAGCCTGAAGCAACGACAGCGGCGCCAACAACACAGGCCACCAGGGCGGCGGAACCCACAAGGGGAGCCGAAGCCACACCGAGCTCTGGCTCTTAGACACGATACGCTCGATTCGTCATCTCCGAGCGCTACATCATCGGCGACTCAATACCGACTGCCGGGCGCCCGGTATGCAAACCTTGGCGCGGACGGTGAGAATGTGCAGGTGCGATTTCTCCGTGAGCTGCCGGCATACGACCTGACCTACTCCGACGTCTTCATGGTGCCTAGGCGTTCTGCCGTCGGATCCCGCCTGGACGTCGACCTGACCAGCACCGATGGGATCGGCACCACGCTGCCGATCGTCGTCGCCAACATGACCGCGATTTCTGGCCGGCGCATGGCTGAGACGGTAGCCCGCCGCGGTGGAATCGCGATCCTGCCACAGGACATTCCGACCGATGTCGTCGCCGAAGTGATCGGCAAGGTGAAGCGATCGCATCCGATCTACGACACCGCCGTTTCGGTGACTCCTCACACGACGGTTGGAGAAGCTCTGTCGCTGATTCCCAAGCGAGCGCATGGCCTCGCGGTCGTGATCGAGAATGGTCAACCGCTGGGCACGATCAGCGAGGCTGAGGCCGCAGGGGTTGACCGATTCGCTCAGGTGCATCAGGTGATGTCCAGCGATCTGCTGACGACCACTCCGGAGTCGACGCCGACGGAGATCTTCGACGAGCTGACCCATCGACACCTTGAGGTAGCGCTCTTGGTTGAGAGCGGAAAGTTGCTCGGGGTCATGACCCGGAAGCATGCGTTACGCTCCACGCTCTATCGCCCGGCTCTTGACGCAGCGGGCCGGCTCATGATTGGCGCCGCGATCGGCATCAACGGCGATGTGGCTGCTCGAGCCGAGGCCCTGCTCGACGCCGGCATCGACGTTCTGGTCGTCGATACTGCGCACGGCCACCAGGATCGAATGGTGGAGTCGCTGAAGTCGATTCGTGAGGTGCTGGACCGGCAGGCGGATACGCAAGGACGCCGAGTCGCGCTCGTCGCAGGCAATGTGGTTTCGGCTGACGGGGTCAATGACCTGGTTGGCGCCGGCGCTGATGTCGTCAAGGTAGGAGTCGGCCCGGGTGCCATGTGCACCACGCGGATGATGACAGGTGTCGGCCGCCCTCAGTTCAGTGCCGTGGTGGAATGCGCTGAGGCGGCGCAGGCGGTCGGCCGATCGATCTGGGCGGACGGCGGCGTACGACACCCGCGAGACGTCGCGTTGGCGCTGGCAGCGGGCGCCAGCAGCGTCATGATCGGCTCATGGTTCGCCGGAACCTTTGAAAGCACGGGCAATCTGATGATCGACGCCGAAGGGCGGATGTACAAGGAGTCCTACGGCATGGCGTCGGCGCGGGCGGTCAAGATGCGTACCAAGGACTCCTCAGGCTTTGATCGCGCACGCGCCGGCCTCTTTGAAGAAGGCATCTCCACTGGTCGGATGTATCTGGATCCGGAGCGACCGAGCGTGGAGGACTTGCTCGATTCCATCGTGGCCGGCGTACGCAGTAGTTGTACCTACGCCGGAGCCTCCAATCTCGAGGAGTTCCACGATCTAGCCGTCGTCGGAGTGCAGTCCAGCTCTGGCTATGAGGAGGGACGGCCACAACACCTCAGCTGGTGACGAGCACCGCACGAGCCTACGGCTAGTGGCTCTCCGCACGTCAGCTAGTCGTCGATGCGATGCGCTGTGCCACTGACACGTACACCTGGTTCCCCGGCCATGACGCTGACCGTGAGCTCGCTCGGGCGGCCCATCTCGACGCCTTGACTGATGGTGAACTTGGCGTTCTCGCCAATCAGGCCGAGCTCGCGTAGGTAGCCGCCAAATGCTGCCGCAGCGGCGCCGGTGGCGGGATCTTCTACCACGCCCAAGCCGGCAGCCGGATTGCGCGAGTGATAGCGCTGTTTCGACTCGGGCCAGATCAGCTGCACGGTGATCAACTCGTGCTCGCGCATCAGCTTTGCGAGAGCGTCGAAGTCGTAGTCGAGGTCGGCCAAGCGCTGCCGGGTCTTGGTCACCAGCACAAGATGCTCCGAGCCCGCGTTGGCCAGCAAGACTGGATAGTCCGGGTCAAGATCAGCAGCAGACCACCGAAGCGCGCTGAGGGCAGCGGGGACCAGACTCGATTCTGGCTCGGAAACTCGAGGTGCGACACTTGTCAGCTCTGCCACGCGCTCTCCGTCGTCATTCTGGGAGGTCGCGATACTGACGAATCCGGCAGGTGTATGAAAGATCCATTCATCCGCCGGGGATCGTTCGGCCAGAGCAACCGCCGAGGCGATGGTCGCATGTCCACAGAAGGGCACCTCTTGCTCGGGTGAGAAGTATCGGACGTCGTACACATTGGGCTGAGACAGGCCTTCCCACCAAGAAGGCGGTCTCGGAGTAACAGACATCAGCCGCGATGGCTTGCATTTCAGCGACATCAAGGCCTCTCGCGTCGAGGACAATTCCAGCCGGGTTCCCACCACGGCCATCGACGGTGAACGCTGCGTAGCGCAGCACCTCGGTGGTCACCGCGCAGCCGTGGCGAAGCGATTGGCCGATCGCGCCCGAGCTTTGGCCGCCTCCTCATCACGGTTCTTGGGCGGCGCGGTGAAGACCAGCTCATCCAGCAGATGCTGCGTGGCATGAGCGATCTCGTGCACAGCCCGGTTGAACGCTGCCTCGTTGGCCTTCGACGGCTTCGACGTCCCCGCGACCTTCCGCACAAACTGCAAGGCCGCGTCATGCACCTCAGCACTCGTCGCGGCCGGCTCAAAGTTATTCAATGGGCGAATATTTCGACACATCCCCCCATTGTGCCCGAGTAACCAGATTCACCCTTCGACAACACCCGGGCGCCACTCAGCCGCGTGGTACTCGAGGCGCAGCTCCGCAGAGCGACAGGCAAAGGCCGCCGAATCAGTGCGCGTGATCTCCGCGGTAGAACTCGTAAAGCAGCCCGGTCAAGGTGAAGAAGCCGAAACCGAAGCCAATGAGCATGAGCCACCATCCGAAGATGGGAGCCAACACGACCGGCACGAAGGTGAGTGAGAGAAACAGCGGCCACTTGCTCTGCGGTGGGAAGAAGCCCAACTCTCCTGCGCCCTCGGCGATCTCGCCGACTTTCCTGTCCTCTGGCCTCGGCTCCATCCGCCGCGCCACCAGCAGCAGATAGAGGAAGATCATCAGCACCAGCAGCGTCGTCATGATCAACGCGACGGTACCGGTGATCTCCGGCACCCCTTGGGCGTTCGCCGTGATCAGCCAGTAGACCGGCGTCACAATGATCATGAAGATCGTCAGTGAGCCGAAAATCCAGGCTTCGACCTTCACCTCTGATCCTCCTCGGCCTCCGGCGAATGGCCGTGGTGGTCATGCTCATACTGCGCGGCCAGGTCGCTGGTGTCACCGGCGACCCGATGCATGAGTTCTGCCCTGCGACCAGTGTCCGAACCGGCGTCTACCGTGGTCTCGTCGAATTCCGCATCATCACCGCCGTACTCGAGAAGCGCTACCTCCGGGTGGTGCAAGTCGAAGGCGGGTGACTCCGAGCGGATCTTGGGCAGCTGGGTGAAGTTGTGGCGCGGTGGCGGGCAGCTGGTGGCCCACTCGAGCGAGCGGCCCCAACCCCACGGATCGTCGGTGTTTACCTTCGGGTTCTTCCGGCTCTTCCACACATTCCAGAAGAAGACCAATGTCGACCCGCCGAGCAAGAACGCGCCGGCAGAGGAGATCTCGTTCCCGAGCGTGAAACCGTCGCTGGGCAGATAGTCCGCATAGCGGCGGGGCATTCCTTCTACGCCGAGCCAGTGCTGGATGAGGAACGTGGTGTGGAACCCAATGAACAGCAGCCAGAAGTGAATCTTGCCCAACGTCTCGTCGAGCATCCTGCCGGTCAGCTTGGGCCACCAGAAGTAGTAGCCAGCGAACATCGCAAAGACCACCGTGCCGAAGACGACGTAATGGAAGTGCGCGACCACGAAGTAGGAGTCAGAGACCGCAAAGTCCAACGGCGGGCTGGCAAGGATGATGCCGGTCAGGCCACCGAACAGGAACGTTGTAAGGAAGCCGACGGCCCAGAGCATGGGCGTTCGCATGTTGATATTGCCGCCCCACATGGTGCCTATCCAGTTGAAGAACTTCACCCCCGTTGGCACGGCAATCAGGAAGGTCATGAAGGAGAAGAACGGCAGGTTGACCGCACCAGTGACGAACATGTGGTGTGCCCACACCGCCACGGAGAGAGCGCCGATGAGCATGGTCGCCAGGACGAGGCCGACATAACCGAAGATCGGCTTACGACTGAATACGGGCAAGACCTCGGTAATGATGCCGAAGAATGGCAACGCAATGATGTAAACCTCTGGATGCCCGAAGAACCAGAACAGGTGCTGCCACAGAATTGGGCCGCCGTTGGCTGCGCTGAAGACCTTTGCGCCGAGGACTCTATCCGCCTCGAGGACCAAGAGGGCCGCCGCGAGAATCGGGAAGACAACCAGCACCAAGAACGACGTCACGAGGATGTTCCAGGTGAAGATCGGCATCCGGAACATGGTCATGCCTGGTGCCCGCATCGTCAGGATCGTGGTGGTGAAGTTGACAGCTCCGAGGATGGTTCCCAGACCCGCCATGTACAGGCCCATGATCCACAGGTCCCCACCAACACCCGGCGAGTTGACCGCGTCGTTCAGGGGCGCATACGCGAACCAGCCGAAGCTGGCGGCGCCGGAGGGCGAAAGGAAACCGGCGGAGGCGATCAACCCGCCGAAGAGATAGAACCAGTAGGCGATCATGTTGAGCCGCGGGAAAGCGACATCGGGCGCGCCGATTTGCAGCGGCATGATCGCGTTCGCGAAGCCGGCGAACAGTGGAGTCGCGAACAGCAGCAACATGATCGTGCCGTGCATGGTGAAGAACTGATTGAAGGTCTCGTACGAGAGGTACTGCAGGCCCGGATACGCCAGCTCGGCCCGCATCGCCAAAGCCAGGACGCCGCCGAACAGGAAGAACACCATCGACGTGACGAAGTAGAGATTGCCGATCACCTTGTGATCTGTGGTGACCATCCACTTCCAGATGATCGTGCCAAGCTGACGCCTCGGCGTCGCGATTTCGGCGGCGGTCGCCGTACGCTGCAGCGTCGTCATCGCGTACCCTCCTCTGAACCTGTCTTCGCCGGGGAATTGAGCAGGGCCGGACCTTTCGCTTCTCCGATTTGTCCCTTGGCCACCAGCGTCTTCAGGTAGGCGTTGTAGTCGTTTTCGCTGACGATATGCACATTGAAGAGCATCGCCGAGTGATAGGTGCCGCACAGTTCGGCGCACCTCCCGGCGAACAGACCCTCCGTTGTCGGCGTCATCTGGAGGCTGTTATGCCGTCCAGGAATAACGTCCAACTTTTCATAGAACGAGGGAACCCAGAATGAGTGGATCACATCTGGCGATGAGAGGTTGAACTGAATCAGCTTTCCCACTGGGAGGTAGAGATCAGGAGTCTTGTTGATCGTGCCGGCCTCCCAGACGTCTTGCCCGACGGCTGGATTGTTCGCTGATTTGTAGTTGAAAGTCCACGACCACTTCTGGCCCACGACATCGATCGTGATGTCAGGGTTCGCTGACTTTGCCTGCACCGCATTCTGTGCCAGGACCGTGTAGTAGAAGAGCACCCCGATGACGATGAATGGCGCAATCGTGTAGAAGATCTCCATCGGCAGGTTGTAGCGGCTCTGCTTCGGCATCTTGGCGTGCCTGGTCTTGTAGCGGTTCGAGGCCCACCCGATGAGGCCCCAGACCAAGAATCCGACGGCGAAGGCAGCGATCCAGGTGCCGATCCAAAGATTGAGGATGAACGGGGACCGGTCGCTGGCAGGCGGTGGAAAACCCAGCCGTTTGATCTGGGCAGTCAACTCTGGTGAGCAGCCGGTAAGAAATACGAGCCCGAACAATGACAGGCCCAACAAGGCGGGACGGTGGCCCCTGGTCCTCCGACTGCGGGCCGGGAGCACTGTCATGTCGTCCACCGCGGACCGTTCAGTCCTGCCACCCACGTCGCGCCTTTCGTCGGATCGGTACAAGCCCATTGGTACAGGCCCATTGGTGCAGGCCCATTGGGACAAGCCCATTCGTACAAGCCAGGAACCGTGCCCGCCCACGGCCGGGGCGGCCACCTGTCTTTGGTCTTCACCCTAACGTAGGAAGACGCTCCGATCACCGGTGTAGCGGTTGCGTTTTCGACCCTTCGCGCACCGCTTTTCGGGCCTCCGGTCCGTGGTCATCTGCTGCACCTACGGCGGTACGACATCAGTTCGTTCCGGCCCCGCAGAAGGATTCGCTGACGCCCGTGAAAATCCGCACGCACTATGTTCGAGATGTGCCGGATGCCACTTCGGAAGTGTTCTTGGACAGTTCATCGGGCGAGCCGATGCTGGCGGCTGCGCGCCAGGCTTGGCTGGATGCGCAGCAGGCCGGTTGGGGTGATCCGGTGCGACTCCACCGCCCTGGTCGGCTGGCCGCGCAGGCACTTGACCAGGCGCGGGAGGTCGTCGCCAGTGCCGTCGGTGCGCGGTCCGACGAGGTGATCTTCACTGGGTCCGCGGCCCACTCAAACCAGGCGGCAGTCGCCGGCATGGCGTTGGGCCGTCGCCGCGTAGGCCCCCGGATCGTCACAACGGCAATCGACCACTCCTCGGTGCTCGCGGCGGCAGCCGCTGCCGGCCACCACGCCGCGGTCGAAGTCGATCATGAAGGTCATGTCGACGTGGATCGGTGGGCTGCCGAGATAGCGACCGCAGGCACTGCCGCGGCTTGTATCCAGGTAGCCAACCACGAGGTCGGTACGCTCCAGCCTTACGCCCGGGCGGGCGAGATCTGCCAGGAGGCGGACGTGCCACTGATCCTGGACGCGACAGCCGCGCTCGGCCGTATCGATCTCAGCAGCGTCACCGGCTGGTCGGTGCTGACGGGCTGGGCCGGTGCGTTTGGCGGCCCAGCATCGGTTGGCATTCTGGTGATCAAGAAGAACGCCCGCTGGCGGGCGCCCTACCCGACCGACGACTATCAGGGCGGCCGATGGCCTGGGATGCCCGACGTGCCAGCGATCTACGCGGCAGCTGTGGCATTGGACTGCTGGCGACAGTCCGGCCGCGAGGTGAGCGCGCGCCAGCATCGTCTAGTCGATCAGCTGCGCGCAGGAATCGCGCAGCGGGTGCACGATGTCGATGTGGCCGGCGATCCCGTACGTCGGGTGCCGCACCTGCTCACCTTCTCGGTTCTCTACGTCGACGGCGAAACTCTCACCTTGGAACTGGACAAGGCAGGATTCGCCGTGGCGAGCGGGTCGGCCTGCAGTGCGAGTAGCGAACACCCCTCGCATGTACTGGCTGCCATGGGCGCGCTGACCCACGGCAACGTACGGATCGGGCTCACCTGGACGACGACAGCCGCCGAGATCGATCGATTTCTGGCCGTGCTGCCGCCGATCGTGTCGGATATCCGGGCAACCGTCGGCGCATCGTGAGCGAGGTCCCACCACCCTTCCACGGGTTGTCGCTGGACTGTCGCGGGATGAAGTGCCCGCGGCCGATCATCGAAATCGCGCGCCGCATCGGCGAGGTGGGGGTTGGCGCGCTGGTGGAGTTGCTGGCCGACGACCCGGCCGCCGGTCCCGACCTTGCCGCCTGGTGTCGGATGCGTGGCCAAACACTCGTCGTGTCCAATCCGCCACGGTTCCTCGTACGGCGCGATTGGTGAACAACAAACTCCCTGCCCGACGGGCAGGGAGTTCGAGGTCTCAGGTCAGTGGAAGCTGTCGCCGCAGGCGCACGAACCGGTCGCGTTGGGGTTGTCGATAGTGAAGCCCTGCTTCTCGATCGTGTCGACGAAGTCAATGGTTGCGCCCATGAGGTACGGCGCGCTCATCCGGTCGGTGACGACTTCCACACCGCCGAAGCCCTTGACGATGTCGCCATCGAAGCTGCGATCGTCGAAGAACAGCTGGTAACGCAGACCTGAGCAACCGCCCGGCTGCACAGCCACGCGGAGCGCAAGGTCCTCGCGACCTTCACCTTGCAGAAGCGACTTGACCTTGGCTGCCGCCCCGTCGGTCAGGATGATGCCGTCAGCTACAACGGGAGTGTCGAAGGTCTGTTCGGTTGCCGTCATGCGTGTCATTCTAGGGGCCCTTGCCGGCCCGTCCAAGCCGCTTCCACGTGTGCCGCGTCACCAACTCCAAGACCGGGCGACCCGTCGAGCCGTGGCTGCAAGCTCTTCGCTGCGGACGTTTCCTCCTGGCTCGTCGAGGGTGGACTCGCGCACCGCGTACCCCGCCTCGATCCCCATCGTGCGCATTTCACGTGACCCAATGAGCACCTCACCAGCGATGACGATGCACGGACTCAGCGCAGCCGCTGCGGCCCCTGCCATTGCGGCGACGACCCCTCCGCCGCGACTGGCGAAGTCGAAAACCGAGCAGCCCGTGACCACGAGGTCGACGTGGTGGAGTGCGGCCCGCCCTTCGGCCGAGGCGAGAGCGAGTGCCGGCCCTGTGCTCAGAGCTCCGCCGAGGGCGAGCACTGCGAAGCCAAGCCCACCGCATGCCCCCGCCCCGGAGGCAGCAACGTGGGTGGGTGACGCGAGCCGCGCAAACGCCTCGAGGGCCGCGTCGGTTCGAAGCATCCGGTCCGGCTCGACGTTCGCTTCTCGACCGGCGCGAGCGGTGATGCCGCGCAGGCCCACCAAGGGCACATCACGCTGTGCAGCGGGAACCACGCCGATCAGCTGGATCTCACCCAACAGCGCGCGGGCGGGGGTGAGATCGAGCGCGCTGAGTCCGTCGAGGCCGTCCACTCCTTGATCGAGCGGCCGGTCGCCGACTGCACCGAGCGCGGCCAGCATGCCGGCACCGGCGTCATGCACCCAGAGACCAGCCAGATCGACCACGATCCGTGCAATTCCCTGGTTGCCGGCCAATGCCGCGATGGCCTCGCCGATTGGTCGAGACGACTGCTCGTACGGAATTCCAACACCTCGGCTAGAGCCAAGAACCTGAACGAGGCCGGTTTCCGGTCCGCTTCCGGTTGTCACGATGATCCCGTTGACCACTTGGGAGGATGTCGCGACTCCAGCGAGATCGGCAAAGGCCGCGACAAAGCCGCCCCCGGCCTCCCCGATCGGCAGTACCGATACCTCGCCGCCTGGTAGCCAGCCTGAGCCGATGACCCCGCCAGCCTGTCGGGAAGAGAGCGCGCCGATGCAATCGGTCGCCACCATGATCCGCATGGTCGATGCCTCCTCCGGCTCGTCAGCGGATGTCATCGTAGAGAGTCGAGTCGTTTGTACCCCAACAGCGCCGCGAGCTCACAGTGAGAATGGGCTCACGCGACGCGTGAGTACATTTGTTGCGTGACCAGCACCCCCACATCGAGTGCACTACGGTCCGGGACGCCGCTATCGTTGTTCGTCCTCGGGCAGGAATCCGACCCGCGGTCCGAGCGGGGAGTCGAATGTCCAGGCGACCTACCGCCAGCCTCCGACCCGGCCCTCGTGGAGCGAGCCAGGCTGGCGAAAGCGGTACTGGGCGATCGGCTCTTCGTGCTTGGCCATCACTACCAGCGCGACGAGGTGATTCAGTTCGCCGATGTCACCGGCGATTCCTTCAAGCTGGCCCGGGAAGCGGCAGCGCGTCCGGATGCTGAGTTCATCGTGTTCTGCGGCGTGCACTTCATGGCCGAGTCGGCCGACATCTTGACCGCGCCGGAGCAGAAGGTGATCTTGCCTGACCTGGCGGCAGGCTGCTCCATGGCGGACATGGCCCGACTGGCGCAGGTGGAGGATGCCTGGGACGTACTAACCGATGCCGGAGTTGCGCACCTCACCGTGCCCGTGACGTACATGAACTCCTCAGCCGACATCAAAGCCTTCTGCGGAAAGCACGACGGGGTCGTCTGTACGTCATCCAACGCCAAGTCCGTACTCGAGTGGGCTCTCAAGCGCGGCGAGAAGGTGCTGTTCCTGCCCGACCAGCATCTGGGCCGTAACACCGCAGTACTGCAGATGGGCATGAACCTCGACGACTGCGTGGTCTATGACCCCCGGCAGTACAACGGCGGCCTCACGGTAGAAGAGCTGCAAGCAGCCACGATGATCTTGTGGAAAGGCCATTGCTCGGTGCACGGACGGTTCACCCCACAAGCCGTCGACGACGTCCGCGCCCGGATGCCGGGTGTCAATGTGTTGGTCCATCCCGAGTGCCAGCACGAGGTGGTCCTGAAGGCCGACTACATCGGCTCCACCGAGTTCATCATCAAGACCATCGAGCAGGCGGAGTCCGGGTCGAAGTGGGCCGTCGGCACGGAGCTCAACTTGGTCAAGCGCCTCGCACATGATCATCCCGACAAGGAGGTCGCCTTCCTCGAGCAACACGTCTGCTATTGCGCGACGATGAACAGGATCGACCTGCCGCATCTGGTCTGGGCCTTGGAGAACCTGGCTCAGGGGCACGTCGTCAACCAGATCACCGTCGAACCCGAGACCGAGCACTACGCGAAGGTCGCGCTGCAGCGAATGCTCAACCTTCCCGGTGAGACCGCCCGCGACTGAGCGTGCGGACCGCATCAGCTGCGAGCGTCGGGAATCGCGGACTCCACGCGCGATCTGCGCGAGCAGCGTCCAAAATAACGATGAGTTCGTCCTGCCCCAGCGGTCTATCTGATCATGGCTGAGTTCACCACACTGCTGAGCGATCTTGTCCTCGTCGAGTCTCCGCGTTGGCACGACGACCGGCTGGTTTTCTCCGACTGGGGCGCCGGTGAGGTCATTGCCGTCGATCTCGATGGCAAGCATGAGGTGATCACGAATATCGATGCGATGCCGTTTTGCCTTGATCGGCTGCCCGACGGTCGCTTGCTCGTCGTCGCCCGCGATCAGTTGCTGGTCCGCGCACCCGACCAAGGCCTGAGCACCTACGCCGAATTGGGCGGGATTTCCACCAAACCGTGGAACGACATCGTGATCGATGGTCGTGGCAACACATACGTGAACAACATCGGCTTTGACTTCCCCGGCGAGGAGTTCGCGCCAGGCCTGGTGGCCCTCGTCCGCCCCGATGGTTCAGTCCGCCAAGTCGCCGAAGGGCTGGCGTTTCCCAACGGGATGGCAGTGACCCCGGACAACTCGACCTTGATCGTGGCGGAGTCCTATGGCGGGGCGCTCACCGCGTACGACATCGGCTCCGATGGCGAGCTTTCAGCACGTCGTGTGTGGGCCGATCTGGATGGCGCCGCCCCTGACGGTATCTGCATAGATGCCGAAGGCGCAGTATGGTTCGCGGAGGTGCCAGGTCGTCGGTGCGTTCGGGTGGCCGAGGGCGGCGGCGTGTTGCAGACGCTTGTTTCTGATCTTGGGTGCTTTGCATGTGCCTTGGGCGGACCTGACAAAGCAACTCTCTTCGTGACTGCGGCCGCTTGGCCCGACGCCATGACACCTGGACCGCGTACGGGGCAAATACTTGCGGCGCGAGTCGAGGTTCCCGGCGCTGGCTGGCCTGCTTGAGGGCTGTTCCGGAACTCAGCCGGGAATGAGGCCTTCCTCCGATTCGCTCAACAGCTGCTGTACGTCCTCCAGCGTCGAGTCGGCAGCGGGCAAGATCAGATCGGAGTCTTCCAGTTCCTCGTCCGGCACCGGAGTGCCCGTAGTCCGGATCCGGTCCAGTAGCGCGTGCAGCGCTCGTGTCAGCTGATCTTGATCAGCGGCGGAAACGGCCTTCTCGACTGCATCGTCGAAAGAGTTGAGTCCCCGTAAGGCCCCATCACTCAGTCGCCACTGACCCTCGTTGAGGATCCGAACGATCATCGCAAATCACCCTGCGGCTGAGCCGGGGGCGCCTCCTGACCTTGGCTCGGAGGAGCCTGGTACTCCTGTGGCGGCTGAGCATCCAAGCTCGGCGGCGGCGGAGCCTGAGTCGGCGGTTGCTGCGAGGGCACGTGCTGACCCTCAATCGCCTGCGGCGCAGCGCCGGGACCGGCGCTCAGCTCGGCCTTCATCCTTGCCAGCTCGTTCTCCACCTCAGAGGTGGACGCCAGCTGCTCGAGTTCGAGCGTGATGTCGTCCTTGGCCATTCCGGTTGGATCGTCCAGAGCCCCACTGGCCAGCAGCTCATCGATTGCGCCAGCGCGAGCCTGCATCTGGGCGGTCTTGTCCTCCGCCCGCTGGATGGCCATGCCAACGTCGCCCATCTCCTCGCTGATGCCGGAGAACGCCTCGTTGATCCGGGTCTGAGCCTCGGCGGCGGAGTAGGTGGCCTTGATCGTTTCCTTCTTGGTACGGAATGCGTCCACCTTGGCCTGCAGCCGCTGGCTCGCGCGGGTGAGCTTCTCCTCCTCACCTTGCAGCTGGGCGTGCTGAACCTGGAGGTCGCTCAGCTGTTGCTGCAGGCCGGACCGCCTTGTCAGCGCCTCACGAGCGAGATCTTCCCGGCCGACCTCCAATGCCTTTTGCGCCTGATTGGTCAGCTTGTCAGCCTGAGTGTTGAGCTGGTTGGCTTGAAGCTCGATCCGCTTGCGACTGGTCGCTACATCGGCGACTCCCCGGCGGACCTTCTGCAGCAGCTCGAGCTGGCGCTGGTAGGAGTAATCGAGGGTTTGGCGCGGATCTTCGAGCTTGTCCAATGCCTTGTCGGTCTTGGCACGAAAGATCATTGAGATCCGCTGAAAAATGCCGCTCATGTGATGTCAGCTGGTCCTTCCAGACTCCGGTTCCGCGGCCGGGGCCGCTCGCAAGGCTTCCACCGTATCTCTGCGGAGAAACCGAACACAGCGAGGGAGCAGGGTAGTTTCGTCTTTGGGGTGATCCCCTGAGACAATCCAGGGCCAGCGCCGCCGAAACCCCTGCTCGCGCAGCACAGAATCAAGCAGCACAGAATCAAACAGAATCAAGCAGCACAGAATCAACGAGAGGGACCCGTGGCACTCTTCCGCCGCAACAGCGAGGCTGCCGGGCCAGAGCCGACGACAACGATCAACACGGCTCCAACCGGCAAGAAGGACCGCCCAACGCCGACCCGGAAGGAAGCTGAGGCGGCGCGACGACAGCGCATGACGACGACGCTCAGCAAGAAAGAGGCCCGGCAAACGGCCAGCCGACAGTCGCGGGCGGCGCGGATGAAAGCAGTCAGCGCGCGCGAGGCGGCGCCTGAGAAGGTGCTGATGCGCGACTACGTCGACGCTCGCTTCAACTTGGGAGAGTTCCTGCTTCCCTCCGTCGTGGTGATCTTGGCCGTCACCATCCTCGGCAGCTACTGGCCCGCGGTGACCTTGATCGCCACCTTGGCGATGTATCTGTTCATCCTTGGCGTGTTCGTCGACGGCTACTTGATGTGGCGCGGCTTCAAGAGAGTGCTGGCCGCTCGCCTGCCGAAGGCCTCACCGAAGGGCTTACTGATGTACGGAATGACCCGCAGCACACAGATTCGGAGGTTTCGATCACCTGCTCCTCGAATCAAGCGCGGAGAAGCCTATTGATAGGCGAGGGGGCGCGGTTCGTCCGCCGAGTCCTGCGGGACGATGTGCTCGCTGCCATCCAGCAGCTGGTACCTCTCGCGCAAGAGGAGAACCCACGTTGGCTGGGATCGATTCCGCACTTGGTAGTTTCATCGAGAGTGACGGCGCCATGGTCGGCACGACCTCGCCGAAACAACGTCTGCGATAAATCACGAGGAGATCTGATGAGCTGGCGCTGGGTGCCCGACAACAAACCCAGCCCCAGCCGCTCCCATGCCGACTCGCCATCGATCAACCGCACCTTCCCGACCCAGGGAGAGGCCGAATCCTGGCTGGGTGAGTTCTATCCCAGCTTGCTGAGGGCCGGCGTGCGGGCGGTGAGTCTCTATGAGGCTGATCGATTGGTGTATGGGCCCATGTCGCTGGAGCCGGAGATCTAGATCTCTTTCACTCGCTAAAGTCGGCTGATGCCGATTCCTGACTACATCGCCGGTATTCGGCGCGTGTATGGACAAGGCAGGTTATTGCTGCCCGGTGTATCCGCGGTCGTGGTTCGAGCGAACCTGATCCCGGGCAGAGTGCATCTGCTCTTGACACAACGCAGCGACACCGGGCAGTGGAGCCTGCCAGCCGGGATCGTGGAACCTTCCGAGCAACCCGCGACCGCTATCGTCCGGGAACTGTTCGAGGAAACCCGAGTCACCGTCGAGGTCGAGCGCCTCGCGCTGCTCACCACAGATCCGGACGTGGTCTATCCCAACGGCGACGTCTGCCAGTTCGTCTCGATGTGTTTTCGCTGCCGCTATGTCTCGGGAGTGGCACAGGTCGGCGACGAAGAGTCCATTGACGTCGCATGGTTCGCCACGGATGACCTACCGGAGGAGCTCAGCGACATTCAAAGACGACGCATCCGGTGCGCTCTGGACGATCGAGACGGGTGTGTCTTTGATCTTTAGTGTGTCTGATCTTCAGCATCGTGATCATCCGGCATGAATGCGACGCTTTCACGCTTCACGCACGCCGGGGGTCACGAACGGGGGCTTGGTGATCACGAAATGCTCTTCACGGCCACGGATGTCCACCTCCACCACATCGTCCTCACCCAGACCGGCCTCGATCAGAGCGAGAGCGATGCCGATCCTGAGGGTGGGTGAGAAGGTTCCCGACGTGACGGTACCGACCTCACGGCCGTCAGGAGCGCGTACCAGCATCCCGGGCCGCGGAATACCCCGGCCGGTCGCCTTCAGCCCTCGTAGCAACCGCTTGGCACCGTCCTGCCTCTCCGCCCGGAGCGCCTCAGCTCCGAAGAACGAATCCTTCTTCCAGCCCACTGCCCAGCCAAGCCGCGCCTGCACCGGGGTAATCGTCGGTGAGATGTCTTGACCATGCAGCGGGTAGCCCATCTCGGTTCGCAGGGTGTCCCGCGCTCCGAGCCCGGCGGGCTGCAATCCGTACGGCTCGCCGGCGGCCAGCACGGAGTCCCACACCGCGACGGCGGCGTTGGCCGGAACCACTAACTCGTAACCGCGCTCCCCCGTATAGCCAGTCCGGCAAACGATCACCGGTGTCCCCTGGTGATCAGTTCCGACGAAGCTCATGTAGTCATGCCCTGCGGGAAGGCCAGTGGTGGATAACACGTCGTCGGAGAGTGTGCCCTGAACCGCCAGCACGGCGAAGTCGCGATGCTGGTTGGTCACCGTGATATCGCTGGGCGCGGCCTCGGCAAGGAGTGCGACCACCTGCGCGCAGTTGGCGGCATTGGGGATCAAGAAGACCTCATCCGGAGACTTCAGGTAGGCGATCATGTCGTCAACTACGCCGCCCTCGGGGTAGCACATCAGCGTGTACTGAGCTCGACCTGGGCCGATCTTGCCCAGATCGGCGGTCAGACACCGGTTGACGAAGTCCGCCGCGCCGGGGCCGGCCACCGTAGCCTTGCCCAGATGGCTGACGTCGAAGATGCCGACGGCATTGCGGACGGCGGCATGCTCGGCCAGGACTCCCGCGCCGGCGTACTCCAAGGGCATAGACCACCCGCTGAACGCCGCGAACTTGGCCCCGGCCGCAACATGCCGTTCGTGCAGTGGTGATTTCAGTAACGCGCCGGCTTCGGCCTCATCAGTCAACTTCTCCTCCATTTCCAGAGCGGCCATCGAACGGGCAGGCCAGGATCGAGTTCGCCAACGACGGGCTAACCTGTTCAAGCCTCATTCGATCACGCCAACCAGCCAAAGGATGTAGCCATCGTGCCCACTCAGATGCTGCCCGCGCTCGTTATCGCCAATACGGTGCCGCGCAATGTCGATGTGTTGGTAGTGGGTTTGAACGAGTCAGGGACGCGAGAGCTGCCCGAGAGAATCGCCGATGCGTTCGCCAAGCGCTACGGCATGTCCGTCGGCGAGATGGCAACGTCACTGGGAGCCAAGCCGAGCGCCGACTCCAAACGAACCCTGCCGGCAGCCGGCGACGGACCACGCATTGTGGTCGTCGGGCTGGGCTCTGAGGAGCCGAGTGCCGAGGACCTGCGGCGCGCGGCGGGTGCTGGCGTGCGACACGCGGCCTCGCTGACCGATGGCGACAGCCTGTCAGTGGCCGTCACCTTGGGCCCCACAGATTCAGCGCAGCTCACAGCGATTGCCGAGGGTGCGCTGCTCGGCAGCTACCGATACGAGCCGATCAGCGCCGGTCCGCCGACGGGCGGCAAGATCGACGCCATCACCGTGATCCATACAGGCGAGGCGAAGGGTGCTGCCATCGCGTCGTCCGCCCAGACGGTCGTCCAGTCGGTGGTTACTGCCCGCGAATGGGTGAATATCCCAGCGAACCTGCTCTATCCAGAGTCCTTTGCCGAGCAGGTACGCAACCTGGTACGCGGTAGCAAGGTCACGATCGACGTGTTGGATGATGCGGCGCTGAGTCGCGGGGGGTACGGCGGCTTGATGGCGGTAGGCGGCGGATCGTCCCGACCGCCAAGGCTGGTTCGCCTGAGCTACAGCCCACGCGGGGCGAAGTTCCATCTGGCTCTGGTCGGCAAGGGCATCACCTTCGACACTGGCGGTCTTGATCTCAAGCCTCCCGACGGCATGTACACGATGAAATGCGACATGGCCGGAGCCGCCGCCGTGCTCGCCGCAGTACACGCTATTGCCCAGCTCGGCCTCAAGATCAAAGTTACGGCCTATGGCGCCTTGGCCGAGAACATGCCGTCGGGGAGCGCGTATCGACCCTCGGACGTACTGACAATCTATGGCGGCAAGACGGTGGAGAACGGCAACTCCGACGCCGAAGGACGACTCGTCATGGCCGATGCCATTGCCCGGGCGAACGAGGACCAGCCCAATCTGCTCATCGATGTCGCAACCCTGACCGGTGCGTGTGTGGTAGCGCTGGGTGAGCGTACGACCGGGCTCATGGCCACTGACGATGCGACGGCTGATCTTGTGCTCGATGCGGCGGAAGCAGCCGGTGAAGACGTCTGGCAATTGCCCATCCCCGGCGAGATCCGCGGCAAGCTCGATTCGAAGGTCGCAGACTTGCGCTCGGTCACAGGCGACCGGTGGGCCGGTGCCCTGGTTGCGGCGGCCTTTCTTCGGGAATTTGTTGCTAAGGGCACTCCATGGGCCCATCTGGACATTGCCGGCCCCGCATTCTTCGATGGCAAGCCTTACGGCTACGTCGCTCCGGGCGGGACTGGGGTCGGCGTACGAACGCTGGTCGCTCTAGCTCGCTCGCTATCGGACTAGCCGAGACCAGAGGGGGACTGGATTGGCTCGGTGAGGTCGAAGTTCGACCGTGTCTCAGCGCAAGTCCGGATGCTTCTTGTTGCGGCTGTTGTAGTCGCGCATCCGCTGCGGGTAACCCACGACGGCGGCGTCGTAACCAGGGATCTGCAGATGCCCGGCGAAGGCGTGAGCCCATTCAGGCGACGGCACCACGCGTCGAGTCCACTCGCCGTCAAAGGCGACGAGCAGCAGGGTGGTCTTGGTTACTGAAGTCTGCGGCTCGACGAAAGCCTCTACCCCGCGGCGAGTTCTCGCAAACTGCGTGAGGTGCGACGTGACGGCGTCGTCGACAGTGCGACTCTGCGAGGCGTACCCGCGGCTTTTCTTGACCCGGCTCGCCGTCCGCCGGAACCAACTCATGCGCCAATTATGGCCGCTAGCTTCCAGAATCGCGGGTCATCGCCGGCTGAGAGGATGGGGACATGGCAGGTTCTTTCGATCTCCTTATCCTCGGCGCGGGCAGCGGAGGCTACGCCTGCGCCCTGCGAGCAGCCCAGCTGGGACTCTCAGTGGGACTGGTGGAACAAGACAAGGTCGGCGGCACCTGCTTACACCGGGGTTGCATCCCGACCAAGGCGATGTTGCACGCCGCCGAGGTAGCCGACTCGGTGCGGAATGGCAGCCAATTCGGCATTCATGCGGCAATTGACAAGGTCGATCTCGCCGGAGTGGTGTCCTACGCCGACAGCGTGGTCGAGCGCATCTACAAGGGCGTGTCCGGGCTGGTCAAGTCTCGCGGCATCACGGTGGTGCACGGTGCAGGGCAGCTCACTCACGGTGACAAGCGCCCCACCGTGATGGTCAACGAGGAAACACACGAGGCGCCCAACCTGGTCCTCGCCACCGGAACGTATCCACGCACGCTGCCGGGCCTGGACGTCGACGGCCAGAAGATCATCAACAGCGAGCACGCGCTACGACTTGACCGCCTGCCCGCCTCTGTGATCGTGCTCGGCGGCGGGGTGGTCGGAGTGGAGTTCGCCTCGGCCTGGCGTTCATTCGGGGTGGACGTGACGGTTGTCGAAGCGCTTCCCCGACTGGTGTCCGGTGAGGACCCGAGCATCTCCGCAGCCCTGGAACGGGCCTTCGGCAAGCGCAAGATCAAAGTGATGACCAATGCCGCCATGTCGACGTGTCAGAAGACCGCGTCTGGCGTACGGGTCGAGCTTGCCGACAAGCAAGAGCTGGAGGCCGAGCTGATGTTGGTTGCTGTCGGTCGCGGGCCACAAACCGCTGGTCTCGGCTACCAGGAGGCTGGGATTGATCTTGATCGCGGCTTCGTACGAGTCAACGAGCGACTTCAGACATCGGTAGCCGGGGTCTACGCGGTCGGGGACGTAGTGCCCGGCCTCCAGCTCGCCCATCGCGGCTTTGCTCAGGGCATCTTCGTGGCCGAGGAGATCGCCCATCGGGCTGGTGTCATCGATCGAGCTCCGACACCGATCGTCGATGCGGAGATACCGCGCGTCACCTACTGCGACCCGGAGATCGCATCCGTTGGGTTGACCGAAGATGAGGCGCGCACCCGCTTTGGCGATGTGGAAACGATCAGCTACGACCTCACCGGCAACGGCAAGTCGCAGATCCTCAAGACGCGCGGTTTCGTGAAGCTCGTGCGCCGGCCGAACGGTCCAGTCGTGGGAGTCCACATGATCGGTGCCCGAGTCAGCGAGCTGGTCGGCGAAGCCCAGCTGATCACCAACTGGGATGCGTTTCCCGAGGATGTCGCCGGTCTGATCCATGCCCACCCGACGCAGGATGAGGCGCTTGGCGAAGCCCACCTGGCCTTGGCCGGCAAGCCGCTGCACGCACATGGCTGACCAACGCGGACGTCGCCGCGCGCGGGCGCGAAAGTCAACCTGACAAGACCAGCAACCGCAGTGGCTCCGAGGCGATGTGCTGTCGCTAGGCTGTGGCCCACCGGCACAGGAGATGCCCGATCGAGTCCACCGAACCACCACTAGCGACACCAGGACCAACCGAGCACTAGCACGATAAAGGAGTCCTCAGCAGCCATGTCGACCTCTGTAACCCTCCCAGCACTTGGTGAGAGCGTCACCGAAGGAACGGTTAGCCGGTGGCTCAAGCAGGTCGGAGACACTGTTGAAGCTGATGAGCCGCTCCTCGAGGTGTCGACAGACAAGGTCGATACGGAGATCCCCTCCCCTACCTCCGGCGTGCTGTTGGAGATCAGGGCGCAGGAGGACGAGACAGTCGAAGTCGGAGCGGTGCTCGCAGTAATCGGCGAACCGAGCGAGGCCCACGGAAGCGGTTCGCCGTCCACCGAGGCTCCGGCGGCGGAAGCGGCCTCGGCCGAAGAAACAGCACCCGAAGAAACAGCACCCGAAGAGACAGCACAGCCCGAAGAGACAGCAGCCCGAAGAGGCAGCACCCGAAGAGGCGGCACCCGAAGAGGCGGCCCGCGTCGAAGAGACAACGAGGGCACAGGAGCCCGAGACCACCGAATCCGCACCCGAGCCAGAGGCTGCTGCCAACACAGGCTCGGACGGTGGAGCTGGCGCCACCCAGGTGACTCTTCCCGAGTTGGGCGAGAGCGTTACCGAGGGAACGGTGAGTCGCTGGCTCAAGCAGGTCGGCGAGTCGGTCGACGCCGACGAGCCGCTACTGGAAGTTTCCACCGACAAGGTCGACACCGAGATTCCCTCACCGGCGTCCGGCACGTTGCTGGAGATCAAGGTGCAGGAAGACGAGACAGTCGAGGTCGGAGCGGTGCTTGCGGTCATCGGCGAGGCGGGAGCTGAGGTCAAAGCACCCGAGGCGGCGCCTGAACCTGAGGCTGCTTCCGAACCCTCGCCCGAGCCCCCGTCGACACCGGAGACTAAGGCGCCACCTGAGCCGGAACCCGAACCAGAGCCCGAGACGAAAGTCACCGCACCACCTAGCGCGAAAGATGCGCGGCCAGAGCCGCAGGGTCCGGCGGGATCTGCTCCTGCGGCGACAGCGGTCGTCACTGACTCCGAGACCACTTATGTGACGCCACTTGTGCGCAAACTGGCCACGGAGCATGGCGTGGATCTTGGAACTCTCAACGGGACTGGCGTCGGCGGCCGGATTCGTAAGCAGGACGTCCTCGCCGCGGCCGAGGCGGCGAAGCAGGCCGCCGCCGCACCGGCTCCCGAGGCCCCGGCGGAGCCTGCCGCAGCGACTCCGGCGGCTCCAGCCGCAGCGGCACCCGAGGTCAGCACGCTTCGCGGCACCACGGAGAAGATGTCGAGGCTGCGCCAGACCATCGCCCGGCGCATGGTCGAGTCGCTTCAGGTCTCGGCCCAGCTGACTGCGACCGTCGAGGTGGATATGACAGCCATCTCGCAAATCCGCGCGAAGGTCAAGGACGACTTCAAGCAGCGCGAAGGCGCGACGCTGTCCTACTTGCCGTTCATCGCGAAGGCTTCCGTCGAGGCCCTGAAGGCGTACCCGAAAGTGAACGCGACGATCGACACCGAAGAGCGCACCATCACCTACCCGGATGCCGAGCATCTCGGTATTGCCGTGGACACCGAGAAGGGTCTGCTGGTTCCGGTGATCAAGGATGCGGGCGACCTGAGTATTGCCGGACTGGCCAAGCGGATCGCCGACCTCGCGGCGCGGACGCGACAGAACAAGGTCACACCCGACGAGCTCACGGGTGGCACGTTCACGATCACCAACTACGGCTCCGCCGGGACCTTGATGGACACCCCGATCATCAACCAGCCTCAAGTAGCCATCCTGGGAACCGGTGCGCTCGTCAAACGGCCGGTCGTGATCTCCGATCCCCGCCTGGGGCAGGTGATTGCGGTCCGCGACATGATGTACCTGTCACTCTCCTATGATCATCGGCTGATCGATGGCGCCCACGCAGCCCGCTTCCTCAGCACGCTCAAAGGGCGGCTCGAGGAGGGCGACTTCGGCGCCGAGTTCGGCATCTAGTCGTCTGGCTGGGGCCGAACCTCTGATATGAAATGGCTACTGGCAGGCGCCTCAGGCTTCTTGGGCACAGCGATCAGGATTCGACTGGCCAGCGAAGGGCAACAGGTGGTCCGACTGGTACGCCGTGAGCCGGCAACCTCAACGGAGTTCAGCTGGGATCCCGACGCAGGCCAGGTCGACATGGCGGCGTTTGACGGCGTCGACGTCGCGGTCAACCTCGGTGGGGTCCCGGTCGCGCCGCTGCCGTGGACCGAATCACGCCGGGAGCAGATCCTGGCGTCCCGGGTCAACACCACAAGCACCATGGCACGCGGATTCGCAGCTCATGCTGACGGCCGACCCCGCACGCTGATCCAGGCAAGTGGCATAGCCCGCTACGGCACGACTTCGGGGTCCGAGCCATACACAGAGGAGTCGCCGGCTGCCGGTGACTACCTGGCCCAGGTCACAACGAAGTGGGAGGCCGCCGCACAGCCCGCAGCGGACGCCGGAGTGCGGGTCGTCATCCTTCGTACGAGCCCTGTGATGGACACCAGCGGTGGCACTTTCGCGCTCCTGAAGCTCCCCTGGCTGTGCGGCCTCGGCGCCACGCTCGGCGACGGCAGCCAACGAATGCCCATGATCAGCCTCCACGACTACCTCGCCGTCGTGCAGTGGGCCGCAACGACTGAGGAGGCCTCCGGTCCCTACAATCTGACACTCCCCCAGCCAACAACCAATGCTGAGTTCACTGACGCTCTGGCCGCTGCCGTACACAGGCCCCGATTCCTGCGCGTACCCGCCTGGATCATGCAGGCGGCCCTCGGCGAGCTCGCGGGACAGCTCATCGGCGATATGTACGCAGTCCCCCAGCGACTGGTCGGGAATGGGTTCGTCTTCAGCGATACCACAGTGGTGGACGTTGTCGGGTCTGCGCTGCGGTCAGCGGTACGACATTAGACTCGGCGCCATGGGGCTGCAATTCCTCGATCTTGGGCTGGGTAGCGAATACGTCGACTACCAGGCAGCGTGGGACATGCAGCGCTCCATCCACGCCGAGGTGTCCGCCGGCTCACGCGCGAATACGGTACTGCTCCTGGAGCACGCCAGCGTCTACACCGCAGGCAAGCGGACAGAGCCCCAGGAACGCCCGCTCGACGGCACACCAGTGATTGAGGTCGACCGCGGCGGCAAGATCACCTGGCACGGGCCTGGCCAGCTCGTCGGCTACCCGATCGTCAAGCTTCCTGAGTCCATACTCGTGGTCGATTACGTGCGACGGCTCGAAGAGGCCTTGATCACCATGTTGGCCGAGTACGGCCTGACGACGGGTCGAATCCGCGGCCGCTCGGGTGTCTGGTTGGCGGCAGATGGCCGGCGGCTCGAGCGCAAGATCGCTGCAATCGGGGTCAGGGTCGCCACCGGCACGACAATGCACGGCTTCGCCCTCAATGTCGATCCCGATCTTCGCTCATTTGATCGCATCATCCCGTGCGGGTTGACCGACGTCGGTGTGACGTCGATGACTACCGAGCTAGGCCGCCAGCTGACTGTCACCGAGGTGGCGCAGTCGCTGCGTCCGCACCTGCGGCACTACTTGGCCTTCGAGGCCTACACCCAGTCGCCCGATATCGGAGTGGCTCCGGACTCGCCTCCGCAGCACAGGGTTGCACTTGGTGCCGCCTGAACCGCTGACGTCGGGGCTCGGGGCTCGCCGTCGGAGCGTTGTCGCAACGCCCGCTGTCGACTACGCCATCGAGGCGTACAGCCTCAGGAAGGTGTATCGAACCCATAACGGCAAACAAGCCGCAGTCGACGGCCTCGACCTACGAGTGCCAGTCGGCGGTGTCCACGGCTTCCTCGGTCCGAACGGTTCAGGCAAGACCACGACGATCAGGATGCTTTTGGGACTGATCCGAGCAGACTCGGGCCACATTCGAATCTTCGACCGCGAGGTCCCACTCGCCATCGATCAGGTCATCGACCGGGTCGGCGCCATCGTCGAGCAACCCAGGTTCTTTCCAGCCTTTTCTGGAGAGATGAACCTTCTGCTGGTGGCGCGAGCGATTGGGGCGCCGCGGCGTCGAGTTGACGCCGTTCTCGAGGAAGTTGGTTTGGGACGCCGCAGCGGAGACAAGTTCGGCAAATACTCGCTCGGCATGAAACAGCGCCTTGCGATCGCCGCCACACTACTGAAGAACCCCGATCTGCTGATCTTCGATGAGCCCACCAACGGCCTCGACCCTGCCGGCATCCACGAGATCCGCACGATGCTGCGAAGCCTGGCGCGAGGCGGCAAGACCGTCCTCGTATCCAGCCACATTCTGAGCGAGGTGCAGCAGATCGCCGACACGGTGACGATCATCGGTCGTGGCCGGCTGCTAGCGGAGGGCAACGTCCGCGACATACTCGCGGCTGACCGACAGCTGTCGGCAAAGGTCGGGGTGTCCGATCATCTACAGGCGACGGAAGTGCTCACGAGATCCGGCTTCACGGTGGAGCCGCTCACCGGACGGCTTCTCAAGGTCAGTCTGAACAACCACAAGCTTGATCTTGCGGTCATTAGCCGGCTGCTGGCCGACCAGGGTTTGTACGTGTTCGAACTCACACCAATCCAGCCGGACCTGGAATCGGTGTTCTTGAATCTCACAGCGGGCGATCAACCGGCGAGCCGGCAGCAGCGAGGTCGGAAACCGGAGCAGCCTGGTGCGCGGGTGGAACAGCGCCGGCCAAAACAGCAACAGAGACCGCAATCCCAAGGCAAGCGCCGGCAAGATATGCCTGACTGGAGCGGGCGGCAGTGATGCGGCTTGTCTGGGCCGAGATCACCAGACTCTTCGGCCGGCGCTTCACCGCTGTCGCCCTGATCGTGCTGCTGCTCGCACTCGGCGGATCTCAGCTCGTGGTCAACAAGGCACTTGCGCCCCCCAGCGGGGAAGAACGTGCGGCCGCACAGCAGGCGTACGACCAGGCATACAAGGATTGGGTGGCCAACCACGACAAATACGAGCGGGACTGCCGCGACACCGGTGGCACGCCGGAGGAATGCACGGTACCCGAACCCACAATGGCTGACTTCAGCGTGGATCCAAGCTCGTTCAGTGAGGTTGTCAGCACAGCACTCGAGCTCTCCACCGTGCTCGCGGCACTGGGCGCTTTCATGATCGCCGCCAGCTCGATCGGCGCCGAGTACAGCTCCGGCTCGATTGCCAACTGGCTGACATTCATCCCGCGGCGAGGTCACGTCTTCTGGTCGAAGTTGCTCACCTTGATCGGCTTTGCGGCGCTGCTCGGAGCCTTCGCCGCCACGTTTGTGCTAGCCGCCGGCCTGGTTCTCGCCCGACTCCATGCCTCTCCCATTGAGTCAATTCGAGAGCTCGCCGGGCTGGGAGCGCGCAGCATCCTGGCCGTCGTTGGGCTTGCTGTGCTCGGTTTCTGCATCGCTTTGCTGACGCGGCACACGGTCGGCGCCCTTGGCGTGCTCCTCGCGTACGTAGTCGTCTTGTTCCTGCGGATGGGGATCCTGGGCGAGCGCGCCTGGATCCAGCGCATGACTCCGTGGACTCCCGAGGGGAATCTGGCCGCAATCGTCGAGCACGGCCACACGTACGCCGTACCCGTTCAGAAGATGACCTCGGACGGGATGACGATCGAACTCGTCCAGCACACTGTGAGCCTCGCCCACGGCGCGATCTACTGGTCGATCCTCATCCCCCTCGTAGTCGCCGGCTCCCTGCTGATCTTCCGCCGCCGCGACGTGGTGTGACCTAGCGCAACCCCGGATCGCGCGCCGGCGTTCGTTTCGGTGATCACGGAAGGTCGATCCGCCGCGAGCGAAACGAGCAATCGAACACAGTAGGCTGAGCAGGTGACCATCGCCCCCGAAGGCCGCAAGCTCCTTCGCCTGGAAGTTCGCAATGCGAGCACGCCCGTGGAGAAGAAGCCGTCTTGGATCAAGACCACAGCTCGGTTGGGGCCGGAGTATCGCGAACTTCATCAGCTGGTGAAGAGCCAGGGCTTGCACACGGTATGCCAGGAAGCGGGTTGCCCGAACATCTTCGAGTGCTGGGAGGACCGCGAGGCCACCTTCCTCATCGGTGGTGACGTCTGCACCCGGCGCTGCGATTTCTGCCAGATCGACACCGGAAAGCCGGCCAGCTTCGACGCGACCGAGCCGGTTCGTGTTGCCGAGTCGGTGCAGAAGATGGGTCTGCGCTACGCGACGGTCACCGGCGTCTGCCGCGACGATCTTCCCGACGAGGGCGCCTGGCTCTATGCCGAGACGATCCGCAAGATTCACGAGCTCAACCCCGGCACCGGGGTCGAGATGCTGGCGCCCGATTTCTCCGGCAATTCTGATTACTTGGACCAGATCTTCGACACCGAGCCAGAGGTCTTCGCGCACAATGTGGAGACCGTCCCGCGGATCTTCAAACGGATCCGCCCCGGATTCCGATATGAGCGCTCCCTCGACGTCTTGCAAGCTTCCCGGGCAGCTGGGCTCGTCACCAAGTCCAACCTGATTCTCGGAATGGGTGAGACACGCTCCGAGGTCAGGGAAGCTCTGACCGACTTACACGATGCCGGTACAGAGATTGTCACGATCACTCAGTATCTGCGGCCGTCGCCGAGGCATCATCCGGTCGAGCGCTGGGTGAAGCCTGAGGAGTTCGTCGAGCTGGCAAACGAGGCAACCGCGATCGGTTTCGCTGGCGTCATGAGCGGACCGCTCGTACGCTCCTCCTATCGTGCAGGGCGGTTGTACCGCCAGGCACTCCAAAACCGCCAAGCATTGCCGGTCCGTGCTTCGGCGGTCTAGGACGGGCGGCACGCAGAATTCGAGAACTGAAGGTGAGTGGTAATGGCTGACGCGGCGGCCAGAAACAGCAAGAGCGCTACAAAGGACCCTAAGGCTGCGGCCAAGGACGCGAAGTCGAAGGACAAGGACGCCAAGAAGGCGGAGAAGGCCCGCAAAAAGGCCAGCAACGACCCTGCCGACATGGGCCGGATCCGCCAGATCATTCGGGCCTACCAGGTCACCCACGAGTACGACCGGGCGCTTCCCTACCTCCTGATTGGTGCCTTCCTGCTCCCTGTCGTGCTCGGCACCGTCATCGGCCTGACGTGGCGTTATGCGTTCAACTTGATCTTCCTCGGCGTGATGCTGGGGATTCTGGCCGCCATGTTCATGCTCGTGCGCCGGGCCAAGGCGGCCACGTACAAGCGTTATGCAGGCAGGACGGGCTCGGCCGAAGTCGCCCTGCAGATGCTGCCCAAGAAATGGATCTCCAAACCGATCATCGCCGCGAACCGAAACCAGGACGTGGTGCATCGCACACTTGGGCCCGGTGGGTTGGTGCTGATCGGCGAGGGCGATGCCGGGCGAGTCCGCCAACTCCTTGCGAGCGAAGTGAAGAAGCACGAACGGGTCGCCTACGGGGTCACCGTGATAACGGTGATCATGGGCGACAAGGAAGGCCAGGTGCCGCTCACCAAGCTCGCCGATCACATCCGCAAGCTGCCCAAGGTCCTGCAAGCCCACCAGATCACCGATATCAGGCAGCGGCTGCGGGCGCTTGACGCCCTCCGGCCACCGGTGCCGGTGCCGAAGGGACCGATGCCGACGAGCACCCGTCAGGTCAAAGGTGTCCGCCAGGCAATGCGCGGGCGTTGAGCGACTCGGTCTCGATCGAGCCTGCAATAGGCGGATACCCCGCCTGACTGATCAATGAGCAACCTGGTCAACGCCGAACGCGTGAGCATGGGCTACGGCACTCGTACGCTGCTCGACAGCATCAGCATCGGCCTGGGCCGCGGTGAGGTCATCGGCGTTGTGGGCCGCAATGGTGCGGGAAAGACCACCTTGCTCCGGATTCTGGCCGCAACATTGACTCCCGACAGCGGGCGGGTGACCCACACCAGCCAGCTGTCGATCGGATTCCTGCACCAGGTTGACGACACAACACCCGACGCCTCCGTACGCGATCTCATTGTCGGCGGCGCGCCCGACCACGTCTGGGCCGCCAACGCCCGAACGCGAGCGATCGTCGAGCACCTGCTGGCCGATGTCGATCTTGATGTGCGAGTCGCCGGCTTGAGCGGTGGCGAGCGTCGCCGAGTCGCGCTCGTGAACCTGCTGCTTGCCGATCATGATTTGCTCGTTCTCGATGAGCCCACTAATCACCTCGACGTCGAAGCGGTCGACTGGCTGGCCAGGCATCTGAATGATCTTCAGGCAGCCGATGTCGCGATGGTGATCGTCAGCCATGACCGCTGGTTTCTCGACGCTGTCTGCACGCGGATCTGGGAGGTGCACGACGGGACGGTCCAGGTGTACGAGGGCGGCTATGCAGCATATGTATTGGCCCGCGCGGAGCGCGCCCGCCAGGTCGCCATGGCCGCGGCGCGCCGCAACAACCTGCTGCGTAAGGAATTGGCGTGGCTGCGGCGCGGACCGCCCGCCCGTACATCCAAGCCGAAGTTCCGGCTGGATGCCGCCGCGGCGCTCATCGCCGATCAGCCTGAGCCGCGCGATCGGCTGCAACTACAACGACTGGCGAGCGCCCGGCTGGGCAAGGACGTTTTTGATCTTCAGCACGTGAGTGTGACGCTCGGCGGTCGAAGGCTGCTCCGTGATCTCTCCTGGTCGATCGGTCCTGGCATGCGCATCGGGATCATCGGCGTGAACGGGTCAGGAAAGACGACCCTGCTGCGGTTGCTGACCGGTGAGCTGGCAGCCGGATTCCGGCAGCATCAAACGCGGCAAGACGCTGCGACTGGGATACCTGAGCCAGGGAGCGGAGGAGCTGCGCGGCACCGAACGCGTGCTCGAGGCGGTCGATCGGGTACGGCGGCAGGCACGGCTCTCCACAGGTGCCGAGATCAGCGCCAGCTCGCTGCTGGAGGACTTCGGGTTCACCGGTGACCGGCTGACTGCACGACTTGATGATCTGTCGGGCGGCGAGCGGCGGCGGCTGCAGATTCTCCGCCTGCTGCTGGAGGAGCCGAACGTGCTGCTGCTCGACGAGCCCACCAACGACCTCGATATCGAGACTTTGACGGCGATCGAGGATTACCTCGACCGCTGGCCCGGCACCTTGCTGGTCGTGACCCATGATCGCTACTTCCTGGAGCGAGTCTGCGATGTCAGTTATGCACTGCTGGGCGACGGCTCCTGCGTCCTGCTCCCGGGCGGCGTGGATCAATACCTGACGTCACGCCGTGATCGCCTCCCGGAAGCGCCCAATCCAAGCGCTTCGGCGAAGCCTTACCCGGCAACTTCGAGCGCTACGACTCGACAAGCCAAGAAGGACCTCGCGCGCCTAGAGCAACAAATAGCGCGCCTCGACCAGCGACTCGCGACACTGCACGAACAGATGGCGGCGGTGGCCAGTGACTTCCAGCGGTTGACCGAGCTGCAGCATGAGATCGAGTCGATCAGTGCCAGCAAGGATGAGCTGGAGCTCGCCTGGCTGGAGGCGGCCGAGGTCGCCGGCTAGGGCTGCAGCGCGAACAGCGATAATTTGGTCTGCATGGAGACGGCACTGGAGCAGCTCGTTGCGACGCTCGGCGATGCCGTACGAACCGATCCCGTCAGCTGCGAGAATTACCGCTTTGACTGGTCTCGCGATCAGACTGCTGGAGTTCCCATCGCGGTCGTCCGCCCACGTGATGCGGCAGAGGTCCAGGCCACAGTTCGATGGGCAGCCACCCATCGGGTGCCCGTGGTGCCCCGCGGCGCAGGTAGCGGCCTATCTGGCGGATCGTCTGCGGTTTCCGGCGGCATCGTGATCAGTATGGAGCGAATGCGTTCGGTCGAGATCGACGTCGCCGCGAGGGTCGCGGTCGTCGAGCCGGGCGCCTTCAACGCGGAGGTCAAGGCTGCCGCGGCAGCGAGCGGCCTCTGGTATCCGCCGGACCCCTCGTCGTACGAGATCTGCTCGATCGGGGGAAACATCGCGACCAACGCCGGCGGGTTGTGCTGCGTGAAGTACGGCGTTACGACCGACTACGTCCTCGGACTGGATGTCGTTCTGGCGGACGGAACACTGATCACCCTCGGTGGCAAGCGGATCAAAGACGTCGCAGGACTGTCTCTGCTCAAACTGTTCGTCGGCAGCGGAGGCACGCTCGGCATCATCACCCGCGCCATTCTGCGGCTGATTCCGGCCCAGGGCCCGCGGTCGACACTGGTCGCGTACTTCCCCACTGTGCAGGCAGCCGCCGACACCGTCGTGACGATCGGCAAGACCTTGCGCGCATCCATGATGGAGCTGATGGATCAGACCTCCATCAATGCTGTCGAGGACTACCGATCGATGGGCCTGGATCGCTCCGCTGGTGCGATGCTCATCGCCCAGTCGGATGCGCCAGGAGCCGCATGCGCAGCCGAAATCGAATTCATGGAGGTTGCCTGTACGACGGGTGGCGCCAAAGAAGTCTTCGTCACGAATGACCCGGACGAGGGTGAATTGTTCATTGCGGCGCGGCGAGCCGCCTTTCCGGCGATCGAGGCGCGCGGCTCCATTCTGCTGGAGGATGTCGGCGCGCCAGTGCCTCAACTGCCGCAGCTGCTCTCAGGCATCGCCGAACTGGCGGAGAAGTACGCGGTCGAGATTCCGGTCGTTGCTCACGCCGGGGATGGAAACACTCACCCGATCATCGTCTTCGATCGCGGAGATACGGAGGCAAGCGATCGTGCATATCTCGCCTTCAGCGGGATCATGCAACTCGCCATCGAGCTCGGCGGCACGATCACCGGGGAGCACGGTGTGGGCCGCGCCAAGAAGGCGGCCCTCCCCACTCAACTCGGACCGGATGTGATGGCTCTCTCACTGACGATCAAGAAGGCCCTCGACCCGCTGGACATCCTCAATCCAGGCGCCATCTTCTAGGAGCGCGGCCATTGCCAGTCAGCTGGTGATGATCACCGGCGCTTGATCACTACGGTGCCGGCGGCAAGATCTTGCAGGCCGCGGCGATCCGTCGAGATGATCAAGGCCGGCAAGGCGAGGGATACCAGCAACGCTCGGAGCACCGCCCGCAGCAGTCCGAGTGGCTTGCTGTCGAGCCGTACCACTGCGATGCGGCTCAGGAGCTGGCCGAAACTGCCGCCGGCCAGCCAGGAAAGCACGGTGGACTCGATGAAGAAGATCGTCAAGATCATCCACGCCCGCCAGCCGCCGCCAGTGAGCACCCCGGTGCCGAAGAATCCGACGGCGATCGCCATGCACGCAGCCCAGTCGATGATCAACGCGCCGACGCGCGCCTGCCAGCTGGCCAGGGAGCCGCGGCCTTCGCGCGGCAGGCCAAGGCGCTCGCCAGGGTAGGCCTCGCTGGCGGAGGCCGTATCGTGCGCATTGTCCGCCACGTGGCCGAGGCTACATCGGGCCAACTGATGGATGGTGAGACTGCCGGCGGCCCCGTTACATGTGTGAAACATTGTGCAACTGGATGGAAATCACGGCTCTATTAGGCTTCCGAGACAACCGAGAGCGGAAGAATAGTCCGCGTTTCGTCCAGCTTTGTCTGCTCCGCGTCGAGTACCTCCGTGCTCAAGGCGGAGCAGGTTGTCCATTTGCGCGCCCCTCGGGCGTGTAACCACAGAGCGTGCCCAGAAGCACGACCTACCTCACCGGAGGACAGATGTTCCAAGGAGCCGACGATCTGTTGGCCTATGTCAAGGATGAGGGCGTCAAATTCATCGACATTCGCTTTTGCGACCTACCCGGCACCATGCAGCACTTCACCGTTCCGGTGGGCACGTTCGGGCCCGAGTACTTCGAGGACGGAGTCAACTTCGACGGTTCGTCGATCCGTGGCTTCCAGAAGATCCACGAGTCGGACATGACCTTGCTGCCGGATCCCGCGACGGCCTACATCGACCCGTTCCGGGTAGCGAAGACGCTCGTCATCAACTTCTTCGTACATGACCCGCTGACCAAGGAGCCCTACAGCCGCGACCCGCGCAACATCGCGCGTAAGGCGGAGAGCTATCTTGCCTCGACCGGCATTGGCGACACCGCATACTTCGCCCCCGAGGCCGAGTTCTACATGTTCGACGACGTGCGGTTCGAGACCAAACAACAGACCGGCTACTACGCCATCGACTCGGTCGCCGGCGCGTGGAATACCGGCCGCATCGAAGATGGCGGCAACCGCGGCTACAAGGTGCGCTACAAGGGCGGTTACTTCCCGGTTCCCCCGGTCGACCACTTTGCGGACCTGCGCGACGCGATCGTCGGCAACCTCGAAGCCTCAGGACTCAAGGTGGAGCGGGCTCACCATGAGGTCGGGACCGCCGGACAGGCCGAGATCAACTACGAGTACGCCACGATGCTGCAGGCCGGCGACAACCTGCAGAAGTACAAGTACATCGTCAAGAACACCGCCTGGGCTGCGGGCAAGACAGCGACCTTCATGCCAAAGCCGATCTTTGGCGACAACGGCTCCGGTATGCACGTGCACTCCTCCATCTGGAACGAGAATGAGCCGCTGTTCTACGACGAGGCAGGCTACGGCGGTCTGTCTGACGTCGCGCGCTGGTACATCGGCGGCATTCTCGAGCATGCGCCATCGCTGCTGGCGTTCACGAACCCGACGGTGAACTCATACCACCGCTTGGTGCCCGGCTTCGAGGCGCCGGTCAACCTGGTCTACAGCTCCCGTAACCGCTCCGCTGCCATGCGTATCCCGATCACGGGCTCGAATCCGAAGGCCAAGCGCGTCGAGTTCCGCTGCCCGGACCCCTCCTCCAACCCCTACCTGGCGTTCGCGGCAATCTTGCTGGCCGGTGTCGACGGCATCCTCAACAAGACCGAGCCGGCGGCGCCGATCGACAAGGATCTGTACGAGCTGCCTCCGGAGGAGCACGCCTCGGTGCAGACCGTCCCAGACAGCCTTGATGGGGTGTTGGCGAACCTCGAAGCGGATCACGACTATCTGTTGGCCGGCGACGTCTTCACTCCCGATCTGATCGAGACCTGGATCGAGTTGAAGCGGGAGGACATCGACGCCGTACGGCTGCGCCCGCACCCGCACGAGTTCGAGCTCTACTACGACGTCTGATACCCTCGTATCGCCGAAACCCCCGGATTCACGCGTGGATCCGGGGGTTTCGCGCTTCTCGGGGAGGCTCGATCGGGCCGGATTCCGCAGGGATTCCGTAGGAGATCCGCTCCAGATGCCGCATGATGCCGATCAGGGAAGTCAGCTTACGTGGGATCACCCACAGGCAGAAGTCGATCCCCGTGCCATGTCGAACCTCGCCGGCAAGCTATCGAGGGTGTCGATATCCGTGCACTTCGCGCTGCTGATCGCGAGTTGCCGCTTGTGTCGGCTTGAGGCCCTCGGGTGGTGCGCACCACCGATGATTCTGGGGGGGTGCGACGGTCTGATCTGCCGTACCCGAACGAAGGAGGAACCATGGGCAAGGTCATCGCAGCCATCACGACCTCGGTCGACGGCTACATCGTGGGGCCGAAGGACGGGCCGGAGCACGGCCTCGGCATCGGGGGCGAGCGCCTCCACTACTGGGTGATGGGTGGCCCGTGGACGTACGCCGACGACGGCCACGACACCGACGGCATGCGCGGCGCGGACCGGGAGTACTACGAGTCGATCACCGACGGGCTGGGCTGCGGGATCGTCGGCCGCAACATGTACGACGCCGCCGGCGCCTGGGGCGGCACCAACCCATTCCCCGGCACGTTGATTGTGTTGACCCACCGCACCGAGGACCAGCCCGATCCGAGTGCGGGCTTCCTGTTCGTTGACGGCTTCGACGCCGCGCTGATGAAGGCGCGCGAGCTCGCCGGCGACGGCGGGGTCTCCCTCGGTGGTGGCGCCGACCTGATCCGCCAGGGTCTCGCGGCGGGAGTAGTAGACGAGCTCGCGATCTCCACCGCGCCGCTCGTGCTGGGCGGCGGGAAGCGGCTGTTCGAGGGATTCGAGCAGGATATCGACCTCGAGGTGCTCGGCACCTGGAGTTCGCAGTACGCCACCCACGTGCGGTACGCCGTCAGGCGGGCCGGGCAGGAGTACGCCGCGCACTGACGACCGCCCGGTTACGCCACGACGCGACGCCGAAAGGGGACCGATCAGTGGCGCACGCCCGCGTAGTGCTGGGCCAGCAGGTCCCCGGCGAAGTCGCGGCGCAGGTCGCGCCACACGGAGTGGATGTGATTGGCCCGGTCCTGGGTGTTGTCGTACTCGATGAGCAGGCTCGGACCGCTGAGCGCGTAATAGTGGCCGGCGCCTCGCTCGACCGGCCCGGCCCACCCGAAGCACACCTGGTCGAGTCCGGCGTCGGTGATGTCGGTCCAGGCCTGGTTGGCGACGGCGGAGGCCGCCCGATCGACGTACTGCCGGAGCAGCGACACGAACAGCTCACGCTGCAACCGGTCCAGCCGTGCGTACGGGATGCCGCGCGGCTGCTCCGGTAGCGCAGCCACCGGGTCCCAACGGGAGGCGATGTCCGCGGGTGCCTTGACCGCGATCCGCGCCATCCGCCGCTGGTCCTCCTGCAGTGCGAGCATCAGCTCTCGCGCCAGGTCCTCCTCCCGCGGCAGGGCGCGCAGGCCGGCGTGCGGGCCCTCCAGCACCGTGGCCGGCTCCGCGCCGAAGAAGTGCGGTACGCCGTTGACCTGATCGCCGACCACCGTGGCCTGCGCCAGCAGGTGGTGGCCGTTGATCCGCCAGGCCCAGGGATCGGTGCTCGTCGGATCTCCCAGCACCACCAGCCAGTACGGCAGGTCCCGGTACGGATCAACGCCAGCTCGGCCGGCCTGCTGGAGCGACAGCTCTCGCCGGACAGCTTCGATCCGGATCACCAGCTGCGTGTCGGACCAGCCGCGCACGCTGTGGACGAGCTGCAGCAGGTCCAGCGCCGGCTCCAGCTGCTCGTCGCTCAGGTCGCCGAGTCGGAGCCCGGGTCGCTGACCGGGGAGGTAGGTCCACCGCTTGTGCATGTCGCCGTCGAACGGGAAGACCAGTTGACGGCGTTGCTCGGTGTCCAGGCGGTCGACCAGACCGCGGACAGCCGCCCGCATCGCCGCGGCGAGATCCGGCATGGTGAGCTCGACCATGCCGCCAACCTAGCGGCCGCCTTCGCGGGCAAGCGTGGCCGCCAGCAGAGGTAGGCGTCGGTGCTTGTAGACATTCCGCAGCCTGTTGAGGACGAAGCCGACATCGTTGTCCCTCTCAGCCTCCTGCGATCTGCCAACGGCGTCCTCCCTCGATCGTTTGCTGATCGCCTCAGCCGCTCGGCGAACGGCTGTCCCGAGCGAATCGTCCGGAACCCCGCTTCCCGAAGATCTCCGAGCGGCGCAGCTTCGTCTGTTTGTTCTTCGAAGTCGCCCAATCGTCGAACTGCGCGCCGGAGATGCGGATCGGTAACTCCGTCATTCGCTCTGCATCCTCGGTGAGCGGACCAGAGTGCTGCACGGCCAGCTGATAGGCAACCTGGTCGAGTGACGACCGCAGGTTGCGGATCGCGTCGCCGACCAAGACGGCGAAGTCGGCCGAGATCGGCTCAATGAGTCGGATCCGGTAGACCACGGCCTCTTCAGCGTCTCCCGAACGATCTCCCAGCCACTCCCTGCTCTGTTGAGCGCCTCGAAGCGTGCCTGATCTCGTCGATCAGGCTTTCGGCACGGCGGAGCTTGGCCCACCAGGGACATTCGGGATCAACCATCCACTGCCGACCTTCGCACTGACTCATCGCCGACCATCATGCCGGGGTCCACCCCTCAGGATTTGATGCCCAGCAAGGGTCCCGTGAGCCGACCCCCTGCCGTGCATCGCGGCGTCCGGGAGAGGAAGGATCAACGTTCAGGTCTGCTGGTACCAGTGCTTGAGGTTTGGGTGCCGAGGTAGTCAGATTCCAGCACCAGATCCTTGATCACTGACTGATATTCGGCATGTGTGCGGTGTTCGGTCGTGTGCCAAAGTGTGCCGTCGTTATGCCTCATGTGCGCACGATAGGCCGGTGCGCCGGGCACCAGTATGTTGTCCGCCACCACGACCGAGCCTGGATGCAGCCAGCCCGCATCGACGATCAGTTCAAGGTCGGATAAGTAGGCTTTCTTGTCGTGGTCTAGGAAAACTAGGTCGAGCGACCCGGGGACGAAGTTGTGCTCACGCTTCAGAGTGCGGATCGTTTCGCCGCCGTCGCCAAGCGTCCCGACGATGACGGTCACCTTGTCGTCTACGCCCGCGTGGGCGAGGATGCGGCGAGCGATCTCCGCGTTTGCGGTGTTGAACTCAACAGAGTAGAGCCGGGCCTCGCGCGGCATAACCCGGGCCATCCGCAGCGCGCTGTAGCCGCAGTAAGTACCCAACTCAAGCAGTAGACGGGGCTGAGTCCGCTCGACCGCCCTGTCCAGGATCTTCCCCTTTTCGTCGCCGACGTTGATGAGAAAGCTGACGTGCCGGCCGAAGTGATCGATAACTCGAATAGCGTCGTCGACGTCACCGGGGCGGGCGCGCGCCAGGACGTATTTCTCGAGCGCCGTTTCCCGACCGTCCCCAACCTGCCATTCTCTTAACAAGTGCCTCCCTCGGAGCATCATTGTCAGGACGGACCACCGCAGAAATGGAACGGGCTTACCGACAAGCTCGTTCACAGTGATCGCCGCCGCGATGGACGCGGTCAGCCACAGCAGCCACGGCGGGACTTTCAGCCGCTGGCGCACCTGAGGAGTGAGCAGTGCAGCGGCAGCTGCGGAAACGGCCGCACCGCCAATGGCTCCTGACATCCGTCGCAACAGATCCAACGCTGCTGGCCTCCTCAACTTCGGCCCAGGTGTCAGATGAGACTATTAGCAGCTCGCGATCAGTCGCCATGAAGGGCCATGCATCTCGTTCCGTCAGCCGAGCGGGCTGCGGGACGTCGCAGCGAGTACAACGCGCTGAGCGGTGGCGCAGCCGGGAGGGAGCACCTGTTCCAACTGGCCAAGGTCGCAGGTGTCGGCGTCTTACCATGGCGCCATGGCACGGACGGACACGGCCTCGCGGGTGATCGCCGCCCCGCCGGACCGTGTCTTCGCGGCCCTCGTCGATCCCGAGGCGCTTACGGCCTGGCTACCACCCGACGGGATGAGCGGCAGATTCGAGCGATTCGACGCGCGGCCGGGCGGGTCGTACCGGCTCGTGCTGACCTACGCGGACGCCTCGAGTGCACGCGGCAAGGCCACCGCGGACTCGGACATCGTCGAAGCTCATTTTGTCGACGTCGTCCCTGGTGTGCGGGTGGTGCAGGCCGTCGACTTCGTTTCCGACGACCCGACCCACGCTGGCACCATGACAATGACCTGGGAGGTCACCGCAGTCGACGCCGGGACGCGCGTCGACATCCGCGCCGACGACGTCCCCGCCGGCATCTCCGCGAAGGATCACGCTGCCGGACTCGCCTCTTCACTCGCCAACCTCGCCACCTACCTCAAGCAGTAACGGAAGCCTCAGCGTTCCGGATCGAGGAAGGCTGCCCGACGCGACGCCGACGCGCCCGGCAAGGAGCGCTCACAAGAGGAACGGAGAGTGGTCCTATGTCACCGGCTCCTAGGAATCGGGCCGAACCCGTCCACTAAGGATGCAGAACTCATTGCCTTCAGGGTCGGCGAGTACCACCCACGACGCGTCACGCTGCCCGACATCGGCCCGCCGAGCACCGAGGGAAAGGAGACGTTCGACTTCTGCGGTTTGATCGACCGGACGGAAGTCAGGATGGAGTCTGTTCTTGCCTGCCTTCTCCTCCGGAACCGGCACGAACAACAGGCCCGGCACCCGATCTGGAGTCGGCCTGATCTCGAACTCGTCCGCGGTGTCGCCCACGACAACCCAGCCCAAGGCCTCGGCCCACCATCGACCAAGCGCGACCGGATCGTGAGCGTCGACGACGACCTGCTCCCAAATGAGATCCACGTCGCACACTCTGCCAGGTCGGTCTCGCAGGCGGACCGGCTACCGGGCGTCCGAGAGCGGAGCGGTATTCGGCCACTCAGGCCGCTCCATCTCATAGCGGGCTTGCAGCTCCGCTTGCTGACGATGGATTCGGAAGACATCGACACTGTGCGTCGAGGTTCCGCGGTCTTCGTGCCGCACCGGACCGGGCGCAACACCTTAATGGTTGGTGGCGAAGCCCCAGGGTGGAGATGTTCCCAGGTCAGCGCCCGTAGCTCCTCGGTACGCGCTCCTGGCTCCGGGGTGGCACGAGTGTGGCGCCCAGCTGGTCGGTGACGATCCTAAGATCGTCGAAGTAGGGATCGACCGACGCGATTTTCTGGTTCTCAAAGCGGTAGACGACCGCTCCCTTATTCGTGAACGACTTGCCGCGTCCGGGGACGCCGTAGTAGGTCCCGACAATGCGTCCGCGTGTCTCCACGATGGCAACCACGTGGTCGCTCTCGGCCACTAGCTGGCTGAGATCAATGTGATGGTCGCTCCAGGGTCAGAGTTAATTCCCTGGCTCCACGTATCAGCGCAGGCCGGCGTACAAATCTCAGGCAATATCGAGAGATTGTGTTGCTGTCCAACGCTTGAGTGAATCGCCGCACCGCCGCCTTGGTGTCCTCAACGCTCATCCATTTCCTCCCGACCGCGCACAACAGGCTCGAGTCTTCCCTCGTGTCCCACCAAGTGCGGCCATCATCGCCTATCGCAAGCACGGGACGCGGGCGTACACCCGACTCGTCGCGCATTACCACTCGGGGTCTCGTTCGATCTCGCAGACCGACCGGAGCGCAACGTCGGCCTCGACGAGCTCGCCGCCGCCGCCGGTACCGGGAAGTTCCGCCTCATCCGCGAGCCCACCGGCACGCGCTACAGGTCGCCCACCGCATCCGTAAGGCCCGCCGACTACTTGAAGCCGACGAGACGATCGCCGAGGTCACCGCCGCCACCGTCTCCGTCGATGGAGGCCGAGGGAGCTGCCGTCGGTCGTCTAAGTCGAGGCCCTGCACGGCGAGCCTGCGCGCGCCCGCGCGCAGGTGCGCCGCGCCCTCGCGCAGCTTCTTCGCCTCCTGGTAGGCCTCCGACTGGTACCAGCGCTTCGCGGCCGCGAGGTCCTGGAACTCCAGCACCACGAGGCGGGATGGCTGCCAGTCGCCCTCGAGGACGGCGAGCTCTCCGCCACGGGCGAGGAAGCGGCCGCCGCCGGCTGCGATCGCGCCTGGCGACGCGGCCTTGTACTGCTCGTACTGCTCCGGGTCGGTGACTTCGGTTTCGACGATGACGTACGCAGGCATGACGGGAATCTACGCTTGCGACGTGGGGACCAGAGCCGAAGCCTCGCCGAGTCTGCTATTTCAACGTGTCACAAGGGACCGCCAACCGGACGCCTTCCAGCGGAACCTTTGTCACATTCGGAAGCGGATGAGCTGCCAAACACCGGCGATCCGTGGGGACCGTTCAGCGGAATGCGTTGGTGGGATTATGCGCCCTCGGCTACTTCATGATCCCAGACCCCTGAGCGCCGATAGCCGAGGATCATCGCCAGCGCGATCAGGACCTGTACCAGGCCGATAACGCCTTGCAGGATGACGTACCAGAGGGGCCCATCGGGTCTCATCTGTCCGGATATCTGCAGTATGGCCACGGGGATGCGTAGCACCCCGAACAGGAAGGCAATCAGAATCAGCCAGAATCTCCATCGCGACCGGCGGAGTACGCCGATCGACAGAAGCACGATGAACGCGGTGAGCGTTACGACAAAGACGATCTCCACGATGGGCTGGGCGCCAGGCAGCGACCGCAGTCTCTGCTCATACACTTCGGGTGCGGCAACAAGAATCGCGAGAAGGCTGATCCATGCCATCAGCAAGAACGCGAGGACCAGCGCCTTAAGCGGATCCGCACGCGGTCGTGGTGTCACATGACCGTGAGGTCCCCCGGGGCGCAGCGCTCAGGGGACTGCTGTGTTCCGGCGCGGGACGCGCGTCGCAGTGGCGTGCAGCCCATGGGTACGTTGGCGGGGTGAAAGAGCCCCGGGTGTCCGGCGAGGCGTGGGACCTGGTGGTCATCGGCGCCGGCCCGGCCGGCGCGGCGGCGGCTTTAGGCGCGCTGGACGCCGTTCCCGGGCTGCGGGTGCTTCTGGTCGACCGTGCGGACTTCCCGCGCGACAAGTGCTGCGGCGATGGTATCGCCCCCCACGTTCTCGACGTGTTGTGCGGCGTGGGGGCGGGCGATGTCGCGCAGGGGTGGCGGCCGCTGCACCGGCTCGAGCTCGCCCACGGCGAGCACGACGTAGTCGGCCGGCTCGCCCGCCCGGTCTGGGTCATCCCGCGGGCGGTGTTCGATGCCCGGCTGGTGGAGCGGGCGGTGGCGGCCGGAGCGGTGCTGCGACGCTACCGGGTCTCGACGCTGCGCCGCGAGGACGCCAGGGTCGTGATCGACGGCTCGCTCAAGACGCGGGTGGTCATCGGCGCCGATGGTGCGTACTCCACGGTCCGCTCCTCGCTCGGTGTCCCCGGGCGCGGCCCACGCGCCCTGGCGATCCGTGGCTACGCGCCGACCCCCGAGGGGCGGCGCGGCCGGCAGGTGATCCGCTATGGTGACCGTCGCCAGCCGTCCTACGCCTGGGCCTTCGACCGCGGGGACGGCCTGTCCAACGTGGGGTACGGCGAGCTGCTCGACCGGGGGAACGGGGAAGGGACACCGACGCGCGCGCTGCTGCTGGAGCAGCTGGACCGGCTCCTCCCGGGAGCCGGCGCCGACGGCACCGACTGGCGGGGTCATCATCTGCCCCTGTCGGGGTGGCGCTGGAACCAGCCGGACGGAGCGGTCCTTCTGGCCGGCGACGCCGCCGGCCTGGTCAATCCGATGACTGGCGAGGGCATCTACTACGCGGTCGCCACCGGGGTGCTTGCCGGCCGTACGGCCGCTGGCGCCGTGGCGGCGGGCACGCCGGCTGCTGCGGGTGCGGCGCACCGGTCCGCCGTACGGCGACTGCTCGGCCGCCACCTAAAGCACACCTGGGTCGCCTCTCGGCTCTCGCGCCGGCCGCCGGTCGTCGACGCCGGCATCCGGGCGGCCGGGCGCAACCAGCGCATCTTCGACGATCTGGTCGAGATGGGCCTCGGGGACGGCCGGATCACCCCGCGGCTGACGTCCGGACTGGCCGCCGGTTTAGCTTGCGGTCTGCTGTCCGGGCTCGGTCTCCGACCACGTCCACCCCACCCCGCGCCACGCCCGTCGATGAAGGAGTCGCCAGCCATGCAGATCCTCTCGGTCCGCGGAGTTCTGCCCGAGCACCGCTACTCTCAAGAGGAGATCACCGACGCCTTCGCGGGGATGATCTCGCATGCCGGCTTCGACGAGCGGGTGCTGCGCCAGCTCCACCGCAACGCTGGCGTTCGGCAGCGCAACCTGGTGTTGCCGCTGGAGGCGTACGGCCAGCTCGAGGACTTCGCCCAGGCCAACGGCCTGTTCATCGAGAATGCCGTGGAGCTGGGTGCGCGGGCAGTGCTCGACGCGCTCAAGGCCGCGGGACTGACCCCAGCCGACGTCGACCTGGTCATGTGCGCGACGGTGACCGGGCTGGCCGTGCCCACGCTGGAGACGAGGATCGCCTCGCTCATCGGCCTGCGGCCGGATGTCAAGCGGGTGCCGTTGGTCGGCCTTGGCTGCGTGGCGGGCGCGGCGGGCATCGCGCGGCTCCACGACTACCTGCGCGGGCACCCCGGTGGCGTTGCCGTGCTCGTCGCGGTGGAGCTGTGCTCACTCACCGTGCAGCGCGACGACGTGTCCGTACCGAACCTGATCGCCAGCGGGTTGTTCGGCGACGGCGCCGCCGCCGTGGTCGCGTGTGCCGGCGGCGGGGAGCGTGGTGAAGCCCTGAATGTGCTGGACACCCGGAGCCGGCTCTACCCCGACTCCCAGCGCGCGATCGGCTTCGACGTCACCAGCGGGGGACTCCGGATCGTCTTGGACGCGAAGGTGCCCACGGTCGTGAACCACTACATCCGCTACGACGTGGACGCCTTCCTCGCCGGGCACGGCCTGAGCCGCGCCGACATCGGGTGGTGGGTGTGCCACCCGGGCGGCCCCAAGGTTATCGAGGCGCTGGAGGCGGCCCTGGAGATCCCGCGCGAGGCCGTCCAACTGAGCTGGGACTCGCTCGCCCGGATCGGCAACCTCTCTTCCGCCTCGGTGCTGCACATTCTCGAGGACACGCTACGCGACCGGCCCCCGCGCCCGGGATCCTACGGCATCGTGCTCGCCATGGGTCCCGGTCTCTGCTCCGAGCTGGTGCTCATCCATGCGACGCATCCGGCCGCGGTAAGCGCATGACACTCCCTGTGTCAACCTCATGCCGCGAGGTTGACCGATTGTGCGGTGAGCGCTTGGGCGGCTCCATGTTTGGTAGGGGCGTAGGGCGGGTTGTCGTGCCAGTAGCGCCAGCTCACCCGGATCCAGGCGCGGGCGAGGATGCGGACGGCCTGGGGGTGATCTTTATGGGCTGTTCGGGGGTCGCTGTAGATCGTCGCCGCCCAGGGGCTGGGTCGGCTGTTGTCGGCGAAGGTGGTTATGGCGACGCGAAACCGCTTGTTACAGGCCCAACGGAGGTGGACTGCCTGGTGTTTGCCGGAGGCCTTGGAGAGCACCTCGCCCTGCCCGCCAGCTCTTGATCGCGTTTGGGCTGACCGGCACGACCGGGTGCCCGGCCTCGAGCAGCAGGTCGACCAGCCGCCCGTCGTGGCGTTCGATCCCGATCGGGATATCGATTGGCTCGCCGAACTTGGCCAGCCGATGCACCAGCAGGGCGATCCCGTCGGCGGAATGCTCCACGATGAACTGCGACAGCACATGCCCTTCGATGTTGATCACGCACACGGCGTGGACCTCCGCAGCCCAGTCGACGCCGACGAAGAACTCAGCAGGGGGCAAGGCAAGAGACAAAGCAATTCCTCACAATCGCAGCGACGTCGACTTGGCGGCAACGAGGCCGGCTCTCGGGTGGTCACTAACCGGCGCTCTACTGCGCATCTCCCGATAGCTGATCTCCAGCCCCGCGAGAACCGGGGGCGGTGGTGTCATGCAGGCCCTCAAATAGCGACCAGCCCAGACCGCCACCCCGGCACCCGCCGAGTCCCAACAGCTAGCACCGTAGCGATGCCTACAAGAAAGAGGGTGCCCTAGTGACCGGCCTCACCGCGTTCACGGTGCTGGTCGCGCTAGTCGGGCCTCGAGCGCCTCGCCGAGCTAGTCGTCTCGAAGCGCAACGCCGCGTGGAGCTTCGAGCGCGGCGGCGAGGAGAGCGGCCGCGGCCACTACCCGGTGATGGTGGCGCTGCACATCGGGCTTGCTCGTGGCGATGCTCGTCGAGGCATGGGTGCGCCGCCCGTCGGTGCCGCCCGCGCTCGCGCTGGTCGATGCTCGCGCTGGTGCTCGCCTCGCAGGCGCTGCGCTGGTGGTGCATCGCCACCCTGGGCCGGCGCTGGAACACCCGGGTGATCGTGGTGCCCGGCCTGCCGCCGGTCGACCGGCGGGCCCTACCGGCTGGTGCGCGCACCCCAACTACGTCGCGGTCGTCGTCGAGGGCGTCGCGCTGCCGCTGGTGCACGCCGCCTGGCTCACCGCCGCTGGCTTCACGGTGCTCAACGCGCGCCCTGCTCGCCGTGCGGATCCGGGTGGAGGACGCCGCGCTGCGCCACGCTGCCCGCGCGAGCACCGCCGGTGCGTGACCTCGCTGGTCGCGGGCGGCGGGCCCGGTCGGGCTGGCCACCGCCCTCTACGCCGCGCGGGCCGGCCTCGACGTCGCGGTGGTCGAACCGCGCGCGGGCGCCGATCGACAAGGCCTGCGGCGAGGGGCTGATGCCGGGCGCCGTCGCCGCACTGACCGAGCTGGGGGTCGAGCTGGACGGGCACCCGTTCACCGGCATCCGCTACCTCGACGGCACCCAGTCCGCCGAGGCGCCGTTCCGCGCACGGGCCCGGCCGCGGCGTGCGGCGGACGACGCTGCACGCGGCGCTCGCCGAGGCCGCCGCGGCGGCCGGCGTGCGGACCGTGCAGCGGGCCGTGCGCACGGTCGAGGACCGTGGCGACCACGTGCTCGTCGACGGCGAGCCGGCCCGCTAGCTGGTCGCCGCCGACGGCCTGCACTCCCCGTCGCGCCGGCTGCTCGGCCTGGACCGCGCCGGTCGCGCGGCCGCGCCGCTACGGCCTGCGCCGGCACTTCGCGGTGGCGCCGTGGACCGTCCTGGTCGAGGTGCACTGGTCGCCGGTCGGCGAGGCCTACGTGACCCCGGTCGCGCGCCGACCTGGTCGGGGTCGCCGTGCTCAGCGACGAGCGGCGGCCGTTCGGCGGACTGCTCGAGGCGTTCCCGCCGCTCGCCGCGCGGCTGGCGGGCCCGGCCGGCTCCCGGGTGCGCGGCGCCGGACCGCTGCGCCAGCGCGCGCGGCGCCGGGTCGCCGGCCGGGTGCTGCTGGTCGGCGACGCGGCCGGTTACGTCGACGCGCTGACCGGGGAGGGCATCGCGCTCGGGCTCGCCCAGGCACGAGCGGCCGTGGAGGCGGTCGCCGCCGGGCGGCCGCAGCGCTACGAGGTGGCGTGGCGCCGGCTCAGCTGGCGCCACGACCTGCTCACCCAGGTCCTGCTGACGGCGACCCGTCACCGCGCCCTGCGCGACCGGGTGGTAGCCGTTGCGGCGGCGCTCCCGTGGCGTGTTCGGCGCCGTGGTCGACCAGCTCGCGAGGCCGGCATGAGCTCGCCGGCGGGCGCGGTCGAGCTCGTCGTCCTCCTCGACGAGGACGGACTGGCCGTCGGCATCAGCCCGAAGGCGACGGTGCACCACACGGACACCCCGCTGCACCTGGCCTTCTCCTGCTACCTATTCGACCGCCACGGCCGGCTGCTGCTGACCCGGCGGGCGCTGGCAAGCCGATATGGCCGGGTGTGTGGATCAACAATGTCTGCGGTCACAAGGCCCTGGCGAGACGTGACGAGTAGCCGGCGGGTGCGCGCGGAGATCGGCGTACGGGCCTACGGCGCCAGGCTGCTGCTGCCGCGCTTCGGCTACCGCGCGGTGATGCCCGACGGGGTCGTCGAGAACGAGATGTGCCCCCTCCTCGTGGCGACCAGTTCCGACCCGCCCGCACCGGACCCCGACGAGGTCGACGAGGCGAGGTGGGTCGACTGGGCGGCGTTCCGGGCCGGAGTGCTCAACGGCAGCCGCGAGATCAGCCCAGAGTGCCGCGAGCAAGTCGAGCAGCTGCCAGAGGACTCCCTTGCAGCGGAGCCGCAGCCCTGCTTGGCGCTCCCGCCTGCACTGCGGGGGCGGCGTTGACACCGCTGCTCCGGGCCGCGCACGCGGGGCCTGCCCTGGCGGTAGTGGTGCTCTCGCTGCTGCTGGCCGTGGCCGCCAGCCTCAACCCCGGGCGGGTGCTCCTCGTCGGCGTCGCGGTGCTGGCCGGCCAACTCTCGGTCGGCTGGTCCAACGACCTCATCGACCAAGAGCGCGACCGGGAGGTCGGCCGCACCGACAAGCCGCTGGCCGCCGGCGAGGTAAGCACCCGGACCGTGCGCCTCGCCTGCGCGCTGTCCGTGGTCGCCGTGGTCGCCCTCTCGTTCGCGTGCGGCCTGTGGGCAGGTGCCGTCCACCTGCTGTGCGTCGCGTCGGCCTGGGCCTACAACGCCGGACTGAAGTCGACGGTGTGGTCCTGGGCGCCGTACGCCTTCTCCTTCGGCGGGCTGGTGGTGTTCGTGTCCCTGGCCGGCCGCCCCCCGAGCTGCCGCCGTGGTGGACGCCGCTCGCGGCGGCGTTGCTCGGTGTCGGTGCACACCTGCTCAACGTGCTGCCCGACCTCGGCGACGACGAGGCCACCGGCGTCCGTGGACTGCCGCACCGGATCGGCGCGCGGCTGCTCCCCGCCGTGGCCACGACGGTGCTGGTCGCTGGGACGCTGGTCGTCGCGCTGGGTGCCGGCATCACCCGAACGTCGTCGCTGGCCGCGCTCGTCCTGGTGGGGCTGCTGGCCGCGCTTGCGGTCTCCCGGCGGGGTCGCGTTCCGTTCGTCGCTGCCATCGGTATCGCTCTGACCAACGTCGTCCTGCTGGTCGCGGCTGGGTGACGACCGGTCTCTGCCGGAAATGTGCCTGACGATCGTGTCAGCGAAACAAATCCCGCACGTGAACCTCATGGCCCGCAAGCTGACCGGTTTGCGGGCACCACATGTGGCTCTTGACGTCTCCACCCTGCCAGGTCATCGCGGGTCGATGAATGAACTGCTGGTGGGATACGCACGCGTCGCAAACAGAGCAGCACGATTGGTGTCGGTGATGATCGCATCTACGTCGATCACGCCTCAAGGGCAACAGCCGCGACCGACCCGGTCTGCGGCTGGAGCTGGCCGCCTGTCGGGCTGGCGACACCTTGGTGGTGACCAAGCTGGACCGCTCGCGCGGTCGCTGCTTGATGCTCGAGGCATTTTGGACGAGTTGACCAGGCGGAACATCCAGCCCAGCCTTAGCGGCTCAATCCAGGATCCGACCGACCCGGTGGGCGGTTGTTGCGCAACGTGCTGGCGATGGTGGCGGGTTCGAAGCTGACCTGATCCGGATGCGTACCCGGGAAGGGATGAGGGTTGTCGGGGCGAAGGGGTCGGCCGCGTTGCGAGGAGCCGAATTTGAACCGAACCAGGCCAAGCACCTTCTGGACCAGCTGGCCAGGCCGCCCATGGGCCTCTTATCGACTATGGCGAGCGAGCACTCCGGGCGCGCCACTTGCAAATCAAGTCGGCCCTGAACGGCGAACGTCTTAGGAGGAGGTCACTACCCAAAGCCGGCAGGGGTCAATAGCCAAGGCAGTGGCTAGATCAGGATGTTGCCGTTGGGTATGACAAGGCCGTGTACGTCGAAGGTTTCTGTTGCGAGCTCCGTCGAGGATGGAAGCTGGTCGCCAGCCAGTTCCCGCTCAGGGGAACTTCGATGTCGGCGTGGGCGCGGTCGTATTGCTCTTTGGACTCCCAGACTTCCACTATCTGGAAGCCGTCGGTCGTCGCTCGCCCGATGTGCACGAGCAAACCGTCGACGGACGGGCCGGCCCGCCTCATCATCTCGGCATGCATCCTGTCGTACATCTCGACGGGTGCTGGGAAAGTTGTCGTGACCCCGTACACCTGAAACCTCCTTACTGGTCTTTGAGGGCTGGGCCCCCGTGGATTGTCCTGGACACTGGACGATCTTGCGCTGCGGCAGCGCCGTGATCTGGGTATTGTCGGTCATGTCGGCACCGATGGCATCAGAGTCACCCTTCTTACCGCTAGCCCGATCTCACGGAGCACACTACTACCAATGTAGTGCAATGTCACTAGGTTTATAGTGGCGATATGAGCACGCCAAGGGTTCGCGCGCTTGACGCGGCTATCGACCTGGTGGGAACCGAGGGGCTTCGTGCGCTCACCCATGGTCGCGTCGACGCCAGGGCCGGGCTGCCGAAGGGCTCAACATCGAACTACTTCCGTACCCGGGCGGCATTGCTGACCGGTGTCGTGGAGAGGATCGTCGAGCGCGAGCTGCCAGGCGTCGGCGCCGCCTTCTTCCCCGCCTCAGCCGAGGGCCTAGTTGACGCGCTCTGCGCGGAGTTCGAACACATGACTCGCACCAATCGCGTACAGACGACCGCACGGCTGGTCCTTTTTCTGGAGGGTAGCCACGATGCGGTTCTCCGGGAGGCCCTGACCCGCGGCAGGGAAGCCATGGAGGCCACGGCGATTCCCGCATTAGCTCAGCTGGGCGCTCATGATCCGCGGGCCGCCGCCGCCACCATCGCGGCCTGCACCGAAGGGCTGATCCTGCATCGCATCGCTCGCCATGACGAGGCTGACCCGCGTCCGACGTTCGATCTGGTCGTGAAGGCAGCACTGGCCTGAAGCGCCGCCGTCGCCCTTGCTCGTTTGGGACCGTACCGGAAGCCGACCCTCCTACGGCGCCGGATTGAGTCAGAACGGGAAGGACATACAGGACGGAGCAACTTATACAAGTCGTCACAATGGAGCGCGCTCAAGGAACCCCGGGTTCTTGCAAGGTTTGATCCCGAATCGCTTGAGTCTCCAGTAGGTGGAGACGGCAGGCTTGAGGTCGTGGAGGAGAACCGTTCCTATTCCATCGGTGACCTGTCACGTCGAAGCGGACTGTCGGTGCGCACCATCCGCTTCTATTCCGACGTCGGGATTGTTCCGGCCAGCGCTAGGAGCGCGTCCGGCTACCGGCTGTACGACGTGGAGGCCGTCGCCCGCCTGGACCTCGTCCGCACCTTGCGCGACCTGGGGCTTCCGCTCGAGTCGATTCGGGCGCTTTTGAACGCTCAGACATCCTTGCCCGAGGTCGCGGCCGCTCACCTGAAGGTCCTGGACCATCAGATCCAGACCTTGCGGTTGCGTCGCGCGGTGCTCCGCGCCGCGGCCAAGACCAACACCACACCTGAGGAGGTCGCTCTGATGCACCGGCTCGCCAAGATGTCGGATGTCGAACGCCAACACCTCATCGACGACTTCCTCGATGACACCTTTGGCGACACCAACGCCAATCCCGAGCTCGTCGCGATGCTGCGGGCGATGAGACCTGAACTCCCCGACGATCCCGAGCCGCACCAGGTCGAGGCATGGGTGGAACTTGCCGAACTCGTGCAGGACCCAGACTTTCGGGCCAGTGTTCGCCGCATGGCCGAGTACCAGGCAGCTGAACGCGACGCCGGGGATCGGACGGGCCTGCACCACGACCTGAGCGACTACGTCCGCCAGCGGGTGGCCGCTGCCCTCACCGCTGGCATCGACCCCGCCGGCAATACGGCCGCACCCATCCTCGACGACCTCGTCGAGCGTTACGCCGAGACCTTCCAGACCACTGACACGCCCCAGTACCGCAACGCCTTGCTTCGTCGGCTAGAGATCGCCAACGATCCGCGAACGGAGCGCTACGTCACCTTGCTCCACGTCATCAACGGCTGGCCGACCCAGCCCTCCCTGTCGCCGATCTTCGACTGGTTCACTTGCGCGCTGCGTTTGCACGCGAGCAGCTCATAACACGGCGTCTAGGCCAGGAAGAGTGTGCCGTACGCCGTCAGCCATAGGAGAACGCGTCGCCGTAAGAGGACCCTCCAGCGGGCGCGCGAAACTGGCGAGAAGCCGTTTCCGGGTGCGACCGCCCGGTGCCGTCAAGGGTCGGCTGTCGTGCGGAGTCTGCTCAAGCTCTCGGACCGAGCAGTGGAAATCCGGCGAGGATCTGCTGCAGGTGCATCACCTGACGAGGTATGAACTCAGCGATGGTGAGGGCGACGACCTCGGCCGTACCGTCGATGTCGGCGACCACGCGGCGCGCTTCGGCAGTGGTGAGGCCACCGAGATCGGCGCCCAGACCCAGCTGGATCTCGTCCGCGTCGATGGTGTCGACGTCAAAGTGGATGGCCACCTTCGTGGCGCCGGTGTCGCCGAGCCAGTCGAGCAGCGGCGCGCTGGTGGACCGTAGCGCGTCAGGGCTGAACACGCTCAGCCCCCACTCGTCGGCGATTGCCGGCAGCGTCGGGTCGGTCCAGTCATGCATGCCGACAAGCGCGACGCGATCGGCGGTAGTCGTGGCCGGCAGCATCTCGAGGACCTCCTGGTCGCCGTGACCGGTGAGCGCGGAGACGACCATGGCGTGGAAGCCGGGATAGGCGGTCTCACCCGTACCCATGTCAGGGTGGAGTCGATCCAAAGGATCGCCAGGTCCTCGCCGTGCTTGTTGATCAGGTACGAGAACGGCGCCATGCTTACTGAGCACTCGCCGCCAACCGTCGTGATGCGCGCAGGTTGGTGTTCGGAGATGATCGCCAGCGCGCTGCGCAGCTGCTGAAGCACGACGGCCTTCGCTTCAATGCCGTCGCGCTCCTCGAGCCCGATATCGCCCATCTCGACGGGCGCGACAGCGGTCGGGCCATCGTGTTCAGGCAGCACCGCTTGGAGCACCTTCGTGCCGACCGAGTAGCCGCGCCGAGCGAGATCGAAGGGAAACTCAGCAGCCAACGAGCGGACGCTCTCGGTACCAGCACCCTGCCATTGCGGCCACACCAGACGCAGGTGTGGGCCAGCGGTGATCGGATCTGCTTGGTTCAAGCGTCTCTCCTGTCGCGGTGACAATGGCACCGTAGCGGGACCCTCGACGGACGCAAGGCCGATGCAGAACGGGAAACCCAGCGTGCTATGGCCCGACCGGCCCTTGCAGGGTCTGACGCCAGCGCTGGTCGACCTCATCTTCGAGACCATGAGCGGATCCATGAGCAGGTCGACACCGTCCTCCTCACGGAACAGCATGCCCTCGCCGCCTTCGAGATCGCCGACTACCTGT